>NZ_JAYLVL010000001.1:0-1004210 GCF_046156175.1 Lacisediminihabitans sp. H27-G8
AGACAGGTGATCGGGTCGAGCCTCGGCAAGCATCCGCAGCGCACGCTCACGAAACTCCGCCGGATAAGGGTTAGTCATAGTTCCATCCTCCAAAAGGAAAGAGCGGAACGATACCCAGGGCGATTCACAATCGAATTTGGCGGTCTCAAGGGGACGCGGTGGACACCCCGAGAGGGTGAGGATCCAGCAGGGAAGCAGCTCAACGCCGACGTCTACGTGTTCTGTGCTCACCTCGAAGAAGAACACTCGAAATATGATCAGCTCGATGTGAGTCAGTGGAGCTTCTTCGTCGTGCCGCGTGCGGCCCTAGTTGAGTACGGCGCTGAAAGGATCCGGCTGACCACGGTGCTGAAGATGTGCGGTGGGAAAACTGCATGGGAGAGCCTGCCGGATGCGGTCAGAAACGCTGCGGCTACTTCCTAAACGGTCTCGAACACGTTGGTTCGGGGACAGCATTCCGCATTGAGTCCGACTGATTGTGTGAATCGCGTCGGACTCCTGCACTCCCCCGGAATTGCTGGGAAGTACGGTGCTTCGTGGAATCTCGGGAGTTATCCCGTGGAATGGCTTTCGGAGCTATCGAAAAGTGGCCAATGATGGCGGGGCAAAATCAATTGTCCGAATCACCCACAGCAGTGAATTCAGCCGTTACCGGGCTGGATCTGAAGATGGGTCACGACAACTGGTCAACAGTTGTCTGACCCATTTTTTGTGCCCTGATGGAGCTCTTCTGCCCGATCGGCCACTGACAGAACATCGCGTTAACGCACGATCGGCCCGCCAGAGTGATTTCTGGCGGGCCGAACCGTTCGAGTGAGCATATGCACGAGCCGGGTGATGCGGGCGACCTGGCCTGGAGCTTGGATTGTCTCGTCAGCGTGCAGTGCTGGACCGTCCCTGCGCCGGAAGGTAGGGCGAAACAACCGCCCTGGAAAGAGCGAGACGCGCCCTATTCGACGGCGGCGGAGTCGTCCGCGAAGGTACCCGCGCGTTCGGCGACCTCCGGGTGCCGCGCCCGCAGGATCGCGTAACCGACGATCCCGATCACGAGGCCGCCGAGGAAGTAGTACGGGAGCGTGTTGAACGGGTAGGCCGGTACGGGGAAGACGTTTGCGTAGAACACGTAGGCGAGAGACGCCACTCCGATGACTCCCATCACGGTCGCGAGGAGCACGCGTTTGACGCCGAGCTTCTTGAGGAAGAACGGAGCCCCGACGCAGACCAGGGCGTAGCTCACCATGTAGCCGAAGACGCCGACCGTGTCGATGTAGGTGGTCGCTGACAGCGGCGCGACTCCCGTCGACAGCACCGCGATCGCCGGGATCGCGACGATCGGCACGATGAGCCAAATCGCTTTGGAGGGCGTCTTGTGCCGCGGATGAGCGTGGCCGAGGAAGGCGGGAAGAATGCCCTCGTTGCTCATACCGAACAGGATTCTGGCCCCCACCGTGATGCAGGCAACGACGACGGCGAAGAACGATGCACAGAAGCCGAAGTCGAGTACCGGCTGGAGGAATCCGAGGCCCCACTGGCTGGTGAGGTCATCCATGGGCGACGCGCTCTTCGCCAGCGCGGCGGCTCCCCCCTTGAACTGAGCCACCTGGGAGTAGGTCGCGAAGATGTAGAGGAAACCCGCGAGGATCGCGCTGCCCATGACGGCCCGCGGAATCGCGCGGAACGGGTCCTTGGACTCGGCTCCGAGTGATGCCGCGCTCTCGAATCCGACGAAGCCGAGGATGGCGATGACGACGGCGAAGACGATGCCACCGAAGGTCGACCCGGTCAGCGTGAACTGCGCGCTGTCGAAGACGTTGCCGCTCTTGAAGTAGATGATGACGAGGGTCACCGTGATGGCGATGATCGAGATGACCTCCAGCGTGGCGGATACCCGCGCCGACACGCGAACACTCGTGATGGTGAGGAAGATCGCCCCCGCGAGCAGCAGCAGATCGAGGATGATCTGCCCGAGGATCCCGTCCAGCGCCGTAACGCCGAAGTGGCCGAGGAAGGTCGAGAGGAAGAACCCGGCGCCACAGAGCGATCCAGCGGCGATTCCGATCACTCCGAGGAACAGCGCCCAGCCGGTGACGAATGATCCGGTCGGTCCGAGGGCGGGACGCACGAGCGAGTAAAGAGACCCCACCCCCGCCCGGCGGCGGGCGAAGGTGACAATGGAGAATGCGATCACCAGCACGATGACGGTGCCGACGAAGAACGAGAACCACGCACCGTTTCCCGCGGATGCCGCCATTTGGGCCGGCCCGAACGCGATGACGGCGCTGGGAGCGACATTGGCGACGCTTTGAGCCCCCACTTCGAAGGGAGAGACGCTGCGGCGGGCCAGGCCTCCGCTGTGATCGGTGGCGGGCGTTGAGACTGTGGACACTTCTACTCCGTTTCGATGGGGGTTGGGGAGCCGATAAGCAACTGCCGAAGGGCGCGTCCGGCGGCGAGGTCGGCTAGGGCCTCCGGCGCCTCGGACAGCGGGCGGCGCGCGGAGACGAGAGACTCGAGATCGAGCTCGCCCGACATGTAGAGGTCGACGAGCCACGGGATGTCCCGCTGCGGAACGACAGACCCGTAGTTTGATCCGAGGATGCGCTGATCGGCCTCGGCAAGAGCAAGGGGATCGAACCGGGCATGCTGCCCGGTGGGCGGCAGCCCCACGATCACGGCTGCTCCCCCGAGTCCGAGCGCGGCGATGGCCTGCTCCGTGGTGGAGATCTTGCCGATGGCATCGAAGACGTAGTCGAGACCCTCCGGCACCGCCTCCTTCAGCGCCTTCACGGCATCCGTGCTGCTGCTGTCGATGACATCCGTGGCACCGAGTCGGCGGGCGAGCTCCAGCTTCTCCGGCATGATGTCGACGGCGACGATGCGCGCGGCGCCGGCCAGTCGGGCGCCTTGAATGCAATTGAGTCCGACCCCGCCGCAGCCGATCACGGCGACGGTAGACCCCGGCTGCACATTCGCCGTCTTGGTCACCGCCCCGACCCCGGTGGCGACGGCGCAGCCGACAAGCGCGAGAACGTCGAGCGGGGCATCCTTGCGCACTCGAATAGCGCCGGAGACCGGTACGACGACCCGCTCGGCGAAGGAGGAGACGCCGAGGTAGTGGTGAAGGGTGCGGCCCTGCTGCGTCAGCCGGCTCGTACCGTCGTGCAGCACACCGAGGGGCGCAACCACCTCGGCCACCAGCACGCACTGCGCGGGCCTGCCGGCCAGGCAATATCGGCAGACACCGCAGGCGGGCACCCACGACAGCACGACGTGATCGCCGATCTCCAGATCGGTGACGCCCGGTCCGAGCGCGCTGACGACGCCCGATCCTTCGTGACCGAGTACAACAGGCGTCGAGATGTCCCAGTCCCCGGAGATGACGTGCAGATCGGAATGGCACACCCCCGCCGCGGTGATGGTCACCTCCACCTCACCGGCTTTGGGGTGCGCGAGATCCACTTCCGCGAGAACGGGCGTCGAACCCGGTGCTTCGAAAACGATGGCCTTCATCGCGGCACCCCAATCGAGTGCGGGACCGGAAGGCTTGCTAGTGCCAAGATGGCGGTGTCGGACATTGAGACCTCTTTTTCGGCGACGGCGGCGAGGTTTAGCAGCACTAAACTTTGATGCAGAGTGGCAGAGGCCGCGCGACTTGTCAACGATTCGCCGAAAATCGACCAGTAGGAGACGGATGCCGCACCAGCCCTCCGACCTGCGCGACACCTCCTCCGGCATGAACGAGGCAGGCCCGAGGCTCCGGCAGTTGCGCAAGTCCCGCAGACTGACCCTCCTCGAGGTCGCCGAGCGGTCCGGCGTGACCAAGGGATTTCTCAGCCTGCTCGAGCGCGGTCACTCGCGAGTCTCGGTGCCGACCCTGCTGCGTATTTGTGACGCGATAGGCATCACTATCGGCTCACTCTTCGACTATCCGGTCGAGACCGTAGTGCGCAAGGGGTCCCCGCTTGACATGGGCGGAGTCGACATCGATGAATACCTCTTGACCCCGCGGGATGAGGAACTGATCCAGGTGATGCGCACCCTGCTCCGACCCGGAGGAGGTTCTGCTGGTGCCTACGCCCTCGACGCCGTCACCATCTTCGCAATCGTGTTGCGGGGCGAGCTCGACCTCATCGTCGACTCGGTGCCCCGCCCACTGTCGGCCGGAGAGTCGACCACATTCTCTGCTCGTCTTCTGCACGAGTGGTCCAACGCGACCGATGCCGAAACGGAGGTGCTCTGGGTTATCGCGCCGCCACTCCCCCGTGACCTGCTGCCTCCGGCACTGCGCGGCTGAGCGATCCCAGCGGTTCAGGAATTCCGGCTGTAAGAAGGGACCGACGTCCCCTATCGCGGCTAGGCCTGCCCCGGCAGCAGCCCGAGCGTTGCCACCGCAGAGCGTTCCTCGAGCAACTCCGCCACCGAGGCATCGATGCGCGACCGGGAGAACTCGTCGATCGGAAGTCCGCGAACAACCTGCCAGTCCCCGCCCGATGAGGTTACGGGGAACGAGCTGACCAGCCCTGCCGGGACGTCGTACGAGCCGTCCGAAACGATGCCGGCAGAGGTCCACTCCCCCGTAGTCGTGCCGTGGACCCAGTCGCGCATGTGGTCGATGGCGGCATTGGCTGCGGATGCGGCAGACGAGGAACCGCGAGCCTCGATGATCGCCGCTCCGCGCTGGGCGACCGTGGGGATGAACTCGTTCTCGACCCAGCCCTGATCCACCGTGACGGGATCACCGGAGCGAAGCGCGTGGCTGAGATCCGGATACTGCGTGGCCGAATGATTGCCCCAGATGGCCAGGCGGGAGAGCGAGGAGACGGGCGCATCGAGGTGACGTGCGAGCTGTGACAGTGCCCGGTTGTGGTCGAGTCGGGTCATCGCGGTGAATCGTGAGGACGGTACATCCGGGGCGTGCGCGGCCGCGATCAAGGCATTGGTGTTGGCCGGGTTGCCGACGACCAGAACGCGGATATCGGCCGCCGCCGAATCGTTGATCGCGCGACCTTGCGGCCCGAAAATACCGCCGTTGGCCGCCAGGAGGTCACCGCGTTCCATGCCCGCCGTGCGCGGTCGGGAGCCGACCAGTAGCGCAACGCTGCTGCCGTCGAAGGCGTGCGTCGCGTCATCCGAGATGTCGATTGACGTGAGCAGCGGGAAGGCACAATCGTCCAGCTCCATCGCGATCCCCTCCGCGGCTCGCATCGCCGGCGGTACTTCGAGCAGTCGCAGCTCGACCGGGACATCCGGGCCGAGCATCTCGCCGGACGCGATGCGAAAGAGGAGGGCGTAGCCGATCTGTCCGGCTGCGCCGGTCACGGTGATTTTCACACTTCGACAGTACGCCGCTCGACCAGGAATGAAGGGCCGCAAGCCGAACGATCGGCCCGCCTCTCAGCATCCGAGGATCTTAACGGAACGCGCCGGATGCGGTGACTATGGACCTCGCCGCGATCGTGACGGACAATGTTGGCCAGCATCTTCGCAGCGCGGCGACCGAGAGGAGAACATGACATGAGCGGTGATCAGGCGGCACCGGCGTCGCGGGGCGTGTCAATCGAATTGCTCTCGGCGGTGGACCTCGGCCCCGAGATCGCGGGTATGGCGGGGCGCCAGCTGAGGATGCGAAAAGTGACCATCGACCCCGGAGGGGTCTTCGGCCCCGTGCACGACCACGTGGGCAGACCGGGCTCGGTCTATGTCCTGCAGGGAACGATCACCGACCACCGGGAGGGCGAAAGCACGGAGTACGGGCCCGGCCCGGGGTGGCCGGAAGACAGTGACACCGAGCATTGGCTGGAGAACACGGGCACGACACCAGCCGTCGAGATCTCGGTGGATATCGTGTCGGTGTCAACAGCCTGACGTGGGCCCTCCACCGACTTCCGCTTGTGCGGTAGCCGATCTCCCGGTGTTACGCCCCGAGACGCCGTGTGACGTAACGCTCGACGGATGCCGCGCGGTCGACCATATGGTGTGGCCATGACACTTCTCGACTCAGCCACAGCACCGACCTCTAGCGCGGTGGACCGTGCCGAACGACTCACCGCCGCCGGCGCCTCCTGGGGCTCACGCATCGCCGCCGACCCCGCACAGGCTCACCTCACCTACCGGGTGAAGGGCCGAGGCGAAGGCTCGGTGGCCTCCGCCATCACCGCAGGCAAGCACCGCTTCCTCGTGGACGAACCTGCCGCCCTCGCCGGTGATGACGTCGCCGCCAGTCCCGTCGAGATTGCGCTCGGCGCCCTCATTTCCTGCCAGGTCGTGGTCTACCGCCTCTATGCGCAGGCGCTCGGCATCCGGGTCGACGACATCTCGGTCGTTGCGGAAGGCGACCTCGACGCCAGCAAGCTGTTCGGCATCAATGAGGGCGTGCGTGCCGGCTTCAGCGACATCCGTCTCGACATCACCCTCACCGGACCGGAGTCGGACGAGCGGTACCAAGAACTGCGCGAGGTCGTCGACAAGCACTGCCCTGTACTCGACCTCTTCGCCAACCCCACCCCCGTGAGCGTCGCGGTGGTCAAGGGCTGACAGGCGCGAGCGCACCGCACATCCGTGTGCCGACGCCACGAGAACGGCCCGCCGGCGAAGTCACCGGCGGGCCGTTCTTCGGTCAGAAGGCGGGCTGGCTCAGATCAGAACGCAGCGTTGATGTCGACGATGTCGATGACCTTCTTGTTGATGAATTCCTGGATGCCGAGATTGGTCAACTCGTGACCATAGCCGGAGTGCTTCACTCCACCGAACGGGATGTCGGCCTTGACCATGGTCGGGTGGTTCACGTAGACCATCCCGGTCTCGATCTTGCGGGCCACCTTCTCCCCGTTGACCGTGTCCCTGGTGAACACGGATCCGCCGAGGCCGAACGGCGAGTCGTTGGCGACGGTGATCGCCTCTGCCTCGTCCTTCACACGGATGATGATGGAGACCGGGCCGAAGAACTCCTCGAAGTACGAGGGGTTCGCGCTGGTCATTCCGGTGAGGATCGTCGGCTGGTAGAAGGCGCCATTCGCGGGCACCTTCTCGCCGAGAGTCTCGGCGGTGGCGCCGCCGGCGATGGCCTTCTCGACTTGGACGGCCAGCTTGTCGGCGGCTCCCTGGGACGAGAGCGGGGCGAGGGTTGTAGCCGGATCCATCGGATCCCCCATCTTCAGCGCGGTGACTCCGGCGCGGTACTTCTCCATGAATTCGTCGAAGACCTCGTCGACCACGATCAAGCGCTTCGCGGACACGCAGACCTGCCCGGCATTCCAGTGGCGTCCGAACACGGCCCACTGCACTGTCTTGTCGATGTCGGCGTCGGCGAGCACCACGAACGCATCCGAGCCACCGAGCTCGAGGGTGCTCTTCTTCACGGCCTTGGCGGCGTACGCGGCGATGATCGCGCCCGCCTCCTCGCTGCCCGTGAGGGCGACGCCACGAACGCGGGGGTCATTGATGACGTACTCGGTGAGGTTGTGTGGGAGGTAGAGGTTCTTGAATGCCCCGGCTGGAAGACCCGCGCGCTCGAAGAGGTCGTCGAACATCGCGGCAGCCTGGGGTACGTTGCTGGCGTGCTTGAGCAGGATCGTGTTGCCGGCAAGCAGCTGCGGGCCGGCCACGCGAACCACCTGGTAGTACGGGAAATTCCATGGTTCGACGCTGAGAAGCACACCGAGCGGCTGGCTCACGATCTCGACCTCTCCCTCCGCGGCAAAAGCCACGGGCACGGTGATCGTTTCGAGCAACGACTCACCATGTTCGGCGTAGTACTGCAGGATGTCCGCCGACAGGTCGACCTCGGCCTCCGCCTCTCCGATCACCTTGCCCATCTCGAGGGTGAGGAGCTCCGCATAGCGACGTTTGTCGGCGCGCAACAGCTCGGCTGCCTTGGCGAGAACAGCCGTCCTGGTCGAAAAAGGGGTCTCCCTCCAGGCGAGGAACGCACTGTGTGCGGCAGCAATGGCAGCGTCGACCTCTTCAAGCGTCGCATCGGCGAAGGTCGCGACAGTTTCATTGGTGTAGGGATTGATCGTCTGATACGTCATGTCGAAGGACCATTTTCTGCAGCGGCGCTGCGTCGTCTTCGAGCCTCACATCGCTGCCGGACGCTACTAGGGACTTTGGGCCTTCAGCACTCCGTTCGAGCTCGGTTCACAGGCGAGTTGTCAGCTCAACGCGATCGAGAGCGAGCCCGACGCCCGGCCGGCGCGGAGGTCATCCACGGCGACATCGACTGTAGCGAAGGCGTAGACGGTGACCTCTGGCGCAAGCGCGAGGTGGTGGGCGGTCCGCAAAAAGGCATCCCCTCCGTCCTGGTTTTCGCCGTTACCGTTCGCAGATCGCGCTCGTAGAACAGGTCACGTTCGTTGTTCATGGCGGGGATGTCAGCCCGGTGGATGCCGGCAATGACGACGGTCCTGCCCCGCTCGGTGGCAGCGAGGGCCTGGGGAACGATCTCCCCGACGGGCATGGACTCTGCTTTTAAACCCAGTGCAGGGTGAGCTCGCGATCGATGCTCGGGACCTAGGTCCCTCGACTTGGATGGTGACCGGCTGTTGGACTGTAAGCCGTTCACCGCTGCGGCAACGGGCTGTCCATCGCCCGGGTCGTCGGTGAAACGCATCGCCACCCAGCAAGGGATCCCATGGAAACGTCGATCACCGCCACTCCTCCCAGCGCTCCCGGTGGAACGACGGAGCCCACTTCAGACACCACAGCGCCATCGGGCAGCGAGACCCCCGCATTGACCATCGGGCTGCTGAAGGAATCCGCGGCGGGTGAACGCCGGGTCGCCCTCGACCCCGCAGCCGTGAAACGACTCACCGCCGACGGTCGAGTCGTCTCCGTCGAGTCGGGGGCCGGAGCGAGCGCGGGCTTCGAGGATGCGGCGTATACCGAGGCCGGTGCGACAGTGGTTCCGCGAAAGCAGATCATTGCGACGTGCACGGTCATCCCCGTCCTTCGGTTTCCCGACGACTCACTCGCGGGGGCATTGCGATCCGGGCAGATGCTGGTGGGGCTCATCGATCCGCTCAATCACCTCCCCGGCATCACGGATCTCGCGGACCGGGGCGTCACCGCCGTCGCCCTCGAGCTGCTTCCCCGCACTCTCAGCCGTGCCCAGTCGATGGATGCGCTCAGTTCGCAGTCGAGTGCGGCCGGGTATCGCGCCGGAATCGTTGCGGCGGCGGCCTACAGTCGCTATCTGCCGATGATGATCACGGCATCCGGTACCGCGACCCCGGCAAAGGCCATGGTGATCGGTACCGGGGTGGCCGGGCTGCAGGCCATCGCGACGTTGAAGCGCCTGGGCGCGGTGGTCACCGGATACGACGTCCGGGCGGCATCGCGCGGTGAGGTCGAATCGCTCGGAGCCAAGTTCCTCACCTCGTCCGTCGCCCAGGGTGCCGGAAAGGGGGGTTATGCCCGTGCGATGACCGATGCGGAGCAAACCACCCAGCGGGCCGAACTCGCCAAGGCCCTTCTCGACTTCGACATCATCATCACGACGGCGAAGGTCCCCGGTCGCACTCCCCCTGAGCTGGTCTCAGAAGCCACCCAGAAGAACCTGCGCTCCGGAACGGTGTGCGTCGACCTCGGATCGAGCGATAAGGGCGGGAACGTCGCCGGTTCCATCGACGGCAAGACCATGGTCACGGCCGGAGGGGTCACGATCATCGGAGCGGGCGAACTCGCCTCCGACCTGCCGGCCTCCGCCTCCCAGATGTACGGGCGAAACGTCATCGCCGTCATCGCCTCCCTCGCACCGGCGAACCTTGTCGTGATCGACACTACGGACGAGGTGCACAAGAACATCGTCGTGAGTTACGACGGCACCGTCACCAACGCGGCGGTCCGCACGGCTTTGCAGCTCGACGCTCTCCCGGCAGAGCCTGAAGCATCGAAAGTGAAGGCATCATGATCGACACCCTGTTCGGCAATCTGGCCATCTTCATCCTGAGCCTCCTGGTGGGGGTCGAGGTGATCAGCAAGATCCCGTCCACCCTGCACACCCCGATGATGTCGGCCGCAAATGCCATCCACGGCGTGGTCATCGCGGGCGCGATCGTGATCGCGTCCGTGGCGAGCAGCCCGGCCGCCTACGTGCTGACGTTCATCGCCGCGGTGCTCGCGGCGGCGAATGTGTTCGGCGGTTACGTCGTCACCGATCGGATGCTGCAGATGTTCACCCGGCCGCATCCCGCCCCCACCGCCGCACCTGCCCCACCCGCCACGGGCGAAGAGGTCGCATCATGAGCATGTTCGAATTCCTCGTCGGAATCTTCTATCTGGGCGCGGCGACACTCTTCGTCGTCGGGCTGCACAAGATGCGCGCTCCCTCCACGGCCCGGCAGGGCAACCTGATCTCCGCCGGAGGTATGGCCATCGCCGTACTGACGACCATCGTGTTCGCCCTCGTCGACTTCGGCGGCAACGTGATCGGTTGGGGTGCCCTCGTGTTGGGGGCAGCAGTCGGCGCGAGCTACGGGGTCATCCGGGCGCGCACGGTGAAGATGACCGCCATCCCGCAACTGGTCAGCGTCTTCAACGCCGTCGGAGGTGGGGCCGCAGCGGCCGTGGCTTTCGCGGACTTCGTCGCCAACCTGAGCCGGGCATCCCTCGACCTCACGGTTTCCATTCCGATCGTGCTCGATGTGCTCATCGGCTCGATCACCTTCTCCGGTTCGCTCATCGCGGCGGGCAAGCTCCAGGGCATCATCTCCGGCAAGCCGCTCACCTTCCCGGGCGCGCGAGTGCTGAATGTGATCGTCGCCCTCATCGCGGTCGGCGCTGGAGTGCTGCTGCTCATCGTGCCGCCGAACCTTCTGATCCTCCTGGTCATCATGGTCGCCTCCCTCGTGTTCGGCGTGCTCATGGTGCTCCCGATCGGCGGGGCGGATGCCCCGGTCATCGTCTCTCTTCTCAACGCATTCACCGGGCTGGCCGTCGCCATGGCCGGCTTCGCGATCGACAACCAGGCGCTCATCATCGCCGGTGCCCTCGTCGGCGCAGCCGGCACCATCCTCACCCTGCAGATGGCCAAGGCGATGAACCGTTCGGTCGGGGCGATCATCCTGGGGGGATTCGGCACCGGTGACACGGCGACCGCGGGCGGAGCCGCCGCGGCCGATCTCACGAACGTGCGTGAACTCACCGCCGATGATGTCGCCATCCAGCTCGCCTACGCCCAGCACGTGATCATCGCGCCCGGTTATGGGCTCGCTGCCGCGCAGGCCCAGCACGAGGTCGCGGAGCTCGCCAAGTTGCTCACCGATCACGGGATCGACGTCAAGTACGCGATCCACCCCGTTGCCGGGCGCATGCCGGGCCACATGAACGTGCTGCTCGCGGAAGCGAATGTGCCGTACGAGCAGATGCTGCAGCTCGACGAGGCCAACGCGGCCTTCGGCAACTGCGATGTCGCGCTCATCGTCGGCGCTAACGACGTCTGCAACCCCGACGCGAGGAAGCCTGGCAATGCCGTCTCCGGCATGCCGATCCTCGATGTCGACCACGCTAAGTCGGTAGTGGTGCTCAAGCGGTCGATGCGTCCGGGCTATGCGGGCATCACCAATCCGCTGTTCACCGACCCGAAGACCGGCATGTTCTTCGCCGACGCGAAGAAAGGCCTGGCCGATATCACGACGGCGGTGAAGGAGTACGTCACCGCCTGATCCACCTCACGTTCACGACGACATCATCGCAAGAGAAAGCAGATTTTCATGAAAGCCGCACGTTTCCACGGACGCAAAGACATTCGCATCGACGACATCCCAGAACCAGAGCTGAGAGCGGGAGCGGTAGCCATCGACGTCGCCTGGTGCGGCATCTGCGGCACCGACCTGCACGAGTACCTCGAGGGACCCCTCTTCATTCCGCCCGCTGGTCACCCCCATCCTCTGACTCACGAGCAGGAGCCCGTGACGATGGGCCACGAGTTCTCCGGAACGATCTCCGCCCTCGGAGACGGGGTCACCGACCTCAGCGTGGGAGAGAACGTCGTCGTCGAACCGTATTTCGTCTGCGGTGAGTGTGCACCGTGCATAGCGGGCAACTACAACCTCTGCACGAAGATGGGCTTCATCGGTCTCGCCGGAGGCGGAGGCGGACTGGGCGAGAAGATCGTCGTGGACCGGCGGTGGGTGCATCCGATCGGCGACATCCCCCTTGACCAGGCCGCTCTGATCGAGCCACTGTCGGTGGGGCACCATGCCTTCGTGCGCAGCGGTGCGAAACCCGGCGACGTCGCCTTCGTCGGGGGTGCCGGACCGATCGGGCTCCTCCTCGCCGCCGTGCTCAAGGCCGAGGGGATCACGGTGATCATGTCCGAGCCCAGCGCCGCGCGTAAGGCGAAGGCCATTTCGACCGGGGTCGCGCATCACGTGATCGACCCGACGACGGACGATGTGGTCGCTCGGGTTCTGGCGCTGACCGACGGCGTCGGAGCGGATGTCGCGTTCGAGTGCACCAGCGTCAACGCGGTGCTCGATCAGCTCTACGACCTGGTGAAGCCCGCCGGTGTGATCGTCAACGTGTCCATTTGGAGCAAACCGGCCACTATCGACATGCAGAAGCTCGTGCTCAAGGAGATCGACCTGCGCGGCACCATCGCCTACGTCAACGATCACCCCGCGACCATCGCCCTCGTGCAGGCGGGAAAGGTGGATCTCCTGCCATTCATCACCGGCCGTATCACCCTCGACCGGCTCATCGACGAAGGATTCGACACCCTCATCGACCACAAGGAGACCGCGGTAAAGATCATCGTCAGCCCCGAGGTATCCGATGTCGCATGACACGACGGAAGACGGCTGGTCACCACAGGGCACGGTCGAGGAACTGTCCGATGCGGCGAGCTGGGATCTGCTGCGGGGCCGCAACTTCGGTCACCTGGGACTGAGCGAGGGCGACCGTCCGGACATCTATCCGGTCAACTATCTCTGTGACGGCGAGACGATCCTCTTCCGCACCGCCGAGGGGTCGAAACTCCGCGAGCTCACACACAATCGGCACGTTGTCTTCGAGGTGGATGCCGAGACAGACGGCGGTGTCTGGAGTGTCATGCTGAAGGGCCACGCAGCCCACCTGGATCTCGATCCCACCCTGACCGACCAGGAACTCGATTCTCTGCCGCCGTGGGTGCCGATTCAGACCTACGTCTACGTTCGAATCACCCCCGATTCTTTGCGTGGGCGACTGTTCGAGCATCGCCTGCCGATCGGACGGTTCTAGCAGTTCGATCGACTCGGGAGATGATGCGACTTCGCTTCGGTGAGACCCGCAACAACTCCCGACTCGATGCGGTTTAGGGCGTCGGCGGGTCAGTCCGCCCGGGGACGATGTCTAGGCTTGAGCACATGGCCACAGTGATCCTCGTGCGGCACGGTCGCACCACCGCGAATGTCGCCGGCGTGCTCGCGGGGCGAGCCGCCGGGGTGCGACTCGACGACCTCGGGCGTGAACAGGCGGGACGGGTCGGGACGCGTCTCGCTGCGGTTCCCCTCGTCGGAGTCGTCTCGAGTCCCCTCGAGCGCTGCCGGCAGACGGCACAGGCGATCATCGCGCACCGGGCCGATCTCGCCGGGATCGTTCTGGACAAAGGGATCACCGAGTGCGACTACGGCGAATGGCAGGGCAAAGCCCTCAAGGATCTCGCGTCTGAGGCGCTCTGGTCCGTGGTGCAGTCTCACCCCTCGGCGGCAATATTTCCCGGCGGCGAGTCGATGGCGACTATGCAGGCACGGTCCGTGGCCGCGATTCGGCATCACGATGCGGCGTTCGAATCGCAGCATGGGCCAGGCGCCGTGTGGGTGGCGGTGAGTCATGGCGACATCATCAAGTCGATCCTCGCGGACGCCCTCGGGATGCACCTCGACCTGTTCCAGCGGATCAGCGTCGGCCCGGCATCCGTTTCGATCGTGCGGTACGGGACGCGTCGACCCGAGGTCATCGGCACCAACACCGATTCCGGCGACCTCTCCTGGCTGCGCGCTGTCGCCCCGGCCGGGGACGCACCGGTGGGCGGCGGCGCAGGCAACGCTGAGGAACCACCCACATCCCCCTCGTAGGATGTGGGTATGCCAACCATCGTTCACGGTTTCGACTGGCCCGATCGGGTCGTCGTCGGCACCGTCGGTGAACCCGGTGCACGCACCTTCTACCTTCAGGCCCGGGCCGGAAGGCGAGTGGTCAGCGTCGGGATCGAGAAGGAGCAGTCCGCACTCCTCGCCGAGAAGATCGAAGAGATCCTCGACGAGCTGATGAACGCCGAAGGCAACCCGGCGAGCGTGCCGGTGGAGACTCCGATCGAGCTCGTCGACAATGATCCGCTCGAACAGCCCGTGGATGCCGAGTTCCGCACCGGGGTGATGAGCCTGGGCTGGGATCCTTCGACGGCCCAGATCGTGATCGAGGCCTACCCCCTCGTGGTGACCGAGGACGACGATGCGAGCCCCTTCGACCCGGAGCCCGTTGAGGTAGAGCCGGCGGAGATGCTGATGGTGCGGATCCCGGTCGGCACGGCTCGGGCCTTTGCGAAGCGCACTCTCGAGGTGGTGGGTGCCGGTCGTCCGATCTGCTCCGTCTGCGGGTCGCCGATCGACCCGGACGGGCACGTCCACACGCTTCCCGGCGATCTCTGACGATGCCCGCTGCCGACCTCCAGCATGGTGAGCTCGAACTCACGGGTCGCATCAGGACCGCGTCGAACGCGACCTTCCTCGCGCAGCTGGACGGCATCCCCGTGGTCTACAAGCCCATCGGCGGTGAGCGCCCGCTGTGGGACTTCCCCGACGGGGATCTCGCGAGCCGGGAGGTGGCGGCCTATCTGGTCTCCGAGGCCTTCGGTTGGGGTGTCGTGCCGCGCACCTGGCTCCGCGACGGCCCGCTCGGCACCGGGATGGTGCAGCTCTGGCAGGACGTCGATCCCGGCCAGGATGCCGTGGACCTGATGGCCACGGATGCCGTGCCCGACCACGGCTGGCGTCGGGTCTTCGACGGCACGGACCACGCGGATCGTGCGGTGACGCTCGTGCACGAGGACTCCCCCGCCCTGAGACGGATGGCCGTCTTCGACATCGTCGTGAACAATGCCGATCGCAAGGGCGCTCACGTGCTCGCGATGGCGGACGGACATCGCCACGGTGTGGACCACGGGCTCACCTTCCATGAGCAGCACAAGCTGCGAACGGTGCTCTGGGGATGGCTCGGCGAAGAACTTGCTCCAGAGGAGCTCGCCGGCATCGACCGCGTTCGATCGGCTCTCGCCGGGGACCTCGGAGCAGCCTTGGCCTCACTGATCACCGCCGAGGAACTGGCGGCTTTCGCCGGCCGATGCAACCGGCTTCTCGCCAAGGGGCGTTTTCCGGCGCCGCATGGCGAAATGCCCGCGATGCCCTGGCCGCTCTTCTAGCCGGAGCGTGGGGTCAGCCCCAACGCCCCCACCCGCGACCGAACATCCCGTCGAAGTCCTCGCCGGCGCCAGCCGATCCGCCGGAGCCTCGTGAGCCGAGGTAGGAGCTCACGACCGCGGCGCCGAGATCGTCGAGTTCGGGAGCCACCACTGTGCCGCCGACCCGCTTGGCCATCGAATCGATGAACCGGGCGAGACCGGGGTCTTCGCCGAGGCGGAAGAACGTCGTCTGGGCCCCGAGTCGCATCGAATTGTCGAGCTCCCGCACCGCCACCGCGACCGTCACGGGATGCGGCGGGTAGCTGAAGAATACGTCGCCGCTCGCCTCGAGGTGCGAGGTCGGCTCTCCGTCGGTGACGATGAGCAACACCGGTTGGGCGTTCGGATGCTTACGGAAGTGTCGGTTCGCCAGAAGGAGGGCGTGATGAAGGTTGGTGCCCTTGTCATACTGGGCGTCGAGGCCGGTGAGCTGCTCGATATCCATCACCTCGGCATGGCGACCGAAGGCGATGAGTTGCAGGTCGTCGCCACGGAATCGACTGGTGATGAGCGAATGAAGCGCGAGGGCGGTGCGCTTCATCGGCACCCATCGCCCATCCATGGCCATCGAGAATGAGGTGTCGACGAGCAGGGCGACGCAGGCCTGGGTGCGAGCCTCGGTCTCCTGAACTTCGACGTCTCCGATCTCGATGCGGATTCCGGCCGTGGTGTCGCCGCCCTCGCCCGCCGTACGGGTCAGCGCGTTGGTGATCGTGCGGGTGACATCCCAGGCCTCGGTGTCGCCGAAGGCCCACTCGCGGGTGGCGCCGGAGCGCTCTCCCGCGGCGCCGGCCTGGCGGAGGTCGCGGTTGCCCTGACGCCCGGACAGGCGTCCGGCGACATCCCGCAGCAGCGCCTTGCCGAGCTGGCGCATCGCCTTGGGGGTGAGCTTGAGCTGGCCGTCGGAGCCCCGTTTGAGCGTTCCGGAGTCGCGCAGCGCCTTCTCGAGTTGCTGGAGGGTGCGCGCATCGACGGCGGCTTCTGCTCCGAGCTGGCGTGACAGGACATCCAGGTCGAGGTCGTCCATGCGTGAACCGTCGTAGGACTGGGACAGCTGGTCGGAGAGGGCATCGAGCTCGGCGATGTCCTGGAATACCCCCGTGCCGTCACCGAGGCCGAGTCCCTGCTCCCCGTCCATCTGTTCCGATCCGCCCCAGTTCTCAGCGGGACGCAACGCGCGCAGTGTGCCGTCGAGCTGCGAGAGGGACTGCATCAGTTGCGGCGAGCCGAAGGCCTGCTGGGCGAGGGCGTCGAGTTCATCCCGCTGCTCCTGGCTCATCGAATTGCGCATGCGCTGCGCGGCGGCGGCGCGCTGGGCGAGCGAGTCGAGCAGTTCGTCGATGGTGGTGGGGTTGTCGGGAAAGTAGTCGCCGTGTTTCCGCATGAACTCGTCGAACTGCTCGGGCGTGTCTTCGCCCCGAGCGTGGGCTTCCAGCAGGGCATTGAGGTCGGTCATCATCTCGGTGATGGCGGCGCGGTCCTCGTCGATGGCGTTCTCGAGGGCGTCCTTCATGCCGGCGAAACGCTGGTCGAGCATCTCGCGACCCAGCAGATCTTTGATTTTCTCGAAATCGGCGCGCGCCTCGCTGCTCTTCCAGTCGTACGCGCCCAGCTCGCTCACCGCTGCCGCCGGGGAGGCCGGCAGCGCGTCTAGCTGCATCTCGGCCAACATCCGATCGCCGTCGTCCATCTCGGTGTCGCGGGCGAGTTGTTTGCGTTCGGCCAGGACCGCCTTCTCGAGAAGCTCCTTCACCTGCTGCAGCGTGCCGTCGAGGTTGTGCTTGCGGGTGAGGTCTCGTCGGCGCTCGGCGACCCGGCGGGCGAGGTCGTCCAGACCGGCCCGGTCGGCGCCGCCCCGGCGCAGGAACTCCCGCATCGCGCGCTCGGGCGATGAGCCAGCCATCACCTCCTCACCGATGGCATCGAGAGCCTCGGACAGGTCGATGGGCGCAGCGAGCGGATCCGGCCCGCCGTCGTACCGGCCGTACCGGGCCCGGAGGAGTCGACGATTGGCCCTAACCACGATGGTCGCTGACGACAATCGGGCTAACCATAGATGACCTCGCCGCCACCGCTCTCCTTGCTGATGCGGCGCATCAGGTAGAGACCCTCGAGGGCGAGCTCGATCGCGCCGGCGCGCTGGCCGTCGTTGGTCGCACCGAGGCGATCGCAGATCTCGTCGTAGAGTTCCGATTCGCCCAGGGCAGGGAGCCCGGCGAGGAAGTCGCGGGCGGTGACCTGCTCCCCCGTGGTGACCATGGCTCCGCTTTCGATGGCCTCGACCAGCACGGCGAAGTCGAGACCCCGAAAATGCGTGCGCACCGTCTCCGCGGTCGCGGTGCGGAGCAGGTGGTCGAGCACCTCGTCCTCCCGCCCCTCCTCGCCCGATTCGAACTCGATCTTGCCGCCGAGCACGTCGACGGCCGTCTCCAGGTCCACCGGGCGGGCCACGGCATCCGCCTCGCCCTGGCGGGTGGCCCGATGGATCGCCGCCGCGGCGATGGTCTCGGCACCCGCGATGGCGAAGCGGGCACTCACGCCGCTGCGCTGGTCGACGGCGCTCGACTCGCGGAGCGCGCGGGTGAAGCGGGCGAGGATCTCGACCAGGTAGTCGGGCACGTCGGCCACCAGGTCGGATTCCTGACGGATGATGGCGATCTCGTCGGCCATCTCCGTCGGGTAGTGCGTGCGGATCTCTGCGCCGAAGCGGTCCTTCAGCGGGGTGATGATGCGACCACGGTTCGTGTAGTCCTCGGGGTTTGCGCTCGCCACCACCAGGACGTCGAGCGGGAGCCTCAGCACATAGCCGCGGATCTGGATATCCCGCTCCTCCATCACGTTGAGCATCGCCACCTGGATGCGCTCGGCGAGGTCGGGCAGTTCGTTGATTGCCACGATGCCCCGGTGGCTGCGCGGGATGAGCCCGAAGTGGATGGTCTCCGGGTCTCCGAGGCTCCGTCCCTCGGCCACCTTCATGGGGTCGACGTCTCCGATGAGGTCGGCGACGGAGGTGTCTGGGGTGGCGAGCTTCTCGGCGTAGCGGTCGTCCCGCGCCCGCCAGGTCACCGGCAGCTCGTCGCCGAGTTCGGAGGCACGCCGCCGACTCTCCGTCGTGATGGGCTCGAAGGGATGCTCGCCGAGCTCGGAGCCCTCGATCACCGGTGTCCACTCATCCAGGAGTCCGACCATCGTGCGCAGCAGCCGGGTCTTGCCCTGTCCGCGTTCGCCCAGGAGCACGATGTCATGCCCGGCGATGAGGGCCCGCTCCAGCTGCGGGATCACCGTTGACTCGAAGCCGTGCAACCCGGGCCAGGGGTCACGTCCCTCGCGAAGCGCCGCGAGCAGGTTCTCGCGAATCTCGACGCGAAGCGTCTTCTGCACGTGGCCGGAGGACCGGAGCTCGCCGACGGTGGTCTGGGTTGGACGTATCACCCTCTGAATTTTGCGCCCGCCCCCGACCGCACTTGCTGGGCCCTGCTAGGGAAGTACGTGACCGGCAGCCGTGAAAAGCCGGTACCACTCCGGCCGCGTGAGAGGCAGGTCGGATCCGAGGGCCGAGTCGCGCATCCGCTCGATGTTCGTCGTTCCGAGCACCACCTGCATGTTGGCCGGATGACGCGTGACCCATGCCACCGCGATGGCGGCCGCTGGCACGTCGTAGGCGATCGCGAGGTCGTCGATCGCATCATTCAGCTCGGGATAGTTCTCCCGGTCCCCCAGGAACACCCCGTCGAAGAATCCCTTCTGGAACGGCGACCAGGCCTGGAGGGTGATCCCTTTGAGGCGGCAATAGTCGAGGATGCCATTGTCGCGATCGATCGACTGGTCGAGGCCGGCCATGTTGGCGGAGACTCCCGCGGCGATCAACGGTGCGTGCGTGATGCTCAGCTGCACCTGGTTCACGACGATGGGCTGGTTCAGCGACGCGGCGAGCAGTTCGATCTGCCCGGGGGTGTGGTTCGATACCCCGAACTGCCGCACTTTTCCTGCGCTGTGGAGCGTGTCGAAGGCCGCTGCGACCTCATCGGGCTCGACCAGGGCATCCGGGCGATGCAGCAACAGCAGGTCGAGGTAGTCGGTCTTGAGGGCGGCGAGGGATTCGTCGACGGACCGGAGGATGTGCTCTTTCGAGTAGTCCCAAAAGCCCGAGCGAATGCCGACCTTCGACTGGATCGTGATGGCGGCCCGGTCGGCCGGCGACAGCGTGACCGCGTCGCCGAAGCGGCGCTCGCATCCGTGGGTGGTGTCGCCGTAGACGTCGGCATGGTCGAAGAAGGTCACGCCGGTGTCGATGGCGGCGCCCACCAGGGCGCGGATCTCCTCGTCGGAGAGCGGTTCGATGCGCATCAGCCCGAGAATGATGTTGGGGACTTCGACGGATGAATTCAGCAGAGTCTGTTTCTTCATCCCCCAAGTCTGCGCCATCGCGGTTGGTCGCGCTCCGGGAGGTCAGCGGGGAAGCCTCGGTGTGGCGTCGGTGTGGCGGCGGGCCGCCGCGTGAATCCACTCGGGGCTCATGCGACTGGGCGGCGGGAAAAGTCGCCATAACTCCCGACTCGACCTAGGGCCGTCGGGAGTCCGGCGGGCCGTCGGGAGTCCGGCGGGCCGTCGGGAGTCCGGCGGGCCGTCGGGAGTCCGGGTTCGTCTCTGGGCAACTCAGGAGCCGCGAGAGGCCTCGGTAGCCCCGGCTCGGCCGGACGCCCCCGCGAGGCTGCAGCGAGTCGGGGGAAGGAGTGACTCTGTCGAAAGGCAGGTCGCAACGAGTCCCGACTCGATCGGCAGCCCGATCGGCAGACGCGGTCGGCAACACGGTCGGCACGGGCGAAGGCCCCCGGCAGAACTCCCTGTCACTCCTCGGGCGCGGGATGGGATCCCAGGTGCAGGATCGCCGCCTGGGTCCGACGCTGCAGACCGAGCTTGGCCAAGAGGCCGGACACATAGTTCTTCACGGTCTTCTCCGCGAGGGAGAGTTCGAGGCCGATCTGACGATTCGTGAGCCCCCCGGCGATCAGGGACAGGATCTGCGTCTCCCGGGCGGTGAGCGACCCGAGGCGCGGGTCGGTGTCGGTGCGGGTGTGGATGCGCTCGATCACTTTGCGAGTGAGCATCGGATCGATCAGGGACCGCCCGGCCGCGACCTTGCGCAACGAATCGACAAGGCCGCTGCCGCGGACATCCTTGAGCACGTAGCCGGATGCCCCGGCGATGACGGCCGCGGAAAGTGCCTCGTCGTCGTCATACGCGGTGAGGATGAGGCACTTGACCTGCGGATTCTGCGAGCGCACATCGCGGCAGACATCGATGCCGCTCCCGTCGGGAAGTCGAACGTCGAGCAGCGCTACGTCGGGAAGGGTCGCGGCGATGCGGGATCGGGCTTGCGCGGCTGTGCCGGCTTCACCGACCACCTCGATGTCGTGCTCGGCCCCGAGCAGTTCGGCGATCCCGCGCCGCACGATCTCGTGGTCATCCACCAGAAAGACTCTGATCATGCAGCATCCGTTCCATCGTCCGAGCCATCGATCGGCACGCTCCAGTCGACCGAGGTGCCCTCCGGCCCGGTGCTCACCGTGAATGATCCGCCGCGCGCCGTCGCCCGCTCCTCGAGGTTGGCCAGCCCACTCCGTCGCGAGGTGTCGGTGATGCCTCCGCCGTTGTCGGAGATCACGAGCCGGATGGTTCCGTCCACGATGTCGAGCGTCACCCCGGTCTGGCCGGCGTTGGCGTGCTTGGCCGCGTTGGCGAGGGCCTCTCGGGCCACCGCGACTACATCGTCCGCGAGCGTGCCGGTGACCACGAGGTCCACCGGGCCGGTGAAGGAGACCGTTGGGCTCTTCTGCAGGCCGGGAGCGAGATCGTTGGCGAGATCGAGGATGCGGTGGCGCACAGAGTCTCGGGTGTCTTGGCGCGGGGAGAGAGCGAAGATCACCGTACGGATCTGGGTGACGGCAGCATCGAGGTTGGTGACGGCCTGCAGGATCCGCTCCCGCTCCATGGGCGATTCGATCGATCCTGCGACGCTCTGCAACTCCAGACCGGTACCGAACAGCTGCTGGATGACGTGGTCGTGAAGGTCACGGGCGATGCGTCCGCGATCCTCGAGAAGCAGCATGCGCTGTTCGGACGCCCGGGCTCGCGCCAACTGCACCGCGAGGCTCGCCTGGCCGGCGAAGTCCGCCGTCATCTCGAGGTCGGCGGGGGTGAATCGCAGTCCCCCGGCCACTCGGGCGACGAGCAGCACTCCCTCGGCACGGCCGGCAGAGATCAACGGAACCGCCATCATCGGGCCGAGGGCATTCTCGATTGCGAAGACCTGCGCATCCGCACCGCCGTCCCCCACCAGTCGAGGCTGCTTGCCCTCGAGCACGCTCGCCGCGAGGGAGCCCGCCGCGGGGAAGATGCGCCCGGTGAGCTCGGTCTCCCCCTGCCCGCGGGCGACCTCGACGACAAGGGTTCCCTCGGTGGGACCGGGCAGGATCATGCAGACGAGATCGCTCTCGGCGAGCACGAGCACCCGGTTCACGATGGTCGACAGGGAATCGGACTGGTTGATGGAGAGCATCGCTGCGGTGATCTCGGCGGACGCCGCCGACCACGCCTGCCGGCGACGGGTCTCCGCGAAGAGTCGAGCGTTGTCGATGGCGAAACCGGCGGAAGCGGCGAGGGACTCCACGAGCTGCTCGTCTTCGCGACTGAAAGCACCGGAGGACTGGTTGCTGAGGTAGAGGTTGCCGTAGACCTCGTCGCGCACCCGGATCGGCACGCCGAGAAAACTCTCCATCGCGGGGTGCCCGGCAGGGAATCCGCTCGAACGCGGGTCGTCGTGCAGATGCTCGAGCCGGATGGGGCGCGGGTCGTCGATGAGGGCCCCGAGCAAGCCGTGCCCTTCGGGCAGGTGCCCGATGATGCGCGCCTGCTCGGGAGGGATGCCCACGTGGATGAACTGTTCGAGCCCACCGCCGGGAGCGATAACACCGAGGGCACCGTATTCGGAGCCGACAAGTTCGACGGCTGCCTCGATGATCCGCTCGAGAACCACGGGTAATTCCAGGTGCTCAACGACGGCGAGGTTGGCCCGGAGCAGCGCTCGGAGGCGACCCTGGGTCGCGAGCACGTCCTGGGCGCGATCGACCAGGTCGCTGAGGGCGCGATCGAGGTCGGCCCGCGGTTCGTCCGGAAAGGTGAGCCTCTCGTCGTGCGATGCCACGTGACTCCTCTGCCGGCGGTGATCCGGGCTTCACGATGGGGAAGCCGAGGTGCCTCGCGTGCCGACACATCGAGCGTAGTACGTCGGGGGCCGAGCCGATCCGAGCGCGACGGGACTTTAGGCCCGGTCGAAGCCTGAGCATCCGTACAGGCTGGGAGAAACAGAAGAAGCGGGGCGGTGTGATGAACGGAATGATCCTTGTCGGCGCGGACGGGACCTCGGCGGGTCGTGCGGCGATCAGCTGGGCGGTGCGGCGCGCGGCATCCGTCGGATCGCGGGTGATGCTCGTCCACATCGTCGATGACGAATGGGGCATGATCGGCGAGCAGTCGATCTCCGAACTCCATCCCTCAGCCTTCGAACTCGTGGAGAAGGATGCGGTCTTCGCCCGCTCCATCGATTCCAGCGTCACCGTCACCACGCGGGTGATGCTCGGCGACCCGATGGTCGAACTCGGAGTCGCCTCGCGGGAGGTCGACCTCGTGGTGATCGGCACCCACAAGACAGGTTTTCTGCACGGTCGAGCCTTCGGTTCACGCAGTCTCCAGCTCGCCGCGACGGCCTGGTGCCCGGTCGCGGTGATTCCGGAGGGATCGACGATCGAGCGACACGGCGTCGTCGCGGGGATCGACGATTCGGATGCCGGTCGGGTCGCCGTGCGCTTTGCGGCGATCGAGGCCCGTCGGGCGCACGAGGAGCTCATCCTGCTGCGCGCCTGGAACGCCGGCAGCGCATCCAGCACGGATGCGGAGCGCACCGATACCCGCGCGCGGCACGCCGCCGAGACACTCTGCGCCGAGTCCGTCTCCCTCGCCCGCAGTGCCGGAGATGATCTGCTCGTGCGAACCCGCACACTGCGGCGACCTCCGGCGGAGGCCCTCGTCGATGCGGGGATGTCGGCGGAGCTGCTGGTGATCGGCAGTTCCCGGCGACACGGGGCCCAGATGTCCGCCCTCGGCCCGGTAAGCCACGACGTGTTGCTCAACATTGCCGGCCCCACTCTCGTCGTGCACGGAGACACCGTCCCCGCCCCCGACCTCACAGCCCTCGACCAACCGATCCGGAGACATCAGTGAACGACATCCTCAGCCCCCTCGTACTGTCACAGTGGCAGTTCGGGCTCACGACGATCTACCACTTTCTATTCATCCCCATCACAATCGGCATGGCCACGACAACGGCGGTCTTCCAGACGGCGTGGTATCGCACGGCGAAGGTGAAGTACCTGCACCTCACCCAGTTCTTCGGCAAGATCTTCCTCATCAACTTCGCGATGGGAGTGGTGACCGGCATCGTGCAGGAGTTCCAGTTCGGAATGAACTGGTCGACCTACTCTCGATTCGTCGGGGACGTCTTCGGCGCTCCCCTCGCGATGGAGGGCCTGCTCGCCTTCTTCCTCGAGGCCACCTTCATCGGTCTGTGGATATTCGGCTGGGACAAACTGCCGAAGGGCATCCATCTCGCCACCATCTGGCTCACTGCGGCAGGCACGATCCTCTCGGCCTATTTCATCCTCGCCGCGAACGCCTTCATGCAGCATCCGGTCGGCTTCCGCGTCAACGAGGCTCGTGGCCGAGCCGAGCTCACCGACATCTGGGCGGTGCTCACCAACAAGGTCTCGCTCGCGTCGTTCCCGCACACGATCGCCGCCTCCTTCATGGTCTCCTCCGCGCTGGTGATCTGCATCGCAGCCTGGCACCTCGCCCGCAGGCAGAATCTCGACACGATGCGACCGGCGATGGTCTTCGCGCTCTGGACGATGATCGGTGCCGGAATCCTCACCGTGCTCACCGGCGACCAGCTCGGGCTCGTGATGGTGCAGACGCAGCCGATGAAGATGGCTGCGGCCGAAGCGGCCTACAACACGGTGAGCGGGGCGGATGCCTCGTTCTCGATCTTCACCCTCGGCACACCGGACGGGGTGAGCGAGCTGTTCTCGATCCGCATCCCCTACCTGTTGTCGTTCCTGTCAACGCACACGCTGACGGGCACGGTCGAAGGCATCAACGACCTGCAAGCGCAGTACCGCACGCTCTACGGTCCCGGTGGCTACGCTCCGGTCGTCTGGGTGACCTACTGGGCGTTCCGGTGGATGATCGGACTCGGCATGCTCTCGGTTCTGTTCTCCGCTGTCGGCCTCTGGCTGATGCGTAAGGGACGCCTGCCGCAGAACAAGTGGGTCTGGCGGATCGCCGTCTGGGCGTTCCCGCTGCCTCTCGCCGCGATGATCGTCGGCTGGATCTTCACCGAGATGGGTCGCCAGCCATGGATCGTCTTCAGCCTGCTGAAGACCAAGGATGGCGTCTCCCCCAACCTCACCGGTCTCGACGTGCTGATCTCGATCGTCGCGTTCACCCTGATCTACGGCATTCTCGCGGTCGTGGAATTCCGACTGCTCAAGCGTGCAGCCCAGAAGGGACCAGAGGGTGCGCCGGTCACCGACGCCTCCGATGCCCCGACCGCAACCGTGACTGTGTACTAGGAGCAATGATGGATCTCAATATTCTGTGGTTCTGGATCGTCGGATTCTTCTTCATCGGCTATTTCGTGCTCGAGGGCTTCGATTTCGGAGTCGGGATGGCGCTGCCGTTCCTCGGCCGGGACGACATCGATCGCCGCGTGATGATCAACACGATCGGTCCCGTCTGGGACATGAACGAGACCTGGCTGATCGTGGCCGGCGCGTCCCTCTTCGCGGCGTTCCCGGAGTGGTACGCCACCCTGTTCAGCGGGTTCTACCTCGCGCTTCTGCTCATCCTGCTCGCCCTGATCGCGCGAGGTGTCTCCTTCGAATACCGCCACCACCGGCCGGAGTCGCGCTGGAAGAAGTGGTTCGACGGCATGATCGTGGTCGGCTCGGCCGTGCCTGCCCTGCTGTGGGGTGTCGCATTCGCGAACATCGTGCAGGGCGTCGCGCTCGACTCCGGGCACAACTACACGGGCACCCTTTTCGACCTGCTGAACCCCTACGCGCTGCTCGGCGGTCTCACCACGCTCATGCTGTTCTTCACCCACGGCGTGGTGTTCGTGTCGCTGAAGACCGATGGAGACCTGCGCCTGCGTGCCCAGAGACTCGCGGTGCGGTCAGGGGCGATCACTGTCGTCCTCGCCGCGGTGTTCCTGCTCTGGACCAACCTCGCCCACGGGCAGGTCGCCTCCTGGCTCCTTGCGTTGCTTGCCGCTGTGCTGCTGATCGGCTCGTTCTTCGCCAACCTCCGTGGTCGCGAACGGTATGCCTTCGGACTCATGGCGGGCACCATCGCCATCGCGGTCGCGAGTCTCTTCGCAGCGCTCTTCCCGAATGTGATGCCCGCGAGCAACGATGTGGCCAACAGCCTCACCATCGCGAATGCCTCGAGCACGCCGTACACGCTGTCCGTGATGAGTTGGGTCGCCATCGCTGTGCTGCCCTTCGTGCTGGCCTATCAGGCCTACACGTATTGGGTCTTCCGCAAGCGCATCACGCGTGACTCGATCCCGGAAGACACGCAGCCGCTCGCGGACGCGACAGTCGTCGGCGGCTGAACCGATGCGTCCCCTCGATCCCCGGCTGCTGCGCTACGCGGCTTCCGCCCGCACCTTCATCGGAATGGGCGTCGTGCTGGCGATCGTGCGCACGGCGTGCACTCTCGCATTCTGCGTGCTGCTCTCGCAGGCCATCGTGGGCGCCATCGGGGGGCGATCGCTCGGTGAGCTCGCGCCGGGCATCCTCGCGCTCGCCGGGGTGGGAATCGTGCGGGCCGGGGCGATCTGGGCGATGGATGTCGCATCGGCCCGAGGCGCCGCCACGGTGAAGAGCCAGTTGCGTCGTCGCCTCGTGGCGGGGATCACCCGGCTCGGACCCGGCTGGCTCGGCACGCGCAACAGGGTGGATGTCGTGACCACCGCCGGACCGGCCCTCGACGCACTCGACGGCTATTTCTCACTCTTCCTGCCCCAGATCGTGCTCACCGCGATTGCGACCCCGCTCGTGATCGTCACGATCTTCCTGCAGGACGTGCTGAGCGGCATCCTCGTGGTCGTCGCCCTGCCGCTGATCCCGGTCTTCATGATCCTGATCGGGCTCGCCACCCAGGCGGTGCAGCGCCGACAGTGGTCGGTGCTCGCTCAGCTGTCGAGCAGGTTCCTCGATGTGGTCGGCGGGCTCGCCACTCTCAAGATCTTCGGACGCCAGCACCGCCAGGCCACGCGGATCGCGAGCCTGACCGAGGACTATCGCGTCGAGACTATGAAGGTGCTGCGGCTGTCGTTCCTCAGCGGCTTCGCACTCGAGCTGATCGGCAGCCTCTCCGTCGCTCTCGTGGCGGTGTCCGTGGGGCTGCGGCTCGTCGACGGCAGCCTTGCCCTGTCGGTCGGTCTCTTCGTGCTGTTGCTCGCGCCGGAGGCCTTTCTCCCCCTGCGCCAGGTGGGCGCGAACTATCACGCGGCAGCGGACGGGGTGGCGGCTGCGGAGGATGTCTTCGACATCCTCGATGCCGCAACGGCGGTGACCGCCGAGGCCCCCGCCACCCGCGGCGGGACCGGTTCGCTGGTGGAGCGCGAGCTGCGTTTCTCGGAAGTGAGCGTGCGCTATGAGGGCCGGGCTGTCGTCGATCGGTTCTCCGCGGTGATCCGCCCCGGCCGGCTGACCGTGCTTGCCGGGCCGAGCGGCTCTGGCAAGTCCTCACTGCTTTCGGCCCTCCTGGGCTTCGTACCCTCCGACGGCACGATCGAGATCGGTGATGCGGCTCTCGCTGCCGACCGGCGGTCGCTCACAGCCTGGGCCGGCCAGGGTGCGCCTCTCCTCGCGGGCACGATCAGCAGCAACGTGTCCCTCGGTGATGCGGCGCCGGATCTGCCGCTCGTGCGCCGCGCCCTGGACCTCGCCGCCCTCGCCGAGCTCGATCCCGGCACAGCGGTGACCATCACCGGCAGCGGACTCTCCGGCGGGCAGGGCGAACGCGTCGTCGCCGCTCGGGCGATGTATCGCGCGCTCGCCCGTCACTGCCCCGTGGTGGCCTTCGACGAACCCAGCGCGGCGCTCGATCGGCAGGCCGAGGACGAGCTGCTTCAG
This sequence comes from Lacisediminihabitans sp. H27-G8, assembly GCF_046156175.1. Lineage (NCBI taxonomy): Bacteria > Bacillati > Actinomycetota > Actinomycetes > Micrococcales > Microbacteriaceae > Lacisediminihabitans > Lacisediminihabitans sp. H27-G8. The sequence goes on from NZ_JAYLVL010000001.1 coordinate 27,694, forward strand.
GGCCTGCGGCAGCTCGCCGATGAGGGCTACACCGTCCTCGTGGTGAGTCATCGCCCCGCAGTGATCGCCGCCGCGGATGATCTGATCGAACTGGGAGTCGTGCATGTCTGACCTCCGCGCGCGCGCCGACTCTCCGACGGCGGCCGTTCTCCGTCTCGCGCAGCCCCCGATTCGCCGGTTCGCCCCCGGGGTCTTCTTCGGGCTGGTCTCGGCCCTCAGCTCGGTCGGGCTGCTCGCGACCTCGGCGTGGCTGATCACGAGGGCGGCCGAACAGCCTCCCATCCTCTTCCTCGGCGCTGCGATCGTCGGCGTTCGGGCTCTCGCGCTGTCGCGGGCCGCCTCCCGCTATGTGGAGCGCCTCAGCAGCCACGATGCGGCGTTCCGGCAACTCTCCGCCCTGAGGATCGGCATCTACCGGCGGCTGGTACCGCTCGCCCCAGATGGGCTTCGGGGGGATGCGGGAGGCCCCGGTCGCGGCGATCTGCTCACCCGGCTGGTGAGCGATGTCGACGAGTTGCAGAATCTTCCCCTGCGAGTCGTGCAGCCTCTGGTGGTGACCGTACTCACCGCGGTGCTGAGCGTGATCGGCGTGAGCATCGTGCTTCCTTCCGCCGGCGTCACCCTCGCTGTCGCGCTCGTGCTCGCCTTCACCGCGGCGGTAGTCGTCCAGTCGGCGATCGCTGGCCGGGCGGAACGCTCGATCGCGCCGCTGCGTGGCGTGCTCTCCGACCGGCTGCTCGACTACGTCTCGAACCTCGATGTGCTGGTGGCCTACGACGCTGTTCCGGAGCGGATGACCCGGGTCGAGGCCGCCGACACGGGCTTGCGCATCGCGACCCTCGCCCGGGCAGGGGGCGCCGGTGCGACATTCGCCATTCTCTCCGCGCTGGCGACGCTGGCCTCCGTCGCGGCGCTGCTCGTGGGCATCCCGGCGTTGGGGCACGGACTGCAGGGCCCCGCTCTCACCGTGATCGCTCTGGTACCGCTCGCCGTCTTCGAGGTCGTCGCAAGTGCACCGCTCGCTCTCGGCGCCTTCCGGCAGGTGCGGGCGAGTGCCGCGAGAGTGGCGGATGCGACGCCAACCATGATCCCCGCAGAGATTCCCGACGAGGTGCCCGAGCCGGGCTCCGGCGTCGATCGCCAGCCGACGTCGTCGATGGTGGAGCTCCTCGGGCTCGGCGCCCGCTGGCCGGGTGAGACCGCGCCAGCGTTCGACGGTCTCGACCTCAGGGTGAATCGCGGCGACCGGATCGTGATCGAGGGCGCATCGGGCTCCGGAAAGACCACTCTCGCGCATGTGCTCGTTCGGTTCCTCGGCTACAGCGGCAGCTACCGCATCGGAGGGGTCGAAGCACGTGAGCTCTCCGCCGATGCCGTGCGCGGCATCGTGGGACTCTGTGAACAGTCGCCCTATCTCTTCGATGAGGACATCCGTCAGAACCTGCTCTTCGCTCATGACACGGTGACCGACGACGAACTCCTCGCGGTGCTAGCCCGCGTGGGCCTCGCCGAGTGGACGCGTGAGCGCGGTGGCCTGTCCGCGCGGGTCGGCGACGATGGGGCGCTCGTGTCGGGGGGCCAAGCCCAGCGCCTCGCCCTCGCTCGTGCGCTGCTCGCAGACTTTCCGGTGATCGTGTTCGACGAGCCGACTGCCAACGTGGATCCAGTGCGCGCTTCCGAGCTGATGCGCGACATCCTCTCCGTTGCCTCGGACGCGCACGGGGAGGATTCTCGCACGGTCATCGTGATCTCCCACACACCGGTGCCCGATGACCTCGTCACCCAGCGTGTGCGGCTCGGCGCACCGGTGCTGCCGTGAGTAACGCGCGCGCCACCGTTCTCGGGCGCAGGTGTCGCTCACGGGGGCGCAGTCCGCGATAAACAAGACGAAAGGCAAGAGGAATCATGATGGATACTGATGGCTCGACAGGGCGGTCCGGCGATGACGCCGTTCAACTGCTCACCGATGCCGAGTGCTGGCACCTGCTGGATGGCGCATCTTTCGGCAGGCTCGCGGTGAGTGTGGGCAACCAGCCCGAGATCTTCCCCGTCAACTTCCTGGCCGACGGCCACACCGTGCTGTTCCGCACGGCGGAGGGCACGAAGCTTCTCGAACTCACGATCAATTCGCTCGTCGCGTTCGAGAGCGATTACTACAGCGATACGGATGCCTGGAGTGTCGTCATCAAGGGACGCGCCCGCGCGATCGAGAGCCAGTCGGAGATCTTCGCGGCCGATCAACTGCCGCTTGCGCCCTGGATTCCCACGCTCAAATACGTCTATGTGCGCATCCAACCCACCGAGGTCACCGGGCGTCGGTTCGCCCGCGGTCCGGAGCCGGACCGTTACTGACACCCCAGCGGCGGGCTGGGTGTGGTCGCGGCTGGTGGCTGGTGGCTGGTGTCTGGCGGCTAACGGCTGACGGCTGACGGCTCGCGCGGCTGGTGCCTTGCGGCTCACCGTTCGCGGGGCTCGTGCCGAGCGCAGACGTCATCCGTCACAAACTGCTTCTTCACAGCACGGAGTCGGCAGAAAGTGACGGTTGGGCTGACGAGGTGGGCCGCTTGAACTCCTCGCGCCGGACAGCCTCTTGCTCATCCGTCGCTGGGTGCTCCCTCGTGGGGCGGAGACGGCTGTTCGTGACGGTTGGGCTGGCGAGGTGGGCCGCCTGAGCTTCTAGCGCCGGAGGTCCTTCCGCTCATCCGTCACTAAGTGCTCCCTCGTGGGGCGGAGGCAGCGGTTTGTGACGGTTGGGCTGGCGAGGTGGGCTGCGCCCAAGCTTCTAGCGCCGGAGGTCCTTCCGCTCATCCGTCACAAAGTGCTTCCTCGTGGGGCGGAGACGGCCGTTTGTGACGGATGAGTGACGTGGGAACCCCGGGTGCCCAAGGCACCCCGGCCGGCTGACGGGACACCCAGGAATCCTCGCGGGCCGCCAAGGTACCCGGCCGGCCAACGGGAAACCCTGGCGCCCGACTGGAGCCCCCGTGCACCCCAAAGGAACCCCCGTTGCACTCCAAGGGAACCCCCGTTGCACTCCAAAGGGAACCCCCGTGCACCCCACTAGGAGCCCCGCCCACCCCGACAGGAGCCAACGTGCACCCGAACAAGAGCCTCCCGCTACTGAGCCTCCCCCGCCGCGAGAGCATTCCCCTACCGAGCCGGCCCGCGATCGAAGCCCGACCACGGCGCTCTCTTCACCAGTTCGAGGCTGCCGAGGTAGACGGCCGCGAGGGAGAAGAGCAGCGCGATCATCCCGAGAGGCGGTGCGGTGAAGCCGATCGCGGCCGCCACCGGGAGGAATGGGATGACGAGGGTGAGGAGGGCGATCGCGAGCACAGCTCCGCCGAAGAGCGCATCCGGCCGGCTGCGGAGGAAGCTCCGCCGGGTTCGCAGGGTGACGAGCACGATCATCTGGGTGAGCGCGGACTCGATGAACCATCCGCTCTGGAACAGAGACTCCGAGGCGTGGAAGACCGTGATCAGCAGCGCGAACGTGGCCAGGTCGAACACGGTACTGAGCGCGCCGAACACGATCATGAAGCGACGGACGGACCGCAAGTTCCAGCTTCCCGGCCGCTCGAGGCGCTCCGGATCCACCCGGTCGCGGGAGAGCAGCATGCTCGGAAGGTCGGCGAGGAAGTTGAGGAGCAGGATCTGCCCGGGCAGCATCGGCAGGAAAGGCAGCAGGGCGGATGCGATCACCATACTGAGCACGTTGCCGAAATTCGAGCTCGAGGCGAAGCGCACGTATTTGAGGGTGTTCGCGAAGGTGCGACGTCCGAGTCGCACTCCGTCGGCGACAACCGCCAGGCTCTTCTCGGTGAGCACGATCGCGGCCGCCTCGCGGGCGACATCGGTGGCACCGTCGACGGAGATCCCGACATCTGCAGCATGAAGCGCCGAACTGTCGTTGATGCCGTCACCGAGAAATCCGACGGTTCGCCGGCCGGCCTTCAGTGCCGTGACGATCTCCTCCTTATGCCGGGGTTCGACCTCCGCGAAGACGTCGCATTCGGTGACCGCCCGTCGAAGGCGAGCGGGACTCATCCGGTCGATGTCCGCGCCGGTGACGACCAGCTGGGAGCGCAGCCCGATGCGGGACGCCACGGACTGGGAGACGAAACGGTTGTCTCCGCTCACCATGACCACCCGAACCCCGAGCCCCGAGAGGTCCGCTATCTCGAGGTTCACGTCATCCTTCACGTCGTCGCGGAAGGTCAGGATGCCCGCGAAATCGAGCGCAGCCTCCGAGGCGACGCCGATCTGCTCGCCCGCGTCGAGCGAGCGAGTCGCGAGGCCGATGGCCCGGAATCCGTCGACCCCCAGGGCGCGATAGCTCGCGCGCACGAGCTCGAAGGCGGCGGGCGAGCGGTCACCCCGAACGCTCGTGCAGGCCGCCAAGACGGCCTCGAGCGAGCCCTTCGTCACAAGGGTGGGCGTTCCTTCGAACTCCACTCCGATCGAGAGCCGTTTGCGCTCGAAGTCGTAGGGCACCTCGCCGAGAGACTCCGCCGCCGCGGGCTGGTGCACCCGCAGGATGGCGTCATCGAGGGGATTGCGGTAGCCCTTCTGCAGCGTGGCGTTGAGTGCCCCGAGTTCGAGGATTCGGGCATCCGCCGTGCCGTCCGGGGCGAGGGCCTGCGAGAACTCGACGGTTCCCCTCGTGAGAGTGCCCGTCTTGTCGGTGCAGAGGACAGTGAGCGACCCGAGGTCCTCGATCACGTCGAGACGCTTGACGATGACGTGGTGTTTGGAGAGGGCGCGGGCTCCGGCCGAGAGGCTTACCGAGACGATGGCGGGCAGCATCTGAGGCGTCACTCCGACGGCGAGGGCGAGGGAGAACAGGAGCGCATCCAGGATCGGGCGGCCGAGCACCAGGTTGATCACGAAGACGGCGATCGTCAGCGCGATGGTCACCTGAAGCAGCAGGATGCCGAACCGGCTGAGGCCGTGCTCGAATGCCGTGGGAGCCGGGTGTTTCATCAGCCGAGCGGCGACGGCCCCGAATTCGGTGTCGCGACCGGTGTAGACCACGAGGGCGATGCCCGTGCCGCTCACCACATGGGTGCCGCGGAACACGCAGTTGGTTCGTGCGGCAAGCGGTGTGTCCGAGGCGAGCGATGCCTCGGCGGACTTGTCCACCGGGAGGGACTCGCCCGTGAGCGCCGATTCATCCACGACGAGGCTCTGTGCGGAGACGAGTCGGCAGTCCCCGGGCAGGATATCGCCGGCCGAGAGGTGCAGTTCATCCCCGACCCGCACGTCCGCGAGCACCATGGTGAGCATCTCACCGCGCCGGTCAACGTCCACCGTCGATGAGACGCTGGCGAGGAGCAACTGCACATCCCGCGAGGCACGAAATTCCTGGGCGAAGCCGAGCCCGGCGCTCGCGAGCACGATGACGCCGATGATGATGCCGTCGGTGGCATCCCCCACCGCACTGGCGACAGCGGCTGCCATCACGAGGATGAGCGTGACCGGGGAGAGGAACTGCCTCAGCGCGAGCGCCGGCCAGGACAGGCTTCGTGGCGGAAGAGTCTCGATGTGGGGTCTGGCCGCGATGGCCCGCACGCGCTCGATCGACGCGCTCCACAGCTCGGCGGGTATCGGCGCCCCGGCAGGACCTGTCACCGCACTCCGCGTGCGCTCAATGGACGACAAGGACGGCGCAGTGCGCCTTCTCCGCGCAGGCCGAGCTCACCGAACCGAGCAGCAGGCCGACCACTCCCCCGTGGCCGCGGCTGCCGACCACCAGCATCTCGGCGCCTTCGCTGGCGTCGATGAGGCGCTGGGCCGGGTTGCCTTCCGCGGAGTTCGGAGCCACCCACTCGGGCAGGGTGGCTCCGAACTGGCTGCGACAGGCATCCCCCAGGATCTCGGTGGCGTCTTTCTCGGGCGACCAGTCGGTCACCCCGATGTCGTTGTATTCGGTGAAGAACCTCCAGGTGGTGACCACCTGCAGTCCCGTGTTCAATGTCTCGGCGAGACTTGCGGCCTTCGCGAGGGCGCGAAGGGATGCCTCGGAGCCGTCTACCCCCACGACGATGCGTCCCGTGCGCGCAGGGCGCACGGCGGACCCGGAGTGCGCCGCCTCTGGCTTGTGGTTTACCCGGCTGTCGGACTCGTAACGCGCCCCATCCGGGTCGGCCACGAAGTGGGAAGGCTGCGTGGGGGCGGTGCCGTTCATCGGTTGCATGACACCATTTCACGCCAGCGGCCGGCGCGAGCCTAGGGACCTAAGGCCCGATTCTGTGGGGAGCGCGACTCACCGAGGGGGCACGACGCCCACCGAGCGGGCGTTCGTCGAGAGGAAGCACCTCCGGCGCACCGAACACTCCCGTGAACGACGCGGCGGTCAACGCTCCCGCCGCGAGGATCGCGGCCAGCACGACGATCTGGAACTGCGCGGCCTGGATCGGCGACGCCCCCGCGAACACGGCTCCGACGAACGCGCCGGGCAGGGTGACGATGCCGGTGGTCCGCGTCTGGTCCGTCGACGGGATGAGCGCGGTCGAGGCCGCCGAGCGCACCGCCTGGAGCGCCGATCGCCGCGGCGTCGCTCCGATCGAGAGCCAGGCTTCCATCTCGTCGCGCTGGGAGAGGTAGAGCGCGCCGAGCGAGCGGCCCATCAGCGTGCAGACCGTCATCGTGTTCCCGATCACGATTCCGCCGAGTGCGAGCAGGTATCGCGGACTGAAGGCGACGGCTCCGGTCGCGAAGACCACCACAAGGGGCACCGCGGATGCCGCCATCACGGTGCCGACGATAGGCAACAGGAACCGCGCATCCACCCTCAGTCGGCGGTACACCACCCAGGTCGCCGCGATCACCATCACTGCGAGGAACGCCGCGACCAACCAGCGACTGCTGATCACCCCACCGAGGATGACACTGAGAATGCCGAGTTGCACGACCGCCCGGAGTACGGCCCAGGGCTGAAGCCACGGATGCTCGAGCCTCAGGGCGAGCACCACCGCGAGCGTGATGGCGGCAAGCACGGCAACTGCCACGATCGTGACGAAGGGGGTCACCGCGTCTCCGATCCGGTCGCTCCAGGGGTGAGCGGGCTCGTCGATTACATCACAGCCGCTCCCCCGGCCGTTTACTCGGATGCCGTACAGTGCGCGCGTGGCATCTCCCGTGACCTCCCCCGCGCTGTCCCGCCGCCTGGGACTCGCCGACGCGGTCTACATCGGTCTCGGATCGATGATCGGGGCGGGCATCTTCGCCGCCTTCACCCCGGCTGCGCAGGCCGCGGGGGCCGGATTGCTCGTGGGATTGGTCATCGCCGCGATCGTCGCGTTCTGCAACGCGACCTCCTCCGCTCAGCTCGCCGCGACCTATCCCACCTCTGGCGGCACCTACGTCTACGGCCGGGAGCAGCTCGGGCCGTGGTGGGGCTTTGTCGCGGGCTGGAGCTTCGTGATCGGCAAGACCGCCAGCTGTGCGGCCATGGCTCTCACCTTCGCCGCCTACGCGGTTCCGGAGGTCTGGGGGAAACCGGTCGCCATCGCCGCCGTCGTCGCACTCGTGGCCGTCAACTACCGTGGCGTCACGCGCACGGCGACGCTCATTCGCATCCTCGTGGTGATCGTGCTCGCGGTGCTCATCGTGGTCGTCGCCGCGGGAGCCGTCGCCCCGCGGGCGGCGTTCGACCCGGCGGCGGATCTCGCCGCGCACGGCTGGTACGGCGTGCTGCAGTCGGCCGGGTTGCTCTTCTTCGCCTTCGCCGGCTACGCACGCATCGCCACGATGGGGGAAGAGGTGCGTGATCCGGCACGCACGATCCCGCGAGCAATCGTGATCGCGCTCTCGATCACGGTCGTGGTCTATGCGACGGTGGCTGTCGTGCTGCTCGGCACCCTCGGCAGCGCTGCGCTTGCGGGTGCCGCGGCCCCCCTCGAAGCCGTCGTGCGGGTGAGCGGATGGGGCTGGGCCGGTCCCATCGTGGTGGCCGGGGCGGCCGCGGCCTCCCTCGGCGCCCTGCTCGGGCTGATCGCCGGCATCGGCCGCACGGCCCTCGCTATGGCCCGTGAGGGTGACCTGCCGCGTGGCCTTGCGGCGGTGCACCCGCGATTCGGCGTGCCCCACCGGGCGGAGGTCGCCCTGGCGATCGTGGTGTGCCTGATCATTCTCGTCGTGGATGTTCGCGGCGCCATCGCGTTCTCCTCCTTCGGGGTGCTGCTGTACTACCTGGTCGCCAACCTTGCGGCATTCACCCAGGGCAGGCAGCAGCGGCGCTATCCCCGAGCCGTCCAGGTGCTCGGCGCGGTGGGATGTGCCGTGCTGGTGCTGACGCTGCCCCTTGTCGGCACGCTCATCGGCGTCGGAGTTCTCGGGGTGGGAGTGCTCTACCGGGTCGCGCGCCTCCGGGTGGATGCTCGGCGCGAGCGCACGGGGTAGGCGAGCCTGTCCTTTGTGGAAATCCGGCGCGAAAACAGGTTCCATTAGCGTATGAGCTCCGAGACCGCACCCGACCAGCAGATCGACGAACCGCACATGGGCGGCGTCGCGCAGAGGCTCAACTGGCTGCGCGCCGGAGTGCTGGGTGCCAACGACGGCATCGTGTCGGTAGCGGCCATCGGCGTCGGTGTCGCCGGGGCCACCACCGCGATCGCCCCGATCCTCACCGCCGGCGTCGCGGCCCTCGTCGGTGGAGCCATCTCGATGGCCCTCGGCGAATACGTCTCGGTGAGTGGGCAGCGCGACAGCGAGCATGCTCTCATCGAGAAGGAGCGTCGCGAACTCCTGGAGACCCCCGACGAGGAGCTCGCCGAGCTCGCCGGCCTGTACCGGGCCAAGGGGCTCAGCCCGGAGACCGCGCTCACGGTCGCCACGGAGCTGACCGCCCACGATGCGCTCGCCGCACACCTCTCCATAGAGCTGAATATCGACCAGAACGACGTGGTCAGTCCCTGGCACGCCACCTTCGCTTCGGCGGCGGCATTCCTCATCGGGGGCATCATCCCCCTGCTGGCGATCCTGCTTCCGCCCCAGCAATTGCGAGTGCCGGTCACTTTCGCCGTCGTGTTGATCGCCTTGGCCGCGACCGGACTGGTCAGCGCCCACCTCGGCGGCGCTGGTCGGGTGCGCGCAGCTGCCCGTGTGGTGATCGGCGGCGCTCTCGCCCTCATCGCGACCTTCACGATCGGTGCACTGCTCGGTACCACCGGCGTTGTCTAACCCCGCGCTACCCGGTCTCACCGGCACGGGCCCGACCCGCATCCTCGTCGTGGAGGATGACGAGGCGATGGGTGCTCTCATCGTGCGGGGTCTCACGGGCGAGGGCTACGACATCACCCTCGTGACCAACGGCATGGAGGCGCTCATCGCCGCCGCCGGTTCGGAGTTCGCCGCGGCAGCCATCGACGTGATGATGCCGGAGATGACCGGATTCGAGGTGTGCCGGCACCTCCGCCAGCACGGCAGCACGCTTCCGGTATTGCTCATCACCGCTCGGGATGCCGTCGAGGACCGGGTGTTCGGGCTCGACTCCGGCGCGGACGACTACCTCACCAAGCCCTTCGCCTTCGCCGAGTTCAGCGCGCGCATCCGGGCCCTCGTGCGGCGGGATGCGGCGACCCCCAAGCCCGTGCTGCGTCTGGGTGCGCTCTCCCTCGACACCGCGAGCGTTCGGGCCTCCGTCGAGAACAGGCCCCTGCCGCTCAGTACCAAGGAGTTCTCGCTGCTGCGCTACCTCGTCTCTCGGCAGGGCGAGGTGGTCTCCCGCAACGACATCCTGCAGGAGGTCTGGGGCACCACCCGTCACATCGACCCCACGATCGTCGACCAGTATGTGCGGTACCTTCGTCGCAAACTCGATCCGGTGAACGCCGAGATCACCATCACGACGGTGCGCGGTTCCGGGTATTCGCTCACGGCCCGGGCATCCTGATCATGTTCCAGCGACTCACCATCCGCGCCAGGATCACCATCGGAAGCGTGGTGGTCGCTGCCGTGATCTTCACCATCGCGATGGTGGCGGCCCAGTCGCAGGTGGTCTCCATCCTCTCCGCCTCCGACGCCTCGCTCGCCCGCGTCGATCTCGACTCCTACGCGCAGGAGATCGTGGCGAACCCCACGGGACTGGTGGATGACTCCGGCAAGGGCCTGCTCGTCTTCGTCCGTGACCAGAGCGGAGTGGTGAAGCTCGATACGCTCCCCCACGACATCCACCAGGCAGTGGAGCACAGGGCGGGCCGCGACGAGACCTTCACCTCCGGCGAGGATGGCACGTCCTTCGTCGTCGTCGGCAGGATCGTCTCGACCAAGACCGGGGACTGGTCGCTCTGGGCGGCGCGCAGTACGGCCGCGAGCCTCCTCGCCATGCAGAGTCTCGATGTCGCCTTCGTCATCGGAGGGATCGTGCTGCTCGCCGCGTTCGGCTTCGCCTCATGGTTGCTCGCGTCCGCAGCGCTCGGCCCGGTGCGACGCATGCGGCAGAGGGCGGAGTCCCTTGGCATGGATTCGGCCGCAGTGCTCCCCGTGGGTGAGGCGAATGACGAACTCTCCGAGCTCGCCACGACCCTCAATGCCTTCCTCGGCCGGGTGCGCGCCTCGAGTGCGCGCGAGAAACAGGTCGTCTCGGATGCCGCCCACGAGTTGCGCACTCCGCTTTCGGCGCTCAAGACCCAGCTCGAGCTCGCCCATGACGACTTCGACGACGCCCCCGCTCTCGCCGCCCAGGTCGTTGCGGCAGAGAAGTCGGTGGCCCGGCTCTCCTCTCTCGCGAGCAACCTGCTCGAGCTCTCGCGGCTCGACGCGCAACCACTGCCGGTGCGTGCGAGTTCCGCCGACCAGCTCGTCTCCGAACTCATGGGCAGTATCGATCGTGCACGCATGATCGGACTCGTGGACGATGCGGAGGTCGGCTTCACGGTCGCCGGTCTCGACAGTGAGGCCCGCTACGCCATCAGCGCGGAGAATTTCGCGCGCCTCATCGACAACCTGCTGGCCAACAGTCTCGCGGCGATTCCGCCGGGCGGTTCGGTGGACGCCGACCTCACCGGGGAGGCCGGCACTCTCGTGCTCCGCATCACCGACTCCGGCCCGGGAATGGCCGAGGATTTCCTGCCGCACGCGTTCGACCGGTTCTCGCGGCCGGATGATTCCCGCTCGGCCAACACCGGGGGAAGCGGCCTCGGGCTCGCCCTGGTTCACGCCATCGTGACGGCAGCACACGGCTCGATCCAGCTCCAGAACACCGGCAGCGGGCTCACGGCAACGGTCTCTCTGCCCAAGATGTGAGAACTCACGCGGGAGTCCTCTCCCGTTCACGGCAAGCGCATAGCAAACCACCAGAAGCTGTAGTCATGTCAGCAAACACCACCACCCGACGCCCCGTTCCCTCGGGCTCGTCGCGGGTGGCGGTGCCCGATCGGCGCAAGCAATACCGACGTCGCGCGCGCATCGCCGACGTGCTCGTCACCGCCCTCTGGGCATCCGGCGCTGCTGCCGCCGCCCTCTTCCTCGCCACCGGCGGGGCCGCCAAATTCGGCTCCGCTGCGGATGCCATCACGAGCCTCGGAATCGTCACTGGCCTCATCGGCACCGACTTCGTGCTCGTGATGATCGTGCTCGCGGCCCGCATCCCCGTCATCGACCGCACCGTCGGTCACGACCGGGCGATCGCCGTGCACCGTTTGCTCGGAAAGCCCGCTCTCTACCTGCTGCTCGCCCACGGAGTGCTCCTCCTGGTCGGCTACGGGATGAGCTCCGGCTTCAACCCGATCGCCGAGATCGGGCCGATGCTCGCCATCCCGGACATGCCGCTCGCCTTCATCGGCCTCGGTCTGCTCATCGCCGTCGTCATCACCTCGCTCGTGGCCGTGCGTCGCAAATTCAGCTACGAGGGCTGGCACATCGTGCACCTGCTCAGCTACGTCGCGGTGCTCGTCGCAGTGCCGCACCAGTTGAGCGTCGGCGGCATCCTCGCGGCCGGCAGCGTCGAGCGGGTCTACTGGATCGCGCTCTACGTGCTCGCCTTCGGATCGATCGCCACCTATCGCTTCGCCGAGCCGGTGATCTCGACCTTCCGTCATCGCCTTCAGGTCTCCCGGGTGGAGAACGTGGCACCGGGAGTGGTGTCGATCCACTTCTCCGGTCGCAACCTCCGATCGCTCGAGTCGGCCGGCGGCCAGTTCTTCGTCTGGCGCTTCTGGACCGGACGCACCTGGTGGCATTCGCATCCGATCTCCCTCTCGTCGGTTCCGACCGACACGAGCGCTCGCATCACCGTGCGTGACCTCGGCACCGGCAGCAGCGCCATCAGTTCGGTGCGGCCCGGAACCCGGGTCTCGTTCGAGGGCCCCTACGGCATGTTCACGGATGCCGGACGCACCGCTCCCAAGCTGGCGATCGTCGTCGCGGGAATCGGCATCACCCCGGTGCGGGCATTCCTCGAAGACTCGAAGGTGCGGCCGGGTGAGACCACGATCCTGCTGCGGGCGTCCACCCAGGACGAGACCTATCTCTGGAACGAGATCTCCGAGCTCGCCGCCAAGAAGGGCGCCCGCCTCTACACGATGGTGGGTAAGCGAGCACGATCCGGACCGGGGTGGATGCCCCAGGCCGATGCCTCGCGCGGCGTCACGCTGAAGAGCGTGTTTCCCGACCTGGCCAACTCCGACCTCTATATCTGCGGCCCGACGGCGTGGCTCGACCTGGTCGAGAACGATGCGCGACGTGCCGGAATCCCCGAGCATCAGCTCCACACAGAAAGGTTCGACTGGTGAGAACACGCGCAACACTCAGCGGCATCTTCGCCTCCGTCGCCATCCTCGTCGTCGGCTGGCAAGCCGGCACCGCCGCGGTGACCGCCGCGGCAGGCGGCACCGCCGTCAGCACGAGCACAGGTTCGAGCGCGGGAGCGAGCACCGGTACGACGCCGGCGCCGGCGGCCTCGGCCGCTCCGACCGCGACCGCCCCGACCGCCGCCGCGCCAGCCGCCACAGCGAAGAGCGGGACGTTCACCGGATCCGATGTCCGTACGCAGTTCGGCAACGTGCAGGTGAAGGTGGTGGTGGCGAACGGCAAGATCACCGACGTCACGCCGCTGCACCTCACCGATAACGGCGGGCGTTCCGTGCAGATCAGCAACTATGCGGCCCCGATCCTCCGGTCCGAAGTGCTCAGCTCCCAGTCCTCGCAGGTCTCCACGGTCGGTGGCGCCACCTATACCAGCGACGCGTACCTCACGTCGCTGCAGTCCGCGCTCGACCAGGCCGGGATCTGAGTTCGTGCCTTCACACGTCTTCGAGACGATGGGTACGGTTGTGTCCTTCGCCATCGCCGACGCACCCGGTGTCGCTGATGCAGTGACGGCCGTCGAGCACCACTTCGGTGCCTTCGACGCGCGCTTCAGCCTCTACTCTGCGGACTCCGAACTCTCCCGTGTCGCGAGCGGGCAGCTGGCACTGACCGCCTCGAGCGATGAGCTGAGGTCGACCTATGCCTCCGCCCTTCGTTGGCGGGACGACACCGGAGGCGCATTCACCCCCCATCGCCCCGATGGCGTCATCGACCTCAACGGCACGGTGAAGGCCCTGGCGATGCAGGCGGCGGCGGACGAACTGCTCGACCGGGGATGTACAGACTGGTGCCTGAATGCGGGCGGCGATGTGCTCTGCGCGGGCAATCAACCGGACGGCTCGCCCTGGCGGGTCGGGGTGGTCGATCCCGCGGACCGCGGTGCTCTCCTCTTCAGCATCCCGGTGGACGGCACCCGCCACGCCGTCGCCACCTCCGGAAGCGCGGAACGCGGCGATCACATCTGGACAGCCACCGCGATCGACCGGAGCTACCTCCAGGCGACGGTCGTGGCTGATGACATCGAGACGGCGGACGTGCTCGCCACCGCGATCATCGCTGGCGGACCGGACGCCCTCGCCTCGTTCGTCGAGCGCTGGTCGATCGATGTGCTCACCGTCGCGCGGGACGGATCGCTCGCCGCAACACCGGGCCTCACCGCTGCTCTCGAACGGCCGTAGCCGGGGATTTCCTGATACTGAGGTGCCTCACTGATTGAGCAGCTAGATAACTAAGTGAGAACAGCTAGTATGACCAGTGCGCCTTGGGCGGCGCCGCTGGAGGCCGTTCGGGATGGCCTCCAGCATCCCCCTCAGTCCAGGTCTTTCCAGCTCAGCTCAGCTCAGCTCACCCCGAAGTGATGTCTGCTCAGAGGCCGTACTCGAATTCGAAGGCAGCGTCCGCCTCGAGGGCGGAGACTCCGCCAGAGCTGCTGGGCGAGTCCTGGTCGCTGAGTAGGTCATCCCACTCGCTCCACTCGACCCCGATGCTGTGCGTCTCGGTGAGCCCGATCTCCCGGTGCTCACGGATCAAGGCACGCGCCATGGTCTGGGCGCGCCGGGCGGCACGGAGATCCCCCTCGGCTGCCGCGATGATCGAGCCCTTCATCAGGATGTGCCAGGAGCGTGCGAACTCGTCCGGCTCGGGCAGTTCCATCTCCTCGGCGAGGGCCGTCACGATCTGGCGACTCTGCCCGAGGTACTCGATGCAGGCCTTGCCGAGCGGATGCTTCGCACCCATCTCGAGCATGACGCTGATGAACGAGCACGCCTCGAAGTCCTCGCGATGAAACCATTCGTCGAACACGTCGAAGATGGCGAGAAGTCGTTCCTCGGCTGTGTTTCCGCGCGCACGCGCTCCGGCTTCGACGGTGCCGACGGTCCAGTCACGGGCATGACGAGCGAGGAACTCGGCGGCGGCCTCATCCCGGGAGGCGTAGACCGAGGCGAGCTCGTCTGAGTCGACACCGGCGGCGCGCTCGATGTCATGCAGGCTGACATCCCGCACTCCCCGACGGATGAACAGAGGGTAGGCCGCATCGCTGAGGCGTTCTCGCAGTGATGTGCTGAGCGCCACGTCTCTCGCATCCAGCGCGAGTCCAACGGGCCGCCTCAGGGTCGCGGCGGTATTGTCCTCTGACGAAAACATCGGGTTCCTTTCGATCGCCGCGAGCCGGCGGCGCGTTTCATGTCTCAAAGTACAAGCCATTCAGCGTATGAAATACTAGACCTTGACAAAAGTACACATCGAGTAGTTCCCGGGAGTATCCGGATCCGACGACTCGATAGACAGGGGTTCTCATGTACAAGCAGTTCGGGGCCGCCCATACACTCGACGGCTTTCCCGCCGCCGCGCTCGTCTTTCTTCGAGCGCTCGACAGCAACCGCCACCGCATCTCGCGTGAGGCTGGCGTGACCGGCAGTGAGCTTCGTGCCCTGTCCCGGGTGGCCGAGGCCGGGAGCATGACCCCGAAAGAGCTCGCTGAGTCGATGGAGATGACCACCGGCGCCGTCACGGCGATCTCAACCCGGCTCGTCGAGGCGCAACTGATGCGCCGGGTCGATCATCCGAGCGATCGTCGCAGCCTGTTCCTCGAGCTCACCCCCGCCGCGGACGAACTCATGAAACAGCACTACCGTGTGTTCGAAAGCTCGATCGGAATCGCCACCGAAGGCCTCAACGAAGAAGACCTCCGTGCCTGTTCTGCGCTGCTCCTGGCGGTTTCGGAGCAACTCGCCTCCATCGAGACCGCGGCCCCCTAGCCGAGAGTCTCCCGGAAACGGCCCGATGCACCGCGGCAGTCGGGGGCCTTTAGTCCCGGGACACAGCTGTCACCCTCGGCATCCTGAGTACACGCACCCGCCGCCCAGGCGGATGCCCGCTGCGGGAGGATCGTCCGGCAATGCCCGAGAGAATCATCCTTGCCATCGACGGCGGGATCGCGAGTGCGGTGGCCCTCGAGTGGGCGCTCGCCCGAGCGTCGACCACCGCAGTGGACGTGCGGCTGATCACGATCGACGAGTCCGGCGCCTCCATCAAGGATTCGCTCAAACAACTCCAGGCGGCACAGGCCCTCGGGAGGGCCGCGGCCCGCTTTTCGGCGGTGGCCCCGCGAGGAAAGGTCGAGATGGCGATGCTCCGGGGAGATGCCGTCGACCGGCTCGCTCGCGAATCGAAGAACGCCGATCTCATCGTCATCGGATCTCACCCCGTCGGACGGCTTGCCGGGCTGCTCAGCGACACCGTGCCACTGGCGATCGCAGCGCGGAGCGCGTGCCCCGTGATCATCGTGCCGTTCGGCTGGCGCCCCTCGACCGGTCCGGTGGTGGTCGGAGTCGATGAACCCACTTCCGGGAGAGCCCAGGAGTTCGCCGCCGCTGAGGCCGAACGTCTCGGCCGCGAACTCCTGATGGTGCGGGCGTGGGAGCTACCGCCGATGGTGACCCCTCAACTGCTGGGCGTAGGCACCGTCGAGCAGGCGATCCACGAAGCGAATGCCGAACTGCTCGCCTCCGCTGCATCCACCGTGGCGAGCCGTCACGGGACACTCTCGCTGCGTGAGAAACTCAGCTATGCGACCCCGTCCCTGGCGCTCCAGGGCGGTGCTCAGATGATGGAACTCGTCGTGGTCGGCACTCATCATCGTCACGGGCTGGCAGAGTGGATGCTGGGCTCGGTCGGTCATGAACTGGTGATGCACCTGCAGTGCCCGATCGCGATCGTGCCCCCTGCTGTGCTCCCGGCCGTCGCCTGAATCCGCTTCGACATCACCTCCGAAAGGTCACCATGGACACCCTGTTCAATGTTCTCCACGTCGTCTCCGCCGTCTTCATCATCGGTCCGATGGCGATTCTGCCGATGACTGCCATGCGTGCGGCCCGCGCCGGGAACGGCACGCAGGTGCAGTCTTTAGCCCGCGCGACATCCATCTTCACGCTGCTGTCGCTCATCGTGTTCGTGTTCGGTTTCGCCGTGCTGGGGATGAGCGATCCGAAGGATCACTTCAGCTTCGCGTCGGGCTGGATCATCGGCTCGATAGTGCTGTACGTGCTCGCCCTCGGGATCAACCTGTTCGTCACCGTTCCGGCGATGAAACGAGTCGCCGCCGGCGTCACAGAGGCGAGGGGCTCGGACGGCGCAGTCGCTTCCGGTCGTCCCGCCGGCTACGGTGCGATCGCCGGTGGCTCCGGCCTCGCGAGCCTGTTGCTGGTCGCCGTGGTGGTGCTCATGGTCTGGAAGCCCTAGGACCGTCTCCTGCCGCACCCCGCGGCCGGCCGGCAACGGGGAGCTACCGGACTCAGGCCGCGCGAAGGCCCCGGCGCAGGATGTGGCGAACGGCGGACCTCCAGGTCTCGAACCGCTCCCGCTCCCCGTTCTCGTCGTCGACGACCGCGAACCCCGCATCCTCGCTGACGAACTCCCCCACGAGCGATCCGGAGGATTCGAGAAGGGACCAGCTCCCGCCATCCTGCACGGCGATGGCGTGGCGCAGGTTGCCGCTCCAGAAGGTGACCGGGGGCTCCCCGAGGGCGGGAAGCTCGCTGATCTCGCTCAACTGGGCTTGGTGTGAATAGCGCATGGAATTCCTCCGCCGGTGCGACAAGTGGTGTGCGCGATTCGTGCGCTGCTCACCAGCCAACTCTCTGCGGACGTCGCCGTCAAAGGGCTTGCGCACAGGGCCGGGACGTGCAGGGGATGTCACCCCACTGGAGAGGGGTACGAATGCTAGAGAGTGGCAACCGCATTCTCGCGGTACGACGCGCTCACCATGATCGGCATGTGGTCGGATGCCCCGCGCTGAAGAGTTTCGACGTTGTCGATGCCCAGGCCAACGGAGGTCGCGAAGTCGAAGTGACCGCGGAAGAACTTGTACCGCGTGTAGGTGCGGCGATCGCTGAGGGACAGGTCGTAGCCCGATTCATTCACCTTCTGGGTGAGTGAATTAGTGAACAGCGGGTAGTTGTAGTCGCCGACCATCAGGGTGGGAAGGCCGTGTCCGAGGGTGAGCAGCAGCTCGTGAGCCGCGCGAATCTGCTCCCGGCGCAGCGAATTGCGCGCGGTGAGCGGAGCAGCGTGGAACGAGGCCACAACGAGCTGACGATCGGTCTCGTGGTCGACCAACCGCGTGCCGATCAGTCTTTCGTGCGCGGGCTTCAGCACCATGTCGTGCAGGGACTTCTTGAGGGAGAAGGCCTGGGTCTCGAGCGCGCTGAAGCGGTCGGTGCGGAAATAGACCGCGAGGCCGAGCCTGTTGCGTTTGGTGGAATCCGCAAGATGGAGATGTCCGACATCCGCGGGCAGGTCTGTGGTGTCGCATTCCTGCAGGCACAGAACATCCGGGTTGAACTTCTGCACGAGCTCCACGAGCTCGCCGCTCGCGTGATTCTTGCGCAGGTTGTAACTGATGACTCTGATCACTGGGATCCCGCTCGACTCGCCCATCGGGCACACCGGACGGAGGCCACCGCAAAAGCCTACGGTGGCCCGCGGCATCCGCACGACATTCATCGCCTGTGAGAAGGCTGGATCGGGCTCTCTCGTGCGACGGCAATTCCGCGATGGGGGCTAGCAATCGCCCTCGCCCTGTCTATCGTTGGAGTGCGACAGTGTCGACGCGGTCGTAGAAGGAGAATGCCTATGAGCGGCCCACCGACCGATCACGCGAAAGCCGATGCGGTCTACGGCGACGGCGAGATGCCCGCCGACGCAGACCTCGTGGCTCCCGGCGCAGAACAGGGAGACAGCGCTCACGGCAATGACGACGACACCACCCCATCCCACAGGACAGCGGAGGAAGAATGACTGACAACGCAGGAGACGCTCGCGACGAACGCGAGCCGGACGGCAAGTTCACCGACGAAGAGTTCAAGGACGGATCGCACACCTCGGATCGCTCGGAGGCATCCGAACACGAGGGCGAGTACACCGATTCGGAACTCTCTGAGACCGAAAAGGACCGCACCGAACGTCACGACTGACTCGGCAGCAGCAGAGTCGAACAGAGGGTGCCCCGACCAACCGCCGGGGCACCTTTCCTGTTGGGGCTTCTGGTCAGGGCCGAAGGGCTGCTGTCGGCTGCCCGTGGGGCTCCACGAGGGTGATGAACGCGCTCAGCTGGGCCAGCGCCGTGATGCTGGTGGGCAGCGCTTCGGTGATCCCGGGCGAATAGACCAGCCAGGCCGCCCACTGGGCTCGCGAGATCGCGACATTCAGCCTGTTGGCCAGAAGCAGGAACTCGAGCCCGCGCGGCACATCGGCAGCAGAGGACGCCGCGAGCGAGACGATCGCGACGGCCGCCTCCCTGCCCTGGAATCGGTCGACGGTACCCACCGCCACCGCCTCGAACCCCGCCGCGTCGAGGGTTTCGCGCAACAGTTCGACGTGCGCGTTGTACGGCGCAACCACGATGACGTCGTCCGGCCTGAGCGGTGCGGTGGTACCGGCCGAGGTCCAGGCGCGGCCCACCAGGTCCCGCACGATCGCGAGCACGGCGGCCGCCTCCTCCGGAGAAGATGTCGAATTGTCGTGCGCGATGACCGGCACCGGATGCAACCCGGGCTCGACGCCGGCGAGACTTCGGTCTGAGGGATGCGAGTGAAGACGGCCCTCATAGGACAGCCTCGAGACGGGCGCACAGACGGCCGGATGCATGCGGTGACTCACGTCGAGGAAGAAGCCGAACTCGGGCGGCAGCACGTCGTGCCCGTCGCTCAACCACCCCAGGGCCGAGACATCCACCGGCTCCGGATGCGTGCCCTGGCTCACCTGCGGCAGCTGCTGCGGGTCGCCGAGCAACAGTAGTCGTGTGGCGCTGACGGACGCCGCGATCGTGGCGGCGAGGGAGTACTGCCCGGCCTCGTCGATCACCAAGAGGTCGAGAGATTCGCGGGGGACGCGCCCCTCGTTGCTGAACAGCCAGGCGGTGCCGCCGAGGACGAAGCCCGGTTGTGCGGTGAAGTCGCCGAGCGATCGGTCGGTCAGGGGCGTCCAGACGGTCCGCTCTGACTCACCACCCGGTCGCGGCTTCTTGCCGACGAGAGAGGGCTCGAGCCCGGCGGCGACCACCGCGCTGAGCATGTTCTCCACCGTGGCATGGGACTGTGCGACCACGCCGATGCGCCAGCCGTGGTTCTGCACCAGGTCGGCCACGACCCGCGCGCCGTTCCAGGTCTTTCCGGTGCCGGGTGGCCCCTGTACCGCGAGGTAGGAGTGATCGAGACCGAGAAGGGAATCCCGCATCCGTTCGGCGATCGTGCCGCCCGTGTCGGTGACGGCGTCGCCAAGGCCGCGAGGAGGAATACGGCGCAGGATGTCGAGGGCCGCGTTCGGAATCGTCTCCGGATAGGCATCGAGCACGGCACGACCCCACTCGGAGATCGCGGTGACCTGCGTGCCAGGATTCGGCGGCGAGCCGGGAGTGAGCGCGAGCGGCACCTCGTCGTAGGGCGGAGCTCCGGATGCCAGCCTTTCGGTCAGTAGCAGAGAGCCGTCATCCGCTGTGACGACGGCGGAGCGACAGTGGGCGACCCGGGCGGCGGGATCGCGACCGGCAGCGATCGGCGGGAACGGCGGGTCGTAGACCACCCACGGGGCATCCGCTGCGCCGAAGGAGCTTCCGGGGGCGGCGGTGCCGGTGAGCCGAAGCACGCGGGATTGGTTTCGGGCACGCCCTTCGATCCCCCAGCGACGCACGATCTCCGCACCCTCCACGACGAAGACATTGCGCGTGTCGGCCCACTCCTCGACCGGTGCGACGAGTCGGGCGAAGTGGTCCCACCAGAAACTCTTGCCTTCGCGGCGATGGTAGTCGATGGCGGCGGAGGCGAGTGCGAGTGCCGTCTGATCGGCCGTGCGCTCCCCCGGGGGAAACTCCGCGACTATGGCGGCGAGCTCGACGTAGACCGGATCTGGCTCAGGAAGAGCCACGTCGAGCACGAGCTCGTCCCGGCTCGCCGGGGACACCGCGTTCTCCGCCGCCCGTTCGAGCAGCCAGTCGCGCAGGGCGAGGGTCGAGACGCAGTCGTACTCGTTGTAGCTCGCGATCTCCGCGAGAACGCGCGCCGCCTCATCCGCATCGCCGGCATCGAGAAGGTCGCGCGAGCGCACGTACTCGGTGATCGAATCTGCGGCATTGGCGACGCCGGTGCGGGCGCGCGAACCCATGTACAGCGGTTCCAGCTTCTTGAGCGAGTAGCTGCGGCTTCCCACCCGCAGCGACTGCTTCACTATCGGGTAGAGGTCGACGAGAACGCCGTTTCGCAGAAGGTCGTCGACGGCCTCCTCGCCGACACCGTGCCGCGCCGCGATCCCCAGCAGGTGCGTGCGTTCATAGGACGCGTAGTGATAGATGTGCATCGCCGGATGCGTGCGCCGACGCTCCCCCACGTAGTCGAGGAAGTCGAGCAGAGCCTTCTTCTCCCCGGCCAGGTCATGGGCCCAGAACGACCGGAACGTCTCATCTTTCTCGACGAGCCCGAAGAGGTAGTCGAGCCCCCATTCGGTGCCCTCCTGGTGCAGCGGGTCGCCCTCGAAGTCGAAGAAGATGTCCCCGGGGTCCGAAACGGGAATGGCGGCGAGGGCGCTGGGAGCGACGACCCGCCAGGCCAGCCCAGGCGAGAGCTGGACGACGGCCTGCTCGCGGAGGGCGGCGAGCGTCGCGTCGGAGAGCCCGGGCACGGGCCCGGTCGCGCCGGCGAGCAGCTCGATGGTGTCGATCCCCGATTCGATCAATCGGGCACGCTGGGTGACGCGGAGGCCCGCCACGAGCAGGAGATCCCGGTGCAGTTGCACCTGCTCCTCGCAGACCGCGCAGCGCCCGCAGGCGACGTACCGGGGGTCGCCCCACTCCGTCGCCGCGGTGTCGGCCAGCCGCTCGTCGACCAACTGTTCGAGTCGCGCGCGTCGAAGCCGGTACACCGGCAGTATGTCGGCGAGACAGTGTTCGCTCACGCTGTCGTCGCCGAGGATCAGCGAGACCCGATCGGCGGTCGGGATACCGAGCCGCTGGAGTTGCTCACCATAGGCCGCGAGCTGCAAGAGCGCGGTGATCTTGGCGTGCCGGGCCAGCTTGGTGTCGTACACCTCGTAAGCGCCAGAGGAATTGCGGATGATGAAGTCCGCGTAGCCGAGAAACCGTCCGTCGAAGAAAGCGGCCTGGTACACCGCGGGAGCCCCGGCCTCGAAGGCTGCGGTGGTGAGCTCGACCACCTCGGCCGGATCCGTCGGGCTTTCTGGCCGGGGGATCTCCACCACCGGCGTCTCTGTTCGGAGGCGCTCGAGCAAACGCTCCTCGTGCCGGTCGCCGAGGCGCGCGGCCCGCTCGAGCATGTCGTCGGTCGTCGCGGGGGGCGGCGCGATGCGCCCGAGGCGAGCATCGAGCTTGCGCAGCACCGCCCATTCACAGCCGGCTGCCGCAGTGAGGTCGGAGGCCGAATAGACGACGGTGCCGTCATCGAGCAGGAACATTCCGTATCCTCCGGATCAGCATGGGGTCACCCTGAGGTGACCGGGTCGGAACTGCACCAGTGTGCCTCACCCCGGTGACAGCAACGCGCGCACGATCGCGATTTCCCGATCGAGCAACCAGAGTCGCCGACGCTCGATCACATCGCCGACGCCCTCCTGCCACATGCGTGCCCAGCCTCCGCCTGACTCGGCGCGCAGCCTCATCCGATGCCAGCTCAGGGCGGCGCGATCGGCCGCGAAACGGGCAATCATTCGGCGCTCGGAGGCGGTCCAGTCCGAGGCATCCGCGAATATCCTCAAGCGCGCGAGCTGATCGAGACCGAGGGATGACGCGGGGAGGTCGACCGGGTCGCGGAGCGGCACCCAGTGCATCGCCGTGTTCACCGAATCGATGAACCGGGTGCTCGGTCCGGCGAGATCGAAGTCGACGAGTCCGACCGCGCGACCGTCGCGAACCACGACATTCTGCGGGGTCACATCCAGGTGGGTCACCAACTCGAACGGATCCTGCGCGATCTCCCGGGGTGGAAACGGCTCGGCGACCGGCTCGAATCCGGCAGAGGCGCGGTGAAGGGCGGTGACGAGCAGGGCAACTGATTCGAGCAGCGCATCCGTGAGCACCCAGGGCTCGAGCGCCGCCGCGGCCACGTTCCCGGGGATGAAGCTCAGCGTGTCCCGTCCTTCGGAATCGAGTCCCAGAAAACGGGGACTCGCAGGGAGGCCGTCGATGGTGAACCCCACAGACGCGAGGTGATCGAGGTAGGTCGCAACGGCCCAAGACTGCTTCTGGTGAGGCCGGCGCACGGTCTCTCCGATACGGATGACCCCGACCGTGACATCGCCGGCGGGCAGCTCGACGACCTCGCCCCGGCCATTGTCGAGGTACTTTCTCGCCCTCACCGCGCCGTTTGGAACCATCACGATGCAACCTACCAGTGGCCCGGCGACACGGCGCAGAACCCCGCGTACTGGGGTACATCGGAGCCTAGATCGCCGGGACCCCCGCTTGTAAAATCAGAGTCTGCCCAGTCCAGGCGGGTCTACCCGGGGGAATCATCGTGTCACTCACTCTGCAATCGGATACCGAGGCGCAGCCCGCTGCGCCGTCTCGAAGAAGCGCGCTTCACGGAGTGGGGCCGGTGCCCGCCGAGCCGAGAGAAGACACGGTCGCTTCGGCGACATCCGAGATCGCCCCCGGATGGTACGCCGATCCCATGGGCGCGCCCCTGTCACGCTGGTGGGATGGCACCGCGTGGACGGCGGAATTGAGTGCCGAAGCTCCCACAGAACCCGGTAGTGCCGAATCGACCAGAACCGGCGAATCGATGACTGCTGAAGTCGTCAGTGTGCCCGCTACCGCGGAACCGGCGGCCGTGGTCCCGACCGCGATGCCCGGGACCCCTTCCGCCGCGCCGGCGGATGCCCCCGCTGCGCCCCTCAGCCGCCGACAGCTCCGCGAGCTCGTCGGACCTCTCACCACAGGCCCGGTTCCGACCGATGCCGCGGAGGCCGGCGCCGTTCAGGCGCACGCCGCGGATGTCGCCGTCGCCGGTGATCCCGGACCCGCTCCAGAAGCTACACCCCTGTTGTTCGCGGCATTCGCCGCAGGAGTCCCCACCGAATCTGCCGCGCCCTCGCCCTTCGAGGCGCTCTTCTCTCCGTCCCCCGCCGAGCGGGAATCGGCGGAGTCGGCGCCGTTCGACGCGACCGCCTTCCTCGGGACCACTCCCGTGTCCGATTCCTCGGTCGCGCGCCCCTGGATCGCGGCCGCTGCGCCCCTGGTGCCCGCGGCATCCGTCCCCGCTGCCGTGGCTGTCCAGCCCACTCCGACGATGCGCGCCGAGGCGCCCGCTGCGGGCGTGGCCGAATCGGCCACGCCGTCGTTCTCCGCCGCGCCCCTGGGGTTCCTTCTCCCGCCAGACCCCTTCGCCACCGCCGCTGCAACGGGTGAGGCGGAGCCCGTCGTCTTGGCTCCCACGTTCGTAGCGCCTGTGGCGCTGGTCATCGTGCCGACTCTCGCCAAGCCGACGCGGTCGAACACGGCGGCCGTCTGGCTCTTCGTACTTCTGCCCATCCTCCACGTCGCCCTTGTCTGGTGCGTGCTCGTCTGGCTGGATCTCGGGGGTGACCTTCTGGTGCGCTATACGGTGCTCGCCGCACCGTTGCTCCTGTATCTGGTCTTCGCCTTCGCTGATCGTCGCGTGCTCCGCTCGCGCGGCTTCGAACGCCCGGCCTCCGTCGTCCTCGCTCTCATCCCTCCCGTCTACCTCCTGGTGCGGGCCATCCGTGTGGGGGCTGCGGGAGTAGTGCCCCTTCT
This sequence comes from Lacisediminihabitans sp. H27-G8, assembly GCF_046156175.1. Classification (NCBI taxonomy): domain Bacteria; kingdom Bacillati; phylum Actinomycetota; class Actinomycetes; order Micrococcales; family Microbacteriaceae; genus Lacisediminihabitans; species Lacisediminihabitans sp. H27-G8. Next base: position 52,283 of record NZ_JAYLVL010000001.1, read on the forward strand.
CCTCTGGCTGCTGCTCCAGACCGCGGCGTATTCTTTCGTGCTCCTTCAGTTTCCGGCGGTATTCGCGCTTGCGCCACTCACCCCAGCCGCCGACTCCGCGCCGGTAGCGGTCGTCAGCGGTCCGATCACCGATGCCCAGCGCGCCGCAGAGCTGACCCCGACGGGTATGGCCGCCGAGCTCACCCGGCAGACCCTGGCGAAGAACCTCACGTTCTCCTCGATCAGCTGCCCGACGATCCCGGTCACCCTCGACGGAACCGCCGTCACCTGTGTCGGCACCCTCGATTCGGTGAAGATGAATCTCAATGTGGTCATCGACTCCACCCTGCCGAATTCCGCCTTCGCTCTCGTGAGCGAAGCGCCGGCCAGCTGAGCGTGCCCGAAAGAGGTGCGGGGTGGTGAACCGTCGTGGATGACGACGGACTCGTGGTCGCTCCGCCGGGGTGGTTCGCTGATCCGGTCGGACTGAGCGACCTGCGCTGGTGGAGCGGTGCGGAGTGGACGGCACACGTGGCGCCGAGCCCCGCGATGCATCCCGCGGATATTCCGCGCCCCGGCACGGTGCTCGGGAACGTCGCCCTGACGAACGGGTCGTCGCCGGTACCTCCTCCCGGGTCGTTCGTTCCCGCCCAGCCCGTGACACCGCCCGTTTCTCTCTTCGCGGAGACCCCAGCCGAACAGAGGCGGTCCGCCAGCCCTCCGGCGACTACCGCGGCGACCACCGGTCCAATCCGCTGGAACACCGGCGGGGCTTGGGCGCTCAGCGCCACCCCGCTGGTTGGAGTGATCAGCGGTGTCGGGGCGCTGTTCGCGGGCAACGTCGTGCCCGGGGCGTGGTTGTGGTCCCTTCCGATCGCCCTGTTGCCTCTTCTGTGGACGATCGGCGCGGCCACCCGGGATCGCGTCGCTCTCGAGGCCTTCGGCTACAACCGCCTGCCCAGTCGGTGGTGGTTGCTTCTCGGCCCGCTCCCCTACCTCATCGCTCGCACCGTGTTCGTTCGACGGCAATCCGGCCGCGGATCCGCCCCGCTCTGGTGGTACGTCGCAGTCTCGCTGGTTCTCACCGCGCTGGTCATCGCCGTGGGGTTCCTGGTCTTCGCGCGAATTTCTGCCGCCCTTCCTACCGGGTGACGGCTCCACGCCGCTGACAGCTCCACGCCGCTGACAGCTCCACACCGGTGACCGGTGCCTCGATCAGACGAAGCGGATGCCGGCCTGCAGCCGCGTGCGCACGTCGAAGAGCTCGTTGCCCCCGATCAGTCGCGCGCCTGGTACTCCGTCGCGCAGAAGCGCCGGGAGCATCGACTGGCGCGCGATCACCGTCGTGGCGCCGCGGATGGTGCCGAGCACGGTGAAGGACTCGTCGAGGGCATCGTCCGGAAGCACGATGAGCAGGGCGGTGAACTTCACCCGAGTCGCCCGGGACACGATCTTGGCGCGCACACCGAGGTCGTGCATCGGTCGTGCCTCACCGAGCGGCTTGCCCAGGAGTTCGCCCCGGCGACTCTTCACCGGCTCACCGTAGTCTTCGGAAAGTATCGCGAACAGTCCGGTCGGGCCGAGCACGACGTGGTCGATCTTCTCTTCGGGAGCCCCGGTGCTCACGTCATGCCACGCGGTGAAGCCGATGCCGAGCGCGGCAAGGGTGCGGGCGGTGGCTTCCTCGGCGAGGGCATCCGCGAGCAGATGGCGGAGGTCCATGGGCGCCGATCTCACCAGGGCGGGGTCGTAGGGGTCGTCCAGCGGCTCCCCGCGGCCGACCCATTCGCGCATCAGCACCAGGTAGCGTTCCCGCCTCCACCCGCCCGGATGTCCGTAGGAGCGCGCCCGTGGGCGCGTGTCGGCCTGTTTCGGCCTCGCCCGCGGAGCCCAGGTGAACGGAGTCTCGTCGCTGGTGGCGGGACGTCCGCGATCATAGGCCGCCCGGTCATCCGGGTCGCCGACGCGCTCCCAGGCGACCTGCACGGCAGTGAAGCGCGCGGCGTCTCCCCCGGTGTCGGGATGCGTCTCCCGCATCAGACGGCGATAGGCGCGGCGCAGGTCGTCCTGGCTTGCCGTCGAACTCACGCCGAGCACCTCGTAGGGGGTGGCGGAGATCGGGCTGTCGGGCATGACGCGCTTTCGGTGGGGATGTTCGTGTGGGGCGGTGGAACGCATATCAGGTGCGCACCACCTCACGACGATAGCGAAAGCTGGCTGGGATCGGCGTGAAGAGACCCTTTGCGAGCGCTGGGCGCGCGCCTGCGGCGTTGACGCGGACGAATCCCTCAACCCATTCCCAGCTTCGCGCCAAGGGAATACCCGGCTGAGGCCGATAGGTTGCTCAGTTATGACCCTCAGCGACAGCGCCCTTGGAACTATCCCCCTCACCACGATCGATGGGAGCACGACCAGCCTGTCCGATCTTGGAGACAAGGTCTATCTCGTGGTGAACGTCGCGTCGCGATGCGGGCTCGCCCCCCAGTACGAGAAACTCGAGGATCTTCAGAAGACCTACGGCGAACGGGGATTCAGCGTGCTCGGCTTTCCGAGCAACCAGTTTTTGCAGGAGCTCAGTACCGAGGATGCGATCAAGGAATATTGCTCCACCACGTGGGGAGTGACCTTTCCCATGTTCGAGAAGACCCGCGTGAACGGCAAGAATGCGCACCCGCTGTACGCCGAGTTGACGAAGAGTTCAGACTCGGCCGGCAAGGCCGGCAAGGTGAAGTGGAACTTCGAGAAGTTCGTGATCACCCGCGACGGTGAAGTCCACCGCTTCCGCCCGACGACGGAACCGGATGCCCCGGAGATCGTGAATCTCATCGAGGCATCCCTCCCCACCGCCTAGTCGCACGCGAGCCGGCCGTACCGATACCGCGGGCCGTACCGATACCGCGGGCCGTGTCGAGGACCCGGGTAACCGCAAGTGGATTTCTCACGAATGATCGCCGGCGTCTCTTGCAGCCGCGGCATCTCTCTCCTCCGCGGCGGAATCCCAGCGAAAATCGTCCGCGGCGAACCAGCGCACCCCACGGCTGTGGCTGACGAGGGTGGCCCGCACGGGTAGTCCCGCTCCGGCGAAGCCCTCGCCGAGGGCGCGCGCCCACGCCTTGTCAGCGGAGCTGAACTGAGGGCCGGCATACCGTTCGAGCACGACGATCACCGACCGGGCGTCGAGGTGTTCGACCCCCTGGGCGATGGTGTCGGCCAGCCGAGATGTCGCAGCATCCGGAAGCAGTGGCGGGTCGGCGACCGGAATGATCAGGGGCAACTGCACATCCTCGCCGTCCAGGAACAGGAACCAGACTTGTCTTTGGCAAGCGCGGCCGACGAGGTCGGATACCCGGCTATGGATGAGCTCATCGCTCGTGAGGGGCTGTGTGACAGTGTCTTCATAGTGGGGTTTCATCGCCTCAGGATGATCCCGTGCTGGCTCCGAAGGCACGCGCCCCGGGGATCGGGGGAGCGCTGAGGCGACTCTCCGGGAGTGGAGGAGGAGTGCCGCCTCTCCTCCCCATCGCCGATCACGCCCCGAATCCGCAACGGTATCGGGGGCCGAGCGCCCCTCTGTCGCCCGGGCCTGTCAAGCTGGCTCGATGACCGACAGCCGCGCTCCCGCCCTCGCCATCCTGCGCACCCTCGTGGGTCGCGATGATGCCGTGTTCCACGAGGGCCAGTTCGAAGCGATAGAGACGCTTGTGGACCGCCGTCGTCGAGCCCTCGTCGTGCAGCGCACCGGCTGGGGCAAATCCGCGGTGTATTTCGTGGCGACCCTGCTCCTACGGCAGCGGGGTGCCGGTCCGACCATTCTGATCTCCCCTCTCCTCGCCCTGATGCGCGACCAGGTCGCAGCGGCGGCTCGCGCTGGGGTGCGAGCGGTCGCCATCAATTCTGCGAACGCGCACGAATGGGCGGAGGTGCTCGAGCGCTTGCGGTCCGACGAGGTGGATGTGTTGCTCGTCTCCCCCGAGCGGCTCAACAATCCCTCCTTCCGCGACGAGCAACTCCCCACGCTGATTGCCCGTGCCGGGCTTCTGGTGGTCGACGAGGCACACTGCATCTCGGACTGGGGGCACGACTTCCGACCCGACTACCGCCGGTTGCGCGATCTCATCGCTCAGCTCCCGGCAGGAATCCCCGTGCTCGCGACCACGGCGACGGCCAACAGCCGGGTGGTGGCGGATGTCGCGGAGCAGCTCGGCGACACCGCCGGGCCGGCCGACTCGGAGGTATCCACCATCCGGGGACCGCTAGCCCGGGCCTCCCTGCGCCTCGGCGTGCTGAGACTTCCGGATTCGAAAGCCCGGCTGGCCTGGGTGCTGAGCCACCTCTCACAACTTCCCGGAAGTGGCATCATCTATGCCCTCACCGTCTCGGCGGCGGAGGACACGGCCCGTCTGCTTCGCGAGGCCGGCCACGAAGTGCATGCCTACACCGGTCGCACCGACACGGCCGAGCGGGAGCAGCTCGAGCGGCGCCTCAAGTCGAACGAAGTCAAGGCTCTGGTCGCTACCAGCGCGCTCGGAATGGGCTTCGACAAACCCGACCTCGGGTTCGTCCTGCACCTCGGCGCTCCGTCCTCGCCGGTTGCCTACTACCAGCAGGTCGGCCGGGCGGGTCGCGCGACCGAGAACGCCGACGTTCTTCTTCTGCCCGGTACGGAAGATGAGGCGATCTGGAACTATTTCGCCACCTCCTCAATGCCCGTCGAGCACAAGGCCCTCGCGGTCATCGATGCTCTCGGCAGCTCGCCTCTGTCGACAGCGGCGATCGAGTCGCGGGTGGATCTTCGGCGCACCCCCCTCGAATTGCTGCTCAAGGTACTCGATGTCGATGGTGCGGTGCGTCGGGTCTCCGGAGGCTGGGTGGCCACCGGTGCCCGCTGGACCTACGATTCCGAGCGCTACGAGCGAATCGCCGCAGCGCGGGCGGCGGAACAGCAGTCGATGCTGGACTACGAGACAACACCCGGATGCCGCATGGAGTTCCTGCAGCGTGCCCTCGATGACGATACGGCGGTGCCCTGTGGACGATGCGACCGCTGCGCCGGCGCCTGGTACCCCACCGGGATCGAACCGGATGCTGTCGCGGCCGCCTCGGCTTCGCTCGACCGGGTGGGTGTCGTGCTCGAACCCCGAGCCCAGTGGCCCGGCGGCATGGACCGGCTCGGCATCACGGTTCGCGGCAACATTGCGGTTTCGGAGCGCAACGAGCCGGGGCGGGCGCTGGCCAGACTCACCGACCTCGGCTGGGGCGGAGCGCTCAGGGACCTGTTCGCCCCGGCGACGCCCGACGCCCGAGCGAGCCCGGCGCTGGTCGCGGCTTGCGTGCGAGTACTCGCCGACTGGGGGTGGGAGGAACGCCCGCTTGCCGTCGTCAGCATGCCCTCCCGCCACCGTCCCTTGCTCATCGCTTCTGTGGCGGAGGCTCTCGCCGCAGCGGGAAAGTTGCCATACCTCGGTGCGCTCGAACTGACCGGCGGCGGACCTTCGGGAGATCCGGGAGGCAACAGCGCCTATCGACTCGCGGGAGTCTGGGAGAGGTTCTCCCCCGCGAAACTCGCCCTTCCCGCGGGACCGGTGCTTCTGGTCGACGACCTGGCGGACAGTCGGTGGACGATCACGGTGGCCGGTCGCGAACTGCGGCGGGCCGGCGCCGCGTCCGTGCTGCCCTTTGTGCTCGCCCTGCGCGCGTGAGCGGCGGGGCAGAACTGGCTTTCGGGGCTCGGCCGCACAGCTCGCCCGCACAGCTCGGCCGCACAGCTCGCCCGCAGAACTCTGCTGCAGAACTCAGCTGCAGCACTCGATCTCAGCATCCGGGAGAAACGCTCGGGGTGTAGCGCCATGAGTGCGCCAGCAGCGGCATTAGGGTGGCGATCATGATCATCGTGACGACTAACGACATCGCCGGCTACCGCATCGACGCCATCTACGGCGAGGTGATGGGGCTCACCGTGCGGTCCCGCGACATCGGCGCGAGCTTCACGGCGAGCCTGCGTTCGATCGCGGGCGGTGAGCTTCCCGAGATGACGCGGATGCTCTACGAAAGCCGCCAGGAGGTCATGCGGCGGATGATCGCAGAGGCGGAAGCGAAGGGCGCCAATGCGATCGTCGCGATGCGTTTCGATACCTCCGATCTCGGCACCAACTGGACAGAGGTCTGCGCCTACGGCAGTGCGGTGATCGTCTCTCCGATCGCCGCGGGCGAGCCCGGATCGACCCTGCAGTCCGCCCCGCTCGCCGTCTGAGGCCGGCCGGAGCGCGGGTCACCCGCGCGAAACTAGGGACTTTCGTACTACTGCACGTCATGACGGTCGAGTACGGTGCCACACAGGCTGCAGCACGCGCAGCCCGACTGAAGTGGAGCCCAGATGACCGACACGATCAGCACCGTCGATACGGCGAACACCACCGCGGCGAACACGCCCGGCGACACCGAGCACGGCACCGGGGGCACCTCCTTCTGGCCGTCCAAGAACATCACCCCCCTCGATCCGCACACGCTCGCCCAGATCGACGGCTGGTGGCGGGCCGCGAACTACCTGTCGATCGGCCAGATCTACCTGCTCGACAACCCCCTGCTTCGCACCCCCCTGGCGCTGGAGAACATCAAACCCCGCCTTCTGGGCCACTGGGGCACGACCCCGGGGCTCAACTTCATCTATGCGCATCTCAACCGGATCATCCGGGAACGCGAACAGAAGACCCTCTACATCACCGGCCCCGGTCACGGCGGTCCGGGCATGGTGGCCAACAGCTACCTGGAAGGCACCTATTCGGAGTTGTACTCCTCGATCCGAGAGGACGCTGAGGGCATCCGTCGGTTGTTCCGGCAGTTCTCGTTCCCCGGTGGCATCCCGAGCCACGCGGCACCGAACGTGCCCGGATCGATCAATGAGGGCGGAGAACTCGGCTATTCGCTCTCGCACGCCTACGGTGCGGCCTTCGACAACCCCGACCTTCTCGTCGCGTGTGTGATCGGTGACGGCGAAGCCGAGACGGGTCCGCTCGCGACCGCCTGGCACTCCAATAAGTTCATCGACCCGCTTCAGGATGGCGTGGTGCTTCCGATCCTGCACCTCAACGGCTACAAGATCGCGAACCCCACCATCCTCGCCCGCATCCCGGAGGAGCAGCTGCTCGACCTCATGCGCGGCTACGGCCACAAGCCGTACATCGTCTCCGGGGGCTTCGACGGCGAAGACCCCCTGCGCGTGCACGAGCGAATGGCGGAGACCCTCGACGAGGTGCTCAACGAGATCGCGCGCATCAAAAAGGCGGCAGCGGAGGGCGAGCTCGAGGGCACCGCCGTCTGGCCGATGATCATCCTTCGCACGCCGAAGGGCTGGACCTGCCCGGCGGAGATCGACGGCAAGCCCGTGGAGAACACCTGGCGAGCCCACCAGGTGCCCCTTGCGAACGCCCGCGACACCGAGGAACACACCCGCATCCTCGAGAACTGGATGCTGAAGTACAAGCCTGCCGAGCTGTTCGACGAATCCGGTCGCCTGGTCGACTGGATCGCGGAGCTCGCGCCAAAGGGCGACCTGCGGATGTCTGCGACCCCCTTTGCGAACGGCGGTCGACTGCGTCGCGACCTCGAGCTTCCCGACTTCCGGGAGTCGGCAGTCGAGGTCGGAGAGCCGGGAAGCGTCGCGATTGAAGCGACGAAGGTGCTCGGTGGGTGGCTCGCCGGAGTGATCCGCGCGAACCCAACCAACTTCCGCATCTTCGGACCGGACGAGACGGCGTCCAACCGCCTGCAAGACGTCTACGAAGCCACCGACAAGCAATGGGACAGCGCGATCTGGCCGGTCGATGAGCACCTCGCGCGCGCCGGGCGAGTGATGGAGATGCTGAGTGAACACCAGTGCGAGGGATGGCTCGAGGGCTACCTGCTCACCGGAAGGCACGGCATGTTCAACTGCTACGAGGCATTCATCCACATCATCGATTCGATGTTCAGCCAGCACGCCAAGTGGCTGCAGGAGTCGAAGAAGCTCGAGTGGCGTCTCCCGATCTCCTCGCTCAACTACCTGCTGTCGAGCCACGTATGGCGCCAGGACCACAACGGGTTCAGCCACCAGGACCCGGGGTTCATCGACCATGTGGTGAACAAGAAGGCGAGCATCGTGCGGGTGTATTTCCCGGTCGATGCGAACACCCTGCTGTCCACCTACGATCACTGCCTGCGCTCCGTCGACTACGTGAATGTGGTCGTCGCCGGAAAGCAGCCGAGCCCGCAGTGGCTGAGCATGCCAGACGCGATCGCGCACTGCACCCGCGGAGTCGGCATCTGGGACTGGGCCGGCACAGAGGTCGAGGGAGAGGAGCCCGATGTTGTGCTCGCGTGCGCCGGCGATGTGCCGACCCTCGAGACGATGGCGGCGGCATCCATCTTGCGCGAGCGACTGCCGGAGCTCAAGGTGCGGGTCGTCAACGTGATCGACCTCATGCGCCTCCAGGACGAATCGGAGCATCCACACGGCCTTGCGAGCCGCGAGTTCGACGCGATCTTCACGACCGATAAGCCCGTCGTGTTCGCGTACCACGGCTATCCGACCTTGATCCATCGGCTCACCTACCGCCGCAGCGGGCACTCCAACATCCACGTGCGCGGTTTCAACGAAGAGGGCGGAACGACCACGCCATTCGACATGGCGATGCTGAACAGCCTCGACCGCTATCACCTCGTGATGGACGTGATCGATCGCGTTCCCGGTCTCGCCGCCCGTTCTGCGGTCCTTCGTCAGGACATGCAGGACTCCCGCCAGCGCGCCCGGGCGTACACCCGAGAGCAGGGCGAGGACATCCCGGAGGTCGCCGACTGGACCTGGAACGGATCCGGGGTCGGCGCGATCTCCGCCTCCGAAACGGGCGGGGACAACAGCTGAGGATCAGCAGGAAGGTCACGATTCGGGCACGTGCCCCAACGGGGTAGACCGACGCGTACAGTGCGACTCACAATGGTGAGGTGAGGCGAAAGGGGGGCCTGGTTGTGAGTCGGAAATCGCGGGAGCCTGCACCCTTGCAGACCGCCATGAGCCAGTCTTCGGTGTCGGACTATGGCAAACGGGGTACGGTATTCGGTTCCCTGATCGGTCTGGTGTTCTTCAGCCTGCTCGCCGGCGTGCTCGTGGCATCCCTCGCCCTGCCGTCGATTCTGGTCGCCAGTCGAGGTGCAAGCGCCTCGATCGGATTCTTCGACAATCTGCCGGGGTATCTCACTATCGATGCGCAGACCCAGCGCAACCAGATCTACGCCCAGCGCGACGGTGCACCCGTCGCCATCGCCACGATCTATGACCAGGATCGCCAGAGCGTGTCCTGGGACGGCGTCTCGAAATTCATCACCGAAGCGACTGTCGCCGGCGAAGACCGCCGGTTCTGGGAGCACGGCGGAGTCGACGTCAAGGCGATCGTGCGCGCGGCGGCGGGCAACCTCGTACACAAGTCGATCACCAGCGGCAGTTCGACCATCGCGATGCAGCTTGTGAAGAACATCCTGATCCAGCGTGCCCTGCGGGTGGACGATCCGGCCAAGAAGAAGAAGGCCTATGCGGCCGCGATCGACGATACTCTCAATCGCAAAGTGCGCGAGATGAAGTTCGCCATCGGCCTCGAGAAGCGGTACTCCAAGAAGGAGATCCTCCTCGGCTATCTGAATATTGCCGGCTTCGGTGGCAACACCTACGGCATCGAATCGGCGGCGCAGAAGTATTTCAGTGTGAGCGCGAGGGACGTCACGCTCCCCCAGGCCGCGAGTCTCATCGCGATGGTGCAGCAGCCGAACGCGCGAAATCTCAGCGACCCCTCGCTCTATGCCGCCAACAAAGAGCGCCGCGACCTGATCCTGTTCGACATGCACGACCTCGGCTACATCGAGGACACCGCCTACCAGGCGGCGTTGGCGACACCGATCGAACCGAAGCTGCGCACGCCCAACAACGGATGCCTCTACGCGGCCGACGCGAAGTTCGCATGCGACTTCGCCCTGCGGCTGGTCCCCACGCTCACCGCCCTCGGCGCCACCGCGGAGGCTCGGGCCGCGGCATGGGCAGCCGGCGGTTACAGCATCTATACGAGCATCGATCTCAACCAGCAGGATGTCGCGCAGAACAATCTCAACGCGAGCGCTCCCCCGGAGGAGTCGCGCTTCGCGCTGGGTGCGGCGGCGGTGGCGGTGCAACCCGGTACCGGCCGCATCGTGGTGATGGCGCAGAACAAGGCCTTCGACAATTCGAAGGACGGCGGTGGGCCGACGACTACCGCCGTCGACTACATGACCGACAAACAGTACGGGGGCTCGATCGGCTTCCAGACCGGGTCGACCTACAAGATCTTCACCTTGACGGAGTGGCTGGAGAAGGGTCATACCCTGAGCGAGGTCGTGAACGGCACAGCCCGACCGTTCAACCTGAGCACGTTCAACGCACGGTGCATCAACTCCGACGGCCAACCGCCGTTCTTCTTCCACAACGACTCCCCGGGCGAGGGCGGGATGATGACCGTCGCGACGGCAACGAAGAATTCGGTCAACCTTGCCTTCCTGTCCATGGCACAGAAGCTCGACGTCTGTGACATCCGGGATACCGCGAAGGCCTACGGCGTCCACCGCGCCGATGGGGCGGAACTCGGCGCCCAGCCCGCGGCGATCATCGGCACCAACGAGATCGCCCCGGTGACGATGGCGGCCGCCATCGCGACCGTCGGCGCCAACGGGATGTACTGCGCGCCGACGATCATCGACAAGGTCGTCGGGCCGGACGGCAAGGATGCCCCGGGGCAGCCCCGCTCCTGCAGCCAGGCGGTCGCACCCAACATCGCCGCGACCGTGGCCTACGCCCTCAGCGCCGTCATGACATCCGGCACCGGCACCGCCGGACGGCCGCGCGACGGTGTGCCGATCGTCGGCAAGACCGGGACCACCGAGGATGCGGCGCAGAACTGGTTGATCGCGACCACCACGAAGATGTCCCTGGCGGTGTGGGTGGGCAACACGGATGGTGGCCACCGCTCCCTCCGCAAGATCACGCTCGCCGGCACCAACGGCTACAACACCAAGTTCAACATCTTCCGCAACACCATGACCTCGCTGAACGCGAATCCGGATTATCGCGGTGGCGCGTTCCCCGCTCCCGATCCGGCTCTCGTCAGCGGACGCGGGACCGCAGCCGCTCAAGCCGCCGCCAAATAGACGCGATCCGAACGGTAGACAGATCGGGTGTTGACCGAGCTCGGTTGCGGGGCTAGCGTTCGAAAGTAGAACGTTCTCAAAGGAGAGACCCCCCATGTTCCGACGCAGCATTGTCGCGCCAGCCCTCATCGCAACCCTTGCCCTCGTGTCGCTGTCGGTCGGCTCGGCTTCCGCTTCCACCGCAGCCACCCCCGCGGCTGAGGCGGCCGGTGCGCCCGGTGCCACGAGCCATCAGGGCCAGTCCCGCAAGGACTGTGTCGGCACCTCGCGCACGACCGACTCCAAGATCTGGTTCACCGTGGCCGGAGGCATCCTCTCCGATGTCTACGCACCCACCCTCGACGCGACCAATGTCGAGACGATGCAGTACCTCGTCACCGACGGATCTTCCTTCACCGACCTGCAGAGCCGGGACACCACGTACACCGTGTCGTCTGATCCCACGGGCACGGTCTGCACGATCACGTCGACCGCGAAGAGCGGTGCCTACCGCTTGGTGAACACCTACCTCACCGACCCTTCGCGCGACAGTGTGGTGGTGCGCACCACCTTCCAGCCGCTCACGAAAGCGGCTCGCAGCTACGCGCTCTACGTGCGTCTCGACGCGAATGCGGGCGGGAACGGCGGCGGTGGCGCTGCCAACGGAGGTGCCGACAGCGCCGTCATCGATACGAGCAGCGGGCAGTCCGTGCCGGTCTCCTTCGACACGAAGACGACGAGCCAGGCCAACCGCACGGCCTATGCCGTGCCCTCCTTTCTCGCTCTCACGGGCGATCGGTCCTTCAGCAGCGCCAGCAGTGGATTCGTCGGAACAGCGAGCGACGGACTCGTCCAGCTCGATTCATCCCACACTCTCGGCCCGGTCACGACGACGGCGACGAACGGCAACGTCGAGCAGACCGTCGGCGTGCAGCGTGACCGCGAGGGCCGAGCCGTGCTCGCGCTCGGATTCGGCACCTCCCAGGCTGCGGCCGTCGCGACGGCGCGAGCGACCGTGAGCTCCTCGCAGGCCCGCCTGACGGCGAGTTACCTCGCCGGTTGGGCTCGCTACGACGCCGGCCTGAAGTTCCCGGTGCTCACGACCCCCGGGCTGACCGGCTCGCAGAGACTGGCCGCGATCAAGAACTATTACCAGTCGGCCAATGTGGTGAAGGCCTCAGAAGACAAGACGTACCCGGGCGCGATCGTTGCCGGATTGGATGCCCCGTGGGGCCAGTCCATCGTGGCGAACGACCCGAACAACCTCTTCGTCGGCGGCTACAAGGAGGTGTTCGCGCGCGACCTCTACGAGGCCTGGACCGCGCTCTACACCGACGGCGATGTCTCCACAGCGCAGGCGACGGTGCGCTACCTGCTGCTGAAGAGCCAGCAGGCGAACGGATCGCAACCCCGCAACTCGCTGCTGGATGGCACCAAGGCCGCCGATGCTTTCAACGACCAACTGGATGAGACGGCGTACCCGATCCTGATGGCACTGCAGTCCGGACTCGCCGGAGACAACACCCTCTGGCCTCGGGTGAAGAGTGCCGCCAACTTCCTCGTGAGCCACGGGCCCAGCTTCGGGGTCGAGCGCTGGGAGGAGCAGACCGGCTACTCCCCCTCCACCATCGCCGCCGAGATCGCGGGGCTCATCGCTGCCGCGACCATCGCCGACCAGCACAACGATCCCGCCAGTGCGCGTGTCTGGAGGGCGACAGCCGACCAGTACCAGCGAACGATCAAGACCTGGGGCGTGACGACGAACGGGCCGCTCTCCAGCTCTCCGTATTTCATCCGGCTCTCCAAGAACGGCGACCCGAATGCCGCGATCAGCTACAACGTGGGCAACGGCGGACCGACGCTCGACCAGCGTGCGGTGGTCGATGCAGGCTTCCTCGAATACGTGCGCCTCGGCATCCTGCCGGCGTCAGACCCGGTGATCCTCAATTCGCTCGCGGTGACGGATGGCACGATCCAGCGCCCCACCGACAGCGGCGCCGGATGGTTGCGCTACAACGGTGACGGCTACGGTGACTGCTTCGTCGGCGCCGGAACGAACTGCACGGTCACCGGCGCCCCCTGGACGAACAACTTCTCCGGAACTGGCCACCCGTGGCCGGTCCTGGGAGCGGAACGGGCGCAGCAGTACCTCGCCCAGGGACAGAAATCCGACGCGTCGTCGGTGCTGGTTTCGATCAACCGGATGAACTCCGGCCCGGGACTCGTGCCGGAGCAGGTGTGGGACCGGGCTGATGTGCCCGCCTCACCGTTCGGTACCGACCCGGCGACGGCATCCATCGGCTTTGTCAATGGCAAGGCGGACGGATCGGCTTCCCCGTTGACCTGGGGATCGGCGTCACAGGTTCGCCTCACGGCAGACCTGTCCGCGGGGCGCAGCCTCGAGCAGCCGGCCCCCGTGCGGGACCGCTATGTGACGCACACGCAGGGCTCGACACCGCTCACGGTCACGGCTCCGGCCGACGGATCTGCGACCGGCGCCACGACAACGGTGAGTGGCACTGCCGCGGCCGGCTCGGCCATCGACATCGCCGACGTGGCGACGGATGCGAATAGTGTCACCACCCTGACACACACGACGGCGGCCGCGGATGGGTCGTTTAGCGTCGACGTCACCTCAGCCGCCGGCACCAACGTCTTCGTGATCACGAGCACGGCGACGAACGGTGGCACCGCGCAGGTGGTGCGCTCGGTGGTGAACGACGTCGTGAACGGCACGCTCGTCTACAGCACCGACGACCCCACCGGTGACGACAACGGGCCGGGCAACTACGCCTATCCGAAGGCCGGCGACTTCCACGCGGGAGCCTTCGACCTCGACCGCTTCCAGGTCTACGACACAGGATCGACAGTCACCTTCCGGGTGCAGACCGCCGACCTCACCCCCACCTTCGGATCGACCAACGGTGCCCAGCTCGTGGATGTCTACGTCGCTATCCCCGGCGCCGCAGCCACCTCCACGGCATCGTCCTACCCGGGGATGAACTACTCGACTCTCACCCCGTGGAGCCGCCTGATCGAGGCGCAGGGGTTCGGAAACAACAGGTTCGTGGATGCCTCGGGCGCTTCGCTCGGCGCCGTGACGGTCGGCGCCAACGCGGTCAGCCGTTACATCACCTTCAGCGTGGACAAGACCGCACTCGGCGGAACGCCCGCGTCCGGATGGGGCTTCACCGTGGCCCTCACGGGCCAGGACGGCACGCATGGTGTGGATCAGACCCGCGCCTTCAGCGCGACGGCCGGTGATTACAGCTTCGGGGTGTGCGCCGTGGCATCGTCGAGCGCCCTGTGTTCCGCCGACCCGAACACCGTGCCGAAGGTGATGGACACGATCGTGCCGTCGGGAGTGTCCCAGGCGACTGAGCTCGACTACACGGCGGGGCCGGTGAAGCTGGCGGCGGTGATTCTGCCTTAGAGAATGCGCGCGCTGTGACGCCGATAGCCGCCCCGGGTGACCGGCTAGGATCTGCGAATGAGGGATTCTCGCAAGATTGTGGGCGTGACGCTCGCGCTGACCACCGTGGTGTCGGTGCTTCTCACCGGATGCGTACTCCAGTCTGAGGGAGACCGTCGCGCGTCTGATCTCATCACCGCGCTGTCCGAGAAGTTCGGCTCCGAAATCACTCCCCCGGAGATCAATACCCGCGATGCCGAGTATCTGGTCGCGACCTCACTGCCTGCGTACCAGTCGGCGTCCGCGGGCGCACCATCGGTCACGGTTGCGCCTCTGAAGTGGAGCGGGAGCACCGGCACTGGCAACGGCGCCCAGATCGAGCTCGAATTCCACGTCGAGGTGCCCTCTCACGCCGCGACCTCGATTGGAGACAGTTCCTACCAGGCCGGAAGTTCGACCCGCTGTTTCCACTATGCCGCGATCGGCTTTCGCTACTACGACACCCTCTCCGTGCACGAGATCCTGTGCCCGCCCGGCGAGCCACGCGCGATTCCCAGCCCGCGACCGCTTCCCGCACTGCCTGCCGACGCGGACACGCGCCTGACGGACGTTCTCACGTCCACAACGGCTGGCTCGCTCACCGCCGATGTGCGTCGAGCGTTTCCCCAAAAATTCATCCGAATCGAGAGCACCGAAGTCACTACCGGTCCGAAAACCGGCGAGCTCGTCGTGGCCATTGGTGTTCCCGCGCAGTTCGACTGCATGGTCGGCGTGCGCGGTGCGAGCGGGGTGACGATCATCCCGTCGTTCGATCGAATTCAGCTCATGCCCGGCGAGGAGGGGTGCACGCCTCAGCTTTACATCAATCCTGCGCGCTAGCGATGGCAGACTGAAGACCATCGACTTCCTCGCACCACTCTTCACGCGAACGGCGCCGGTCGCCGTGCCGTTGCCGGTGCTGCTCGTGATCCTGGCGGTCGCCGCAGTACTCAGTCTGCCGCGGGCAACGTGGCAGTACTTCGGACTCTTCGCGACACTGGTGCACGAACTCGGGCATGCGGTCGCCGCGATCCTCACCGGGCGGGTCGTCCACGGCATCCGCATCCGCCGCAATCACTCTGGTGACGCACTGAGCAGCGGGCGCGGCACGTTCGGCACCGTCGTGAGCGGGGTGTTCGGCTATCCGGCACCCGCCATCGTCGGCGCAGCCCTGCTCTGGAGCGTGTTCAACGGATACACCGCCCTCGCCCTGTTCGCCGGCGGGGTCGTGCTGGTGCTCACGCTGTTGGTGATCCGCAATGCTTTCGGCGCTGTCATCGTGATCGTCTCGGCGGCCACCAGTGCGCTGCTCTGGTTTTTCGCCACTCCCTCCCTGCAGGGCTATGCGCTGCTTGTCATCGGGATCGCCCTGCTCGTCGGCGCGGTGCGGGCTCTCGGAACGGTCATCGGCGTGCACCTGTGGCGCAGGGACCAACTCTCCACCTCGGATGCGTACCTGCTGTATCGCCGCACGGGCATCCCGTCGCCGTTCTGGCTCCTGCTCTTCACCGCGCTGATCGGCGCGAGCTGCGTCTTCGCGGTCTGGTCGTACCTGGGCTCACCGCTGATTGCGTGATCACCGCTCGCGGAGTCACCTTCTCGTGACCACCCGCCGCTGCGCCGACCCCGCCGACCTCGCCTGTTAGGGTTGCCGCGTGAGCGTACGAGTCGAAAAAGTGGACCTGCCGGGGATCGGCACGCGCCACGACGTGATCACCAAGATGGGCCGCCGCATCGGCGTGGTCTCCCATCGGTCGGGAGAGCGCGAACTTGCCCTGTTCGGCATTGACGACCCTGACGAGGCCGTCGATTCCATCGCGCTGACCGACGACGAGGCCGCCGCCCTCGCCGATGTGCTCGGTGCCTCCCTGATGCTCGGGCAACTCGCGGGCATCCGCGAGCAGGCCGCGGGACTGTTCACCGAGCAGCTTCTCATCTCTGCTGGATCGCCCTACGCCGGCGAGGTCCTCGGCGCCACGAAGGCCCGCACCCGCACGCACACCTCGATCGTCGCGATAGTGAGGGGCGCGGATGTCATCCCCTCACCCACCCCGGACACTGCCCTCGCGGCCGGCGACACCATCGTCGCGGTGGGCACCCGCCCCGGGCTCGACGCCCTCGCCCGCGTTCTCACCGACGGCTGATATCCCTTCCGCCGATGCATGACGCCGCCCTGCTCCTCATCGAAGTCGGGGCCGTACTGCTCGGTCTCAGCCTGCTATCACGACTGGCTGACCGCATCGGTATTTCGGCCATCCCGTTCTACCTTCTCGCCGGTCTCGCGTTCGGTGTCGGCGGCTTCGTACCCCTCGATGCCGGTAACGACTTCTTCACCTTCGGGAGCGAGCTCGGCGTGATCCTCCTGCTGGTCATGCTCGGGCTGGAATATTCGCCGACCGAGCTCGTCACCAGCCTGAAGAGCTCCCGGAGCGCGGGAATCCTGGATGCCGTCCTCAACGCCCTGCCCGGCGCGCTCTGTGCCCTCGTGCTCGGGTGGGGCCCGGTGGCCGCCGTCGCACTGGCCGGAATCACGTGGGTGTCATCGTCCGGGGTGATCGCCAAGGTGCTGCGGGACCTGCGTCGACTGGGCAACCGGGAGACGCCGACGATCCTGTCGATCCTGGTGATCGAGGACCTGGCGATGGCGTTCTAACTTCCCGTGCTCTCGGCGCTGGTGATCGGGGCCGGGGTGCTCGCGGGAGCGACCGCGCTGGTCGTCGCCGTGCTCGTGGTCGCGGTGATTCTGTACCTCGCGCTGCGGCACGGACGCATCATCTCCCGGCTCTTCGCAGCCAACCACTCGGAATCGCTCCTTCTCGGCGTGCTCGGACTCACCATGCTCGTGGCCGGCATCGCCCAGGAAGTGAACGTCTCGGCCGCGGTCGGCGCATTCCTGGTCGGGATCGCGCTCTCCGGGCGGGTGGCGCACAACGCGCAGCAGCTCCTGTCTCCGCTGCGCGACCTGTTCGCCGCGGTGTTCTTCGTGTTCTTCGGCCTCTCCACCGAGCCGGCCAGCATCCCTCCGGTGTTGCTGCCGGCCGCGATCCTCGCCGTGGTCACGATCGGAACCAAGACCTTCACCGGCTACCGCGCCGCGGCGGCCGCGGGAATCGGTGTGCCCGGCCGGTGGCGCACCGGATTCGCCCTGACTCCGCGCGGCGAGTTCTCGATCGTGATCGCCGGCCTCGCGGCAGGCTCCGGAATCGAGCCGCGACTCGCCCCGCTCGCGACCGCCTACGTGCTGCTGACCGTGATCGCCGGACCGGTCCTGGCCCGGATGACGGACTCCGCCTGGTTCCGCCGCCGGATCAGCGCCCGGCAGGAAAGGGTGCGAGCGGCCGGGGTCGCGTCGGAGCTGGGCTGATCCCGACGGATCAGGCTTCCACGGGCGCGAACCGGCGCACGCTCCGGCCATCCACGTCGACGTCGCCGAGGAACATCTCGCGAGGCCGTACCCACAGCCCGAACTCCCCGTAGAGCGCGCGGTAGACGACGAGCGACTCCTCGGTCTCCGAGTGCGTTGCCTCCCCGATGACCTCGTACAGGTTGCCCTTGTAGTGCCGGTAGGTTCCGGTGGGGACCGGGGAGGAAGCCTCCGGCGCCGAGCCATCGTGCGTGTCAACCATCCGAGAAGGCTAGCGCCTGCGCACGCGCGGCAGCTGTCGACCGTAGGCTTGGCGCGTGACGGATACTCCTCTCCTCGGCCCCGTCACCGCGCCAGAGCTTCAGGTGATGAGTTTCAACATCCGCCGGAGGATGCCGCGCCTCCTGCCCGGCAATCCGGACCGCTGGGTCAAACGGAGGCCGCTGGTCGCTCGACTGCTCGAGTCGGAGGTGCCGTCGATCATCGGCGTTCAGGAGGCACTGCCCGACCAGGCCGCATTCCTGCGCCATGCCCTCGGCACCCGCTACCGCTCCGTCGGCTACGGACGCAACGCCGACCGAGGCGGCGAAGGATGCCCGCTGTTCTATGACGGTCGACGTCTCGCGATGCTGCAGTGGAAGCAGACCGCCCTCTCGGACACTCCGGACGCCAGCGGTTCGACCACCTGGGGCAACAAGGTTCCTCGCGTGCTCGTCGAGGCCGTCTTTCGCGATCGGGAGACGGGAGTCGAGTTCCGCGTGCTGAACACCCACTTCGACCACCGGTCCCGCAATGCCCGCATCCATTCCGCCACTCGGGTGCGCGAGATCGTCGCGGCCAGCCCCCTACCGGCCCTTGTCACCGGCGATTTCAACACGAGCGTCGGCTCGCTTCCCTACCAGGCCATCACCACCGGGGGGACCCTCGTGGACACCTGGGATGTCGCGTCGGAGCATGTCTCGGAGGCGTGGGGTACCTTCCCCGACTACCGACCCCCTCGACTCGACCACAAGCGAATCGACTGGATTCTCGCGACACCCGGGATCTCGGTGTCCCGCACGGGCGTCAACGTCGCCCGGTTCGACGGTGCCTGGCCCTCGGACCACGCACCCGTGCAGGCGATCGTCACCCTGCCCGTGTGACCCCCAGACGGATCTCGATTTGCGCGGGGTATGGACATCCCTCCCGGAGTGGAGCTAAGCTCGCGGTTCTGTGCCGATCCTCGGCACGCCCCGATGATCTGGAAGTGAGGTGCCTGATGTACGATGTGACCCTGCCCCTCCTGAAGCGCGAGCAGCGCTATTTCCAGCACCTCGCCTAGGCAACCGACGTCATTCGACGCCCCCGCCTCAGTCGAGGCCCGGGGCGTTTTGTCTTTTCGATACTGCAGGTCGAAGAGTCGTCCCTCCCCGGGACCCTCTCCATTTCCACCCCCAGTAGACAGAAAGACTATGAAGAAAATCAACGACCGGCTCCTGAGCTGGGCGAGCATCCTCGACGAAAAGGCAGAGACCCAGGCTCGCACCACTGCCACGATGCCGTTCATCTACCCTCACCTCGCCCTGATGCCGGACGCCCACCTGGGCCTCGGTGCGACAGTCGGATCGGTGATCCCCACCCTGCGTGCGGTGATTCCGGCTGCCGTCGGCGTGGACATCGGCTGCGGCATGATCGCGGTGAAGACCCAGTTCACGAGGTCCCAGCTCGGCGACGACCTGCGCGAGCTCCGGGAGCAGATCGAGCGGGCCATCCCGACCTCGGCCGGCGCGTACAACCGCAAGATCGTCGCGACCGCCGAGCCGCGGATCCGCGAGTTGGAGGCTCTGGCCGAGACCGCCGGATTCGACCCGGAATCGTACGTCGGCAACTGGCGGCTGCAGCTCGGCACTCTGGGCAGCGGTAACCACTTCATCGAGGTCAGCCTCGACGAGACGGATGCCGTCTGGCTGTTCCTGCACTCGGGAAGCCGGGGTATCGGCAACAAGATCGCCCAGAAGCACATCAAGGTCGCGCAGGCGCAGATGAGCACATGGTGGATCACGCTGCCGGACCCCGACCTCGCCTACCTCGTGGAGGGCACCCCCGAATTCGCCCGGTACATCGCCGAGCTGAACTGGGCCCAGCACTTCGCCCTGCTCAACCGGGAGGAGATGATGGATCGGGTCATCCGCCAGGTGAACGAGTGGATGGGGATCGCCGTAGTCGAGCAGGAGCGGATCAACTGCCACCACAACTTCACGCAGAAGGAGACTCATTTCGGCAAGAGCGTCTGGCTCTCCCGGAAGGGGGCGATCTCTGCGAGGAAGGGCCAGTTGGGTCTGATCCCGGGTTCGATGGGCACCGCCTCCTACGTGGTGGAGGGGCTCGGAAACCCGGTCGCGCTCGAGTCGAGCCCGCACGGGGCCGGCAGGAACTACTCGCGGAGTGCGGCTCGCAAGACCTTCACTCACGAGCAGCTCCGGGAGGCGATGGTGGGCATCGAGTACCGGGACACCGAGGCCTTCCTCGATGAAATCCCGGCGGCCTACAAGCCGATCGACCAGGTGATGGCCGATGCATCCGACCTCGTGTCGATCGTGCACACGCTGCACCAGATCGTGAACGTGAAGGGCGACTAGCGCCGCGGATGTCGCGTTCCGGAGGAGACTCCGGGACGCGGCATCCGCAGCCGACGTTCCGTCGCCATCGGCTCGCCGCACGTCGGAGGTTTCGCAGCTCCCAACAGGGGAACGGAAGTGAAATCGCGACCGAACAGGGGCCGATCTTGACCGGGGAGATCAGCACGAAACCGTCGTCTGCCCGCTCCCGGTGATTGTTGCGGCAAAGCAGATGGTGAAGTCGACAGAGCAGAACGCCGTTCGGGACAGTGGTTGCCTCAGTAGAGGTCGAACTTGCCTATCCGGTGGTGCACGCGCTCGATATCGCAGGCTCGAATCCAAGGCTGAGGTGGCCTACGAAACAGCGGACGAAGGACGCTGCGTTCACGGGCGGCTACGACATTGTTGTCGACCCACCCTAAAAACTGCCCGAGCGTGATGCGACGCCCATGCAACCAAGGCGTGAATACGACCCATGCCAAGAACCCCAACGGAATCACGATCCACAAGAGGATTCCCCGGACGAACAATAGCGCGAGCCCCGGGATCACCCCGATGGCTTCCCTACTCGGGGCTGAATCGGTGGACTCGATCACGGACTCAACATATCGACATTGCAGGCTCACCTTGACTAAGCGACCGCCCAAGCTGGCAGGGACCACCAACAAACGATACGACTGTGGGTCGCCGTTCTTCGCTGCCGGTGCGCGCTACCGTGTACCCATGAGTGAGCGCCGTCGCACCGCCGTGGGACCCGTGCTCGTCGTGATCGCGCTGGCCGTGGCATCAGCGGTGGTGCTGATTCCCCAGCTCGCCAGCACTGACAGCGGGTCGCCGATCGTGCCTGAGGCATCACGGGCACCGGATACTTCCTCGCCCTCGGTCGCACCGATCCCCACCGAGCAAGGCCGGGTCACCCACCTCGTGGATGGTGACACGCTCGATGTCTCCCTTCGCGGGGTGCGCACGCGCATCCGGCTGCTCAACGTCGACACGCCTGAGACGGTCAAAGACAACACGCCCGTGCAGTGCATGGGGCCGGAGGCATCCGCTCGACTGAAGCAGTTGACGCCGGTGGGATCGACGATCGGGCTGGTCTTCGACGTGGAAAGGGTGGACCAGTACGGACGCACGCTGGCGACGGTAGTCACGGCGAGCGGGCAGAACGTGAGCGAGGTGCTGGCCCAGGAGGGGCTGGGGCGCGCTGTGCGCTACGGCCAGAACGTGGCGGGATATGCGACCGTGCAGGCGGCAGTGGCGCGCGCCAAGGACGCGAGGCTCGGGTTGTGGTCGGGGGCGTGCGGATAGTGCGTTCCCCGACGCCCGACAGGGCCTTGCGGACGAGCCCTAAGCGCTAGGCGACCATCTCGGCGCTGCGTTCCCACAGCGCTGAAGCGAGCTGCGCGTCATCCGCTTGCCGGTTGGTGCGTCCGGGCTTGCGCTTGATGTAGTACTCGCCTGGCGTCCAGTCAGCGCCGGGGTTGGTCGTCGCCAGCCAGACCAGGGTGTCGGCACCCTTCTCGTTCGAGATCAGGGTGTGGCGCAGGATGCTGCGATAGATCACGCGCAGCGGGCTGGTCGATTCGCTGGCGAAGTTCGATGCGACGACTCCGGGATGGAATGCTGCCGTGCTGATGCCGTCCGCGCCGAAGCGGCGGTCGAGTTCCTTGGTGAACAGGATGTTGTCGAGCTTGGCATTGCTGTACGCCTTGCCCGCACTGAACTGGGCAGCCAGGTCCAGGTCATCGATGTCGATGTTTCCGCTCAGGTTCGCGACGCTCGAGGTGTTGATGACACGCGCCCGGCTCTCGACCAGGCGGTCCATCAGCAGGGTGGTGAGCAGGAACGGCGCGAGGTGGTTCACCTGCAGGGTGAGCTCGTGGCCGTCCTCGGTGACGGTGCGGTCCCCGAAGATGCCGCCGGCGTTGTTGGCGAGCACGTCGATGCGCGGGTAGCGCTCGCGCAGCTCGGCGGCAAGGCGGCGCACCTCGCTGAGCTTCGAGAAGTCGGCGACGAAGTACTCGGCGCCGAGGGAATCCGCCACCCTCTTCGTCTTCTCGGCAGAACGGCCTACGATGACGACAGTGTGGCCGCTAGCGGCGAGGGCTCGGGCGGCTGCGGCTCCGATTCCATCGCTGGCTCCGGTGATGATCATGGTTTCGGGCATTGTCGATTATCACTCGACGCGGCTGGGTGTTCGCACCGCCGGGATCGGAGTCGTGCGCCCGCTCGGAGCCGAGGCTGCGCGAAGCCGAGGGCCGTCGAAGCACAGCGCCGTCGACGCTCTACCTGCTGGAAGCTCAGCCTGCTGGAAGCTCAGCTCGCGAAGTTCAGCCCGCGGCTGGCGCACCCAGCGCCTGAAGCGCCCGCGCCCAGTAGTTGACCTGGGCAGCGGTAGTGGCGAGGACGACCATCTCCCGCTCGGTGAAGGAAGCGCGCAACAATTCGCCGAATCCGTGCGGGAAGGCGAGGGGCGTCGCGGAGGCCAGCCGGGCGTATTCGACAGCGAGTCGCTCGGCAGGGGTGAGGGAGGGCACTTCGTCGAGAGGGCGGCGTCCCTGCACGGCCGCGAGTTCGTCATCCGAGATCAGTTTCTCCCAGCCGTTGGAGTTCATACCCATACAGAACGGACACTCGACGGCGAACGAGACCGCAAGGCGCACCAGCTTGAGCATTCGCTCGGTGACCCGCCCGTCGTGGTGGGCGACGAGGGATTCGAGGATGCCGGAGCCGATTGCCGCCCGCGGATACCAGCTGAGGAGCCGCGGGCCAAGGAGGCGCTGTCCCGCGGAGCGTTCGGCGACCCACAGGCCGACACGGAGGTAGAACGGAATTCGCCGGGGCGGCGTGATGAAGGCGCTCACGATGCGACCGGACAGGTGCGCACTATTCCTGCGGATCGGTGATGTCGCCCGTCGCCACTGCCGGGCGCACGGTGTGCGTCGTGCCGAGCTGGTCGGCCAGCGCTTGGCCCTCTTCGATCGCCTCTTCCTTGCTGGTGTAGCTCTCGCTGCGTTCCGGCTCGCCGATCACCCGGTTCACCCACTGGCCGTCTTTGTCCATGGTTTCCACGTCGCCCTTAGTCATGTCTCTAGAGTGCGCCCCGCGGATGGTTCGTGCCAGTTCTTTTCAGGATGCGCGGGTCTCGATTGGCGCCGTGGGCGGCGCTACTCGACCGGCAGGGCGAGCATCGCCTCGGCGGTGAGCGCCACCGAGCGGAGCCGGTCCTCGATGTCCCGCGACTGGTGTGCCGTCATCAATTCGTCCGCCTGTACAGAGGCCGCGAACTCCCCGAGGAAGTTGCGTACCTCCGAGGGGGTGCCGACGGCCGAGTAGCGCATCATGTTGGCGATGTTCCGCCCCTCGGGAGTGGTGAGGAAGGCATCGATCTGTTCGTCGGTGTAGTCGATCGCGGAGGGTCCACGGGCGATCAGGCTGCGCACCCGCGCGCGTCGGGTGGTCTCGAACTGCAGCCGGGCATCCGCTTCGTCTTCCGAGGCGATCACATTGACCGCCGCGATCGCGTAGGGCTCCTGCAACTGACGCGAGGGCCGGAATTCGCTGCGATAGAGCGCCATCGCCTCGTGGAGGGCATCGGGGGCGAAATGCGAGGCGAACGCATACGGCAAACCGAGCGCGGCCGCGAGTCGGGCGCCGAAGAGCGAAGATCCGAGGATGTAGAGCGGCACATCCGTTCCCCCGCCGGGAACGGCCTGCACGCCGGGCACTATCGACTCGCCGCGCAGGAAGGCCTGAAGTTCGAGCACGTCCTCGGGAAACTGGTCCGACGACCGGGGGTCGCGCCGCATCGCTCGCGCCGTGTTCTGATCGCTGCCGGGTGCGCGTCCGAGTCCGAGGTCGATACGTCCGGGGTGGAGTTCTGCGAGCGTCCCGAACTGCTCCGCGATCGTCAGTGGAGAGTGGTTCGGCAGCATCACGCCCCCGGAGCCGAGTCGGATGGTCGAGGTGTGATCGGCGACATGGCCGATGAGCACACTGGTGGCGGATGACGCGATCGTGGGCATGTTGTGGTGCTCGGCATACCAGACCCGGGTGTAGCCGTTCGCTTCGGCGGCCTGCGCGAGGCGAACACTGCTGGCGAAACTGTCCCGGACGCTCTGCCCGGGGGCGATCGGAGCGAGATCGAGGATGGAGAGGGGGATGGTCATACTGTCGGCAACGCATCTCGGAGGCGATTCGTTCCCGCCCGCGGACGATTCGTCTCCGATGGCGGATGTTCCGGCCTCGGGTGGCGGGCGCTATTCGACCACCGGGAGGGAATCCCGCGCCAGCATGGTCGCGCCGGCGACGGCCGCGGGCATGATCACGATCGCGGCGAAGGGCACCAGGAAGAGCAGGTAGGTCAGCACCCCGAACCCCAGGGTTCGTGACCGGCGGGCGGCGAGCATCCGTCGTCGGCCCGCGAGGTCTATTCCGCGGGAATCGAAGGCGAATCCGCTGAGCTCGACCGCGAGAAACCAGCCGCCGACGAACGCACCGAGCACGGGCACCACGGTTTGTCCGATGATCGGGATGAGCCCGCCGGCGAAGAGCAGCAGGCCGAGGAGTGCGGTCGTGATGAAGAGTCGGAGGCCGCCGAGCACCGAACGCCACCACGGCATGCCGTCTTCGCCGGGATCGGACGCGAAAGACTTCTCCGTGGCGCGCCAGATCCGTTCGTAGAAGGGATCGCCAACGGCCAGGGTCACCGCTGCGAACGTGAAGACCGCGAGCAACACCACTCCCCCGATCACCGCAACCGATCCGAGCACGCGCATGTCAGTGCGCCAGGGCTCCGTCCACCCCTGCGCGAACGGCGTCGCCCAGGCGGCGATCGCATCGAGATTGAGCGCGACGAGCACGATTCCCGTGGCGTAGAGGGCGCCGACGACGACTGCGGGGATCGCACCGAGGAGCATCAGCCGGGGTGAAGTGATCCAGAGGCGAAGGCCGCGACCGAGATATCCCATCCCCGAGAAGAACGACCTCACCGGCGAGCCCGCGGGATTCGCGGCCGCACGAGCGCGTGACTGGAGGAGATCAGCTGTTCGACCAGGTCGTCCTCGACCGAATTATCGAGACGGATCGTGATCCAGTGCTTCTTGTTGAGGTGGTAGCCGGGGATGATCGTGGGGAACTCCGCCCGCAGAGCGATGCTCTCCTCTGGATCGCACTTGAGGGTCACGTCGAACGAGTCGGAGCCCAGCGCCGAGAGGGCGAAGATCTTGCCGTTGCCGCTGGTCTTGAACACCGAGGTCTCTTCGCCGAACGGGAAGGTCTCGGTGGCCTGGGGCAACGAAAGGCAGAATTCGCGCAGGGAATCCGGGGTCATGGCTTCGACCCTACCCATCGATGTGCACTCTCAGGGACCCCCGCTTAGGCTGAATCGATGCCGTCTAACCATGCCCCTTTTCGTGGTCGGGTGAGCCTCGAGGTGCTGCGGGCCGAGGCCCGACAGGAACTCGAGACCGTGATTCACGAGCGTCTGCTTGCGGGTGAGGACCCCTGGGCGTTCATGGAAGAGCTGCCGACCGAAGACGAACTCGTCGTCTACCTCCTTCGTGCTGATGCGATCGCCTCGAATGATGGCCAACGCCCCTCCCCGACGCGTGAATACCGGGTGCTGCGGCAGATCGCTCTCGAATATCCGCCCCTGACGACACTCGTCTGGCGCCTGCTCGGGCGGCACGGGGCGATGGCGCCGACCGACGGCATCCGCGAACCATAGGCTGGAGAACATCATGCGACTGCTGCTCATCCGTCACGGACAGACCCCCGCCAATGTGCTCGGCCAGCTCGATACGGCGCACCCCGGCCCGGGTCTCACCGCTCTCGGTGAACGTCAGGCCATCGCTGTCGCCGAGGCGCTCAGCACCCAGCTCATCGATGGTGTCTTCGCCACGACACTGGTGCGCACCCAACTCACCGCGCGTCCCTTCGCCGAGGCGACCGTGATCGACGGACTGCACGAGATCGAGGCGGGCGCTCTCGAGGGACGTTCGGACAAGGCATCCGCTCGCACGTATCTCGAGACCGCGTTCGCCTGGGGATCGGGCGAGCTGGATGTCACGATGCCGGGCGCGACGGATGGCCACGCGTTCTTCGAGCGCTTCGATCGGGGCATCGCCGCCGTGACGCACCTGGATACCGCCGCGGTGTTCAGTCACGGTGCGGCCATCCGGGTGTGGACCGCCGGACGCGCGACGAACGTGCCCCCGATCTTCGCCGGCAGCCATGAGCTCGACAACACCGGAGTGGTCGAGCTCGCCGGGTCTCCCGAGGCGGGCTGGACGCTGGTGTCGTGGGCCGGCGCGCCGATCGGTGGACCGGATCTCGTGGATGAAGCGGCGGGCGATCCGACCGGGGAGCCGGTCGGTCGCTCGTAGGCGCCGATCCGGGCGCCGGGGCGACCTACTCGACCAGCGGGGCCCGGTTTGCGGGATGATCGTCGTATGGCATTCGACTGGTTCGAACGACAGGCCTCGCGGCTGCTCAAGCAGTCCGCAGAGGGCGATACGGTCCCGACCGACGATGCGGATGCCCGCAGCATCCTCGGCATGCTCGAGAGCCTGGGGCTCGTCATGATCGAGACCGGCCAGGCCACCAATGACGTGGAGGAGACGCTGCGTGCAGTGGCGAAGGTCTACAGCCTCGACGATGCGCGAACCGTGGTGCTGCCGACCTATGTGATGTTGCAGTCGACGACTGCGGGTGGCGAGGTGCGAATCGAGTCCGCACGTCCGGGTGGCGGCCGTCTCGACCAGACCGGCGCCGTCGAGACCCTGATCGGGCGAGCGCTTCGCAAGGAGGTGACACCCGCTGAGGCGATGGCCGAGGTCGCCCGCATCCGCACCGCGACGCCCCGGTTCGGCGCGGTGGCCGCCCTGCTGGGCCACGTGATCCTCACCGTGGGATTCGGGATGGTGATCAACCCGACCATCCAGGCCATCTGGGTCTACGCGGTGCTCGGCTTCGGCGTCGGCCTGTTGGTGTTGCTCGCGCGCAGGTTTCCCGGGCTGAGTTCAACGGTGCCGGTGATCGCCGCATTCGGAGTGACCCTGGTGACCGCCCTTCTGCTCGTGCACGTGGTCGGGGATGCTCCGCTTCGCATCATCGCGCCGCCCCTCGTCTCGTTCCTGCCGGGTCTCACGCTGACGATCGCCGCGATCGAACTGACCAACAACCAGGTGATCGCCGGCGCGAGCCGTCTCGTGTTCGGCGGTGCCCAGCTTCTGCTGCTCACGTTCGGAGTCTTCGCCGCGACGACCCTGGTGGGTGGCCTGCCGACCGCCCTGCCCGAACCGCTTCTCGGGCAGTGGGCCGGACTGCTGGGAGTCGCCCTGGTGGCGGTGGGATTCACCCTCTTCATGTCGGCTCCGAAGGGAGCGCTCGTCTGGATCTTCCTGAGCCTCGCCGTCACCTACGGGGCCCAGGCGCTCGGCGCGGTCGCGTTCGGGGCGGGCTTGAGCGGTTTCGTCGGAGCGGTCGTCGTGGCCCCCTTCACCCGCCTCGCGAGCCACTTCCGCACCTCGCCACCGGCATCGGTGATGTCGCTCGCGTGTTTCTGGCTGCTGGTGCCAGGGGCGCTCGGTTTCATCGGCCTCAGTGGCGCCGCACAGGGAGGCGCGGCGAGCATCCAGACCCTCATGACCGCGGGGATCTCGGTTCTGTCCATCGCGCTGGGTGCGATCGTGGGAATCAGCCTGAGCCGGGATGCCGGACGGCTCGCGCGGCTGGCCCGACGCGGCGTCTCGCGGTTGTGATGGCCCGTGCCGCGGTGCGCCCCCGCGAAGACGGGACGGCCACCGCGCCGCGGTTCACACCTCGGGAAGCGTGAAACTCTCCACGGTGCGGGCGGCGAGCAGCGGCACGATCCGGCCGAGCACCAGTCGCTCGAAGTGCGGCGACGCGCGGTGGGACTCGAAGTCCGCAGCACTCTCGTAGCGTTCGAGCAACACGAGCTGCTGCGAATCACCGGTCTTCAGGTAGGCATCGAATGAGATGCAGCCCTCTTCTTCGCGACTGACAGCTTCGAGTTCGGAGACCAGCTCGAGCACTGACCGCTCGTTTCCGGCGGAGATCGTGTAGTGGGCGATGGTGAGGAACATGCCCCCGATTCTATTTCGGGCTCCGATGGCGCCGTCGGCTGAGTCGCACCCTCGTGAGACCATGGACGAATGCCCGACGCCGCACCGATGGTCGACATCACCGACATCCAGCGACTCGTCGGCCCCGCCTCGTTCCAGCGTGGACTGGCGTACTCGCGGGGAGGGTTCGTCTCCAGTGTGAGTTGGAACCCGGAGACCCGGGTGGTGGGCGGAACCGTGAGCGGGTCGGCGCCGCAGCCCTATCGCTGCAGCGCGATCGTGTCGGCAGCCACGGGAAAGCCGACGGGTGGTCTTTGCTCCTGCCCGGTCGGATTCGACTGCAAGCATGTGGCCGCAGTGCTGCTGCAGAGCAACACCACCACGCTCAAGCAGCTCCCCGGACTTACCGTGAAGACGGCCGCTGGGCCGGCCGAGACAGCGGCCGAGACACCGGCCGACTGGAAGAGCGCCGTCATCGCTCTCACCGATCGCAGCGGGTCGTCCGGGGGTCGGAGCGCCCGCATCGGACTGCTTCTCGAGTTGAGGGAGTTGATTCCGCGCTCGCGCAGCCAGTGGAACGGCCCCAGCGCGAAGACCGCAACCGCATCGAGCACCGGCACCCGTCGGCTGGGGGTGCGGCCGGTGCTCCTCAGCGACACGGGCAACTGGACCCGGGGCAACGTCACCTGGAATTCCCTGGGGTATCAGGCCAATCGCCTCGCACTCGCGACAGAGCAGCAGCGCTGGTTCGCCCAGTTCGCCGCACTGCACCGGTCGACCCGCGAGGTCTACACGGGGCAGGAGCCCGACTGGCTCTACCTCGATGACTTCCACAGCCCGCTGTTCTGGCAATTGCTCGCGGATGCCGAAGCACGCGACATCGCGCTGGTCACGGGCAAGAAGGAGACGAGCGTGACGATCGGGCGCGACGCCACGGTGAGCATCGATGCCCGGCTCGACGGGGATCTGAGCCTCTCACCGATCCTGAGGGTGGACGGGGAGCCGCATCCGGCCGCCGCCGCCGGTCCGATCGGCGACCACGGGGTCTACGTGTGGGAGTTCGACCCGCGGCCGAGATTCGTCCTGGCCGCGACATCCACCCCGCTCGTCGACGAGCAGCGCGCGCTGCTCGGGGCGGTCGATCCCGTCGTCGTTCCGGCCTCCGACGTGGACGAGTTCCTGCGCGACTACTACCCGAGACTGAGTCGCACGATCAGCGTGGCCAGTGCTGATGCCTCGGTCGCGCTGCCGAAGCTGAGCCCACCGGTACTCGTGCTCACGATCGCCTACCAGCCGAAACAGACGGTGAAGATCGGGTGGGACTGGGACTATTCCGGACTTCGCAAGTCGCTTCGCGGCGCCGATGACCGGGACTTCGCCACCGAGCATCGGGTGCTCGAGCGCGTCCAGCGCGTTCTCGGCACCCTCTCGGATGACACGCTGCGCGGTCTCGCCGCGGCCGAGTTCGTCGATCGGGTGCTGCCGACGCTCGGCGCGGTGGAGGGAGTGAGGATCGACTCCGTGGGGACGCGCCCCGACTATCGGGAGCTCACCGGCATCCCGAAACTGACCTTCACGACTGTCGCCACCGACACCAGCGACTGGTTCGACCTCGGCGTGTACATCCACATCGACGGTCGGGACGTGCCATTCACCAAGGTCTTCACCGCGTTGTCGAAGGGCAGCTCGAAGGTGCTGCTTGTCGACAATTCCTATCTCTCGCTCGATCAGCCGGTGTTCGAAGAGCTGAAGAGGCTCATCGACGAGGCATCGGCCATGGCCGAGTGGGAGACCGGCGTGCGGATCAGCCGGTACCAGGCCAGCCTCTGGTCGGAGTTCGAGGATCTCGCCGATGAGACCGTCGAAGCGCAGGCGTGGCGGGAGTCCGCGCAGGGTCTTCTCGCGATCGATTCGGTCGAGTCCACTCCCGTGCCGGCGAGCGTCGACGCCAGTCTCCGTCCCTACCAGAAGGAGGGTTTCGACTGGCTCGCCTTTCTCTGGCGGCAGCGGCTCGGTGGCATCCTCGCTGACGACATGGGTCTCGGAAAGACCCTTCAGGCGCTCTCGCTCATCGCCCACGCCCGGGCGGAAGCGCCGGGTGAGCCGTTCCTGGTGGTCGCCCCCACGTCTGTCGTGTCGAACTGGCTGGCGGAGGCCGCCCGTTTCGTTCCCTCGCTGGCCGTTCGCGGCGTCTCCACCACCCGGCAGTCGCTGGCCAAGCTGGCGGACGGCGCCGACATCATCGTGACCTCCTATGCGCTGTTCCGTCTCGGCCTCGACAACTACCGGGCACTCGGATGGTCGGGCCTGGTGCTCGACGAAGCCCAGTTCGTGAAGAACCCGGCATCGAAGGCGCACGAGGCCGCCGTCTCCCTTCAGGTGCCCTTCAAACTCGCCATCACGGGCACTCCGATGGAGAACAGCCTCACCGACCTCTGGTCGCTGTTTCACATCGTTGCGCCCGGACTGTTCCCCTCCGGTCGCAAGTTCGCCGAGGAGTACGTGCGGCCTATCGCCTCCGGTGAGTCCACCGAACACGCCGCCCAACGGATCGCCCAGCTTCGCCGTCGCATCCGTCCGCTGATGATGCGTCGCACAAAGGAGCTTGTCGCCGCCGAATTGCCCGCGAAACAGGAACAGGTGCTCCAGGTCGAGTTGGCGCCCCGCCATCGCAAGCTCTACGACACCGTGCTGCAGAAAGAACGCCAGAAGCTGCTCGGCCTGATCGAGGACCTCGATCGCAACCGCTTCATCGTGTTCCGCTCACTCACACTGCTGCGGATGCTGAGCCTCGACGCGTCCCTCGTGGACGAGGCGCACGCCGACATCCCCTCCTCGAAACTCGACGCGCTGTTCGATCAGCTGGACGATGTGGTGGCGGAGGGGCACCGCGCCCTCATCTTCAGCCAGTTCACGTCATTCCTCCGAAAAGCGGCGAGCCGGCTGGATGCCGCGGGCATCGCCCACGAATATCTGGACGGAACCACCCTGCACCGCGGGGACGTGATCTCGCGCTTCAAGTCGGGTGACGCGCCGGTGTTCCTCATCAGCCTCAAGGCCGGCGGGTTCGGACTCAATCTCACCGAGGCCGACTACGTGTTCCTGCTCGACCCGTGGTGGAATCCCGCCACCGAGACCCAGGCCGTCGACCGCACCCACCGCATCGGCCAGACCCGACCGGTGAACGTCTACCGGCTGGTGGCCACCGGCACGATCGAGGAGAAGGTGATGGCCCTGCGGGACCGCAAGGCACGACTCTTCGACGCGGTGATGGATGACGACGCGGTCTTCAGCACCGCGCTCACCGCCGACGACATCCGCGGCCTGCTCGAATAGACCGGCCTCAGGCCGGGGCCAGGAACGCCGTCATCGCCGACGCGAGTGCCGCGGGATCCTCGACCCCGCACAGTTCCCGGGCGGAGTGCATGGAGAGGAGCGCGATGCCGACGTCGAAGGTGCGGATGCCGAGTCTCGTCGCGGTGATCGGTCCGATCGTCGATCCGCAGGGCACGGAATTGTTCGACACGAACTCCTGGTAGTCGACACCGGCCTGGCGGCAACTGCGCGCCCACTCCGCGGCACCCAGCGCGTCGGTGGCGTAGCGCTTGTTCGCGTTGATCTTGAGCAGTGGTCCGCTGTTCACGAGGGGCCGGTTCACCGGGTCATGACGTTCCGGATAGTTCGGGTGCACCGCATGGCCGGCATCCGCTGACAGGCACCACGATTGCGCGTGCGCGCGTGCGCGATCCGAAGGGGTGGCATTGCCGATTCTGGCCAGCACGCTCTCGAGGAACGGTCCCGCGGCGCCCGATCGGGTTTCGCTCCCCACTTCCTCGTGGTCGAATGCCGCGAAGACCGCGATCGAAGGGGCCGTTGCGGCTCGAGCCGGCTCCCCCGCGACAGCCAGGAGTGCCACCAGTCCGGCGTGAACGGAGGAGAGGTTGTCCAGTCGGCCGGAAGCGAACAGTGTGCCGTCGAGCCCGAAGACGCGGGGTGCCGCGGTATCGGCGGTCACGATGTCGTAGCCGACAACGTGCCTGCCGGCGCGGCCGGCGAGGCCGGCGAGGTGGGCGACGATATCCGTGTCCGCTAGCGCGCCCACTCCGATCACGGGGTTGAGGTGTTGCTGCGGATTGAGGGTGAGTCCTTCGCTGTTGACCCCGCGATCGAGGTGAACCGCCAGTTGCGGGAACCGGAGGAACGGCCCGGTGCGCACCAGTTCGGTGGTGCCGTCGTCGAACACGAGCCGTCCGGCGAATTCGAGCTCCCGATCGAGCCAGGAGTTGTAGAGCGGGCCGCCATAGACCTCGACTCCCGGCTGCAGCCAGCCGTGCGCCGCCGTGGTGGGCTTGGGCTTGAGAACGAAACCCGGAGAGTCGGTATGGGCGCCGACGATGCGGTACGGACTGGTCGGCCCGGCGCCGTCCGGCGTGATCCAGGCCACGATGGCCCCGTCCCGCACCACGAAATATCGGCCAGCGGCAACCGGCCAGTCCTCGGATTCCTCCAGCGCCGTGAAACCGGCGGAGGACAACCGGCGGGCGGCCTCTGCGACGGCGTGGAATGACGAGGGGGACGCCTGCACGAAGGCGGCGAGGTCGGCGAGGTGGGTGAGGGCTGAATCGGCGGTGGAACGACCCGCCGGCGTGGGGGCAACGGGCGAGGCGGTCATCTGCTCATTCAAGCACGCGCGCCCCGTCGCAACCCCGCACGCCGGTGCGTGCAGCCCGCTACCCTCGAACAGTGACCTACGAATATGCCGAAGCCCCGATCGATGCCCTGTCCGCCGAACGTCTCGCCGCTCAGGGCCTCGACTTCTCGCTCGTCGACACCGCCGACCGTGAGGCGCTCACCACCTGGGTTCAGGCGGAGAACCGCGGTTTTCACGGCACGCGCATGTCGCAGGAGAAGCTCGACGTTCAGCTCCCCCACATCGCGCACCATCGCACCACCGGGGTCTGGGATCCCGATGCAGCGGATCCCGCGTCGCCGGTCGCCACCGTGAGCACCTGGGTGATGGACCTCACCGTGCCGGGCGAAACGAGCATCCCCGCCTGGGCCGTGAGCGCCGTCACCGTCTCGCCAACGCATCGTCGTCGGGGAATCGCGCGCGCCATGCTCGAAGCCGAACTGCGCACGGCCGTTTCCCTCGATGTGCCCGTGGCGATCCTCACCGTGACCGAGGCCACGATCTACCGCCGCTACGGATTCGGACCCTCGGTCATGAGCGCCGACTGGACCATCGACACGACACGCGCGCGGTGGATCGGGCCGGAGACATCCGGCTCCCTCGGCTTCGTCGAGCCGGAGACGCTGCTGCGCGACGGCTACGAACTGGTGCAACGGGTGCGGCTGCGCACCCCGGGCCAGGTCGAGTTCGCCGACATCCTGTGGGAACGGCTTCTCGGCATCGACGGTGATCCCGAATCGGCGAGGGGCCTCCGCGTCGTGCGATTCGACGATGACGAGGGCGAGCTGCAGGGTTTCGCCGCGTACCGGGTGGTCGAAGCGGGCGACGACTTCACCAAGCACCGGCTCGACCTCGCCTTCCTCGTGTCCGCCACCGATGAGGCCTACGCCGGGCTCTGGCGGTTCCTGCTCGAGATGGATCTCGTCTCCTCGATCTCTGCGCCGTTGCGCACCTTCGACGAACCACTCCTCTGGCAGGTCTCCGATCCCCGTGCCGTGAAGCGCAACGGGGTGCGCGAACACCTGTGGACGCGCGTCCTGGATGTGCCGGTCGCGCTCTCGGCCCGGCGTTACAGCGCCGCCGGTGTCTTCGTGCTCGATGTCAGTGATGATCTCGGCTTCGCCGACGGACTGTTCCTTCTCACCGTCGCGGCCGACGGCAGCGCGACCGTCGAGCACCTCGACACCGAGGCTCCGGATGACGCCGCCGCCATCGCGCTCACGGTCGACGACCTCGGGGCTCTGTACCTCGGCGGTGTTTCCGCCGTCACCCTGGCCCGGGCCGGGCGGATCACCGAACTGCGACCGGGCTCGGCCGCATCCCTCGATGCCTCGTTCCGATCGCCGGTCACGCCGTGGCTCAGCATCTGGTTCTGAGCGCCGGGGAATCCCTGACGGTCTAGGCCGGAGCAGCACCAGCGGCTGGACCCAGCTCGGCGAGGTCCACAGAGGGCAGCACGATCCAGCCCTCCCGACCGGCGCGCTCGATGGACTCGGGCGGCGGCCGGTGCCAGCGCCCGAGGGCGTGGGCGCGGGCGGCGAGGGCCGCGATGACCGCGTCGAAGACATCATCGGAGGCGGTCATGACAGCGGCCACCGGCGCGAGATCGAGCCACGGCGCGCGTTCGACGATCGCATCGAGCAATACCGTGCGCACGGCGGCATCCGTCTTGTAGCCGACGGTGGAAAAACCCCACAGTCGCAGCGTGGCCGAAGGGTAGACCTCGGCCGCGACGCCTCCCGCCGCCCGGTCGATGGGGCCAAGCACCCCGGCCAGGGCGTCGAGCAGCGCGGCACAGTGCATGGCGGTGAGCCCGAGACGGTCGGTGGCGACGCTCAGCGGCCAGCGCCCGGTGCGCTCGCGAGCAGCGCGATCGGTCTCGCGATAGGCGAGCCGTCGTCGCCACTCCATGCCCGATCCGGAACTCTCCGCGGCGAAGCGCTGGAGGGGCTCGCCCGCGGAGTGCCGGGTGATGAACGAGACGAAGTCGTCGGGCCAGCCGAAGGCGCAATCGATGCCGAGGGATGCCACGGTCGGTGCGATCTCCACGATCCGGTCGTCACCGACTCCGAGTTCGAGTTCGACGACGCGGGCGGAGTCCTCCGACCAGTCGATGACGGCGAGCGCGGTTCCCCGCGGCTCGGCGGCAAGGTCGACGCCGGCGGTCAGCACGGTGCCCCGCTCAGTCCCCGATTGTGCCGGCGCGTGGGGCTCAGGCCTCTGGCTTCTGGAACCAGGGCGGGTAGACCGAGACCTTCGGGCTGTACTCCGACGATTTGAGGATCGCGCGCACCTCTTCCCGCGCGCGATCGTTGGCGACCCCGACCAGCGTCACCAGTTCGAAGGGCAAGCTGTCCTTGACCAGGAGCTCGGCCTCCACGATGGTCTCGGCGTTGTCGTCGGCGCGCAGGCGCCGCAGCATCCGTTCGCTCGACTCGGTGGAGGCGGCGAAGCGGGTGAGCACGTGGGCGGCGTCGCCGTCGGTCACGACTATGGCGCCGTCGTCCGTGTGCTCCGTCGCATGCTTCACCGTGCTCACGAGCAGCACGAAGTCGGCGGCAACCGCTCCCCGCGCTTCCGGAGAGAGGCGTGGGTCGACGGAGTCCGAGCGGATGTCCTCCCACATCGTGGAGTTCGGCACGAGGAAGAATGGCACGAATTCGGCCACATTCGCACTGCCGAGGCCGGACACGGCTGTCGCGCGTCGCGATTCCCGGGTCTCGGGCGAAGAGAGGTCCACCTCAGGGCGCCCGGTGAAGGTCTCGTTGCTATCGGCGAGGATCGCCCCCGACGAGAGGATGCCGGCGAGATTGCGAATGTGGGTGAGGTGATAGATGCGCTGGTCACTCACGCTTTCGACAGTCTTCGAGGCTGCCGATGCTGCTCGACGCGTCACCGCTGCCTTGGCCCGCGCGTTGCGCTGGCCTGCCGCTGTGACCACTTCGAGCACGGGAACGGCCTTGGGGAAGCACTGGTCGCACAGGCCCGCTTCGAGTCCGTGAATACATTCGGCCACAGCAGAACCTCTCATTTGCGCGAAGTCCGTGGTTGGCGCACTCCAGAGACAACGTTACGCAGGTTTGGTGCCGGTGGTGCACCACTGCTAGCAAGTCGAGCCTTCGGCTATGTTTCGTCGCGTTACGCAGCGGGATGACATCCCTTCCCCCGGAACCTACTCTCGGGGGAAAGAAGCGAAGAATCCGAATCCCCGGGCAGGAGGCCAGCATGTCGAGTACCACACCACCGGTGACCGCGACCATGCTGTGCACTCACGCCCCCGGCACAGCCTGCACGTCGGCGGTCGCGGGCCACGCCGTTTCCGCGATCCGTGACCGGGTCACCGCCGCGACACCGAGCAAGTGGCGCGACGGACTCGTCGTGCACGTGTCATCCATCGGCGCGATCGGTGGAAGCTGGCTCGCCGTGGCACTCCTCGACCAGCCCGACGCCGTGTGGGTCTGGAATCATGACGACCTGAGCTCGGTCGTCTCGATCGGCGAGCCGGTCGCTCTCCACGAGCTGTACGACACGCTCGCCGTCGGCTCGACCCGGGTGAGCGTGCTGCGCGCACCGCGCTGACTCAGCACACATCCGCGGAGACTGCGCTGTGTCGCCCGATTTCTAGGCTGCGAGCATCGAGTCCATCATCTTCTGGCAGGCCATCGCGCACTGGCGGCAGACCTCGGCGCACATCGCGCAGTCGGCGCTCATCCCGGCCATCGCCTCGCACTCGTCGGCGCAGCTCATGCCGGCCACCACCATGGCCTGAAGCATCGCCATCATCGCCGGCCCGTTCATGCCGTTCGGGCGGAGCATCATGCGCATCATGGTGTTCGCCATATCGGCAGAGTTCTGGCACATGGCCGCACACATCGCCATCTCCGCTGACATGGCCATCGAGCCGGCGCACATCGTGCAAGCCTGCTCGCAGGCCGAGCAGGCTTCGATGCATTCCTGCATCGCCCCCATGTCCATGCCCTGCATGGCGTCGGAGTGCATTTCCATCATCTGCATCGCGGTGTTCGACATCGTTTTCAGTCCACCCTGGGCTGACTCGCGTCGGAGGGTCCGGCGGTGCTGAGTAACGGCCCGATCGGCTCCAACCTACGCCTCGGGGATGCCGTTGTCTGTCCCTCCCGGCGCTGTGACTTCCCCGGGTCAGACGTCAGGACAGCCGGCCCAGGCACCCCAGCTTCGAGGGTCGTAGGCTCGAGGTATGCCCACTCGCGCCGAATTCACGCCCCCCGCAGGTTCCGTCCTGATGTTCTCCACCACGTGGTGCGGCTACTGCCGCAACCTCAAGGGCCAGCTCGAGCGCGCGGGCGTGCCCTACACCGAGGTGAACATCGAAGAGGTGGACGGAACGGCCGAGCTCGTCGCCGAGGTGAACGGTGGCAACCAGACCGTGCCAACCCTCGTCTTCCCCGACGGATCGACCGCCACGAATCCCTCGCTCGCGACAGTGCAGGCTCGCCTGATGGATGCGGCTTCCGCGGGTCGATGAGCTTTCTCTCCGACGAGTCCCGGCGTTCCCTCGATTCGCTGGAGACCGCGACTGAGCCCCTCGATCGTCTTCGGGCGGTGCGGCAGGCATCTCTCGCGCTCGAGCGGGATCCCGCTCAGCTGCGGGCGGTGCGGGACTCCCTCGACTCCGGCGAGGGCTGGGACCGGGTAGCGGATGCCGCGGGCCTCGGAGTCGCAGCCGCCAAGTGGGGCTGGCAGGGATCTGACGAACAGATCGCCGAGCGACTGGCCGCCGGGCGCAAACGCTCCGCGCGCCCGAGCAGCGTGCCGACGGGACTTCCCGGAGAGTCCGTCGCCGACGCCGCACGCATCCTCGGGGTGACGGCGCAGGCGGTGTACCTGCGCATCAGCCGGGGAACCCTCATTGCGACGACCGTGACCCTCGACGACGGACGGTCCTACAAGCGGGTGCTGTTGTGATGCCCGAACTCTCGACCATCCTTCTCACCGGCTTCGAGGCCTTCGACGGCGCTGCATCGAACAGCTCCGGGGACGCGGTCGCACTCGTCGCGTCCCGGTGGAGCTCGCCGATCCGGCTCGTCACCGCGGTGCTGCCGGTCGTCTTCGACGCCGCTCCGCAGCTGCTCGGGAGTCTCATCGCTCAGCACCATCCCGAGTTGGTCATAGCCACCGGCCTCGCCAACGGGCGCCCCGCCATCACCCCCGAGCGACTCGCAATCAACCTGGCCGATGCACGGATTCCCGACAATGCCGGCGCTCAGCCGCTCGATGAACCGGTCGATGAGGCCGGGCCCGCCGCGTACTTCAGCGGATTGCCGGTCAAGGCGATAGTCGCGCGGCTGGCTGCCGAAGGGATTCCGTCCACCCTCTCGCAGACGGCGGGAACCTTCGTCTGCAACGCCGTGATGTACAGCCTGATGCGCACCGTCGCGGGCACCGACGTCCGCGCCGGTTTCATCCACGTGCCGTGCTCGCCCGAGCTCGCGGTGGGAACTGCGCATCCGAGTGTTCAGCTCGAGAGCATCGCGCGGGCACTGGAACTGGCGATCGAGGTCTGCTTAGAACCGGAATCCCTCGAACGGATCAGGGGCGGCGCGGAGCACTGATCGGGAATGCCGGGTGGTCGGAGGACGACACGGTGCGCAGGTTTGCGCCGAACTCGAAGGTGGCCTTCACGAAGTGACCGGCCAGGGCGTCCTGCACCCAGTACCGGGCGTCATCCCACATGCGCCCGGTCGGGATCTCGGCCACCGGAAACCACTCGGGCACCAGCTCGTCGGACTCCCGGGCATCGCCGCGCCACTCCCGGCCGACGAACACCCACGAGCGTTGGCTCCAGGCCGGCTTGAACGGGAACGGGTAGGTCAGCTCGCCGACGAGTTCGACTCGGCCGAGTTCGATCGACGTCTCCTCCGCGACCTCTCGCCTGATCGCCTGCTCGGGAGTCTCCCCCGGTTCGATCTTTCCGCCGGGCCCGACGAGATTGCCCTCACCCAGCCCGAACTTCTTGCGGCCGAGCAGCACTTCCTCACCCCGCGCTCCCTGCCGAAGCAGATAGCAGACGCAGACCTCAGGCAATGGCATCCGGCAAGCATAAGGGCCGCGGATAGCCTGTTCGAGGGCACGGGAGAGCGGGGATGCGCGGCCGAGACTGCGGGCGGCACCGGACCGAACGCGTGGTTCGTGCGCGGAGCGGCGAGCCATTATGGTGAAACCGTGACGAAGATGTCTGTTGTCGATTCCCCGGTGCGCACCGATGCTGCTGCCCTGCGCCGAATATTCGGGTTCCTGCGCATCGCCGTCGGGCTGCTCGTGCTCGCCGCGCTCGTCACCCAGGTGACCGCGGACCTGCTCCACGACTCGTTCAAACCCGGGGAGTACTTCAGTTACTTCACCATCGAGTCCAGCATGATGAATGTCGTGGTGCTGCTGGTCGGTGGCAGTGTCGCCCTTCGTGTTCCGCGGGACACCGAGCTGTTCACCAGCGTGCGGGTCGCCATCCTCTCCTACGCGGTGATCACCGGGCTGGTCTACAACGTGCTGCTACGCAACATCCCGGGCGATGGCAGCTACGAACCGCCGCGCTGGTGCAACGAGGTCATGCACGTCTGGGTGCCCATCTTCATCCTGCTCGACTGGTTGCTGGCTCCGGGGCGCGCCCGGGTACCGTGGAAGCGACTCTGGCTCGTCATCTCTTATCCGCTCGCCTGGCTGGCTTTCACCATGATCCGCGGCGCGATCACCGGCTGGTATCCCTACCCCTTCCTCGAGCCGACAGGTCCCGGTGGCATCCCGAGCCTTCTCGTCTACGTCATCGGGATCGCCGCGTTCATCGTGGCGGTGGCGTCGGCCGCCATCGGTTTTGCGCGCCTCACGGCGAGGGCTGACCGCGCCGCGCCCTGAGGCGCACGTCGGTCGCCCCCCGGTGTTCCGAGTACAGTGGCGCTGAGATGTCGTTCAGCCGCCGCAGTTTCCTCCTCGGTGCAGGGTCAGGACTCTCCCTGCTCGTGGTGACCGCGTGCGTCGAAGAATCCCCTCGTCCGACGACGTCCCCGACGCCTTCCCCCACTCCGTCCTCCCCGGTGCCTCGGCCCTCCGGCATCGAACGGAGTGCGTGGTCGACGGATCCCTTCGCGCGCGGCTCTCAGAGTTTCCTCTCGCCCGGTGCGACCCCGCAGCATCGGGATGATTTATCCCAGCCGGTCGGCGGACGGGTCTTCTTCGCCGGGGAGGCCACCTCTGCCGACCGTGCCGGAACGGTGCTCGGGGCCCAGCAGTCCGGGGCGAGAGTCGCCTCCGAGTTACTGGGGATCGTGTCAGCCGGCGAGAAGGTGGCGGTCATCGGCGCCGGCGCCGCCGGCACCGAAGCCGCTCGTGCGCTCGTGCGACGCGGCGTCGACGTCATCGTGCTGGAAGCGCGGGATCGTGTCGGCGGGCGCATCGACACCCGCACGCCGAAGTCCTGGCCGCTCAGTGTCGAGCTCGGTGCGTGGCGGCTCGGCGAAGTGGCCGACCAGTCGCTGCTCTCGCGTCTCGCCGCGCTCGGCATCGAGTCGAACCCGCTCACCGGTCTTCGTGCCCAGGGAGTGGATGGACACACCGCGGACAACACGGTCGGGGGCCCGGCACTCGTCACCGCTCAGACCTGGGCCGAAGCCCAGCTCGTCGACCCGAGTCTCACCGCGGCGCTCGATGGTTCGGGGGCAGTGGCGACAGCGGCCGGCACCACCGTGGAGGGACTCGCCGGAAGTGATCTGCTCGACACCGCGCTGGCGACTCTCGCCGGGGTGACGGGAGCGAGCGCCTCGGAACTCTCCACCTGGTACGGCCTCGCGGACCTACCGCCCCGCGACAGGATCGTCACCGGCGGGTACTCGGGGCTCATCACCGATGCTCTCGACGGTGTCCGGGTGTCCCTGTCCACAGCGGTGCTCGGCGTCTCCTACAGCGATTCGTCGGTGAGTCTCAAACTCGGTACGGGCGAATCCCTCACGGTGGACCGCGTCATCGTCACGGTGCCGCTCGGAGTGCTCAAGAAGAATGCTGTGGCCTTCGACCCCCTGCTGCCATTCCCCCACCGATCCGCCATCGCCGCCCTCGGGATGGGCGCGGTGGAGACCGTCTGGTTGAGATTCGACAAGCCGTTCTGGTCGACGGATGCGGCGGTCTGGAGC
This sequence comes from Lacisediminihabitans sp. H27-G8, assembly GCF_046156175.1. Taxonomy (NCBI): domain Bacteria; kingdom Bacillati; phylum Actinomycetota; class Actinomycetes; order Micrococcales; family Microbacteriaceae; genus Lacisediminihabitans; species Lacisediminihabitans sp. H27-G8. Next base: position 93,788 of record NZ_JAYLVL010000001.1, read on the forward strand.
CTCGTCGGCACCGAGAGCGACATCACGGACTGGGTCAACCTCCAGGCGATCACCGGCGAACCCGTCCTGGTGGGAATAGTCGGAGGCAAGGCGGCTCGACGCGTGGTGAAACTCAGCGACGACGACCTTCTGGAATCCGTTCTGGCGTCCCTCGCTCCGTTCGCGGAGGCGTGAGCGCCGCGCGCGCCTCCCAGCGTGCCGTCCAGCGCTCACCGAGCGGCATGGTGCGACTCACCGCCACAAGCGCGGTCGAGATGCCCCCGAACAGCAGTACGGCGATCGAGCCGAAGTAGAAGAACTGTGCGACGTTGGCCAGCTGGGCCGGGTCGAGGAAGAAATAGGGGTACCAGCCCACGATGGGTCCTCGCGCGAGCGTGACCAGCCCCCAGCCCAGCATGAAGACGAGCACGATGGCGATGCTGCGCCACGGGGCGATGCCGCGCCCCGGGCCGATGATCCAGTCCAGAACGGCCACTGCCGGCAGCACGAAATGCAACACCACGTCGGACCAGGGCACGTCGATGCGGAAACCTCGCTCCCCCGACTGCTCGATGATCAGCGCGAAGATGATGCCGCACGACACCGTGCAGCTGAGCACGGTTGCCCGCGCCAGGTCCAGCCAGGGCGCATCATCCTGCCCCCGAAGCGAGACGACGGCGGCGATGATCGTCACGACCAGGAAAAGCATGCTGCTCTGGATGGTGAGGTAGGCGAAGAAGTTGCCTGGAGTGAAGGTCGCCGACCCGAGTCCCCAGAGGAAGCGGGAAACGAGGGCCACCAGGCAGACCGCCGCCATGAGCAGCCGGAGGGCGCCGAATGTCGCCCGTAGCTTCACCGTGCTGTCCACCTCCGCCGCGGTCCCAGGGAAAACTGGACTCGACCGCACCCTGCAGTCTACGAAGTCTCAGCACGTCGACCCGTCCGCCCCGCACGCCGAGAGCGACTCCGGAATCGGGAGGGAGGGCGCACGACGGGGGTCAGCTCGCGATTGCGGTGTGCTGCTGCCGCCGCGCGCGGACGCTCGCGGCCACTGTCGTTGCCGTGATCGTGAGCAGGGCACCGAGCAGCAGTGCGGCATCCTCTCCCGGCTGCAGAAGCCGGAGTTGGTTGCCGAGAGCCGCTGCGGCGATCGGAACCCCGAGTTGCCCCGCAGCAACCACACCGAGCAACAGGGGCTGGGAGACCAACCGGGCGGAGAGATGGCTGAGAATCGCGGCGGCTCCGAGGCACCCACCCAGCAGGATCATGCCGGGATGACTTCCGAGATCGGAGAGGCTTATCGACGCGCCGAGCCAGACGAAGAACAGTGGTCCGAAGAATCCCTCGGTGATGCCGAAGAGCTGACGGGCGAGCCGTCGCGGCTCGCCGATCGCCGCCACCACGAGCCCGAGCAGGAATCCCGCGAGGAGCACCGACACCTGTGCGAATTGGGCGAGCGCGGCGAGACCGAAGAGCAGGAGCAGGTTGATGCGCAGTTCGAGCGCGAACTTGCGACGCTCGGAGAGGCGACGCACTCGCTTGCGCAGGCCATTGCGGTCCAGTGCGCGCAACGCGAAGAAGAGGATCACCGCCGCGGCCACGACGGCGATCGCGCCGATTCCCGTCGTGAGCGCCCGTGCGGGGTCGATCGCCAGGGGGAGAGCGATGATGCAGGCGGCATCCGCGATCGCCACCTGCGCGACGAGCTGGGTCGTGTCCCCGAGCTTCAGCGAGCCGACGATCGGCAGCACCAGCGCGGCGGATGACGAGGCGATCACCACCCCGTAGAGGGCGGCGTGCCCCGTACCGAACAGGGCAGCGAGCCCGATTCCGGCGAGAGCGGCGACCAGACCGACCAGTACCGCTCCGAGCGACCCCCTGCCGAGCGCCCGCCGAATCGTTCCCTCGCGAATGGGCACGTGTGAACCGACGACGAACATGACGAGGGCGAAACCGACGTTGGCGAGCAGTGTGAACGTCGGCTCCTTCGAGTCGAGCAGACGAAGACCGGATGCCCCGACCAGCAGTCCCCCGAGCAGTTCACCCACCACGCCGGGCAGGTGCCAGGACTCGCGACCCGCGAGCAGCGGGCCGAGAAGCCCGACGAGCACGACGAGGGCGAGCAGGGAGAAGCTCATGGCGTCAGGCTAACCTGCCGCACGTGCGGAGCGGTTGCGGCCCGCATCAGGTGCCGGAATGTGCCTGGCGCAACCAGTCGAGCAGCTCGGGATCCGGTCCAGAGTCGTCATCGACGCGGACACGATGGGTGACCATCGTGTTCCACGATCTGGCCGCCTCGAAACGCTCTGTCGGGGCCACGCCCTTCCGCTTGATCCCGATGTCGAGACGCGCGGCAGTGGGGAGCAGGATTGCGAACTTGCGACCGTCGGAGACCAGGCTGAGGTAGGTGTTGGTTGGCGCGAGGCTGAGATCCCGCCCGGACCCCCGCAATGCCTCGATGAGCATGTCCGCGAACTGGCGCCAGTGGGCCTTGGCTCCCGCGAAGATCGCGTCGATCCTGTCGTCGGAGCTTCCCGAAGCTCGACCGTTCGGGGTGAGGATCGAGATGAGCGCCATCGCGTGACCCGGCCCGAGGTCGAAATCCGTCTTCAACCAGCTCTTGATCTGGCCAGCGGTGACCCCGGGCTCGAGCAAGCCCTTGTCGCGTGCGAGTGGTCGGAAGTCCTCGGGGTCGAGACCCGTCTTCGCCTTGATGGTGTCCAGATACGCCTGGAAGGTCATGGCGTCACTCCCCCGGGTCGGGCGGGCGCACGCCGACAACCGAGCGCCGGGTGATCGTTCGTTCGCGCATGGCCAGGAACAGGGGGAAGACGAACGCGAAGGCGGTGATGCCGGCGAGGACGACATAGATCCAGCCACCCCGGAGTCCGAGCCGCCGGGACTCCACGATGATGAGGATGCTGCCGGCGACCGCAGCGATCAGCAGGTCGACGGTGAGCGACGACACGGCCGGACCGCTGCTGACCCAGTCGCCCACGAAATCGCGAACCTGCACGATCGCGGAGATATTGAAACTCCAGGTGCCGATCAGGCCGATGATCGCGAGAACGAGATAGATCACGGCGAGGGGGGTCCAGTGCTGGGTGATGCCGCTGCGGGGTGACCCGGTGCCGGCTGGAGGTGTCATCCACCCATGATGGCCGCTGGTGCTGGCATCCGCACCCCGTCGACTCTCATCGCTCGCGCCTAGAATTTGCAGACTGTGACTTCTGCGACCCCCTTCACCCCACCTGCCCCCGAAACCACCCGCCCCACACTGCAGGGCACGTTCGGAATGGTGGCCTCCACCCACTGGACCGCGACCGCCTCCGCCCAGGCGGTGCTGGAACGCGGGGGCAACGCCTTCGATGCCGCCGCAGCGGGGGCGTTCGTGCTCCACATCGTCGAACCGCACCTGAACGGGCCCGGCGGTGATCTCGTGGGGATCTTCGCCACCGCCCTCCGCCCCTCCGAACCGGTGGTCCTGATGGGGCAAGGGCCAGCGCCGCGAAACGCGACGATCGAGCACTACCGCGCCGAGGGACTCGATCTGGTTCCCGGGGCCGGGGCACTCGCCGCAGCGGTGCCGGGTGCCGTCGACGCCTGGCTGCTGCTCCTCAGGGATCACGGCACGTGGGAGCTGGGCGAGGTGCTCGCCTTCGCCCGCGACTATGCCCGGGACGGGCATCCGCTTCTCGGCAGAGTGAGGTCGACCATCGCCGCGGTCTCCGAACTCTTCGAGAGCCACTGGCCGAGCTCGGCTGCGCTCTGGATGCCCGATGGCCGGCTTCCCGGCAAGGACGAACTCTTCACCAATCGCGCCTACGCCGACACCCTCGACCGTTTGGTGGCTGCCGGCAGCGACGCCGACTCCCGCGAGGCGCGCATCGATGCCGCTCGCCGGGCCTGGAGCAGCGGGTTCGTCGCCTCGGCCGCCGCACGATTCGCGCGCGAGCCGCACCGGCATTCCTCCGGCACCGATCACGCGGGCGTCATCGACGAACAGGACTTCGCGGACTTCCGAGCGAGCTACGAGCCGGCGACCACCCTCGAATTCCGCGGTGTCACGGTGGCGAAATCGGGAGCGTGGGGCCAGGGTCCTGCCCTACTCCAGTCCCTTGCCATTCTCGACGGGTTCGACGGCGCTCAGCTCGACCCCTCCACCGCCGTGGGCGCCCACACGATCATCGAGGCCCAGAAGCTCAGCCTCGCCGACCGGGAGGCCTACTACGGCGACGTGGAGGTGCCGCTCACGCACCTGCTCTCGGCGGAGTACGCGGCACAGCGACGCGCCCTCATCGCTGAGGGTGCCTCTCGCGAATTCCGCCCCGGAGTGGTTCCCGGCGTGACGGCATACCGGCCTCCCCTCCGCAGCGCCGTCGAGCGCGTCGAAATCACGGGGTTCGCCGGCAGCGGCGAACCGACGGTATCCCCCGCCGGGGTGACCGCCGGCGACACCTGCCACATCGATGTCGTTGATCGCTGGGGCAACATGATCTCGGTGACTCCCTCGGGAGGCTGGCTCCAGTCCTCCCCCACCATTCCCGAACTCGGTTTCTGCCTCGGTAGCCGCCTGCAGATGATGTGGCTCGACCCGGCCGCGCCCTCCGCCCTCGTGCCCGGTCGTCGCCCGCGCACCACCCTCACCCCCACGATGCTCTTTCGTGACGGTCATCCGATCGCCGCCCTGGGAACACCCGGAGGCGACCAGCAGGACCAGTGGCAGTTGCTCTACCTCCTGCGCACCCTCGTCGGCGGCTACACGGCGCAGGAGGCGATCGATGCGCCGACGTTCCACACCACCTCCTTCCCCGAATCCTTCTGGCCGCGCACCTGGGAGCCGGCGGGCGCGGTCGTCGAAGGACGCCTGGGGGCGGCCGTCATCGACGAGCTTCGTCAGCGCGGGCACGCCGTCACCGTCTCGGGCGACTGGAGTCTCGGCAGGCTCTCGTCAGTGGGCAGAGATCCGGCCACCGGGCTGCTCACGGCCGCGGCCAACCCCCGTGGGGCGCAGGGCTACGCAGCGGGCCGGTGATTGCCGCCGCGCTCGACGGTGATACCGCGATGGGTTGTCTCGTCCCACTCGTAGACCGTCACCCCGCCGATGAGCACACGCTCGGCCCGGGAATTGATGTCGAGTGGATCACCGGACCACAGCACCACGTCCCCGTCCAGCCCCGGAGAAAGCGATCCGACCCGCGAATCTAGACCGAGGATCGACGCCGGATTCACGGTGAGTGCCTGGAGTGCGACATCCCGGGGCAGCCCCTCCTTCACCGCGAGCGAGGCCTGGTGCACGAGGAAGTTGATGGGCACTACCGGGTGGTCCGTGGTGATCGCCACGGTCACACCGGCCGCCGCGATCGTGGCAAGGTTGGCGATCGCGCGATCTTTCAACTCCACCTTCGATCGGGAGGTGAACATCGGGCCGAAGATCACCGGGATACCGCGTTCGGCGAGGATGTCGGCGATCTTGTGGGCCTCGGTCCCATGATTGACCACGAGCCGGTACCCGAACTCGTCGGCGAGGCGGATGGCGGTGGCGAGGTCGTCATGACGGTGCGTGTGCTGGTCCCAGGCCAGCTCCCCGTCGAGTACGCGGGCGAGCGTGTCGAGCCAGAGGTCCTTCTTGAAGGGTTCACCGTTGTCGGCGGCGTTGGCGCGCTGGGCGGCATAGAACCGGGCGTCCTCGAAGGCCTGGCGGATCACCAGGGCCACGCCCATGCGGGTGGCCGGCGTCTTGTCTTTGTGGCCGTATACCCGCTTCGGGTTCTCGCCCAGTGCCGACTTCACGCTCACGGAGTCGCTGATCACCTGTTCGTCGATCGTGCGACCACCCCAGGTCTTCATGGCGACGGTCTGGCCGCCGATCGGGTTACCGCTGCCGGGCTTGACGACAACGCTGGTGATGCCGCCGCTGAGGGCGTCCCGGAAGCCCTCGTCCTCGATGTCGATGGCATCGATCGCCCGCGCCGCAGCCATGTTGGGATTGGTCATCTCGTTGGTGTCGTTGCCCGCCGGACCGTTCGCCTCCTCGTGGATCCCGACATGCCCGTGCGATTCGATGAAGCCGGGCAACACCCAGGTGCCATCGGCGGGGATGATCACCGCGTCCTTCGGAATGCGCACGTGCGCACCGACCTCGATGATCACGCCATCTTCAATGAGTACCGTGCCGTTCTCGATCGGGTCGGATGAGACGGGCACGACATAGCCGCCGGTGATGGCGACGACGGTGCTGGGTCGAGAAGGAGTCATGCCTCCACGCTAACCCGCGAGTGCCTCTTCGATGCTGCGCGCAGGACGTCCGGTGACGCGCTCGACATGGTCCGTGACCCGTTCGGTCTCGCCATCGGCGATGGCCGTGTACGTGCTGACCCAGGCATCGAGCTGCCACTGTTCCGCCCCATAGTGGGACCGCGATTCGTAGGCCTCCGGCAGCGTCTCGGCGGCATACCTGAGGTCTCGTCCGATGGCGGCACCCGCGCGGGTGGCGACCTCGTCGAGAGTGAGCGCTTCGGGTCCGGTCAACTCGTACGTGACTCCGGCGTGGTCATCGGGGGCGCGAAGGATTCGGGTGGCGACGTCAGCGACATCGGCCCGGGCCACCGCCGACACCCGACCCTCTCCGGCCGGCCCGCGGATGACTCCGGAATCATCTGCGAAGAACGGAAGCAGGTCGGAATAGAAGTTGTCCCGCAGAAGTGTGAACTGCATTCCACTTCCGCGGATCGCCGTTTCGGCGTCGGCGTGATCGCGCCCGAGGGTGAAGACGGCCTGGGGGTCGGCGCCGAAGAACGAGGTGTAGACGATGTGGTGCACTCCGGCGGCGGCCGCGGCCTCGATGAAGGTGCGGTGCTGCACGCGCCGGAACTTCGACTCGGCGGCGGAGACCATGAACAGCACGTCGATGCCCTCGAGAGCGCGCACCGCGTTCGAGGCGTCCCCGTAGTCGGTCACCACCACCGGCGATCCGGCGATCGACGGAGCCTTCGCGGCATCCCGAACTACGAGCGTAGGGGTGAGATCGGCGAGCTGTCGGGCCACGAGGCCGCCGACATGCCCGGTGGAACCGGTGATCGCGATGACTGTCATCCCTCCACGCTAACCAGCGAATGTGGGAGTAGCCTCCCGGTTTCGCGTCTGAGGGAGAGGCCGGCTCAGCGGCTGCTGACGCTCGCAAATGTGCGGATCGCGAGCGGCACGAAGACAACCAAAAGCACGATTATGCCGATCAACACCGTGATTTCGGGATTCTGCTGCGCCCAGTTGTCGGCGACCGGCGAACCGGGCGGGGTGTTGCCGAAGAGGTTGCGCACCGCCGAAACGAGCGCCGACACCGGGTTGAACTCCGCGAATACCCGCAAGGGTGGCGGCAGAGTATCGCTGGGAACAAACGCGTTCGAGATGAAAGTGAGGGGGAACAGGATCAGGAACGACACGTTGTTGATGACCTCTGGACTCCGCACGCTCATTCCGATGAAGGCCATCACCCAGGAGAACGCGTAGGCGAACAGCAAGAGCAGTGCGACGGCGCCGAGTGCCTCGAGGAAGCTCGATCGGATGCGCCACCCCACGATGAATCCGGTGGTCATCATCACGACGAGGGACACGGCATTGATGAACAGGTCGCCGTTCGTGCGCCCGATCAGCACGGCGGAGGGGCTCATCGGCAACGTGCGGAACCGGTCGATGATTCCGTCTTTCAGATCCTGGGCCATCGCCGAACCCGAATAGGTGGATCCGAACACGATGGTCTGGGCGAAGATGCCCGCCATGATGAATTCCTTGTAGCTGCTGCCGGGAATGTTTATGACGCCCGCGTAGACGTAGGTGAAGAGCAGCACGAACATGATCGGCTGGAGCGTCGTGAAGACGAGGATGTCGGGCACGCGCTTGATCTTTATCAGGTTGCGGCGGGTCGTTATCCAGCCGTCGGAGAACCAGTGGGAGACGGCCGAGCGCGTTCCCGTGCTCGTGCCCGGCGGGGCGGTGCGCTCTGCGGTGGTCATGATCGGCTGTCCTCGCTCTCTGCGGCACGGTTCTTCTCGGCACTTTCCTTCTCTGCGCGTTTCTTCCTGCTCGGGGCGACATCCGCCGCCTCGACAGTGGCGGAGTGGCCGGTGAGCCGCAGGAAGACGTCGTCGAGGGTCGGACGCCGCATCCCGGCATCGAACAACCGGATGTCGCGACTGCCGAGCTCGGCGAGGATCGACTGAAGCGCGACGGGCGCGTCCGAAGCGTTCACCGAGAGTTCGCGGCCCTCCGCTGTCGTTACCGGCTCGGAATCGCCGAAGCGACGCAGCACCCCCACGGTCGCCTCGCTGTCGCCAGGGTCGACCAGGGTTATCTCGACCCGTTGACCCCCGATCGACGCCTTCAGCTCGTCGGAGGTGCCTTTCGCGATGACCTTGCCGTCGTCGATCACCGAGATGCTGTCTGCCAGCTGGTCGGCTTCTTCCAGGTATTGGGTCGTGAGCAGCACCGTCGTGCCCTGACCGACCAGGCTGTTGATGATGTCCCACATGCCCAGGCGGCTTCGTGGATCGAGCCCCGTGGTCGGTTCGTCGAGGAACAACACCTTCGGTCGGGTCACTAGGGCGCCTGCAAGATCGATCCGTCGACGCATGCCTCCCGAGAAGCCCTTCACCGGACGATTCTTCGCCTCTTCGAGGTCGAACAGGGTGATGAGCTCCTGGGCGCGGATCCGGGACTGGGCTGCTCCGAGGTGATAGAGACGGCCGACCATATCGAGATTCTCGAACCCGGTGAGGTTTTCATCGACGGCGGCATACTGGCCGGAGACACCGATGATCGGGCGGATGCGCTCGGGCTGGGTGAGCACGTCGATGCCGTCGATGCGCGCGCTGCCCGCCGTGGGACGGGTGAGCGTGGTGAGGACCTTCACCGTGGTGGTCTTGCCCGCACCGTTCGGCCCGAGGAGGGCGGTGACGGTGCCCTGAGGAACGGCGAGATCCAGCCCGTCGAGCGCGTGGACGGGACCGGCACCCTTGGGGGTGTAGGTCTTCGTCAGGCCTGTCGCTTCGATGAACGCCATGGGCCGAGGGTAGCGATTGCCAGTGACACCGGGCAATGGTCCCCGGCAGGGCTCGCAGGAGGCTCAGTGAGCCGAGCGCTTCTTCTTCGACACGTCGACCTGGAGTTCCGTCTGCACTTTCAGTGCGAGATCGCGAAGCAGGGCGGCATCCGCCCGGGAGAATTTGCGCGGCTTCGAGTCGATGAGGCACAGCGCGCCGACCCGCTGGCCCTCCGCCTCGAGCGCCACCCCCGCGTAGAACCGGATACCCGCATACCCCGTCACGAACGGATGCCTCTTGAAGACCGGGTCCACCGCAGTGTCCTCGATGGTGAACTGGTCGGTGCGGGTGATCGTGGTGTTGCAGAACGCGAGCTCGCGCGGCACATCGACCCGATCCATGCCAACGGCGGACTTCATCCACTGGCGATCGTTGTCGATGAGGGTGATGGCAACGATGTCGGTCCCGAAGGCGGCCTTGGCCTGCGCGACTATCGAGTCGAAGCGCTCCTCCGTCTCGGTGTCGAGGATGCCGAGAGCATCGAGGGCAGCCTGCCGCGCCGCCTCGTTGCGGCGGATGAAACGAGTGGCGCTGACCGCCGGCACGAAGCTCGCGACGATCGGCGGTGCGATGATGGCCGCCCATTCCTCATAGGTCTCGCTCGTCGCATTGACCTCGGAATTGGTGAGAGCGGCGATCTGCTCCGCCCGAGGGGGGTCCGGTGCGAAGGGGATGAATGCGGCTCGGGGATGCCGGGCTACGACCCGTTGTGTCGCCGCGTTCAGCAGAGCGGCCCGGCGCTCGGTCGGCCGGAGGACGACCCCCGGCAGGCGGGCGATCAGACCGGCATTCGGCACCGCGACCACGAACACGAGCAGGCTCGCCGGTGTGTTCGTCTCGAGGAAGCGGAACACCTTCTCCAGCCCCCGCGACCAGACCGCAACGGACGAGAGCCGCAGAGCTTCGTTCACGCCGATGGTCATCACTATCGCGTCCTGGGCGCCGAGATCGCGCCTGGCGAGTTCACGCAGGCAGCTCGCTGCGGTGAGATTCGCATCGGCGATGATCTCGATCACCGTTCCGTGGTTCGTGCTGTCGGAGATCGCCCGCGCGAGATGTCCCGCGATCGACCGGTCGTAGGAGGAGACCCCGTAGCCGACCGAGAGGGCGTTGCCGATGAGGATCACGCGATCGGGATCGACCCCGAGCGTCTGCACCTGCGGATCATCGAGCGGTCTCGAGAGGTTCTTCCACCTCTCGCTAACGGAGAGCAGCCAGCCCAGAATGATGGGTCGCATGAAGAAATCGGAAATATTCCCCACCATAGTGGCCCCCAGAACTGCGAAAATTCCCCTGCGTGACGCTGTCGGACGAGCGGGTCTCCGCTCACGAGTGCCTCTCCGGCAGCCTACGCTTAGCGGCCCTCGGCGGCGGCAGGAACCCGGGGTGGCGCCAGAGCGGTCAGCAATGCACCGCCGTCGGGAACGCCGAGACCCGTGCAGGCATCCCATCCCGGTCCGGCGGCGAAAGCACCGTTGTTCCCCGCCGTGATGTCGCGGAACCCGTTCTCGTGAGCCACGACCGAGGCGAGCTCGTAGAGTCGCGGATGCATGAGTCCGAATGGCGCCCCGGAGGCCTGGGCGAGGCGCGCCACCAGCGCCGCCCACAACGGGGCGACCGCGCTCGTGCCGCCGTAGATCTTCTTCTCGCCATCAACCAGAACCTCGTAACCAGTGCTCGGGTCGGCCACTGCTGCGACATCCGGCACCCCGCGTCCGGCGGTACCGCGGGATGATGCCGGCACGCCCGCGCTCTTCTGCCAGCTCGGGAGTGCGAAGACGTCGCTCACGCCTCCCCCGGTCGCTCCGGCGCCCGCACCGTTGTTCCAGACGGTCTCCGACGTCACTCGTCCAGAAGAGGCCCGCAGGCTCGTGCCGCCGCAGGCGAGGACATGGGGACTGGATGCCGGGAAGTCGGCATGGTTTCGCCCATCGGCAGCCCCGTCTGAGCTCCCGTTGTCTCCCGCCGCGGCGGTGACGGTGATGCCGAGGCTGGCGGCATCGACGAAGGCCTGGTCGAGGGCGTGCCGTGCCTGGGCGGTCCAGGCGTCTTCGCTCTGGCCCCAGCTGATGCTGATCGCGGTGGGTGTGATCGCCGCGTGAGTGGCCTCGCTCACCGCGTCAACGAAACCGGCGTCGGTGTTGGGGGCGAAGTAGACCACGATGTCCGCGCCGGGACTCAGTGCGCCGGCCACTTCGATGTCGAGCAGCACCTCGCCGTCCGCCCCGGCAGCGTCGGCCCCCGGCACGTTCCGCGCCCCATCGACGCCGACCGCTGCCACCTTCGGCCCGGTGATGCCGAGGCTGGCGAAGTAGGCGTCCAGTTCGGTCTGAGCGTAGCCGCCGCCCAGTTCGATGATCGCGATCGTCTGGCCCGTGCCATCGAACTGCGGGGGAAAGTTGTAGATCTCGGCGAGATCGAGGGGCGTGTAGCTCACCGTCACCGCGCGAGCCTGCGCCACCCGGAACTCGGCGCGCGCCTGGGGGCGGTCATCCAGTCCGAGCACCGCGGTGACGATGCCGTCGAGAACGGCCGGCACCATCAGCATTCCGCTGCGGTTACGGTGATGCACCTCGGCGCCATCGCTCGCCCGGCTCGTGACCGATTCGAGATGGGTGCCGAATACACGCCCGAGGGTGATCGCCGAGCCGGAGATCCGAATTCGGCGGGAGGCGAGGTCCGATGACACCACCTGGATTCCGAGGCCCTCGAGAGTCGTCGTGACGGTCTCGACGTCCGCGGCATCCGCACCCATCTTGGCCTCGAATTCCTCGCGACCCAGACGAACCGAGGGATCGAAACTCGCCCCGGCCCGTCGCCGCAGCACCACTGTCACCTCGATGTCCGTGCCCTCTCGCGAGGGTACGGCGGCCGGCGCGATCACGTCAGCCGACTGGCGGTTGCTTCCCGGGAGCGGAACCAGGGGCAGGTCGGGGGGAGTATCTGAGTGTTCGGACATGGTTACGGTCTACCGGTACGTCTACCGAGAATCAAGATGCGTCGGCAAGCTCGCAGTCGTGGCTCAGTTGCTCACGTCGCCGCGCCAGGCGCCCTGTTCGCTGCCCTGCTCCTCGATGAACTTCTTGAAGTTCTTCAGGTCGCCCTTGACGCTTGCGTCATCGATGCCCAGCGCGGCGCCTGCCTTCTCGACCAGGCCCTCCGGCTCCCAGTCCAACTGCACGGTGACGCGACTGGTGCTGTCGTTGAGCTTGTGGAAAGTGACCACGCCGGCCTGCGTGACGTCTCCCCCGGTGCTCTTCCAGGCCACCCGCTCGTCGGGGTGCTGCTCCGTGATCTCGGCGTCGAACTGGCGTTCCACGCCTGCCACCTTCACGACCCAGTGGTTGTGGGTGTCGTCGATCTGGGAGATGGACTCGACGAAGCTGAGGAAGTGCGGGAAGGATTCGAACTGGGTCCACTGGTTGTAGGCGGTGGTGACGGGAACATCCACGTCGATGGTTTGGATGACCTGGGACATTGTTTTCTCCTTGTGATCGGTGAGGCTGGTGATCGGTGATACGCCGCACGGTACGGACTCCCGTCGGGCCCGTGCTCGGCGCCCAGCAGAATTCCAGCCTTGGGGGGCGAGGGTTGACCCGGCCTGCGCGGGAGGGTACCGGCGGGCAAAAGGTGCGAGCATTGCAGCATTCGCTTGTCAGGCGGATCGAAGGAGACAGAACCGGTGAAGATCCTGGTGGTGGAGGACGATCCGCAGATGGGCGCGCTCATCGAGCGCGGACTCACCGCGGAGGGCTACGACATCCACGTCGTCGACAACGGGGTGGATGCCCTGATCGCGGTCTCCACCGAGGAGTTCTCGCTCGCTGCGATCGACGTGATGCTTCCGCAGATGTCTGGATTCGAGATCTGCCGGCGCATCCGCCAGTCGGGGAGTTCGATGCCGCTCCTGCTGCTCACCGCGCGCAATGCGGTGGAGGATCGGGTGTTCGGCCTCGACGCGGGAGCCGACGACTACCTCACCAAGCCCTTCGCCTTCGCCGAGTTGAGTGCGCGGGTGCGAGCACTGCTGCGCCGGGATGCCAGCGGCGACAAGCTCGTGGTCACCGTGGGTGGTCTCCGCATCGATTCGCTCGCCGTCTCGGTGAGTGTCGGCGGGCATCCGCTCTCGATGAGTCCGAAGGAATTCGCACTCCTTCGACTGCTCGCCGGAGACGCCGGCGCGGTGGTCAGTCGCACGCGAATCCTCGAAGAGGTGTGGGGGTCGACCCAGAACATCGATCCCAACATCGTCGACCAGTATGTGAGCTACCTGCGCCGCAAGCTCGAACCGGTCGCCTCCGGGGTGCGGATCGTCACCAAACGCGGCAGTGGCTACCTGCTCGAGACTCTGTGACGCGGACGCGGCAGTGAGAATCCTCCGCCACGTCACCATCAGGTGGCGCATCACCATCGGCACACTGGTCATCGCGATCGTGCTTGCCACCGCTGCGGTGGTCGTCTTCCGCGCGCAGGTCGAACACATCCTCAGCAGCACCACGACCACACTGCTGCGCCATGATGCCGCTCCCTACGTCAGGGACATCACGGATACGGGAACACCGAGCATCGAACGAGCGGGCACCGGGCAGCTGGTGGCGGTGATAGATCCCGCCGGCACGGTGGTGGAATCGAGCCTGCCGCGGACCCTCGAAGACCGGGTCGCGGATATCGTGAAGCTCCCCGGCGATACGAACACCGTGGTCAACGCGGATGACTCCTATCGGGTGTACAACGCGACGGTCATAACGAACGAGGGCGCCTGGACGATCATCACCGCCCGCAACGAAGACTCATCGATCCTCTCCCTCGACCGCATCACCCAGGCGCTGATGATCGGTGCCCTCGTGATCGTGATCGGCTTCGGTGTGGCCTCCTGGCTGCTCACCGGCGCTGCACTGCGGCCGGTGGACCGCATGCGCAAGCAGGCGGAGGCCCTCGTCGCGCAAGGGTCGACGGAGCCTTTGCCGATCGGCTCGGCCACGGATGAACTCTCCGAGCTCGCGACGACCCTCAACCTCTTCATCAGCGATGTCCGGCAGTCCGTCGACCGGGAACGCCAGCTGGTGTCGGATGCGAGCCACGAGTTGCGTACCCCTCTCGCCATCCTCATGGCGCAACTCGAACTCGCGCATCTCTCCCATGGCGACGCCGATGCCCTCGAGGCCCAGATCGTGAGCGCGCAGCATTCCGTCGCACGCCTCTCCGGGCTCGCGACGGGTCTTCTCGAGCTGTCGCAGCTCGAAGCCCGGGTGCCGGACATCCGGAGCAGTTGGGTGCAGCTGGCCGACGAGCTCGCCGCGTCGGTCGACCGTGCCCGGATGGTCGCCGTGGCCAGCACGGTGACCGTCGACTTCGACGTCGCCGGTGAACCGACGGACTCCAGCTATCTCATCGCCGTGGAGAACTTCGGACGCATCATCAACAACCTCACCAGCAATGCGATCGCCGCCCAGCCCCGCGGGGGTTCGGTGCGGATCGCGCTCCGGCACTCCGACCGCGAGCTCTTGCTCACCGTCGTCGATTCCGGGCCGGGAATGCCGGAGAGCTTCCTGCCCGTGGCTTTCGACCGGTTCAGCAGACCGGATGCCGCCCGCGCGGCCAATAACGGCGGAAGCGGCCTCGGGCTGGCCATCGTGCAGGCCATCGTGCAGGCCGCCAACGGCTCGGTGACCCTGTCGAACGCCGCCGGATTCACCGTGACGGTATCGCTCCCGGCACTGGCCACGAATGGGGCGCACTAGCCCAACCTGTATGGATTCTCACGCCGACGGGCCCGGATCCGCACAGAACGCCAAGTCCCACTGTCGAGGATGAAGTCATACCGGCAGCCGCCGGAGCACATCATCCAGGGGGACGGCGCGTGAGCACCACCGAAATCGGCACCGGCGCAGCAGATACCGGAGCGATCGAGATCGATGCGGTCGACCGTGCCGGGGCAGTCCGCCGTTCCGAGCGACCGGGTGGCACGCGATTCGGCGGTCTGCGGCCGTCACGCTGGTTCGGCGCGGACGCGGGCATCGGCCCTGTCGCAGCGCTTCTCGGCGCGGCCGGTTGGCTGCTCACCTTCATCGGATCCTGGATCCCGGCATTCTGGGGAGACGAAGCGGCAAGCGTCATGTCGGCGGAGCGACCACTGGCCACGATCTGGCGGGAACTGGGACGGGTCGACGCCGTTCACGGCGCGTACTACGTGTTCCTGCACTTCTGGATCGATGCCTTCGGCGCATCCGAGCTCTCGGTGCGGCTGCCGAGCAGCATCGCGGCCGGTGTCGCGGTCGCGGGCACTGTGGTGCTCGCCCACCGTCTGTTTGCGCGCTCCGCTTCCCCCCGGGCGGTCGCCGTGGTCGCGGGCCTCGTCATGATCCTGCTCCCCCGGGTGAGCTACATGGCCGCGGAGGGCCGGTCCTACGCGATCGGAACGGCGGTGGCTACCTGGCTCGCTGTGCTCTTCGTGACACTCCTGCAGCGCCGCGTCACCCGTCGGCTGCCGTGGATCGGTTTCGCCCTCCTCTTCGCCGCCTCGATCTACGTCTTCCTCTACCTCGTGCTGCTCGCCGTGGTCTTCGCGGTCGCGCTCCTCGCCGCCCGCCCCGGCCGAGCTGTCATCCGTCGCTGGTTCTCGGCGGTCGCGGCGGGAGTGCTTCTCGCGGCGCCCGTCATCGTCTACGCCCTCGGCGAGCATGGCCAGATCTCCTTCCTGGCTCACCGCAACTACGTCACCTTCACCCGGATGTTCGTGATCCAGTGGTTCGGCAATCCCTGGCTCGCACTCGCCTGCTGGGCGCTGATCGTTGTCGCCGTCGTCGCACTCATCCGCTCGCGCAATCGGGCGGTCGCCCTCCTGCTCGGCTGGGTGGTGCTGCCGATGGGGCTCCTCATCTTCGGCAATGCTGTCATCGCTCCGATGTACACGATCCGCTACCTGTCCTTCTGCACGCCGGCGGTCTCGATCCTCGTGGCCTTCGGAGTGTGCGCGCTCTTCAGCCGCGGAGCCGCCGCAGGCTGGATCCGTGCCGCGGCGGTACTCGCGCTCGTGGCACTCGCCCTGCCAACGGAGGTCTTCCAGCGCACCGAATTCGCCAAAGACGGCGGAAGCGACCTGCGCCAGGCCGCCCAGGTGATCGGATCCAACGCGAAAGCGGGTGACGCCGTCGTCTTCGATGAGACGGCGAAACCCTCCCGCAAACCGCGACTGGCCCTCCACCTCTACCCGCAGTACTTCACCGGGCTCTCCGATGTCACGCTGCGCTCGCCGTACTCGCAACGCTCGGGCATCTGGGATTCGGTGTGGCCGATCGCGGCTATCGCCCCGTCCCTCCAGAGGACATCCGCCGTCTGGGATCTCGAGCTCGTCACCCCGGGATCGACCGCGATCCCGGCCAACATCGTCGCTCTCGAACGACTGGGCTACTCGATCTCGCGCCAGATACCCGTCCATCGAACCGTCGTCTACGAACTCACCCGGGAGACACCATGAACCAGACAGAGAACCGCACCCTCGTGGTCGTGCCGACCTACAACGAGCGGGAGAACATCGCCGAGATCATCGCGCGCGTCCTTCGGAGTGCTCCCGGTGTCGACGTGCTCGTCGTCGACGACAATTCCCCCGACGGGACCGGCGCGATGGCGTCGGCACTCGCCTCCGGTCATGACCGGATCAACGTCTTGCATCGGGCCGGCAAGGAAGGACTCGGCGCCGCCTACCGGGCCGGGTTCGCGTGGGGTCTCGAGCGCGGCTACGAGCGCCTGGTCGAGATGGATGCCGACGGCTCCCACCAGCCGGAGCAGCTCGAACGCCTCCTCTCCGCGCTCGACGATGCGGACGTCGTGCTCGGGTCCCGCTGGGTTCGCGGCGGCTCCGTGGTCAACTGGCCCCTCAAGCGCATGCTGCTCTCCCAGGGAGGCAGCCTGTACGCACGGATCGCTCTCGGGCTCCCGGTGCGGGACATCACCGGCGGCTTCCGTGCCTTCACCGCCGACGCGCTGCGCGAGATCGGCTACCAGGATGTGCTGAGCCAGGGTTACTGCTTCCAGATCGACATGCTCTGGAAGGCCTACAGCGCGGGCTTGCGCATCTCCGAGGTGCCCATCACCTTCGTGGAGCGGGTCCACGGCGAGTCGAAGATGAGTTCCGGCATTGTGAAGGAAGCCATCCTGCGGGTCACGCTCTGGGGTCTCCAGGGCCTCCCCGCGCGGCTGAGAGGCGACCACCGGTCGGCCGTGGCTGCGGCATCCGCTCTGCGACTCGCTCGCGAGCAGGCCGATTCGCGGGCCGCAGAGGTGCGCGTGCTTCGCACGAGTTTCGGCGGGGAGCGCAATCGTGTCGCGTGACTCCCGCAGGGCGCTCGTACGGCAACTGCTGAGCTTCGGGCTCGTCGGGGGTGTCGGCCTCGTCGTCGACATCGTGGTGTTCAACGCGCTGCGCACTACCGTGTTCGAGCCTCACCTCGTTCACGGTGGCCCGATCATCGCCAAGGTGATCTCCACGTCGATCGCTATCGTGGTCAACTGGATCGGCAACCGCTACTGGACCTTCCGCACCGAGCGTCGAATGACGAGCCGCGCGGCCGTGTTGCGCGAGGGGGTCGAGTTCGCCGTGGTGAGCCTGATCGGCGCGGGAATCGCCCTCGGCTGTCTCTGGATCTCGCACTACGCGCTGGGTTTCACCTCGGTTCTCGACGACAACCTCGCGACCAACGTGGTCGGGCTCGCGCTCGGTACGGCTTTCCGTTTCGCCCTGTACCGGTTCTGGGTGTTCTCCGGACGCCGTCGCGGCGCGTCTGTCGCCGTCGCTCCCCTGGCTTCGCGCAGTGAGGTACTCGCTCCGTAGACCTTCCGCGGCCGCAGTGGGCATACGACCTAGCGGCGGGAGTCGTATCCTCCTCCGCGATGCGTTTCGGCCGCGGTGAATCGGCGGATCCCCCGCCGCACTCTCGACTCGGCATCCCGTTCCTGCGACACGCCGTACGGATGTCGGTGGCAATTGACATATTCGAATGTATGTTCGAATATGAGGGAATGGCCTCCGCAGCAGCAGTTCTCGACGACTCGCCCACGCGAGCCACCGTCGAAGAGCTTCAGGCGCGCATCCGTTCGATGCAGGCGACCACTCTCGATACTCGCACGATCCCCACCCACCCGGCGATCGCCGGGCTGCTGCCCGGTGGGGGGCTCAAAGAGGGCGCGACCTACTCGGTGGACAATTCCGCGACGCTGCTCATGGCGCTGCTCGCCGGTCCCTCTGCGGCGGGTTCGTGGTGCGGTGTCATCGGCGTCCCCGAGTTCGGGGTGGAGGCCGCCCAGCATTTCGGCATCGACCTGGAGCGGCTCGTGCTTGTGCCACATCCCGGCGAGCAGTGGCTCGGTGTCACCGCGGCGATCGCCGATGTGCTCGGGGTGGTCGTCACCCGGCCGCCCAAGCGAGCGAGTGACTCGAGCGTCGCGCGCCTGAGCGCCCGGCTGCGGCAGCGCGGGGCGACCCTCATCGTGCTGGGGCCATGGCCGCAGAGCGAGGCGATGCTGAGCCTCTCCGACAGCCACTGGAGCGGTATCGGCCAGGGCAACGGTCATCTCAGCGCCCGGCAGGCCACGGTCACGGTCTCCAGTCGCGCAGGGCGCCCGCGGAGTGCCCGTCTGTGGCTGCCCGATCTCAACGAGCAGTTCTCCGAGGTCGACAGGTTCACCCAGCCGGAGACGACCAGTCGGCACGAGGCGCATCGGCACGAGGCTCATCTGCAGGACGCTCATCTGCAGGAAGCGACGGCCTGATGCGTCGCACCACCACGCTCTCCCCGCCCGGCGCCCCCCTGCGCACCATCGTGCTGTGGTGCCCCGACTGGCCCATCACGGCTGCGCTGCGCCTCCTGGGCGCAGACACCGGCAGCAATCCGACCGCAGCGGATGCCCCACTCGCCCTCATCGACGCCGGCCAGGTCTTCGCCTGCTCGGCATCGGCGCGCGGTGAGGGGGTGCGGCGCGGACTCCGGCTGCGCGAAGCCCAGGCCCGCTGTCCGGAACTCCGGGTGCTCGACTACGATCCCGCGCTCGACATCCGCGCCTTCGAGCCGGTGCTCGAGGCGATCGAGGAGACGATGCCCGGAGCCCAGGTGCTGCGTCCGGGCACCTGTGCGATGCGGGCCCGCGGACCCGCCCGCTATTACGGCGGCGAGGAGGAGGCGGCGCTGTGGCTGCTCGATGCGCTCGATGCGCTCGGCATCCACGGTTCACGGGTCGGTATCGCCGATGGACCCTTCACCGCGGAGCATGCGGCCCGCAGCCCCCAGCGGCAACGCATCCGCATCGTCCCGGAGGGGGGATCCGCCGAGTTCCTCTCGGGCATGCCGGTGGGGCTGCTCGGCGAAGAGGCCCTCGCCACCCTCCTGCGACGGCTGGGCATCCGCACTCTCGGCGAGTTCGCCCTGCTCGAACCACGGGATGTCGAGCAGCGTTTCGGAGACACCGGCGCCCGGGTGCATGCGCTCGCCCGCGGTCTCGACAGTCGTCCCGTCGTGCCCCGGATCGTGCCTGAGGAACTCGACAGCGCGGTGGGGTTCGAACCGCCACTCGACCGCATCGACCAGGTGACCTTCGGCTTCCGCGCATCCGCAGATCGCTTCATCGAGCAGTTGGTGCAGGCACGGCTCGTCTGCACCTCGATCCGCATCGAGGTGGACTCGGAGTCGGGAGAGCTGTCGGAGCGCACCTGGCTGCATCCGCGTTCTTTCACGGCGGCGGATGTCGTTGACCGGGTGCGCTGGCAACTGCAGGGCAGCGGCACCATCGCCGGAAACCCATTCGGCAGTGGTCTCAGCTCCGGGATCATCCGGGTGCGGGTCGTGCCAGAGAGCGTCGACGCCATCGGCAACCACGAACAGGGGCTGTGGGGCACCGGGCATGACGAACGGATCCACCACGGGCTCTCGCGGGTGCAGAGCATGCTCGGGCATGGCGCCGTGCTCACCGCCGCGATCGGTGGCGGGCGCACCCTGCTCGACCGCCAGAGTCTCGTGGCGTGGGGGGACCGCACCGAGACGGCGAAGCCCGACGGTCTTCCCTGGCCAGGGCAACTGCCCACCCCGACGCCCGGCACGGTGTTCGAGGCGCCCCAGCCGGCGATGGTGATCGACTCCGCGGGCAGTGCCGTCGACCTGGATGAGCGCGGAGTGCTCTCGGGCGTTCCCGCCAGGTTCTCCACCGATGGCCGCACCCTGCATCCCGTTGCGGCCTGGGCCGGTCCCTGGATCATCGACGAGCGCTGGTGGGACGCCGACACCTTTCGCCGGGCGAGCCGTTTCCAGGTCGTGGACGATGCCGGGGTGGCCTGGTTGCTCGTGCTCGACAGTCGCGTGTGGTGGGCCGAAGCGAGGTACGACTGATGGGCGTGGCGTGCTGCCCGTGCCGCCCGTACTCCTCGTCCTCCCCGTGCTGCCCGTCCTCCCCGCAATCCGGGCGAATGCGGTCATTCCGGGTCGGCATGCCAGCCCGGGATGACCGCATTCGCCCGCTTTCGCGCGCAGGCCGGCGGCACGCCAGCCAGCAGGGAGGCGACTGATGGGTTGGAACAACCCGCCGATCCCCTGGTCCGAGTTCGAGAAGGCGCTGTCCGACGTTCGGCGACCCCGAGAGGTGCCGGTGGGGGCGGATGGCGGCGACAGCCCCGGTTGGTCACACAAGCGCGGCGCCTATGAGGCGCCATCCGAGACCGTGCAGGCACCGGCGGGCGATCTGGTGCCGTATGCCGAGTTGCACGCCCACTCGAGCTTCAGCTTCCTCGACGGGGCGTCCTCCCCCGAACAGTTGCTCGAGGAGTCCTCCCGGCTCGGGTTGCACGCCCTGGCGATGACGGATCACGACGGCTTCTACGGGGTGGTACGCCTGGCGGAGGCGGCAGAGCAGCATCCGCAGATCGACACGGTCTTCGGTGCCGAGCTCTCTCTCGGCCTCAGCCGACCCCAGAACGGCTCCGCCGATCCGGAGGGGAGCCACCTGCTCGTGCTCGCCCGCCGCGAGGAGGGCTACCACCAGTTGGCCGGCGCGCTCACCGCGGCCCAGCTCGCCGGGCTCGAGAAGGGGCGTCCGGTCTACGACCTCGACGAGCTCGCCGCCCGGGCGGAGGGGCACTGGGCGATCCTCACCGGGTGCCGAAAGGGCGCCGTGCGGCAGGCTCTCGAGGAGTCCCCCGCGGCCGCCACCCGGCAGATCGACCGGCTCGTCGACCTGTTCGGCCACAGCAACGTGATCGTCGAGCTCTTCGATCACGGCACCCCGCTCGCCAGCGACCACAACGATGCGCTCTTCGAGATCGCGGGGAGGCGCGGGCTTCAGGTGGTCGCCACCGGCAACGTGCACTACGCCAGGCCTGAGCAGTACCGGCTGGCGTCGGCCCTTGCGGCAGTGCGTGCCCGTCGCAGCCTCGACGACATGGATGGCTGGTTGCCGGCATCCGGAGCGGCCCATCTGCGTTCCGGCGCCGAGATGGCCGCGCGATTCGCCCGTTATCCCGGTGCCGTCGAGCACACCGTCGTGATCGCTGATGAGCTCTCGTTCCAGCTGCGGCGGGCACGTCCCAAGCTGCCGAAACAGCAGGTTCCCGAGGGGCACACCCCGATGAGCTACCTCCGCTATCTGGTCTGGGATGCCGTGCCGGTGCGCTACCCGCAGCTCGCCCCCTCGGAGCGCGACCGTATCGCCCACGAACTCGACGTGATCGAGACGAAGGACTTCCCCGGCTACTTCCTCATCGTCTGGGACATCGTGAAGTTCGCGCGGGATCGCGGCATCCTCTGCCAGGGCCGCGGATCGGCCGCGAACTCCGCGGTCTGCTACCTGCTCAACATCACCGCCGTCGACCCGATCGGCTACAAACTGCCGTTCGAGCGCTTCCTCTCGAGCATGCGGGAGGAGGAGCCCGACATCGACGT
This sequence comes from Lacisediminihabitans sp. H27-G8, assembly GCF_046156175.1. Lineage (NCBI taxonomy): Bacteria > Bacillati > Actinomycetota > Actinomycetes > Micrococcales > Microbacteriaceae > Lacisediminihabitans > Lacisediminihabitans sp. H27-G8. Next base: position 115,785 of record NZ_JAYLVL010000001.1, read on the forward strand.
CGACTTCGACTCCAACCGGCGTGAGGAGGCGATCCAGTACGTCTACGAGAAATACGGTCGGCAGAACGCGGCACAGGTGGCCAACGTGATCCAGTACCGGCCCAAATTCGCGGTGCGGGATATGGCGAAAGCGCTCGGCGCGAGCCCGGGGCAGCAGGATGCGTGGTCGAAGCAGGTTGAGCGCCACGGTGCGCTGCTCTCGAGTGTCGACCACGACATCCCGGATGCGGTGACGAGCCTCGCCCTCGAGGCATTGAAGCTCCCGAGACACCTCGGCATCCACTCCGGCGGAATGGTGCTCACCGATCGACCCGTCGGCGAGGTCTGCCCGATCGAGCACGGTCGCATGGACGGCCGGACGGTGCTGCAGTGGGACAAGGACGACTGCGCCTGGATGGGACTGGTCAAGTTCGATCTGCTCGGCCTCGGCATGCTCAACGCCATCCAGCACACGTTCGACCTCGTGCGCGAGCATCTGGGTGAAGAGTGGGAGCTCGCCACGATCCCCAAGGAGGAGCAGGGCGTCTACGACCAGCTCTGTCGCGCTGACTCGATCGGAGTGTTCCAGGTGGAGAGCCGAGCCCAGATGGGCCTGCTCCCCCGGTTGCAGCCGCGCAAGTTCTACGACCTCGTGGTGCAGATCGCGATGGTGCGGCCGGGGCCCATCCAGGGTGGGGCGGTGCATCCCTTCGTGCGGCGCAAGCTCGGCGAGGAGGCGATCACCTACCAGCATCCGAAGCTGAAGGAGCCACTGGAGCGCACTCTCGGCATACCGGTGTTCCAGGAACAGCTGATGCAGATGGCCATGGCCGTCGGAGGCTGCAGCGCGGATGACGCGGACCTGCTGCGCCGCGCGATGGGATCCAAGCGCGGGCAGGAGAAGATCGCCTCGCTCAGGGCCACTCTCTACAAGGGCATGGCGAGCAACGGCATCGTGGGAGAGGTCGCCGACGACATCTACGCCAAGATCGAGGCCTTCGCCAACTTCGGTTTCGCCGAGAGCCACAGCCTCAGCTTCGGGCTGCTCGTGTACGCGAGCTCCTGGCTGAGACTGCACTATCCCGGGGCTTTTCTCGCATCGCTGTTGCGCGCCCAGCCGATGGGTTTCTATTCGCCGCTCTCCCTGGTGGCGGATGCCCGCAGGCACGGTGTCGAGGTGCGGCGCCCCGACATCCTGCGGTCGGGGTGGCAGCCCGGGCTCGAGGGTCTCGATACGGGCGCGGAGTGCCCTACTCGACCACCGGGCACCGCCGGTCGAGTAGCGAGCGCCAGCGAGCGTATCGAGACCCCACCACCGACCCAACCCACCGGCAGCGATTCCTGCCTAGACCCCCACCAGCCCCCGGTCGGCAGCTACGACCGCAAAGCACACTTCGACACCGACGACCACCGTCGCGACGGAGCCCTCGCGGTGCGACTCGGTCTCGCCGAGGTCACCGGCATCGGGGAGACTCTCGCGAAGAAGATCGTCGCCGATCGCGAGGAGAACGGCGACTTCACCCACCTCGCAAACCTCGTGCGCCGCGTGGGGCTCACCACCCCCCAGCTCGAGGCTCTCGCCGCTGCCGGCGCCTTCGAGTCCCTCGGTCTCAGCATGCGGGAAGCGCTCTGGGCCGCGGGAGATGCCGCGCGGGATCGGGAGGAGTTTCTCGCCGGCAGCATGGTCTCTGTTCAGCCGCCGCTGTTCTCCATGCCCAGCACCTCGGAGGTGCTTGCGTCCGACCTCTGGGCCACCGGCATCTCCCCCGACGATCATCCGCTGCGTTACCTGCGTGACTCGCTCCGGCAACGCGGGGCTCTCCGCTCCGATGACCTGAAGACGGCGGAATCCGGTCGTCGCATCGAGGTGGCCGGCGTCGTGACCCACCGGCAACGGCCCGCCACCGCGAGCGGCATCACCTTCATGAACCTCGAGGATGAGAGCGGGCTCGTCAACGTGATCTGCAGCGTCGGGGTGTGGAACCGCTACCGCCGTGTCGCCCGGGACTCCCCCGCGCTCATCGTGCGCGGCATTCTCGAGCGCTCACCCGAGGGCGTCACGAACCTGCTCGCCGACCGTCTCGAAGCGTTGCCGATGTCGACCCGCACGGCTTCCCGCGACTTCCGCTGAACACGCGAGCGACCGAGAAGCCCTAGCGGGCGCCCCGATTTCTCACGAGCGAGAGGGCGGATGCCTCGAACCAGGCGCCTGCGGCAGGACTGCCGTTGCACGATCCGTCACTCACGCCCGGGTTCTTCACCCAGAGCAGGGCGTCGAGCGCTGTCGTGCCGGCGCTCACGTGCGGATTCTGGCCGAGTGCCGCGCCGGGCGGGTTGCACCAGACGCCCTGCCAACCGGCGCCATTGCGCGAGACATCGATCACGAAATGCGTGCCACCGAGCAGCGCACTGACAGAGTCGGCGTAGCTTCGCTCGGCGTCGACCCGTGAGAAGTTGGCCACATTGGTGAAGAACCCACGGGTGTACCGCACTCCCGCCGTCGAGAGACGGGCAGCCATGACGGCAGGCGCAACCCAGTGGCTGTTCCCTCCGTCGAGGTAGACGGGCACCCCGGCGTCGAAGAAGATCTTGGCGACCTGGGCCAGCAACTGAAGCCGCGCACCGGCGACGGCGGCGCAGCGTGCGTCACCCAGCATCGCGATCGAATCGGGTTCCATGAGCACGACCGCCGGATGCCCGTGAAGGGATGCGGCGATCGTCTGGTTCCACTGCAGGTAGGCCGCATCGCCGAACCCACCCGCGGAGTAGCCTCCGCAGTCGCGATCCGGGATGGCGTACGTGACGAACACCGGGGTACTGCCGGCGGCCGCCGAAGCTGCGAGCATCCCGCGCAGTTTGGAACTGAGAAGGCTGGGGCTCCACCAGTCACCGAGCCAGGTCGCACTCGGCTGGGACGAGATCTGGCGCACGAGAGCGGCATCCGCGGTGCGACCGGAGGCGGTGAGCTGAGCGGTCGCGGCCGAAGCGAGAGTCTGCGGATTGGTCCAGAGTCCCCCCGGGAAGACCTCGGCGTTCGACGCCGAGCCCGGCCACCCGGTGGGCGTCGTGGCCGCCGTAGCGGCCGGACCGAGCCCCAAGAGGGCGCTGACGGCGGTGCACGCCGCGACGATGACCAGAACACCGCGACGGGACCACCGTCGACCGAAACGCACGTTCACTCTCGACATGCCGTGCCCCCGCACTCACGCCCGGCTCCGGACCCGATTCCGAAACACGCCAGCGGCTCCATTCTGCGCGACTGTGCCGCGGCAGGACCGCCCCAGTTCGGGGACGCATTCGCTGCCGGCGGATGGGCTGAGAGGCTCGCCAACCGGCCATGAGACGTCGAGCCTGCAGGGTTAGCATGACCTCATGAACACTGCACAGCATCCTCTTCCCTCCAGTTTCGGACCCCGGACGACAGCGGCGGAGGTCGTGGCCGGCATCGATCTGAAGGGAAAGCTGGCCATCGTCACGGGCGGGTATTCCGGGCTCGGCATCGAGACGGTCGCCGCCCTCGCCGGCGCCGGAGCCACCGTGATCGTGCCGGCTCGCCGCCCGGAGGTGGCCCGAGCCGCACTCGACGCGCGCGGCTTGGCTTGCGTCGAGGTCGCCGCGCTGGATCTCGCCGACCTCGACAGCGTGCGGGCGTTCGCCGAGGACTTCCTCTCGACCGACCGCAGCGTCGACATCCTGATCGACAATGCCGCGATCATGGCCTCCCCGGAGATGCGGGTCGGCCCCGGCTGGGAGTCGCAGTTCGCAACGAACCACCTCGGGCACTACGTGCTCGCGAACCTGCTCTGGCCCGCGCTGAAGCGTGACGGCGGCGCACGGGTGATCGCGCTCTCCTCCACCGGGCACAAGCTCTCGGGAATCCGTTTCGACGACCCGCAGTTCGAGACGGGCTACGACAAGTGGCAGGCCTACGGGCAGGCGAAGACGGCCGACAGCCTGTTCGCCATCCGACTCGATGCGCTCGGTGCCCCGTTCGGAGTGCGTGCCTTCGCCGTGCATCCCGGCGGAATCATGACGGAGCTGCAACGCCACCTCCCTCGTGAGGAGATGATCGCCTCCGGATGGATGACCGAAGACGGCACGGTGAACGATCGGTTCAAGACTCCCGAGCAGGGCGCCGCCACCTCCGTCTGGGCCGCGACATCGCCGCAGCTGGACGGCGAGGGTGGGGTGTACCTGGAGGACTGCGACATCGCCGAGCCGACCGCCGCCGGCACCCCAGAGGCCCGGGTTCGCGGAGTCGATGCTCACGCGATAGATCCGGCCGATGCCGAGCGGCTGTGGGCCCTCTCCGCCGAGCTCACCGGCGTAGACGCGTTCGCCGGATAGCGACCGACCTCAGCTGCGCAGGCCGCGACGCAACAGGTCGATGCGAGCCTGCAACTGTGACACGCTCGCCTGCGGCACTGCCGGGCCACCCGCCATCCGGCGCAACTCGGCGTGGATGATGCCGTGCGGCTCCCCGGTGCCCTTGGCCCGCATTCCCACGAGGCTGTTGAGCAGCGCGCGCTGCTCCTTGAGGTTGCGGTAGAGCGGAACGATCTCGGCCTCAGTGCCGGCCTCGTCCACCTGGCGCTGGCGATCGCCGATGCGGCGAGCCTGTCGTTGGTGCCGGTGGCGCAGGAGTTCCTTCACCTGGTCGGGTTCAAGAAGCCCCGGGATGCCGATGAAGTCGAGCTCCTCGAGGCTGTCCGGCACGGCCCCGGCGCCGAACTCGTCCCCATCGAACAGCACCCGGTCGAAGGCGGCCTCGGAGCCGAGGGCCTTGAAGTCGAACAGCAGTGCGTCGCCGGAGGCCGATTCGACCCGGTTCGCCTCGTCGGCGGCATCGTCATCGAGCAGGATCTCCTCGAGACCTTCGCCCGGATCCCGGTCGAGGGCGTGGTCGCGCTGCAGCTCCATCGCGGAGGCGAGCTCGAGCAGCGATGGCACGCTCGGCAGGAAGATCGATGCGGTCTCGCCGCGTCGCCTCGTGCGCACGAAACGGCCGATGGCCTGGGCGAAGAACAGCGGCGTCGAGGCGGAGGTCGCATAGACGCCGACGCCGAGGCGCGGGATGTCGACCCCCTCCGACACCATGCGCACCGCCACCATCCAGCGGGAGTCGGATGCCGCGAACTGGGCGATCCGGTCGCTCGCCGCCTTCTCATCGGAGAGCACGATCGTCGGCGCCTCCCCGGTCACCTTCTCGAGGATGTCGGCGTAGGCCCGTGCGGCGTAATGGTCGGTGGCGATCACGAGCCCACCGGCATCCGGGATTCCGTGGCGTACCTCGGTGAGGCGGCGATTCGCGGCCTTGAGCACCGCGGGCACCCACTCCCCCTCCGGATCGAGGGCGGTGCGCCAGGCCTGGGCCGTGATGTCTTTGGTGTCGCCCTCGCCGAGCCGCGCCTCCATCTCGTCTCCCGTGCGGGTGCGCCAGCGCATCCGGCCCGCGTAGGCGAGGAATATCACGGGGCGCACCACGCCATCGGCAAGGGCGCGGCCGTAGCCGTAGGCATAGTCGGCCTGGGAGGTGCGGATGCCGTGCTCGTCCGGGTAGTAGGTCACGAACGGGATCGGTGAGGTGTCCGACCGGAAGGGCGTGCCGGTGAGCGAGAGTCGCCGCGTCGCCGGCTCGAATGCCTCCCGGATGGCGTCTCCCCAGCTGAGCGCGTCTCCGCCGTGGTGCACCTCGTCGAGGATCACCAGGGTGCGTCCCCCTTCGGTCATCGACCGGTGGAGGCCCGCCCGTGTCGCCACCTGCGCGTAGGTGACCGCGACGCCGTGGAAGTGTTTGCCCGCCCAGCCCTGGGCGTTCTTGAATCCCGGATCGAGCCGCACCCCCACGCGGTGCGCGGCATCCGCCCACTGGCGCTTGAGATGCTCAGTCGGGGCGACGACGGTCACCCGGTCGATCTTGCGCTGCGCGAGGAGCTCCGTGACCAGGCGGAGCGCGAAGGTGGTCTTGCCGGCGCCCGGGGTCGCGGCCACGAGGAAGTCCTTCGGCTCCCGCATGAAGTACTCGGCGATCGCCTCCTGCTGCCAGGCTCGGAGCTTGTCGGCGGTTCCGCGGGCCGCCCGCTCCGGGAAGGACGGGGAGAGGTGTTCCGCTGCCGAGGTGCCCACCTGGGGTCCGAAGGGCTGCGGGTTGGTCATCAGTCGAGCTTAACCGCGACGGACGACCTCGCCGTGCTCGCGTACCACGAAAAGGTCCCCCCGCCAGAAGGCGAGGGGACCGATGCTTCTCAGCGCGGGGATTACGCGCGGCTGCGCGAGCCGCGAGTGACGAGGCCGTAGATGAGCAGGACGACGATCGCGCCGAGGATCGCGATGACCCAGGTACGGATGTCGAAGAATCCACCCATTGCTACGCCGAAAATCGCGCTGGCGAGGAAGCCGCCGAGCAGTGCGCCCACGACGCCGAGCACCAGGGTGATGAGCCAGCCGCCACCCTGCTTGCCCGGGAGGATTGCCTTGGCGATCGCGCCGGCGATGAGTCCCAGAATGATCCAACCGATGATTCCCATGGTTTTCTCTCCAAAAAGTCGTGATGTGGTCATTCGGATCTCGAATGCCGTTGGATACTCTGCCATTCCCCCTTTTGGGGGACAAGGGCCTTGACTCTCAGCAAATTCCCTGTATTGGCCCGGTTTGGCGCGCCGGGCGCACCTGATGCAGGGTAGAACCATGACTCAGCAGCATCCCTGGTCCCGCTACGTCGCGCTCGGCGATTCCTTCACCGAGGGCATCGGGGATCCGGAACCGCGCAGTCCCGGGGGTAACCGCGGGTGGGCCGACCGGGTTGCCGAAGTGCTCAGCGAGCAGACCGACGATTTCGCCTACGCAAATCTCGCGATTCGCGGTCGACTCCTGCGCCAGATCCTGGAGGAGCAGGTGGATGTCGCGCTGGCCCTCCGCCCCGACCTCATCTCGATTTCGGCCGGGGGCAACGACATCATCCGTCCCAACACCGATCCCGATCGGCTCGCGACCATCCTCGAGGCCGGGGTCGCGCGACTGCGGGCGGATGGCGCTACCGTCGTGCTTTTCGACGGGCCGGACATCGGCATGACGCCGGTGCTCAATCGGTCCCGGGGCAAGGTCGCCATCTACAACGAGAACCTGCGCGCGATCGCCCTTCGGCACGATCTCGTCGTCGCAGACATGTGGGCCCTGAGGGAATTGAAGGACCCGAGGATGTGGGCGCCGGATCGGCTGCACTTCTCCCCCGTGGGGCACACCGCCATTGCGCGGATGGTGCTGGAGGCACTCAACGTGGAGAACGACCTCCAGCCCTACAACCCCGAGCCCCTGATTCGGGTTCCCTGGCGTCAGGCCAGAGTCGAAGACATCGGCTGGGCGCGGGAGTACCTCGTGCCGTGGGTGTTGCGGCGCATCCGCCACCAGTCATCCGGAGACGGCATCACGCCCAAGCGACCGGATGCCGGTCCCTACCTCAGCGCAATGAAAACCGACTAGCGCCCGAACTGGGTGGCCGCCGGGCAGTCGAAGGGGTCGCCGCCGGCCGAGAGGCCCACGCGGTTGAGGTAGGCGATGACGATGCCGTAGGACTCGGTCAGGCTGGTCTCGGTGTAGAGGATGTTGTGCGAGTCGCAGTATTCCTTCGCGATCTCGCGAGCCTTGGCCAGGTGGGGTCGCGGCATGTTCGGGAACAGGTGGTGCTCGATCTGGTAGTTGAGGCCGCCCATGAAGGTGGTGGTACCGAGCCCGGTGATGTTGCGGGAGGTGAGCACCTGGCGGCGAAGGAAGTCGACCTTGCTGTCGTGGGGCAGGATCGGCATGCCCTTGTGGTTCGGGGCGAAGGACGCTCCCATGTACAGGCCGAAGACCCCGACCTGCACGCCGATGAAGGCGAAGGCCATTCCCACCGGAAGGAAGGCGAAGATCACGGCGACATAGAGGGCGATGCGCGGAACGAGCATGCTGATCTCGGTCCACCGACGATCGACCTTCTCGCGCCCGAAGACGGTCTTGAAGCCGAGGATGTGCAGGTTGATACCCTCGAGCAGCAGTGCGGGGAAGAAGAGGTAGCCCTGGCGGCGGGTGGCCCAGGCGTAAAGGCCCTTGGCACGAGCGGCATCCTCGGGGATGAAGGAGACGAAGTCCCGCTCGATGTCGGTGTCCTTGCCGATCACGTTCGGGTTCGCGTGGTGGCGGCTGTGCTTGGTCATCCACCAGGAGTAGCTGATGCCGACGAAGAGGTTGGCAAGGGCGCGGCCAGCGATGTCATTCGCCTTTCCGGACTCGAAGACCTGGCGGTGAGCGGCCTCGTGCGCGAGGAAGGCGTACTGGGTGAGGATGATGCCGAGGGCTCCGGCGATGAGCAGCTGGTACCAGCTGTCGCCGAGCAGGATGAAACCGGTGATCGCTCCGCCCAATGCGACGGTGATGAGGGAGAACATCATCACGTAGAAACCCGTGCGGCGGCGAAGAAGGCCGGCATCGCGAACGGTGCGTAAGAGGGAGGAGTACTCAGTGGTCGGATTAGTGCGGGAGCCGCCGGGCTTCGTCTTCGTGAAAGACACCACCGGTGCCACGGATGCATCGCTCACGATACCTCGATTCGAAATGACTTCCCAGTCGGGGTAGAACGAGCGGGTGCTCCAAAGGATGGTTTTACCCTAAGGGCAAAGCCTGTGAGAGGCGTGCATTTATGCCCAAACGAGCATACACGGCGCGTCTCGACGATCCGTCCGCTCGCTTATCGCAGCAGAAGCGTCGGGTTGCCCAGGCGCCACCAGGGCCCCGGATCGACGAGGCCGTGATCGAGAGCGAGCGGCACCCGCACGGACTGGCCGCCGGCGGTGAAGGTCACCGCGCCCGCTGATGCGGCGTTCTGCCCCACTGTTGCCGGGAGTGCGGTGATCACGGCGGTCACGGGGGTGTTGCTCCAGACCAGAACCGAGGCGGTCTTCGTGGACACGGCCCGTGCCTTCTGTGACCAGGCGGTCGTGAAGTTCGCAAAGGGCTGGCCCTTCTTGGCGAGGGTGATCACGTGGAATCCGGCCTTCACCCCGGCGAGAAGAGTGGTGACGGTGGCATCCACGGTCTGGTGGTCGGTCGCCCCCACGACCGCTCCCACCACCGTGACGCTGTGACCCGCATAGTCGTACCGGGCGGCGAAGAGGAGGTTGGACGATCCGTTGAGGGTGCCCGTCTTGATGCCGTCCACCCCGAGCCGGCCCAGCAGCGTATTCGTATTGGCAAAGGTTCCCACTCCGGCCAGGGTCATCGTCGGGGTCGAGACGATCTGGGAGATCACCGGATTGGCGAGGGCGAGCTTGCCGATCTCGACCAGGTCGGCGGCCGTGCTCACGTTGCCCGGGTTGATGCCCGTGGGCTCCACGATCGTGGTGTGGTCGAGGCCGTGTGAACCGAGCCACGCCGTCACCGCTATCTGGAATGCGCCACGCGAGCCGAAGGCCCACCCGGTGAGGGCATCCGCATAGTTGTTCGCCGAGGCCACGAGGGTGACCCGCATGAGATCGAGCTGGCTGATGGTGGAACCGGCCGCCATCGGCTTGGTCTCGCCGTTGAGTGCAACGTATTTGGCGCGGAGAGCGGCGTCCGCTGCGGTGAAGGTGATCGTGGGGCCGGAATCCCCGGGGGACAGCGGCTTCGCCTCGAGCACCACGAGGCTGGTGACGATCTTGCTGATGCTGGCGATCGGCAACGGCGCCGTACTGCCGGCGGAGGCAGATGCCTCGGGGTAGCCGATCACCCCGATGGCACTCGCTCCGTAACTGGGGAGCGCAGGAGAGGCAGCGACACGGTCGGGTGCGCTGAACGGCAGCACCCGGGCAGCGGTGGATCCGAGCGGAGCCAGCAGTGTCAGCGGCAGATAGATGCCCAGCGCGATGACAAGGGCGGACGCCGAGATGAGCACGGCTCGGCGGCGGAGCACCACACCGCGGGTGGGTCGGCGGCGAACCGGTGACGCGAGGATCTCATTCACCGACATAGGGCCATGCTACTTTTCGCCGGACGGATCTCCCTGATCACCGCACCCGGAGGGCCCACAGCGCGACCGCACTCGCCGACGCGACATTGAGGGAATCGACGCCGTGAAGCATCGGGATGGTGACGATGGTGTCGGCGTGCGACACGGCATCCCGGCTCAGCCCGTCCCCTTCGGTGCCGAGGAGCAGGGCGAGTTTCTCGGGAGGGTTCTCTGCGAGCACGTCGAGGCCGATTGCGGTGTCGGAGAGGGCGAGGGCCGCCAGGTGGAAGCCGGCGTCTTTCAGGACCTCGGCCGCCTCCGGCCATTCGGGGAGACGTGTCCAGGGCACCTGCAGGACGGTCCCCATGCTCACCCGCACGCTGCGGCGATACAGCGGATCGGCGCAGCGTGGCGTCACCAGCACGGCATCGGCGCCGAGGCCCGCTGCCGCCCGGAAGATCGCTCCGACGTTCGTGTGGTCCACGACGTCCTCGATCACGACCACTCGTCGGGCACCTTCGATGACCTCGCGCACCGGCCTCAAAGGCGGACGGTGCATTGCGGCGAGGGCACCGCGATGCAGGTTGAACCCGGTGAGTTTCTCGAGCAGCCCGGGGGCGCCGACGTAGATCGGCACGTCGAAGGGGGCCAGCAGCGCCTCCATCTCCGGCAACCACTGCTCCTGCACGAGAATGGATCGAGGCCGGTGACCGGCCGCGATGGCCCGTGTGATCACCTTCGACGATTCGGCGATGTAGAGTCCCCCGGCCGGTTCGCTCAGGCGCCGCAGCGCAACGTCGGTCAGTCCCGAATAGTCGGAGAGGCCGGGATGCTCGAGGTCGGCGATGCGAACGATGTGCATGGGACTCCTGCCGCCGAATCCGGCGTCGCGGTGGGGATTGTGGAAGAGAGGCGGCAAACACTGCCAGCAATCGGAAACATATCCGAAAACTCGATTGTTTACTCTGAGGTAGGCGCGTTTGCGCCACCGAGGTGAAACACGGCGAAAGGGGTGCTCCTGATGACCGGTGCCACCCTCCGCGATTGGCCGGTGGCCACCTCCGCCGAGCTGGATACCGCCGCCGATGCGCTCCGCGGGCGCACGGTCGCCGTGCTCACCGGCGCGGGCATGAGCACCGATTCCGGCATCCCCGACTACCGGGGCGACGGCGCTCCCCCGCGCAACCCCATGACCTTCCAGCAGTTCTTGAAGGATGCGGAATACCGCAAACGGTACTGGGCGGGAAGTCACCTCGGGTGGAAGCGATTCGATGGCGCGCTGCCGAACGACGGGCATCGCACCCTCGCCGAGCTGGAGACGGCCGGAATCGTCAATGGCATCATCACCCAGAACGTTGACGGGCTTCACCTGAGAGCCGGGTCGCAGCGGGTCGTCGACCTGCACGGCACCATGGATCGCGTGCGGTGCCTCACCTGCGGCCAGACCTTCGCCCGATCGGATGTCTCGGAGCGCATCACCCGCGCAAACGAATGGCTCGATGCTCCGGACTCCTTCGAACTCGGTCCGGACGGCGACGTGGAGTTCACCCAGATCGCGGACTTCGTCACCCCGGAATGCACGGTCTGCGGTGGCGTCCTCAAGCCGGACATCGTCTTCTTCGGGGAGTTCATCCCCACCGAGAAGTTCTCGGAGGCGAGCGCGCTCCTTCAGTCGGCCGGCGCGCTTCTGATCGCCGGATCCTCGCTCGTCGTCAATTCGGGAATCCGACTGCTCGACCAGGCATCCAAGCGCCGGCTACCCGTCGTGATCGTGAACCGAGGGGTCACCAAGGGGGATCCGCGCGCGACCGTTAAGATTGATGCGGGTACCTCGGAGACGCTCGCCGAACTCGCGCTCCGCCTCACCGCCTGACCGCGGTCGGTCGGGCCGCAGGGCCGGGCGCACGGGCCCACCGACTGCCGAAGGACCTGCGCGCATGACACTGATCTACCTCGTGCGGCACGGCGAAACCGATTGGAACCGCGCTCGTCGCATCCAGGGCAGCACCGACATCCCCCTCAACGACACGGGGCGGGCGCAGGCGGCGCGATCGGGGCGGCTTCTCGCCCGTCGGTCCTGGGACGGTATCGCCTCCAGTCCGCTCTCCCGCGCCTTCGAGACCGGAGCGATCATTGCGAACGAGGTGGGCATCGCCGCGGACGAGATCGAGGTGCTCGATGACCTCGTCGAGCGCCGCTACGGCGACGCCGAGGGGCTCGATGACCGCGAGCTCGCGCAGCTGTTCCCCGGAGACTCCCCCGTTCCCGGGCGGGAGCGTCGGGAGGATGTCGCCGCCCGTGTCATCCCCGCGCTCGTCGCCCTCGCCGAACGGTACGAACGCGATCGTTCCGACGGCTCGCCGGATGCCCGGCTCATCGTCACGACCCACGGTGGGGTCATCCGCACCGTGCTCAACCATGTCTCACCGCAGGTGAAATACCACCGCGGCATCCCGATCACCAACGGATCGGTGCACAGCTTCCGTCACGTGGACGGCGCGATCGAACTCGTACTGTTCAACGATCCGATCGACATCGAGTCGGTCGCCGATGACTGCGTGGACTTCGATGAACAGAATGCGGTCGAGTATCGCGAAGTGGACTCGGAGCCCCGCGCTCAGTGATCGACTGCGGCGCGGGCAGGGACCATCTCGCTGAGCAGCGCGAGTAGACGTCTCGCCGATTCATCCCAGCTGAAGTCCGCCGACCGGGCCCGGGAGGCCTCGCTGCGGCGTCGCCACTCCCCGGGCGCCTCGAGAGAGCGCACCGCGGCGGCAAAGGCTGCCGGATCGGAGTGCTCGAAGTAGACCGCGGCCTCGCCGCCCACCTCGTGGAACAGCGGAATGTCGCTGAGCACGAGCGGCACCCCCGCGGCCTCTCCCTCGATCAGGGGAATCCCGAATCCCTCGTCCCAGCAGGCCGTGACCATCGCCGTGGCGTCCACCAGCGCTTCGAGATACTCCTCGTCGGTCACGCCGTCGTCGAACCGGATCGACCCCTCTGGCGCAAGCGCGGCGATGCGTTCGCGATCTTCCGGGCTGATCCTGGACAGCAGGCGCAGGGTATAACCCGCAAGGTGATGCATGCCGCGGGCGAGGGTCTCCACGTTCTTGTTCGGCTGGAAGGTGCCCATGTAGACGAGCGTCTTCGAGCGGGGTTCGCCCAGTTGAGGCACTCCGGAATCGTCGACTCCCGGCCTGATCACGGTGAGGGGACGGCTCGTGAGGCGGGCTTCGATCATCTCGCGTTCGCAGTTGTAGGAGCCGGTGACCACCGCATCCGCCCGGCTGAGCACCATACGCTGCGGCCAGTAGGTCAGGTAAAAAGCCCGCCAGATGGCGCGCACATACCAGCTGTACCCGGCCGGGATCTGGGTGATGCGATAGAAGACCATGTCATGAACGGTGAGTACGAGCTTGTAGCGCCGTCCGGTCGCTCCCATCGTCTGCATCGGGCTGAAGACGATATCCGGCTTCCACTTGTTGATGGAGAGCATCCCGATGAAGGGCTCGAGCGCGCTGGTTCCCGGCCGACCCTTCACCCAGGGCAGATCGGGCAGCAGTGCGAGCTGGCGCTCGTCGCTGATCAGCATCGTGACCGGATGCAGCCGGGAGAAGGCTTCGACCAAGCCCGCCGTGTACCGGCTGATGCCATCGTGGCGCACGAACCGGGTGTAGCGGCAATCGAAGATCACCTTCACGGTGTGCTGGGTTCCGCGCCGGACTCGATGTTTCCCTGTACGGTGGTCGCCTCCGGGGGCAGGTCACCGAACAGACCCTGTTCGACGAGGAAGCTGTGGATGGCGGCGGCCGCGAGCCCCGGCACCTCGTAGTGGATGAGGTGACCGACACCCATGAGCAGTTCGAGCCGGGCATCCGCCATGCTCTCGACGAGGTCGCGGTGCGCCTGCACTGGCGTGATGTCATCCAGTTCGGCGGCGACGAGAAGCGTCGGCACCGTGATGCCGTCCGAATAGGTACTGACATCCGAGCCGACCGAGGCCTCGAACGCTTCGACGACGGAGTCGCGACTGGCGAAATTGTTGAAGTAGGTGTGGTGCTGGTAGTGGATCCAGCGGCGAAGCTCTCGGTCTTTCGTCTTAGCGAGCACCGAACTCATGAACTGAACCACGATCCATCGCTTGAGCAGGAACGCCCCGACCCGATCCGGCAGCAGTCCGGCGAGGCGGTAGAAGGCGACAGTGAGTTTCGTCGCGGTCTTGCTCGGCCCCTCGAGCCCCGAGGTGGAGATCGGATTCACCAGGATGAGGGCGGGCGTCTTCAGCCCGTCCGCGACGGCCTTCGACGAGATGATCGTGCCGAACGAGTGTCCGAGGGTCACAGCGGTGCCGCTCAGGCCGAGGGCATCCACGAAGGCGGTGAGCCACTTGGCGAAGCCGTCGATCGAATGAGGCACCTCGGTGAGGGGGGTCGACTCGCCGAAACCGGGCATGTCCGGCCCGATCCACCGGATGCCGGGAAGCTGGGCGATCACTGGCTCGAGCCCGTGATGCTCGCCGCGGTAGCCGTGCGCGATGACGATCGTGAGGGCTGCATCGACCGGTCCGTATACCCAATAGCGGGTCGTGCTGCCGAGGATCACGATCTCGTGCCGCTCGATCGGCATCCGGGCGAGTAATTCGGCGTAAGGAGAGTGAACAGACATTGTCTCGATTCTACGGATACGAAGTTACGCGGGCGTTTCACACACGCGCCTAGACTTGACGGGCTCGATAAAACTCCACGTCGATTCCGATGCCTACCCTGCTCTCGAGAGGAGCACTGTGAGCTTTACCGCCCCCATCCAACTGCCCGGACTGACCCTCGATCCGCAGTGGTATCGGCGTTCCGTCTTCTACGAGGTGATGGTCCGATCCTTCGTCGACAGCAACGGGGACGGCTCGGGAGACCTTCAGGGATTGCTCTCCAAGCTCGACTACCTGCAATGGCTCGGCATCGATGCCCTCTGGCTCCCGCCGTTCTACCAGTCGCCGCTGCGCGACGGTGGCTACGACGTGTCCGACTTCCGCGCCATCCTGCCCGAGTTCGGAACCCTCGACGAGTTCAAGGACTTGGTCACCAAGTCCCACGAGCGCAACATGCGCATCATCATCGACTACCCGCTCAACCACACCTCCGACCAGCACGAATGGTTCCAGCAGTCCCGCTCCGACCCGGAGGGGCCCTACGGCGACTACTACGTCTGGAGCGACACGGACGAGCGGTACCCGAACATCCGGGTGATCTTCGTCGACACCGAGGAGTCCAATTGGACCTTCGACCCGGTTCGACGCCAGTTCTTCTTCCACAGGTTCTTCTCCCACCAGCCGGACCTCAACTTCGAGAACCCCGCGGTTCAGGATGCCGTCATGGACGTCATGCGGTTCTGGCTCGACCTCGGCGTCGACGGCATCCGCCTCGATGCGATTCCCTACCTGTTCGAATCCGAGGAGGGCAACGGCGAGGGAGAAGCCCCGACGCACGACTACATCAAACGGGTGCGGGCGATGTTCGACGAGGAGTTCCCCGGCCGCATCATGGTGGCGGAGGCGAACCAGTGGCCCAGAGAGGTCGCCGCATTCTTCGGCACCGAAGAGGAGCCGGAATGCCACATGGCCTTCGACTTCCCGGTCATGCCGCGCATCTTCTACTCGCTCCGCTCGCAGAACGCGGCCGAGCTCACCCGGATCCTCGCCGAGACCACGGACATCCCGGAGGGCGCGGGATGGGGTGTCTTCCTCCGCAACCATGACGAACTCACCCTGGAGATGGTGTCGGAGGAATACCGCCAAGCCATGTACGGCTGGTACGCCTACGACCCGCGCATGCGATCGAATATCGGCATCCGTCGGCGCCTTGCTCCCCTGCTCGACAACTCGCGCGCCGAGCTCGAACTGGCCCACGCACTGCTCTTCAGCCTCGCTGGCAGCCCGTTCCTGTATTACGGCGACGAGATCGGCATGGGAGACAACATCTGGCTGCCGGACCGGGACGCCTCGCGCACGCCGATGCAGTGGACCCCCGACCGCAACGCCGGGTTCTCCTCGGCAGACCCGGGAAAGCTCTACCTCCCGGTCGTGCAGTCGCTGGTCTACAACTACAACCTCACGAACGTCGAGTCGCAGCTCGCACAGTCCCGGTCGCTGTTGCACTGGGTGCGCAACGTGATCCACGTGCGTAAGGCCCACCCGACCTTCGGGCTCGGGTCCCTCACGGTGCTCGAAACCAACCACGAGTCGGTGCTGGCCTTCGTGCGGTCCTACCCGGGATCCGGCACCCAGTTCGGCGATTCCGCGGAGGATGTGCTGTGCGTCTTCAGCTTCGCCCACAACCCGATCGCGGTCACCATCACCGCGGAACAGTTCGCCGGATCCGCCCTCTACGACCTCTTCGGCGGTGGGGAATTCCCCGCCTTCACCGAAAACGGCGACATCACGCTCACGCTCGGAACCCAGAGTTTCTACTGGCTTCACGTCGGGTCACCGAGCCCCGCCGGTGGTCGGCCCTAAGTGGCAATGGCGGACAGCGAAGATGACACTTCAGCGGGCGACGCGGGCGATCGTGCCGGCGCGTGGTTCGACCGCCTCGGCGTCTTCGACCTCGAGACCACGGGGATAGACACCGACACCAGTCGTATCGTCTCCGCTTACGTCGGAGTCGTGGATGCCCAGGGCGTACCCAAGGGCGTTTCCTGGCTCGCCGATCCGGGCATCGAGATCCCCGCGCAGGCAGCGGCAGTGCACGGCATCACCACCGAGAGGGCGCGAGCCGAGGGTCGGGATGCCGCTGAGGTCGTCGCCGAGATCGTCGCGGTGCTGCGCGCGCTTCTGGCCCAGGGTGTCCCCATCGTGATCTACAACGCCGCCTACGACCTGACGCTGCTCAACCGGGAGTGCCTCCGCTACGGCGTCGAACCGCTCGAGGATCCGCTGCCCATCATCGACCCCCTGGTGATCGACCGTGCGATGGATCGATACCGCAAGGGCAAACGCACCCTCGAGGTGGCTGCGGAGTACTACGGTGTCGAGCTCATGGACGCCCACGACGCGGAAGCGGATGCTGTCGCGGCCGGGCGGGTCGCCCAGGCCATCGCCCGCAAGTACTCTGACACGCTCGGGCAGGATGTGAGGCTCGTGCACACTAACCAGGTGACCTGGGCGGCGGACAGCGCCACGAGCTTCCAGGACTACATGCGCCGCACCAAAGACCCGTCCTTCATCGCCGACGGGGCCTGGCCGCAGCGCTGAAGCCGCGGTGCTCGCCTCGCACGACAGAGGGCGACCGGCCGAAGCCGATCGCCCTCTGTGACGAGTGGGGGGGTGTTCGTTACGCGCCGAAGCCCTTGTAGCGCGAGTTGAACTTCTCGACGCGTCCGGCGCTGTCCAGGATGCGCTGCTTGCCCGTGTAGAACGGGTGCGAGGCGGAGGAGATCTCCACGTCGATGACGGGGTAGGTCACGCCGTCGAGGTCGATCGTCTTGTCGCTCTTGACGGTCGAGCGCGTGAGGAAGGTCTCGCCGCTCGCGAGATCGCGGAAGACAACCGCGCTGTAGTCGGGGTGGATGTCAGTCTTCATCGTGGATTCCTAGGTGTTGAGAAGGGTGAGGGAAAAAAGTCGGCACGTGGGCCAAGGGTTTACATTACCAGAATTGGTGCGGGCTAGGAGGAATGCGCGGCGCGCGCCGTGAATCGACCATCCCGCTCTTCCACCTGGAGGTCGAGTCCGAAGGCTTCGGTCAGCTTTTCCGAGGTGATCACCTCGCCGATCGGGCCCGCCGCGGTGATGCGACCGTGGGACAGCAGCAGCGCATGGCCGAAGCCCAGGGGGATCTCCTCCACGTGGTGGGTGACCATCACGATCGCCGGAGCCTGCTCGGCTCGTGCGTAGCCGCCGAGCAACTCGAGAAGCTCCTCCCGAGCGCCGAGGTCAAGGCTGGCGGCCGGCTCGTCGAGTAGCAGGAGCTCTGGGTCTGTCATCACCGAGCGGGCGATCTGCACCCGCTTCTGCTCCCCATCGCTCAGCTGCCCGAACCGACGGTCCTCGAGGTGGTCGAGCTTCCATTCGGCAAGCACCCGCTGGGCGCGGCGTGTGTCGATGTCTTCGTAGTCTTCGTTCCAGCGGCCCGCGACGGCATAGGCGGCGGTGAGCACGACATCCAGCACCCGCTCGGTGGCGGGGATGCGTCGAGCCATCGCGGTGGAGGCGAATCCGATGCGCGGCCTCAGGTCGAACACGTCGGTGCGACCGAGCGTGACATCCAGGATCTTCACGACTCCGGAGCTGGGATGGATCATCGCCGACGCAAGCTGCAGGAGGGTGGTCTTGCCCGCGCCGTTGGGCCCGAGGATGACCCAGCGCTGGTCGTCCTCCACTGCCCAGTTGACGGAATCGAGGATGTGGTTGCCTTCTCGGACGACGGAGACGTCGGAAAGCTGGAGAACGCTGGCCATGCCTCAACCCTACCTTCGTCGCCGGACCATTCCCTGTAGCGCCACAGCCCGAGCGGTCGTGCTGCGCGCCGCGGAGGGTCAGAGCAGCGAGCGGTAGATCTCCTGGGTCCTCTTCGAGATGCGGTCCCAGCCGAAGTCGCGTTCGGCCCGGAGCCGACCGGCCTCACCCATCCGCCGGGCGGATTCGGGATCGCTCACGACCTCCGTCAGCGCCCGCGCGAGATCGGCGACGTACTGGTCGGGATCGAGCGGCGTGCCCGTGCCATCCTCCGCCTGCGCAATCGGCACCAGGCGACCCGTCACCCCGTCGTCGATGACCTCGGGGATGCCCCCGGTGGCCGTACCGACCACCGCGGCACCGCAGGCCATCGCTTCGAGGTTGACGATGCCGAGTGGCTCGTAGATGGAGGGGCAGACGAATGTCGTCGCCGCGGTGAGCACGGCCGAGAGGTCGTGGCGGCTCAGCATCTCCTCGATCCAGACGACCCCGGTGCGGGTCTGCTGAAGTTCGGCGACTCCGGCACGAACCTCGGCCATGATCTCCGCGGTGTCGGGGGCTCCGGCACACAGCACGAGCTGCACGTCCGGGGGAAGCAATGCTGCCGCGCGAAGGAGGTAGGGCAGACCCTTCTGGCGGGTGATCCGACCCACGAAGACCACGGAGGGTCGGTCGGGATCCATCCCGAGGGAACGGACCAGAGCGTCATCCTGCACCGGATGCCACGACTCGAGGTCGATGCCGTTGTGCACCACGGTGACTTTCGCCTCGTCGAGCATCGGATAGGAGCGCAGGATGTCTCGTCGCATCCCATGGCTCACGGCGATGACGGCATCGGCGGAAGTGAAGGCGTCGCGCTCGATCCAGCTCGA
Source organism: Lacisediminihabitans sp. H27-G8 (assembly GCF_046156175.1). NCBI lineage: Bacteria > Bacillati > Actinomycetota > Actinomycetes > Micrococcales > Microbacteriaceae > Lacisediminihabitans > Lacisediminihabitans sp. H27-G8. The sequence continues at coordinate 135,044 of NZ_JAYLVL010000001.1, forward strand.
GACGCGATAGCCGCCGCCGAGCTGCTCGGCCTTCCAGGGGCGAAGCGGCTCGAGGCTGTGGGCGGTGACCACGTGGGGAATTCCGTGAAGCAACTGGGCGATGTGACCGGCCCCGTTGGCGTACCAGGTGTGCGAATGCACCAGGTCGGCTCCGGCGACGTCCTGGGCGATCTCGAGGTCGACACCCAGCGTGGCGAGGGTCGGATTCGCGTGGGCGAGCCCCGGGGGCACGTCGTAGGAGTAGACGTCTGCCTCTTCCCTCGGCTTGCCGAAGGCGCGCACCACGACATCGATGTCGAGACGAAGGGCCTTCACGAGCTCGGTGACGTGCACACCGGCCCCGCCGTAGATCTCCGGCGGGTATTCCCTGGTAATCAGATCGACTCTCACAGGGGAAACGCTAGCGCGGTTCGCGCACTGACGCACCGCGATCGGTCCTCTACTGTTGTCACATGGCATCGAAGAAGATCTTTGGCATTGTTCTCGCCGGCGGAGAGGGCAAGCGCCTCATGCCGCTCACCGCTGACCGCGCGAAGCCGGCAGTTCCGTTCGGCGGCAATTACCGGTTGATCGACTTCGCCCTGTCGAATCTCATCAACTCCGGTCTCCGGCAGATCGTCGTCCTCACCCAGTACAAGTCGCACAGCCTCGACCGTCACGTGTCGCAGACCTGGCGCCTCGACGGGATCACCGCATCCTATGTGGCATCCGTGCCCGCGCAGCAGCGCCTGGGCAAGCGATGGTTCGCGGGATCCGCCGACGCCATCCTGCAGAGCCTCAACCTGCTGCGCGACGAGAAGCCCGACATCGTCGTCGTCGTCGGCGCCGACCACGTCTATCGCATGGACTTCAGCCAGATGATCGAGGCGCACATCGCTTCGGGGGCCGGGGTCACCGTCGCGGCCATCCGCCAGCCGATCTCGCTCGCCGACCAGTTCGGTGTCATCGAGCTCGACCCGGAGGATCCGACCCGCATCGCGCAGTTCCTCGAGAAGCCGAAGAACGCGGTCGGCCTCGCGGACTCCCCCAACGAGGTGCTCGCCTCGATGGGCAACTACATCTTCGATGCCGACATCCTCATCGACGCGGTGCTGCGCGATGGAGAGCTCACCACCTCCAATCACGACATGGGTGGCGACATCGTGCCCGACTTCGTGTCGCGAGGCGATGCCGCCGTCTACGACCTGAATAGAAATGAAGTGCCGGGGGCGACAGACCGTGACCGCTATTACTGGCGCGATGTCGGAACGATCGAGTCATTCTTCGACGCTCACCAGGACCTGATCTCTGCGCTGCCGATCTTCAATCTCTACAACAGCGAGTGGCCGATCTTCAGCCAGCAACTCAATTCGCCTCCCGCCAAGTTCGTGCGCGACTCCAAGGGCAACCTCGGCACCACCATCGATTCGATCGTGTCCCTCGGCTCACTGCTCTCCGGGGCGCACATCGAGCGCAGCGTGCTCGGGCCCTGGGCGATCATCGAGTCGGGCGCTCAGGTGATCGATTCGATCGTCTTCGACCGGGTGCGCATCGGCCCGGATGCCGTGGTGCGCCGCGCTATCCTCGACAAGGAAGTCGTCGTCAACGCTGGCGCGACCGTCGGGGTGGATGCCGAGGCTGACCGCGCCCGCGGATTCACGGTGACGGACTCCGGCATCACCGTTGTCGGCAAGGGCGTCACTGTCAACTGACCGGCGCGGGCTCGACGGTTGCCTTCCCCCTAACGAACGGTAGTTCCCGATGCCCCGCTTTCTCGTCGTTCTCGATGTCGATTCCACCCTCATCGAAAACGAGGTGATCGAGCTCCTGGCCGATGCTGCGGGGTCCGGCGCTGCTGTCGCGCAGATCACGGCGCGCGCCATGAACGGCGAGGTCGACTTCGAGGAGAGCCTCCGCGCCCGGGTGGCGACGCTCGCGGGACTGCCAGAGTCGGTCTTCGGCGAGGTCGGCCGACTCGTGCGCATCACGCCGGGAGTGCCGGAGATGATCGCCGGCGTGCGTGCTGCGGGCGGTCGTGTCGCTGTCGTCTCGGGAGGATTCCACGAGATCATCGATCCGGTCGCGGCCCAGCTCGGTCTGGACTACTGGAGGGCGAACCGTCTCGAGGTCGTCGACGGGGTCCTCACCGGCGAATTGGTCGGACCCATCATCGATGGCACGGCGAAAGCCGACACCCTCATCGAGTGGGCCGCGGACTTCGGGGTTCCGATAGCGCACACGGTCGCCGTCGGCGACGGGGCGAATGACCTGCAGATGATGGCGATCACGGGGCTCGCCGTCGGCTTCGACGCAAAGGCGCCGGTTCGGGATGAGGCGGACGTGCTGATGGATGTGCGGGATCTCAGCCAGCTGCTTCCGCTCCTCGGATTGCGCGGCTGAACTCTGCGCGGAGCCGGGATTCAGGGCGGTCAGTGCCCCATGCCGAGGCCGCCGTCGACGGGGATGACCGCACCGGAGATGTAGCCGGAATCCTCTCCCGCGATCCAGGCCACCACCCGTGCGACCTCCTCTGGTCTGGCGAACCGGCCAGCCGGAATCGACTTCTTGTAGGCCTCCTGCTGCGCTTCCGGCAGCTCCGCCGTCATGTCGGTCTCGATGAAGCCGGGTGCGATCACGTTGGCGGTGATCCCGCGCGCGCCCAACTCGCGGGTGACGGATCGGGCCAGGCCGATCAGGCCGCTCTTGGACGCGGAGTAGTTCACCTGCCCGGCGGACCCGAGAAGCCCGACGACGCTCGAGACGAGAACGATGCGCCCGTAGCGAGCCTTGAGCATCCCCTTTGAGGCGCGCTTCACCACGCGGAATGCGCCGGAGAGGTTCGTGTCGATCACCGATGTGAAATCGTCTTCCGTCATCCGAAGCAGGAGGGTGTCCCGGGTGATCCCGGCATTGGCGACGAGGATCTCGACAGCGCCGAGGGCGGATTCGATCTCTGTGAACGCGGCATCGACCGAGGCCGAGTCCGTGACATCCGCGCGCACCGTGAGTGCGCCGACCGGGCCATCACCCGAGCGTGCGGTGACCGCGACACGGTGTCCGAGGGACACGAATTCGGCGGCGATGGCAAAGCCGATGCCCCGGTTCCCCCCGGTTACGAGCACGGTACGGGGGACGAATTCGGAGCTGGTCATCGCTCTCTCACTCTCGGTGGTTCTGCCTGGTTTGACGCTAGCCTCAACGCCCCCTGAGCGTATGCCGGGCGCAGGCAAACTCCCGCAATCTTAGCCGTAGGCTTGTCTCACACCATGGCGAAACAGCAGCAGCAGTCGATCACCTCACTCCCCCGGTCTCCTCAGGACGATCGGCGCAGCCGCATGATCCAGTACACGGTCGCGATGAGCATTCGCACCGTCTGCATCCTGCTCTGCCTCGTCGTGCCGGGCTGGTGGCGACTCCTTCCGGCTGTCGGGGCGATCGTGTTGCCCTACATCGCCGTCGTGCTCGCCAACGCGAGCATCTCGAAGCCTGCCGCCGAGGTTCTGCGACCGGGCGGTCTGGTGCGCCGCGCGCCCGACGTCCCCGGTCCCGACCCCCGGTGATCGGGGCGCCGATGATCGGTTTCGGGGGCGGATTCGACGCAGAGCTCGAGGGGCAGACCTGCTCGCGGGCGAGTTGTTCGAACCCGGCCGGGTGGAACATCAACTGGCGCAACCCGCGGATTCACGGGCCGGAGCGGGTAAAGATCTGGCTGGCGTGCGATGAGCACCGCGACTATCTGCACGACTATCTCGAAGCCCGCGACTTCCCGGTCGTCGTCACCCCGCTCGATGAGCCGCTCGACCGGCTTCCCGACGTCACACCAGGCGTTGCCCCTCCGGTAATTGCAACCGAGACCGCACTGCCATGAACCGCTGGAGATTTGCGATCAGCCGACGATGGTTCGGCTATCTCGCTCTGGCTGTGGTGTTCGCCGCGGTCTGCGTCGGGCTCTCGCAATGGCAGGTCGCCCGGCTCAACGAGACGCGTAGCGCCAACGAACTCGTCGATCGCAACTACCACAGCACCCCGGTGCCGCTCGAATCGGCCCTTCCCACCCGCAGCTCCTATTCGCCGAAGCAGCAGTGGAAGCAGGTGACGGTCACCGGGACCTATCTCGCGGACTCCCAGGTGCTCGTGCGCAATCGTCCGCTGAACGGACAGCCCGGATTCGAGGTGCTCGATCCGCTTCAGCTCCCGGACGGCACCGTCTTCGTCGTGGACCGCGGCTACGTACCGATCGGCAATAAGCAGGACCGGCCCGACAGCATCCCCTCACCGAGAAGCGGCACGGTCACCGTGGTGGTGCGGCTGCAAGCGGGCGAACCGACCCTGAGCGGCCGTTCGGACACCCGCGGCGAGCTGGCGACGATCCACCTGCCTGACGTGCAGAAGATCGTGGGCAAACCCACCTACACGGGTGCCTACGGTCTGATGGTGTCGGAGAGTCCCGCAGCGGCGACCCGGCCGACCGCGATGCCGCAGCCCGAACTCGACGAGGGACTGCACATCTCCTACGCCATCCAGTGGATCATCTTCGGAGTCATGGCGTTCTTCGGGCTCTGGTACGCGATCCGTCAGGAATATCGGATGAGGAATGCCGACGATCCGGAGGAGCAGGAGCGTGCCGAGGTGCGCGAGCGCAAGAAGCTCACCAGGCCGCGCAGCGACAGCGAGGTGGAGGACGAGATCCTGGAGACCACCGGTTCCCGTCACGGGCGCTGAGCGATCCCCCCGCGCCTCGAGGATTCAGGCGAGTGCCACCAGGTCGGCGTAGTCCCGGTTCCAGAGGTCCTCGGTGCCGTCGGGCAGGATGAGCACGCGTTCGGGGTTCAGGGCCTCGACGGCTCCCTCGTCGTGGCTCACGAGCACCACGGCGCCCGAGTAGTTCGCCAAGGCATCGAGGATCTCGAGCCGACTGGCCGGGTCGAGGTTGTTGGTCGGCTCGTCGAGGAGCAGCACGTTGGCTCCGGAGACCACGATCATCGCGAGTGCGAGGCGGGTCTTCTCGCCACCGGACAGCACCCCGGCGAGCTTGGTGGCGTCATCCCCCGAGAACAGGAAGGAGCCGAGAACGCGGCGGGCCTCGGTCTCGGTGATGTTCGGCGAGGAGGACACCATGTTCTGCAACACGGTGCGCTTCACGTCGATGGTCTCGTGCTCCTGCGCGTAGTACCCGATCCGCAGTCCGTGGCCGGGCTCGAGCTGGCCGGTATCCGGCTGGTCGACGCTGGCGAGAATGCGCAGGAGAGTGGTCTTGCCCGCGCCGTTGAAGCCGAGGATGACCACCTTGGAACCCCGGTCGATGGCCAGGTCGACCGCGGTGAAGATCTCGAGTGAGCCGTAACTCTTGGAGAGATTGGATGCCATGAGCGGCGTGCGTCCGCAGGGCGCCGGATCGGGGAAACGCAGCTTGGCGACACGGTCGACGGCACGCACCTCGTCGAGCCCCGACAGCATCTTCTCCGCGCGGCGCACCATCTGGTGGGCGGCAGCGGCCTTGGAGGCCTTCGCTCCGAACTTGGCCGCCTGCATCTGCAGAACCCCGGCCTTCTTCTCCACGTTGACGCGTTCCTTCTTGCGACGCTCTTCGTCAGCGGCACGCTGTCGCTGGTAGTTCTTCCAGTTCATGTTGTAGATGTCGATGACCTGGCGGTTCGCGTCGAGGTAGAACACGCGGTTGACGGTGTCTTCCACGAGCTCGACATCGTGGCTGATCACGATCAGTCCGCCCTGGAAGTTCTTGAGGAACTCGCGCAGCCAGGTGACCGAGTCGGCGTCGAGGTGGTTCGTCGGTTCGTCGAGAAGCATGGTGTCCGCCCCGGAGAACAGGATGCGGGCCAGTTCGATGCGGCGACGCTGGCCACCGGAGAGAGTCGACAGTGGCTGGTCGAGGATGCGGTCGGGCAGGCTGAGGTTGCTGGCGATGGAGGCGGCTTCGGCCTCTGCGGCGTATCCACCGAGCGCCATGAAGCGGTCCTGGAGCTCGCCGTACTGCTTCATCGCCTTCGCGGCGACCTTCTCGTCGGAATCGCCCATGTCGAGCGCGGTCTTCTCCATGCCGATCACCAGCTGGCCGAGGCCGCGGGCGTCGAGGATGCGGGTGCGGGCGAGATCCTCCGGGTTGCCGGATCGCGGATCCTGCGGCAGGTAGCCGATCTCACCGGTCGAATCGATGGTGCCGCCGGTGGCGAGTTCCTCGCCGGCGAGCACCTTCGTCAGCGTCGTCTTGCCCGCTCCGTTTCGGCCGACCAGGCCGATCTTGTCTCCGCGTTCGACTCTGAAGGTGACGTCCTCCATGAGCATGCGTGCGCCAACACGCAGTTCGAGGTCGTGCACGCTGAGCACAGGCAAAGTCCAATTGTTTGAGTCATCTCGCGACGACGTGAGGGAGGGGGTGGCCTCTAGTATAAATCGTGGGCCTGTCGGTCTATTCCCCCTGCATTCAAGGAGAACATATGAGCACCCTCACGTTGGCGCCCGGACGGCCCACTCTCGCGGACCGAATTTTCACCCACAGCCTCGCGACGGATGTCGTGCTCGTCGCCGCCGGAGCCGCACTCACCGCGGTCGCCGCCCAGCTGACAGTGCCGCTCTGGCCGGTTCCGATCACCGGGCAGACCCTTGCCGTGCTGATCGTCGGAAGCACCCTCGGTGCCGTGCGCGGCTCATTGTCCATGGCGCTCTACGCGGTACTCGGAGTCATCGGTCTCCCCGTGTTCAGTGACGCGAGCCACGGATTCGGTGTCATCGCGGGACCGACCGGTGGCTACATCGTCGGCTTCATCTTCGCGGCGGCTCTCACCGGATGGCTCGCCCAGCGCTCGTGGGACCACAAGATCCTCGGGGCAATCGCCTCCTTCTCCGCCGGCACCGTCGTCACATTCGCCTTCGGGCTGCCGTGGCTGTCGGCATCCCTCGGCCTGAACCTCGAGCAGACGCTCGCAGCGGGACTGTACCCGTTCATCGTCGGCGGAATCGTCAAGGCGCTGCTTGCCGCCGGGTTTATCCGCCTCGCCTGGTTCGGCATCAACCGCAAGGACGACCGACGCGCACCACTGTCCGAGTAGGGCAACCGTCACGGAGCATCTCAGGCGTGGTGCCCCGGTCGGTCGGACCGGGTGCACCCGCTGTGGCATGTGGAGAGCGGCGCTGCTGATACAGCGGTCTACATCGAGAAGCCGAGGGCCCTCATCATGTCGCGACCGTCGTCCGTGATCTTCTCTGGGCCCCACGGCGGCATCCAGATCCAGTTGATGCGGAACTGCTCCACTACCCCGTCGAGGGACTGCGCAGTCTGCTCCTCGATCACATCGGTGAGAGGACAGCCGGCCGAGGTGAGGGTCATGCTGATGATGAGCGCGTCGTTCTCGTCGTCCCAGGTGAGGTCGTAGATGAGTCCGAGGTCGACGATGTTTACCCCGAGCTCGGGGTCCATGACATCCTTGAGCGCCTCTTCCACCTGGTCGAAGAGAGCGGGAGCGAGTGCAACAGCCATGGCTCTAGCCTAGGCTCGCGGGGGCCAGGAAGCGATCGTAGCCCTCATTTTCGAGGCGATCGGCCAGCTCGGCGCCGCCCACTTCCGCAACCCGTCCATCGACGAAGACGTGCACGAAGTCGGGGGTGATGTAGCGCAGGATCCGCGTGTAGTGGGTGATCAGGAGGAGGCCGAGACCGGTATTCTCCTTGGCCCGGTTCACACCCTCCGAGACGATCTTGAGCGCGTCGACGTCGAGGCCGGAGTCGGTCTCATCGAGGATGGCGAACTTCGGCTTGAGCAGCTCGAGTTGAAGGATCTCGTGGCGCTTCTTCTCGCCGCCGGAGAAACCCTCGTTGACGTTGCGGTCCTTGAATGAGGCATCCATCCGCAGGTCCTTCATCGCCTGGGTGACCTCTTTGGTCCAGGTGCGGATGGAGGGCTGCACACCATCGATCGCCGTCTTGGCAGTGCGCAGGAAGTTCGTGACGGCGACTCCGGGGATCTCCACCGGGTACTGCATCGCGAGGAAGAGGCCGGCGCGGGCGCGGGCATCAACGGACATGGCGAGGAGGTCCTGGCCGTCGAGGGTGACGGATCCGCTCTCCACGTGATATTTCGGGTGACCGGCGATCGTGTAGGCGAGCGTGGACTTTCCCGAGCCGTTGGGGCCCATGATCGCGTGGATCTCGCCCTCGTTGACGATGAGGTCGACGCCCTTCAGGATCTGCTTGGTGCCCTGTTCGGTTTCGACACTCACGTGGAGGTCGGTGACTTCGAGTACTGACATGGTGTGAATTCCTTGGAGGTTAGGAGGCGACCACGGGGGTCGGATCGATGAAGACGTCGCCGTCCACGATGGAGACCGCGAAGACGGGCACCGCTTCGTAGGCCGGGAGAGTGATCGGCTTGCCGGTGATCAGCGAGAACTTCGAACCGTGCGCCCAGCACTCGAGGGTGTCGTCTTCGACGAAACCCTCGGCGAGGGAGATATCACCGTGCGTGCAGGTGTCACCGATGGCATGCACCGCGCCGGCGGAATCGCGAACGACGGCGATGGGGGTGCCGTCGATCACGACGCGCACTGCGGAGCCGAGTTCGATGTCGCTTTCGGCACAGATCTTGATGGTCACTGCAGGCTCTTCCATTCGGGGTCAGGCTTCGTTTACGGTGAGTTCGGCTTCGATGGCGTCTTGGAGTCGTTCTTCGAGGTCGGGCAGACCGATCTTCTGCACGATCTCGGAGAGGAAGCCGCGCACGACGAGGCGCCGCGCTTCGTCTTCGCGGATGCCGCGGGCCTGGAGGTAGAAGAGCTGCTCGTCGTCGAACCGTCCAGAGGCACTCGCATGGCCAGCGCCGGCGATGTCGCCGGTCTCGATCTCGAGGTTCGGGATGCTGTCGGCTCGCGCGCCATCCGTCAGCAACAGGTTGCGGTTCTGCTCGTAGCTGTCGGTTCCGGCGGCGGTCGGTCGGATGAGCACGTCACCGATCCAGACGGTGTGGGCGCCGGCACCCTGAAGCGCGCCCTTGTAGCTGACGCGTGACTTGGTATTCGGCGCGTCGTGGTTGACGAAGACCTGCTGTTCGAGGTGCTGGCCCGTGTCGGCGAAATACACGCCGTAGAGCTCGACATCCCCGCCCTCGCTGGAGAGATGCGTCGAGGGATTGATCCGCACGACGGATCCGCCGAGCGAGACGACGACGTGCTTGAGCCTCGCGTCGCGACCGATCTCCGAGAAGTGGCTCGCAAGGTGGACGGCGGTGGGCTCCCACTGCTGCACGGTGACGACCGTCAGTTGGGCGCCCTCGTCGAGGATGATCTCGACGTTCTCGCTGAGAAGAGCGTCACCGCTGTTATGCAAAACGACAGTGCCGACGCTGTGGTGCGTGGCGTGGATCACGGTATGGGCGGCCCGGGCCGTGGCTCCGAGGGCGGACCGGGTCACGGTCACCTCGGAGGAGTGCTCTCCCGTGACGGTGACGACGAGTGCCGACTCGAACGAGCTCCAGGCATTGGCTGACGCCCGTTCCTCCGGCTTGCCGGCGCGACCGATGCGGGAGTCGTCGCGCGAAACCCACTCGATCAGCGCGGCGTCGCCCGAGGCGGTGACACCGGTGAGGGGCTGGATGTCCGGATCGAGGGCGCCATCGATCAGTGGCTGCACCCGGGCGATCGGGGTGTGCTTCCACTCCGCCTCCTGGCCGGTGACAGCCTCGAAGTCGGCGACGTCGAAGGATGCGAAGCGCGCGGAACGCACCTGCACGGGCACGAGACCCCAGCCGCCATCGCTGTGCTGCTTCGAGCCGAGGCGGGAGTGATCGGGCGCTGAAGCAGAACCCGTGGTGACCGTTTCGGGCACGGTTTGAGTAGGAACAGACACCTAGCCGACGCTGCCTTCCATGCCCATTTCGATGAGCTTGTTGAGTTCGAGGGCGTACTCCATGGGGAGTTCGCGGGCGATCGGTTCGATGAAACCGCGCACGATCATCGCCATGGCCTCGTCCTCCGGCATCCCGCGCGACTGGAGGTAGAAGAGCTGCTCCGCGCTGACCCGGGAGACTGTCGCCTCATGGCCCATCTGCACGTCGTCCTCGCGGACATCCGTCGTGGGGTACGTGTCGGAACGCGAGATGGCATCGACGAGCAATGCGTCGCAGCGCACCGTGTTCGCGGAGTGGTGGGCGCCCTCGGCGATCCGCACCTCGCCGCGGTAACCGGTGCGGCCACCGCCACGGGCGATCGACTTGGAGACGATGGATGACTGGGTGTACGGAGCCATGTGGATCATCTTGGCGCCGGCATCCTGGTGCTGTCCGGGTCCGGCGAAAGCGACGGACAGGGTCTCGCCCTTCGCGTGCTCCCCGACGAGGTAGATCGACGGGTACTTCATGGTGACCTTCGAACCGATGTTGCCGTCGATCCACTCCATGGTCGCGCCCTCGTGGGCGATCGCCCGCTTCGTGACCAGGTTGTAGACGTTGTTCGACCAGTTCTGGATCGTCGTGTAGCGAACGCGGGCGTTCTTCTTCACAATGATCTCGACCACGGCGGAGTGGAGGGAGTCCGACTTGTAGATCGGAGCGGTGCAGCCCTCGATATAGTGCACGTAGGAGCCCTCGTCGGCGATGATCAGCGTGCGCTCGAACTGGCCCATGTTCTCGGTGTTGATGCGGAAGTAGGCCTGGAGCGGGATCTGCACGTGCACGCCCTTCGGCACGTAGACGAACGAGCCGCCCGACCACACCGAGGTGTTCAGCGCGGCGAACTTGTTGTCGCCGGCGGGGATGACCGTGCCGAAGTACTCCTTGAAGAGCTCCGGGTACTCCTTGAGGGCAGTGTCGGTGTCCATGAAGATGACACCCTGCTCTTCGAGGTCCTTGTTGATCGTGTGGTAGACCACCTCGGACTCGTACTGGGCGGCGACCCCGGAGACGAGGCGCTGTCGCTCGGCCTCTGGAATTCCCAGCTTCTCGTAGGTGCTCTTGATGTCGTCGGGCAGATCGTCCCAGGTCTGGGCCTGCTTCTCGGTGGAGCGCACGAAGTACTTGATGTTGTCGAAGTCGATACCGGAGAGGTCCGCACCCCAGGCGGGCATGGGCTTCTTGTAGAAGAGCGCGAGCGCCTTCAGGCGGTTCTTCAGCATCCATTCGGGTTCGCTCTTGAGGCCCGAGATGTCGGCCACCACCTCTGGAGAGATGCCGCGTTTGGCGGATGCTCCGGCAACGTCGGAGTCGGACCAGCCGAACTCGTAGATACCGAGGCTTTCCAGTTCGGGACGGTCGATCAGGATGTCCGACATAGTTTCCCACTTCCTTTGACAAAACCTCTGGTGCATAAATCCTTGGTATTACTCCTGCCCCTGTGTCAACCGGAGGAGGAGCGAGGGCATTCCCCCGCACGCCCACCGGCGGCGGATCCCCACCGGCACGCTATCTGCCGAGCGAAGACGCCTCGCGTATCGACGCCGACACGGTGGCCCAAGTACTTACTGCGTAGCCGATTCTACAGGCAGCGGGTTGCGAATCAGCGGAGAGTCGCAGTCATCGGGGTCGCGAGCACCTGCGGCCGTACCGTGCGGAACAGTCCGGGGTTCACATCCAGCAGCACCCGCAGCACGCCGACCCACACCAGCGCGGAACCGAGGACGTGGATGGCCACCAGCGCGGCGGGCACTCCGATATTCGCCTGCAGCAGTCCGAGAGCGGCCTGCGCCACCGTCACCACGACGAATGCGATCACCCGGCGTCGTGCCAGGGACGTGTCCGATCTCGTCCGCAGGGACGCGTAAAGCGCGAGAGCGAGCAGGATGACCGCTGTTCCGAGCACCCCGTGCACGATCGCGACCTGTTCCCAGACGAAGCCCATGCGCGGCACATCCGCAGAATCACCCGAGTGCTGTCCGGAGCCGGTCACCAGAGTTCCGACCGCGATGAGCACGAAGGTGACCGCGACCAGCACGCCGCTGAGGGTGCCGGATGCGCGCCCCGCTGCCGCGGCGGGGACGTCGCTCGGCGCGATGGCCTGCCGCGCGCGGTGCCAGGTGAGTGACGTCGTCGTGAGAAGAGCGATCGCCAGGACGAAGTGCATCGCGACGACGTAGGGGTTGAGTCCGGTGAGCACGGAGATGCCGCCCGCGATCGAGTTGGCGATGACCAGCCAGAACTGCGACCAGGCCAGGCGGGTGAGGGTGCGGTTGCGGGGTTTCTGCAGCCGTGCCGCCACGATGGCCCAGCCGACGGCGATGATCAGGATTCCGGTGAGAGCCCGATTCGCGAACTCGATGAAGCCATGGATGCCCAGCTCCGGTGTGGTGGTGAACGACCCGGATTCGCAGGCGGGCCAGGTGGGGCAGCCGAGTCCGGATCCGGTGACGCGCACCACTCCGCCGGTGAGCACGATGAAGACGCTGACCACGAGTGCGGCCGTCGTGCCCCAGCGCAGTGCACGGGGGCCGAGGCTGTACCGGCTGGCCAGCCAGCTGAATGGGGTGACGATGGGTCGGTCCTCCGGAGGATGGGGGTCAGCGCACGAGAGCGAGCAGAGGGTCGATCCCGACAGCGAGGAAGAGCAGCGTGAGGTAGCTGATCGAGCTGTGGAAGACCCGCATCGGTTTGACGGTGTCGTGGCGGATCGCCATGGCGTAAAGGCGATGCGACTCGAACACGAACCATCCGCCGGCCAGGACAGCGACGACGGAATACAGGATCCCCATGTGCGCAACCGGGATGAGGAGGAGCGAGCAGGCCACTGTCGCCCACGCGTAGAGCACCACCTGCAGGCCGACGACCGTTCGACCGCGCACCACGGCGAGCATCGGCACGTTCACGGAGGCGTAATCGGCGCGATAGCGCATGGACAGCGGCCAGTAGTGGGGTGGCGTCCAGAGGAACACGATTCCGAAGAGGATGACCGGAGTCCAGCTGAGCGAACCGGTGACCGCGGCCCAGCCGATGAGCACGGGCATGCAGCCGGCAGCCCCACCCCACACGATGTTCTGCGGGGTGCGGCGCTTGAGCACGAGGGTGTAGACGAGCACGTAGAACAGGATGGCGACGAGCGACAGTGCTGCGGCGAGCCAATTGACGAGCAACCCGAGCACCGCGATCGATGCGGCCCCGATGACCCACGCGAAGACGAAGGCCTCCCGGTCGCTCAGTTCCCCGGTGACCAGTGGACGCTTGCTCGTGCGCTTCATGACCCGATCTATATCGCGATCGATGTAGCAGTTGAATGCTCCGGCGGATCCGGCGCTCAGGGCGCCCCCGACCAGCGTCCACAGCACGAGCCAGAGGTTGGGGATGCCGCCTTGCGCCAGGATCATCACCGGCGCTGTCGTCACGAGGAGCAGCTCGATCACCCGCGGCTTGGTGAGGGCGAAATATGCCTTCGACTTGCGGGCAAGACCGATGCGCTCGCTCGGTTCCCGAGTCTCTACCGCTACGTCCATTGCTCCTCTAACACCCGATCACATCCGCTAATTAGTGTAGGCGCCCCGGCTGGGAGCTCCTGTCAACCCCCCGGCCGCGCAGGGACGCATTCGAACGCTCGCTCACGGCTTTCTCTATACTTGACAGTGCCCGCACGCCGTGCCCCCAGCCCCCGCCGACCTCATTCGTCGCTTCGGTCTGCCCACAGCTCTGCCGATGTCGTCAGGCGAGCAAGTGTATTTACCTCAGGCGGTGTGACCCACCCGGGACAGACATCGTACGCAACAGAAGGGTCGAATTCTCGTGGCAGCTCTCCAATGGGATCCCATTGACAACACCGCCGTAGACACCGCTCGAATCCTGGCGGCGGACGCCGTCGAGAAGGTCGGGAACGGACATCCCGGCACCGCGATGAGCCTCGCCCCCGCCGCCTACCTCCTCTTCCAGAAGGTCATGCGCCGCGACCCGACCGACAGCACCTGGATCGGGCGCGACCGTTTCATCCTCTCGGTCGGGCACTCCTCTCTCACCCAGTACGTGCAGTTCTACTTCGGCGGCTACGGCCTCGAGCTCGACGACCTGAAGGCGCTCCGCACCTGGGGTTCGAAGACGCCCGGCCACCCCGAGTACGGTCACACCGACGGAATCGAGATCACCACCGGCCCGCTGGGCCAGGGCCTGTCGTCGGCCGTCGGATTCGCCTACGCCTCCCGCTTCGAGCGCGGTCTCTTCGACCCGGACGCCGCAGAGGGCACCAGCCCCTTCGACCACTACGTCTATGCGATCGCCGGTGACGGCGACATGCAGGAGGGCGTCACGAGCGAGGCATCATCTCTCGCCGGCCACCAGGAGCTCGGCAACCTGATCGCGATCTACGACAGCAACCAGATCTCGATCGAGGACGACACCAACATCGCCTTCACCGAAGACGTCAAGGCCCGCTATGAGGCCTACCACTGGCACGTGCAGGTGGTCGACTGGAAGAAGACCGGGCAGTACGTCGAGGACATCGCCGCGCTCAACGATGCCATCGAGGCGGCGAAGGGTGAGACCTCCAAGCCCTCCCTCATCATCCTCAAGACGATCATCGGCTGGCCGAGCCCGAAGAAGCAGAACTCGGGCAAGATCCATGGATCGGCGCTCGGCGCCGAGGAGCTCGCCGCCGTCAAGGAGGTGCTCGGTTTCGACCCGGAGAAGACCTTCGAGGTCGACCCAGCAGTTCTCGCCCACACCCGCAAGGCCATCGACCGCGGCAAGGCCGCCCACGCCGAGTGGAACACCCAGTTCGACGCCTGGGCTGTGGCCAACCCGGACCGCAAGGTGCTTCTCGACCGCATCCTCTCTGGCGACCTGCCGGAGGGCGTCGAAGAGGCCCTGCCCGTGTTCGAGGCCGGTAAAGAGGTCTCCACGCGTGCGGCCTCCGGCAAGGTGCTCAACGCACTCGGTCCGGTGATCCCGGAACTGTGGGGTGGCTCCGCCGACCTCGCGGAGTCGAACAACACCACCATCGAGGGCGCGCAGTCCTTCGTGCCCGCCGAGCACTCCACCCACGAATGGACCGGCAACAAGTACGGCCGTGTCTTGCACTTCGGGATCCGCGAGCACGCCATGGGGGCCATCCTCAACGGCATCGTCCTTCATGGAAACACCCGCCCGTTCGGCGGAACCTTCCTGATCTTCAGCGACTACATGCGTCCGGCCGTGCGCCTCGCCGCGCTGATGAAGGCGCCGACCATCTACGTCTGGACCCACGACTCGGTCGCGCTGGGTGAAGACGGACCCACGCATCAGCCCATCGAGCAGCTCGCGGCGCTCCGTGCCATCCCGGATCTCGACATCGTGCGACCCGGAGATGCCAATGAGACCGCGTGGGCGTGGAAGACGATCCTCGAACGTCGCAAGGGACCCGCAGGAATCGCGCTCACCCGGCAGAACATCCCTGTGTTCGAGCGAGGAGACGATGTCGCCAGCGGCGAGACCTTCGCTGCGGCGAAACATGTGGCCAAGGGTGCCTACGTGCTGGCAGAGGCACCGAACGGCACTCCCGACGTGATCTTCATCGCGACCGGCTCAGAGGTGCAGATCGCCGTTGATGCCCGCGAGCAGCTCAAGGCCCAGGGCATCAATGCTCGGGTCGTCTCGGCACCGTGCCTCGAATGGTTCGAGGAGCAGTCCGACGAATACCGCGAGTCCGTGCTCCCGAAGAGCGTGAGAGCGCGGGTCTCCATCGAAGCGGGACGCGACCTCACCTGGCGTTCCTACGTCGGCGATGCCGGCCGCAGCGTCTCGATCGAGCACTTCGGCGCATCCGCCGACTACAAGACGCTGTTCCGTGAGTTCGGGATGACCACCGAGCACGCCATCTCCGCCGCCAAGGACTCGATCGCCGCCGTCTAGGCGTCGAAAGATAAGGAAAACGATCATGACTGAGAACACCCCCACCGCCGCTCTCTCCGCCATCGGTACGAGCATCTGGCTCGATGACCTCTCACGCGAGAGGATCAACTCCGGCGGCCTGCAGAAGCTGATCGCCGACCGCAACGTGGTCGGCGTGACAACGAACCCGACGATCTTCGCCAGTGCGCTCGCCAAGGGCGAGGCCTACGATGCCCAGGTCGCCGAACTCGCCGCCGCGGGCAAGACCGTCACCGAAGCCGTCTTCGAGATCACCACCGATGACGTCGCCAGTGCCAGCGACATCTTCCGCTCGGTCTACGATTCGACCGCGGGCCGCGACGGACGCGTCTCGATCGAGGTCGAACCGGGCTTCGCGCACGACGCAGCCGCGACCTCCGACCAGGCCAAGCAGCTCTGGGCGAAGGTCGCCCGACCGAACGCCATGATCAAGATCCCCGCGACGATCGAGGGCCTCGAGGCGATCACCGAGACCATCGGATCGGGTATCAGCGTGAACGTCACCCTGATCTTCAGCCTCGAGCGCCACCGCGAGGTCATCAATGCCTACCTCACCGGCCTCGAGAAGGCCAAGGCGGCCGGACATGACCTGTCGACCATCCATTCGGTCGCGTCGTTCTTCGTCTCGCGTGTCGACACCGAGATCAACAACCGCCTCGACGCCATCGGCACTCCGGAAGCCGTCGCGCTGAAGAGCAAGGCGGGCATCGCGAATGCGCGCCTCGCCTACCAGGTATTCGAGCAGGCCTTCGACAGCGAGCGGGCCAAGGGCCTCATCGCTGCAGGCGCGAACGTGCAGCGACCGCTCTGGGCCTCCACCGGCGTGAAAGACCCGACGCTGCCCGACACGCTGTACGTCACCGAGCTGGCCGTCGCGAACGTCGTGAACACCATGCCCGAGAAGACCCTCGAGGCCACCTTCGACCACGGCGTGATCGACGGAGACCAGGTCACCGGCAACTACGACGACGCGAACGCCGTGCTCGACTCGCTCGACGCGCTGGGCATTTCGTATGAGGAGGTCACGGCACTGCTCGAGAAGGAGGGCGTCGAGAAGTTCATCGTCTCCTGGAACGAACTCCTCGACACGGTGACCGCGGCTCTCGAGTCGGCGAACGCCGAGGTGGCGAAGTGAGCTTCGACATCGCGGTGAGCGGCGCCGCAGCGGAAGCCGTCGACCGCATCGTGCCGCAACTGGTCAGCGACCTCGTCGCTTCCCGCATCGCCGACCAGGACCCCACGCTGTGGGGGACGGATGCAGAGGCAGAGGCCGGCAAGCGTCTCGGCTGGACCGAGGCTGTCGTCATCTCCGAGCCGTTGATCGATGACATCATCGCGCTCCGTGACAAGCTCCACGCCTCAGGCGTCAACCACATCGTGCTCGGCGGGATGGGCGGATCCTCGCTCGCCCCTGAGGTCATCACCCGAACGGCCGGGGTTGAACTGACCATTCTCGACTCCACAGATCCGGGACAGATCCTGGCAGCTCTCGCCGACCGCCTCGACACGACCGCCGTCGTCATCTCCTCGAAGTCCGGCTCGACGCTCGAGACGGCCAGCCAGCGCAAGTCCTACGAAGAGGCCTTCCACGGCATCGGTATCGACCCGGCCGAGCGGATCATCGTCGTCACCGACCCGGGCTCACCGCTGGATGCCTCCGCCCGCGCGGCCGGCTACCGAGTGTTCAATGCCGACCCGAACGTCGGCGGTCGCTACTCGGCCCTCACCGCCTTCGGTCTCGTGCCGTCTGGCCTCGCCGGTGTCGACATCCGCGCGCTTCTGGCGGAAGCGTCAGCCGTCACCGGCCAGCTGATGGTCGACCGGGTGGACAACCCCGGACTCGTTCTCGGTGCCGCCATCGCGGGGACCGTCCCGCTCAAGGACAAGGTCGGTATCGTCGCCGACGGAACCTACATCGTCGGGTTCGGCGACTGGGTCGAGCAACTGATCGCGGAATCCACCGGCAAGAGCGGCAAAGGCCTGCTCCCGGTCGTGCTCGACCTGCACTCCCCCGAGCTCACCGAGAACCTCGCCGATGTGCAGATCGTGCGCCTGGTCGAGAGCGCCCGCGCCACCAAAGAGGTGCGCGACGGGGAGATCGAGATCAGTGGAACCCTCGGCGCGCAGATGCTCGTCTGGGAATATGCGGTCGCTGTCGCCGGTCGACTCCTCGGAATCGATCCCTTCGACCAGCCGGACGTCGAGTCCGCCAAGATCGCAACACGCGCCCTGCTGGACTCGCGCCCCGAACCTGTCGCGCCCGCGTTCACCGCCGACGGCATCGAGGTGCGTGGATCGACCGAGTTGCTCGGTGGCGCGGATTCCGTGTCCGCAGCGATCGATGCGCTTCTCGCGCAGATCGGTGCCGATGGCTACCTTGCGGTGCAGGCCTACGTCGACCGCCACGCGAACCACGGGCTTGCGAAGCTCCGCGACATCCTCGCCGAGAAGACCGGTCGCCCGGTGACCTTCGGTTGGGGTCCGCGCTTCCTCCACTCGACCGGCCAGTACCACAAGGGCGGGCCGGCGATGGGTGTCTTCCTTCAGATCACCGCGACGGCTCCGGCCGACCTGGAGATCCCGGACAGCCCCTTCTCCTACGGCTATCTCATCCAGGCGCAAGCTGCCGGTGATGCCAGCGTGCTCGCCGACCACGGTCGTCCGGTACTCACCCTGACCCTCACGGACCCGGCACGGGATCTCGCGGCGCTCTTCAGCTCCATCGCCTGAACCCCAGCCGACCCTCGATACGAACTCGCTAGGAGTCGAATGTCCCCGGTGGAAATCACGCCGGAGTTCAACCCGCTGAGGTTGCCCTCCGACCGCCGTCTCAACAGGATCGCCGGGCCGAGCGCCCTGATCATCTTCGGAGTGACGGGCGACCTCGCCCGCAAGAAGCTGATGCCGGCGGTCTACGACCTCGCAAACCGCGGCCTGCTCCCCCCGGGCTTCGCGCTGGTTGGGTTCGCGCGTCGGGACTGGGTCGACCAGGACTTCGCCAAGGTCGTGCACGACGCGGTCGAGCAGTATGCGCGTACCCCCTTCGATGAGGACGTGTGGAAGCAGCTGGCCGAGGGCATCCGTTTCGTCCAGGGCGAGTTCGATGACGACAAGGCCTTCGCCGAGCTCAAGAACACCCTCGAGGAGCTCGACAAGACGCGCGGCACGATGGGCAACCACGCCTTCTATCTCTCGATCCCGCCCAAGTCGTTCCCGCAGGTCACCGAGCAGCTGCGTCGCTCGGGACTCGCCGACGAGGTGGATGGCGCGTGGCGCCGTGTCGTGATCGAGAAGCCCTTCGGCAGCGACCTCAAGACCGCCCGCGAACTCAACGATGTCGTCGAATCGGTGTTCCCCGCGGACTCAGTGTTCCGCATCGACCACTACCTCGGCAAGGAGACCGTCCAGAACATCCTGGCGCTCCGCTTCGCGAACCAGCTGTACGAACCCATCTGGAATGCCAACTACGTCGACCACGTGCAGATCACCATGGCCGAGGACATCGGCGTCGGTGGTCGGGCGGGCTACTACGACGGTATCGGCGCCGCGCGCGACGTCATTCAGAATCACCTCCTGCAGCTCCTGGCACTCACGGCCATGGAAGAGCCCGTCTCGTTCGCGGCGAAGGACCTCCGCGCCGAGAAGGAGAAGGTGCTCTCGGCCATCCGCCTGCCGAAGGACCTCTCTCAATCGACAGCCCGCGGCCAATACGCCAGCGGTTGGCAGGGCGGCGAGAAAGTTGTCGGATTCCTCGAGGAAGACGGCATGAATCCGCAGTCCCTCACCGAGACCTTCGCGGCCATCCGGCTGGATATCGGCACGCGCCGCTGGGCGGGAGTTCCCTTCTACCTTCGCGCCGGCAAACGCCTCGGGCGTCGGGTCACCGAGATCGCGGTGGTCTTCAAACGCGCGCCGCAATACCTGTTCGCCGAGAGCCAGACCTCTGCGCTCGGCCAGAACGCCCTCGTCATCCGTGTACAGCCGGATGAAGGGGTGACGATCCGCTTCGGATCGAAGGTACCCGGCGCCGGAATGCAGGTACGCGACGTCACCATGGACTTCGGCTACGGCCACGCCTTCACCGAGGCGAGCCCTGAGGCCTACGAGCGTCTGATCCTCGACGTCCTGCTCGGCGACCCGCCGCTGTTCCCCCGCCACCAGGAGGTGGAGCTCAGCTGGATGATCCTCGACCCGATCGAGGAGTTCTGGGCCACCCAGGGCCAGCCGGAGCAGTACCGCCCCGGCACCTGGGGTCCGAAGTCAGCCGACGACCTTCTCGCCCGCGACGGCCGCGTCTGGCGACGCCCGTGATCATCACAGTCTGGAGTCGTTCATGATCGTCGACCTTCCCAACACCACCACGAGCCAGATCTCGAAGACACTCGTCAAGATCCGAGAAGAAGGTGGCGCTGTCGCCCTCGGGCGTGTGCTCACCCTGGTGATCTCCACCAATCTCGGACACGAGGAGGAGGCGATCGAGGCCGCGAACGATGCTTCCCGCGAGCATCCGATGCGCGTCATCGTCATCTCGACGGGTCCCGACGGTGCCGCGGTGTCGGATGCACCACGGCTCGACGCCCAGATCCGTGTCGGTGGTGACGCCGGAGCGAGCGAGGTCGTCGTACTCAAGGCCTACGGCGACACCGCCTCGGACGAGGAGGGTCTCGTTACGGGACTCCTGCTTCCCGACGCGCCCGTCGTGGCCTGGTGGCCGGGTGAGGCTCCGAAGATCGCCTCCAAGTCGCCCCTGGGGCGCATCGCCCAGCGTCGAATCACGGATGCCGCAGCGCAGAGCGACCCGCGCGGATTCTTGAATCACCTCTCGCGCACCTACAGCCCGGGCGACACCGACTTCTCGTGGACCCGCCTCACGCTCTGGCGCGCCCAGCTCGCCGCCGTGCTCGACCAGCCGCCCTATGAGCCCATCACCGGCGTCGAGGTGCATGGCGCACCGGACTCCCCCTCGACCGGACTGCTCGCGGCGTGGTTGCAGATGCAGCTCGAGGTTCCCGCCCGTCATGAACTCGTGACGCCTTCGCACGGCTCGAGCGGGATCCAGGGGGTGCGGCTTCACCGGGCCTCGGGAGTGATCGAGCTCGAACGCACGCACACGAACATCGTCACGCTCGTTCAGCCCAACCAGCCCATCCATGACATCTCTCTTATCCGTCGCAGCCTGCGCGACTGTCTGGCCGAGGAATTGCGCCGACTCGACCCGGACGACCTGTTCGGGGCGGTGATCCAGCACGGACTGGCGGAGCTGGATGCCCCGACGATCACCGGATCCATCACGGTGCCGGAAGCATGAGCAACGCCCGACGCGTGCTTGTCCACGCGGACAAGAAGGCTCTCGCCGGATCGGTCGCGGCCCGCTTCATCACCAAGGTGGTCGATCTGCTCGACCAGCAGCCCCGCGTGAACATCGCCCTCACGGGCGGCACTGTAGGCAGCGCGGTTCTCGAGGCGATCAGCGAATCTCCCGCACGGGACAGCATCGACTGGTCGCGGGTGGTGCTCTGGTGGAGTGACGAGCGCTGGCTGCCCCGGGGGGATGCCGAACGCAACGACACGCAGGCGCGCGCGGCTCTTCTCGACCACGTCGCGCTCCGTCCGCAGAACATCCACTGGTGCGCCGCATCGGATTCGGGCCTCAGCCTCGAGGATGCCGCGACCGCCTACGCCGCGGAGCTCGCGGCTGCCGCGGAAGACGGCAAGGAGACGCCTCGATTCGACATCCTGTTCCTCGGGGTCGGACCGGACGGGCACGTCGCGTCGCTGTTCCCGGATGCCCCGGGCATCCGCGTCACCGAAGGCTCGGTCATCGCCGTCCGCAACTCCCCCAAGCCGCCGCCGGAGCGCCTCAGCCTCACCCTGCCCGTGATCAACGGCGCGGACCGAATCTGGCTCGCGCTGTCCGGCCCGGACAAGGCCTCTGCCCTCGGACTCGCCCTCGCCGGAGCGAGCACGTGGGAGGTGCCCGTCGCCGGTGTCGAAGGACGCTTGCGCACGGTCTTCTTCGTCGACCGGGAGGCGGCCGCCGAAGTGCCGGAAGACCTCATCGCGGCCGAGTACTGACGGCAGCCCTGGCGCCGGTGGCGTAGCGCCTGCCACGCGGGGTTGTTCGCGGGAGTCCTCCGAGACGGCGTCGTCCGCCGACGCCGGTCGGGGCGTCATCCGTCGCAAACTGTCCCGCTGGGTGCCCCTCGCGACGGATAGTGACGGCTCGGTCGCGCTTCGTCGTCGAACAGGGTCGCCGCGCAGTCGTCATCCGTCGCAAACTGTCCTGCGGGGTGCCCCTCTCGACAGATAGTGACGGCTCGGCCGCGTCGCCGGCGCTCTCCTGACGAGCTGCCATCGGTGAGAGGAGGTCATCTCGGGGCCTGTTCCCGGCGGTCCGTTCCGAGTTGGCCATCGCTGGATCCCGCGACGAGGGGGAGGAATTCGTCGGAAACTCCTCTGAGGGCAAGCTCGAGGTACATAGTGACGGGCGAGCCGAGGATGTCGCTGTGGCCAGTTCCCGAGCGCACCTCGAAGTTTCGCCATCTGTCGCAAACGATCCTGAAGCGGGCTGTTCGCGACACTTTTCGACACAGAGCCATCCCGGCGACGCCGCGCACTCTCGAGGCGCGGAAGTCATCCGTCGCAATCGGTCGCCTCGAGGCCCGCTCGCGACCATTTGTGACGGTCGCCGTGAAAAACCGGGTCCTCGCGACCGCCAGTCGCCGTCCAGCCAGTCACCGACCAGCCAGTCACCGTGCGGTAAGTCACCGACCAGCCAGTCACCGTGCGGTAAGTCACCGACCGGTAAGTCACCCACCAGCCAGTCGCCGACCGGTGCGTCGCCGCCCGAAACTCAGCAGCCCGCTCGTTCCGTCGGACTATGTGCGCGCGCTACTGGGGCGTGAGACGACCGCGACGTGCGCGGAGCTGTTCAAGCGCCTCGTCGAGGAGCGTTGCCGCTTCCTCTTCCGTGCGACGCTCTTTCACGTAGGCGAGATGGGTCTTGTAGGGCTCGACCTTGACCACCGACGGAGGATTCTCCTTGTCGCGACCCGCGGGAAGGCCGCAGTTCGGGCAGTCCAGGGTGGTGGGGATCTCGTCGGGCTCGATCGTCGCGAGAAAGTGGGGGCTCAGCTCGTGACCGTTCGCACACCAGTAGAAGACCTGGAGGCGTTCGGCGTGGAATCCACGGTCCTGCTCACCCATCGGACCGGCTCCCACGCGGGAACCACGAATAGCGCTGCCACCTGAAGCCATGGGTACGTCTCCTAGCCGGTTACGTCGAACTTGGTGATCAGACCGAGCACGATGATCGATGCGACCCAGATCAGCGCGAGAATCAGCGTGATGCGGTTGAGGTTTCGTTCCGCGACTCCGGATGCTCCGAGGTTGCTGGTCACTCCGCCACCGAACATGTCGGACAACCCGCCGCCGCGACCGCGGTGCAGCAGGATGAGGAGGGTCAGCAGAAGGCTCGTAATACCGAGCACCACCTGCAGGATGACCTGAAGAATTTCCACGAACAGCCTTTCTGGGGCGCGCCGATGAGGTCTATCGGGCGCGGTTCAGTATAACTTGCCGAGACGCTCGGCGACGAAACCGCCGAGCCGAGGCCGGCTCAGGTGCCGACGTGCTTCTGGAACTGCGCGA
This sequence comes from Lacisediminihabitans sp. H27-G8, assembly GCF_046156175.1. Lineage (NCBI taxonomy): Bacteria > Bacillati > Actinomycetota > Actinomycetes > Micrococcales > Microbacteriaceae > Lacisediminihabitans > Lacisediminihabitans sp. H27-G8. Next base: position 158,490 of record NZ_JAYLVL010000001.1, read on the forward strand.
TGCTCGAGAACTCAGCGAGGTCGAGACTCGCTCCACCGACCAGCGCGCCATCCACATTGGGCTCACGCATGAAGCCAGCTATGTTCGATGCCTTGACGGAACCACCATAGAGAATGCGAGTGGCGGATGCCGCCTCCTCGCCGATCAGCTCGGCGAGAGTCGCCCGCAGCTGGGCTGCGACCTGCTCCGCCTGCGCGGGAGTCGCCGCCTGCCCTGAGCCGATCGCCCAGACCGGCTCGTACGCCACGACGATGTTCGCTCCGGTCTTCACCGACGCGAGTGCCGCCCGCAGCTGGGCGACGGGAACCGCGCTCGGCCCGTGCTTCTCGAGGTCTTCCGCGGTCTCGCCGACGCACAGCACGGGAACGAGCCCGTGGGTAATCGCCGCGGCGACCTTCGCCGCGAGCTCCTCATCGGTCTCGTGATGGAGCGTCCGTCGCTCGGAGTGCCCGATGATCACGTACTCGCAATCGAGTGCCTTCAGAAAGGCTCCCGAGATCTCGCCGGTATAGGCACCGGAGTCGTGAGCCGACACATCCTGCCCACCGAACTTGAGGGAGAGCTTGTCGGCCGAAATGAGAGTCTGCACCGAGCGCAGGTCGGTGAACGGCGGGAAAATGGCGACCTCGACGGTGCCGTAGTCGAGCTTGGCGTCCTTGAGGCTCCAGGCGAGCTTCTGCACGAAGGCGATGGACTGCAAGTGGTCGAGGTTCATCTTCCAGTTGCCGGCGATGAAGGGGGTGCGAGTGGTCATGCTGCTGTCCATCCCAATACTTCGAGGCCCGGAAGGCTCTTGCCCTCCAGGAATTCCAGGCTCGCGCCTCCGCCGGTGGAGATGTGGCCGAACTGGTCGTCGGTGAACCCGAGCGCCCGCACCGCTGCGGCGGAGTCGCCCCCGCCCACGACCGACAGCCCGTCCACCTCGGTCAACGCCTGCGCGACGGTCTTGGTACCTGCGGCGAACGGCGCGAGCTCGAAGACTCCCATCGGACCATTCCAAAACACCGTCTTCGAAGCGCGGATGACTTCCGCGAAGCGGGCAGCCGTGTCCGGGCCGATATCCAGCCCGAGACCGGACTCGGCCCAGGGCGAGCCTTCGATGTCGTCGGCCGGCCGCACCTGATGTTCCGCGTCGGCGCCGAACTTCGATGCCACCACCACGTCCGTCGGGAGCACTATCTCGACACCGAGTTCTTCGGCCTTCGCCAGGTAGCCCTGCACGATCTCCAGCTGGTCGATCTCGAGCAGACTCGCGCCGACCTTGTGCCCCTGGGCTGCAAGGAAGGTGAAGAGCATTCCTCCACCGATGAGAAGGGAGTCGACCCGAGGGAGCAGATGCGCGATGACACCGAGCTTGTCCGACACTTTGGAGCCGCCGAGCACCACCGCATAGGGCTTGCTCGGGTTCTCGGTAAGGCGATCGAGCACGTCGAGTTCGGTGGCGATAAGGGTCCCCGCAGCGCTGGGAAGGAGTTCGGCGAGTTCGTAGACGCTCGCCTGCTTACGGTGGACGACTCCGAATCCGTCGGACACGAACGCGTCGCCGAAAGCAGCGAGCTTGCTCGCGAACTCGCGGCGGTCATCTGCGCTCTTGGCCGTCTCGCCCGCGTTGAAGCGCAGGTTCTCGAGAAGCGCGACGTCTCCGTCGGCCAGGCCCGCAACGGCCTCCGCCGCGGAACTTCCCACGGTATCCGACGCGAAGGTGACGGGCTTGCCGAGAAGCTCACTGAGCCGCTGGCCCACTGGAGCGAGACTGTACTTCGCGTCCGGTGCACCCTCGGGGCGACCCAGATGGGACACCACGACCACACGAGCACCGGCGTGGATGAGCAGGTTCAGTGTGGGCAGCGAGGCACGGATACGGCCATCGTCCGTGATCTGGGTGCCCTTGAGGGGCACGTTCAGATCACAACGGACGATGACCGTCCTGCCCGCAAGCGAACCGAGTGAATCGATCGTGCGGAGCGTCATCCGTCAGCCTTACAGGCGCTCTGCGACGTACTCGGTGAAGTCGACGAGGCGGTTCGAGTAGCCCCACTCGTTGTCGTACCAGCCGGCGATCTTCACCTGGTTGCCGATCACCTTGGTGAGTCCGGCGTCGAAGATGCAGGAGTGAGGGTCGCCCTGGATGTCGCTCGAGACGATCGGGTCCTCGGTGTAGCTGAGGAATCCCTTGAGCGCGCCGCTCTCGGACGCAGCCTTGTACGCCGCGTTGACCTCGGCGACGGTGACGTTGCGTCCGGCTTCGACGGTGAGGTCCGTGATGGAACCGGTGGGCACTGGCACGCGGAGCGCGTAGCCATCGAGCTTGCCGACGAGTTCCGGCACGACCAGGCCGAGGGCCTTGGCGGCACCGGTCGAGGTCGGGATGATGTTGAGGGCCGCGGCACGGGCACGGCGAAGGTCGCTGTGTGGGCCATCCTGCAGGTTCTGGTCAGCGGTGTAGGCGTGCACGGTGGTCATGAGGCCACGCTCGATGCCGAAGGCCTCCATGAAGACCTTTGCCAGGGGCGCGAGGCAGTTCGTGGTGCACGACGCGTTGGAGAGGATGTGCTGGGTCGCGGCATCGTAGAGGTGCTCGTTGACACCCATCACGAAGGTGCCGTCGTCGTCGGTCGCGGGCGCGGAGATGATGACCTTCTTCGCACCGGCCTCGATGTGCTTGGCTGCGTCCTTCGCGTTCGTGAAGCGACCGGTCGACTCGATGACGATGTCGACTCCGAGGTCGCCCCAGCCCAGGTTGGCGGGGTCACGCTCGGCGAGAACCTTGATGCGCTTGCCTCCGACGACGATGAACTCGCCATCGACCGAAACGTCCTCAGACAGGCGGCCGGCGACGGAGTCGTACTTCAGAAGGTGCGCGAGCGACTTGGGGTCGGTGAGGTCGTTGACGGCGACGACCTCGAGGTCTGCGCCCTGCGCGAGAGCCGCGCGGAGGTAGTTGCGACCAATGCGGCCGAAGCCGTTGATACCGATCTTGACAGTCAAGAGAACTCCTGTTGCTGAGGCGCGGTGACCGCGACTTTGTTGGGGGTGTTGTGCACTACGGGTGGGATCAGGGGTGCGGCCGGGATGACCGGCCACACCGCCCCGATTGCTGGACGAGCCAGATTTGCTATGACAGTACCAGCAGGCCGTTCGTCTTTTCGCGAGCAACATCGAAACGCTGCTGCACGTTCGCCCAGTTGGCGATGTTCCAGAAGGCCTTGACGTAGTCCGCGCGCACGTTCTTGTAGTCGAGGTAGTAGGCGTGCTCCCAGACATCCAGCATGAGAACCGGGACGGTGCCCGCGGCGAAGTTCGACTGCTGGTCGAAGAACTGGCTGATGAGCAGCTTCTCGCCGATCGAATCCCAGACGAGGGCCGCCCAGCCGGAGCCCTGCACGCCGAGCGCGGCGGCGGTGAAGTGTGCGGTGAACTTGTCGAACGATCCGAAGTTGTCGTCGATCGCAGACGCGAGCTCCCCGACCGGCTTGTCGCCGCCGTCCGGAGAGAGGTTGGTCCAGAAGATGGAGTGGTTCACGTGGCCGCCGAGGTTGAACGCGAGGTCCTTCTCGAGCTTGTTGACGTTGGCGAGGTCACCAGAGTCGCGAGCGGCCGCGAGAGCCGCGACGGCGGCGTTGGCCCCGGTCACGTAGGCCTGGTGATGCTTGGAGTGGTGAAGCTCCATGATGGCGCCGCTGATGCTCGGAGCGAGTGCTCCGTAGTCGTATCCCAGTTCGGGCAGAGTGTAATCGGCCATAGTGTGATCTCCTTTTCTTAGTCCCGTCGGCGCTTGAGATTCGCGGCGATCCGGGTCTGTTTTCAGTCTACCCGGCAAGGCGGAGGCACCCATCGGATGCTTGCCTCCCGGTCAGGTCGCGTTCAGAACCTGTTCAGGAGGCAGCCGCGCCCCGCGCTCACGCGTCTTCGTAGTCCGGGGGCAGGTTCGCGTCGGTGCCGGGGATCCCCAGATCGACGGCACGCTTGTCGGCCATGGCTAGTAGGCGACGGATGCGCCCGGCCACTGCATCCTTCGTCATCGGCGGATCCGCGTGGTGTCCGAGCTCGTCGAGGCTGGAGTCACGGAACCGCAACCGAAGGTCGCCCGCGTACCGCAGGTGCTCCGGCACGTTGCCGTCGAGGATCTCCAGTGCACGCTCCACGCGCGCGCAGGCCGCAACCGCAGCCTGGGCGGACCGACGCAGATTCGCATCGTCGAAGTTCACGAGACGGTTGGCGGTCGCGCGCACCTCACGGCGCTGACGCAACTCCTCCCAGTTGAGCACGGTCGAATGCGCGCCCATGTGCACGAGCATCGCGCTGATGGCCTCGCCGTCGCGGATGACCACCCGATGCACCCCGCGCACCTCGCGTGCCTTCGCCGCGATCTTCAGCCGTCCCGCGGCGCCGACGAGAGCCATGGCGGACTCGTTGCCCGGGCAGGTGATCTCGAGAGCAGCCGAGCGACCCGGATCGGTGAGTGATCCATGCGCGAGGAACGCACCGCGCCAGACGGCGGCGAGCTCTTCACGGCTGCCGGTGGTGAGTTTGTTGGGAAGACCGCGGATCGGCCTGCGACGGGCATCCAGCAGTCCGGTCTGGCGCGCCAGTGTCTCTCCCCCGTCGAGCACGCGCACGAGATAGTGACTCGTGCGGCGCAGTCCGGAAGCGGAGATCACAGAGATCTCGCTCTTCACGCCATAGAGCTCGGCGAGGTCCTTCCGCACGCGTCGGGCGAGCTGGGCGGTGTCGAGTTCCGACTCGACCGCGATGCGACCCGAGATCAGGTGCAGCCCTCCGGAGAACCGCAGGATGGTCGCCAGTTCCGCGGCGCGAACCGTGGTCTTGCTGACTTCGATGCGGGCGAGTTCGTCTTTAACGTCGGCGGTGAGAGCCAATCCGATTTCCTTTGCTTTCCGTTATTCGAGGATGGCGTGTTCGGGTCCCGCGGGATTCAGCCGGGTCCGGAGCCATCGAAGTCGTGATGGGAGCTCGCGCCCGAGGGCTATTCGCGTCCGAGGTCGCGATGCTTGATGCTGACGGCCACTCCCGGTTGTTCGCGCAGCAGCGCAGCCAGGCGCTGAACGACGGCCACCGACCGGTGCTTTCCCCCCGTGCATCCAATGGCGATCGTAGCGTGTCTCTTGTTCTCGCGCTGATAGCCGGCGAGCACCGGGGCGAGCGCGAGCACGTATTGTTCGATGAATTCCTGCGCGCCCTCTTGGGAGAGCACATAGTCGCTCACTTGGGCGTCGAGCCCGCTGAGAGCGCGAAGGGCCGGAACCCAGAACGGGTTCGGCAGGAACCGCATGTCGGCCACGAGATCGGCGTCTGTCGGCAGCCCGTACTTGTAACCGAAGCTCAGCACGGTCAGCTGAAGCCCCGGAGTGTCGGCGCTCGAGAAGGTGTCCGAGATCTTGGTCGCGAGCTGGTGGATGTTGAGATCGGAGGTGTCGACGATGATGTCGCTCGACTCGCGGAGTCCGAGCATCCGTTGGCGCTCCGCACCGATTCCGTCGAGCAGAGTGCCATCACCCTGCAGCGGGTGCGGGCGCCGCACCTGCTCGAACCGACGCACGAGCGCGGCATCCGTCGCCTCGAGGAACAGGACTCGAACGGGAGTCGCCTCGCGAAGTGCTTCGACGGTTTCTTCCAGGTCGGCGAAGAGCTTGCCTCCCCGCACGTCGACGATAGCGGCGACCTTGGGGAGATTGTTGCCGGCCTTGCCCGCGAGTTCGACCAGCGGACGCAACATCTGCGGTGGCAGATTGTCCACGACGTACCAGCCGAGGTCCTCGAGCGCATTCCCCACTGTCGAGCGGCCGGCACCGGACATGCCGGTGACGATGAGCACCTCCTGGTGCTGCTCGGCTCGGCGGTAGCTGTCCCCGGTCATCGCGTGGTCACGCATTCACTCCTGTGCGGTTGCCTGAGGGTCAAGCCTACCGACCAACTCACTCCCGGAGTTTTTCGAAGATCGTCTGGGCGATCACAGTGCCGACCCCCTTGACCTCGGAGATGGCCTCCGGCTGGGCGGCGCGAAGCTGGGTCACGGAACCGAAGTGTCGTAGCAGTTCCTTGACCCGGGCCGGGCCGAGCCCGGGAATCTCGGACAGCACCGAGCCGACGTCACGCTTGCGCCGCTGACGTTGGTAGGTGATTGCGAAGCGGTGTGCCTCGTCGCGGATCCGCTGGATCAGGAAGAGGGCGTCGCTGTTGCGCGGCAGGATCACCGGGTAATCGCTGCCCGGCAGCCAGATCTCCTCGAGCCTCTTGGCGATGCCGCACAGCGCGATTCCGGTGATCCCCGCGTCTTCGAGGGCGCGGGCGGCGGCGGCGACCTGCGGTTGCCCGCCATCCACGATGAGCAGGTTCGGGCGGTAGGCGAAACGCGGACGGGCCGGGTTTGCACCGGCCTCTGCGCTCTCCACGGTCACTCCGCTCTCGGCCTGACTCAGGGCCTCGGCCACGGCGGCAGCCGGATCGTCGTCGAGGTGCGCGAGCCGACGGGACAGGGTCTGGTAGATCGATTCCGTGTCGTCGGTGGACTCCGGGATGCTGAAGCGGCGGTACTGGTCTTTGCGCGGCAGCCCGTCTTCGAAGACGACCATGGAGGCGACGATGTTGGTGCCGCTCAAATGGGAGACGTCGTAACATTCCATGCGCAGTGGCGCATCGTCCATCCCCAGCGCCTGCTGGATGTCGGCCAGGGCCTGCGACCGGGCTACGAAGTCGCCGCTTCGACGCGTCTTGTAGAGGATCAGGGCGTTGCGGGCGTTGGTGGCGACGGTGAGGGCGAGTGCAGCGAGCTCGCCGCGCTGGGCCACACGGATGACCACCTTGCCACTGCCGACACCCCGTTCCGAGCGCAGTTCGGTGAGCCAGGTCTCGAGCTCTGCCACATCATCCGGCAATTCCGGCACCACGACGAGCCGCGGCGGATCCAGTTCGTCGTAGGCGTTGTGCACGACGGTCTCGACGAGTTCGTCCAGCTCGAGATCCAACTCCTTGTCCACGACCCAACTGCGCACACCTCGGATGCGGCCTCCCCGCACGGTGAACTGCTGCACCGCAGCGGCGAGCTCGTCGTGCGCGATGCCGAAGATGTCGGCATCCACATCTTCGGACAGCACGACGGTGTTCTTCGAGAGGGCCGTCTCCAGTGCGCCGAGCTGGTCGCGGAATTTGGCTGCCGACTCGTAATCCTGCACTGCCGCTGCGGCTTTCATCTTGCGAGAGACCTCGCCGACGAACTTGGAGTCGTTGCCGGCCATGAATGAGGCGAAGTCCAGGGCGATGGACTTGTGCTCCTCCTTCGACACTCGACCGACGCACGGAGCCGCGCATTTGCCGATGTCCCCGAGCAGGCATGGGCGTCCGGTCTGCTCCGCGCGCTTATAGGTGGATTCCGAACAGCTGCGCATGGGGAAGGCCTTGAGCATGAGGTCGACGGTCTCCCGGATCGCCCACACCTTCGTATACGGCCCGAAGTACCGGGCACCCTTGAGGTTGCGGTTGCGGGTGACCAGTACCCGCGGCACATCCTCGCCGAGCGTGATCGCCAGGTACGGATACGACTTGTCGTCGCGGAACTGCACGTTGAACGGCGGATCGAATTCCTTGATCCAGGTGAATTCGAGCTGCAAGGCCTCGAACTCGGTGCCGACGACGGTCCACTCGACGGATGCCGCGCTCAGCACCATGCGCCGGGTGCGCTCGTGCAGGCTCGCCAAGGGCGCGAAGTAGTTGCTCAGTCGAGCGCGGAGATTCTTCGCCTTGCCGACGTAGAGCACCCGCTGGGCGGCGTCACGGAAGCGATAGACCCCCGGCTGTTGAGGGATCTCGCCCGCCTTCGGGCGCCAAACGACGGTGTCGGACACAGCGGGCTGCTACGTCGTTGCGAGGGCTTTGGCACGGGACGGGGACTTCTTGCGACGCACCGGCTCCGGAGCCACCGGAAGGATCTCCCTGAGGAAGGTTCCCGTGAAGCTCGCTTCGACCGTGGCGAGATGCTCCGGCGTGCCGACCGCCAGGATCTGCCCTCCCCCGGCGCCACCCTCGGGACCCAGGTCGATGAGCCAGTCCGCGGACTTGATCACATCGAGGTTGTGCTCGATCACGATCACCGTGTTGCCCTTGTCGACGAGGCCGTTGAGCACGAGAAGGAGCTTGCGCACGTCTTCGAAGTGCAGGCCGGTCGTCGGCTCGTCGAGAACATAGATGCTGCGTCCCATCGATCGCTTCTGCAGCTCGGTGGCGAGTTTCACGCGCTGCGCCTCGCCTCCGGAGAGGGTCGTGGCGCTCTGGCCGAGTCGCACATAACCCAGTCCGACGTCGACGAGCGTCTTGAGGAATCGGCTGATCGACGAGATCGCCTCGAAGAAGTCCGCGGCCTCGCTGATCGGCATGTCGAGCACCTCGGCGATGCTCTTGCCTTTGTAGTGCACCGCGAGGGTCTCGCGGTTGTAGCGGGCCCCATTGCAGACCTCGCAGACCACGTAGACATCGGGAAGGAAGTTCATCTCGATCTTGATCGTGCCGTCGCCGGAGCAGTTCTCGCAACGGCCGCCCTTGACATTGAAGCTGAACCGACCGGGAAGATAGCCGCGGGCTTTGGCGTCCTGTGTCTCGCTGAACAGGGTGCGGATCTTGTCGAAGACGCCCGTGTAGGTGGCCGGGTTCGACCGCGGGGTGCGCCCGATCGGGGCCTGGTCGACGTGAACGACCTTGTCGAGGTTGTCGAGGCCCGTGACCCGCGTGTGCTTTCCGGGGATCTGCCGCGCGCCGTTGAGCTCGTTCGCGAGCACCTTGTAGAGGATGTCATTGATCAGGCTGGATTTGCCCGATCCGCTGACCCCCGTCACCGCGGTGAAGGTACCGAGCGGGAACTCCGCGGTGACATTCCGCAGGTTGTTGGCGCGCGCGCCCTCGACTGTGAGCATGCGCTTCTTGTCGATCGGACGCCGGGACGTGGGAGTCGCAATGGTGCGTCGGCCGGAGAGGTAATCACCGGTCATCGATCCCGTATTGGCGAGGAGCGCCTCGTAGGAGCCAGAGTGCACGACCTCTCCCCCGTGTTCGCCCGCGCCGGGCCCGATGTCCACGATCCAGTCCGCGGTGCGGATCGTGTCTTCGTCGTGTTCGACCACGATGAGGGTGTTGCCGAGGTTCTTGAGCTTCACGAGGGTCTCGATCAGCCGGCGATTGTCACGTTGGTGCAGGCCGATGCTCGGCTCGTCGAGCACGTACAGAACTCCGGTGAGACCCGATCCGATCTGGGTCGCGAGCCGGATGCGCTGGGCCTCGCCACCGGAGAGGGATCCGGCCGAGCGGGCGAGGTTGAGGTAGCTCAGCCCCACCTCGATGAGGAATTCGAGCCGAAGCCGGATCTCGCGCAACACCTGGGCAGCGATCTTGGCGTCCCTGGCGGAGAGCTCGAGGCGCTGCATGAAGTCGAACGCGTCCAGCAGGCTGAGCTCCGCGACATCCGCGATGTTGTAGTCGTGCACGGTCACCGCGAGCACCTCGGGCTTCAGACGCTTGCCGTCGCAAACCGGGCAGTTGATCTCCCGGAGGTAGGCCGAGTAACGCTGGCGGGCCGAGTCGGTCTCCGCTTCGAGGAACTTGCGCTCGATGTAGGGCATGACGCCCTCGAAGCCGGTCGAATACTTCATTTCACGCCCGAAGCGGTTCTTCCACTTGACGGTGACCTGGAAGTCGTTGCCCTTGAGGATGGCGCTCTGGATGTCGGCGTCGAGATCGCGCCACGGAGTCTTGAGGGAGAAGTCGAGATCGGCGGCGAGGCCCTCGAGCAGGCGCTGGAAGTAGTTGAAGAGGCCCTTACCCGATTGGGTCCACGGGAGGATCACACCGTCGGCGAGACTCAAGGCGGGGTCTCCGAGAAGCAGTTCGGAGTCGACCGACATCTTGGTGCCGAGCCCGGAGCACTCCGGGCAGGCACCGAACGGCGCATTGAACGAGAAGGTGCGCGGCTCGATCTCGGTGAGCTGAACGGGATGACCGTTGGGGCACGACAGCTTCTCGCTGAAGTTGCGCCAGGCGTCCGGGCCGGTGGCATCGACGTAGTTCACACTGACGAGCCCGTCGGTGAGCCGCAGGGCGGTCTCCAGCGAGTCCGTGAGCCGGGTGAGGATGTCGTCGGCGGCGACGAGGCGATCCACGACGACGGAGATGTCGTGCTTGTACTGCTTCTTCAGGATCGGGGGTTCGCTCAGCTGCACCTGCTCGCCATCCACGATCGCACGGGAGTATCCGCTCGCGGCCAGTTCCTTGAAGAGATCGACGAACTCGCCCTTCTTCTGGGAGATGACCGGGCTCACGATCTGGTACCGCACCCCGGTTTCGAGAGTCATGAGCTGGTCAGCGATCTGCTGCACAGTCTGGCGCTCGATCTTCTCGCCGCAGACCGCGCAGTGAGGCACACCGATCCGGGCCCAGAGAAGGCGCATGTAGTCGTAGATCTCGGTGATCGTTCCGACGGTGGACCGCGGGTTGCGGTTTGTCGACTTCTGGTCGATCGAGACTGCGGGACTCAGCCCGTCGATGAAATCGACGTCGGGCCGGTCCACCTGCCCGAGGAATTGGCGGGCGTACGCCGACAGGGACTCCACATAGCGGCGCTGCCCTTCCGCGAAGATCGTGTCGAACGCGAGCGACGACTTGCCCGAACCCGAGAGCCCGGTGAATACGACGAGTGAATCACGCGGAATCTCGAGGTCGACACCCTTGAGATTGTGCACTCGTGCACCATGGACAGAGAGCTTCGAACCGGACTCGACGCGGGAAATAGACACTCTATAGATTCTATGCAGGCCACCGACATTGAACCTCGGGGTTCGCTCAGTGCGTAGAGGCGAGTAGTGCCGGATCGGAGTGCCCCGGAATCTCCGGCCGGTATCGCACGACCACCTTCGCCGGTCGTCGGCCGTTGAACGTCGTCGCCGTCACCGCCGTGTAGGCCCCCATGGCCGGACTCAGCAACAGGTCACCCTCCTCCAGCCGGGGCAACGGATAATGGCGTGCCACCACATCCGCGCTGTCACAGGTCGGACCGCCGAGGGTGGTGGGGCGCAGCTCGGTCGGGCCGCCCGCCAACTCTGCGCGGGCCACGATCACCGGGTGCACGCCCTCCGCGATCACATTCGAATAGCTGCCGTAGACGCCGTCGTCGATGAAACACCAGGTCTCCGACTCACGCTCCCGCACGCCCGTCACCCGGCTCACCACCGTTGCGGCCTCGGCGACGAGGATGCGCCCGGGTTCCGCCAGGATGCGCAGACGGGATGATCGGGGCTCGAGCAGGGGACGGATCGCGGCCGCGATCTCCTCGATGCCCGCGACATCCGTGCGGTAGCCGACCGGGAATCCCCCGCCGATGTCGAGCATCGTGAATTCGATGTCCCACTGTCGTTCGAGGCGATCCATCAGTTCGAGGGTGTCGGCCGTCGCGGCAGCGAAGGCGGCGATGCTGTCGAGCTGGCTTCCGACGTGGAAGCTGAATCCCGCGATACGACTCCCCTGGGCGATCGCCCGGGAGAGGAGCACCTCCGCCTCGACGGCGGATACCCCGAACTTGCTCGACAGGTCGCTCTTGGCCTCCGGGTTCGCATACGACAGTCGGATGAGGAGGTTCACGTTGCCGGGAACATGGCGGAACTTCGCGAGCTCGCCCAGGCTGTCGATCACGAAGGTGCGGATGCCGAGCACGTAGGCACGGGTGATCTCGGTCGCGGACTTGACGGGCTGGGTGTGGATGATGCGGTCCGGGCTCACATGCTGGCCGGCCACCAGGTCGATCTCTCCATCACTCGCCACGTCGAATGACCCGCCGAGGGAAGCGATGGTCTCGATGACCTCCGGATGAGACAGGGCCTTCACCGCGTAGTGCCAGTGGACGAAGGGAAGTGCGGAACGGAGGCGGCCGTATTGTGAAGCCACGGTGCCCAGATCGAGCAGCATGAGCGGGCTGCCGTGGGTCGTCACCAGGGCGTCGAGATCGATTCCCGAGAGCGAGCGGCGGATCGTGTCGAGGCGCAGGGCCCTGATCTGCGGGGTGAGGACCGTGTCGTCGGCCGGCGGTGTCCCTGCCTGCCTCCTGGCGTCATCCCAGCGTCGACCGAGCACATAGCCGAAGCCCGCGATGCCGTAGAAGACGAGGTCCGCACCGATCTTTCCGGCGATCCACCCCGCTGCGGGAAGTCCGATGAGCACGGGAGCGAGCCAGAGCAACAGCGGGCGGACGGCAAGCGTGTCGATCAGCTCGGCCGGACCGAATTCGACCGCCGAGAGCCATGCGGTGCGAGCGATCGCCGATCGCCGTCGCGCGCCGGGATCCCCGCGCGAATCGCGCCATTGCTCGGCGAAGTTGCGGGCACCGGCGACCCCGTAGAAGCCGAGGTTCTCACCGATAGTGCCCGCGATCGCCGCGACGAAGAGCGACCCGCTCAGTCGGTAGGAGATCGCGGCGGCGGCGAGGGCGGTCGCGGTGCCCGCGATCTCACTCGGAAGGTACCGTCGGATCCAGAATCCGACGCCTCGCGCATTCCCAGCCGACACGACATCCGCTCTCCCGAGGCCACGGGGGCGACCTCATTACCGACTAGGAGGCAGGCGAGGGCGCGCTGATACAGCTCGCGTCCCGTGAATTCAGGAGATGTGTCCGGCGGCTTCCATCTGGCGAAGTTCCTTCTTGAGGTCGGAGACCTCGTCCCGCAGCCGTCCGGCGAGTTCGAACTTGAGCTCGCCCGCCGCCTGGAGCATCTGGTCGTTGAGGTCCCGGATGATCGACTCGAGATCGTTCGCCCCGCTGGCCGCGAGGCCACCATGACGCTTGAGATTCGGCGTGGGAGATCGCTTGCGCCCGTCCCGGCTGGAGAGCAGCTCCGCTGTGTCCGCGCCCTCGCGGTTGAGCGACTCGGTGATGTCGGCGATCTTCTTGCGCAGCGGCTGCGGATCGACGCCTCGCTCGAGGTTGTAGGCGACCTGGAGTTCGCGTCGTCGGGTTGTCTCGGAGATCGCGAGCTTCATCGAGTCGGTCATCACGTCGGCGTACATGTGCACGGCCCCGGAGACGTTGCGTGCGGCGCGACCGATCGTCTGGATCAGTGAGGTCGACGACCGCAGGAAGCCCTCCTTGTCGGCATCGAGGATCGCGACGAGCGAGACCTCCGGCAGGTCGAGGCCCTCTCTCAGCAGGTTGATCCCCACCAGCACGTCATAGACGCCCTGGCGGAGTTCGGTGAGCAACTCCACCCGGCGAAGCGTGTCGACATCCGAGTGGAGGTAGCGAACGCGAACACCCGCCTCCCCGAGGAACTCGGTGAGCTCTTCGGCCATCTTCTTGGTGAGCGTCGTCACCAACACACGTTCGTTCGCGGCCGTGCGCTTGCGGATCTCCTCGAGCAGGTCGTCGATCTGGCCCTTCGAAGGCTTCACCACGATCTCCGGGTCGATGAGACCGGTCGGGCGGATGATCTGCTCCACCACACTGTCGGTGATGCCCATCTCGTACTTGCCCGGGGTCGCGGAGAGGTAGACCTTCTGGCCGACCCGGTCGAGGAACTCGTTGAATTTGAGCGGGCGGTTGTCGAGCGCACTCGGCAGTCGGAAACCGTGATCGACGAGAGTGCGCTTGCGCGAGGCATCCCCTTCGTACATCGCACCGATCTGAGGAACGGTGACGTGCGATTCGTCGATCACCACGAGGAAGTCGTCGGGGAAGTAGTCGATCAGGCAGTGCGGTGCTTCACCCGGCTGGCGCTGGTCGATGTGGCGCGAGTAGTTCTCGATCCCGCTGCAGAATCCGATCTGCTCCATCATCTCGATATCGAAGGTCGTGCGCATGCGCAATCGCTGAGCCTCGAGCAGCTTGCCCTCCCGTTCGAGCTGCTTCAAGCGATCCTCGAGCTCGACCTTGATGGTCTTGATCGCGGCATGCATGCGTTCCTGGCCGGCCACATAGTGAGACCCGGGAAAGACCGAAACCGCGTCGAGCTTCTGCACCACGTCTCCCGTGAGGGGATGAAGGCTGTACAGCCCTTCGATCTCATCGCCGAACATCTCGATCCGGATCGCGAGTTCCTCGTACATGGGGATGATCTCGATGGTGTCTCCGCGCACACGGAAGTTGCCGCGGGAGAAGTCGACGTCGTTGCGCTGATACTGCATCGACACGAACTTGCGGATGAGCGTCTCCCGGTTGATCGACATGCCCACCTGGAGCGCCATCATGGCCTCCAGATACTCCTCGGACGAACCCAGCCCGTAGATGCAGGAGACCGTGGAGACGACGATCACGTCGCGACGACTGAGCAGGGCGTTGGTGGTCGAATGACGCAGTCGCTCCACCTCGGCGTTCACCGAGGAGTCCTTCTCGATGAAGGTGTCGGTCTGTGGCACATAGGCCTCTGGCTGGTAGTAGTCGTAATACGACACGAAGTATTCGACGGCGTTGTTCGGCATGAGCTCGCGGAACTCGTTGGCGAGCTGCGCCGCGAGGGTCTTGTTGTGCGCGAGCACGAGAGTGGGCCGCTGCACGGCCTCGATGAGCCAGGCCGTCGTCGCGGACTTGCCGGTTCCGGTGGCGCCGAGCAGCACAATGTCCGTCTCGCCCGCATTGATCCGCGAAGTCAGTTCCGCGATCGCCGCGGGCTGATCGCCGCTCGGCGTGTATTCGCTGATGACCTCGAACGGGCGCACTGAACGTGTCGGTTCCATGATCCCAGCTTAGATATCACCACCGACAGTCCGGACCGATATCTCCGTGGGCGCAATGAGGCTCAGGCGATGCGGGGAAGGCTCTCCCAAAGCGCCTCCGCCTGTGCGATCGTCTCGTCGAGACTGCCGTTGCTGTCGATCACGACGTCGGCGATCACCAGACGCTCGGTATCGGTCGCCTGGGAGTTGAGCCGGTGGCGCGCCTCCTCGCGGGTGAGCCCACGGAGTTCGACCAGTCGCCGCAGCCTCGTATCGGCGCTCGCATTGACTACCACCACGAGGTCGAAGTCGTGATACCCCGGCTCCCGGGACGCCTCCACCAGGAGCGGCACGTCATAGACGACCACCGCGTTCGGATCGGCCCGGTCCGCAGCGGCGAAGAGCTCGGCGCTGAGGCGACGGATGGCCGGATGAGTGATCGCGTTGAGCGCGAGCCGGGCATCCGGGTCCTGGAAGATCAGCGCGCCGAGCGCCGGACGGTCGAGGGACCCATCGGTCGCGATGACGCCGGGACCGAAACGCTCCGCTATCTCGGCGAGGCCGGGCGTGTTCGGTGCGACGACATCCCGGGCGAGCTTGTCTGCATCCACCACGGTCGCGCCGAGCTGCTCGAGGCGATTCGCGACGACTGTCTTGCCGGAGGCGATGCCGCCGGTCAGTCCGATGAGATACACGCGGACAATGCTAGTGGCCTCGCGACGACGCACCCTGGCTTAACGACGGAACGGCCGGACCCGTGGGCCCGGCCGTTCCGAAAGGGACTGCTTAGGAGTTGGAGCTCAGCTTCTCGCGAAGAGCCGCGAGTGCCTCGTCGTCCGCCAGCGTTCCGGCGGAGTCGGCGTCGTTCGAGAACGAGGAGCCTCCGGCGACCGGTGCGTCGCTGATCTCGTCGGCGGTCGCAACCTGCTTCTTGTGGGCTTCCCAGCGAGCCTGGGCTGCAGCGTAGTCCTGCTCCCACTTCTCGCGCTGGGACTCGAAGCCCTCTTTCCACTCGTTGGTCTCCGGGTCGAAGCCGTCCGGGTACTTGTAGTTGCCCGCCTCGTCGTACTCGGTGAGCATTCCGTAGAGCGCCGGGTCGAACTCGGTGCCTTCGGGGTCGACGCCCTCGTTCGCCTGCTTCAGCGAGAGGGAGATGCGGCGACGCTCGAGGTCGATGTCGATGACCTTGACGAAGACCTCGTCGCCGACCGAAACGACCTGCTCGGCGAGCTCGACATGCTTGCCCGAGAGCTCCGAGATGTGCACGAGGCCCTCGATGCCCTCTGCAACGCGAACGAACGCGCCGAAGGGGACGAGCTTCGTGACCTTTCCGGGAGCAACCTGGCCGATGGCGTGGGTGCGGGCGAATACCTGCCACGGGTCTTCCTGCGTCGCCTTGAGCGACAGAGAGACGCGCTCGCGCTCGAGGTCGACCTCAAGGATCTCGACGGTGACCTCCTGGCCAACCTCGACGACCTCTGAGGCGTGCTCGATGTGCTTCCAGCTGAGTTCGGAGACGTGGACGAGACCGTCGACGCCACCGAGGTCGACGAACGCACCGAAGTTGACGATCGACGAGACGACACCCTTACGGACCTGGCCCTTGGCGAGGTTGTTGAGGAACGTCGTGCGGCTTTCGGACTGGGTCTGCTCGAGGAGCGCGCGGCGAGAAAGCACAACGTTGTTGCGGTTCTTGTCGAGCTCGAGGATCTTGGCCTCGATCTCCTGGCCGAGGTACGGCGTGAGGTCGCGCACGCGGCGCAGCTCGATGAGCGAGGCCGGGAGGAATCCGCGGAGTCCGATGTCGACGATGAGACCGCCCTTGACGACCTCGATGACCGAACCGGTGACGACGCCGTCCGCATCCTTGATCTTCTCCACATCGCCCCACGCACGCTCGTACTGAGCGCGCTTCTTGGAGAGGATGAGCCGGCCTTCTTTGTCTTCCTTCTGGAGGACGAGGGCTTCGACCACATCGCCGACCTGGACGACCTCGGTGGGGTCCACGTCGTGCTTGATGGAGAGTTCACGGGAGGGGATTACACCCTCGGTCTTGTAACCGACGTCGAGGAGGACCTCGTCACGATCGATCTTGACGACGGTGCCCTCGATGAGGTCTCCGTCGTTGAAGAATTTGAGAGTCTTTTCGACCGCGGCGAGAAAGTCTTCAGCAGATCCGATGTCGTTGATTGCGACCTGCTTGGGCGCCTTGTCGGTCGTTACGATTGTCATGTAGTAGTTGCTCCAGGATGGACATTTATTTGGGCCTGCCGCAGGGACGTGCTGTCTTGCGAAGTATTTCGTGTGTTTTCCGCGACTGGCAGGCGGATGGATTGCCACAGAATTGCGACATTTCAGTCTATAGCCCCCCAATGACCCGCGCCACCCGGCCCGATCCGCGCGTTGCACCCGTCCCTTTCTGCTCCCTGGCGCTACCCGGTCAGCACTTATCGACGGATCGGCGCGCTCTGGTGACCCACGGGGTCACTGGCGCGCGGCGACTATTGCGCGCAGGGCGGGCCGCAGCTCGGGATATTCGAAGGTGTAGCCGGCCCTGGTGAGCCGCTCGGGAAGCACCCAGCGACTCTTGAGCACCAACTCGGTCTCGGACCTGATGACGGCCGAACCGATCTCGAGCATCCAGCGTGCCGCCGGAAGCCCGAACGGCATCCCCACGACATCCCGGATGGTCTGCATCACGGTGCGGTTATCGCTCGGGTGTGGAGAGCTCAGGTTGACGGCACCGTCGATGTCGGGATGTCCCCGAAGAAAACGGATGATGCCGAGCACGTCGGCCAGGTGAATCCAGCTGAACTTCTGGCGGCCCTCACTCCCCTGGTTCTCGTGGAACGTGCCGGCCGCGCGTCGGGCGGGACTCGCGAACCAGTGACCATCCAACTGTGCTCCCCCGAGGCCCAGCCGCGCCAGCGCGATGAGCGGGCGCAGGGCGCTGCCGTCACCGAGCACGATCGCCATCCGAAGCGCGACTCGCCGCGTGCCCGGCAACTCGCCCTCGAAGAACTCCTGCTCCCATGCCCGTGCAACGTCCACCGAGAAGCCCTCGCCGAGCTCGCCGGTCGACTCGGTCATCGGTCGGTCTTCGGCATGCCGGTAGATCGTCGCGGTCGATGAATTGATCCAGAGCGAGGGCGGATTCTGGCACCCGCGAATCGCCTCGGCGAGCTCCCGCGTCGTCTGCACCCGGGAGCGCAGGATCTCGGCCCGGTTGGCCGCGGTGTAGCGGCAGTTGACGCTCTTCCCTGCGAGGTTGATGAGCAGGTCGGCCCCGTCGATCAGGTCGACGATGGCGGCGGTGTCTCCCCACGTGGCGTCCGCGCCGTCACGTCCGATGACCCGCACCGATGCGCCGGCGGCACGGAACGAATCGGCGAGATAGCGTCCGATGAACCCGGATGCCCCGGCGATCACGATCCGGTCGGCAAAGGTCTCGGTCATGGGATTTCTCGATCCTGTGTTGGTCTGAGGAGAAGGGTCGTCGAACTCCCGCGCGGCGGCGGGTCGCCGATCGAGCCGTCCAGAAAGAACTGCTCGATCGGCGACATCACCGCCACCTGAATCCGCGGAACGCCGGGCGACACCCGACCTTGCCGACGGTGGGGATGCTACGCGAGCAGAGCCGCCTTCAGCGTGTCGAGGCCGACACCGCCGATGTCGAGGGCCTTCTTGTGGAACGCCTTGATGTCGAAGGCCGCTCCCTCGCGACGGGCATATTCGTCGCGAAGCTGTTCCCATATCCGCTGCCCGATCTTGTAGGAGGGCGCCTGTCCGGGCCAGCCGAGGTAGCGGTTGACTTCGAACCGCACGAACTCCGGGCTCATGTTGACGTTCTCGCCGAGGAATCCGAAGGCATATTCGCCGGTCCAGGGGCCCGAGCCGTCGGGAAGCGTCTTTTCCAGGTGCACCCCGATGTCGAGCACCACCCGGGCAGCGCGCATCCGCTGTCCATCGAGCATGCCGAGCCGGTCGGCGGGGTCATCGAGGTATCCGAGCTGCTCCATCAGGCGTTCCGCGTAGAGCGCCCAGCCCTCGGCGTGCCCCGACGTTCCGGCATTGCGACGCCAGGTATTGAGCAGTGCCTTGTTGTAGACGGCCTGGCCGATCTGCAGGTGATGCCCTGGCACTCCCTCGTGGTACACGGTCGTGAGCTCGCGCCAGGTGTCGAATTCGGTGACGCCTTCCGGAACGCTCCACCACATACGTCCCGCCCGGGAGAAATCGTCGGTGGGAGGCGTGTAGTAGATGCCGCCCTCCTGGGTCGGGGCGATCATGCATTCGAGCCGACGAACCTCGGCGGGGATGTCGAAGTGCACCCGCGAGAGCTCCTCCACGGCGCGGTCGCTGGTCTCCTGCATCCATTTCTGCAGGGCATCCGTGCCATGCAGCTTGCGACTCGCATCCTGGTCGAGGAAGGCGATCGCCTCCAATACGGTCGCGCCGGGCTTGATCTCGCGGGCGATCGACTCCTGCTCCGCCGTCATCCGGGCGAGTTCCTCGATGCCCCATTCGTAGGTCTCGTCGAGGTCGACGACGGCGCCGAGGAAGTCACGCGAGGCGAGCGTATAGATGTCGCGGCCTACGGCATCGCGTTCCGGTGCGTGCGGGGCGAGCTCGTTCTGGAGAAAGTCGGAGAGGCTCGCGTAGGCGCCGGCGGAGTCGCGTGCCGCTGCCGCGAGATCGCCGCGCAATGACACGGGAAGATCGCTGTCTCCCGCCCGCGCTCCCTCGGCGAGCCGATAGAAGAAACCGGTATCGGCCACCTGCTTGGCCGCCTGCGCCAGGACCTCCCGCACCTGGCGGATGGCCGGCACATTTCCAGCGGCGATACCGGTTCGCAGGGTACGGATGTAGCCGTCCATGGCGGCCGGGAGGTTACGCATCCGCGTGGCGACGTGCGACCAGTCTTCTTCCGTGTCGGTCGGCATCAGGTCGAAGATGTCTCGGAGGCTCTGCGGTGCGGACGCGATGACGTTGAGATCACGCTGGCCGAATCCGGCCTCGTGCTTGTCGATCTGGAGTTGGAGTTCACGGCTGAGGTCCATCTTGGTGACCTCATCGACCGCATCCACGGCAGTGGCGGCCTGGATGCTCGCGAGGGTCTTCCTGACCTCCGAGATCACCCGCTCGGCGCCCTCCGGCGAGTAGTCGGCGTACTCGCCCTCGTGTCCTTCGCGGCCGAGGTACACGCGATACTCCGGGAAGAGATCGAGCTCGGTATCGACCCAGGTCTCGGCTATCGCATCGATGGGGGTGGTGGGACGGGCCTCGTGGGCCTGGTCTGCATCAGTCATTCCCCGAGCCTAGAACAGTCGGTCCCTCCTGATCAGAGCGACGTCACTCTTTGTCGAGATCGGTGTTCAGAAGCTCGGCGAGTGAATCGAGGGCCGTCTCGGCCTCGTCACCGTCAGCCTTGAGGGTGACCACCTCACCGTGTCCGATTCCGAGCGAAAGCACACCGAGGATGCTGGCCGCATTCACCGTCTTACCGGCGGCGCTCGTGAGGGTGACCGGCACCCCGACCTTCGCGGCGGCCTGGCTGAAAAGCGATGCGGGGCGGGCGTGGAGTCCGACGCTGGAGGCGACGGTGACGGTACGTTCAGGCATTTCTGGCTCCTTGGTGTTCAGTGCTGCGAGAGGTCGACAGTGGATGGTTCAGGGTTCGATCGTGACTTTGATGCCGTCGCCGCGAGCGACGATTTCGATGGCCTCGAGCACCTCGTCGAGGGGCAGGCGATGGGTGATGAGATCGGTCACCGGCACGGCTCCGGACGCGATCAATTCCAGGGCCTGCTTGTTGTGGGCGGGACTCGACCCGTTCACACCCACGATCGTGAGTTCACGGTAGTGCACGAGGTTCGAATCGACGGTGATGGTGGGATGGTCCTTCGGGAGTCCGCCGAACAGGCTGAGGCGCCCACGGCGTGCGAGCATCAACAGCCCCTGCTCCTGCGCGGCTCCGGATGCGGCCGCGGTGATCACGACATCCGCTCCCCGGCCGCCGGTTGCGTCGAGTACCGCCGCGACGGGGTCCGTCGATTCCGAGGCGATCGCGAGGTCTGGTTTCACGAGATCGGCGGCCTTCTTCAACCGGGCGGCGTTCAGATCGACGAGGATCACCTGAGCGGCGCCGCGCGCCCGCGCGAGTCGCACGTGCAGGCAACCGATCGGGCCGGATCCGATGACGACGACCACATCGCCGGCTCCGACCCTGGCGAGTTCCTGGCCGTTGAGCACGCAGGCCAGGGGTTCGGCGAGGCTGGCCTCGGCGAAGCCGAGACCCTCGGGGATGCGGTTGAGCCCGTCCACTCGCAAGACCTCACGAGGCACGATCATGAACTCCGCGAAACCACCGGGGAACTGGTAGCCCATCGACAACTGGTGTGGGCAGACGGTCTGGCGACCGGCCAGGCAGTCGGGGCAGGTGCCATCCGGGATCGCCGCGATGACCTGCACGCGGTCTCCCGCGGCCCAGCCCTCGACGCCGTCCCCGACATCCACGATCTCACCGGCGATCTCATGCCCCATCACTTGCGGCGGGGTCATGTTGGGATGACCTGAACGGGATATCTTGACGTCAGTGCCGCAGGTCGAGCAGTTGCGCACCCGGATCTTCACTTCACCCGCAGAGACCTGCGGTTCGGCTAATTCTTCCAGCCGGATGTCGCCGGGTGCGTAGAACCTCGCTACCTTCACGCGTCCTACTCGTCTTCCGGGTCGGGCTTCAGAAGCTCATAGACCTCGGAACTCGTGGTGGCCGCTCGGAGCGCCGCGGCCTTGTCCGGGTCGAGAAGCACGGTGGCGAGCTGGGACAGCAGGGCGATGTGCCCGTTGCCGCGGGCGGCGATGCCGACGCAGACCCGCACATCGTTGCCGTCCCAGTCCACGCCATCCGGAAAGCGGAGAACGACGAGTGCATCGTTCTTCACCGAGTCCTTGCCGGCGAGGGTGCCGTGAGGAATCGCGACACCCTCCCCGACGAAGGTGGAAACCGACCGCTCGCGTTCGAGCATGGCCTCGATGTAGGAGGCGTCGATCGCGCCGGCCTCCAGCAGGGCTGCTCCGGTCTGCCTGATCGCGTCTTCCTGGTTCTTCGCTGACTGGTCGAGTCGAATGGACGACTCGGCCAGCAGCGTCGACAGGGCGGGAGCGGTTTCGTCTGTCATCTTCTACGCCTCGAAGGTCTCGCCGTTTTGAATGGCCTTGACGATCTTGGCGACGGCAGGGTCACCCAGGAACAGCTGGAACGGCACGACCGGAACATCCGGCACGGTGTGCCGTGCCCTGTCGGCCAGTCCCGTGTGGGTGAACACCAGGTCGGCGTCGCTCGGAATCGACGCGACGGGGGAATGCTCCACCGTCACTCCGTTCTTCGCGAGTTGCTTCTTCAGCGTCGAGGCCAGCATCACGCTGCTGCCCATTCCCGCGTCGCACGCAACGATGAGCTTCTTGATGCTCGATCCGTCGATTGTTGCCATGGGTGATTCTCCTTGAGTCTTGTACTGCGGGTCAGGCGACGGGGGCGGTCGCCGGCTTGTTCTTGTTGCGCGCGCTCTGCTCCTTGGCGGCCTCGAGGTCGAGTCCGCTGTTCTGGTTGCGACCGAAGCCGAGCAATGCGGCTCCCACGATGAACGCTACGCCCGCAGACACGAGGATTCCGAGAAGGATGGTCGGAAGATCACCCGGGTAGGCCACGAGGATGTAGGCGAAGATGCTTCCCGGCGACGCCGGAGCGAGCAGTCCGTCGTTGAACAGGCTGAACATGAGCACACCGGAGGCTCCACCCGCGATGGCGGCGATGAGCAGGATCGGCTTCATGAGCACATAGGGGAAGTAGATCTCGTGGATGCCGCCGAGGAACTGCACGACGATCGCCGCCGGCACGGTCGCGCGGATGGCGATCGGTCCGAAGAGCATCATCGCGACGAGGATGCCGAGGCCGGGGCCGGGGTTCGACTCGAGCATGAACAGGATGGACTTGCCATCCGGTCCGGCCGCCTGCTTCGCCGCGAGCGGAACGAGCACGCCGTTACCGATCGCGTTGTTGAGGAACAGGATCTTCGCCGGTTCGATGATGATCGAGGCGAGGGGAAGCAGCTTCGCGTTGATGAGGGCGTCCACGAAGTTCGCGAACACGGTGGTCAGCCAGAACACGGCCGGGCCGAGGGCGAACACGCCGACGAGCGCGGAGAAGCCTCCGACGATTCCCGAGGTGAAGTTATCCACCAGCATCTCGAAACCGCCCCGGAGCTTTCCGTCGATCATGCTGTCGATCCACTTGAGCAGCAGGGCTGCGAGCGGGCCGATGATGAGTGCCCCGAGGAACTGGGGACCGAGGTCGGCGATCGACTTCGGCGGAGTGGCCCCTGCCGCAGCCAGACCGAGCGCGAGCGGCGACACGATGACACCGATCGTCGCGATCGCGCCGACGACGGCACCTCGCTGGCCGTGAACCGTGCGACCACCGGTGTAACCGATGAGGATCGGAAGCAGGAACACGATGATCGGGCCGACGATGGTCGATGCCTGGCTGGCGAACGGCACGACGCCATCCTTCGCGACCGCACCGGTCGCACGGGCGATTTCGTTGACCCAGCCATTCGGGATGAAGAGGGCAGTGACGAGGCCCCAGGCGATGAACGCACCGAGGTTCGGCATGATCATTCCGGCGAGGAATGCACCACCCCGCTGGATGCGTGCGCGGGCGCCGGTACCGGCGGCCACGGGAGTGTAATCGGACATTTCTAGTGGTACTCCTTTGTACGGATCAGGACTGTACGGATGGGTGGGGGTTCGGCGGGTAATCAGGTGGCCACGAGTGGCCGATCCAAATCCGGCTGCCACACCAGATGGACGTTTGAGTAGGCGATGTCGCCCGGACCGGGAACGGAGGTGCCCGGAAGACCGACTGCGGCCGCACCCCAGGCGAGAGCCTCGACCAGAGCCGATTCCTCATCCGATTCGTCGGCGCAGAATATGGAAAGGAAACCGGCGAGGAAGCAGTCGCCGGCTCCGACGGTGCTGCGGTGCTCGAGCACTGTCGATTCACCGACGATCGCCCCGTGCTCACCGACAAGGACGGCGCCATCGGCACCGAGACTCACCAGAACGCGCTCTACGCCGAGTGAACGAAGCTCTTCCGCTGCGACGATCACTTCGGAAATGGAGCCCAGCTCACGCCCGACCGCCTCCGCGAGTTCGGCACGGTTGGGCTTGATCACCCGTGGCCGGGCCGAAATCGAGGCGGTGAGGGCATCGCCGCTGGTGTCGACGGCGAGGGATGCTCCGAGGTCCGTGACGGACGTCATGAGCGCTACGAGCTGGTCGGCGGAGCACTCCGGAGGGATGCTCCCGGAGAAGACCACCCAGTCGCGTGGCGAAACCAGCCCGGCTAGCACGGTGGCGAGCACGGAGAAATCGGCGGTGGAGAGCGGGGTACCCGGCTCGTTCAACTTGGTCGCGGTGCCATCGGGCTCTGACACGGTGAGGTTGGACCGGGTGCGACCGTGCACCGGCACGAGCCGGGTTGCCACTCCTGCAGCATCCAACAGAGCGCTCAGCTCGGCGCCCTCCGGACCACCGACCGGCAGCACCGCGATGCTGTCGATGCCGTTACGCGAGAGTGCCCTGGTGAGGTTGACGCCCTTTCCGCCGGGTTCCAGCGTCGGTGCGGAGGTGCGGAGAACAGCACCGCGCTCGAGACGATCCACCTCGACCGTGCGGTCGAGGCTCGGATTCAGGGTCACGGAGACGATCACACGATCACCACCGTCGGGCCGGCACTCTCGATGTCCTCGGCGAACTCCACATCCAGACCGACATCCGTGATGATGGTGTCCACCACACTGAGTGGCGCAACACGAGCGAAGTCCTCGCGGCCGAACTTGGTGTGGTCGGCGAGCACGACGACGCGTCGGGACGCCTCGATCAAGGCGCGCTTGATGGTGGCCTCGGCGATATCGGGCGTGGTGAGCCCTCGTTCCACGCTGATCCCGTTGGTGCCCATGAAGGCGACATCCGCGAAGACATCGACGATCTGCGCCTTGGTCCACTCCCCTACCGCGGCCAGCGTTCGAGGGCGGACGACACCGCCGAGAAGGTGCAGGTTGATGTTGGATCGTCCCGTGAGGATCGCTGCGACGGGGATCGAGTGGGTGACGACGGTGAGCTCCCTGTCGGTGGGAAGCAGTTGCGCGAGACGCACCGTCGTCGTTCCGGCGTCCAAAATGATCGAGCCGCCGTCGGGGAGCTCTTCGAGGGCCGCGCGGGCGATGCGTTCCTTCTGCCCGGTGGAGTGAGCCTCGCGGTCCGCGACATCCGGTTCGTTACCGAAACGTTCGACCGGGATCGCGCCCCCGTGTACCCGACGGAGAACCCCGCGGCGCTCGAGGGCTGTGAGATCACGGCGCACGGTCTCCGGTGTCACCGCGAGGTCACGCGCGAGTCCGGCGACCTCGACGCGGCCGAAGGACCGCGCAGTCTCCAGGATCTGCTTGTGTCGCTCAGGAGCGTACATCGGACCTCTTTGTCGTGGACATAACAACATCGGAAATGTTGTTCTGCGTTTATATAAGTCCGTTTGTGTCCGCTTGTCAACTCACATGCCATTCACAGGCGCGGCGTGTCGCGAATCGCCGGGGCCATGACGTCACTCCACCGAGGGTGCGCCATCGAGTGACACCCGCACCCGAACGCGAAGGCGCGACTGTCACACCGGAGCGCGAAGAGGGGATGCTGAAGTCTCGCGGAGCTCGACGCGCGAAGTTGGACGCGAGACGGCTGCTCCAGAGCCATCAGTGGGCGGAGGCCTCGGTGGGCTGGCCGTCAGCGGGCGGAGCCCTCAGCGGGCGGGGAGGTCAGCGGGCTGGGCCCTCAGTGAGCGGCGGCGTCCCAGTTCGCCCCGAGGCCGATCTGCACCTCGAGCGGCACCGCGAGATCTGCGGCGTGCCCCATTCGATCGGTGACGACCGCGGTGAGCACATCGAGCTCGCCCGGGGCCACCTCGAAGACCAGTTCGTCGTGAACCTGGAGCAGCAGCCGTGACTCGAGCCCCCGCTCGTCGAGGTCCGAGGCCACCCCGAGCATCGCGATCTTGAGGATGTCAGCGGCCGATCCCTGGATCGGCGCGTTGAGTGCGGCGCGCTCCGCGTTCTGCTTGAGAACCCGGTTGTTGGATGCGAGGTCGGGAAACGGGCGGCGACGACCGAAGATCGTCTCGGTGTAGCCGTCTTCGCGCGCCTGGTCCACGACACTCCGCAGGTAGTCGCGCACGGCGCCGAAGCGCTCGAAGTAGTCGGTCATCAACTGCTTCGCCTCGGAGTTCTCGATACGCAGCTGCTTGCTCAGCCCGAAAGCGCTGAGGCCGTAGGCGAGTCCGTACGACATCGCCTTGACCTTGGTGCGCATCGCTGAGCTCACGTCCGCCGGGTCGACGCCGAAGATGCGGGAGCCGACGAAACGGTGGAGGTCCTCGCCGGAGTTGAAAGCTTCGATGAGTCCGGCGTCCCCGGAGAGGTGTGCCATGATCCGCATCTCGATCTGCGAGTAGTCGGCGGTGAGCAGTGTCGTGAACTCCGGCCCGCACTCGAAGGCGGTGCGGATCTCACGGCCCACCGACGTGCGCACCGGGATGTTCTGCAGGTTCGGGTCGGTCGAGGAGATGCGGCCCGTGCTCGTGCCGGTCTGGTCGTAGCGCGTGTGCACCCGGTGGTCGTCCGCGATGGCCTTCTCCAGCGTGTCGACGATCTGTCGAAGCTTGGTGGCGTCCCGATGCTGCAGCAGCAGGTCGAGGAAGGGATGTGGATTCTGCTCCTGGAGGTCGGCGAGGGAGGCGGCATCCGTCGAATACCCGGTCTTGTTTGCCCGGGTCTTGGGCATCTGCAGGTCCTCGAAAAGCACCTGCTGCAGCTGCTTGGGTGACCCGAGGTTGATCTCCCGGCCGCCGATCTCCGCGTAGGCGCGCGAGGCCAGATCCGCCGCCGTCTCTCCGAGCTCGCGATTGAGCCGCTCGAGGATGCCCGGATTCACCGTGATGCCCGTCGACTCCATCGCCGAGACGACGGGGACGAGAGGCAGCTCGATCTCGCGAAGCACGCGCAGCGATCCCTCGTCGAGCCGTTCGGTCAGGTACTCCGAGAGCCGCAAGACGTACCAGGCCTGGGTTGCCGCACTCACCGCATCCGTTTCCGGCACGAGCTGGTTGGGATCCGGTTCGGCCAGGTGCTCGCCGAGGTGCGTGTAGACCTGTTCCGCGAGGGGCTGGTCGTGACCGCCGGGCTTCAGCAGCCACGCGGCAAGGGTCGTGTCGAAGGCGACGCCGTCGAGGGAGAGGCCGGCCTTCTGAAGGCGCTTGAGGGCCGGCTTGTAGTCGAACAGGTACTTCGGAGCGGGGGACGCGAGCCACGCGGCGAGGGCGTCATAGTCCGGGCGACCCGCAGCCCACGGCACATACGCGGAGTCGTCCGCCGTCGCCAGCCCGAATCCGGTGATGCCCTCTTGACCGATGTCGAGGTGGAGGCCGAGTGCGCGGGTTCCCTTCGCCGTCACCGTCGCGATCCAGTGGCCGAGTTCTTCGTCGATCATCGTGCGCACGCCAGGGATCTCCGATACCGGGGCAGCGGAACCCTCGCCGGTGGACTCCAATGAGACCGGGTCACCTGCCGCCGCGGCGATCTTCAGCACGCGGTCGAGCAGCGTTCGGAACTGCAGCTTGTCGAAGACCTCGCGCACGGCCGCTTCGTCGATCGGCCGCCGATCGAGATCGTGGGGGCCGACAGGCAATTCGACATCGGTCAGCAGGTGATTGAGCTTTCGGTTGCGGATGGCACGGTCCTGCTGCTCACGGAGCTTCTCCCCGACGACGCCCTTGATCTCATCCGCGTGGGCGAGCACCTCGTCGAGCCCGCCGTACTGGGTGATCCACTTGACGGCGGTCTTCTCCCCCACCTTGTCGATGCCGATGAGATTGTCGCTGGTCTCGCCGACGAGGGCGGCGACATCCGGGTACTGGTGCGGTTCGATGCCGTACCGCTCGAACACGGCATCCCGGTCGTAACGCTTGAGCTCCGACACCCCGCGGGCGTTCGGGTAGAGCAGGGTCACGTCGTCGTTCACCATCTGGATCGCGTCCCGGTCGCCGGAGACGATGAGCACGCGGAATCCCTCCTGGGCTCCCTTCGAGGCGAGGGTGGCGAGGATGTCGTCGGCCTCGTAGTCCTCCTTCGAGATCGTGGTGATGCCCATCGCGTGGAGCGCCTCTTCGAGGAGGGGGATCTGGCCGATGAATTCCGCCGGAGTCTCGCCCCTGGTGCCCTTGTATTCGGGGTATTCGCGGGTGCGGAACGAGTAGCGCGAGATGTCGAAAGCCACCGCGAGATGGGTCGGCTTCTCCTTCTGCAGCAGGTTCAGCATCATCGAGATGAACCCGTGGATCGCGTTGGTGTGCTGCCCCTCCCGGTTCTGGAAACTGTCGACGGGCAGGGCGTAGAACGCCCGGAAGGCAAGCGAATGCCCGTCGATAACGAGGAGGGTAGGCTTTTCGTTGTCCGGCACGAAGCCAGCCTATCCGCGGCCGCCGACACCCCGCAGCCCGCCAGGAAGAAGACGATGACCATCATCCCCGACGATCTCGACCCGGAACTGGTTGAGCGGCTGGTGAACTCCGGCGGCGGTGCGCTCGCCCAGAAGATGGGCTTCGAATTCCTCGAACTCTCGGCCGAACGGTCCGTCGCGACCATGCCCGTCGAAGGCAACACGCAGGTCGTCGGGCTCCTTCACGGCGGCGCGCATGTCGTACTCGCCGAGACTCTCGGATCCGTGTCATCCGCGATCCATGCCGGCCCAGGTCGCATCGCGGTCGGCATCGAGATCAACGCGACCCACAGTCGCTCCATCACGTCCGGAATCGTCACCGGCACGTGCGTCGCGCTCAATCTGGGTCGCACCCTCGCCACACACGAAATCGTGATGCGGGACGAGCAGGGTCGACGACTGTCGACCGTGCGCATGACGAACTTCCTGCGCGACGCCTGAGACTCACGGGGCGGGGCCGGCTTCGGCGGCGTCCACCGCGTCGGTGCTGAGGTTTCGCGGCTTCTGGTCAATGGTGCCTGCGGCGAGGATGCCCCACAGCGGAACCCCGCGCAGCCACGCCGCGCAGCAGGCGGCAGGCACGGCGTGTCGTCCGGGATCTCCGCTCTGGGCATCACCGGCAACGAAAAAAGCTGCCCGCGCAGAAGCGCGCGTCGACGCCGGCGGAGGTGCGCGCTACTTCTTGGCGGAGAGCTGCTCGATGATCGCCTGTGCGACATCGTGCATGGTGAGGCGACGATCCATCGACGCCTTCTGGATCCAGCGGAAGGCCTCCGGCTCGGTGAGGCCCATCTTCTCGTTGAGGAGGCCCTTGGCGCGATCCACGAGCTTGCGGGTCTCGAAGCGTTCGACGAGGTCGGTGACCTCGGCCTCGAGGGTGATGATCTGCGCGTAGCGCGCAAGGGCGATCTCGATCGCCGGAAGCAGGTCGTTGGGCGTGAACGGCTTGACGACGTAGGCGAGGGCGCCGGCCTCGGTCGCCCGCTCGACGAGCTCCTTCTGGCTGAAGGCGGTGAGCAGGACGACGGGTGCGATGTGGTTCTTGGTGAGACGCTCGGCGGCGGAGATCCCGTCGAGGAGCGGCATCTTCACGTCCATGATCACGAGATCCGGTCGCAGCTCCGTGGCCAGGGCGACGGCGGTCTCCCCGTCGCCGGCCTCACCGACGACCTCGAAGCCGTTGTCTCGAAGCGTTTCGACGATGTCGAGGCGGATGAGCGACTCATCCTCGGCCACCACCACACGGCGGGGGGTCTGAGTAGCGTTTTCCTGGTCTGGCACGATCACAACCCTACGGTATTCTTGGGCTCGGTATCGTGCGCCGGTGTGGCGGAATGGCAGACGCGGAGCACTCAAAATGCTTTGCTCGAAAGGGCGTGTGGGTTCGAGTCCCACCACCGGCACGATGGGGCACGACCGCAGGGCGCCGTCGGTCAGGCCGTAGCCGTCGCGACGAACGCGGTGACGAGCGGATGCGGCGAGGCCGTCATCCAGTCCCTCAGCGCCGACACCGCGTGATCGCGTCGCTCGGGCATGAGTGCGGAGAGCACCGGTCCGTAGGGTGTACCGAAGATGCCGTTGACCGCATCGTCGACACTCGGCCAATCGAGGCGCAACGAGGTGGTCTCGATCGTGGTGCTCTCGAACCCCGCGAGTATTTTCACGAGCTTCGCCCGGGTCATCTTGAATGAGTCGAAGTCCCAGGCCCGGGTGAACGGCTCGTCGATGCCCTCGTCTCGCAGGGCGTCTCCGTAGCTGTCGAAGGGCTCCAGGCGCATGGCGGCGACCCACACGACGATGCCGAGGCTGCCGCCCGGACGAAGCACCCGCTTCATCTCGGCGAGGGCGGCCGCCTGGTCGCGCACGAAGGGGAGGCCGTGCTGGCAGAGGACCATGTCCACCGAGTCGTCCTCGAGCGGAATGGCTGTCGCCGGTGCCTCCAGAGTCTCGATCGGCGCGCCTTCCGGATCTGCGCCGCGAGACACTTCGGCGAGCATTCCAGGGCTGATATCGCTCGCGATCACCCGGCCGGTCGGTCCCACCGCCGTCGCAGCGGCCCGGGCGACCGCCCCGGTGCCCGAGGCGACATCGAGCACGGTCAGGCCCGGCCGGGGCGCGACGGTCTCCACCAGGTGTCGCGCCCACGGCTCGAAGACCGTCGGCAGGAGATAGTGGCGGTAGTTTTCGGCGATCGAATCCGATTGGAACAGGCTCGATCGGGCATCCTCAGTCATTTTTCGCTCCTCGTTGGTCGGCCTTGAACTGCGGGGCGTGGCTAGGCTGGTGCTCGCCCACTACCCGTGACGACACCGCTGGAGAACTCGTGACCGACCTGCCAACACCTTCTCCACCGGTCCAGAACACGCCCGCCGGCTGGTACCCGGACCATACCGGTGCCCCCCAGTTGCGCTGGTGGGACGGTGCGGCCTGGACAGAACGGGTGAGCCCCGGCACGCCGGCATCCGGAGTCGCACCGTATTCGCTCCGACCGGCACCGCTGACCGTGCCCGCCAACACTCCGGTGTATAACGTGTTCATCTGGGTCATCGCCCTGCTTCCGTTACTCGGCATCGTGACTCTACTCACGATCAACCTGTCCGCTCTAGTGGCATCCTCCTCGGACCCACTCGCGATGTACCGGGACCCGGGATACATCACGAGCCTCGTGCTCGGCTGGATCGTCTACGGCGGCGCGGTGGTGCTCGCCTACTTCGACCGGAAGCGACTGTTGCGTGACGGCTACGATCGTCCATTCCATTGGGCCTGGACCTTCTTCAGCGGAGGGGTCTACGTGATCGGGCGTTCCGTGATCGTCGGTCGACGCGCGGGTCACGGCAGGGCCCCGCTCTGGGTCTGGGTCGCCATCACGGTGTTCGTCATCGTGATCAACGTGGTGAAATTCAGCATGTTCGTGGCCGACCTGGTCGGTACGACCCCGCTCTCGAGCTGAGAACATTCGCGTTGTTCAAACAGCGCTAGGGTTGCCAAAACTTTGGAGCACCCTCATGGGTAGTCTGCTGTACGGCAATTCGGGCACGGAGATCGGTTTCGACGACCGGTCGCTCATGCATCTGCAGGTGGTCATCACGGCCAAACTCCGGCGGCGAGAGAGCTTCCTCTTCACCTGGACCAACTCTGCCGAGAGCGGCAGCGGTCGCAGCTCGATCTGGTTCGCCCAGGGCAGCGCCATCGTCTATCGATTCGCCGGGAGCAGAGCCCCGTCCCTCAACCGGGACTGGATCGAAACGCTCATGCTTTCCGCCAACAGTGCCGGGGGCCTGCAGTTCTCGAGCGAGCCGATCGCCGAAAGCACTGCATTGCCCGGCTTGCGTCCGACCTAGCTCCAGCGCTGACCCGGCTTGCGTCCGACCTGGCGCCCGCGTAGACCCGGCTTCCGCGTCGAGCTGGCTACCGCGTCGAGCTGGCTACCGCGTGGAGGATCGCCCCGGCCGAGGGTCTGCCTGCGGCTTCTGCCGGGCGAGTTCTCCGCCGACACGCCCTCCGTAGGGTCGGCCGTGGTCCGCGAACTCCTCCCGGAAATACGCCATCTTCCACTTTCCGAGCTCGATCCGGGTGCCGGTGCGGAGAACCTGCCCACCATCCTTCCGCCCGCCCGCGTCGGCGAGACGTGAACTTCCGCTCAGCTCGCCGATGGGATAGAGCACGTACTCGTCGTCTTTCGTGTGGCGAATCTCCGCGTGCACGGGACTCAGGCCCTCGAGTTGGAGGTCGGCCTCGGCTCCGGAGCCGATGGTCGTGCCGTCGGGAAGCAGATCGAACTCCCGCGGCATCTGGCCGTTCCAGTTCTTCGAGCCGATGACGAAGATCAGCCGAGGTCGACCGGAACCCGGCAGGTAGTGCGTGGTGGTGACCGTGCGTCGAATGCGACGGCTCACCGTGGGCACCAGCGGGAACAGGGTAGCCGGAGGGAGGGGTACTGCGGGCGCGGCGTTGCCGCGCCGCCGAAGCAGCGGAGCGACCGCCGCCGCGCTCCCGAGCCTGATGTGCGGTGAGCCGGTCACGACACGCTGCACCACCGGGGCATTCACATCGCCGATCCGCGCGATGACCCCATCGGGTCCGGTCAGGGTGATGGACAGGCCGTACCCCGCGATCTCCTGAGCGAGCGTGCGGATGTCGGCGAGCTTGACACTGCGCCCCTGCATCAGCATTTCGGGGTGATTCGCGAAGATCTGGATATCGGTGCCTGCCGCCGTGACCGTGCCCTCGAGGGCGTGAGCGGCATCCGCGCCCGTGCCGTCGACGTGCGGCTCATCCAGCGAGAAGCTGAGGTCGATCTCCAGCCGGGGAACGGCCACCATGATCAGTTGCGGTGCTGGTCTGCGCCGGCGGCCTGGTCGTCACTCGTGGTGACCCGCAGCGTGCCGTTGAGCTTCCAGGTGGCGCGCGGGGCGTCAGGACCGATGTCCCGGGGCACCTCGACGGTCATGTCGATGAAGCTGTAGTTGACCGCTGCACCACGACCGGTGAGGTACGACCACATCTCCCGTCCGAGATCCGTCCAGTCGCTGATACTACGACCCTCCGGTCCCGCTGAGTCGTCGAATGGGCCCGAAACCTGCTGTGAGTCAGTCACGATGAAATCCTTCCCGAGTGGTTGGTTTCACCGTACCGAGACGGTGAGGCTGGCCACGGATTTCACAGCCGACAGCCAGCCTCATCCCCGACTACGGGGCGCTCGAAGTCACTCTGCGGCGTAAGCCGGCGCTACCGCGTTGTGGGCATCGCCGACTCGGTGTACCCGCATATCGTTGGTGCCTCCGGAGATTCCGGGAGGGGACCCGGCGATGACCACGACCTTTTCGCCGACGACGGCACGGTTGTGACCGATCAGGATGTCATCGACCTGGCCGAACAGCTCATCGGTGTGGGTCTTGCGCTCCACACGATAGGTCTCCGTGCCCCACACCCACGCGAGGCGATTGCGGATGCGCTCCTCCGGCGTGAAGGCGATGATGGGGATGCGATTGCGCAGCCGGGACATCCGTCGCACCGAATCCCCGGACTCGGTGAACACGCAGAGGAACTTGGCCCCGACGAACTCCGCTACCTCGGCAGCGGCGAGGGTGATCGCTCCGCCCTGGGTGCGCGGCTTGGTACCGAGCTGCGCGATGCGCTCGAGCCCGTGCTCCTCGGTGGAGGTGATGATGCGCGCCATGGTCTGCACGGTGATCACGGGGTACTCCCCCACGCTGGTCTCGCCGCTCAGCATCACGGCGTCTGCTCCGTCGAGCACGGCATTCGCGACATCCGATGTCTCTGCGCGGGTCGGGATCGGGCTCGAGATCATGGATTCGAGCATCTGGGTTGCGACGATGACCGGCTTAGCCATGCGACGCGAGAGCTCGACCGCGCGCTTCTGAACGATCGGGACCGCCTCGAGCGGTAGTTCCACTCCGAGGTCTCCACGCGCGACCATGATGCCGTCGAAGGCGTCGATGATGGCTTCGAGGTTGTCAACGGCCTGCGGCTTCTCGACCTTGGCGATCACCGGCACCTTGACGCCCTCTTCGGCCATGATCTCGTGCACGCGCACGATGTCGTCGGCGTTGCGCACGAAGGAGAGCGCGATGAGATCCGCGCCGAGCTTCAGGCCCCAGCGGAGATCCGCCTCGTCCTTCTCGGACAGCGCGGGAACGTTCACAGCGACACCGGGCAGGTTGATGCCCTTGTTGTTCGACACCGCTCCGCCGACGACGACCTCGGTGGTGACGACGGTGCCGTCGGTCGAGATGACCTTGAGCTTGACCTTGCCGTCATCGATGAGAAGGGGGTCGCCCGGCTTTACGTCGTTGGGCAGGCCCTTGAAGGTGGTGCCCGAGAGCTCCTTGGTACCGAGCACGTCTTCGATGGTGATCTTGAAGATGTCGCCGACGGCGAGATCGTGGGGCCCGTTCGCGAACTTGCCGAGGCGGATCTTCGGGCCCTGCAGGTCGACGAGCACGGCGACGGCACGTCCGGAGTCGGCACTCGCCTTGCGGATGTTCGCGTAGACCTCCTCATGCACGTCGTAGCTGCCGTGGCTGAGGTTCATCCGGGCGACATCAACTCCGGCATCCACGATGGCACGGATGTTTTCATAGCTGGCCGTTGCCGGACCGAGGGTTGCGACGATTTTTGCGCGTCTCATGTGTTTCTTTCTGTTGTGGGAAGAACTCGTGAAGAGTGAGAGGAAGGGGAGCCCTAGATCGCGATGGCGCGGTCGGTCGGGGCGACAGGGGACGGGAGCTCGGTGTCGCCCTCGAGGAAGCGGTCCACGGCGGCGGCGGCGGCTCGCCCCTCCGCAATGGCCCAGACGATGAGGGACTGGCCCCGGCCCGCGTCGCCGGCGACGAACACGCCGGATTCGCTCGTTTGGTAATCGGCATCGCGCTCAACGTTTCCACGCTCGAGAGGGAGGCGCAACTGGGACTCCAGCGCATCGCTCTCCGTTCCCGTGAATCCGAGAGCGAGAAGGACGAGATCCGCCGGGATCTCCCGCGCGGTGCCCGCCTTCGGAACTCGACGACCGTCGAGGTATTCGGTCTCCGCGACGCGGATGGCGCGAACCTCTCCGGCGTCGTTGGAGAGGAATTCCACCGTGGACGCGAGGTAGACCCGCTCGCCGCCCTCTTCGTGCGCACTCGACACCTCGAAAAGGGTCGGGGACATCGGCCAGGGCTGGTGCTCCGGGCGTTCGTGGGGCGGCTGAAGTCCGATGGCCAGGTTGGTGACGGAGAGCGCCTGCTGGCGGTGCGCCGTGCCGATGCAGTCCGCTCCGGTATCGCCGCCACCGAGCACGACGACATGCTTGCCATCCGCGGTGAGCTGATCGACGATCACGTCGCCCGCGCCCACCCGGTTCTGCTGCACGAGGTAGTCCATCGCGAAGTGCACGCCGGAGAGGTCGCGCCCGGGGATGGGGAGGTCGCGCGGCTTGAGGGCTCCGGTGGCGACCACCACCGCGTCGTAGCGCGCCCTCAGGTCGTCCCAGGGAATGTCGACGCCGATATTCACGCCCGCCCGGAAACGGGTGCCCTCGGCCTGCATCTGCTTCAGCCGCAGCTCGATGTGACGCTTCTCCATTTTGAAGTCCGGGATGCCGTAGCGGAGGAGACCGCCGATGCGGTCGTCCCGCTCGAACACCGCGACGGTGTGACCGGCACGGGTGAGCTGCTGGGCCGCGGCGAGGCCGGCGGGGCCGGAGCCGACGACCGCGACCGTCTTGCCGGTGAGGCGTTCGGGGGGATGCGGCTCCACCCAGTCGTTGGCGAAGGCCTGGTCGATGATCGCGACTTCGACGTTCTTGATGGTCACGGCGGGCTGGTTGATGGCGAGGACGCACGACGACTCGCACGGGGCGGGACACAGCCGACCGGTGAACTCGGGGAAGTTGTTGGTGGCATGCAGACGCTCGATGGCCTGTCGGCCCTCCCCACGCCAGGTGAGGTCGTTCCACTCGGGAATGAGGTTGCCGAGCGGGCAGCCATGGTGGCAGAAGGGGATGCCGCAGTCCATGCAGCGACCCGCCTGCTTGCGCACGGTTGCGGCATCACCCTGCTCGTAGACCTCTTTCCAGTCCATCAGCCGCAGCGCGACCGGGCGCCGCGCGGGCAGCTCCCGCTCACGCGTCTTCAGGAATCCCTTGGGATCAGCCACCGGTTACCTCCATGATCCGAGACCAGACAACATCCCCGTCGGGGTCGAGCCCCTCTTCGACCGCGGTCGCGCGCGTCGCGATGACCGCGGCGTAGTCGCGGGGCAGAACCTTGACGAACCGGGCCATCGACTCGTCGAGGTTCTCGAGCATCCGGGCCGCGACTGCCGAATCCGTCTGTGCGAGGTGCTGCTGGAGCAGGTCTGTGACGATCTCGACATCGCCCGCGCCCAGCGGCAGCAGTTCGAGCTCGCCCGAGGCGAGGGCATCGCGGTTGACCCGCTCGGGAGCGAGGTCGAAGACGTAGGCGGTGCCACCGGACATACCGGCGCCGAGGTTACGCCCGGTGCCGCCGAGGATCACGGCAAGCCCGCCGGTCATATATTCGAGGGCATGATCGCCGACCCCCTCGACGACCGCGGTCGCCCCGGAGTTACGCACGAGGAAGCGTTCCCCCACGATGCCGCGAAGGAACAGGCTGCCCTGCGTCGCACCGTAGCCGATCACATTGCCGGCGATCACATTGCGCTCCGCCGGGAAGCTGCTGTTGCGATCGGGGCGCACGATGATCTGGCCGCCACAGAGACCCTTGCCGACGTAGTCGTTGCTGTCCCCCTCCAGTCGCAGGGTGATGCCGCTCGGCACGAACGCACCGAAGGACTGACCAGCGGTTCCGCGCAGGGTGATGTCGATGGTGCCGGTTGGCAGGCCGTTCTCCCCGTGACGAAGGGTGACCTCGTGCCCGAGCATCGTGCCGACGGCACGCTCCGTGTTGCGGATGGGGAGGGAGATGGCCACGGGCTCGCCACTCTGCAGCGCGCCCGCGCTCTGCCGGATCAGCTCCACATCGAAGTGCTTATCGAGCTCGTGCTCCTGCTGGGAGACGTTGGATCGCGGTTCGTCCGCACCGAAGACCGGGCCGTCGAGGATCGGCGCGAGGTTCAATCCATCGGCCTTCCAATGGTCGATCGCGCGGTTGACGTCGAGAAGCTCGGAGTGCCCGACCGCCTCTTCGATCGACCGGAACCCGAGCTCGGCGAGATACTCCCGCACCTCCTGCGCGAGGAACTCGAAGAAGTTCACGACGAACTCCGGCTTTCCGGTGAAGCGTTTGCGCAACTCGGGGTTCTGGGTCGCGACGCCGACCGGGCAGGTGTCCAGGTGACACACGCGCATGAGGATGCACCCGGAGACCACGAGGGGAGCGGTCGCGAAGCCGTATTCTTCGGCTCCGAGCAGAGCGGCGACGATCACGTCACGTCCGGTCTTCATCTGGCCGTCCACCTGCACGACGACGCGTCCGCGCATGCCATTGAGCATCAGCGTCTGCTGGGTTTCGGCGAGGCCGAGCTCCCAGGGCGTTCCCGCGTGCTTCAACGAGTTGAGCGGGCTCGCGCCGGTGCCCCCATCGTGACCGGAGACCAGCACGACGTCCGCGAGGGCCTTCGTGACGCCGGCGGCGACGGCTCCGATGCCCGACTGACTCACCAGTTTGACGTGCACCCGGGCATCCGGATTCGCTCGCTTGAGGTCGAAGATCAGCTGCTTGAGATCTTCGATCGAGTAGATGTCGTGATGCGGCGGGGGGCTGATGAGGCCGACACCGGCGGTTGCGTGACGGGTCTTCGCGATCCAGGGGTAGACCTTGTTCGACGGCAGCTGGCCGCCCTCGCCGGGCTTCGCCCCCTGTGCCATCTTGATCTGGATGTCGGTGGCATGGGTGAGATACATGCTGGTGACACCGAATCGACCGGACGCGACCTGCTTGATCGCGCTGCGGCGCTCCGGGTCGAGGAGACGCGCGGTGTCTTCGCCGCCCTCCCCCGTGTTGCTCTTCGCTCCGAGGCTGTTCATGGCGATGGCCAGGGTCTCATGCGCCTCGCCGCTGATCGAGCCGTAGCTCATGGCACCGGTGGAGAACCGGGTGACGATGGAGGCCACTGACTCCACCTCGTCGATGGGTACGGCGGGCCGCACACCATCGCGCAGCGAGAACAGCCCGCGGAGTGTCATGAGGTGGGTGGCCTGCTCATCCACGAGTTTCGTGTACTGGCGGAAGATGTCGTAACGCCGTGACCGGGTCGCGTGCTGCAGCTTGAAGACCGTGTCCGGGTTGAAGAGGTGGGGCGGGCCTTCACGGCGCCACTGGTACTCCCCGCCGATGGCGAGCCGTTCGTGCGCGTTGATCGCGCCGTCTTCCGGGTAGGCGGCCAGGTGGCGTGACGCACTCTCCGCGGCGATCACGTCGATGCCGATCCCGCCGAGCAGGCTCGAGGTTCCGGTGAAGTACTGGTCGACGAATGCCTGGTCGAGTCCGACCGCCTCGAAGGCCTGCGCACCGGCATAAGAGCCGACGACGGAGATGCCCATCTTCGACATGATCTTGAGCACGCCCTTGCCGAGGGCCTTGATCAGATTCTTGACGGCCTTCTGCGCGTCGATGCTGGAGATCATGCCACTGCGCACGAGCTCCTCGGCGGACTCCATGGCGAGGTAGGGATTGATCGCCGACGCGCCATAGCCGATCAGGAGCGCGACGTGATGCACCTCCCGCACGTCCCCGGCCTCGACGATGAGCCCGACCTTCATGCGGTTCTCGGCCCGGATGAGGTGATGATGTACCGCCGCGAGCATGAGCAGCGACGGCACCGGGGCGAAGTCCTTGTTGGAGTCGCGATCCGACAGCACGATGAACAGGGCCCCGTCGGCGATGGCGGTATCGACCTCTTCGCACATAGCGGCGATGCGCTGCTCCATGGCTTTCGGGCCCTGGTCGACGCGGTAGAGCCCCTTGATCGTGCGGGTGGGGTTGAAGGCCTGGCGAGAGGACTTGGGCGCGATGTGCTGAATCTTGGCCAGTTCATCGTTGTCGATCACCGGAAAGTCGAGGATCACCTGGCGAGCGTGCTCCGGAGTGGCATCCAGGAGGTTTCGCTCGGGGCCGAGACCCAGCTTGAGCGAGGTGACGACCTCCTCGCGGATGCTGTCGAGGGGCGGGTTCGTCACCTGGGCGAACTGCTGGGTGAAGTAGTCGAAAAGCAGTCGGGGTCGCTTCGACAACACGGCGATCGGGGTGTCGGAGCCCATGGCCCCGAGGGGTTCCGCGCCGTTCTCCGCCATCGGCTTCAGCAGGATCCGCACCTCCTCCTCGGTGTATCCGAAGGTGCGCTGGCGACGGGTGACCGAGGCGGGGGTGTGAACGATGTGTTCGCGCTCCGGCAGGTCTTTGAGGTTGATGCGACCGCCATCCAGCCAGGCACCCCAGGGCTCGGATGCCGCAAGCTCGCTCTTGATCTCGTCGTCTTCGATGAGGCGGCCGGCCTCCGTGTCGACGAGGAACATCTTGCCCGGGCGCAACCGACCCTTTCGCACGACCCGCTCGGGGGCGATGTCGAGAACACCGATCTCACTCGCGAGCACGACGAGACCGTCGTCGGTGACGAGGTAGCGGCCGGGGCGCAGTCCGTTGCGGTCGAGCGTGGCGCCGACGAGTGACCCATCGGTGAAGACGAGGGCGGCCGGGCCGTCCCACGGCTCCATGAGCATCGAGTGGTACTCGTAGAAGTCGCGACGGGCTGGATCGATGTCCAGCTGGTTCTCGTAGGCTTCCGGCACCATCATCATCATCGCGTGCGGCAGCGACCTGCCACCGAGGTTCAGCAGTTCGACGACCTCGTCGAAGGACGCGGAGTCGCTTGCGCCCGGCGTGACGATGGGCAGGATCGGCGCCAGGTCACCGAGCAGCTCTGACTCCAGTTGCGACTGCCGTGCGCGCATCCAGTTGCGGTTTCCCTGCACCGTGTTGATCTCGCCGTTGTGGGCGATCATGCGGAAGGGCTGGGCGAGCGGCCACGACGGGAAGGTGTTGGTCGAGTACCGGGAGTGCACGAGGGCGAGTTTCGACGCGAACCGCTCGTCGGAGAGGTCGGGGTAGAAGGGCTCGAGCTGAAGGGTCGTGACCATGCCCTTGTAGACGATGGTGCGGCAGCTCAGTGAGGGGAAGTAGGCATTGAGTTCGCGCTCGGCCCGCTTGCGGAGCCGGAAAGACTGGCGGTCGAGAGCGATGCCCCGTACCGGTGCGCCCACGGAGCCGAGCGTGCTCGCGACGAAGACCTGCTCGAAGAAGGGCATCGCCTCACGAGCGAGGTTGCCGAGCCCATCCGGACGCACCGGAACCTCACGCCAGCCCAACACCGTGAGGTGCTCCTGCTCGGCGAGGGCGGCGAATGCCTGCTTGATCGAGGCGCGTTCGTCGTCGTCGACGGGCAGGAAGGCCGTGCCGGCGATGTACTCACCGACGGGCGGGAGCGAGATGCCGGAGACCGCGCGGAAGAAGGCATCCGGAATCTGCGTAACGATGCCCGCGCCATCGCCCGTGCCTGCGTCCGACCCGATGGCACCGCGGTGCTCGAGGTTGCGCAGGGCACCGAGGGCCAGGTCGATGATGTCGTGCCCGGCGGTACCACGCAGGGTCGCGACCATCGCGAGGCCACAGGCATCCTTTTCGCGGCGCGGGTCGTACATTCCGGTCGCGGCGGGAGTGGTGCTGAAGCGGGAAAAAGCTGGCGTGAGTGCCATGGTGAAACCGTCCTCACGAAGTTACGTCGGCAGGTGGGACGGCGGCGGCCCGAAGAGTTGAAGCCCGAGATGATTGCGATACTCAGACGCTGGGGTGCGGCGCCCGACCTTCGATGCCGTACTTCACGGCATTTTTCCGGTGAGACTTCAGGGTATTACGACTTCAGGCGGGTGCCGCTTGTGACGGACTTCCCCCTTGGTGCGGCGCCGCCCTGAGGAGCGGATGCCGTTGCCGATTCGGAGTGCGAGTTGCTGTCGAGATCGGCATCGTTGTCGGTCTCATCGTATTCCGAGTAGGTGTCCGCAGAGTCTACCGCAGGCGTCGGTGACCACTGCCGACCGG
The DNA here is from genome assembly GCF_046156175.1 of Lacisediminihabitans sp. H27-G8. NCBI lineage: Bacteria > Bacillati > Actinomycetota > Actinomycetes > Micrococcales > Microbacteriaceae > Lacisediminihabitans > Lacisediminihabitans sp. H27-G8. The sequence continues at coordinate 199,370 of NZ_JAYLVL010000001.1, forward strand.
GCACATAGGCGCTCGGCTCGAGGCCGGGGTGACGACGCGATTGCACGACGAAGATGATGACACCGATGAGGATCGCCGCCCAGGCCGCCCAGATGTTCGTGCGCACCCCCAGGAAGATCAGGCTCGGGTCGATGCGGATCGACTCGAAGTAGCTGCGGCCGAGGCCGTACCAGATCAGGTAGATCGAGAGGGTCTTGCCCCACTGCAAGGTGAACTTCTTCGAGAGGTAGAGGATCACCAACACCCCCGCGACGTCCCAGATCACTTCGAAGAGGAAGGTCGGCTGGAAGAGCGTTCCCGCCGGAAGCCCCGCGGGGAAGGCCGGGTTCGACTTCTCGATCTCGAGGCCCCACCAGGCGTTCGTGGGCACGCCGTACAACTCGTGGTTGAAGTAGTTGCCGAACCGGCCGAAGGCCTGGGCGAGCAGGAGGCCGGGCGCGAGGGCATCCGCGAAGGTCCAGAACCGCACGCCGGTCATGCGGCAACCGATGTAGACACCGACCGCACCACCGATGAGCGATCCGAAGATCGCGATGCCACCCTCCCAGATGTAGAGGATGTGCAGCATCTTCTCGGCGGAGCCGAAATAGTCGTCCGGATGGGTGACGACGTGGAAGATGCGGGCGCCGATGATGCCGAGCGGCACCGCCCACAGCGCGATGTCGAGCACGACACCGGACTCCGCGCCGCGCGCTTTGAGACGCTGGTTGGTGAGAATGGTCGCGGCGATGATGCCGACGAGGATGCAGATGGCGTAGGTACGAATACTGAGATTCGGGGAGACGAAGGTCAGGCCGAGGCTGTTGAGCCATTCGCCGAGGTGGATCGCCTGCCAGGCTTCGCTCGGGCTGGGGATGCTCAGGGGAATAACCACTTTTCGAGGGTGCCTTTCGTACTGACGCTGGTGTGCTGCGTGAGTGTGGTGCTGGAGTCTCCGGCCTCGACCGCGGGGGAAGACCTAGCTAAGCGTACCGGTCGCGAGGTGCGCGGCTGTCGCGGCGACGGCGGACACACCACCATCGGCGAGAGCCTTCACCAGGGCGGAACCGACGATGGCCCCATCCGCGTACTGGATGACCTCGCGCACCTGCTCCGGGGAGGAGATGCCGAGACCGACGCAGGTGGAGGTCGCGCCTGCAGCACGGAGGCGGGCGACAAGGGTCTTCGCCGCGACATCCACGTCGCTGCGGGCGCCGGTGATCCCCATCGTCGACACGGCGTAGACGAAGCCCCTGCTGCGCTCGACGGCCTGCTCGAGTCGGGTCTCGGTGGAGGAGGGCGCTGCGAGGAACACACGGTCGAGTCCGGTGCGGCTGGATGCCGCCAGCCAGTCCCGTGCTTCGTCGGGAATCAGGTCGGGGGTGATCAGTCCGGCACCCCCGGCGGCGACGAGGTCGTCGGCGAACCGCTCGACGCCGTACTGCACCACGGGGTTCCAGTAGGTCATCAGCAGCACCGGCACATTCGTGCGCGCCGTGATCTCCGCGATCGCCTCGAATCCGTGGCGCAGTTTGAAACCGGAATTGATGGCCGTGAGAGTGGCGGCCTGGATGACCGGTCCATCCATCACCGGATCGGAGTACGGCAGGCCGAGTTCGATCACGTCGACCCCGTTCTCGGCCAGGGCGACAGCGGCCTCGATGCTCGTCCGCAGGTCGGGGAATCCCACGGGGAGGTAACCCACCAGCGCGCCGCTTCCGGCCGCCTTCCGCGCGGCGATGACCGCTTCGACGGTGCTCACGCCGGCGGGACTCGCGGTCGCGGTGCTCACGCGTTGTCCCCGGTCGAGCCGGCCTGCATGGCCAGCTCCCCCGCGGCCTCGGCCGTGAGCGCCTCGGTGTCGAGGATGTCGAAGTACTTGCCGGCGGTCTCCATGTCTTTGTCCCCGCGACCACTCAGGTTCACCAGGATCGTCGCATCGGGGCCGAGCTCCAGCCCGAGCTTGATCGTGCCGGCGAGGGCATGCGCCGACTCGATGGCCGGAATGATCCCCTCGGTCATGGAGAGCAGCCGCATCGCCGACATCGCCTCGTCGTCGGTGATCGGCAGGTATGACGCGCGACCGATGTCGTTGAGCCAGGAGTGTTCCGGTCCGACGCCCGGGTAGTCGAGGCCGGCGGAGATCGAATGGGACTCGACGGTCTGGCCGTCCTCGTCCTGCAGGAGGTAGGTGCGGGTGCCGTGCAGCACTCCGGGGCGACCGCGGGTGATGGTTGCGGCGTGCCGTTCGGTGAGGTGGCCCTCTCCGGCAGCCTCGTAGCCGTACAGGGCGACGCCGGGGTCGTCGAGGAAGGCGTGGAAGATCCCCATCGCGTTGGAGCCCCCGCCGACGCAGGCGGTGACGGCATCCGGAAGCGCGCCGGTGAGCTCGAGCACCTGGGCCCTGGCCTCTTCGCCGATGATCTTGTGGAAGTCGCGCACCATGACGGGGAAGGGATGCGGCCCCGCGACGGTACCGAGCAGGTAGTGGGTGTTCTCGACGTTGGCGACCCAGTCGCGCAGTGCCTCGTTGATGGCGTCCTTCAGCGTGCGGGAGCCCGCGGTCACCGGGATGACCTCGGCGCCGAGCAGGCGCATCCGTGCGACGTTGAGCGCCTGGCGCTCGGTGTCCACCTCACCCATGTAGACGACGCAGTCCATGCCGAACAGCGCGGCCGCCGTCGCGGTCGCGACCCCGTGCTGGCCGGCGCCGGTCTCCGCGATCAGGCGGGTCTTGCCGAGCCGACGGGCGAGGAGAGCCTGCCCGAGCACATTGTTGATCTTGTGCGAGCCGGTGTGGTTGAGGTCTTCGCGCTTGAGGATGATCCGCGCGCCGCCCGCGTGGGCTCCGAAACGGGGCGCCTCGGTGATGATGGAGGGGCGACCGGTGTAGGTGCGGTGGAGCTCGGCCAGCTCCTCCTGGAACAACGGGTCGGTCTTTGCAGCCGTGTAGGCGGCATCCAACTCGTCGAGAGCCGCGATGAGCGATTCCGGGACGAAACGCCCGCCATACTCGCCGAAATACGGGCCGAGTTCATCACGCAGTGCCATGGATCTATAACCCTTGCTCGAGATTGACTAGTTACCGAGGAATTCTGCCAGTGTTCGCACCGGATCTCCTGTGACCAGCGCTTCGCCCACGAGCACGACGTCTGCACCGGCTTCCCGGTAGTGGGCGACATCCGCTGCGGACTTCACCGCGGACTCGGCGACCCGGATCACACCGGAGGGGATCTGCCCGGCCAGCGTGCCGAAGAGGTTCTGGTCGAGCTCGAAGGTGGAGAGGTCTCGCGCGTTGACCCCGACGAGGCCGGCACCGATGTCGAGCGCCCGGGATACCTCGTCGGCACTGTGGGTCTCCACCAGCACGGCCATGCCGAGCTGGCGGGTGAGATCGAACAGTTCCGTGAGCGTCACCTGGTCGAGCGCCGCGACGATCAGCAGCACCATGTCCGCTCCCGCTGCGCGGGCTTCGAACACCTGATAGGGCTCGGCGATGAAATCCTTGCGAAGAACGGGCACCGTCACCGCGGCCCGCACCGCCTCGAGATCGGCGAGGGAACCGCCGAACTTGCGTCCCTCGGTGAGCACACTGATCGCGCTAGCCCCTCCGGTCTCATAGGACACGGCGAGAGCGGCGGGGTCGGGGATGTCGGCGAGGGAACCACGGGACGGGCTTGCCCGCTTCACCTCGGCGATGATGCGAACGCGGGATGCCGGGGCGAGCGCCGCGAGGGCATCGATCGCCGCTGGGCGGGCGAGGGCGGCGGCTTCGACTTCGGCGAGGGTGCGCAGGGCACGACGCTCCGAAGCATCTTGGACGGCCCCGGAAACGAGATCGGCGAGCACCTGAGTCAGTGGCCCTTCGGGGTGTATTTGGCGCCGTAGACGCCGTACCCCATGCGCTTCATCACGAAACCGACGATGATGCCGACGAGGAGGAGACCTACAGAGGCCCAGACCATGAACTGCACGTTGAAGAAGAACGCGATCGTGCCGATGCTGAATGCGACAAGCATGATGATCACGGCAGTCCAGGCAGCCGGGGAATTGCCTTCGCCCGGCTCGGGGAATTCGTCGCTCACAGGTCTCCTTCGTGGGTGTTCAGCACACAGTCTATCGCGAGGGGCGATGCCTCTACCGCGAGGTCGGGTCGCTTCCGCCGCTCAGCGTGTCCCAGTCCGAGACGGCGTGCGCCGCGGCATCCTCCGGCCCGGAATCGTCGCTTCCGGTGGCCGCTTCGGGATCCTCGAGAACGACGGGCTGGCGATAACGCCCCGATGATCCGGGCCAGCGCCGGCCGGTCACCAGCACGACCACTCCGAGCATTGCCGTGAGGATGCCGACGGCGATGGCGATCCCGGGGTAGGCGGACTGCGACACCGCCGTGACGAGTGCGGCGATCGACTTCGAGCCGCCGACGCCGGTGACCGCGGAGATGGCAGCCTCCGACGCGTGCACCGGATTCGACACCGCGAGGATCGCGGAGAGGGTGACGGTGAACCCGATGACGACCTGCAGCACACCGAGCACGACCCGGAAGAAGGGGCCGGAGATGGCGAGAGCTGCCACGAGGGCGAGGCTGGCGAGGGCGAGGGCGATGAGCGCCGGGGCCGCGACATCGCCGGTTACGCTGAGCACGGGATGGCCGGTGGCCGTCTCGCGCAGGGTGAGCGAGAACCATTCACCGGTCCAGGTGAGCAGGGTGAGACCGCTCAGCACGATCGCCGCGAGCAGCGTGGTGTTCTTCAGCCGACGGGGTGTCATGGGCTACTGCACCCGCCGCATCGCGTTGGCGATGGCGACCGCCCGAAGCGGGGCGGCAGCCTTGTTCTGGGACTCGAGGTATTCGCTCTGCGGATCGGAATCCGCGACGAGGCCGGCGCCGGCCTGCACCCGCGCGATCCCTCCCGAAATCGTGGTGGTGCGGATGGCGATGGCGAGATCGAGATCACCCGCGAATCCGAAGTAGCCGACCACTCCCCCGTACAGCCCGCGCTGGGCGACCTCGAGCTCGTCGATGATCTCCAGTGCCCGCGGCTTCGGCGCACCGGACAGCGTGCCGGCCGGGAAGGTCGCACGGAACACGTCGATCGAATTCGCCGCCGGCCTCAGGTCGCCCTCGACGGAGGACACGAGATGCATGATGTGACTGAAACGCTCGACCTGCATGAATTCACTCACCTCGACGGTGCCCGGGATGCAGACCTTGAGCAGGTCATTGCGCGCGAGGTCGACCAGCATCAGGTGCTCCGCCCGTTCCTTCGGGTCGGCGAGCAGTTCGTCCGCGAGGGCGAGATCCTCTTCCGGTCCGATCCCCCGCGGGCGGGATCCGGCGATGGGGTGCATGTACACCCGCGAGTTCTCCACCTTCACGAGCGCCTCCGGGGAGGAACCCACGATGGAATAGGGCTCACCCTCCGCCGTCACCAGGGACAACAGGTACATGTAGGGACTCGGGTTGAGGGTGCGCAGCACCCGGTAGACATCGATCGGGTCGGCGGTGATCTCGTGGTCGAAGCGCTGGGAGATCACGACCTGGAAGACATCTCCGTCGCGGATGAATCGCTTCGACTTCTCGATCGCCTCATGGAAGACCGGGGCATCGATGCGCGGCACAGCTGCCGCCGGTGTCGACAGGTCGACTTCCGCCAGCCAGGCCTCCGCGGGCTGCGCGATCCCGGCCTGCATTCGATCGAGCCGGGACTGGGCGACGGACCACAGCTCGTCGCCGGCATCCACCCCGTCGTTCAGCACCGTGGCGATGAGCAGCACCGTGCCGGTGCGGTGATCGACGACCACGAGTTCTGAAACAAAGCTCAGTGCCTGCCCGGGGAAATCGAAATCGGCCGGGGGCCGGTTGGGCAGACGCTCGATCTGACGGATCGCCTCCCACCCGATGAAGCCGACGAGGCCACCCGTGAGGGGAGGATGACCAGGAACGTGGGGGGTCCCCCACCGTTCGTAGAGGTGCGCGAGAGCCGCGAGCGGACCCCTGGGGCAGTCACTACCGAGTGCGCGCTCGGCCGACAGCCCGTAGTCGAGCCAGACCGCGACATCCTCCCCTGACTCATCGATGGACTGGGTGAGCACTCCGAAACTGGACACCCCGATGAAGGAGAACCGCGACCAGATGCCACCCTGCTCGGCCGATTCGAGCAGGAAGCTGCCCGGTTCGCCCTTCGCGAGCTTGCGGTAGATGCCCACCGGCGTCTCGCCGTCGGCGAAGAGCTCGCGGATCACCGGCACGACACGATGACCGTCGAGCAGCGATTCGAACTGTTCGCGGCTGGTGGTTTCACTCATGCGCAGCACCTTCCGTCGCTTCAAGCACCAGCGGGTGAAGGGGATCGACATCGAAGCAGGCGTGCGCTCCCGTGTGGCAGGCGGCCCCCACCTGCTCCACCTGCACCAGCAGGGTGTCGGAGTCACAGTCGAGAGCGGCGCCCCGCACATACTGCCGGTGGCCCGAGGTGTCCCCCTTGCGCCAATACTCCTGGCGCGAACGCGACCAGAAGGTCACGCGCCCCTCGGTCAGCGTGCGGCGCAGCGCTTCCGCATCCATGTAGCCCAGCATGAGCACCTCGCGGCTGTCCCATTGCTGGATGATCGCGGGCAGCAGGCCATTGCTGTCGAAACTCGCTCTGGCGAGCACGGCGTCGATCGAGGGGTCGAGAGGCGCGGCGCCCATCGATGCGCTCTCCCTTGATGCTGTGTCAATCGGTGGAGTGTCCATAGGGCTCAATTCCTCACCAGGATGCCGGCCTCGGCGAGTCCCTGCTTCACGTCGCCGACGGTCAATTCTCCGTTGTGGAAGACGGATGCCGCGAGCACGGCATCCGCGCCGGCCGCGATCGCCGGTGCGAAGTGTTCGATCGACCCGGCTCCGCCGCTGGCGATCACGGGCACGCGGCTGATCTCACGCATGGCGGCGATCAGCGGGAGGTCGAAGCCGTTCTTCGTGCCATCCGCGTCGATGGAGTTCACCAGCAACTCACCGGCACCCCGTTCGATCGCCTCGATCGCCCACGTCAGCGCGTCGATGTCGGTCTCGGTGCGGCCACCGTGAGTGGTGACCACCCATCCACTCGCCCCGCGCGCGGAACGCTTCACGTCGAGGGAGAGAACAAGGGCCTGGGCTCCGAAGCGGTCGGCGATCTCGCCGAGAAGCGCCGGACGCGCGATCGCAGCGCTGTTCACGCCGATCTTGTCCGCCCCGTGACCCTGAAGGCGAGCGACGTCGTCGACGGTCCGCACCCCTCCGCCCACTGTCAGCGGGATGAAGACCTGCTCGGCCGTCGCCTGCACGACGTCGTACATCGTCGCGCGGTCGTCGACAGTGGCGGTGACGTCGAGGAAGGTGATCTCGTCGGCACCCTGCTCGTAGTAGCGGCGCGCGAGCTCGACGGGATCGCCGGCGTCACGCAGGTCGAGGAAGTTGACGCCCTTGACGACCCGGCCGGCCGCGACATCAAGACACGGGATCACACGAACCGCGACAGGCACGGTCAGATCCGGGCCGCGTGGATGGGGCTGACCAGGATGGCGCGCGCTCCGAGCTCGTAGAGCCGGTCCATGACCTGGTTGGTATCTTCGCGCGGCACCATCACCCGCACCGCGACCCACTCGCGATCCCGCAACGGCGAGACCGTCGGGGACTCGAGACCCGGGGTGATGGCCGAGGCCGCTTCGATCAGGGCGACGGGGAGGTCGTAGTCCATCAGGACGTACTGGCGGGCGACGAGCACGCCCTGCAGGCGGCGCTGGAGCGTGGTGATCCCGGCCATCCCGCTCTTCGCGCTGATCAGCACGGCGGAGGATTCGAGGATGACCGGACCGAAGATCTCCAGACCCTGGGCACGCAGTGTCGAACCGGTCGAGACGACGTCCGCGACGGCATCAGCGACCCCGAGCTTCACGGCCGATTCGACCGCGCCGTCTAGCTTGACGAGGACGGCGTTCACACCCTGGCGGGAGAGGAAGTCGCCGACCAGTCCGGGGTAGCTGGTCGCGACCCGCACCCCCTCGAGGTCCTCGAGGGTCGAGAAACGCCCGGCCGTCCCGGCGAAGCGAAAGGTGGATGCCCCGAAGTCGAGGCTGGCGATCTCTACAGCGGTCGACCCGGAGTCGAGAAGCAGGTCGCGTCCGGTGATCCCGACATCGAGTGCGCCGGATCCGACGTAGGTGGCGATGTCACGGGGACGCAGGAAGAAGAACTCGACGTCGTTTCGGGGGTCGGACAGGTTGAGCGCGCGCGGATCGCGACGGCCGGCGTATCCGGCTTCGGACAGCATCTCGGCGGCGGTCTCGCTCAGGGAGCCCTTGTTGGGCACTGCGATTCGCAACATGGTGGTCTCTTCAGGTGAGGGTGGCGGTGGAGGGAGGGCAGGACTCACAGATGTCGGTAGACATCCGCCGTGGTCAGGCCCTTCGAGATCATGAGCACCTGAAGGTGGTAGATCAGCTGGGAGATCTCCTCCGCCGTCTCGTCGAGAGACTGGAATTCCGCCGCCATCCACACCTCGGCGGCTTCTTCGACGATCTTCTTGCCGATGGCGTGCACTCCGGCGTCGAGCTCGGCAACGGTGCCCGAACCCTCGGGGCGCGACACCGACTTCTCGCTGAGCTCAGCAAACAGGTCGTCGAACGATTTCACACCTGCAAGGCTACCGGGTGCTGGCGGATGCCACGGGCTCGAGCCGCACGATGACGGCCTTCGACACCGGGGTGTTGCTGCCGATCGCCGCACTGGCCAGCGGAACCAGCACGTTGGCCTCGGGAAAGTACGCGGCCGCACAACCCTTCGCGGTCGGGTAGGACACGACCCGGTAGTTGCGAAGATACCGGTCGGGCTCCCCCGCCCACTCGCTGACGATATCCACCCGCTGGCCATCCTCGAGCCCCAGTTCGGTGAGGTCTTCGGAGTTGACGAACACGACATCCCGGCCGTTCTTGATGCCGCGATAGCGGTCGTTCAGGCTGTAGATGGTGGTGTTGAACTGGTCGTGCGAACGGAGCGTCTGCAGGATGAGTCGGCCTTCCGGGCGCTCGAGCGGCTCGAGCGCGTTGACCGTGATCATGGCCTTGCCGGTCTCGGTGTCGAAGCTGCGGGTGTCCCGCGGCCCGTTCGGCAGGATGAATCCGCTCGAGCGACGGACTTTCTCATTGAAGTCTTCGAAGCCCGGCACCACCCGGGAGATGTGCTCACGGATGAGGTCGTAGTCCGCCTCCATCCCGTTCCAGTCGATCGGTCCGGAGTCGCCGAGCGCAGCGACCGCCATCCGGGTGACGATCGACACCTCGGACAGCAAGCCCGGCGCGACGGGAGGCACGCTCCCATGGGTGGCGTGCACCGCGCACACCGTGTCTTCGACGGAGAGGAATTGCGGTCCGGACTTCTGCAGGTCGAACTCGGTGCGGCCGAGGGTCGGCAGGATCAGCGCCTCCGACCCGATCACCGCGTGAGACCGATTGAGTTTGGTCGACACCTGCACCGTGAGATCGCACCCCCGCATCGCAGCCTCGGTCGCCTCGGTGTCGGACAGTGCCGCGACGAAGTTGCCGCCGAGCGCGAAGAAGACAGAGACCTCTCCCTTCTGCATCGCGGCGATCGACTTCAGCGCATCCATCCCGTGCGGCCGCGGGGGTGAGAATCCGAACTCCGCCTCGATCGCATCGAGGAATGCCGGCGTCACCTGCTCCCAGATGCCCATGGTGCGGTCCCCCTGCACATTGCTGTGGCCGCGGATGGGGGATGCCCCGGCACCGGGCTTGCCGATGTTTCCGCGCAGCAGCAGCAGGTTGATGACCTCTTTGAGAGTGGCGACGGAGTTGCGATGCTGGGTCAGCCCCATCGCCCAGGAGATGATCACCCGGTCGGAGGCGAGATAGCGTTCGGCGAGTTCGTCGATCTCAACGGCGTCGAGCCCGGTCGCCGCGAGGACCTCCGCCTCATCCAGCCCGGCGAGATGCGCGGTGAATTCGGCCAGGCCGGAGCTGTGCTTCGCGAGGAAGTCGTGGTCGAGCACCGTGCCCGGGTTCGCCGCCTCGGCGTCCAGCACGCGCTTCGACAGGGCCTGCAGCAGTGCCATGTCCCCTCCCGATCGGATCTGCAGGAATTGGTCGGCGAGAGTGGTACCCCGACCAACGATTCCGCGCACCTTCTGAGGGTTCTTGTAGCGCATGAGCCCGGCCTCTGGCAGCGGGTTCACCGCAACGATCTTCGCGCCGTTCTTCTTCGCATCCTCCAGGGCGGTGAGCATCCGCGGATGATTCGTGCCCGGATTCTGGCCGAGGATGATGATCAGGTCGGCGCGTTCGAAATCGTCGTAGGCGATCGTCGACTTGCCGATCCCGATCACCTCGCCGAGAGCGAGGCTCGTCGACTCGTGGCACATGTTCGAGCAGTCCGGCAGATTGTTGGTTCCATAGGCGCGCGCGAAGAGCTGGTAGACGAATGCCGTTTCGTTGGCGGTGCGCCCGCTCGTGTAGAACACGGCCTTGTCGGGGGAATCGAGTCCCCGCAGCCGCTCGCCGAGCAGGGAGAATGCCTTGTCCCACGAGATCGGCTCGTAGTGATCGGATCCCGCCGGCTTGTAGACGGGTTCGGTGAGTCGCCCCTGCATCCCGAGCCAATACTCCGATTTGGTCAGAAGGTCCGACACGGAGTTCTCCGCCCAGAAGCTGGTGGGAACGGTCACCGGAGTCGCCTCCCAGGTGACAGCGCGGGCGCCGTTCTCGCAGAATTCGAGCGCCTTGCGCTTGTCTGGATCCGGCCAGGCGCAACTCATGCAGTCGAACCCGTCTTTCTGGTTCATCGAAGTCATGAGCTTCGCGGTGCGCGTGAGGCCGAGTTGCACGATGGCCGGCTCCATCGAGTGGTAGATCGCGGGGAGCCCGACGGCCCAGTCCTCGGGAGGGGAGACCTCGAGATCCGGATAGTCGTGGCCCGGGTTCAGGGATTCCTTGGACTCTGTCTTCTTCGTCATTTCGCTGCTACCGTCTCATCGAGTTTCGTGGCTGGGGTGTCGGTGCCGAGCCTGTGCTCGCCGCTGTAAACGACCATTGACCGTCCTCGCAGGAAGCCGACGACGGTCATCCCCACCTCGCTCGCGAGCTCGACGGCGAGGGATGACGGCGCAGACACCGCGGCAAGCACCGGGATCCCCGCCATCGACGCCTTCTGCGTGAGTTCGAAACTCGCTCGCCCGGAGACCATCAGCACCATGCCTCGCAGCGGCAAGAGGTTCTGGGTGAGCGCCCAACCCACCACCTTGTCGACCGCATTGTGCCGACCGACGTCTTCGCGGAGCACCAGCATCTCGCCGGTGACACCGTCGAACAGCGCCGCCGCATGAAGCCCCCCGGTCTTGTCGAAGACATCCTGCCCGGCGCGCAGGCGGTCGGGGAACGTCGCGAGCAGCTCGGCATCCACCACGAGAGCGTCCTCGGAGACGGCGAAGGCCGAGAGGGTTCTCACGGCATCGATGCTCGCCTTCCCGCACAGGCCACAGGAGCTGGTGGTGTAGAAATTGCGTTCGAGGCTGGGATCTGGCGCCGGAACGCCCTCACCGAGCGTGACATCCAGCACGTTGTAGGTGTTCTCGCGGTCGACTGTCGCCCCCGCGCAGTAGCGGGCTGCGGCGAAGTGGTCTCCGTTCGAGACGACCCCTTCGGACACGAGGAATCCCGCCGCCAGGTCGAAATCGTGCCCGGGGGTACGCATGGTGATGGCGAGTGCCTTGCCTCCCACCCGGATCTCCAGAGGCTCCTCGACGGCGAGCACATCTTCGCGCCGCACCGCCCCCTCTCCCACCGTGATGCGTGTGACCCTGCGCCTGACCGTGATTCTGCCCATACTCTCGAGTATCCACCCGTCTGCCGGACGCGCTGTGATCCACACGGGAATTGCAGGTACCGACCGAGCCGCGGTGCCTGCGACCTAGAGTTGAACGCATGATCTTCGACGCCATCGTGCTCGCCGGTGGGCGGGCATCCCGACTGGACGGCGTCTCGAAACCAGAGTTGGAGGTCGACGGCAGGTCCTTGCTCTCCCGCGCCCTCGACGCGGCATCCGGTGCCCGCCACAGCGTCGTCGTCGGCACGCCCTCGGTAGTGCCGGCCGGTGTCCTCGTCACCCGGGAAGATCCGGCCTACGGCGGGCCGGCCGCGGCGATCGGAGCCGGCATACTGGCCCTCGGCCCGGAATCGCCGGGCCCAGAATCTCGTCGCGCGGCTTCCCCCGACTACCTGCTGGTGCTCGCGAGCGACCTGCCGAACAGCGCGAAGGCCGTGGCCGAATTGCTCACTCACGCCTCCGAAGGCACGGATGGTGTGCTCGCGATCGACTCCGGAGGTCGCCGTCAACCCCTGCTCGGCCTGTACCGGTACGGGCCGCTCAGCGCGGCGGTGCACGGGCGGGACCTCACCGGCCTCTCGGTTCGCGCCCTGCTCGCCTCGCTCGATCTCGCCGAGATCCCGATGCCGGAGGGGTCGACCGACGACATCGACACGTGGGCGGATGCCGCGGGCTTCGGCATCCCGCAGCCCGCGGCGACAGCGCGACCCACCACAACGAAAGGACAGCCCATGAGCGACCGGGACGATGAGGCGATGCGCGTTGCACTGTCAGAGTGGAGCGATCGACTCACCGAGGCGCTCGGCCTCGAAGCGGTGGATGTCGACATCGACGCCGTACTCGCCCTCGCCGGAACCGCCGCCCACGCGGTCTTGCGCCCGGCAGCGCCACTCACGACCTACCTGGTCGGCTACGCCGCCGGGATCGCCGCAGCCTCGACGGGGCCGGCGGGCGCGACCGCCGCCTTCGGCCAGGCAGTGGCGATAGCGACGCAGCTCGCGAAATCCGAGAAACGGTGATCGGAGGCCTCCCCGGTGCGCAGCCCGGACCCCCGCTCGCCCATGACTGGCATGCGGCACGCCTCGTCGCGGCGGCCGCGGCATCCGTGCTCCCCTCCGAGACGGTGCCGCTAGAGGACGGAATCGGGCGCATTCTCACCAGGGACCTTCTGGCGTTGAGCGATGTGCCGCACTATTCCTCCTCGGCGATGGACGGCTGGGCGGTCAGCGGCGCCGGTCCGTGGCACCTCACCAGCGAATCGAGGCTCGAACCCGGATTCGCGGCGGCGATCGTCACCGGCGGCCTGGTGCCGCCGGGCGCCGATGCCGTGCTCCGCAGCGAGAGCGGCACCATCGCCGGCGCGGTGCTCCAGTCGACCTCCTCCAGCGGCGAACCCCATCCCGGCCAGCACATCCGGGTCCCGGGGCGCGAGGCCCGCTGCGGCGAGATCGTCGTTTCGGCAGGGACCCTGCTCAATCCGGCACACGTCGCGCTGGCCGCGGGATGCGGGCACGACGACCTCGATGTGATCCGACGCCCGCGGGTGCTCCTCCTTCTCACGGGCGACGAGGTCGACGAGCACGGAATCCCCGGTCCGGGGCGCGTGCGCGACAGTTTCGGTCCGCAGCTGCCCGGCGTGCTGGGGATGCTGGGCGCCGCGGTCGTTTCACAGCGGCGCGTGCGCGATGACTTCGCCGCGACCGTGGAGGCGCTTCAGGGGCACTCCGGTTCCGTCGACCTCATCGTCACCACCGGCGGCACCGGCGACTCCGCGTCCGATCACCTGCGTTCCGCCCTGCGGTTCCTCGACGCCGAGTTCCTGGTGCACCGGGTCGCCATGCGCCCGGGAGGACCGACGATGCTCGCCCGGATGCCCGACGGCCGCCTGGTCGTGGGTCTTCCGGGCAACCCGCTTGCCGCGATGATGGGCTTCCTCACCCTCGCGGTACCGCTCCTGGCCGGATTCCACGGGCGCGTCTCCGAGGTCGGCCGCGTGGTGTCTGCGGACCCCCTCGAGGGTCGCGGCGCCTCGAGCATCCTCGTGCCATTCCGAATCGTGGACGGACGGGGCGTGGCAAACCCATGGCTCGGCTCCGGCATGATGCGAGGGCTCGCGGATGCCGAGGGGGTACTCGTCGTCCCCCCGGGTGGCGCCGGCGCCGGCGAGCAGGTCGAGACCGTCGCGCTGCCCTGGCAGTGACGGGCGGCCGGCTGCCCCATCGCGCCGGGGGCATCCGCCCTGCCCGCTAGGCAGGGCGGGATGCCAAAGGGTCTAGCTGACGCCGAGCAGGTCGATCACGAAGATCAGAGTGCGGCCGGAGAGCCGGTGGCCGGACCCCGCTGCGCCGTAAGCGAGGGCGGGAGGCACGATCAGCTGGCGGCGACCGCCGACCTTCATGCCGGGGATGCCCTCCTGCCAGCCGGCGATGAGGGAGCGCAGCGGAAAGTCCACGGACTGTCCGCGGCTCCAGGAGGAGTCGAACTCCTCACCGGATTCGAAGTCGACGCCGAGGTAGTGCACGTCGACCTTGTCGCCGGTCTTGGCCTCGTCCCCGGTACCGACCTCGATGTCGATGGACACCAGTTCGGCGGGCGCGTCACCCTCGTAGAACTCGATTTCTGGCTTGGTCTTGTTGAACTCAGTCATGGGTCAATTCAAGCAGAGTCGGCGAGCCCGCCCGTTCAGTGGGAGTGTGCGGACGCTGCCGCTCGCAGGAGCGCGATCTGTTCGACCGGCTCCCCCACGTTGAACACACTCGAGCCGGCGACGAAGGTATCGGCTCCGGCCTCCGCGGCGATCTCGATCGTGCTCACGGTGATCCCGCCATCCACCTGCAGCCAGACGTCGAGACCGGATGCCGCCACGGCGGCGCGAAGCGCGACGAGTTTCGGCATCGTCTCGCCCATGAACGACTGCCCGCCGAAGCCCGGCTCGACGGTCATCACGAGCACCTGGTCGAACTCGGGCAGCAGCTCGAGATAGGGCTCGATCGCTGTGCCGGGCTTGACCGCGATCCCGGCCCGGGCGCCGATGGCGCGCAGGCGCCGCGCGAGGCCGACGGCATCCGCCGCAGCCTCGGCATGGAAGGTGACCGAGTAGGCACCCACCTCGGCGTAGCCTGGAGCCCAGCGGTCGGGGTCGTCGATCATCAGGTGGATGTCGAGCGGCAGGGGCGAGACCCGTTGCAGGGATTCCACCATGCGTGGTCCGAAGGTGAGATTCGGCACGAAATGGTTGTCCATGACGTCGACGTGCACCAGGTCGGCAGTCGCGATACGACCGAGCTCGTGCTCGAGGTTCGCGAAGTCAGCGGTCAGGATGCTCGGATTGATTCGTACAGTCACCTGCGTCAGCCTAGACGGCGCGCTGTGGCGCCGGGGATCTCCGCGAGGCGCTTCACGGCTCGACGGGTGCGGCCTTTTCCAGCAGACAGATGAACATGGCGTCCGTGCCGTGTCGATGGGGCCAGAGTTGCACGTGCCCGTCGTCCGCGGAGTCGCCCAGGTCGAGTTCGCGCTTGGTGACAGCCGCGAGCACCGCGACGGTGTCGATTCGAGAGACGCCGGGGCTGCGGCGCAGAACCGTCTCCACCACGACCTTCGTCTCGGCCAGGTGCGGAGAGCAGGTGACGTAGGCGAGGATCCCGCCGGGTTTCAGAGCGGCGAGCCCGGACTCGAGAAGCCCGATCTGCAGCCCGGTGAGGTCCGCGACATCGCTCGGCTGCTTGCGCCAGCGCGCTTCCGGGCGGCGACGGAGCGCACCGAGCCCGGTGCAGGGAGCGTCGAGCAGGATGCGGTCGAACTGCTGCGGCATCCGGTCGCCGAACAGCGTGCCATCCTGCACCAGCACCTGCGGAGGATCGGGGAACACGGCAAGCGCCTTGCGCACCAGCTCCGCGCGCGCGGGCGTGATCTCGTTCGCGACGAGAATCGCCCCGCCCTCACGGGCTTCGGCGGCCAGAAGTGCGGCCTTGCCTCCCGGCCCCGCGCACAGGTCGAGCCAGCGCTCGCCGGTGACCACCGGACGGGCACGGCTGAGCGCGAGGGCTGCGAGTTGCGATCCCTCGTCTTGCACGCGGGCGCGCCCCTCGTGCACCGCCGGCCAGAGGGCGGGGTCTCCCCCGTCACTCACCGCTGCGAGAGGCGAGTATTTCGCCTTCTGGGTTCCCCTGATCTCGGAGATGGTCGCGAGTCCCGGCAGCGCGACCAACGACACGCGCGGAGCGAAGTTGTCGGCGATCAGCAGGTCTTCCAGCTCATCCTCCCGGCCCTCCGCCGCAAGCGCCTGGCGGAACGCGCGCACGATCCAGAGCGGATGAGAGTGCTCGAGCGAAAGTCGTTCGTCGTCATTGCGCGGCTTCGCCATCACCCGGTCGTGCCAGGCCGAAGGCTCGCTTCGTGTGATGGTGCGCAAGACTCCGTTGACGAAGCCGGCGGCCGACCGGGATCCGACCTCCTTGGCGAGGGAGACGGCCTCATCCACCGCAGCATGCTGCGCCACGCGCATCGACAGCAGCTGGTGCGTTCCGAGCCGAAGCACATCGAGAATGGGCGAATCTATCTCCTCGGTCGAGCGCCCGGCGGCGAGCTCGATCACCGCGTCGTAGTATCCCTGCTGGCGCAGCGTGCCGTAGGTGAGCTCTGTCGCGAGGGCGGCATCCTGCGGGTTCAGTCGAGCACGCTCGAGCTTCACCGGCAGCAGGAGGTTGGCGTAGGCATCCGTCTCGCGCACCGCCATGATCACGTCGAGGGCGATTCGCCGGGCGGGCTGCACGCGGGACGGGGGTTCGGGCGTGCGGGTGCCGCGAGCCGGGCGACGGTCGCTCATCGCGCCACCGTTCCGGCTCCGGCCGGCCGGCCGCGCCACCAGTCGGCAGCCCTCATCGGCTTCTTCCCGGCCGGATGCACCGACACCAGCTCGAGCGGGTCGCTCGCGGTGCCCACCAGCACCCGTCCGTCGCGGAGTTCGAGCTGACCGGGGGCAAGGGGCGGCTGATCGCGCACGATCGCCGCCTCGAGGACCTTGACGCGCACATCGTCGACCTGGGTGAATGCCCCGGGCTCCGGAGTGACCCCGCGCAGGCGATCGAACACGGTGGAGGCATGCTCGGCGAAGTCCAGCCGGGCGTCGGCGAGCTCGAGTTTAGGCGCGAGAGTCACGTCTCCGCGCTGGGGCTCGGCCCGCGCGATGCCGTCTGCGATCGCATCAACCACCCGCACCAGCAGCTCCGCGCCGCTCACCGCCAGCGAGTCGAGCAGGTGCCCGGCTGTCTCGTGGGCGCCTATCGCCTGGGTGAATTGGCCGAACACGTCACCGGCATCGAGTTCGGGCACCAGCTGAAAGACGGAGGCGCCGGTCATCTCATCTCCGGCGATGATCGCCCGTTGCACCGGCGCCGCTCCGCGCCACCGCGGCAGCAGCGAGAAGTGCAGGTTGATCCATCCGAGCCGAGGCACGGAGAGCAGCGGCTCGCGAACGAGACCGCCGTAGGCGACGATCACTCCGAGGTCGGGTCGCAGCGCAGTGATCTCCGCGGTCGCCGGTCCCGCAAGCCGGTTGGCCCGGATGATCGGCAGACCGAGTTCCCCGGCGGCAGAGGCGACCGCGGTCGGGGTGAGTTCGCGACGACGCCCCCGGGGCGAGTCATCACGGGTCAGCACGGCGGCGACATCGTGGCGACTCGCCGTGAGGGCCTGAAGGCTCGGCACAGCGGCCGCCGGGCTTCCGGCGAAGACGATGACCAGATCGGACATGGAGGAACTCGTTCGTTGAAGGGTGGCTACTCTGAGCTGTCGAAGGACAGTGCGTCGTCGAAACGCACTCTCAGTGTAGGCAGGGCGACCCTCCCCGTCGCGCCGCCGGCGCGCTTGCGGCGGGACGTCGCCGCCCGGATCACCTCCGCGCGGAGTCCAGAGGCGACGGCAGCGCCCTCGCCGTAATCGAATCGCACGATGGCCCGGACACCGCCGTCCGGCGTTTCCACCGGGCCGAGCACATCCACCCGGTCGATGTCGTGGATGGCGTCGACCGCGGCCTGCACCGTCTCCGGGGTTCCGGTGACGGTAGCCACCCGAACCGCGGGAGGGAACCGGAGAGTGCGCCGGTCACCGAGTTCGGACCGGAGGTAGTCCGCACGCCTCCAGGTCGCGAGGGCGGACGCCAGTGCCCCGCCCACACCCACCAGCACCGTCGTCGCCCCCGGTGCCGCAAGGGCGATCGCGTTCGCCCACCAGCGGAGGCAATCCTCACCGACCCGCAGGCTCTCCCGCGCCACCATCCGCTCGCCATCGAGCAGCAGGACCGCCCGGTAGCCGCCGGCGGCGATCGGTTCGGCTCCGCGGGTGGCGATGACGAGAGCGGGCTCGGCGTCGACGGAGAGGATCGGTCGGTCCCCGTCGGCGATGATGATCCGGACGCCGGGAAAGGCGCGGCCGAGATCCTCGGCGGTACGCCCCGTCCCCTGCCCGACCATTCGGAATGCCGTGCCCGCACAGTTCGCGCAGCTCCAGTCCGTGGCGAGTTTCCCACACCAGGAACACGAGGGGGTGGAGCGAGCCGTCTTGAGGCGCAGCGGGCCCTCGCAGCGCTGGCAACGGGCGGTATTGCCGCAGCTCGCACAGGCGAGGCGCGGGGCGTAACCGGGGCGGGCCACTTGCACGAGCACTGGTCCGTGTTCGAGCGCGGCCCGCGCCTCCCGCCAGGCGGAGGAGGGAATGCGAGCCTGTGCGGCCAGGCGATCCTGGGACTGCTGCTGCGCCGTGGGAAGCACCTTCGGTGGAACCGCACGAACGGCGGTGAGCTCGTCGAGCCAACCCACCTCGACCAGCCGCTCCACCTCGGTGCTGCGCGCATGGGAGAGGAAGAAGAGCGCGGAGCCCTGTAACTCCTGCCGCACCAGGGCGATGTCGCGAGCATGGACGTAGGGACTCAGCGGCTCGTTGTGAAGCGGATCGCCCTCGTCCCAGACGGCCATCAGACCGAGTCTTGCCGCCGGGGCGTACAGCACCGAACGGTTGCCGACGATGGCGAGCGGCGTGTCACCGAGGCAGGCCAGCAGCGCGCGATAACGATCGGGGTTGGACTGCCGGGCATCCAGATGCACGATCCGGTCTGCGGGCAGCACCGCCCGCAGTGCGGTCACCAGTTGCTCCTGGTCCCGGTAGTCGGGCACGGCGAGGATCGCGGATCCGCCTGCCGCCAGCGCCCGCGTGGCGCTGGCGGCCATCGTGGTCGCCCAGTATCCCACCCAGCGCGGTGCCCCGCCTCCGACTGCGGGCACTTCGACCACCCGGGGCACGGCATCCACCGCGAGGCGTCCGCCCGTGGCGAGCGCGAGATCGATTCGGTCGGTATCGAAGCCCGGCACAGGTAGGGCCACTACGGCACCGGATGGCTCGGCTTCGGCTTCGGCTTCGGCTTCGAGCAGCCAGGCCTTCTCGACGCGCACCTGCCTCTTCGGCACGGCGAGCCTCACGATGTCGCTTGCGCTCCCCGCGGCACGGTCGGCGAGGCGGCGGGCGAGCATCCATACCTCCGGCGACAAGACCCTCGCGGTGGAGACCACTGCCTCCAACTCACTCAGCGTGCCGGCGAACTCCCCCGCCCCCGTCACCTCCACGATGAATCCGTCGGCGATGCGTCCCATCGAGCGCAGGGGAACCCGCACCCGCACGCCGGGTCGAGCCTCCGCGACCATCGCGGCCGGGATGCTGTAGTCGAAGAGCCTGTCGAGTTGCGGCAACGGCGAGTCGATGAGCACCCGCGCGACCCGCGGGGTGTTCACGCCCGGCACCTCGTCCACGGCGAGGACGGTGCCCGCTTCTACAGGCCGGCCAGGCTGCGCAGAGCGTCGACCCGGTCCAGCTTCTCCCACGTGAATTCGGGCAGTTCGCGCCCGAAATGGCCGTAGGTCGAGGTGGCGGCGTAGATGGGGCGGAGCAGGTCGAGATCCCGGATGATCGCGGCCGGCCGCAGGTCGAAGACCTGGCGGATCGCCTCGATGATCGTTGCCTCGTCGACATGGGCGGTGCCGAAGGATTCGACGTACAGTCCCACCGGCGCGGCCTTGCCGATGGCGTAGGCGACCTGCACCTCGAGGCGGTCGGCGAGACCAGCGGCGACGACGTTCTTCGCCACCCACCGCATGGCGTAAGCCGCCGAGCGGTCGACCTTCGAGGGGTCCTTACCGCTGAAGGCGCCCCCGCCGTGCCTGCTCGCTCCCCCGTACGTGTCCACGATGATCTTGCGCCCGGTGAGTCCGGCGTCGCCCTGCGGCCCCCCGATCTCGAACCGACCGGTGGGATTGATCAGCACGCGAGCGTCCAGGCTGTCGAGTCCTGCCCGCTCGAGTACCGGTCGGATGACGAGCTCCTCGATCTCCGCACGCAACATCTCGGTGCTGACCTTGGGCGAATGCTGTGTGGAGAGCACGACGGTCTCGACGGTGCGCGGAACGATTCCGTCGTACCCGACGGTCACCTGGGTCTTACCGTCCGGGCGGAGGTAGTCGACCATGCCGGACTTGCGCACCTCGGCGAGACGCTCGGCGAGGCGGTGGGCAAGCCAGATGGGCACGGGCATGAATTCGGGTGTCTCGGTGGTCGCGTAGCCGAACATGATGCCCTGGTCCCCCGCACCCTGCCGGTCGAGGTCGTCGATGCTCGACTCCTCGCGGCTCTCGAAGGCGTCATCGACGCCCTGCGCGATGTCGGGCGACTGGCCACCGATCGACACGGAGACGCCGCAGGACCGACCGTCGAACCAGACATCGGACGAGTTGTAGCCGATGTTCCAGATGCGGTCCCGCACGATCGAGGGGATGTCGACGTAGCCGGAGGTGGTGACCTCGCCGGCGACATGCACGAGGCCGGTGGTCACGAGGGTTTCGACCGCGACGCGGCTGTTCGGATCCACCGTCAGCAGGGCGTCGAGGATGCTGTCCGAGATCTGGTCGCAGATCTTGTCGGGGTGGCCCTCCGTCACCGATTCGGAGGTGAACAGGCGGAGTGGCGTTGTGGATGCTGCGCTCATGGTGTTCCCAGCGTGGAGGTCGTTCGGGGGGCGAGTGACGGCCTCGGGCCGAGATCAGGCGAAGCGCGCGACGACGGCATCGAGGATGCGATCGGCCACCGTCTGCTTGCTCCCGGAGGCCTCCATCACTATATCTCCGCGCCTGTCGAGAACGACGACGGTATTGCCGTCTGTGCCGAAACCCTCAGTCCAGCCGACCCTGTTGAGGACGAGAAGGTCGCTGCCCTTCCTCGCGATCTTCGCCCGGCCGAGCGCGAGCAGCGCTTCCCGGTCCTGCTCCGTCTCCGCCGCGAAACCGACGATGATCTGCCCGGGAGCCCGGGTCTCGGCCAACCCCGCGAGAATGTCGGGATTCTTCACCAGTTCGAGAGTGAGCCGGTCACCGGCGATCTCTTTCTTGATCTTCGCCTCGGCCACGGATTCGGGACGATAGTCCGCCACCGCCGCAGCCATGATCACCACATCGACGTCGGGGGCGGCAGCCTGCACCGCGGCCGCGAGCTCCAGCGTCGAACCGACGTGCACCACCCGCATGGACGCGGGCGTCTGCACCTCGAGGTTCGCTCCGACGAGAGTCACTTCCGCACCGCGCGCAACTGCGGCGAGGGCGAGGGCGAGTCCCTGCTTCCCGCTCGACCGGTTACCGAGGTAGCGCA
This sequence comes from Lacisediminihabitans sp. H27-G8, assembly GCF_046156175.1. Lineage (NCBI taxonomy): Bacteria > Bacillati > Actinomycetota > Actinomycetes > Micrococcales > Microbacteriaceae > Lacisediminihabitans > Lacisediminihabitans sp. H27-G8. Next base: position 220,893 of record NZ_JAYLVL010000001.1, read on the forward strand.
CCGGGTCGAGCGCCTCCCGGGTTCCTCCCGCGGAGACGAGGATGCGCCGGCCCACGAGATCCTTCGGCTCCAGCACGGCGAGGGCCGCCCGCACGATCTCGTCGGGCTCCTCGAGACGACCGGGCCCGGAGTCGGCGCCGGTGAGTTGACCGACGGCGGGCCCGACGACGGTCACGCCCCGCGAGCGGAGCACGCCGATGTTGTGCACGGTCGCCGGATGCTGCCACATCTCGGTGTGCATCGCCGGAGCGATGACCACGGGCGCGCGACTCGCGAGCACAGTGTTACCGAGCAGGTCGTCGGCGAGACCCGTGGCGAGTTTCGCGATGGTGTTGGCGGTCGCCGGGGCGATCACGATGAGGTCGGCGGCCTGTCCGATCGCCACGTGCCGAACCTCGGCCACACCCTCGTAGAGGTCGGTGTGCACGATGTTCCGGCTGATGGCCTCGAGCGTCGGCTTTCCGACGAAGCGCAGTGCCGCATCGGTTGCGACGACGTGCACATCGTGACCCGCGAGAACCAGCCCACGGATGACGTTCACCGCTTTATAGGCGGCAATGCCACCGGTGACACCGACGACGATATTCACCTGGCCACCCCTCCGACAGGTTCGAGCACCAGAAGAGACTGCGGAAGTTACTCGACGGGCTCGGCGAGGGCCTTGACGACGAGCTTGTCCTCGTTGATCTCGTGCATCGCGACGGAGAGCGGCTTGTCGTCGATGGTGGAGTCGACCAGCGGCCCGACGTTGTCGAAGAGGCTGCCTTCGTGAAGGTCGGCGTAGTAGTCGTTGATCTGGCGAGCACGCTTGGAAGCGAAGATCACCAGTGCATACTTCGAGTCGACCTTCGACAGCAGTTCGTCGATCGGCGGATCGATGATGCCTTTGGCGCGTTCAACCATGCGTAAAACTCCTGTTGTTTTTGGGGATTGCCATCAAGTCTACGACTTCGCGGGCTGCGGCGCTCACTTCGGAGTTGACGACGCGGTGATCGAACTCGTCCTGGGCGGCCAATTCCACCTTCGCGGTCTCGAGTCGCCGCTGCTGTTCCGCCGAGTCCTCGGTGCCCCGACCGATGAGACGACGCACGAGTTCATCCCAGGTGGGAGGGAGGAGGAAGACGAGCACCGCCTCTGGCATGACCTCTCGAACGGACCGCGCCCCCTGCAGGTCGATCTCGAGCAGCACGCTCTTTCCCGCGGCGAGGGCTTCGTCGATCGGCGCCCGGGGGGTTCCGTAGCGGAACGCGTTGTGCACGGTCGCCGTCTCGAGCATCTGGCCGGTGTCGATGAGCCGGTCGAAGTCGGCATCGCTCACGAAGTAGTAGTTGACACCATGCACCTCGCCCGCGCGCGGCGCGCGCGTGGTCGCGGAGACCGAGAGGTGCACATCCGGGTAGTTCTCCCTGATGTACGTGGAGACGGTGCCCTTGCCCACGGCTGTCGGTCCGGCGAGAACCACGAGACGAGCGAGATCCGGGCCGTCCCGGTGCTCGCGATGGGCCAGCCATTCCACGAGTTTGCGGCGCTGGCGCACACCGAGACCGCCGACCCGCTTGGACTCGGCGATGCCGAGCTGGTCCATCGCCTTCGCGGCGCGGGTCGGGCCGAGAGTTGGGATACTGGTGAGCAGTTCACGCACGCGGAGGCTCGCCTCCGCGGTGGCCGAGGGGTCTGCCCAGGCGGCTTCGACGACATCCACCGCACTGCGCACCCGGTCGTGGACGGCGAGCTTGACGGATGCCCGGGCGCGGCGGGCGGCGACGGCCGCGTGGGCCGCTGCGACCCGATCGACCTCTGGCGGGGCTACGCGCGGCACTCGAACACCTCCGCGGCCTGCACCCGGATCGCTTCGGCGATGCCATCGGGACCGGCTTCGAGGATGCTGCGGGAGGCGCTCACGATCGTGACCGGTGCGGCGGCACCGTACAGCCGGGCGAGATCGCCGAACTTCGCACCCTGGTGACCGAAGCCCGGTGCGAGCACCGGGGATGAGGGCACGGCGGCGATGGAGTCCAGGTCGAGATCGAACTCGGTGAAGTCGACGGTGGCACCGAGCACGAGGCCGATCGAACCGACCCCTCGCACCGGCGCGTCAACCACGGTCGTGCCCGTTCCCCCTGAAGAATTCCACTCGCCCACCCCAGTGACGATACTGGACGCGACCGTCTGACCGGCATGGGATCCGGAAGAAATCCGGGCGGTCTGCAGGGAATGCGCCTCGGGATTGGAGGTCGCGGCGAGCACGAACACTCCCTTTCCGCGCTTCACCGCGAGGGACATCGGGGCCTCGATCGAGCCGAGCCCCATGTAGGCGGTCAGGGTGAGGGCATCCACCTCGAGTGGGCTCCCCTCCGAGAACCAGGCCTGGCCGTAGGCCTCGACGCTGGTGCCGAGATCACCGCGTTTCGCATCCGCGATCACCAGGAGGCCCGCCTCGCGGGCAGATTGGAGAATGCTCTCCAGCGCCGCGAATCCCACCGACCCGTGCCTCTCGAAGAACGCGACCTGGGGCTTGATGATGCCAACAGTGCCGGCAGCGGCCTCGACCACGCGCAGTCCGAATCGGCGGAGGCCGGCGGCGTCGTCCCCGAGTCCCCACCGTTCCAGCAGGTACGGATGCGGATCGATCCCCACGCACAGCTGTCCGTAGCGATCGAAGGCGTCGACCAGCCGGTCGCCGAAGGACGCTGTCGGCAGATCAGACAAGGGCGGCCAGCCGCTCTGCCCGTTCGCTCGCATAGTCCTGAAGGGACTTGACGTCGAACCCGTCGCGGATCGACTCGATCGACGCGACCGCCGCGCCGAGCTGGGCGATCGTCGTGAAGAGCGGAAGGTCCGCGGCAACGGCGGCCGCACGAATCTCGTAGCCGTCGACCCGGGCACTCCGGCCGCTGGGCGTGTTGATCACGATGTCCACCTGCGAGCGGTTGATCAGGTCGACGATCGAGGGTTCCCCCTCGACCGACACATCGCCCTGGTCGTATTTGCGAACGACCCCGGCGGTGATGCCGTTGCGCGCCAGGATCTCCGCCGTGCCGATCGTCGCCAGGATGGTGAAACCGAGCTGCTGGAGTCGCAGCACGGGCAGGATGATCGCGCGCTTGTCACGATCCGCCACCGAGACGAAGACGCTCCCGCTGGTCGGGAGCCCGCCATAGGCCGCCTCCTGGCTCTTCGCGAAGGCCTTGGGGAAGTTCGAGTCGATGCCCATGACCTCTCCGGTGGACCGCATCTCCGGGCCGAGGACCGAGTCGACGATGAGTCCCTCCGCTGTGCGGAACCGCTTGAACGGAAGCACGGCTTCCTTCACCGCCACCGGCGAGTCCATCGGAACGACCGAGCCGTCGGCCGCGGGAAGCATGCCCGATTCGACCAGAGAGCGGATGCTCTGCCCCACCATGATCAGCGAGGCCGCCTTCGCGATCGGCAGGCCGAGCGCCTTCGCGACGAAGGGAACCGTGCGGCTGGCCCGCGGGTTCGCCTCGAGCACGTAGAGCACTCCGGCACCGATCGCGAACTGCACGTTGATGAGCCCGCGCACCCCGATGCCCCGGGCGATGGCATGGGTCGCCTCGACGACCCGCTCGATCTGGTCGCGCCCGAGGGTGACCGGCGGCAGCGTGCAACTCGAGTCCCCCGAGTGGATGCCGGCCTCCTCGATGTGCTCCATCACGCCGCCGACGTACAGTTGCTCACCGTCGTAGAGGGCATCGATGTCGATCTCCACGGCGTCGTCGAGGAACCTGTCCACCAGCAGCGGATGGTCCGGGCCGACGATGCCCTGTCCGGCGACCCGTTCGAAATAGTCGGCGAGCGAGGGGCTGTCGTAGACGATCTCCATTCCGCGACCGCCGAGCACATAAGAGGGCCGCACGAGCACCGGATAGCCGATCTCCTCGGCGACGGCCACTGCGCCGCGGTAGTCGTAGGCCGTGCCGTTCCGGGGAGAGACGAGCCCCGCGGCATCCAGGATGCCCTGGAACAGTCCGCGTTCCTCGGCGAGGTCGATGGCTTCCGGGGTGGTTCCGAGGATCGTCACTCCATTGGCCTTCAGTCCCTTGGCGAGGCCGAGTGCGGTCTGGCCGCCGAGCTGTACGACGACCCCGACGAGTTCGCCGCTCTGGCTCTCGGCGTGGATCACTTCGAGCACGTCCTCGAGGGTGAGCGGTTCGAAGTAGAGCCGGTCACTGGTGTCGTAGTCGGTCGAGACCGTCTCCGGGTTGCAGTTGATCATGATCGTCTCGTAGCCGGCATCGGACAGCGCGAAGGAGGCGTGCACGCAGGAGTAGTCGAACTCGACGCCCTGGCCGATGCGGTTCGGGCCGGATCCGAGGATGACGACCTTGCGGCGTCCGCTCGGCCGAACCTCGGTCTCCTGGTCGTAGCTCGAGTAGTGGTACGGGGTGAGGGCGGGGAATTCGCCGGCGCAGGTGTCCACGGTCTTGAAGACGGGGCGGACCCCGAAGGCGTGGCGGATGGTGCGCACCTCGTCCTCGGTCATCCCGCGCAGTGCGGCGATCTGGATGTCGCTGAAACCGTGGTCCTTCGCGAGGCGGAAGAGCGACGCATCCAGAGCCCGGAAGGAGCCGATCTCGCCCGCAATTTCAATCGCCACCTCATTGATGAGCACGATCTGGTCGATGAACCAGGGGTCGATCTTGGTCGACTCGAAGACCTCCTCGATCGTCGCTCCGGCCCGCAGAGCCTGCTGAACCGTGACGATCCGACCGTCGGTCGGCACTGCCGCGATCGCCAGGAGGGCATCCTTGTCGCCGGGCTCGCCGTCCCAGTGGAAGCTGCCCCCGCTCTTCTCGAGCGAACGGAGGGCCTTCTGCAAAGCGGTCGAGTAGTTGCGCCCGATGGCCATGGCCTCACCGACGGACTTCATGGTGGTGGTGAGAGTCGCATCCGCGGCGGGGAACTTCTCGAACGCGAATCGCGGCACCTTGACGACCACGTAGTCGAGGGTCGGCTCGAAGGAGGCCGGGGTCACCTTCGTGATGTCGTTGGGGATCTCGTCGAGGCGGTAGCCGATGGCGAGCTTGGCCGCGATCTTCGCGATCGGGAATCCGGTGGCCTTCGAGGCGAGCGCGCTCGAACGGGAGACCCGAGGGTTCATCTCGATCACGATGACACGCCCGTTGGCCGGGTCGATGGCGAACTGGATGTTGCATCCGCCGGTGTCGACGCCGACGGCCCGGATGATGTCGATGCCGATGTCGCGCAGATTCTGGTACTCGCGGTCGGTGAGGGTGAGAGCCGGAGCCACGGTGATCGAGTCGCCGGTGTGCACACCGACCGGGTCGACGTTCTCGATCGAACACACCACTACCGTGTTGTCGGCGGTGTCCCGCATCAACTCGAGCTCGTATTCCTTCCAGCCGAGGATCGACTCCTCGAGCAGCACCTCGGTCGTCGGGCTCTGGTGCAGGCCGTCGCCGACGATGCGCACGAGTTCGGCCTCGGTGTAGGCGAACCCGGAGCCGAGACCGCCCATCGTGAAGGACGGCCGCACGACGAGCGGATAGCCGAGGTCCTTCGCGAACTCGATGGCCTCATCGACCGTGTGCGCGATGTGCGAGCGCGCGACGTCGGCGCCACACTCCAGCACCAGCTGCTTGAAGATCTGGCGGTCCTCGCCCTTGTTGATGGCCTCGAAGTTCGCGCCGATCAACTCGACGTCGTACTTCTCGAGGATGCCGTGATGGTGCAGGTCGATGGCCGCATTGAGCGCGGTCTGGCCGCCCAGGGTCGGCAGGATCGCATCCGGACGCTCCTTGGCGATGATCGTCTCGATGACCTGCCAGGTGATGGGCTCGACGTAGGTCGCATCGGCGAAGTCGGGGTCGGTCATGATCGTGGCGGGGTTGGAGTTGATCAGGATGACCCGCACCCCCTCCTCGCGCAGAACACGGCAGGCCTGGGTGCCGGAGTAGTCGAACTCGCAGGCCTGGCCGATCACGATCGGGCCGGAGCCGATCACGAGCACCGAATTGATGTCGTCGCGCTTGGGCATTAGTTGCTCTCCGTCTGGTCGGTGGCGGGGCTGGAGGTCTCGTGCAGGTGGTCGACCACGAGATCGCGGAACCGGTCGAAGAGGTAGTTGGCGTCGTGCGGACCGGCCGCGGCCTCGGGGTGGTATTGCACCGAGAAGGCGGGGATGTCGAGGGCGTTGAGTCCCTCCACCACGTTGTCGTTGAGGTTGACGTGACTCACCTCGACCCGTCCGAATCCGGCGGGAGACTCGAAGGCTCCGGTGAGGGGGGCATCGACCGCGAATCCGTGGTTGTGCGAGGTGATCTCCACCCGACCGGTGGCACGGTCGACCACCGGTTGATTGATGCCGCGGTGACCGAACGGCAGCTTGTAGGTGCCGAGCCCGAGGGCACGACCGAGCAGCTGGTTGCCGAAGCAGATGCCGAAGAACGGCAGTCCCTCGCGCAGCACGGCCTGCAGCAGCGCGACATGGCTTTCGGATGCGGCGGGGTCGCCCGGTCCGTTGGAATAGAAGACGGCGTTGGGTTCGAGGGCGAGGAGCTCGTCGATCGTCACGTCCTGGGGAAGCACATGCACCTCGAGACCGCGGGCGGAGAGGTATCCCAGCGTCGCGTTCTTCACTCCGAGGTCGAGCACCGCGACCGATCCGATCCGCTCCCCCTCGGCGGGGATCGTGACCCGCTCGGTCACCGAGACCTGGGCGGAGAGGTTGAGGCCGGACATCTCGGCTCCCCCGCGCACGATCGCCAGCTGCTCGTCGGGATCGAGGGCGGCATCCGCTCCCGAGAAGATGCCGGAGCGCATGGCTCCGGAGTCGCGCAGGTGCAGGGTCGCGGCGCGGGTATCGATTCCGCTGATGCCGACGATCCCCTCGGAGACGAGCTGGTCGTCGAGGCTTCCGTCGGCGCGGTAGTTGGAGACGACGCGGGAGGGGTCCCGGACGGCGAACCCGGCCACCCAGATGCGACGCGATTCCGGATCCTCGTCATTCACCCCGGTGTTGCCGATGTGGGGGGCCGTCATGAGCACGATCTGCCCGGCGTAGGAGGGATCGGTGATCGTCTCCTGGTAGCCGGTCATGCCCGTGGCGAAGACCGCTTCGCCCAGGGTGGTGCCGTGGGCGCCATAGGCGTGCCCGCTATAGCGGGTGCCATCTTCGAGAACGAGTACTGCGGGGTCGAAACGCTTCACGTGGCGTCGCCTTCCAGGGGAACGGGAGTGGGGAGTAGGGGGGTGACGACGTCGATGAGCGCGGCGGCATCCGCCGGATCGGTGAGTCGGAGGTAGCTGTCAACCGGGGTCGCGCCGAGCGTCCAGGCGAGTCGCACGAGTCCGCCCTTCTCGACGACACGGTCGATCGTGTAGGTGGCGCGGTCGATGCCGCGCAGGGCGGCCCTGGCCATGAAGGTCTCGGCTGTGCCGGTACGGGAGAGGATGATTCCCGAATCGGTCACCGTCACCGTGGAACGCGCGCGGAATCCGAGGCCAGCGACGGCGACCCGGTTGAGTTCGTCGTCGGCCATGGTCGTGGCGACGTAGAACGCCTCGGCGGTGAACAGTTCGGTGCCGGGATCGGCGGGAACGGCATCCGGTCGGGGCAGATGGGCTTGCCGCTTCTGGCGGCCTCGCCACCCGATCACCATGCCAGCGAGTGCCAGCACGATGACGGCGATCACGATAGCCGTGGAGGTCGTCCTATCCATTGCGGGCTCCCGCCTGGTCGAACGCGCGGGCCGCCGCCGCGACCGCCTCTGCCTCGACCAGTTCGCCGTCGAGCACTGTGGCGTAGCCGCGGTGAACCGTGGTCACGACCCGTCCGGGAAGGGTCGTCGAGAGGTAGGGCGAGTTGAGCCCCTTGCCCCGGAGCTGCGTGGTCTCGAAGACGCGGCTCACGCTCGGATCGTAAAGGGTGAAGGATGCCGGGGCGCCCACCGCGATTCCCCGCTCGTAACCCTCGAGCTGCCCGATCGCCGCCGGCGTGCGGGAGAACACCCTGGCGACATCGGCCCAGTCCAGCAGCCCGGTATCGACGACGGAGGCCTGCACCACACTGAGGGCGGACTCGAGTCCCACCATCCCGAAGGCGGCTGCCTCCCACTCGCAGTCCTTCGCCTCGACCGGGTGCGGCGCGTGGTCGGTCGCGACGATGTCGATGGTGCCGTCGGCGAGCCCCTCGCGCACGGCGCGCACATCCTCGTCCCGGCGCAGCGGGGGGTTCACCTTGTAGCGCGAGTCGTAGCTCGCCACCAGTTGCTCGGTGAGCAGCAGGTGATGCGGTGTGACCTCGGCTGTCACGTCGATGCCCCGCGCCTTCGCCCAGCGCACGACCTCGACCGATCCCGCGGTGGACAGGTGGCACACGTGCAGACGAGCACCCACGTGCTGGGCGAGGAGCACATCGCGGGCGATGATCGCCTCCTCGGCCACGGCCGGCCAGCCGGCCAGCCCCAGTTCGCCGGAGAGCGTGCCCTCGTTCATCTGGGCTCCCTCGGTGAGGCGGGGCTCCTGGGCGTGCTGGGCGATCACTCCCCCGAAGGTCTTCACGTATTCGAGCGCGCGCCGCATCAGCAGCGGGTCGGAGACGCACTTGCCATCGTCGGAGAACACCCGTACGCGGGCGCGGCTGTTCGCCATCGCCCCGATCTCGCTGAGCTGTTGGCCTTCGAGGCCGCGGGTGACGGCACCGATCGGGCGCACCGTCACGTAGCCGTGGCGGTCACCGAGGGACATCACCTGCTCGACGACACCGGCGGTATCGGCGACCGGTGAGGTGTTCGCCATCGCATGAACTGCCGTGAATCCGCCGATCGCGGCAGCGCGCGAGCCGCTCAGCACGGTCTCGCTCTGCTCGAACCCGGGCTCGCGCAAGTGGGTGTGCAGGTCGACGAGGCCGGGGAGGGCGATCAGGCCGGCTCCGTCGATGAGGCGATCCGCCGAGGCGAAGATCGCCCGGCCGAGCTCGGCGATGTGCCCGTCGCGAACCAGGATGTCGGTGCTCGTGCCGTCTACGAGAGTCGCCGCCCTCACCAGGATGGTCTCGGTCATTGCTTTCCTCCCTCGCCGGACAGCGTGAGATAGAGCACGGCCATCCGGATCGACACCCCGTTGGCGACCTGTTCGAGCACGGTGGAGCGCGGCGAGTCGGCGGCGCCCGCCGAGATCTCCAGCCCTCGATTCATCGGTCCGGGATGCATCACCATCGTATCGGCGGCCAGCATGGCGAGCCGCGCGTCGTCGAGGCCCCAGATGCGCGAATACTCCCGCGCACTCGGGAAGTAGGCGGCGTTCATCCGCTCGCCCTGGATGCGCAGCATCATCACCACGTCGGGCCGCGATCGGAGAGCGAGGTCGAGGTCGTAGAGCACGGCGACCGGCCAGTTCTCGACCCCGATCGGCAGCAGGGTGGCTGGCGCGACGAAGGTGACGCTCGCCCCGAGGGCGGTCAGCAGCCAGGCATTCGAGCGCGCGACCCGCGAGTGGAGGATGTCGCCGACGATCGTCACGGTGACCCCGTCGAGATCGCGCCCCCGCGATCCGGTGCCGTGGAGTCGGCGGCGGATCGTGAACGCGTCGAGCAGCGCCTGGGTCGGATGCTCGTGGGTGCCGTCGCCGGCGTTGATCACCGGGGCGTCGATCCAGCCGGAGTCCGCCAGCACCCGCGGGGCCCCGGAAGACCCGTGGCGGATGACGACGGCATCCGCTCCGATCGCGGCGAGAGTCTGCGCGGTGTCCTTGAGGCTCTCCCCCTTCGACACGCTCGATCCCTTTGCGCTGAAGTTGATCACGTCGGCGGAGAGTCGCTTGGCCGCCGCTTCGAACGAGATCCGCGTGCGCGTGGAGTCCTCGAAGAACAGGTTCACCACCGTCTTGCCGCGAAGGGCAGGCAGCTTGCGAACCTCACGGTCCGCGACCTCCGCCATGTCCTCTGCAACGTCGAGGATGGTGATCGCCTCCTCGCGGGACAGGTCGCGCGTGCTCAGCAGATGCCTCATGCGATGGCCTCTTCGATGGAGACGAACTCGTCACCGTCGATCTCCTGCAGATGCACGTTGATGCGCTCATTCTGGGAGGACGGCAGGTTCTTGCCCACGAAATCGGGGCGGATCGGCAGCTCGCGATGACCGCGGTCGATGAGCGTGGCGAGCCTCACGATCGCCGGCCTGCCGATGCCGCCGAGGGCATCGAGTGCGGCACGGATCGTGCGACCGGAATAGAGCACATCGTCGATGAGAACCACCGTCGTCCCGTCGATCCCGCCGGCGGGCACCTGGGTGGGCGAGGGAACACGGGTGGGGTTTCGACCGAGATCGTCGCGGAACATGGTGACATCGAGCGCCCCGGTCGGCACCGGCGTGCCGGAGATGTCGGCGAGCAGCTGGCCGATGCGGGTGGCGAGCACCACTCCACGCGTGGGGATGCCAAGGATGACGAGGTTGTCCGGTCCCCGGTTGGACTCGAGGATCTCGTGGGAGATCCGAGTCAACGCCCGGGTGATGTCAGCGTGCTGCAGCACTGTGCGTGCGGGCAATCCGACCTCCTTCCCCGCCTCTCTGGACGGAATTTAAGGATGGCTATTGGTGACGACTATACCGCGCGCCGCGATCGTCGGCGAAACCGTGGAGTCGCACCAGGCGCGGGCACGGCGCGATTCAGGGGCGGTTCAGGCGCGGGTTTGGGCAATGCGACCCAGCAGGCCGTTCACAAAGCCGGCGGAGTCCTCGGTGCTGAGGGACTTCGCCGCCTCGACGGCCTCGGAGATCGCCACGCTGTCGGGGATCTCGTCGTTGAAGAGCAGCTCCCAGATGCCGATGCGCACGATCGCGCGGTCGGTGACGGGCATCCGGTTGATGGTCCAGCCCTGCGCGTAGGTCTCGATGAGCTCGTCGATCTCGTCGCCGTGCTCGCCGATCCCCTCGACGATGGTGCGGGCGTAGACCCAGGAGTTCCAGCGGTCGGGTTCGCTCTTCGCCCGGTCCGCCTCGAGAGCGATCGCCGCGTTCAGTGAGATCTCGCGGAGGTCTGCGCCGTACAACAGGTCGATCGCGCGCTTTCGCGCCTTGGTTCGGGCTCCCACTAGTTGACGCGACCGAGGTAGCTGCCGTCGCGGGTGTCGACCTTGACCTTCGTGCCCTGCTCGAGGAACAGCGGAACCTGGATCTGGTATCCGGTCTCGACGGTCGCCGGCTTCGTGCCGCCGGTGGAACGGTCGCCCTGAAGGCCGGGCTCCGTGTAGGTGATCTCGAGAGTGACGGATGCCGGCAGCTCGACGTAGAGCGGGTCGCCGTTGTGCAGCGCGATGGTCACGTTCTGGTTCTCGAGCATGAAGTTGGCAGCATCCCCCACCTGCGGAGCGGTGAGGGTGATCTGGTCGTAGTTGCCGACATCCATGAAGACGTAGTTCTCGCCGTCGGCGTAGAGGTACTGGAACTCCGAGCGGTCGACCGTCTCGGTCTCGATCTTCGCTCCCGCGTTGAACGTTCGATCGACGACCTTGCCGCTCATGACGTTCTTCACCTTGGTGCGCACGAAGGCGCCGCCCTTGCCCGGCTTCACGTGCTGGAAGTCGATAACGGTCCAGAGCTGGCCGTCCATGTTGAGAACGACGCCGTTCCTGATGTCAGCGGTTGAGGCCATGACTGTAAATCCGTTCGATCTGGAGATGAGAATATTCAGCGCTCGCGCGCGGGGAAACCAGCTAGTGAGTCTACCGTCTAGCCGAGTTTGCGGTTGATCGCGTCGAGAGCGAGCAGGTAGGAGTCGAATCCGAATCCGGCGATCACCCCCGTCGCGACCCCCGAGATCACGCTGGTGTGGCGGAATTCCTCACGGGCATGGGGGTTGGAGAGGTGTACCTCCACGAGGATCAGGCCGGCCTTGGTCACCAGTGCAGCGGCATCTCGCAGCGCGTAGGAATAGTGCGTGAAGGCGGCCGGATTGAGGATGACCGGGCTCGCCGTGTCCACGGCCTCGTACAGCCAGCCGATCAGTTCGGCCTCGTCGTTGGTCTGCCGCAGGTCGATCGCGTGGCCGGGAGGAGCCTCCCGATCGAGCGCGATTCGCAGGTCCTCGAGGGTTCCGCTGCCGTAGACATCCGGTTCGCGGCTACCGAGACGGCCGAGGTTCGGGCCGTTGAGAACGAGGATGCTGACCATGGCGTCGAGCCTAGCGGTCACGGTCTGGTGCCCGTGGCTGGCTCAGGTGTCGCGCGGGCGAAGCCAGTGAGGCTCCCACAGCGGAGATTCCCCCGTGGACGCGGCGGGTCGGGAGCATGCCGCGGCGTGTCCTCCCCGGCATCCGCCGGTGGACCGGCGCCCCGCAGGCCAGAATGAGGCCATGGGATTTGAACCAGATGGATTCTCGACTTCTTTCGGAGTTCTCTCCGGGCTCGTCGTCGGGGTGGTGATCGTCGGTTTCGTGGTCATCATCGCCCTGACCATCCGCAATGCGGCTCGCGTGCGCAATTCGGGGCACGATCCGCTGAGCCTGCAGACCGACCTGGCCGTGAAGCTGCTCGACAGTGAGGCGCTCACACCGGCGAAATCGCTCGAGAGTCGCCTGCTCGAACTGGATGCGCTGCTCACGAAAGGCGCGATCACCTCGGACGAGCACGCCGCGGCCCGCGCACGGTTGCTCGGCGGCTGAGCGTTCGACCCCGTTCCGGGTCATCGCGCCCACTCCGGGCGGGCGTGCCGGCCCAGAGTGTCCGAACTCGCCCGTTTTGCGGGTGACCACGCAGCCGGGCTGCACCCGAGCCGAGCTACGAGCCGATCTCCTGGTAGGCCGCGAAGAGCAGGCTCTCGTCGGGACCGGTGAGTACCGTCGGCTTGGCGACGTCATCGAGCACGATGAACCGCAACAGCGAGCCACGAGCCTTCTTGTCGCGTTTCATCACGGAGAGCAGCGTCTGCCAGCGTCCCGCGGAGTACGAGATCGGCAGCTGGAGGGACGTGAGGATGCTGCGGTGCCGGTCGACGACGGCATCCGGCAGTCGTCCGGTGAGCCGGGCCAGCTCAGCGGCGTAGACCATGCCGATGGCGACCGCCGCACCGTGCCGCCACTGGAACCGCTCCGCGTACTCGACGGCATGCCCGAGGGTGTGGCCGTAGTTGAGGATCTCGCGCAGTCCGTTCTCTTTGAAGTCCTGCCCCACCACTCGCGCCTTGAGTCCGATCGACAGCTCCACCATGCGACGGAACTCATCGGAGGCGGAGTTCGTGGCGACATCCACGTCTCGTTCGATGATGTCGAGAATCTCCGGCTCACCGATGAAGCCGCATTTGACCACCTCGCCGAACCCGGCGAGGATCTCCATCTGGCTGAGTCCCTGGAGGGTGTCGAGGTCGACGACGACTCCGGCCGGGGCGTGGAACGCCCCCACGAGGTTCTTCCCCTCGTTGGTGTTGATCCCGGTCTTGCCGCCGATGGAGGCATCCACCATCCCGAGCAGTGTCGTCGGCACATTGATCAGGCGGATGCCGCGCAGCCAGGTGGCCGCCACGAAACCCGCGAGGTCGGTGACCGCTCCCCCGCCGAAACCGATCACGACGTCGGTGCGGGTGAAGTCGGACTGGCCCATCACCTGCCAGCAGAATGCGGCGACCTCCACGCGCTTTCCGGTCTCGGCATCCGGAATCTCGGCGAGGAGCACCTCGAAGTCCGCGCTCAGCGTCTCCCGCAGGCGCTCGGCCCGCGCGCCGAGGGTGGCCGGATGCACGATCAGCACCTTCCGCGCGTCCGGACCGATCAGGGCCGGGAGGGAGGAGAGGATGTCGCGACCGACGGTGACCTCATAGGAGTCGACCCCGGGGACGGTGATGGTGGTGGTGGAGCTCATGGTGCCTTCTCTTCTGCGACGTCGGTGGGGGTCTCCTCAGAGATCCAGGTGGCGATCTCGGCCGCGATGTGGTCGATCGGGCGCTCCGAGGTGTCCCAGGTGCGGGTGGCGAGGCGTTCGTAGATCTCGCGCCGGGAAGCGACGAGCTCAGACCAGGTGTCGATTCCGCTGATCAGCGGACGACCGGTGCCGAGGATGCGCGCCGCGACCGCATCGGGACTCACCGTGATGAGCGCGACGCGGTGGGCGAGCAGATCGCGCTGGGTCACCGGGTCGATGATCGCCCCACCGCCGAGCGCGACCACCGCGCGTTCCCCCAAGGCCTTCGTCACCTCTGCGCGCTCGAGGGCCCGGTAGTGCTTCTCGCCGTGTTCGCTGAAAATCTGGGCGATCGGGCCGTTACCCGCCACGATGCGACGGTCGGTGTCGACGAAGGGCGCCCCGAGGATGCGCGCGATCCGCTTGCCGAGCCGCGTCTTACCCGCGGCCGGCGGCCCGATCAAGACGAGATAGGGTCGGCCCGGTTCGGGAGTCCGGTTGATCACGAGCCGAGGAGGAGGTTCGACTCCGGAGTCGTCGAGAGATTGGCCGGGATCGCCGCCAGGTAGCCGTCCCTGTTGCGTTTCGTCTCGGCCACGGAGTCGCCGCCGAACTTCTCGAGCACAGCGTTGGCGAGCACCAGCGCGACCATCGCCTCGGCGACGACGCCGGCGGCCGGAACCGCGCAGACGTCCGAACGCTGGTGATGTGCCTCCCCGGCGGCCGAGGTGGCGACGTCGACGGTTCGAAGAGCGTGCGGCACCGTCGAGATCGGCTTCATGGCCGCTCGAACCCGCAACACCGTTCCCGTGCTCATGCCCCCTTCGGTGCCGCCGGCGCGGTCAGTGGAGCGACTGATGCCGTCCGCGGTCTGGAAGAGCTCGTCATGCGCCTCTGAGCCGCGTCGCGCGGCCGTGAGGAAGCCGTCGCCCAGTTCGACGCCCTTGATCGCCTGGATGCCCATGAGAGCGGCCGCGAGCTGGGAGTCGAGTCGTCGGTCCCAGTGCGTGTAGGAACCAAGGCCCGGCGGCAGGCCGTAGGCCAGTACCTCGACAACGCCGCCGAGAGTGTCGCCGTCTTCGTGCGCGGCGTCGACCTCAGCCACCATCCGCACGGAGGTCTCCGGGTCGAAGCAGCGCAGCGGATCCGCGTCGAGAGCCGCGACATCGGCGAATCCGGGAAGGGCGGAGCCTTCCGGAACGCGCGTCGCGCCGATCGAGAGGGTGTGGGAGACGAGTCGGATCCCGAGCTCGCCCAGGAAGGACCTGGCCACCGCACCGAGCGCGACCCGTGCCGCGGTCTCGCGTGCACTCGCCCGTTCGAGCACGTTCCGCGACTCGTCGAAACCGTACTTCTGCATGCCGACCAGGTCGGCGTGTCCGGGCCTCGGACGGGTGAGCGGCGCCCCGCGGCCCTTCGGCAGCGAATCGAGGTCCACCGGCTCTGCGCTCATCACATCGACCCAGCGCGGCCATTCCGTGTTGCCGATCCGCAGAGCGACGGGGCTGCCCATCGAGAGTCCGAAGCGGATGCCGCCACTGATCGTGAGCGCATCCTGTTCGAACTTCTGTCGGGCGCCTCGGCCATAGCCGAGCGTGCGACGGTGCAGATCCTCCTGGATCGCCGCCATCGAGACCGGCACTCCCGCCGGCAGGCCCTCGAGGATCGCGATCAATTCGGGACCGTGCGATTCCCCTGCGGTCAACCATCGAAGCATAGGAGAATCCTCCCACAGGCGCGGCCGAGTCCCGGTCAGACGCCGACTGCCTCGCGCATCGCCGCAAGCACCGCTGCCTCTCGGGGCAGGATGTGGTCGGGCCGCCCGCCGACGAAGATGCGCACCTGAAGCAGTGCCTGGTTGATGAGCATCTCGATCCCGGGGATCACCCGTCCGCCCGCCTCGAGCCAGCTCGCGGCGAGAGCCGAGGGCCACGGGTCGTAAGCCACGTCGAAGAGCACCGAGGATGCCCGAACGGTGCTGTCGAAGCGATAGTCGTGATGCGCGCCGCCGGGCAGTGTGCTGATCACGGCATCCGGCAGTATGCCGTCATCGACGCCGTCGGGACGGGCGGCGTGCACATCGATACCGAGCTCCTCACCGAGGTCGAACAGCGCGATGAGCTTCGGTGCCGAGCGGGCGGAGACGACGACCCGTCGCGCGCCGAGCTGGGCCACGGCGACGAGGGCGGATGCCGCGGTCGCGCCGGCCCCGAGTATCCGCACGCTGGTGAGGCGCTCAACGCCGGCATCCCGAAAGGCCTCGAGGATGCCGAAGACGTCCGTGTTGAATCCGTGGAGGGAATGACCGTGCACAACCTCGCGGAACAGCACGGTGTTCGCTCCCCCGGTGAGTTCGGCGAAACTGTCGGCATCGGTAAGCAGGGGCATCACGTCGCGTTTGAGTGGCATGGTCAGGGACAGCCCGCGCCAGTCGGCCCCGCAGGCTCCGATGAAGGCGGAGAGCCCGGCGGATGTCACCTCGATGGCCTCATACTCCCAGTCGAGCCCGAGCACCGCATAGGCGGCCCGATGCAGGGCCGGCGACCGGGAATGCGAGATCGGGGATCCCAGCACAGCGAGTCTCGTCAATCGCAGCCCCCTGGATTCGCCTTCAACCAGGCACCGAGCTGCGCGTTCGCGGCCTGGTGCTGGGCGAAGGTGTCGGAGAAAGCGGTCTCTCCGGTCGAGCAGTTGACCACCACGAAGTACAACCAGCTTCCCGGCGTGGGATGCAGGGTCGCGTCGATCGCCTTGTCGCCGGGGTTGGAGATCGGGCCGACCGGCAGACCGGGATTGGCGTAGGTGTTGTAGGGATTGCTCTTGTCGGCGCGCTGGGCGGCAGTGGTCTCGATGCTGGACGACCCGGCCCCGTAGGCCACGGTGGCGTCCGACTGCAGGTTCATCCCCTTGGCGATGCGGTTGTCCCACACCTGCGCCACCTTCGGGAAGTCGGCGACCGGTCCGCCCTCCTTCTGGGTGAGAGCCGCGAGGGTGAGCACGCGATGTCGGTCCGCCGGGGCCACGCCAGCGGCATCCAATCGCTTGAACATCTCCGTCACGAAGACCTGCAGGATCTGGTGCGCCGTCTGGCCGGGCTCCAGGATGTAGGTCGCCGGAAAGAGGTAGCCCTCGAGGCTCGGAGCCGCGGCGGGAAGACCGAAGGACTTGTAGTCAGCGGCAGCGGCCTCCAGCTGCGCCTGGGTGACTCCCGTGCTCTCGCTGAGATTCGCGAGCCGCGCGATGACGCCCTTCACCGTGACGCCCTCGGGAAACGAGACGCGGGTGGAGACCTTATTGGCCGGATCCACGAGTGCCGCGAGTGCCGCCTTTGCGCTCATGTGACTCTTCAGCTGGTAGCTGCCGGGGATGAAAGTCACCGGGGGCTGCTGCACGAGCAGCAGTTTGTAGAACGCGGTCGAGGTCTTCGTGATCCCCTTCGCGGCGAGAGTCTTCGCGACATCCCCGCCGATCTGCCCGTTCTCGATCGTCACGACGACCTTGCCGGTGCCACCACCGGTGTAGTCGATGGGCGGTTCGATCCCGAGCACCTTCTGGATCTGCGGCTGGAAGTTCACCCAGACGGCGGTAGACACGACCCCGAGCACCACAACGATCGAGAGCAGGACCCAGAGCCAGGCGAGGCTGCGTCGGGGCTTCTTGCGCGGTGCGAGACCGTAGTCGTCGACCCGCGCTTGTCGCGAGGAGCGGTCGCGGCGTGCAGCGGGTTGCCGCTGGTCACCGCCGCGCGGCGCTGCCTGTTCGCGGGCCTCCCGACGGCTCCGCGGAGCGGCGGGGGGGACCTCGGCTCCGGTCGGCGAGGGTTGCGACGAGAAGATCTCGTCCCAGCTTGGCTCATCGGCCACGGTTACCGTCCTTCGTGCGGGACGACGACCACACCCGGCAGGCGTCCGCCGGTGCGCTCGGCGTCGAGGGCATGTTGCAAAATTATCACGGCGGCAACCTGGTCGATCACGGGCCGTGAGGTGCGGGAGTTGCGCCCGGATGCCCGCAGCGCGCGCGTCGCCGACACCGTCGAGAGCCGCTCGTCGACCATCCGTACCGGGATGTCGCCGGCCGCGGCCACACGCTGGGCGAAGTCACGGGCATCCTGGGTCGAAGCCGAGTCGCCGCCCGAGAGAGCGAGGGGCAATCCGATCACGATCTCCACCACGGATCGTTCGCTCGCCTCGACCATGATGGCCGCGATGTCACCGTCGCCGCGCGGCACCGTGCTCACCGGGGTGGCGATCATCCCGTTCGGGTCGCTCGATGCGACACCGATGCGCACTTTCCCCACGTCGATGCCGAGACGAACGCCCGTTCGCACCGCTACCTCGGAAGTCCGGCCGCGATGGCGTCGAGGGCGGTCGCGATCTCGGCGAGGTTCGAGCCGCCGCCCTGGGCCAGATCGTCCTTGCCGCCGCCGCCACCACCGAGGATGCCCGCGGCTGTCTTCGCGAGCGCGCCGGCCTTCGCGCCGAGGGCACGTGCCGCCTCGTTCGTCGCGACGATCACCGCTGGCTTGCCCGCGACATCTGCCGCGAGTGCCACGACGGCTGCGTCGCTCCCGAGTCGACTGCGCACCGTGGTGACCAGCAGACGGAGATCGTCGGACGATGTCAGGGCACCGACGTCCGTGATCACGGCGGTCACGGCACCCACTCGGCTCGCCGTGGCGAGCAGTGCGGGCACACGCTCGGTGAGGGCCGCCTGCTCGAACTCGGCGATGCGCTTCTCCGCGCTCTTCAGGCTCGCGAGCAACTCCGAGATGCGGGTCGACACCTGGTCACGCGGCGTCTTGAGGGTAGAAGTCAGCTCATTGACAATCGCGCGCTCGGTTGCGAGATCACGGAATGCCTCGCGACCGACCAGGGACTCGATGCGGCGATTGCTCGACCCGACGGAGGCTTCGCTGATCACGTTGATCAGGCCGATCTCCGCGCTCCGAGCCACGTGAGTGCCGGCGCACAGCTCGAGCGACCAAGGGCCGCCGATCTCGACGACCCGCACCTCCTCGCCGTACTTCTCGCCGAACAGGGCCATGGCACCGAGCGCACGCGCCTCGTCGAGGGGCAGGATCCGGGTCGTCACCTCGAGGTTCTGTCGCACGGCATTGTTGGCGATGTCTTCGATCTCGGTGCGGGTCTCGAGCGAGAGCGGCTTACTCCAGTTGAAGTCGAGACGCATGTACCCCGCGCGGTTGTCGGATCCGGCCTGGTGGGCATCCGGGCCGAGCACCTCCCGCAGGGCAGCGTGGATCAGATGGGTCGCGGAGTGCGCCTGGGTCGCGCCGCGTCGATAATCGCGATCGACGACGCTCGTCGCCGCCTCCCCCACGCCGACCTCACCGCTGCGCACCTGCACCCGGTGACTGACGAGTCCCTTGACCGGCCGCTGCACATCGAGCACTTCGAGATCGAAACCGGTGCCGACGATGCTTCCGGCATCCGCTTCCTGGCCACCGGACTCCGGGTAGAGCGAGGTCTCGGCGAGGATCACCTCGGCGATGTCGCCGGCGACGGCTTTCGGCACCGACACTCCGTCGACGATGAGGCCGAGGATGGTGCTGTCCGTGTCGAGGTGGTCATAGCCGGTGAAGATGGTCTCTCCCTGCGCGCGGAACGCGCTGTACACCGAGAGGTCGGCCAGCAGTGTCTTTTTCGCCTTGGCATCCGCCTTTGCCATGGTGCGCTGCTCGAGCATGAGGGCGTCGAAGGCGTCGCGGTCGACGCTGAGGCCCGCCTCCTCCGCCATCTCGAGGGTGAGGTCGATCGGGAATCCGAAGGTGTCGTGCAACAGGAACGCGGTGTCACCGGCGAGCTGCTTCGATCCGGCCCCCTGCGTCTTCGTCACCGCGAGGTCGAGGATGCTCGTGCCGCTCGCCAGCGTGCGGAGGAAGGTCTCCTCCTCGGCCGTCGCGAGGTTGCGGATGCGGTCGTAATCGGTCTCGACCTCC
Source organism: Lacisediminihabitans sp. H27-G8 (assembly GCF_046156175.1). Taxonomy (NCBI): domain Bacteria; kingdom Bacillati; phylum Actinomycetota; class Actinomycetes; order Micrococcales; family Microbacteriaceae; genus Lacisediminihabitans; species Lacisediminihabitans sp. H27-G8. The sequence goes on from NZ_JAYLVL010000001.1 coordinate 240,722, forward strand.
GGGTAAGCCGCCTTCATCGCATCCTTCGAGGCCGAGAAGAGCTCGGTGAAGGTCGGCGCATCCACGCCGAGCAGACGCATCGACCGCACGGTGCGGCGGAGGAGACGGCGCAGGATGTACCCGCGCCCCTCGTTCGACGGCGTGATGCCGTCGGACATGAGCATGAGCGCGGACCGCACATGGTCGGCGACGATGCGCATGCGCACGTCGTCGTCGTGCACCGCACCGTAGCGACGCCCGGAGAGGGTCGCGGCGAGGTCGAGGACCGGGCGCACCTGGTCGATCTCGTACATGTTCTCGACGCCTTGCTTGAGGAAGGCGACACGCTCGAGGCCCATGCCGGTGTCGATGTTCTTCTTGGGCAGGTCGCCGAGGATCTCGAAGTTCTTGCCAGAGCCTGGTCCGCGCAGGTACTGCATGAAGACCAGGTTCCAGATCTCGACGTAGCGGTCGTCATCCGTCGCCGGCCCCCCGTCGATGCCGTACGCGGGCCCGCGGTCGAAGAAGATCTCGGAGCATGGCCCTGCCGGGCCGGGCTGGCCGGTCGACCAGTAGTTCGTGTCCATGTCGAGCCGCTGGATGCGCTCCTCCGGCAGCCCGGCGATCTTCTTCCAGAGGCCGAATGCCTCGTCGTCGTCCTTGTAGACCGTGACCCAGAGGTCCTTCTCCTGGAACCCGTAGCCGCCATCCGCTTCGGAGCTCGTCAGCAGGTCCCAGGCGTAGGTGATCGCCTGTTCCTTGAAGTAGTCGCCGAAGGAGAAGTTGCCGTTCATCTGGAAGAAGGTGCCGTGCCTGGGCGTCTTGCCCACTTCCTCGATGTCGAGGGTTCGAATGCACTTCTGCACACTCGTGGCGCGGGGATATGGCGGGGGCACCAGTCCGGTGAGGTACGGCACGAACGGCACCATCCCGGCCACCGTGAACAGCAGCGTGGGGTCGTCACTGACGAGGGAGGCGGAGGGGACCACGGTGTGGCCACGCTCGGCGAAGAAGTCGAGCCAACGGCCCCGGATGTCAGCGGTCTGCATGGTGTCCTGAAGTCAGGGCGTGCCCGTCCGGGCCGCCGAGGGTGGTGAGAGAGGTCTGGTTCAGCGGGCGGTGAATTCGGAGAACGCGTCGCCGGCATCGCCGACGGCCGCCCGAAGCTCGGCTTCGCGTTCCTTGTAGCCGTCCACGACGGCGTTCGAGAATTCGTGAGCGCGACTGTCGACGTCTTCGAAGAACCGCTTTCCCTCGGGGGTCTTGTTGATCTGGTGGGCGGCGACGAATCCCAGCCCGACGCCGACGATGAGCCAGAGGATGTTCTTCATGGGTGCTCCCTAGATGAATTGCGGATGCTTCGGGCGCTGCGGATGGATCAGGTCAAGTTTACTTCGCGCGCGATTTCGGCTTCAGTGCACCGAGCGCAACCTTCACCGCTGCCGAGAATCCCGCGAGCTTGATGAGCGGTCCGCCGACCGTCGCCGCCGTCAGGGCGATGAGCGAGGTGATGTTACCGGTGGCCTCCGCGACTCCCTTGGTGATGGTGTCGACCCTGGCGAGTTGCTTATTGGTCTCGGAGATCGTCGTGGTGGCCTCCTCGAGAATCGGGGTGACATTGGTTCCGAGATCACGGATTGCCGTTCCGGCCTCGTCGAAGACGCGGCCGAGCTTCACCAGCGGAATTGCCATGATGCCGACGAGCACCGCGAAGACTCCCGCGGCAATCAGTCCGGCGATATCGCCACCACTCATGGGGTGCACCAATCAGTTGTTTAACGAAGGAGGAGCGGACCATCCGAAGATGATCCGCTCCCACAATACCGGTGGTCGAGTAGGGCGCTCAGCGCCCGTATCGAGACTAGCGAGCCGCGTAGTACTCCACGACGAGCTGAACTTCACAGGTCACGGGAACCTCGGCACGCTTCGGGCGACGCACGAGGCGGGCCTGCAGCTTGTCGATCTCGACCTCGAGGTACGGCGGCGTCTTCGGAAGCACGTCGACGTGACCGCCGGCAGCGGCGACCTGGAACGGCTCCATGCCCTCGCTCTTGGCGTGCACGTGGATGAGCTGTCCCGGCTTGACTCGGAACGACGGACGGTCGACACGCTGGCCGTCGACCAGGATGTGGCGGTGAACGATCATCTGGCGGGCCTGGGCCGTGGTGCGAGCGATGGCGGCACGCACGATGAGGGCGTCGAGACGCATCTCGAGCTGCTCGACCAGGTTCTCACCGGTCAGGCCCGCGGCGCGACGAGCTTCTTCGAACTGGATCTTGAGCTGAGCCTCACGGATGCCGTACTGGGCACGCAGGCGCTGCTTCTCGCGAAGACGAACGGCGTAGTCGCTGTCGGTCTTGCGCTTGGTGCGGCCGTGCTCCCCCGGAGGGTACGGGCGCTTCTCGAGGTACTTGGCGGCCTTCGGCGTGAGCGGGATGCCCAACGCACGCGACAGGCGCGTCTTGCTACGGGTACGTGACTGGGTAGACACGGATTCCTTTCGATTCTCTTCGCCCCATCGATGCGGAACTGCGCCGACAAGGCCCGTGCGTGAGCGCGGACAGATTGGGAAGAGGGTGTGACCCGAGAAATCTCCTCAGGGCCACAGAGAATCCTAACAGAAGACCTGCCGGCCGAGTGGATCCGCGGTCCCGTCACTCCCCGCGGATGATCCGGCGCAGCTTCTCGAGCCGCGCCTTAACTTCCCTCTCGTTGCCGTGCTCGGTGGGGGTGTAGTAGCGGGTGTCACGCAGTTCGTCCGGGAGGTACTGCTGCTGCACGACCCCCAACTCCGAGTCGTGGGAGTATTTGTAGCCCTTGCCGTGCCCGAGCTTCTTCGCCCCGGCGTAATGCGCGTCCCGCAGGTGCTTGGGCACCCGACCGATCTTGCCGGCGCGCACATCGGCGATCGCCGCATCCAGAGCCATGTAGGAGGCGTTGGACTTGGGCGCCGTCGCGAGATAGACGACGGCTTCGGCCAAGGGGATCCGCCCCTCTGGCATGCCGACGTACTGCACCGCGTCGGCAGCCGCCACCGCGATGAGGAGGGCTTGCGGGTCGGCGATCCCGATGTCTTCCGCAGCGCTGATCATCACTCGGCGCGAGATGAACCGCGGATCCTCCCCTGCTTCGATCATTCTGGCGAGATAGTGCAGCGCCGCATCCACATCGGAACCCCGGATCGACTTGATGAAGGCGCTGATCACGTCGTAGTGCTCGTCGCCGTTGCGGTCGTACCGCAGCAGCGCCCGGTCGACGGCCATCGCCACGATGTCTGCGGTCACGACCGGCTTCTCGTCGTCCACGGTGGTCGACGATGCCGACAGCGCTGCGGCCTCGAGGGCCGTGAGGGCGCGCCGGGCATCTCCGGACGCGAGGCGGATGATGAGGGCTCGCGCCTCGTCCTCGAGCACGACCTTGTCGGCGAGCCCGCGCGGATCCACCACGGCGCGGTCCACGAGGGTGGCGAGGTCTTCATCGCTCAGTACCTCGAGGGTCAGCAGCAGCGAACGCGACAGGAGCGGGGAGATCACCGAGAAGGAGGGATTCTCGGTGGTGGCCGCCACCAGGATGACCCATCCGTTTTCCACGCCCGGCAACAGGGCATCCTGTTGCGCCTTGGTGAAACGGTGGATCTCGTCGAGGAAGAGCACTGTCGACACGCCGTACAGGTCGCGTGACGACATGGCCTGCTCCATGACCTCTCGCACATCCTTCACGCCGGCGTTGACGGCCGAGAGCTCCACGAACTTGCGACCGGACGAGTGCGCGATGGCCTGGGCGAGGGTCGTCTTCCCGGTTCCGGGTGGCCCCCAGAGGATGACAGAGGTCGCGCCCTGCTCCCCCGTCTTGTCCGAGGCGAGGCTGACGAGAGGCGAGCCTGGCGTGAGCAGATGGCGCTGGCCCGCGACTTCGTCGAGGCTGCGCGGACGCATCCGCACGGCGAGAGGGGTCGCGCCGGCGCGCAGTCCGATCCGGGCATCCACCATGAAGGCAATGGTAGTTCGCGCCGCCGACCATGATCGGTCGCGGCTGGGCACGCGTCGGCTACAGTGCAGGAGGACATTCCCTGCCGCGACTGCGGCACCGAGCTCGAAGGACCAGCCGTGGCCGCAAGCAAGAACGCCGAGCGGGACGCGCGCGAGGCCCGCGAACGTCTCCGCCGCTACAACGCCCGGCAGTCCGTGCACAGTCTCCAGGTCTCCCGGCGCCGGCGCGACAACGTCGTCGCCATCGTCGGCGTCGTCGTGATCGCAGCCCTCGCCACGCTCACCCAGGTCTTCTACTTCACCGCCGGCCCCGGGATGCCCACGCCGACCGCCTCGGCATCGCCGTCGAGCAGCCCGGCCGCGGGAAAGAACGTTGGCGATGTTCCGGCCAAGACGATCGCGGAGAATCGCACCTGGAAGGGTGACATCAGCCTCAATGATGTGAAGCTGGGAATCTCGCTCGACGGCGCGAAGGCCCCGCAGGCGACTTCGGTCTTCATCGACCTCGCGAAGAAGAACTTCTATACGACGACCGGGGCGTCCTGCCATCGCCTCACGAACGGTGATTCGTTCAAACTCATCCAGTGCGGTTCTGTCGATGGCAAGGGCGCCGGCGATGTGGGCTTCAGCTTCGGACCGCTCGAGAACGTGCCCACCGACGGCGTGTATCCCGCAGGAACCATCGCGATGGCCCGCGGGGACTCCGCCTACTCGCAGAGCAGCCAATTCTTCATCACCTATGCCGACACGAATTTGCCCACCACCACCGGAGGCTACACCATATTCGGAAAGGTCACGAGCGGCCTTCCCGACTTCGTGAGCCGGATCGCCGATGCCGGTGTCACCCCCTCTGCGAGCGGCGCTTCTGATGGCGCTCCCGTCGTTCCGACGAAGATCACGCAACTGACCGTGCAATAGGCTGGTGGTCGGCCATTCCACAGCATGGCCGACAAGCAAAGGTGAGACTTTTGGCGACAGACGAACAGGCTCCATGGGGCCGCGTTGACGAGACCGGCACCGTCTTCGTGCGCGACGGCGAGGGCGAACGCGCGGTGGGACAGTATCCCGACGGCACTGCGGAGGAGGCTCTCGGCTACTTCCAGCGCAAATTCGTCGAGTTGGCGGGCCAGGTGACGCTTCTCGAACAGCGCATCAAGCGCGGCACGGCGGCATCGGATGTCGCGAAGACCATCTCTGCGCTCAAGACCACTGTGGCCTCCGCCAATGCCGTGGGCGACCTGCCCTCTCTCACGAAGCGACTCGACGCGCTGGACGGCGCCGTCAGCGAACTCACCGAGAAGCAGACCGCCGAGACGAAAGCAGCCACCGAGGCGGCTCTCGCCGAACGGGAGGCTCTCGTCGTCGAAGCCGAGAAGCTCGCTGCGCAGGACCCGGCCAAGGCCCAGTGGAAGCAGGTCAGCGCCACCCTCGACGACATCTTCGCGCGCTGGCAGAAGCACCAGGCAGACGGCCCCCGGCTGCCCAAGAACGAGAGCAACGAGCTGTGGAAGCGATTCCGCGCCGCGCGCACCATCATCGAGACGCACCGCAAGGCCTTCTTCGCCGAACTCGATTCCGTGCACAAGGACGCCCGCAACAAGAAGCAGGAGCTCGCCGAGAAGGCGGAGGCCCTCATCCCCAAGGGCCTCGATGGCATCCCGGTCTACCGCACCCTTCTGGACGACTGGAAGGCCGCCGGCCGCGCCGGTAAGAAGTTCGATGATGCCCTGTGGCTGCGCTTCAAGGCGGCCGGAGACGCACTGTATTCGGCGAAGTCCGAGGTCGACGCCAAGGACAACGAGGAATTCAGCGCCAATCTCGAGCTGAAGCTCGCTCTTCTCACCGAGGCCGAGCCGCTCGTGACCGAGACCGATCGGGTGAAAGCGAAAGACGCGCTTCTGTCCATCCAGCGCCAGTGGGATGCCATCGGCAAGGTGCCGCGCGACAAGGTCAAGCCGATCGAGGACCGCTTGCGCAAGGTCGAGACCGCGGTGCGCAAGCTCGACGAGGACCACTGGCAGAAGAGCAATCCCGAGCGGATCGCCCGAGCCGAGGGGCTCGCCGGCCAACTGCAGGATGCCATCGCCAAGCTCGAGGCCGAGCTCGCCGACGCGAAAGCCGGCGGCGACGCCAGGAAGGTCGCGGATGCCGAGGAGGCCCTTGCGGCTCGCAAGGCCTGGCTGAAGGCGATCGGCTAGCGCCCCTCCCTCCGGTCCACGCGCGGGCAGCGACTGTCCACAGATCGGGTTGCGCACCCGATGCGCTCCGATGGCATCCGCAACGATGGCTGGCATGTCCCGCTTGCCGTCCGTACTCTTCCACTCGGATCTCCCCCAGGCAGAACTCCACGCGGCCAAGCTGGACGGTGAGCTCTATCGCGTCGACCAGTGCTTCAGCCCCATCGACGAGATCGAGTCACGCCTTCTGCGGGCGCGCGCCCTGTTCCTGACCATCCCGCCACGACTCATCGTCGAGCAGCGCAGTGCCGCGTGGGTCTACGGCGCGGCCGGATTGCCGACCCGGCACCAATTCTGCGCGGACATCACCGCCCGGGTGCGACCGGCGACCCTGGTTGCGCTGAGCGTTCGTGAGGTGGTGATCGACGACGAGGACCTCGAGCACATCGCGGGACTGGCGGTGACAACGCCGGTGCGCACCGTCGTCGACCTCGCCCGAAACAGCCTCACCTTCGACGACGAAGAACTGGCTGTGATCGGCTCGTTGATGCGGATCGACCGGTTCGGCCTCGAGGAATGCCGCGCCGTTCTCGACCGCCGCCGCAACCTGCCCCACAAGACCCTCGCCGTCGAGAGGATCCGCGAGGCGGCGCGGCGGATCGAGTCGGTTCGACGACCGCGAGAGGGGCTCAGCCCCCGTTGACCCGGTAGACGTCGTAGACCGCGTCGATGCGTCGAACGGCATTGAGCACGGCATCCAGATGCGTCGTGTCACCCATCTCGAAGACGAAGCGACTGAGGGCGAGACGATCACTGGAGGTCGACACCGAAGCCGACAGGATGTTGACATGGCTCTCGGACAGCACCCGGGTCACATCCGAGAGCAGTCCGGCCCGGTCGAGCGCCTCGACCTGGATCTGCACCAGGAAGATGCTCGACGACGTCGGCGCCCATTCCACGTCCACCATGCGCTCGGGCTCGTTGAGGAGCGAGGCGACATTGTGGCAATCGGTCTTGTGCACCGAGACTCCGGAACCCCGGGTGACGAATCCGACGATGTCGTCGCCCGGCACCGGCGTGCAGCACTTCGCGAGCTTCACCAGGATGTCGGGAGCTCCGCGCACGAGCACGCCGGAGTCGCTGTTGCGCAACTGCTTGCTGCGCCCCTTTGTGGGGAACGGGATCTCGGCGTCTTCGGTCTCCGCCTCGGTGTGCAAGGTGCCGAGCACCTTCTCGATCACCGACTGGGTGGAGACGTGTCCCTCCCCCACGGCGGCGTAGAGCGCCGAGATGTCTTCGTAACGCATCTGGGCCGCGACCTCGTTGAACGAGTCCTGGTTCATCAGCTTCTGGAGCGGCAGATTCTGCTTGCGCATGGCGCGCGCGATCGCATCCTTGCCCTGCTCGATCGCCTCGTCGCGCCGCTCCTTGGTGAACCACTGCTTGATCTTGTTCCGCGCGCGGGGACTCTTGACGAAGTTGAGCCAGCCCTGGCTCGGTCCGGCATCCGGGCTCTTCGAGGTGAAGATCTCGACGACATCACCGGAGTTGAGCGTGCTCTCGAGGGGCACCAGCCGGCCATTGACCTTGGAGCCCATGGTGCGGTGACCGACTTCGGTGTGCACGGCATAGGCGAAGTCGACCGGGGTTGCGCCCGCGGGAAGGCCGATGACCTTCCCCTGCGGGGTGAAGACGTAGACCTCCTTCGCGCCGATCTCGAAGCGCAACGAGTCGAGGAATTCGTTGGGGTCGGCGGTCTCGGCCTGCCAGTCGGTGATGTGGGCGAGCCACGCCATGTCGCCGTCGTCGCTCGTCTCGCTCGACGAGCCCTTGCCGTTGACGCGCTCCTTGTACTTCCAGTGCGCCGCGACACCGAACTCCGCGCGCTGGTGCATCTCATCGGTGCGGATCTGGATCTCCACCGCACGGCCCTTCGGCCCGATCACTGTGGTGTGAAGCGATTGGTACAGGTTGAACTTGGGGGTCGCGATGTAGTCCTTGAAGCGACCGGGGATGGGGTTCCACCGCGCGTGGATCGACCCGAGGACCGCATAACAGTCGCGAACCGATCCCACGAGCACCCGGATGCCGACCAGGTCGTAGATCTCGTCGAATTCACGGCCGCGCACGATCATCTTCTGGTAAATCGAGTAGTACTGCTTGGGCCGACCGACGACCTTGCCCTTGATCTTCGAGGCTTTGAGGTCGTCCTTGACCGCGTCGATCACCTGTTGCACGAACTCTTCACGCTGGGGAGTGCGCTGCTTGACCAGGTTCTCGATCTCGATGTACAGCTTCGGGTAGAGCACCGCGAAGGAGAGGTCTTCCAGCTCCCACTTGATGGTCTGGATCCCGAGCCGGTGCGCGAGCGGGGCGTAGATCTCCAGAGTCTCCTGGGCCTTGCGGGTGGCGGACTCCGCCGGCACGAAACCCCAGGTGCGGGCGTTGTGCAGCCGGTCGGCGAGCTTGATGACGAGAACGCGGATGTCCTTGGACATCGCGACGACCATCTTGCGCACGGTCTCCGCCTGCGCGCTGTCGCCGTACTTGAGCTTGTCGAGCTTGGTGACGCCGTCCACCAGCATCGCGATCTCGTCGCCGAAATCCCGTCGCAGCAGGTCGAGCGAATAGTCGGTGTCTTCGACGGTGTCGTGCAACAGGGCGGCCGCAAGGGTCTTGGGGCCGATGCCGAGGTCGGCCAGAATCTGGGCGACCGCGACCGGATGCGTGATGTACGGCTCGCCACTGCGGCGCTTCTGGCCGCGGTGGGCGCGCTCGGCGGCGACGTAGGCGCGCTCGATGATGCTCACGTCGGCTTTCGGATGGTGCATCCGCGCCGTCTTGATCAGGCGGTCGACCGCCCCGGTGGGCTGGGCCTTGGAGAAGATGCGCGGCAGAAGCGTGCGGAGCGAGCCGGTGGCGGGACCGTTCGAACCCGGGGTGGGAGGCGCAGAGGGACCGGATGTCGTCGTATCAACCATCAGCGTTCCTCCTGCAGCAAAACTATCACCGCGCGGATGCTGCACTTCGCAGGTTCGCTCACGGCACGATGCTCCGGCTGCGCGACGGGGTCACTCGACGCGAGCCGCGTCCGTTCCCTCTGAGACCAAGGGTCCATCGGCGGCCGACCACGCGAGCATGCCGCCGGAGACGTTCACCGCATCCACTCCGGACTGAGCCAGCGCGGTCGCCGCACGCTGCGAACGCCCACCGGAGAGGCACACGACGAGCACCTGCTGATCTGTGGGCACTTCCGCGAGGCGCGCTCCGAGTTCTGACAGGGGCACGAGGTGGGCGGATGGCGCGTGGCCGCGGTCCCACTCGTCCTGCTCCCGCACGTCGAGCAACCAGGTGCCGCCTTCGCTCAGCGTGATCGCTTCGCTCGCGGTGACTGACGGTACGGCCATGGTCTGCCCTTTCGATGATTTCGGCTATTTGACGGTGGCGATGCTGGCTTCGCGCACCGCGAGGGTGCGCTTGTCTCGCTTCTTGATGGCTTCCTCACCGCTGCGCAGCTGGGCATACAGCGGTGCGGCGATGAAGATCGTCGAGTAGGTGCCGACGATGATGCCGATGAAGAGGGCGAGCGAGATGTCCTTCAGCGTGCCGGCGCCGAGCACGAACGCGCCGATGAAGAGGATCGAGCCAACGGGCAGGATCGCGACCACCGAGGTGTTGATCGAGCGAACGAGGGTCTGGTTCACCGCGAGGTTGACGGACTCTGCGAAGGTGCGACGCGACTCCGCGCCATCCTCGCCCGTGTTCTCCCGGATCTTGTCGAAGACCACGACGGTGTCGTAGAGCGAATAGCCGAGGATGGTGAGGAAGCCGATCACCGCCGCGGGGGTTACTTCGATATGGAACACCCCGTACACACCGGCGACGATAACCAGGTCATGCAGGAGCGCGGTGATGGCCGCGACCGACATCTTCCACGTGCGGAAGTAGAGCGCCATCACGATCGCCGCGAGAATGACGAAGACGATGAGGCCGGTGAGGGCCTGCTTCGTGATGTCCTGCCCCCAGGTGGCGCCGATGAAGGAGGTCGTCACCTCGGAATCCTTGATGTTATAGGCCTTCGCGAGGGCCTGCTGGATGGCGACACTCTGCGAACTCGTGAGCTGGTCGGTCTGAACGCGCACCGACGAGTCCGTACCCACGAGCGTCACCCGGGGATTGGAACCCGGCTCGACCGCGAGCACGGTGTCCTGGGCGAGGGTCTGTGCCTTGGTCGAATCGAGGCCAGCCGAGCTCGCGATCTGGAACTGGGAGCCGCCGAGGAACTCGATGCCGAAGAGGAATCCACCCCGCAAGATCGGCACGATGATCACGATCAGGATAAGGAGTGCGGAGATCCCGTACCAGATCTTGCGCTTGCCGATGATGTCGTACGAGCGCTTGCCCGTGTAGAGGTCGTTTCCGAACTGCGAGAAGCTGGCCATCAGGAATCCTTCCCGTCGGTTTTCGTAGAGGAAGTGCTCGACCCGGGCTTCTTCGCAGTCGCGGCGGGCTTCTTGGTACCGGGCTTGGTCGCTTCGAGCTCAGCGGCCTTGCGTTCGGCGATGGTCTGGCGCTTCTGTGCCTCTTTGCTGACCGAAGCCTGCTTGATGGCGGACACCGCGGTCGGCTCGCGGAAGGTCGCGCGTCCGCGATAGACCGCGCCGAGCGCGCGCGGGTCGAGTCCGCTGAACCGGTGACCCTCACTGAAGTACTTGCGACGGGAGATCAACTGCAGGATCGGGTGGGTGAAGAGGGCGACCACCACCAGGTCGACGAGGGTCGTGAGGCCGAGTGTCAACGCGAAGCCCTTCACGTTTCCGACCGCGAGGATGAAGAGGATCGCGGCGGCGAGGAAGTTGACGGTGTCCGACGCGATGATCGTGCGGATGGCGCGCTTCCAACCCGCCTCCACCGCCGACTCGAGCGCACGACCGTCTCGCAACTCGTCGCGTATTCGCTCGAAGTAGACGATGAAGGAGTCAGCGGTGATACCGATCGCCACGATGAGACCGGCGACTCCGGCCAGCGACAGTCGATAGCCCTGCCGCCACGAGAGCAGGTCGACGATGAGGAAGGTGATGGTCGCGGCGACGACGAGGGACGCGACAGTCACCAGACCGAGGGTGCGGTACTGCAGCAGCGAGTACAGCACCACGAGCACGAGGCCGATGAGACCGGCGAGCAGTCCGCTCCGCAGCTGGCTGGTACCGAGGGTGGCCGAGATGCTGTCATTGCTCTGCACCTTGAAGCCGATGGGTAGTGCGCCGAACTTGAGCTGGTCCGCCAGGGTCTTGGACGACTCCTGGGTGAATGACCCGGTGATCTGCGGCTTGCCGTTGCTGATCACTGCGTTCGTCGTCGGCGCCGAGATCACGCGACCGTCGAGGACGATGGCGAACTGGTTGCGAACGCCCGTGAGCGCGTTCAACCGTGTCGTCACCTTTGCGAACTCGTCGGTTCCCTTGCCGTTGAAGATGATGTTGACCGCCCACTGGCCGGTGCTGATTCCCTGGCTGTTCGAATTGAGACCGTTGGTCGCATCGGAGATCGTCTCCCCCGCGACCTCGACCGGGCCGAGGATGTACTTGGACTGCTGGCGGCCCGCTTGCGCGACATCGCAGGTGATGAGCGGTTTGTCGGCGGGAGCGACGTTGGTCTTGGCCGCCTCGACCTTGTTGCAGGTGAAGTCGTCGAACTGCTTCTGCAGGGCGGGCGTCACGTAGGACAGATCGCTGCCGTTCGTCGGGCTCGCGGTCGGCGTCGACTGAAGCGGGGCTTCCGAGGCGCCGGGGGTGGGAGTGGGCGTCGGGGTGCCGACCGCACTCGTGGCCGCGGCATCCGAGACCAGCACGGCCCGGAACTCGAGCTTCGCGGAGGATTCGATTCGATTGATGGTGGCCTGGTCCGGGGTGCCCGGAAGGGACACCACGACATTGGACGACCCCTGCGTGTTGATCTCCGACTCTGACACCCCGCTCGCGTCGATGCGCTGGCGGATGATCGCCACGGCCTGGTCGAGCTGCTCGGTCGTGGGATTGGCGGCGCCGTTGGCCACCTGCGGCGTGAGGATGATCTGCGTGCCGCCCTCGAGGTCGAGGGCGAGCTTCGGAAGCCAGGAGCCTCCCGCGAAGATGGCGGCGTACCCGTTGAGGCCCGCGAGCCCCGCAACGATGATCAGCAGCCAGGTCAGCGACCTCAGGGCCTTCTTGACCGGGGTCGTTCTTGCCACGGGAGACTCAGCTTTCTACGCGCGCGACCCGGATCAACGACCGGGCACACAGGAGGCTCGCGCACAGGTCATGCGCGAGCACACATCAGGTTAGTGGTTAGTTGTCGGTCTTCTTGGGTGCTGCCTTGCGCACGGGCTCCGTCGCCTCCGGCTCGACGCGCTCACCGAATTCGGGGTCTCCCACGACGATGGCGTTGTCTTCGTTCAGCTGGACCGAATCGGCAGCGTCATCGCTCTCCGATGCTTCCGGTGTCTCGTCCTCGACGGCCTTGAGGATCGTCTGGCGGTGGATCTTCAGCACCGTGCCCGGAGTCGTCTCGATGAGGGCCATGTTGGTGTCTTCATCGATCGAGAGGATCGTGCCGTAGAGGCCGTAGTTCGTCATGATCTCGACGCCGGGCGCGATCGCCGCCTGGCGGGCGGCGGTCTCCTTCGCACGCTTACGAGAGGTGCGGAACTGGAAGAAGACGAACACCGCGAGCGCGACAGCGATGAGAATGAGTGTGGGATCCATGGGGAAAGAGCCTTTCAGGGGCGTGTTGAGAACACGGGGAGTCTAACCCTGCGCACTGTGACCAGCTTCCGATTATAGGTCATCACCGAACAGCGCCGACTCGACGCGGGGGATGCCGAAGTGCGCCCAGGCCTGCTTCGTCGCGACTCTCCCGCGGGGGGTGCGCGTGATCAGTCCAATACGCACGAGAAACGGTTCGACCACTGATTCGATCGTCTCCGCCTCCTCCCCCACCGACACGGCGAGGGTGTTGAGACCCACCGGTCCACCGTCGAATCGGGTGAGGATGATATCCATCACTGCCCGGTCGAGCCGATCGAGACCGAGGGCGTCGACGTCGTAGAGCTCGAGGGCAGCGTGCACGGCCTCGATGCCTGCCGTGCCGCGCACGAGCGAGTAGTCCCGCACCCTGCGCAACAGCCGGTTCGCGATCCTGGGGGTGCCCCGACAACGGCCGGCGATCTCGGCGAGGGCCTCCCGCTCCATCCGCAGGTCGAGTAGGGATGCCGCGCGGGTGAGCACCTGCTCCAGCTCCGCCTCCGAGTAGAACTCGAGGTGGGCCGTGAATCCGAACCGGTCTCGTAGCGGGTTGGGCAGCATCCCCGAGCGTGTCGTCGCACCGACCAGCGTGAACGGCGCGAGGTCGAGCGGGATGGAGGTCGCTCCCGCTCCCTTGCCCACCATGATGTCGATGCGGAAGTCCTCCATCGCGAGGTAGAGCATCTCCTCCGCGGAGCGCGCCATGCGATGGATCTCGTCGATGAAGAGGATCTCCCCCGGCACGAGTGAGGAGAGCACTGCGGCGAGGTCTCCGGCGTGCTGGATGGCCGGTCCGCTGGACATGCGCAGGGGGCGACCGCTCTCCTCGGCCACGATCATCGCGAGGGTCGTCTTACCGAGCCCGGGTGGACCGGCGAGAAGGATGTGGTCCGGGGTGCGATTCTGCAGGGTCGCCGCCTGCAACAGCAGCTGCAGTTGCGCCCGCACCTTGGCCTGGCCGACGAACTCTGCGAGGGTGCGGGGGCGCAGGGCTCCCTCGAAGGCGAGCTCGGCATCCGACTCCAGGGTCGGCCTCACGATAGCGACGGAGGGATCATCCATCATCGGGTGCCCACCTTCTGCGGGCCGAGCTGGGTGAGCGCGAGTCGAAGGACCGTCGCGACCGATGACGATTCGGCGGCGGATGCTCCGGCTAGCGCGTCATCGACCGCTTGTGCGGCGATCCTCTCCGACCAGCCGAGGCCCACGAGCGCAACGAGCACGCTGTCACCGACGGATGTCGCCGACGGGGCTGTTCTCGCGGCCGGGGACGGGGCGATCTGCATCTTGCCGGCGAGGGAGAGCACGATGAGCTTGGCTGTCTTCGGGCCGATCCCGGAGACCTTGCGGAACGCGGAATCGTCTTCGGTCGCGACGGCGGAGGCCACCTGGCCCGGGGTGAGGACGGCGAGCACCCCCATGGCAGACTTCGGTCCCACGCCCGTGACGCCACGAAGGAGGTCGAAGACCGCTAGTTCATCCGAGTCGACGAAACCGAAAAGGGAGAGATCGTCCTCTCGCACGATGAGAGCGGTGCGCACCAGCGCCTCGACGCCGACCCTCAGGCTGAGGGCGTGCTGGGGGGTCACGGTGACGGCAAGACCGACCCCGCCGACCTCGATGACCGCCGTGGTTCCGGTGACGCCGAGCACTGTGCCGCGCACCGAGGAGATCATGATCCCAGCCTACGTTTGGGGGCCGACTTCGAGGCGGAGCGCTCCGCGGCGAGCCATGTCTCCTGCGCCTTGGTGAGCGATCCGCCGGGAACGGCGACGGTCGCGCCACGCTTCCAGGCATGGCAGATGGCGATGGCGAGGGCATCCGAGGCATCCGCGGGCTTCGGCAGCTCATCCAAACCCAGCACCTTCGCCACCATGGTCGCGACCTGCTTCTTGTCGGCCGAACCGTAGCCCGTTATGGCGGACTTCACCTCCGACGGCGTGTGGAGCCCGACCGCGAGTCCGCGCTTGGCGGCGAGGTGCAGGGCAACCCCGCTGATCTGAGCGACACCCATGACCGTGCTGAGGTTCTGCTGCGCGAAGACCCGTTCGATCGCCACAGCCTGCGGCCTGTGCAGGTCGAGCAGGCGCTCGATCTCGTCGCCGACCAGCAGAAGGCGCTGCTCGAGGGGCAACTCGGTGCCGCTTCGGATCACGACCACGTCGACGAGGGTCGCCCGCCGTGTCGGGGTGACATCGACGATGCCGACGCCGCACCGGGTGAGCCCCGGGTCGATGCCGAGCACGCGGATGGTGGCGCCATTGGGTGCGACCACCGGGGAGCTACTCCTCGTCGTCGAGCTCGGCCTGCACGTCGGCCGGCACGTCGAAGTTGCCGTAGACGTTCTGTACGTCGTCGTTGTCGTCCAAGGCGTCGATGAGGCGATAGATCTTGCGCGCCGTCTCCGCGTCGACCTCGATCGTCACCCCGGGCACGAACTCGACATCGGCGGAGTCGTATTCGATGCCGGCATCCTGCAACGCGGTGCGCGCGGCGACCATGTCGTGCGGTTCGGTGATGATTTCGAAACCGGCGCCACGGTCGTTGACCTCTTCTGCGCCGGCATCGAGCACGGCGGCGAGGATGTCGTCCTCGCTCACGCCATCAGTCTTGGTGACGGAGACGACACCCTTGCGACTGAAGTTGTAGGCGACGCTGCCCGGATCACCCATGGTGCCGCCGTTGCGGGTCATCACGGTGCGCACATCAGCCGCCGCGCGGTTCTTGTTGTCGGTGAGGCACTCGATCAGCAGGGCGACGCCGCCCGCCGCGTAGCCCTCGTACATGATGGTCTGGTAGTCGACGGCTTCGCCGAGCTGGCCCGATCCGCGCTTGACCGCCGAGTCGATGTTCGAGTTCGGTACAGAGGTCTTCTTCGCCTTCTGGATGGCGTCGACGAGCGTCGGGTTGCCGGCGAGGTCTGCACCCCCGAGCTTGGCGGCGACTTCGATGTTCTTGATGAGTTTGGCGAACGACTTGGCACGGCGAGAGTCTTTGATCGCCTTCTGGTGCTTGGTGGTTGCCCATTTGGAGTGGCCTGACATGCTGAACATTCTATCCAGCGCTGGGATGCGGGCCGGGACACTCTTGATCCGGATGCCCAGCGCGCCTAGCCTCGCTGCATGTGCCGAAACATCCACACTCTCCACAATTTCGAGCCTGCCGCCAATGACGACGAAGTTCGGGCCGCGGCGCTGCAATACGTACGCAAGATCAGCGGCTCGACCAAGCCGGCGAAGGTCAACCAGGACGCCTTCGATCTGGCGGTACACGAGATCGCCCACATCACGCAGCACCTGCTCGAGGACCTGGTTGCGACAGCTCCCCCGAAGGATCGCGAGATCGAGGCCGCGAAGGCTCGCGAACGCAACGCGAAGAGGTTCGCGACCGCCTGAGCCGGGGCTCGTCCACGCCAGCAGGGCCACCGCCAGCGCCCTGCGGCCTGCGGCCCTGCGCCCTGCGCCGTGCGCCCTGCACCCAGCGCCCTGCGGCCCTGCGCACTTCGCCCTGCGGCCCCGCGGCCCTGCGCCCCTGCGCACTGCGCCCCGCGGCCCCGCGGCCCTGCGCCCTGCGCCTTGCGCCCCGCGCCACGCGCCTTGCGCCCCGCGCCACGCGCCTTGCGCCCCGCGCGGCGCAGTGGCGCTCCTGCGCAGGTCGCCTGCGTTCCGACATGCGTCACACCGGGCCCTCGCGGACACACCGGGCCGGCGTGCCGGCCCGGTTTGTCCGGAACCGCCCGGATTGGGGGAAACGTGCCTTGCGGACCCGGCGCACCCAAACGCCAACGCCTCCAGCTGGTCCGCGCGCACCCGATCGAGGAAGCACTCGTGAAGCAGGTTGTCGCGTCCGCGTAACCCACGTGCACTCCGCCGAACTGCCATTTTCTGCGCCAAAAGGCGCTCGTTGGGACAGAATCTGGCATCTCGAAGCGTGGTATTTCCCAAAGCGCCGCACAATGCACAGAGCGTGCTGGCTGGGGTTGCGCGCGCCTGCGAAGCCCACCTCGCCCGCCTGCGAAGCCCACCCGCGCTCCTGCGCAGGTCACTCGCACTCCTGCAAGCGCCATCCGCGCTCCTGCGCAGGTCACTCGCGCCGCTGTAAGCGCCACCCGCGCTCCTGCAAGCGTCATTCGCACTCCTGTGCGCGCCATCCGCGCTCCTGCAAGCGCCATCCGCGCGCCTGCAAGGGTCACACCGGGCCGTCGCGGACACACCGGGCCGGCGCGCCGGCCCGCCCCGTCCGAAGCCGCCCGGATTGCCGGGAACCGGCCCTAGCGGACCCCGCGCACCCGATCGAGGAAGTACTCGTGGAAGCGGGTATCGCCCGTCATCTCGGGGTGGAACGAGGTTCCGAGCAGGTTGCCCTGCTCGACCGCCACCACACGACCGTCCTCGAGAGTCGCCAATGCCACGACCGACTCCCCCACCCGCTCGACCACCGGCGCGCGAATGAACACCGCGTTCACCGGCGGATCTCCGAGGACGGGGATCGACAGGTCCGTCTCGAAGGAGTCGCGCTGCGATCCGAAGGCATTCCGACGCACCGAGATGTCGAATCCGCCGAGGCTCTGCTGTCCGGCGATCGCGTCCAGCACCCGGTCGGCGAGCATGATCAGCCCGGCGCAGGTGCCGTAGACCGGCAGGCCCGCACGGATGGCGTCCTTGAGGGGATCCGCGAGTCCGAACATGCGCGACAGCTTGTCCATCACGCTCGACTCGCCGCCCGGGATCACGAGGCCGCCCACTAGGGCGAGCTCTTCCGGGCGGCGGATCGCACGAGCATCCGCTCCGAGCGATTGGAGCACCGCGATGTGTTCGCGGAAATCGCCCTGGAGCGCGAGGACTCCGACTATCGGGGTCTGGCTACCAGCCACGTTCGGCGAGGCGGTGCGGAGCGGGAAGGTCTGACACGTTGATTCCCACCATCGCTTCACCGAGGCCGCGCGATGCGGCCGCCACTACCGAGGGGTCGTCGAAGAAGGTGGTCGCCTTCACGATGGCGGCGGCACGGGCTTCGGGGTTGCCCGACTTGAAGACGCCGGAGCCGACGAAGACGCCGTCGGCGCCGAGCTGCATCATCATCGCGGCATCCGCGGGGGTGGCCACGCCACCGGCGGTGAACAGCACGACCGGGAGCTTGCCGGTGCGAGCGATCTCCAGCACGAGCTCGTAGGGCGCCTGCAGCTCCTTGGCCGCGACGTAGAGCTCGTCGTGGGTCTTCGCCGCGAGGGCGCGAATCTCAGAGGTGATGGTGCGGATGTGCTTCGTGGCCTCGGAGACGTCGCCGGTGCCGGCTTCTCCCTTCGAGCGGATCATCGCGGCGCCCTCGTTGATGCGGCGGAGCGCCTCACCGAGGTTCGTCGCTCCACAGACGAAGGGAACCGTGAACGGCCACTTGTCGATGTGGTTCACGTAGTCCGCCGGCGAAAGCACTTCGGACTCGTCGATGTAATCCACGTTGAGGGTCTGCAGGATCTGCGCCTCGACGAAGTGGCCGATGCGCGCCTTCGCCATGACGGGGATCGAGACCTCGGCGATGATCGAGTCGATGAGGTCGGGATCGCTCATGCGGGCGACTCCACCCTGGGAGCGGATGTCCGCGGGAACGCGCTCGAGCGCCATGACCGCGACGGCCCCGGCGTCCTCTGCGATACGGGCCTGCTCTGCGGTGACGACATCCATGATGACGCCTCCCTTGAGCATCTCGGCGAGCCCGCGCTTCACGCGGCTCGAGCCAAGGTTTTCGGTGCTGCTGCTGCTGGTGGTGATGTCGGTCACTTCTCGCCTCTCTGATACTTCGCAGGTGCCGCGAAGCGACCCCATTCTAAGCCGGGGATACTGAGCGTTGCCGTGGGTTACGGGCGCGGCCAGGCCGCGGCGACCTCGGCGCGCACATCGCCGAGAAGTCGGGGCATGGCTTTGGTGCCCGCGATGATCGGGAAGAAGTTCGAATCCTGCGCCCACCGGGGCACGATGTGCTGGTGGAGGTGTTCGGCGATTCCCGCACCGGCGATGCCGCCCTGGTTCATGCCGATGTTGAATCCATCGCAGTTGGCGGTGGCACGCAACACCCGCATCGCGATCTGGGTGAGTGCCGCCATCTCGGTGACCTCCTCCTCGGTCGCATCGTCATAGCTCGCGACGTGCCGGTACGGGCACACCAAGAGGTGACCGGCGTTGTAGGGGAAGAGGTTGAGAAGCACGAAGCAGGTCTTCCCGCGCGCCACGATGAGGGCCTTCTCGTCGCTCATCGACGGCGCGACGCAGAACGGGCACTCGTCTTTGTGCGGTTGCGGTCCAGCCTTGATGTAGACGAGACGGTGAGGGGTCCACAGTCGTTGGAAGGCGTCGGGGACCGCGGCGAAATCCTCCGCTGACTCGATCTCGATGCCCTCGAATTCCTCGGGGCCGTAGCTGCCGGGCACCTCAGACCTGTGCCCGGGTCGCTATCGCCGTGGTGATCCTCTCGATCGCTTCCGCGATCGGCACGCCGTTGTCCTGGTGGCCGTCCCGATAGCGAAAGCTGACGGCGCCGGCGGCGCGATCCTCTTCACCGGCGATCAGCTGGAACGGCACCTTCAACTTGGTGTGGGTGCGGATCTTCTTCGGCATCCGGTCATTCGAGTCGTCGAGCTCTGCTCGCACTCCGGCCTCCCGCAACTGCCGGATGACGTCACCGAGGTACTCCTCGTACTGCTCCGCCACCGGGATGCCGACCACCTGCACCGGCGACAGCCAGACCGGGAAGGCGCCGGCATAGTGTTCGAGCAGGATGGCGAAGAAGCGTTCGATCGAGCCGAGGAGGGCACGGTGGATCATCACCGGCTGCTGACGGGTGCCATCGGCAGCCGTGTACTCCAGCCCGAAACGTTCCGGCTGGTTGAAGTCGAGCTGCACCGTGGAGAGTTGCCAGGTGCGCCCGATCGCGTCCCGAGCCTGCACGGAGATCTTGGGGCCGTAGAAGGCCGCGCCGCCGTGGTCGATCACGAATTCAAGTCCGGATTCGGTGGCGACCTGGCGGAGGGTCTCCGTCGCGTCGTCCCACGCCTGATCGGTGCCGACGGACTTCTCGGGGTCGCGGGTGGACAGCTCGAGGTAGAAGTCGTCGAGACCGTAGCCGCGCAGGGTCTCGAAGACGAAGTCGAGCTGGCTGGAGATCTCGCCCTTCACCTGCTCCGGCGTGACGTAGATGTGCGCGTCATCCTGGGTGAGTCCGCGCACGCGAGTCAGGCCCGACAGTGTCCCGCTCTTCTCGTAGCGGTAGACGGTGCCGAACTCCGCCAGGCGAAGGGGAAGCTCGCGGTAGCTGCGTCCCCGTGCGCGGAAGATCAGGTTGTGGAACGGGCAGTTCATGGGCTTGAGGTAGTAATCCTGGCCCTGGCGGGTGACGTGACCCTCGTCATCCACCTCTTCGTCGAGATGCATCGCCGGGAACATGCCGTCCTTGTACCACTGCAGGTGCCCGCTGGTCTCGAACAGGCTGCCCTTGGTGATGTGGGGTGAGTAGACCTGCTCGTAGCCGTTGGCGATGAGCCGGTCGCGCATGTAGTTCTCGATCTCGGCCCGGATGATTCCGCCCTTGGGGTGGAACACGGCGAGGCCGGATCCGATCTCCTCGGGGAAGGAGAACAGGTCGAGTTCGGCACCGAGCTTGCGATGATCGCGCTTGGCCGCCTCCTCCTGCCGCGTGAGGTACGCGCGCAGGTCGTCCTTCGTTGCCCAGGCAGTTCCGTAGACGCGCTGGAGTTGCTTGTTCTTCTCGGAGCCTCGCCAGTAGGCCGCGGCGCTCCGTGTCAGGGCGTAGCCATTGCCGATCATGCGGGTGCTCGGCAGGTGCGGACCGCGGCACAGGTCTTTCCAGACCGTCTCCCCGGTTCGCGGGTCGACGTTGTCGTAGATGGTGAGTTCCGCACCGCCGACCTCGACGGCTTCGTTGTCGTCGGTGCCGCCGGCGCCCTCCGTCGGATGCCCCTTGAGACCGATGAGTTCGAGCTTGTATGGCTCGTTCGCGAGCTCGGCCCGAGCTTCCTCCTCGGTGACGACCCGTCGAACGAACCGCTGGCCCGCCTTGATGATGCGTTCCATGACCTTGTCGATGGCCTTGAGGTCTTCCGGGGTCAGCGGGGTCTCGACATCGAAGTCGTAGTAGAAGCCGTCGGTGATGGGCGGCCCGATGCCGAGCTTGGCCTCCGGGTTGATCGACTGAAGCGCCTGAGCGGCCACGTGGGCGGCGGAATGGCGCAGGATGCTGAGCCCGTCCGGGGACGAGAGCAGCACCGGTTCGACGATCTCGCCCTCGCTGACGGATGCCGCGAGATCACGCAGTTCCCCTCCGACCCGCATCGCAACGACCTGGCGATCGGTAAAGAGCTCGAACCCGGTGGTCGCCTCCGCCGCCGTGATCGACTCGAGGATGGGCTCGTTGCCGGCGGGCGAATCTGACACGACGGATGTCTCCTTGGGTTGGACAGAGTCTGCGCCGAGGGGCGCGACAGGGGTGTCTCAACTTTAGCGTCGTGCGGTGGCGGGGCCCGGTCAGCTCAGGAAGATGCGCCGTCCCCGGCTGCGGCGCTTGACGGCCCGGGCTATCGCCGCGGCGATATCCGCCGAAGCGACGGCAGCGAACTCCACCGGCGACGCGATGACGGCGGCGATGCGTTCCGCTCGGGCCGCATCCGGAATCCGCGAGGTGGCCACGAGAACCGTTCCGTTGGACTGATCTCGCACCGGAAACCAGTTCTCGGAGAGATAGACCTCGTCGGGCCACTGGTCTACGAGGTCGTGGTCCACGTGGGTGCGGGCGAGATTGAGCACCGGGAGGTTCCAGGCGCGCGCGAGCACCGATCGCAGCGCTACGGGATCCAGGGCTCCCTGCGAGACGAGCAAAGCGTCGACCGCGGTTCCGGAGAGCGCACTGTCGACCGAAGCCCGGGCGAGTTGCTTCGCCGAAACCAGGCCAGAGGCAACAAGAAGATCCGCAAAAGCGGCGCGCTCGGCGAAGGAGTCGTCGCTTTCCGGGTTCATGTACCCCAGTTTCGCGAAACCTGTACCCAATCGCCATTCCCCACTAGGTGGGACAGAACGACCTGTCATTGTGATGGAGCGTTAAATGCGTAAGGCCCCGAATCGAAATTCAGGGCCAGCGCTCGCTTTGCCGAGACCAGAGCATATCGACGATAACCGCTGTTCAGTACTTCCTGTTCAAGCGGTGTTGGCGGCAGCAGATTGCCCCGATTCCAGTCCCATTTCCGCTTTACAGAAGCAGTTCAGGTCGCACCACTTCGTTTCTGATGATTTTTGCTAGTTCGTCAACGTCGGGGTTGAAACCACTAGTTCGACGTATCTCTTTGCGAACAGCATCAAGTACAGGATCCGTGAGCAGAACGTCCGAGAGGGACTTCGGCGCAGTGGCAGCTTTCCGCTTCCAAAGCTCATCGATCGTTCCCCGCTTCAGAGCTTGCCGATGGAGGTAGAGCAAGCCATCGATCTTCTTCGCGATCGGCTCCTCACCCAAGATGTCGACTTCTAGCGCGAGATGAGTCGCCACCTGTTGACCAGTCTTGGCGTACACGTGATAACCCTGCCAAACCTGCCCATTGGTCAGCATGATCCACTCAAGGCCTTCCTTCACCGCGTAGGTCTCGACCTGGCGAAGGTGCCGAACATTGAGTTTCTGAGCCGCCCGCTTCACCTCGATAAAGGCAACCAACTGCTTATCGATCCGGACACCGTAGTCTGCGAACTCACCCCTGACTGCGAATTCAGTGGTCAAGTCGTCGAACTTGTCGTAACCCAATCCTTCGCAGAGGAAGTCAGTGACCAAAAGCCGGGTGTCGCCTTCATTGGCGTCTCGACTCACGATGTCCTGAAGCGGCTTGCTGAACCTTCGGATTGCCGATCGGATCGAATCCCGCGCATCTTGCTCCCATTTGGGAGCAGTAGATTTTTTTGCAACCGCAGCGTCAGACAACAATTCCTCCTCCGGCGCGCCATCCGCCCCTCGGGCCGAGCCTATCGCCCAACTTTTGATCCCAGTGCTCAAAAGCCGCCCATTGCATTCGACCCATGAAATGCCCATACAAAACAAAACCCCCGAAATCACGAAGATTCCGGGGGTTTTTCTGTGAGCGATACTGGGATCGAACCAGCGACCTCTTCCGTGTCAGGGAAGCGCGCTACCGCTGCGCCAATCGCTCAAACATGTGTGAAGTTATCTTTGCCCTTCGAGGTGGCGACGGGATTTGAACCCGTGTGGACGGCTTTGCAGGCCGCTGCCTCGCCTCTCGGCCACGCCACCGTGCATGACACTTTCGAGTCACATACAGTGAAAACTACTTCACTCGAGCGGATGACGAGATTCGAACTCGCGACCCTCACCTTGGCAAGGTGATGCGCTACCACTGCGCCACATCCGCACTGCTCGCATTTCTGCGTGCGTCCATGACTCTAGCCGATGCCCGGTGTCTCGCCAAACCGTGTGACGGAACGGCGTGGCGTCGTGAACGGTCGCCGGATATGGCAGGATTGGCGAGTCAGGGCGATTGGCGCAGTTGGTAGCGCGCTTCGTTCACACCGAAGAGGTCATCGGTTCGAGTCCGGTATCGCCCACAATATTTCCTGGCCGTGCAACAACGCCTGGCAGCCCGAACCTGCCACGCTCGGGTGCAGTTATCGGTTGCGCTCCGCTGAACTGGGTGAGAACCCCCGGTGAGAACAGCACGGAATCCGGCGCCCGGTCCGTGATCCCCGGCAGTCCCGCTGCGGCAAGCAGGGCGTCGTCGAGTTGGACGAGTTCCGCCGTGAAGAGCGGCCATGCACTGTGTCGATTCGCCTGCACCGCGGTCTTTCCGCCCCGCCCGACGAACAGCCGCCAGCGTGCGGTCAGAAAGTCGGCGAGCGGGTCATCCACCACTGGGACGCCGGATGCCCGGCTCACGATCCTCGTGCTCGGGCCGCCGCCGCCGATGCGCTTGCTCGCATAGCGATACTCCTGCCCCTCGCTTCCGAAGTCAGCGGATGCCCAGTAGTACGGGAGTCCGAAGACCGCGCGTGCGGCGACGACAGCGGCAAGCCGCGATGCTTCGAGGGAGGCGAAGACGACGCCGCGACGACCGAATTCGTCCACCCCGTAGAGGCGCACGTTGACCTCGGTGAAGGTGCCGAAGTACGGGACGGACGGCCCTCCGAAGAATGCCGAGCCGACCATCCGAAACGGAATGAGCCCGACCCAGGAGCTGCCGTCGAAGATGTCGGGAACGATGCCGGGCGGGAGTAGCGGCGCTACGACTGCGGCATCCACTCTCCAGTGCAGGAAGGTGAGATCGGCCCAGAACTGCTGGAGCACCGGGCGCCCCGGAAGAATCGGCGCTGTCTGCGAGATCGACTCCACGAGTGCCAGCTTATGCTTGCCCCATGTCGAGTCTTGCCAGTCGCCTCATGCCCGCCGTCATGACTCTCCGGGGATCGAAGCGGATTTTCTCCTCCGCCGATGCCATGAAGCGCAAACTTGCCCGTCAGGCCGCCGGACGAGCGCCGAATTCGCGCCCCCCGGCTCGACTGGCGAAGACCGTGGACATCCGCGAGCTCAGCATCGACGGCTGGACGGTCTACGAGATCAGTCCGAAGGGAAAGACGCCTCCGCGCCGCGCCCTCTACCTCCACGGCGGATGCTACGTGTTCGAGATCGCCCTCCAGCACTGGCTGTTCGTGGCCAGGCTCGCCGTGGAGACCGACACCCGATTCCTCGTGCCGATCTATCCGCTGGCACCTGCTGAGACTGCTGACACCATCGTGCCGAAGGCCACGGCTCTGGCGTCCGCCCTCATCGACGAGGTCGGCGCGCGTAACACCAGTATTCTGGGCGATTCGGCCGGAGGGGGTATGGCCCTCGCGGTGGCGATGCAACTGCGCGACCGGGGCATCGAGGCCCCCCACAGCACGGTGCTGATCTCACCCTGGCTCGACATCACGGGCACCGATCCGCAGCTCGCGGTGATCGCGCCCCATGACCCGTGGCTCGCAGTGCCCGGTTCGCATTTCGCCGGGGGCGTCTATCGCGGGCCGCTTTCCGAGACGGATCCCCGGGTCAGCCCGATCTACGGAGAGCTCAGTGGGCTCGGCTCGCTCACGATGTTCAGCGGCACCCGGGACATCCTCAATGCGGATGCCACGAGGTTCCTGTCCCTCGCGGATGCCGCGGGGCTCACCGTGGACTACCACGAGGTGCCGGAGATGATCCACGTGTTCCCGATCCTGCCGATCCCCGAAGGCACCGCCGCCCGGGCGGTCGTCGCCCGGTCGATGGTCGACTAGCGAGCGCTAGACCTCCGGCGACGAGTCGGCGGAGTCCGGGGACGGCCATCGGCGGGAGAGCCATCCCAGCACGGCGCCCACCGCTCCCCCACCCGCCACCGCTAGCAGGACGATCGTGAGCTGCCCGAAGGCGAGCTCGGGCTGGCCCGTGTAGATGTAGCCGATATGGGTGCCGAACGCGCCGAGCAGCACCGCGCTGATCGCGGCGCCAAGGGCGAGTGCCGTGGCTGGCCAAGTGCGCACTCGCTGCGGCAGGAGCCCGATGACGGCCCCGACGATCACCCCGATCGCGGCGGCGAGCGGTGCCGTAACGAACGCACAGGCGGGCACCACTGCAGCCATGCCGGCCAGGAGGCCGACGACGATCCCCGATGACGTCGTGCGGCCGAATCGCAGACGCTCGACGAGGGATGCCGAAACGGCAGCCAGCGCGGGCATCACGAGCG
Source organism: Lacisediminihabitans sp. H27-G8 (assembly GCF_046156175.1). Taxonomy (NCBI): domain Bacteria; kingdom Bacillati; phylum Actinomycetota; class Actinomycetes; order Micrococcales; family Microbacteriaceae; genus Lacisediminihabitans; species Lacisediminihabitans sp. H27-G8. The sequence goes on from NZ_JAYLVL010000001.1 coordinate 266,406, forward strand.
CGCTCACCGCGATCACCGGCACCATGTCGTCGGCCGCGAGCTCGAGCCCGACCACCCAGCCCACTCCGGCGATCCAGGCCAGGACCGCGGGGATGAGCACGCGCCATCCACTCATCCGGGCGGGTGCAGGGATCCGTGCGGGTACAGCAGCGACCTGTGCACGCCCGCGAACCAGGGCCGTGCCGAGAGCGACAGCGCCGCCACCGACCAGGGTCGGCACGCCTCCCCCCAGGTCGATCACTCCCAGCTGGGTTCCGAAGGGGTCGAAGCTCGTGGCAAACACCGTCCACGACAGCGGCAGGAAGACGAGCGCGGTGGAGACGGCGGCCAGACCCAGCCTGCGGGGCGTGGAGTGCGACCGCAGAAGCGAGGTCGACAGCGTGGCGAAGAGCGCCCCCAGCGCGGCGAGTGGCCCGATCAGGAGAAGCGGCAGCACCAGCAGCTGCAGGAAGCACGCCAGAGCGACGATTGCGCCTCCGACCCCGGCGATGAGCACGGTGCGGGCCCAATCCACCGCAGCAAAACGGTTCTCGACGACGGCGAGAAGTGCGGTCACGGCGAGGATCGACACGATGGCCAGTGCGCTGAAGCCCAGGCTCACAGCATCCATTCGACGCCTTTCGCATCGGGCGCCCCGGTGGCGTCGTCGCAGCCAAGACTAGGGGCAGCCAAGACCAGGGGCAGCCAAGACCAGGGGCAGCTAAGTCCATGGGCACCCAGAACCACGGGCACACAGAACAGGGCGCCGTCCCGAAGGACGACGCCCTGTTTCTTAGACCGGGTTAGACCGTCTCGAGGGCGTAGCCCTCCTCACCGTGGACGATGGTGTCGACGCCGGCGACCTCATCTTCGTTGGTGATGCGGAAGCCCATGGTCTTCTGGATGACCGTGCCGATGATCCAGGCGAGTCCGAAGGAGTAGATCCCGATTCCGAAACCGGCCAGAGCCTGAACGCCGAGCTGCTTGAAGCTGCCGGTGTCGATGAGGCCGATGCCGCTACCGAAGATGCCGATGTAGAGCGTGCCGAGCAGTCCACCGACGAGGTGGATGCCCACGACATCGAGTGAGTCGTCGAACCCGAGCTTGAACTTCAGGTCGATCGCGAGGGCACAGACGGCGCCGGCGAGGATGCCGAGCACGATCGCCCATCCGGGGGTGAGGATGTTACAGGCCGGGGTGATCGCGACGAGTCCGGCGACCGCACCGGAGGCGGCACCGATCGAGGTGGGCTTACCGTCCTTGACACGCTCGACGATCAGCCAGCCGAGAATAGCGGCGGCGGGGGCGGCGAGGGTGTTGATCCAGGCGATCGCAGCGACGCCGTCGACGGCAGCCTCGGAGCCGGCGTTGAAGCCGAACCAGCCGAACCACAGCAGCGCGGCACCGAGCAGCGTCAGCGGCACGTTGTGTGGCTTGGACATACCCTTCTGGAATCCGACGCGCTTGCCGAGTACGAGTGCGAGCGCGAGACCCGCAGCACCGGCGTTGATGTGCACCGCGGTACCGCCGGCGAAGTCGTTGACTCCGAGGACGTGCGGCGCCCAGCCGTCGGTGAGGTTGAACACCCAGTAGGCGACCGGGAAGTAGACCAGGGTGGCCCAGACTCCGGCGAAGACCATCCACGGGCCGAACTTCGCGCGGTCGGCGATAGCTCCCGAGATGAGGGCGACGGTGATGATGGCGAACGTGGCCTGGAAGCCGGCGAAGGCGAGCCCCGGAAGGTCTCCCGTCATCGCGCCGTCCTTGCCGATGCCCACCAGCTTGCCGAGCCCGAAGAGGCCAGAGGGGTTACCGAGCCAGCCGCTGATGAGCGGCGGCCCGAAGGAGAGGCCGTAGCCGTAGAGCACCCACAGCACGCCGATGAGGCCCATAGCGCCGAAGCTCATCATCATCATGCTGATGACGCTCTTCGCGCGCACCATCCCTCCGTAGAAGAACGCGACCCCGGGGGTCATGATGAGCACGAGAGCCGCTGCTACGAGAAGCCAGAGCGAGTTCAGGTTGGATGTTATGCCGTCAGTCGTGGCATTTGTAAGGACCGACAATGCGACCATGGGTGGGGTTGCCTCTCTCTATAACCGAAGGACTCCCGCGTGGCATTTCGCTCAGGGCCTGGAATCAGGCTGCGATTCGGGATCCGCCTCGGGGATGGGGCAAGTTTGGTGGGCCGATATTTCCACGAGCGTGTCCCCGTGTTTCTCCGTTGTTACGCACTGAGCGTCAATGTAAACATCGTGTTTCCGAAGCCTTAGCGCCGGGATGGAAGGGAGAGAGCCGCCCTCGCGACTCTCCCTCGTAGACTTCTGGAAATCCGATCGGGGGCACGATGACATTTCTCCGGAGCGAGCGCTACGCCGCCTTTCTGCTTCTCGGTGCCGCGATTCTCGGTGTCATCCTCGCCAATTCCGCGCTGGGTCCCGGCTTGCAGGGCCTGCGCGACCAGCATCTGCCCGTGCCCTGGCTCGGCCTGGATCTCTCCGTCGGTCACTGGGTTACTGACGGTCTTCTCGCCGTCTTCTTCTTCCTCGCGGCCATCGAACTCAAGCACGAACTCACCCATGGGGAGCTCGACAGTGCCGGGAAGGCCCTGGTCCCCACCTTCGCCGCGGTCGGAGGCGTCATCGTGCCGGCGGCGATCTTCCTCGTCATGGTTCCGGACCGCGAGCTCTCCCACGGCTGGCCGATCCCCACAGCAACGGACATCGCCTTCGCGCTCGGAGCACTGGCGCTCGTGGGTCGAGCGCTCCCCTCCCGCATCCGCGCCCTTCTGCTGGCTCTCGCGGTGATCGACGACCTGATCGCGATCCTGATCATCGCGTTCTTCTTCACTGACGACCTCCTGCCGCTGCCCCTGATCGCCGCCGTGCCGGTGATCCTGGTCTTCGGTTGGCTGAGCAGGCGAGTGCGATCGGCACCGATCGTCGCCGTGCTGATCATGCTCGGAATCGCCGCCTGGGTGCTGGTGTACCTCTCGGGCATCCACGCCACGATCGCCGGAGTCGCTCTCGGACTCGTCATGGCGGGCAAGAGCGCCGCGCGCACCCGGCACGCGCTCGAGCCCTGGAGCAATGGGATCATCCTTCCGGTGTTCGCCTTCGTCGCCGCACTCGTCGTGCTTCCCACGGTGGGCATCGGCGAACTCAGCCCGGTGTTCTGGGCCATCCTCGTAGCACTGCCGATCGGCAAGCTCGTCGGCATCACCGCCGGGGCCCTCGTGGCCAACCGGCTCGCTTCCGCACGTCACCGCGTGCCCTTCGGCGACATCACCGCGGTGGCCGGCCTCGGTGGCATCGGCTTCACGGTGTCGCTGCTCATGAACGAACTCGCCTATGCGAAGCAGCCCGATGTCGTGGTGGAGGGCACCCTCGCGGTGCTCATCGCCTCCGTCCTCGCGGCGGTCGTCGGCGTTATCCTCACCGCGATCCGCGCGCGGCACTACCGCTCGGTCGACGCGGCCTGACCGGCTGCTCGACAACGGGCGGGGGAAAGCCGGATCAGACCTGCCCGGCGGTCAAGGCGATGAGGCGCGACGCTGCCCGGAGATACTTCTTGCGGTACCCACCGGCGAGCATGTCCTCGTCGAAGACCTGGTCGATCGGGGTGCCGGTCGCGACAATGCGAACCTGGGCGTCGTAGAGACGGTCGACGAAGGCGACGAGGCGCAGGGCATCCGTCTGGTTGGAGAGCGGATGCACGTCGGTCAGCGCGATCGCGTCCACACCGTCGACCATGCGCACATACCGGGACGGATGCACCGTGGAGAGCAGGCGGATCACGGTGTCGAAACCGTCGACCGTCACCACCCCGGACAGCGTGTGGAGCGCGGCCGCGAGGTCGGAGTCGGCGGTGGTGGTGGCATGGCCCTCCATGTCGCGGCGACGATAGTCGAGCCCGTCGATGCGGAGGGTGGTGAAACGTGCGGCCAGCGCATCGATCTCGCGAAGGAAGTCCTGGGCGGCGAACCGCCCCTCGCCGAGCGCGTTGGGAGGGGTGTTCGAGGTCGCGGCGATGCGGGATCCGGAGGCGACGAGCTCCGAGAGCAGTCGCGACATCAACCGGGTGTCCCCCGGGTCGTCGAGTTCGAACTCGTCGATGCAGACGAGGGTCGCTCCCTTCAGCTGCGCGACCGCGCCGGCGTAGCCGAGGGCCCCCACCAGGGCCGTGTACTCGATGAAGGTGCCGAAGTATTTGCGACCGGGTGCGAGGTGCCAGAGGGCCGCGAGAAGGTGGGTCTTGCCGACTCCGAATCCGCCGTCGAGGTACACCCCGGGCAATTCGACCGGAGCCTTGCGCCGGGAAAAGAGACCGCCGCCACCCTTGGCGGAGAATCCGTGGGCGAAGTTCCTGATCGCCGCCACCGCACCGCCCTGCGAGGGATAGTCGCGGTCGGGCCGGTAGGAATCGAGCGTCGCCGTCTCGAACTGGCGCGGAGGCACCAGATGCTGCACCATCTCCGCGGCAGTGATCGAGGAGTCGCGGTCCACGAGGCTGCCTCGGGATATCACCTGTTCGGCGGTCACGTGTCGAAAGGCCCTTACGCTTGCGGAGGAGATGTGTCGAAGTCTTACGGAAACGACATGTCGTTCAGGTCGAGTGCGTAGATTCGATAACGGTCAGTTACGAGCCTAGCTCCCTGTCCACAGGCAAATCGCCGCCCCAGAGGGCGCAAACCGGAGGTACCAGATGACCGTCGCGGTCGACCCATCACCCACGTTCACGGAGTTCGCTCATCCCGGTCGTCTCGTCAGCACCGACTGGCTTCGCGCCAACCTCGGCACGCCGGGCCTCGTCGTCGTCGAATCGGATGAAGACGTGCTGTTGTACGAGACCGGGCACATTCCCGGCTCGGTCAAGATCGACTGGCATACCGACCTCAACGACCCGGTCGAACGCGACTACATCGACGGAGCACGGTTTGCCGCTCTCGTCGGCTCCAAGGGCATCGCTCGTGACAGCACTGTCGTCATCTATGGCGACAAGAACAACTGGTGGGCCGCCTACGCCCTCTGGGTGTTCTCCCTGTTCGGCCACGAAGACGTGCGGCTGCTCGACGGCGGCCGTGCCAAATGGGAGGCCGAGGGCGGAGAGTACGTCACCGAGACCTCGAAACCGACCGCGGTCGACTATCCCGTCGTGGACCGGGATGACTCGGTCATCCGTGCCTATAAGGACGATGTCCTCGCGCACTTCGGCAACCCGCTCATCGACGTGCGTTCACCCGAGGAATTCAGCGGAGAGCGCACCACCGCCCCGGCCTACCCCGAAGAGGGCGCCCTTCGCGCCGGCCACATCCCGAGCGCCCAGAATGTGCCGTGGGGCAAGGCTGTCGCGGAGGACGGCACGTTCCGCGCCCTGCCAGAGCTCGACGCGATCTATCGCACCGGCGCCGGCCTCGCCGACGGCGACGATGTGATCGCATACTGCCGCATCGGCGAACGCTCCGCCCACACCTGGTTCGTGCTCACCCACCTCCTCGGCTTCGAGGGAGTGCGCAACTACGACGGATCCTGGACGGAATGGGGATCGGCGGTTCGGGTACCGATCGTCAGGGGCTCGGAGCCCGGACCGGTGCCGATCCGCTGACAGCCGGCTGCACTCCGGCGGATGGAATACTGGAGTCCTATGACCACCAGCGCACTACCCGAGTCCCTCGCCCAGATCCGCGAGGATTTCCTCGAGCTCGACCAGGCCGATCGGCTCATCCTGTTGCTCGAATTCGCCAATGAACTGCCGGAGCTGCCTCCGCGCTACGCCGACCACCCCGACCTGCTCGAGCGGGTCGTGGAATGCCAGTCGCCCGTGTTCATCTTCGTCGAGGTAGAGGACGGCGGGATCGTGCAGCTGCACGCGACCGCGCCGAAAGAGGCTCCGACGACCCGGGGCTTCGCATCCATCCTCGCCCAGGGGCTCTCGGGACTCACCGCCCAGCAGGTGCTCGATGTGCCCGACGACTTCCCCCACACCATCGGACTCACCGAGGCCGTCAGCCTGCTGCGTATCCGCGGGATGACAGCGATGCTCGCCCGCACCAAGCGCCAGGTGCGCGAGAGGCTCGCCGCGTGATCGTGAGACGGCTGTTCCCGGAGGCCGGCCCGGCGATAGAAATCGAATCGCCGGATGCGCGGGCCAGTCTCGGCGAACTCTATGCGCTCGCGGGAGCCGAAACCCTGCGCATCAACCTCGTCGCGAGCGTCAGCGGCAGTGCCGCCGGCCGGGACGACACCTCGGAGACGCTGACCAATCGAGCGGATCGCAAGATCCTCGGTGTCATCCGGCGCGACAGCGATGTGGTGCTGGTCGGGGCCGCAAGCGTTCGAGCCGAGGGCTACCAACTGCCCCGCACCGCGCCGCTCGCCATCGTCACGAGCACGGGGGATCTCGGTGGGCACCGGCTCACCGTCGCCCCCGACCGGTTCACTCCGCTCGTGCTGTGTCCGGCCGCGGTCGCCGAGACCGCCAAGGCCGCACTGCCCTCGGCGGAAATCGTCGTCGTTCCGGATGCCGCGGGGCGCATGTCCGCCGTCGACATCGTGTCGGCCCTCCGTGCGCGCGGACTGCACCGGATCGTCTGCGAGGGTGGGCCTTCGCTCGCGGCGCAGATGCTCGGGGCCGGTCTCGTCGACGAGCTCTGCCTGTCCACGAGCCCCGCCGTTGGCGGGGTGTCGCTCCCCCTGCTCGGGACCGCCCCCATCGCCCCCCATCGGCTGGAGCTCACGCAGCTGCTCGTGGATGACACCAGCACGCTCTACGCGCGCTGGCGGGTGCTGGACTGAGGGCTCGCTCTACAGCGGCGCCGTGCGCAGCCAGTGGGCGATCGCGTCATTCCAGCGTGCGCGGTCGAAGTTCCACAGCTTCGTGTGGCCGGCGATAGTGAATCGCTCGTAGCTGACGATGTCCGGGCGGGCCGCCGCAAGGGCGAGCGAGGCTGTCGAGGGGATGAATCCGTCGTCATCGCTGTGCATGAGCAGAATGGGCACGTGCAGGTCGGCGGAGCGACGGACGAAGTCGAGCCGGGGCAGGTCGATCGGCACGTGCTGGCCGGTGAGCCGCCCAGCCCACTTGAGCCCCAGCAGCGCGATCACTCCCGTGCGAATCGGGTTCGGCAGTCCGAGCAGCTCGCCCTGGAAGCGCAGCGCAGTGACCCAGTCGATCACCGGCGAGTCCAGCACGATGCCCCGCACGACCCCCGCGAGCTCGGAACGGGTGAGGGTCTGCAGCACCGTCGCCCCTCCCATCGACCAGCCCATGAGCACGACATCCGTTGCACCGTGATCGATTGCGTACCGGAGGGCAGCCTCCACGTCGTGCCACTCCGTGTCGCCGAGGCCATACCGCCCATCCAGGCTCGGCGGGGCGTCCTCGTCGTTGCGGTAGGAGACCAGAAGCGAGGTGTAGCCGGCGGCCCGGAACACCGGGACCGCCCTCAGAGTCTCTTCGCGGCGCACCGCCCGGCCGTGAACCTCGATCACCCAATGCGTGCTCGGTCCCTCCGCCGGCACGAGCCAGGCGGGAGCGAGCCCGAGCTCCGTGGGGATGTCCACATTCTGGAACGGGAAGCCGAGGTCGGCGGGTCCGGTGTAGAACCACCCGCTGAACCGGCCACGACGTGCGTGAGCCAGATCCCCCCGGTCCACCGCGAGCAGTCGGCGGATGACGGTCTCCGGTGTCTCCGCGACGATGTCCCCGACCCGCGCGTGGCCTCCCCCGTCGGCGAAGAAGAGGCTGTACTCGCCCGGAAGGCGGGAATCCGCGGTCGACGACAGCGTGATCAGGTCTCCGGCGCCATCCACCGAGAGGATGCGGGTGTCCTCCGGTCGCCGCTTCGGAGGCGTGACGACCGTGCGCGCGACCACCAGCGTCACGCCGGCCACGGTCAGGGCCGCGATCGACCCAACGGCGCCCAGTGAAGCGACGACGACAGCACGCCACGGAAATGCTTTGACGGCGTGCCTTCGGGAATCTGCCACAGGGGAACTTTAGTCTTCACTCGTGCCCGAAAACGCCGCAGGTCAACCGGAGCCGGCCGCGTTCCGCGCCGCGCTCGATGCAGTCCGCCGGGCTTCGCTCCGTTCGGAGCTCGTGCTCACCGAGATTCCCTCCCCCTGTGGGGATCTCGCGCCGTACAGTGTCGCGCTCGCCGCGGATGTCACCCCGGCCCGGCACAACTCGGACTCCGATCTCGGCACCGGCCGATTCATCCTCCTCTACGACCCCTCCGCCCCCGAAGCGTGGGGCGGCGTATTCCGGGTCGTCTGTTACGCGCAGGCTCCGCTCGAGAGCGACATCGGCCTCGATCCCTTCCTCGCGGATGTCACGTGGTCCTGGCTCGTCGATGCGCTCGAAGCGCGCGGCGCGCAATACACGGCGGAATCGGGCACCGCCACCCGCATCATTTCCACCGGCTTCGGCGAACTCGCCGCGCAGGGGGACGGGGCGCAAATCGAGCTTCGCGCGTCCTGGACTCCCCTCGACGCCCACGACATCACCTCACATGTGGAAGGCTGGGGTGAATTGCTGTGCATGCTGGCGGGACTGCCGCCGGCTGTCGAAGGAGTGAGTGTGCTAGCGGCCCGCAGAGATCGGACGTGAGCGACACCGCAAGAGAACCGGTGTTTCTCGACGGTACGGAGCATCAGGGCCGTGCCGAAGCGCCAGTGAGCGTGCCCGAAGCCGCGCCTCCCGTCGAATCCGACGCCGGAGCCCGGGTCGAACCGGAACAGGCCCCCCACGTCGAAGTGCACGTCATCGAGTCCCGTGAGGAGTATCTCGAAGCCGTTGCGGCCATTGTGGCTGGCCACGGTCCGATCGCCATCGATGCCGAGCGGGCTTCGGGCTTCCGGTACTCCCAGCGCGCGTACCTCATCCAGATCTTCCGCCGCGGTTCCGGCGTCTTCCTCTTCGATCCGCCGGCCATCGGGTCCTTCGCGGAACTCGACGCGGCCATCCGTGACGAGGAATGGATCCTGCACGCCGCGAGCCAGGACCTCGCGTGCCTGCGCGAGGTGGGGCTCGACCCCACCCGCATCTTCGACACAGAGCTCGGCGCTCGCCTCGCCGGCCTCCCCCGGGTCGGGCTCGGCACTGTCGTCGAAGACCTCCTCGGCATCCACCTGGCCAAAGAGCACTCGGCGGCGGACTGGTCGACACGACCACTGCCCCAGTCCTGGCTGGTCTACGCGGCGCTCGATGTCGAGTTGCTCCCCGACCTCAGGGACGCGATGGCCGCCCTCCTCGAGACCGCCGGCAAATCCGACATCGCCGAGCAGGAATTCGAAGCCGTGCTCGCCCGCGAAGCAAAGGTGGTCACCGGTGACGCGTGGCGGCGCCTCTCCGGACTGCACACGGTGCGCGGGGCCCGAAACCTCGCCGTCGCCCGCGAACTCTGGGAGGCCCGCGACGCCTTCGCCCGCGAGATCGACACCGCCCCCGGACGACTCGTTCCGGATGCTTCGCTCATCGCCGCAGCGAAGGCGATGCCGGAGTCCCGCCACGGACTCGCATCCCTGCGCGAATTCAACGGTCGCGCGAGCCGCTCGGAGCTTCCGCGCTGGTGGGCCGCGATCGAAGCAGGACGCGCCACTGAAGATCTGCCCGCGCTCCGGGTCGCGAGCGAGGCGATACCGCCGCCGCGGGTGTGGAGCGACCGGAACCCCGTAGCCGACAAACGGTTGAAGTCCGCTCGCGCCGCGATCGCCGTGGTCTCGGCCGAGGTCGATATCCCCGTCGAGAATCTGCTGACTCCGGAGCTGCTCCGACGTCTCGCCTGGACTCCTCCCGAGCCACTCGAACTCGAAAGCGTCACGTCAGCCCTGGCCGGCTTGGGCGCGCGCGCCTGGCAGGTTGACGCTATCGCACAGGTGATCCTCGATGCCTTTGTCGATGCCAGCCAAACGATCGAACCGGGCGTCGAGACCGCTTCGTAGGAACAGTCAAACGATTCTCGACGCGATTTTCGCCGGTTTAGGCTTTTTCCCGTTACCTATGAGCGAAAAGAGGCACTGTGGCCGAGAGACATGAAGTCGTGTTCGTCGATGGGGTTCGCACCCCGTTCGGACGCGCCGGCGAAAAGGGAATGTACTGGAACACCCGAGCAGACGACCTGGTCGTCAAGGCCATGGTCGGCCTCCTCGAGCGCAACCCCGATGTGCCCCACGACCGGATCGACGAGGTCGCCATCGCCGCGACCACGCAGCAGGGCGATCAGGGCCTGACCCTCGGCCGCACGGCCGCGCTCCTCGCGGGCCTGCCGAAGTCGGTGCCTGGTTTCGCCATCGACCGCATGTGCGCCGGGGCGATGACCTCGGTCACCACGCTGGCCGGAGGCATCGCGTTCGGAGCCTACGACCTCGCCCTCGCTGGCGGCGTCGAGCACATGGGCCGTCATCCGATGGGCTTCGGAGCGGATCCCAACCCACGCTTCCTCTCGGAGAAGCTCGTGAGCGGAGAGGCCCTCAACATGGGCTCCACCGCCGAGCGCATCCACGACCGTTTTCCCCAGCTCACCAAGGAGCGCTCCGACCGCTTCGCCCTGGCGAGCCAGCAGAAGGCGGCCGCGGCCTACGACAATGGCAAGCTGCAGCCCGACCTGATCCCGGTGTCCGTGCGCTCCGAGTCCGGTTGGGGTCTCGCCACCCGCGACGAGGCGCTGCGTCCGGAGACGACCCTCGAGGGGCTCGCCGGACTGAAGACACCGTTCCGCCCGCACGGGCGCGTCACGGCCGGCAATGCGTCCGGTCTGAACGACGGTGCGACCATCAGCCTTCTGGCGAGCGAGTCCGCCGCGAAGGAACTCGGTCTCACCGCGAAGATGAAGCTCGTGAGCTTCGCCTTCGCCGGCGTCGAGCCGGAGATCATGGGCATCGGACCGGTGCCATCCACCGAGAAGGCCCTGAAGAAGGCCGGACTGTCGATCACCGACATCGGCCTCTTCGAGCTGAACGAGGCGTTCGCTGTGCAGGTGCTGTCGCTGCTCGATCACTTCGGCATCGCCGATGACGACCCCCGTGTCAATCAGTGGGGTGGCGCGATCGCCATGGGTCATCCGCTCGCCTCCTCCGGCGTGCGCCTGATGATCCAGCTCGCCGCGCAGTTCAAGGAGCGCCCGGACGTGCGCTACGGCCTGACCGCGATGTGCGTCGGCCTCGGCCAGGGCGGATCCGTCATCTGGGAGAACCCGTACTTCGACGGAAAGAAGAAGAAGAAATGACCGACGTCGCAACGCAGAGCCGTTTCGCTGAACTCATCGCGGCATCCGACGATGAGGTGGTCACCCACTCCTACGTTCGGGACATCCCGATCTCCGGCGGCCGCACTCTCGCCCTCGTCACTCTCGACAACGGGCGTGACCACACCCGTCCCACCACGCTTGGCCCTGTCACGCTGGTCGAGTTCGCGTCGACTCTCGACACGCTGAAGGAACGCGCGTCCCGCGGGGAGATCGCCGGTGTCGCCGTCACCGGAAAGCCCTTCTTCCTCGCTGCCGGCGCCGACCTCTCCAAGGTGGGCGCGATCACGAGCCGGGCCGTCGGAAAGCAGATGGCCGAGCTCGGCCACTACGCCCTCGGCAAGCTGAACGGCATCGGTGTGCCGAGCTTCGTGTTCATCAACGGGCTCGCGCTCGGCGGTGGCCTCGAGATCGGACTCAACGCGGACTACCGCACCGTCGACCGCAACACTCCGGGTGTGGCTCTTCCCGAGGTCTTCCTCGGCATCATCCCCGGCTGGGGTGGGGCCTGGCTGCTGCCGAACCTCATCGGCATCGAGAACGCGCTCAAGGTGGTCATCGAGAACCCCCTGAAGAACAACCGGATGCTCAAGGGGCAAGAGGTCTTCGACCTCGGTATCGCGGATGCCATCTTCGACTCGGTGTCGTTCCTCGAGCACTCCATAGCGTGGGCCGACGGCGTGATCTCCGGAACCACCACCGTGAAGCGCGCGAACACCCCCGGCAAGATCGAACGCGCCGTGAAGTGGGACATCGCCATCGGGGTCGCCACCAAGATGCTCGAGAACCGCATCGGCCGGGTCGCGAAGTCTCCGTACAAGGCTCTCGAGCTGCTCAAGGCTGCGAAGAACACCGACCGGGCCACCGGTTTCGCCGCGGAGGATGAGGCTCTCGCCGAACTCATCTCCGGCGACCAGTTCAAGGCCAGCATTTACGCATTCAACCTGGTGCAGAAGCGCACCAAGCGTCCGGCGGGAGCGCCAGACAAGGCTCTGGCGAAGCCGGTGACCCAGGTCGGTGTGATCGGCGCTGGCCTCATGGCCAGCCAGTTCGCGCTGCTCTTCGTGCGCCGCCTCAAGGTGCCCGTGGTGATCACCGATCTCGACCAGGCACGGGTCGACAAGGGTGTGGCCTACATCCATGACGAGATCGACGCGCTCCTGGGCAAGAAGCGCATCTCGCCGGATGAGGCGAACCGCCTCAAGGCGCTCGTCACCGGTACCACCGACAAGGCCGACTTCGCCGCCTGCGACTGGGTGATCGAGGCCGTTTTCGAGGAGCTCGGAGTCAAGCAGGCCGTCTTCGCCGATGTGGAGCAGTACATCTCCGAGACCGCCGTGCTCGCCACCAACACCTCCTCACTCTCGGTCGAGCAGATCGGTGCCGACCTGAAGCATCCGGAACGCCTCGTGGGCTTCCACTTCTTCAACCCGGTGGCCGTGATGCCTCTCGTGGAGGTCGTCAAGACCCCGCAGACGGATGATGCGACGCTGTCCACCGCGATGGTGACCGCCGCAAAGCTCTTCAAGAACGCGGTGATCACGACGGACACTCCCGGCTTCGTGGTCAACCGCATTCTCGCGAAGGTGCTCGGCGAGGCGATGCACGCGGTCGACACCGGCACTCCGTTCGAGGTCGTCGAGGAGTCGACCAAACCGTTCGGCCTTCCGATGACCCCATTCGAGTTGCTCGAGCTCGTCGGCCTCAAGGTGGGGGCGCACGTGCTCGACACCCACCACGCGGCGTTCCCCGAGCGGTTCTTCGAGAGCGAGAACCTGCACAAACTCGCCGAACTCGGTCACATCTTCGAACGCGATTCCAAGGGGAAGGTCACCGGAATCGACAAGAAGGCACGCGCCATCGTTGCCGGGGGCACGACGCCGATGACGGCTGAGGAACTCCGCACCCGCCTCGAGGACGGTCTGGCGGACGAGGTACACCGCATGCTCGAGAGCCACGTCGTCGAAGCGGCGGAGGACATCGACCTCTGCCTGATCCTCGGCGCGGGTTATCCGTTCCAGATGGGTGGGGTCACTCCGTACCTCGACCGGGTCGGTGCCTCCGAGCGGGTCTTCAACGACACCTTCCATCACCCGGTGTTGCGCGGAGTCTCGTAGCGCCTGCCCTCTGGTTCGAGGTCCCTGCAGCCGTCGGGTGGGTCCGGCGTGGTGGTAATCACGCCGAGCCTCCCCGACGAACGCAGGGTTCCGGAGCACCGAGTCCCGCCGGGGAGACCCCGTGGGTTCGGTGGCTACCGGTTGAGTGGGCTCATGTCGGCGTAGCGATCCCCCACCGGAGCCGCGACGGCATCGAGCACCGCGAGCTGTGCCGTTGACAGCACGAGAGCATCCGCCGCCACATTCTCCTCCAGGTAGGGGATGCGCTTCGTTCCGGGGATCGGCGCGATGTCGTCCCCCTGCGCGAGAAGCCAGGCGAGCGCGACCTGGCCGGGCTTGGCACCCAGTTCCGCAGCCACGGCATCCGCCTGCTCCACGATGCGGATGTTCGCCTCGAGGTTGTCACCCTGGAATCTCGGATTGGATTTGCGGAAGTCGCTGTCTTCGAGCTGGTCGAGAGAGCGGATGGTGCCGGTGAGGAATCCCCGGCCGAGCGGCGAATACGGCACGAAGCCGATGCCCAGCTCCCGCACAACGGGCAGGATCTCGACCTCCACATCGCGCGACCAGAGCGAGTACTCGGTCTGCAGGGCCGTGACCGGATGGACCGCGTGCGCGCGACGGATCGTGTCTGGCGCCGCCTCGGAGAGTCCGTAGCCGCGGATCTTGCCCTCGGCGATGAGCTGCGCCAGCGCGCCGACGGTCTCCTCGACCGGGGTATCCGGATCCATGCGGTGCTGGTAGTAGAGGTCGATGTAATCGGTTCCCAGCCGGGACAGCGAACCTTCGACCGAGAGTCGAATGTTTTCCGCGCTTCCGTCGAGGCCACGGGTGCCATCCCCGCGGTGCAGGATCGTGCCGAACTTGGTGGCGATCACCACCCTGTCCCGGCGCCCGGCGAAGGCCTCACCGAGAAGGGACTCATTCGTGTATGGGCCGTAGATCTCGGCGGTGTCGAAGAAGGTGACGCCGAGGTCGAGTGCCCGATGAATCGTCGCGATTGCGCCGGCGTCGTCCTGGCCTGCGCCGCTGTAGAACGCCGACATGCCCATGCAGCCGAGTCCGATGCGGGAGACCTCGAGTGCGGTGGGGCCGAGGGTGATGTGTTTCATTCCGTGGGGGTCCTTCCCTGGTAGGTCGCGATCTTGAAGTCGATCGCGGCCAGGCTTTCGGTCATCACGGCGAGTTGCGCCGTGACGGAGATCCGGTGCAGGAGCAACAGCTCGAGCCGGTCGGGAACTGTCGATTCGCCCTCGCGGGCGAGATCGACGTATTGGCGCAGCCGGGCGATCGGTAGACCCGTCGAACGGAGCTTGGTGAGGAATCCCACCCAGCGCACGTCCGCGTCGTTGTATCTCCGGTGCGTGGAAGACGCCCGAACGATCGGCCTGAGCATCAGCCCGGCACGCTCGTAAGAGCGCAGTGCGTGCGCCGACAACCCGGTGAGTTCGGCGACCTGGGAGATCGAGTAGCTGGGAGCCGTCAACGTCATAGACCAAGGCTAGAACTTAGAGTGCACTCTCAGTCAAACCCGCGCCTGCTCGAGGGTCAGGAGCGATCCGAACCGAGCGAGCGTTCTTCGTGAGCGTCGTCGGCGAGCGGACGAGCGACCGGGATCTTGCTGCCGAGAACCTGTTCGACGACATCGCGGGCGATCTGCTGCGGTGTCAGGCCGGCCTCTTCGAGAATCTCGGCCCGCGACCCGTGTTCGAGGAATTCGTCGGGTAGGCCGAGTTCGGTGAGAGCGGTGTCGACGCCGGCGGCCCGCAGCTCCTGGCGGATGCGCGTGCCGATTCCTCCGACTCGGATGCCGTCCTCGATGGTCACGACGAGTCGATGCTCGGCAGCCAAGGAGATCACGCTCTTCGGCACGGGTACCACCCACCGTGGATCGACAACGGTTGCGCCGATCCCCTGGTCGGCCAGTCTCTCGGCGACCGCGAGGCCGATCTCCGCCATCGGGCCCACCGTGACGATCAGCACATCCTTGCGGGACGCTTCACTCAGCACCTCGACACCGTCGGGAAGGCGTCGCGCGGCGGCGATCTCGTTGCCGACGCTGCCCTTGGAGAACCGCACGACCGTGGGAGCATCGGTCACCGCGACGGCCTCGCCGAGTTCCTCCCGCAGTCTGGTGGCGTCCCGCGGCGCACTCAGGCGGATGTGCGGCACGACCTGCAGGATCGCCAGGTCCCAGATGCCATGATGACTCGGCCCGTCCGGTCCGGTGACCCCGGCACGATCGAGCACGAAGGTGACGCCTGCCTTGTGCAGCGCGACATCCATCAGGACCTGGTCGAATGCCCGGTTGATGAACGTCGCATACAACGCCACCACGGGATGCAATCCGCCGAAGGCGAGCCCCGCGGCCGAGGTGACCGCATGCTGCTCGGCGATTCCCACGTCGAAGACGCGTTGTGGATACTTCGCGGCGAAGGGCTGAAGGCCGGTGGGTCGCAACATCGCGGCAGTGATTCCGACGATGGTCGGGTTGCTGTCGGCAAGCACCACGAGCTCCTCGGCGAAGACCGAGGTCCAGGACTGCTTGTCCGAGGCTCCGATCGGCTCGCCGGTCTCCGGGTCGATGTGCCCGACAGCATGGAACTGGTCGGCGGCATCGAGCACGGCGGGCTCGAAACCCTTGCCCTTCTGGGTGATCGCGTGCACGATCACCGGGGCGCCGTAGTTCTTGGCCTGGGTGAGGGCCTCCTCCATGGCATGGAGGTCGTGGCCATGGATCGGTCCGATGTACTTGATGTCGAGGTTGGAGTAGAGCGCCTCGTTGTTGGAGAAGCGGCTCAGGAAGCCGTGGGTGCCGCCACGGATGCCCCGGTACAGGGCCCGTCCGGGGCCACCGAAGAGATCGAAGAAGCGGCGACTGGAGGCATAGAGGCTGCGGTAGGAGCGCCGGGTGCGCACGTCGTTGAGGAAGCGCGCCATCCCCCCGATGGTCGGGGCATAGGAGCGCCCGTTGTCGTTGACGACGATCACGAGGTTGCGGGAATTGTCGTCGCTGATGTTGTTGAGGGCTTCCCAGGTCATGCCGCCGGTCAGTGCGCCGTCGCCGACGATCGCGACGACATGACGATCCTTCTGGCCGGTCATCTGGAAGGCACGGGAGATGCCGTCCGCCCAGCTCAGGGAGCTGGAGGCGTGCGACGACTCCACGATGTCGTGGACGGATTCTGACCGCTGCGGATACCCGGCGAGTCCCCCACGCTCACGCAGGCGGCTGAAATCCTGTCGACCGGTGAGAAGTTTGTGCACATAGGACTGGTGCCCGGTGTCGAACACGATCGCATCGTTCGGCGAGTCGAAGACCCGGTGCACCGCCATGGTCAGTTCGACTACACCGAGGTTGGGGCCGAGATGACCACCGGTCTTCGAGACCTCCTTGACCAGGAACTCCCGGATCTCGGCAGCAAGCGCGACGAGTTGCTCCTGCGAGAGCCGGTCCAGGTCTCGGGGTCCATGGATACTCTGCAGAAGGCTCACGACAGCAGCCTAAACCAGCGATCTCAGAACGAACTGGAGGATGCCGCCGTTGCGGTAATAGTCAGCCTCACCGGGAGTATCGATGCGAACCACCGCGTCGAACTCGACGGTCTGCTTGCCCGGCGCGGAATGCTCGGTCGGTGCAGCGGTCACGTGCACCGTCTTCGGCGTGGTTCCCTCGTTCAGCTCTTCGAGCCCCGAGATGTTGACGATCTCGGTGCCGTCGAGTCCGAGGCTCGCCCAGCTCTCCCCGGCGGGGAATTGCAGGGGAACGACCCCCATGCCGATCAGGTTGGACCGGTGAATGCGCTCGAAGCTCTCCACGATGACCGCCTTGACACCGAGAAGGCTCGTGCCCTTCGCTGCCCAGTCCCGCGACGAGCCGGAGCCGTACTCCTTGCCACCGAAGATCACGAGCGGGGTGCCGGCGGACTGGTAGTTCTGGCTCGCGTCGTAGATGAACGCCTGCGGGGCATCCGCCTGGGTGAAGTCACGGGTGAATCCACCCTCCACGTTGTCCAGGAGCTGGTTGCGCAGGCGGATGTTCGCGAAGGTACCGCGGATCATCACCTCGTGGTTGCCGCGGCGCGAACCGTAGGAGTTGAAGTCCTTCCGGTCGACGCCGAGGTCGGCGAGATACTGTCCCGCCGGGCTGTCGGCCTTGATGTTGCCGGCCGGGCTGATGTGGTCGGTCGTGACCGAGTCACCGAGCTTCGCGAGCACACGGGCACCGGTGATGTCGCTCACCGGAGTGGTCTCGAGCGTCATGCCATCGAAGTACGGGGGCTTGCGAACGTAGGTGGACTCGCTGTCCCATTCGAACACCTCGCTGTCCGGCGTCGGGAGTGAGCGCCAGCGCTCGTCACCGTCGAAGACCTCGCCGTATTCCTTGGTGAACATGGCGGTGTCGATGGACGAGTCGATGGTGGACTGCACCTCCGCGGCATCCGGCCAGATGTCCTTCAGGTATACCTCCGCGCCATCGCTCCCCGTGCCGAGCGAGTCGGTCTCGAAGTCGAAGTTCATGGACCCGGCCAGTGCGTAGGCGATGACCAGCGGCGGGCTCGCGAGATAGTTCATCTTCACGTCGGGGCTGATGCGACCCTCGAAGTTGCGGTTGCCCGAGAGCACAGCGGTGACCGCGAGGTCGTTCTTGTTGATCGCGTCGGTGACCTCTTCGATCAGGGGGCCGGTGTTGCCGATGCAGACCGTGCAGCCGTAGCCGACCGTGTAGAAGCCGAGGGCCTCGAGGTCGTCGGTCAGTCCAGCCTTCGCGTAGTAGTCCGTGACCACCTTGGAACCGGGCGCGAGAGTCGTCTTGACCCACGGCTTGGAGGTGAGTCCCCTGCGCACGGCATTGCGGGCCAGGAGGCCGGCCGCGAGCATGACGGAGGGGTTCGAGGTGTTGGTGCAGGAGGTGATCGCCGCGACGGCCACCGCCCCGTGGTCGAGCGTGTAGGCGAGGCCGGACTTGGTGTGGACGTCCGTCGGGCGGGACACCGACGACGGCGCGTGGCTGACGTGGGTGTGACGGTGCTTGTTGAGGTCGTCTTCCGGCTGGTTGCTCGGCGGGTCCGATGCCGGGAACGACTCGGAGATGCCCAGGTCGACCAGGTCGTGCTCGACATCCGCGTAGCTCGTCAGGTCCTTCGCGAACTGGGCCTTGGCCGAGGAGAGCACGACGCGGTCCTGTGGCCGCTTCGGCCCGGCGATCGAGGGCACGACAGTCGTGAGGTCTAGCTCGAGGTATTCGCTGAAGGTGGGCTCGGAGTCGGCGTCGTGCCAGAGCGTCTGGAGCTTGGCATAGGCCTCGACCAGGGCGACCTGCTCCTCGCTGCGGCCGGTGAGGCGAAGGTAGTCCAGAGTGACGTCATCGATCGGGAACATCGCGGCGGTCGAACCGAATTCGGGGCTCATGTTGCCGATGGTGGCGCGGTTGGCCAGCGGTACGGCGGCGACTCCGGCTCCGTAGAACTCGACGAACTTGCCGACCACGCCGTGCTTGCGCAGCTGCTCGGTGATCGTGAGCACCACATCCGTCGCGGTGACGCCGGTGGGGATGACGCCGGTGAGCTTGAAACCGACCACCTTGGGGATGAGCATGGAGACGGGCTGGCCGAGCATGGCCGCCTCGGCCTCGATCCCGCCGACTCCCCAGCCAAGAACACCGAGCCCGTTGACCATCGTGGTGTGCGAGTCGGTGCCGACGCAGGTGTCGGGGTAGGCCTGCAGAACGCCGTCCACCGTGCGAGTCATGGTGACGCGCGCCAGGTACTCGATGTTGACCTGGTGAACGATTCCGGTGCCCGGGGGCACGACCTTGAAGTCGTCGAAGGCGGTCTGGCCCCAGCGAAGGAACTGATAGCGCTCCCCGTTGCGCTCGTATTCGATCTCGACGTTGCGCTCGAGCGCGTTCTCCGAACCGAACAGGTCGGCGATCACGGAGTGGTCGATCACGAGCTCGGCGGGGGCGAGGGGGTTGATCTTCTTCGGGTCTCCCCCGAGGGCGGAGACAGCCTCGCGCATGGTGGCCAGGTCGACGATGCACGGAACACCGGTGAAGTCCTGCATGATCACGCGGGCCGGGGTGAACTGGATCTCGGTGTCGGGTTCGGCGGTGGGAACCCACGAGCCGAGGGCCTCGATCTGCGACTTGGTCACGTTCGCGCCGTCTTCGGTGCGCAGGAGGTTCTCGAGCAGCACCTTGAGGCTGTACGGCAGCTTCTCGTACCCGGGCACCCGATCGACCCGGAAGATCTCGTAGTCAGTAGAACCGACCGTCAGGGTGTCCTTCGAACCGAAGCTGTTGACCTGCGACATTGCGCGACTCCCTTGCTGAGCTGTACGAGGTGTGATCTCTTGACGAGACATCCGCTGTCATCCTGAACCTCGACCGGCGACCATGCCAGCAAGGTAAGCCTAAGTCTCTCCCGGCTCGGACGACAGCTAAAGTATCTTGACGTCAAGATACTTTAGCATGCCGATCAGTCGCTGCTCGGTCGGGATGAGCTCGCATAGACAGCGCGCACGAGAAGCCACGTCACCCACAGCATCCCCGCATAGAGAGGGATGCCGAGAAGCAGTTTCACGCCGGCGAGCCACTCCGCCTCCTTGGCGAGGTAGAGCGGCACTTCGACGGCAAGCCGGAGGGCGAAGAGACCGGCCCACAGCCACGTCGTGAGGTAGAGCACCCGGCGTTTCGCCTTCTGTTCACGCCACTGGGTGGTCTCGTTGGTGAGGAACCCGACGATGACGCCGATGAGTGGCCACCGCACGAGGATGCTGAGGAGAAGCACGCTCAGACTCGCGATGTTGATGATGATGCCCGGGATGAAGTTCGCCTCGGCGCGACCCGAGATGAGGGCGAGGACGGCCGAGATGGCGATGCCCGCGATGCCAGCGAAGGCCTGGGTGATCGGGGTGCGGGTGACCAGCCTGACCACCACGAAGAGCACGGCAAGCGCCACCGGAACCAACACCGACAGTGCCACGTTCTTCGTCGCGGCATAGAGCACGAGGAATGCGAGTCCGGGCAGGATCGACTCGACGAGGCCCCGGACGCCACCCACCGCTTTCAGCAGCGATCCCGCTGTCGGGACTTCGCCCGGGGCGACCTGGCCGAGACCGGTCTTGCGCATCGCATCCGCGAACGCCTCCCGAAAGCCCGGTTCGGGCGCCTTTTCGTCGGCCACCCGGCTAGACGCCCGGTGTCGACGGCATGTCGTCCGCCGGAGCCGCGGTCTTCGGCATGTGGAGGGGGATGAGGTCGCGCGGCGGCATCGGCGTCTTACCGCGCACCACGACGACACTGCGGAAGAGCTCCTCGATCTTCGAGGCAGCCTCCTGGTCGACCGCGCCGTCACCGGCGATCACGCCTCTCAGGAACCAGCGGGGACCGTCGACCCCGATGAATCGTGCCAACCGGGTGGAATCCGGCTGTCCCGGTGTCGTCGCCGGAATCTCCGCGAGCAACTCCGGACCGAAGGGTCCGACCGAGAGGCGGGTCGTGCCGCCCTGCTTCGCGATCTGCTCGGCGATCTGGTCGCGGATCTCGTGCCAGAGACCCGACGTGCGTGGAGCCGCGAAAGGCTGAACCTGCAGGGTGGAACCGGCGTAGTCCAGGCCGACCGCGACCACCCGCTGGCTGCCCTCCTCCACCTCGAGGCGCAACTGCAGGCCCTCGCGCGGGAGGATCTTCACTCCCCCGAGATCGACGTAGGGGCGAACCGGGTTCGCCTCTGATTCGTCGAGCGGTCCCTCGGTCTCCCGATCGGCAGGGGCGGACTTCAGCTGCTCGTCCGGAGCACTCGCCTCGGTGACGTCGCTCGGCTGGATCTCGCCGGAGGGCGGATTGGTGTCGCTCACAGGAGCTCTCCTTGTTGGTCGTGATGGGGTGAATCGCTGTCAGACGTCGCATAGCCGGTCGATCCGAACCCGGATTCGCCGCGGTGGCTGCCCGGGAGGGTTGAGACGGGGATGAATCGCGCCCGGCTCACCGGCATGATCACCAGCTGGGCGATCCGGTCGCCGACCGCGACAGAGTACGGCACCGAGCTGTCGGTATTCAGAAGGGTGACGCTGATCTCCCCGCGGTAGCCGGCATCCACCGTGCCCGGGCTGTTGACGATCGTTATCCCGTGCCGCGACGCGAGCCCGCTGCGGGGCACCACGAAGGCGACGTAGCCGTCGGGTAGCGCAATCGAAACGCCGGTTGCGACTGTCGCGCGCTGGCCTGGATCGAGCTGCACGGCTTCCGCTGCCGTGAGGTCGGCGCCGGCGTCACCAGGATGCGAGTAGCTGGGCACCCGGTCGGCGACGATCAGTACTTCAACGCTTTGAGCCACGTCACGAGGGTAGTGCAGAACGCCCACGGGGTTGGAGCACGGCAAAGTCTGATCGAATAGGGGCTATGACGCAGAACCCGCCAGGCGGACCCTCAACCCTCACGAAGCTCTATAGCGAGCGCATCTGGCCATCGGCCTGGGTATTCGTATCGACGGCTCTGGTCATTCCTGCCAGCCTGCTCGTGTTTCTGCCGATCAACCTCTTCGCCGGGGTGATCGTGGCCATCGTGCTGTACGCCACCGTGGTTCTCGTGCTGGTGGCGACATCCCCCCTCATCGAGGTCTTGCCCGGCGAACTCGTGGCCGGTCGCGCGCGGGTGCCGGTGCACCTCATCGCGGGGGTAACGGCATTCCGGGGCGAGGAAGCGACTCTGCAGCGCGGTCGGTTGCTCGACGCGCGGGCGTGGCTCCTCATCCGCGGCTGGGTCGCCCCGGTCGTGAAGATCGACCTCGCCGATGCGAGCGACCCGACCCCATATTGGATCGTGTCCACTCGCACCCCCGATGCCCTGGTCGCCGCGATCGACACGGCCCGCGCCGTCTAGCTCGGCGCGGACAGGATCAGGCCGCGCACTCCTGGCAGATCGGACCGAGCTTCTCTTCGTGGTCGAGCTGCGAGCGGTGCTTCACGAGGAAGCAGTTGACGCAGGTGAATTCGTCGGCCTGCGGAGGCAGCACAACGACATCGAGGTCGAGGTCTGAGAGGTCTGCACCGGGCAGCTCGAAACCCCCGGGATTGTCGGCGTCATCGACGTCGACCACACCGGACATCTTGTCCGGGACGCGCTCTTTGAGAGCCTCGATCGACTCGGAGTCGTCGTCGGTCTTTCGAGGTGCGTCGTAGTCGGTTGCCATGCCCATCCAGTTCTTGAAAATATCGATTGGTCTCAATCGGCGGCCATAGTTTGCATCATTAGTTTGCGAATAGCAAACCACTGCCAAATGACCGTGAATCCGACTTCTGTGCAACTTGCGGCACGCCCGGGATATTCCCGGGATTTGGGGATGGGGCGTGCGACTCTAGAGGCGAAGAAGTGACCGCGAGAGGCGTTCAGCATGCAAGACCTGAGAGTCATCGGAGTGGAGAACGGCGCACTCCTCGTCGCATCCGACGAAGGTACCAAGTACCGCATCGCCATAGACGAAGTACTGCAGTCCAGACTGCGCCAGGCGATCCCCGACCCGGGATCGGGGCGCAAGCTCGCGCCGCGGGAGATCCAGGCCCACATCCGGTCCGGGATGTCGGCGCAGGACGTGGCGGCCATCACCGGCGTCCCGCTCGACTACATCCAGAAATTCGAGGGACCTGTGCTCGCCGAGCGCGAGTTCGTTGTGAACTCGGCACTCGGCGTGCCCGTGCACACCGCGATGGAGACAGATCCGCTCGGTGGCGGCTCGACCTTCGGCACGGTCATCCGCGAACGGCTCTACGACCTCGGCGCTATCGACGAGCGGTGGGCGAGCTGGAAAGAGGTCGGCGGGGGTTGGGTCGTGAAACTCGCCTTCAGCGCGGAGCAGATCGAGCGGGATGCCCGCTGGCGTTTCGATCCGAAGAAGGCCGCGCTCTCCCCGCTCAACAACGAAGCCATCACGCTCTCCCAGCAGGGGGATGCCTCCGGTGCTCTGGTTCCCCGCCTGCGTGCCGTCGGGGACGAAGAGCGCCAGCCCGATCAGTCCCGTTTCGACAGCGGTGCGTTCACCAGTGAAGAGCTCTCTCAGCAGGAGCCCGGGCGCTCGCGCCTCGAGGCAGTGCCCTACGGACGCCTTGACGATGCGCCGGCCGCCGTATCGGATGCCGCGATCAACCGTGCCCCGGTCGCCGACGAGTCCGAATCGAACCAGACGGCCGACCTCCTCGAGGCCCTGCGCCGCCGCCGTGGC
The DNA here is from genome assembly GCF_046156175.1 of Lacisediminihabitans sp. H27-G8. Taxonomy (NCBI): domain Bacteria; kingdom Bacillati; phylum Actinomycetota; class Actinomycetes; order Micrococcales; family Microbacteriaceae; genus Lacisediminihabitans; species Lacisediminihabitans sp. H27-G8. Next base: position 289,967 of record NZ_JAYLVL010000001.1, read on the forward strand.
GAACGCGAGTCCGCGGGATTCGGCGATGAGGCGATCGCTGCGGACTCGAAGTCCGCTCATCCCTCGACCGGCACGATCCGTCTCGTGGACATACCCCTTGATGTCTTCGGCGACGAGAACGACGACCGGCCGGGCAACACGGCCCCCCAGCCGAATGTCTTCCAGCCCCGCGCGTCGTCACGCAAGGGAAGGGCTTCCATGCCCAGCTGGGATGAGATCGTCTTCGGGGCGCGCTCGGACGACGACCTGTAACCGTCCTGCAACTCGGTGCCGCGCGAACCCCGGGTCTCGATACGCTCGCCGGCGCTCACCACTCGACCACCGGATGGTCAGCGCGCGAATGCCCCGAAGCGCAGGAGCGGAACGGAGAGCTCGTCAGCCGACCACGACCCGTGCTGTCCCACCATGTTCCGGCCCGTGTTGCCGGTGACCCTCGAGTCGTAATAGGCGATGCCCTTGCGAGCGGCCACGATGATGTCGCCGATGCGCGGTGCCACCTCGGCATCGACCGCGGCGCCGAACCACCCCGAATCGATCGCCTCGGAGCGAGAGACGATCCACGATCGGGGACCCTCGATCTCACGCCAGGCAGCCAGCACCGACGCCCGGAGTGCTTCTGAAGCATCGGGCTCGAAATGGAGTTGCAGCGCCCGCGGCTCCCCCGCGACGAACCGGACGCCGTCGATCAGGCGCGATTCCGAATCGAACAGTACCTGCGAGCTCGCCGGCACGTCGAGCACACCGTGATCTGCGGTCAGGAGCATTCCCTCCCCCGCCCGGAGCGTCGGCGCGAACGCGCGCACCTCGCTGTCGAGCTCCTCGAGGGCCGTCGTCCACTGCGCGGACTGCCAGCCCCAAGCATGACCGGCCTGGTCCAGCTCGGGCACGTACAGGTAGATCAGTCCCCGATCGATCTCGTCGAGAGTACGCCGAGCCTCCTCGAAACGGTCCGACATCGTCGCGCCGCTTCGGTACTCGGCACCGCGCAGCACCGCCCGCGTGAAGCCGGACGATCGATAGCGCTCTGTGCCGATCGCGAAGCTGGGGATGCCGGCATCCCGCGCCTTCTCGAAGAGGGTCGGCACCCGCTGCCAGGTGGCCGGATCCAGCCGGGCATCCCATCCGCTGAGCTGGTTGACGACGCGGTCGTTCGCCGCGTCGAGCACGCTGTAACCGACGAGCCCGTGGACACCCGCCGCTTCGCCGGTGGTGAGGGTTGCCAACGCCGAAGCGGTGGTCGACGGGAACCGCGCGCCGATGATGGACCCGGCAGTGAGCAACGGCGCCAGGGTTCGCGCATGCCCGTGCCGTGCAGTGAGCGCGGATGCTCCGAGCCCGTCGACGAGCAGCACGATCGCCTTCTCCACCGGTGGCAACGTCAAGCGATTCGCCTCATGGGTGATGGCCTGAAGAGAACTTGGCACGACATCGGCAAGGCTAAACCGGTGCGTTTTGGTGGCCGGTAGCATGGGGGCAATCCTATGACTACTCCCGAAATCCCTCCTGCGCAGCCCAGCGGGGAACGCATCGACACCGTCGACGTCTCCACCGAGATGGAGGGGTCGTTCCTCGAGTACGCCTACTCCGTGATCTACTCTCGAGCCCTCCCCGACGCCCGCGACGGGCTCAAGCCGGTTCAGCGCCGAATCCTGTACCAGATGACCGAGATGGGCCTGCGCCCCGACCGCGGTCACGTCAAGTCCGCTCGCGTCACCGGTGAGGTGATGGGCAAGCTGCATCCGCATGGCGACGCGTCGATCTACGATGCGATGGTGCGGCTCGCCCAGAGCTTCATCCTGCGTGTGCCCCTCATCGACGGCCACGGCAACTTCGGCACGCTCGATGACGGCCCGGCGGCCCCCCGCTACACCGAAGCCCGCCTCACCGCCGCCGCGATGGCCATGACGGAGGACCTCGACGAAGACGTCGTGGACTTCGTGCCGAACTACGACAACCAACTGACCCAGCCGGAGGTGCTGCCGTCGGCGTTCCCCAACCTGCTAGTGAACGGGGCCTCCGGCATCGCCGTGGGGATGGCCACGAACATGGCGCCTCACAACCTCATCGAGGTCATCGGCGCGGCCCGTCATCTGATCGCGCATCCGGATGCCTCCCTCGACGACCTGATGTCGTTCGTGCCCGGCCCCGATCTGCCCACCGGCGGAACCATCATCGGGCTCGCCGGCATCCGGGACGCCTACGAGACCGGACGGGGCAGTTTCCGCACCCGCGCACGCGTCGCGGTCGAGAACATCACCGCGCGAAAAGCCGGCCTCATCATCACCGAACTTCCGTACATGGTCGGTGCCGAGAAGGTGATCGAGAAGATCAAGGACGGCGTCAACTCCAAAAAGCTCAACGGCATCTCGGATGTCACCGACCTCACCGACCGCAAGCACGGCCTGCGGCTCGTGGTCGGCATCAAGACCGGCTTCAGCCCCGACGCGGTGCTCGAACAGCTCTTCCGTTTCACGCCGCTCGAAGACTCGTTCAATATCAACAACGTCGCTCTCGTCGACGGTGGCCCGAAGACCCTCGGCCTTCGTGAGCTGTTGCAGGTCTACATCGACCACCGCATCTCGGTGGTCACGCGCCGCAGCCAGTATCGACTCGCGCGCAAGAGGGAACGCCTGCATCTCGTCGAGGGCCTGCTCGTCGCGATTCTCGACATCGACGAGGTGATCCAGGTGATCCGGGCGAGCGATGACACGGAACAGGCCCGCGTGCGCCTGATGGACGTCTTCGACCTCAGCCAGATCCAGGCCGAATACATCCTCGAACTGCGGCTTCGCCGCCTCACCAAGTTCTCCCGCATCGAACTCGAAGCGGAGCGCGACCAGCTGCTCGCCGAAATCGCTGCGCTCGAGCAACTGCTCACCGGTCCGCAGCGGGTGCGTCAGCTGGTCTCCGACGAGCTCGAGGAGGTGGCGGAGCGCTTCGGCACCCCCCGCCGCACCCTGCTCACCGAGGCGCGACCCCCGGTGGGCACGACCGTCGCCGCCCGGGCCGCCGCGGCCGTGCTCGAGATCGCCGACACGCCCTGCCGGGTGTTCCTGTCGACGACCGGTCGGGCCATCCGGGTCGATCTGCGGGATGTCGCCTCCGAGCTGCCGGAGCGTGCAGCCCGACGGACCAAGCACGATGCGATCCTGTCGTCCATCGTCACGACCAGCCGATCGGAGATCGGTGCGGTCACCTCGCTCGGACGGCTCATCCGTCTCACGCCCGTCGACCTTCCCGTCGTTCCCGAGAACTCCATCCAGCTCGCCGCCGGGGTGCGAATCTCCGACTACCTCGCGATCGATGCGAAGAAGGAGCGTGTCCTCGCGCTGGTGTCGCTCACGTCTTCCGACGCGATCGCCATCGGCACCCGGCAGGGCGTAGTGAAGCGGCTCACACCCGGAGACTGGGCGAACCGACCAGAGTTCGAGATCATCTCCCTCAAGCCGGGAGATTCGGTCGTGGGAGCGCGGCAGTCTGCCGACACCGACGAATTGCTCTTTGTGACCTCCGAAGCCCAGCTGCTGCATTTCCCTGCCGCGAGCGTGCGGCCACAGGGCCGTTCCGCCGGCGGAATGGCGGGCATCAACCTCGGCGCAAAGGCCTCGGTCATCTTCTTCGGAGCCGTCGACCCCGGGTCAGACGTCGTCGTCACCACAGTTTCGAGCAGTAGCGCCACGATCGCCGGCATGGAGGCGGGACGCGCGAAGGTCTCCGCCCTGTCCGAATTCCCCGGCAAAGGCCGCGCGACCGGCGGTGTGCGCGCGCATTCGTTCCTCAAGGGCGAAGACCAGCTCGCAGTGGCCTGGGCCGGTATCGCTCCCCCGCTCGCCGTCGGTGCGGATGGCGCGGTGCGCTCTTTGCCCGAGGGGGGAGCCAAGCGCGACGCATCCGGAACCCTGCTCGACGGCCTCGTCGGCTCGATCGGCAGCCCGATCCGCTGAGATCGGCCCCCTCAGCTCGAGCAAGGTCGAGCGTGAGATGCCCGGCGGCCTGCCTCCGCGCCCCCGGGTGACACGCGCCCGAAGGTGCGGGCGCGGGCGTCACTCGCGCTCGCGGGCGCTCGCCTCAGACGTCGATGCGTTCGCGGGACAGTCCGTCGGAACCGGCGATGATGAAGTCCTTGCGCGGGGCCACATCGTTTCCCATGAGCAGCTCGAACACGCGCTCGGCATTCACTGCGTCGGTGATCTGCACTCGCCGCAGGGTGCGGTGGTGCCGGTCCATCGTGGTGGTCGCCAACTGGTCGGCATCCATTTCACCGAGCCCCTTATAGCGCTGGATGGGATCCTGGTAGCGCTTGTTGGTCTTCTTGAGCCCCGCGAGCACGCCATTGAGTTCCTGCTCCGAGTAGGTGTAGATCGTCTCGTTCGGCTTCGTGCCGGGATTCATCACGATCACCCGGTGCAGCGGGGGGACCGCCGCATACACCCGCCCGTCCCTGATCATGTCGGGCATGTAGCGGAAGAACAACGTGAGAAGCAGGGTGCGGATGTGAGCACCGTCGACATCAGCATCGCTCATGATGATCACCTTGCCGTACCGCGCGGTCGCGAGGTCGAAGCTTCGGCCGGAACCGGCACCGATCACCTGGATGATCGAGGCGCATTCGGCGTTCCCCAGCATGTCGGACACCGATGCCTTCTGCACGTTGAGGATCTTGCCGCGGATGGGCAGGAGCGCCTGATACTCGCTGTCACGGGCGAGCTTGGCCGTCCCGAGTGCCGAGTCGCCCTCGACGATGAACAGCTCGCTGTTGGCGACATCCGAGCTCCGGCAGTCCACGAGCTTGGCCGGAAGGGACGAGTTCTCGAGCGCGTTCTTGCGGCGCTGAGTCTCCTTGTGCGCCCGCGCCGAGATGCGGGACTTCATCTCCGCGACGATCTTGTCGAGCACCAGAGCCGACTGGGTCTTGTCGTCGCGCTTGGGTGAACCGAATCTCTCGGCCATGGTCTTGGCCACCACGGCAGCCACGATGTTGCGCACGGCCGGAGTTCCGAGGATCTCCTTGGTCTGCCCTTCGAACTGCGGCTCCGGAAGCCGCACCGTCAAGACCGCCGTGAGCCCCGCGAGGATGTCGTCCTTCTCGATCTTCTCCGTGCTGTTCGCGCCCGTGCCGACCTTGAGCCGGCGCGCATTCTGCTCGACCTGTGAGCGCAGGAACTTGAGCATCCCGGCCTCGAAGCCGGCCTGGTGGGTGCCGCCCTTCGGCGTCGCGATGATGTTCACGTAGCTGCGGAAGACCGTTTCGTAACCCGTGCCCCAGCGCAGCGCGATATCGACTTCGCACTCGCGCTCGAGTTCGGTAGCGACCATGTGCCCCTTGTCGTCGAGCACGGGAACGGTCTCGCTGAAGGTGCCGGTGCCCGACATCCGCCATGTCTCCGTGAGGGCGGTGTCGGGAGCGAGGAAGTCGACGTACTCGCCGATCCCGCCGTCGAAGCGGAAGAGTTCGGTGCTCGGCTCTTCGCCGCGCTCGTCGGTGATGGAAATGCCGAGTCCGCGCACGAGAAACGCAGTCTGTCGGGCGCGGGTCGAGAGCTCGTCGGTCTGGAAGGTTGTGCCCCGGCTGAAGATCTGCGGATCCGCCCAGTACCGGATCCGAGTTCCGGTCACGCCGCGCGCGACCTTGCCCACGACTCTCAGCTCGCTCTTGTTCTCGAACGGGGTGAACACCGCATCGGCCCGCGGGCCGTCCGCAGAGTCCGCGAAGGTCCCCGGCTCCCCCCGGTGGAAAGACATCGCCCAGGTCTTGCCGTCGCGGTCGACTTCGACGTCGAGTCGCTCCGACAGCGCATTGACGACGGATGCCCCCACGCCGTGCAGTCCCCCGGAAGCTGCATACGATCCACTGCCGAATTTGCCGCCGGCGTGGAGCTTCGTGAATACGACCTCGACGCCGGAGAGTCCGGTCTTCGGCTCGATATCGACCGGGATGCCACGCGCGCGGTCCCGAACCTCGACGCTGTTGTCTGAGTGGAGCACAACGCTGATCTCGTCGCCGTTGCCACCGAGCGCTTCGTCGACGGAATTGTCGATGATCTCCCACAGGCAGTGCATGAGCCCACGGGAATCTGTGGATCCGATGTACATTCCTGGGCGCTTCCGCACGGCCTCGAGGCCCTCGAGCACCGAGAGGTGCCGCGCAGAATAGTCCGAACTCGCCACGTAAATCTCCTTCGCGGCGCCGCCGGCATCGCCTGAACGGGAATGGATGCTGGCCGGGCCGGGTTAAACACTAATGACCAACGTCACCGTCCCCGACGTGCGACACCCCCAGCACTGGGTGGTACGCGTTCAGCGAAATACACGGGTTTTGTCGTCACGATGTAACACGCCCGTGTTTGGATAGGGACAACGAATTATTGATAGGAAACCGGAGGAGCAACTCATGACTCAGATTGCACCCACCACGACCGCAGTGAACGAACTCGACTCGAGCCACCAGCTCACTGCCTCGGACCGCTGCGACAGCTGCGGCGCACAGGCGTACATCCGTGTCGCCATCGGTTCCAGCGAACTGCTGTTCTGCGCCCACCACGGCAAGAAGTACCAGGAGAAGCTCGCGACAGTCGCCAGTGACTGGCACGACGAGTCAGACCGACTGCTCCAAGACAACCGCGCCTAAGCGACAACCGCTCCCCCTCTGATTTCAGACAGCGCCCTCGGCTCCGGCCGGGGGCGCTGTGCTGTCTGCGCGGTGCTGTCTGCACGGTGCTGTCTGCACGGTGCTGTCTGCGCTGTGCTGTCTGCGCGTTGCTCCCTGTGCGGTGCCGATAGCGCTGTCCCGACTGCGCTCTGCCGTCCGCGTCGTGCTGACTGCGCCGGTGCCCTCAGCTCGCTCGGCGGGTGGGACTCACTCGAAGAACCGGCGCCGGATTCGCGGACTCAGTCGCGTCACGATCTCTTCGCCGATCGTGCCGAGCTCGTCGGCCCATTCCTGCAGCGTCGGCTCGCCGTCCGCGCCACTGCCGAAGAGCACAGCAGTGTCACCGGGTCGCACCATCGCCTCCCCCGTGTCGACCACGAGGCTGTCGATGTGCACCGCGACGATCTCGTGGAGGCGACCATCGATGGAGAGTTGCAGAACCCCGGCCGCTGCGCTCGGGATGCCGTCACCGAAGCCGATGCCGACGGTCGCGAGTCCGCCACGCACGGCGATCACGGGGGCCGTCAGGGTCATCACCGGTTCCAGCCACAGCGATGACGGAGTGACGCCGCCACCCGGGGAGATGCCGTAGGAGAACGCCCCGATCCGCACCAGGTCGAACCGCGCATCGGCCCTCGCGAACGCGGCTGCGCTCGCCGCGAGATGGCGGACGGCGAAGCGCGCGCCGAGCCCCTCGGCCACGGCGACCGCCGTGGTGAAACGTTCGATGGCGATCGAGTCGTCGTCTTCCGAGGCCTCGGCGATGTGGGTCCAGGCTCCGACGAGCTCGACGCGATCGGACAGTTCGATGGCTCGCGCCACGAGTCCGGGCCATTCGTGGACGCTCGCGCCGTTGCGGTGGAGGCCGGTGTCGATCTTGAGGTGCACCCGCGCTCGCAGGGAGGCGCCAGCATCCGCTATCGCCTCGAGCTGGCCGATCGTCGACACGCCGAGATCCAGTTCGGCTTCGATCGCCGCCGCGTAGTCCTCCCCTGGACCGAGCAGCCAGGTGAACACCGCCACGTCGCGCGGGATGCCGTTCTCGCGCAGTACCAGTCCGGTCTCGATGTCGAGGGAGCCGATCCATCCGAGCCCCGCCTCTACCGCAGCGCGCGCAACCGGCACGAGACCGTGGCCGTAGGCATCCGCCTTGACCACGGCCATCAGCGCGGCCGGTGCGACCCGCTCGCCGAGCCGCGCGAGGTTGCGACGATAGGCAGAGAGATCGACCGTCGCCGTCGGCACCGTCGTCGGATCGGACGACGCCATCAGTACACCCGCGGCAGGTGACTGCCGAACACGGAGACGATCTCGGCAGAAGGACGCCCGAGGCTGCCTGCCCAGTCCCGGACTGCCGGTTCACCCGCACCAGGGTCGCCGAAGACCACGGCTTCGTCGCCGATCGCGGCCGAGTCTTCTCCGAGGTCGAGCACCAGCGCGTTCATGGCAACGCGCCCCACGATGCGCCGCGCCACACCCCCGAGAAGGAGGGATCCCACGTTGCTGGCGATGCGGTCGAGGCCGTCGGCGTAGCCGATGCCGACCAGCGCCAGGTTCGTCCGAACACTCGCTGTCCAGGTGTAGCCATAGGACACGCTCTCGCCCGCATCGATGGTCTTCGTTCCGACGACGAGCGCGCTCACTCGCATCGCCGACCGCAGTTCGGGATCGGACGAGAGGCCGTACAGCGCGACCCCCGCGGAGACGAAGTCGCTGTGCGCGTCGGCGGATGCGGCGAAGTCGAGGTCCCGGACGAAGGCGCCACCGTCCAGGGCGGCGTCGATCACCGCGGTGAGGCCATGCCCATAGGCATCCGCCCTCACATCGGCCACCAGCACTCGAGAACCAGCCCCGCGCGCGAGCACGGCGGCATTGTCACGGATCGCCGAGAGGTCGATGCTCGCGCTATGAATGCGTGAACCGGGCAGCGTCATCACCTCTCGCACCGTAACCAAGGTCCTGGCGAACCTAGATCCTCGAGAATACGTGCTTCGCGTGGGAGATGATCACTTCTCGGGCCCGCGTGGCGTAGAGCTCGAGGCTCTCGTTTCCCGCGGAAGAGGTTGCGGGTAGGCCGCGACGCTCCGTCACCGAGGCGATGATCGCGTCGGTGAGAAGGGGGTTGAGGGGCAGCACGGGGCCGCCGACCTGGGTGCCGATCGCACTACCGTCGAGCACGCCCTCGACAGATCCCTCCCCGTTGCCCGTGCCCGCCTCGAGAATCCCGAGCGGCTTGGCACCGGAATCCAGCGTCCAGCGCGAAGCATTGTCTTCGAAGCCGACGATCTGGCCGAATGGAGAGTCGACGATGACATAGCCGACGGAGCGGGTGGCGACGCGGGTCGCTCTCAGCGGGAGGATGCCGAGCCCCTCGAGGGAACCGCCGTCGAGGAGAGAGATCGAGTGGCCGAGCAGCTCCGCCCCGGAGCCGTAGGCGAAGACCGGTACTCCGCTTTCGCGTAGCGCCCGCAGCCGGTCTCCGTTTGTCAGCAGGTCGGAGTGGATGTTGCGCATCGCCGAGAGCGGACCGTTGCCCACGACGACGAGATCCACGTCCGTCGGCAGTTCGGATTCCACTTCGTGCGCGACAACGGTGACCGAGTGTCCGGCGTGCTCGAGTCGCTTTGTCAATGCCATTACATTGCCGCGATCTCCGGCCACGCCGAGTTCATCCGGGTAGAGCTGCACGATCGTCAGGGCGCTCATCGCTGGTTCTCCAGTTCGAGGAAACCGATCTGCTTGCGCGCGAGCATCATGATCTCGTAGTTCACGATCCAGGTCTTCAACCCGGTCGACGGACGGGGCAGGGCGCGCATGATGTCGATCGCCTTCTTCAGGTCGGGTTCGACCACTCCGATGGTGATCCCTTCGTGTTCGAGGCGCAGCGCGATCTGCCAAGCCTTTGCCCCCGTGATGACATCCACGTGATCCAGAGCGGCGAAGTCGATGTCGTAGATCCAGGAGATATCGGGCGTGCCCTCATCGATGGCCAGGAGCACCTGCTCGGGCGGCTCCGGAAGGGCATCGAGGTTCAGTTGCAGGCTCGCGGCATTCTTGAACATCACGAATTCGACCTGCTCGTTCACGCCATCACGGTTGGTGAAGTCGAGCAGCTCGCCACGCCCGTAGGCCGGCTTCATCGCCGCGAACGCAGCGGCCGAGGATGCCCCGTCGAAGCGCTCTCCGAGGATGACCGCCGCCGTGGCCAGCGCCGCTGCGGCATCGATGGCGTAGTGGAGACCTTTCGCGGGAAGGGTCACGTCGACGCTGGTGCCATCGACGGTGATCGTGGCGCCCGCGCGGTCGGTGGCCACCAACTCGGCCAGGGCTCGATGGGATTCCGCCTGCACCGCCTGGTCGCGGTAGTCCTTCGCATTGAACAGCCCGTGCGGGGCACGCGCGATGACTTCGGCGGAGGCTCCGAAGTAGGTGATGTCGGGCGCGGTAGTCGAATCACCGTCGACGTAGCGGCGGGCGATCTTCGACAGGTACGGATCTTCGCGGTTCGTCACGATGTGCAACCCCGCCTGCTGGGCGGTATCCAGCATCATGTCGGCGACACGCTCGGTCTCGTAAAAGCGATAGAGCTGGTCAACCTGCGTGTTCAGCACGAGCACCGTCGACGGCGGCACGGCCGCGGCGAACTCGAGGGCGAAGGCCTCATCGACCTCCAGCACGCCGATGTCCGCATCCACCCGTCCGAGCACGCTCGACTCCGCGAGGATCGACGACGCGATTCCCTGGGGGAGGTTCGCCCCGGAGGGATTGGTGAACACGGTGAGTCCGTGCCCCCGCAGTACCTCGGTCAGCATGTGGGTGGTCGTGGACTTGCCGTTGCTGCCCAGGACGTAGACGATGCCGTAGCGGAACTGGCCCGTGACATCCCGCAGGAAATGCGGCGCCAGCTTCGTGGTGACGTATCCCGGAAACGCGGATCCGCCGCCGCGCAGCTTTGCCAAGGCGCGCACAGCCTTGCCTGCCACCACGGGAAAGAAGTACCTGAGGCCGCGGAGCCCGTCTGTTTTCTGCTCGCTCACCACGCGGTTTACTCGAGGTAGTCGCGAAGAGACTGCGACCGCGACGGGTGGCGCAGTTTCGCCATCGTCTTCGACTCGATCTGGCGGATGCGCTCGCGCGTCACGCCGAACGTGTCACCGATCTGGTCGAGGGTCTTCGGCATTCCATCGCCGAGGCCGAAACGCATGCGGATCACGCCGGCCTCGCGCTCGGAGAGCGAATCGAGAAGGGACTCGAGCTGCTTCTGGAGCATGGTGAAGCCGACGGCATCCGCCGGCACGACAGCTTCGGTGTCTTCGATGAGGTCACCGAACTCGCTGTCGCCATCCTCGCCGAGCGGGGTGTGCAGCGAGATGGGCTCGCGCCCGTACTTCTGCACCTCGATGACCTTTTCCGGAGTCATGTCGAGCTCGCGGCTCAACTCCTCCGGGGTGGGCTCGCGACCGAGATCCTGCAGCATCTGGCGCTGCACGCGGGCGAGCTTGTTGATGACCTCGACCATGTGCACCGGGATACGGATGGTGCGGGCCTGGTCGGCCATCGCTCGCGTGATCGCCTGGCGGATCCACCAGGTCGCGTAGGTGGAGAACTTGAAGCCCTTGGTGTAGTCGAACTTCTCGACGGCACGGATCAGCCCGAGGTTGCCCTCCTGGATGAGGTCGAGGAACTGCATTCCGCGCCCCGTGTAACGCTTTGCGAGCGAGACGACGAGTCGGAGGTTCGCGCCGAGCAGGTGGCTCTTGGCGCGCTGTCCGTCCTTGGCCACCCAGGTGAGCTCACGTCCGAGCTGCGACTTGAGTTCCGCCGGAGTCATGTCGGCGAGCTTGTCCTCGGCAAAGAGCCCCGCCTCGATGCGCATGGCGAGCTCGACCTCTTCGGCCGCGTTGAGAAGAGCGACCTTTCCGATCTGCTTCAGGTAGTCCTTGACCGGGTCGGCGGTGGCACCGGTGATCGCCGAGGAGTAGACCGGAACTTCGTCTTCGTCGTCGACGAGAGACAACACGAGGGCACCGGAGGGCAGGACCTCTACCGTCTTGTCCTCCTTCTCCTCGTCGGAATCCTCAGCGGTCTCTTCTTTCGCGTCATCGTCCTTGCTGTCATCGACCACGACGACGACTTCCGCCTCGGTGTCGGCCTCGTCGTCGGGGCCGTCTTCCTCATCGGAGTTCGCAGCCTTGGCGCCGCGCTTGGCCGGTGCCTTCTTGGCCGGTGCCTTGGCTGCTGCCGGCGCCTTGGAGGCTGCCGCCTTCTTAGCGGGGGCTGCCTTCTTCACGGGCGTGGACTTCACGGGCGCGGCCGCGGCATCCGAGAGGTCGGCACTGACCCCTTCGGTGACATCGGGTTCCGCTACCGCGGTGGTTTTGGTTCGGGTGGCCATCGGGACACCTTTCACTAGTAGTTCTTCAGGCGTTACACGCCCATCGCTGGTAGAACGACCCTCGCTCGGCACACCATGGTCGCCGGGTTTTTCGGGCAGCACTAAGACCCATGTCAAGTCCTGATCTTTCACGCAGCGGTGCTGCAGAGCAATCACGAGGACCTGAACGGGCCTTACGTCAATTATTGCACGGATTCACAATGACCCTTGCCAACTCGGCCAAATCGCTATATAACGGCCGTCAGTCGGCTCGGTGTCTCCAGAACCTCACCAGTGAAACCCACAATGGGGCCACCGCTATTCCCTCCTCGGCGTGGAGCTTCACCCGGGTCCGCTTCCGCGCGCGCACGAGAAACAGCATCCCCGTGCCGATGACGAGGTACTGCACGAGCAGGGCGATCCGGAAGGAATCCCAGGCGAATACGTCGCCGGCGGCTCCCCCCGTCACGCGCACCGTGTGCTCGATATCCAGCACGAGCCCGATCAAATACATCATCACGAAACTCGCCAGGAAACCGCCGACGTTGACGACACCGTTTGCCGAACCGAGGCTTCGCATCGGGTTGAAGGTGCGGGCGAAGTCGAATCCGATCAGAGATCCGGGCCCGCCGATTCCGAGCACCACCACGAGCGTGACGACCAGCCAGAACGGCGGATGTCCCGGCCAGAGCAGCACTGTCGTCCAGGTGACCCCGATCATCACCACGATGGCGATGACCAGGTTGGACCGCCGAAGGGGGAAGCGTGCGGTGAGGATGCCGAGGATCGGTCCGCTCACGACTCCCGCGACCACGATCAGCGTGAGGAGAGCAGAGGCCGTGCTCGGCGAGTAGCCGAGTCCCGCGGTGAGCAGGGGGAAGCCCCACAGCAGGGAGAAGACCGTGCCGGACGACTGGGTGACGAAGTGCGACCAGAAGCCCAGTTGGGTGCCCGGGCGAGCCAATGACTCCCGCAACTGATGTACCGCGGCGCGCCAGCTCGCGGCCCCACTATCGGGGGCTGTGGCATCAGATAGCGGTCTCGTCGGGTTTCCGTTGGAGAGTAGGACGACCACGAGCACGGAGGCGATGAGGGAGAGCGCCGCCGCCGAAAGGAAAGCGGGTTGCCAGCCCAGCCGGTGCAGGAGAAGCGACAGCGGTATGGCCGAGAGCACCTGGCCGAGTTGGCCGATGTTCCCCGTCCACTGGGACACCTGCGGAAGGATGCGCCCGCGAAACCACGAGGCGAGCAACCGGATGACGGAGATGAAGGTCAGGGCGTCGCCGGCACCGACCAGGATGCGCCCCAGAATCGCGATGCCGATGGATGGGGCGAGGGCGAGGGTGGCCTGCCCGGCGAACATGAGCACGGCGCCAGCCGCGATCAGCACCTTCGGTCCCACCCGGTCGAGGAGCACTCCGGTGGGGATCTGGAGGGCCGCATAGACGATCAACTGCACGACCGCGAGGCTGGACAGCGCGGAGGCCGACACATCGAAGCGATGAGCCGCCTCGATGCCGGACACCCCGAGCGAGGTGCGCTGCATCACGGCGATCACGTACGCGAAGAGTGCGACTCCCCAGATGAGCCAGGAGCGCCGCGAATTCACCTGTCAACTGTAGCTCGGACCGACGAACCGCCCCCAGCGGCTAGCCGGGTGGGCCGCCAGCGAGGACGTCACCGCTCTGGCGGATGGCTCAGAGGGAGAACGGCTCCGGCTCTTCGCCGTTGCGTCGAGCGGCCAGGAAGTTCTCCAGCTCTGCCGCAATCTCATCCGCCGACGGGAGCTCGCCGTCCACATCGGTGAGGGGAGACCGCAACGGGTTGCCCTCCATGTAGGAATCGTGGCGTTCCTCGAGAGTGCCGACCAGTCGCGCGAGCTCGGGGTTCGATTCCACCTGGCTGTCGATCTTGGTCAGGAAGTCCCGGCCCTCTTCGCGGAGGGCATCGGTGGGGAAGATCAGCCCGGTGGCCGCGCTGATCGATTCGAGAGCCTTCACCGCCGCATCCGGAAATTCCGTATCGGCGAGGTAGTGCGGAATGAGCAGGACGAAACCCGCTGTCGGGTGCGTCTGCTGCTGCAACCGGTATTCGACCAAATGGAGGGCGTTCGCCGGCACCTGCGTGCGCGGTTTCCAGATGGACATCGCGTCGATGAGTTCCGTGCGGTTGCCGCTGACGGTCACCCCGATCGGACGGGTGTGCGGAACCGGCATGGGGATCGCATGGACCCAGGTCGTGGTCTTCACCTTGAAACGGGCGATGAGGTGCATCACCGCGTCGCTGAAGCGCTCCCACTGGAAGTCGGGTTCGAATCCGGTGAGGAACAGGAACGGCTGGCCGATCTCATCAGTCGCCAGAGAGAGCGTCAGACGCGGCGGTCGGTAGTCGGCCAGATGATCCTGGTCGAAGTAGATGGTGGGGCGGCGGGCGCGGTAGTCGAGCAGGATGTCGGCGTCGAATGTCGCCACTTCGCGGTGGTCGACGGTGTCGAGCAGGTATTCGCTCAACTGGGTGACGGCGGCTCCGGCATCCGCAAAGCCTGTGAGGCCGGCCACGAGATCGAGCCCCTCCGGCACGTCGATGACGGCCGGATTCAGTTCGTAGAGACCCTCGGGATTTTGCATTGTTTAACTCTAATCGCGGTCGTTACCGCACACTCCCGTCCCGTTGGTGCCGAGAGCGAACAGGCGACGACGACGCCGGCACAGCCCGCTGCCGGTGGCGCGGATACGATGGCGCAATGACCGTGCCCTCTCTCTCCCTTTCCGCCGCCTCCCTTCTCTCGCTCACCGCCGACGTGCTCGTGCTGGGGGTGCGGGCGACGGATGACGGGCCTCTCCTCGCCTCGGATGACGCAGCATTCGCCGACCTCGCGGCGAGCATCGACGGCATCGGAGTCACCGGTGGTGTCGACGAATTGGTGCGGGTGCCGGCGGCGATCGGCAGCGCCCGAAGCATCGCGCTCGTCGGCCTCGGCACGTCGGCGCCCACCGAAGACTCCCTGCGTTACGCAGCCGGAACGGCATCCCGTCGGCTCACCGGCGTGACCTCGCTGGTGATCGCACTGCCGACCCAGTCGTCGGCCGAGGTGCTCGCGGTGCTGGAAGGGGCCGCGATCGGCGCCTATTCCTACACGGCCTACCGGTCATCGACCCTCGAGAAGAGGAAGCTCCCGGCAACGGAGATCACCATCGCCACGGCGATCGCAACCGATGACGAGCTCGTCTCGCGCGCCGCTATCGTGGCGGCTGCCATCCACTCGGTGCGAGATCTCGTCAACGCACCCCCCTCGGACCTCTATCCCGAGAGCTTTGCCGACGCCGTACTCGAGCTCGCCGAAGACCTGCCCGTCGAGGTGGAGGTGCTCGCGGAGGACGAACTCCTCGCCGGAGACTTCGGGGGGATCCTCGGAGTCGGCCAGGGATCCACACGCGGACCGCGACTGGTGAAGATCAGCTACTCCCCCACCACCGCGAGTTCCCACCTCGCTCTTATCGGTAAGGGCATCACCTTCGATACCGGAGGGCTGTCCCTCAAGCCGCCGGCAGGCATGGTGGGGATGAAGTACGACATGGCCGGCGCAGCGACGGTCATGGCTGCGGTCTTCGCCGCGGCACGGCTCGGTCTCGACATCCGTCTCACCGCGTGGTTGTGCCTTGCGGAGAACATGCCGTCGGGATCGGCAATCCGTCCGAACGACGTGCTGCGCATGAAGGGCGGTACCACCGTCGAGGTGCTCAACACCGATGCCGAAGGCCGCCTCGTCATGGCCGATGGTCTCGTCGCCGCGAGCGAGGAGTTCCCGGATGCGATCATCGACGTCGCAACGCTCACCGGTGCCCAGCGCGTCGCGCTCGGCGATCGCTATTCCGGCGTAATGGGTGATGACGCTCTCGTCGGCCGGGTCGCCGCGACAGCCCGCGCCGTCGGCGAGCAGCTCTGGCCGATGCCACTCCCGGGCGAGCTCCGCGCCCTGCTCAAGTCCGATGTCGCGGACATCGCGAACGCAAAGATCGGCAACACCGCCGCGGGCATGCTCCTCGCCGGGGTATTCCTGCAGGAATTCGTCGGTCCGCAGGCGGATTCCACGGCGGGCCGCATCCCCTGGGCTCATATCGACATCGCTGGACCGGCCCACAATGCCGGGGGCGGATACGGATACATCGGCACCGGCCCGAGCGGCGTTGCTGTGCGAACTCTGATCGCGCTGGCTGAGGAGATTTCGCTCGCGTAGTAAGGTCTTTGTGGCCCGAAAATAATCGGGCCACGCGGTCCGTGGCCCGTCAATGGCCGGGACACACGCACACCTCACAAAGAAACCCAAGGGAGTCGCCGGGTGCCTGAGCAGAACTTCGACATCGTCATCCTCGGAGCGGGAAGCGGCGGATACGCCGCAGCGCTGCGAGCAAGCCAACTGGGGTTCTCCGTAGCCCTCGTCGAAAAGGGAAAAGTGGGCGGTACCTGCCTGCACGTGGGGTGTATCCCCACGAAGGCGCTGCTGCACTCGGCCGAAGTCGCCGACGTCACGCGTGAATCCGCGAAGTACGGGGTCACCTCGTCCTTCGAGGGAATCGACATCGCCGCCGTGACCGCATACCGCGAGGGAATCGTCGCGAGCAAATACAAGGGTCTCCAGGGACTGATCAAGGCCCGCGGAATCACCGTGATCGAGGGCGAGGGTCGCCTCACCGCGGCCAACACCGTCACCGTCGGCGAGCACACCCTCGTCGGCAAGAACGTGATTCTCGCCACCGGGTCCTACTCCCGATCGCTCCCGGGCCTCGAAATCGGCGGACGCGTCATCACCTCTGAGCAGGCACTCGAACTCGACTTCGTGCCGAAGAAGGTGCTCGTGCTCGGCGGCGGTGTGATCGGCGTCGAGTTCTCCAGCGTCTGGAAGTCGTGGGGCACAGACGTTCAGATCATCGAAGCGCTGCCGCACCTCGTACCCAATGAGGATGAGTCCATCAGCAAGCAGTTCGAGCGCGCATTCCGCAAGCGCGGCATCAACTTCAGCCTCGGTATCCGCTTCCAGAGCGTCACCCAGAACGACGACGGCGTCGTCGTCACGCTCGAAGACGGACAGACCTTCGAGGCCGAACTCCTGCTCGTCGCCGTCGGCCGTGGACCGGCGACAGCCAACCTCGGATACGAAGAGGTCGGCGTGACGATGGACCGGGGATTCGTCATCACGAACGAACGACTCCTCACGAGCGTTCCGAACGTGTACGCCGTCGGAGACATCGTGCCCGGCCTCCAGCTCGCGCACCGCGGATTCCAGCAGGGCATCTTCGTCGCCGAGGAGATCGCGGGGCTGAACCCGATCGTGATCGAGGACATCAACATCCCGAAGGTCACCTACTCCGACCCGGAGGTCGCGTCCGTGGGACTCTCCGAGGTAAAGGCCCAGGAGAAGTACGGGGCCGACAAGGTCACCACCTACGACTACAACCTCGCCGGAAACGGCAAGAGCCACATCATCGGCACCGCCGGATCGATCAAGGTCGTGCGGGTGAACGACGGCCCGGTCGTCGGAATGCACATGATCGGTGCCCGCGTCGGGGAACTCATCGGGGAGGCCCAGCTCGTCGTGAACTGGGAGGCCTACCCCGAGGACCTCGCGCCGCTGCTCCACGCGCACCCCACGCAGGACGAAGCTCTCGGCGAGGCATTCCTCGCACTGGCCGGAAAACCGCTCCACGCGATGTAGGCGTCGCGCCAAGAGGCGCGTCGTCATCGAACTAAGCTAAACAAACAGAACTGGTCTAAAGGAGCATCACTGATGAGCGAATCCGTCAACCTCCCGGCACTCGGAGAGAGTGTCACCGAGGGCACGGTGACCCGCTGGTTGAAGAACGTGGGCGACCGCGTCGAGGTGGACGAGCCGCTGCTCGAAGTCTCGACCGACAAGGTCGACACGGAGATCCCGTCGCCCATCGCCGGCGTGATCGAAGCCATCCTGGTGGCGGAGGACGAGACCGTCGAGGTCGGCACCCCCCTCGTGACTATCGGAGACGGATCCGGATCATCGGATGCGACCCCGGAGGCACCCGCGGAGGCTGCCCCGGTCGCCGTCACGCCGGCACCGCCGGAGGACGCTCAGCCAGTCTCAGAAGTGCAGCCAGAGCCCGTCGCAGCAGCGGCACCCGAGCAGATCTCGGCTCCGCCGCAGGCACCCGCAGCACCGCAGGCCCCTCCCGCTCCGGAGCCCGCCGCTGCCCAGCCGGCAGAGGCGCCGGCCGCTGAGGCGCCGGCCGCAGAGGTACCTTCCGCCGATGCTCCCGCTCCGGGAGAAGAGGCACCCGCCGCGGCTTCCGCCCCGGCACCTGCCGACGCCGTCGACCCGGCTCCGGCTGTGGAAGCTGCGGCTGTGGAAGCACCGGCTGCGGAAGCACCGGCTCCCGCGCCTGTCGCAGCTCCCGCGCCTGTCGCAGCTCCCGCGCCTGTCGCAGCTCCTGCGCCCGCCGCAGCTCCGGCAACCGCCGCAGCGCCCGCACCCGCGGCTGCTCCCTCGGTGGATGCCAACCCGGGTTACGTCACTCCCCTCGTGCGCAAGCTGGCAAACGAGAAGGGAATCGACCTCTCGACGATCGCCGGCTCCGGAGTCGGCGGACGGATCCGCAAGGAAGACGTGCTCACCGCGACCTCGGCCCTAACGGACTCTGCGGAGGCCCCGGCTGCGGCTGCTCCCGCCGTTGCCGCAGCGGCACTGGAGACCTCCCCCTTGCGTGGCACGAGCGTTCCCATGTCTCGACTCCGCAAGGTCATCGCAGAGCGTGCCGTCATCTCGATGCAGTCCTCTGCGCAGCTCACTTCGGTGGTGGAGGTGGATGTCACCCTCGTCGCGAACTTCCGCGATTCGGTGAAGGCGGAGTTCCTCTCGAAGACCGGCCAGAAGCTGTCCTTCCTGCCGTTCTTCGCGCTCGCCGCAGCGGAAGCCCTCAAGGCGTTCCCGATCATCAACGCCACGATCGACGGCGACACGATCGTCTACCCGCCCCAGGAGAACATCTCGATCGCGGTCGACACCGAGCGCGGGCTTCTGACGCCGGTGATCCGGGATGCCGGGTCTCTCGATCTCGCCGGTCTCGCCGCGCAGATCGCGGACCTCGCCGCCCGCACCCGCGACAACAAGCTGAAGCCCGATGAGCTGGCCGGCGGCACCTTCACGTTGACGAACACCGGTTCACGCGGAGCGTTGTTCGACACCCCGATCGTGTTCCTGCCCCAGTCCGCGATCCTCGGCACCGGAATCGTCGCGAAGAAGCCGGTCGTCGTCTCGAGTGGTGGACTTGACGCGATCGCGATTCGCTCCACGGTCTACCTCGCCCTGTCCTATGACCACCGGATCGTGGATGGTGCGGACGCCGCGCGCTTCCTCGTTGCCGTGAAGAATCGCCTCGAAGGCGGCGACTTCGCCGGAAATCTCGGGTACTGAGAAATCTCGCTTACGGGAGGATCCGGGCCGTAGGGGTCTCTCGCTCTCATTAACCGAGCGCGAGATCCCTGATCCGCCATCCGGCCTCGCTTCTCACCAGCAGAAGCGGGGCCGGATTCTTCGTACTCACTGCAGAACCATCGGTGGCGAGTAGCTGGATGATCGCCGAATCGCCCAGCTGCTGGATGAGGTGCGGGGTGAATCCCTCGAGGGTCGCCTCAGTCGGCAGGCTGCCTCCGTTCTTGAGACGACGGACGAGGTCCCGGTCCGCCTCGATCACCGCTGAGCCCGCCTGGTCGACCGAGTCCAAGCAGGGAACAGATCTCGTCACGAAGCATTTCGACCGCGCGGTGAGAAGCGCGCGGGCGGCGGCGAGGGGGTCCTCCCCCTCGATGGCCGATCTCGCCGGCGCCGGAGACGCGGCGAGAGGGGGCCCGGGTGGCGGCCCGGACACCGTCGGCGCGGGGCGATCCGCTGTGGGCGAATTCGATGCGGGCGCCGGCGCCGGATCCGGCGTGGGCGAGGTCGGCGTGGGCGAGGTCGGTGATGACTGGGAGACCTCCGGTGTCGCCCCCGGTCTCCCTGCCGCGGTCTCGGAATGTGCAGCCGGAATCACAGTCAGGGCGACGACCAGCGCGCCGACCCCGGCTCCCCCGACGATCCAGACGGGAACCCGAACCGGCGCGAGGAGAGTGACCAGTCGCGCTCGCAGCTGCGCCAGCGGGTGGATGTCCGTGACCTCGACGGCACTGGCCCAATTGGGCAGAATCTCCCGGCTCACGGCCAGATCCTCCGCGGGTGCCTCGCTCTGGGGAATCGGACGGACAACCGGACGGATCGACGGCTGCAGCGGCACCGAGACCGGTGACTCCTCGTCGAAGCGGATCGGCAGCGCCGGCGCGAGCGCGAAGAGCAGGTCGATCATCCCCGATAGCGCTTCCTCACCCGGAGGCGGCCCTTCCAGCTCCCGCCGGATCGCGGAAATGGCGGCGGCAGACGCTCCCGGCTCCAGCCGATCGAGCACCGAGCCGACCAGGATTCGAATCCCCTGCCGATCGGCGACCGCGCCAGCATCCTCGTCGAGTTCGGCCGGGGTCATACTCGGAGCATCTCCCTCTGTCGGAAACTCCCCGATGAGCGCGACCGAGCCGAATTTCGCCAGCACCGGAGCGCCACTATCGTCGAACAACACCGACGAAAGCGCTACGTCCCGATGCGCGACTCCGACCCGGTGCAGTTCCTTCACCGCCTCGACGAGGGGCACGAGAATGCTCACCGCCTCCCCCGGTTCGAGGGTGCCACGCAGAGCGAGCAGCCGGCTGAGGGTGCCGGAGTCGAGCCGGGGCAGGATGAGGCACGGTCGGCCATCCGGTCCGGTTGCGAGGTCCTTCAGCTCCAGGAGGTGCCGGGAGGATGCCCGGGCCATAGCCTCTATCTCGCGATCGATGCTCCCATCGTCGGTCTGCGGCCGGTAGATCTTGATCGCCGCGATCCGATCGCCGTCGGGAGGCTCCCGGCTTCCCGCGTGCCCGAGGTGGATCTCCGCGCGCGTCCCCGCACCGAGCTTGCGCACGAGTCGATAGCCGCCGACGGTCTCCATGCTGCGAGTATCGAGCCCAAGAGGCATCCGTTGGCGCGCTTCGGCCCGGGCTGTGGCCAGGTGCCTCCGCTTCGCCAGTGTGAGGGAGCAGAGCCCGACGGTCAGGCCGTATCCTTGTGTCATGGCACGCACCCAGAATTCGGCCCCCAAACCTGCGAAAGAGCCCGGTCGTCTCAAGCAGATGTACCAGGTCTTCCAGATGACCCGTCGCTACGACTCGAACGCGATCTGGTGGTTCCTGCTCGCTTTCCTCGCCCCGATACTCGTCGGCATCGTCGCCGGATTCCTCATCTCCGGTGTCGATAACGTCTTCGGATTCGTGCTGTGGATCATCGCCGGTGTTCTCGGTGGAGTGCTGCTCTTCCTCATCGTGCTCGGGCGCCTCGCGGAGCGCGCTGCCTACTCGCAGATAGAGGGACAGGCGGGTGCCGTCGGCGCTGTGCTCAAGAGCTCCCTCCGCCGCGGCTGGACCGCCAGCGAGATGCCCGTCGCAGTGAGTCCCAAGACCCAGGATGCCGTCTACCGGGCCGTCGGCAACGGCGGTGTCGTGCTGATCGGCGAGGGTCCGAAGAGTCGCACCCAGAAGATGCTTGATGAGGAACGTCGCCGTGTCACCCGCATCCTGCCGAACGTGAGCGTGCACTTCCTGCACGTGGGGCCGGATGCCGATGCGGTGCCGCTGCACAAGCTCGCGGGCCGCATGGCGCGATTCAAGCGCTCGTTGAACAAGTCCGAGATCTACGCGGTGAGCAACCGGCTCGCCTCCCTCGGCAAGAACCAGCTTCCGATCCCCAAGGGCGTCGATCCGATGCGGGCTCGCGCCCCCCGCCCGCGCTAGTCAGCGCTCTTCCCGCAGCGGCGGCAGGCTAGCGCCGCACCAGGACGGTGCCGGCGAGCCGGTCGTGCAGGCCGCGACGATCCCGGTCGGCGATGAGCGCCGGCACGAGCAGGGACAGCAGCACCGTGCGCACGATCGGGCGCCAGACCCCGATCCATCCGGATGCCAGGGGCACGACGCGCATGCCGAGCAGAAGGTGCCCGATGCTGCCGCTGAGCAGCACAAGGAAGACGATCTGCAGCACCGCGAAGACCGCGAGGCTGGCCCAGCGGTCGTAGTTGAAGAACGCGTAGGAGACCAAGGCCCCCAGCGCCACGTCGATGGCGAAGGCCGCGAGACGGCGACCGAACCGGGCGATCGAGCGCGGCCCGGTGGCGGGAAGACCGAAATGCCGGCCGGGCCAATCGCTGGACTGGGCGGATGTTCGGGGCTCTGCCATACCGAAGATCCTACGTTCGTCGGCTCGACGTAACATGCACGAAACAATAGCGACACCGTGGCGAAACTCCCTTCGTCTAGCGTCACAGTTGGCTGCGTTTGCCGCCGTACCCAGTTCCAAACCCCATTGGAGTCAAGTCACATGTTCAGTGATTCTTCAGAGGTGCTCAAGTTCATCAAGGCCGAGAACGTCAAGTTCCTTGATATCCGCTTCACCGATCTCCCCGGTGTGCAGCAGCACTTCAACATCCCCGCCTCGACCGTCGACGAAGAGTTCTTCTCGGTCGGACAGCTCTTCGACGGCTCGTCGATCCGCGGCTTCGCGTCGATTCACGAATCCGACATGCAGCTCATCCCCGACGTGACCACCGCGTACGTCGATCCCTTCCGCGTCGAGAAGACGCTCATCATGATCTTCGACATCTACAACCCGCGAAACGGCGAGATCTACGCCCGCGACCCGCGCCAGGTTGCCAAGAAGGCCGAGAAGTACCTCGCCTCCACAGGAATCGCCGACACCGCATTCTTCGCACCGGAGGCCGAGTTCTACATCTTCGACGACGTGCGTTACGACGTCCGCCAGAACTCCAGCTCCTACTTCGTCGACTCCGAAGAGGGCGCCTGGAACTCGGGCCGCGTCGAAGAGGGCGGCAACCTCGCCAACAAGACGCCGTACAAGGGCGGCTACTTCCCGGTGAGCCCCGTCGACAAGCAGGCCGACCTCCGCGACGACATCAGCCTCAAGCTGATCGACGCCGGACTCATCCTCGAGCGCGCCCACCACGAGGTCGGCACCGGAGGCCAGGCGGAGATCAACTACCGCTTCGACACGATGGTGCACGCGGCCGACGACATCCTCAAGTTCAAGTACATCGTCAAGAACACGGCGCTCGAATGGGGCAAGGTCGCGACCTTCATGCCCAAGCCGCTGTTCGGCGACAACGGATCGGGCATGCACACCCACCAGTCGCTGTGGAGTGACGGCACCCCGCTGTTCTACGACGAGAAGGGCTACGGCGGACTCAGCGACATCGCGCGCTGGTACATCGGCGGACTGCTCAAGCACGCTCCGGCGGTGCTCGCGTTCACGAACCCGACGCTCAACTCCTACCGTCGACTGATCCCCGGATTCGAAGCACCGGTCAACCTGGTCTACTCGGCCGGCAACCGTTCGGCCTCGATCCGCATCCCGATCACGGGCACCAACCCGAAGGCGAAGCGCATCGAGTTCCGTGCACCGGATGCCTCCGGCAACCCGTATCTCGCCTTCGCCGCGCAGCTCATGGCGGGCCTCGACGGCATCAAGAACCGCATCGAGCCGCACGAGCCCGTGGACAAGGACCTGTACGAGCTTCCCCCCGAGGAGGCGAAGAACATCCCGCAGGTTCCCGCGTCCCTCGAGGAGGCCCTGCGCGCACTCGAAGCCGACAACGAGTTCCTCACCGCCGGCAACGTGTTCACGCCCGACCTGATCCAGACCTGGATCTCGTACAAGCGTTCCGCGGAGATCATCCCGGCCGCCCAGCGTCCGACGCCGTTCGAGTACGAGCTGTACTTCAGCGTCTGATCCACCTCTCGACCAAGAGCCGCATCCCTTCGGGGGTGCGGCTCTTCTGGGTTAGCCCGCAAACCAGCCAGTGTCACGATGTCGGCCGTGGTCATCCGCCGCCGAACGGCAGCGGCCCCTCCGTCGCAAACTGCTCAGTCCCGGGGTCTCTTGCGACAGTCATTGACGGATGGGCGGCGCTCGCCACCGCCATCCGCCAGACGTTGCGCCCGCAATGCCGCCTGCCTGACTTTGCGCCCGCAGTGCCGCCCGCCAGACTCTGCTCCCGCCGCGCCGCCAGCCGTCAGAAACTGCTCCGACAGGCGCCCCAAGCAACGATCTCCGACGGGTGAGCGCTCCTGCCTACGGCCGGACGGAGCAAGTCGCCCGGCTCCGGGCACCTCCGGCCGTGATGCGCTCTGCCCGTCGCAAACTGCTCAGCTGCCGGGTCTTCGCGACTGTCATAGACGGCTGAACGGCACTCGAGGGCAGCAGATCCGCGGGATGCGGATGAACGGCACCCAAGAGCACCAGAGCCGGGGAAGACGGATGAGCTGCACCCGAGGGCAGCAGAGCAGAGGAAGCCGAATACTCGGCACCCAGTGATAGGTGGATCAGGGAGGATGCATACGCGACGGCCCACACGACAAAGCCTCCCCGGGCACAGCGCACCACAGTGGACGACCCCGGGAAACGGCAGCAGGGCCACACCGATGCCGGCGCGGCCCTGCTGATCCCCGGATCGCGCGGTTCTAGCGCGCTCCGACGAGTCTTCGGCCCGAGCCGAGTACGAGCGGTGGCGAGTAGGCCAGCAGCGGAGCGGGCGCCGTTCCGAGACCGGTGAGCGTCCAGCCGGCGGTTCGCCATTCATGCGCATCGAGGCAGTTGCGGGCGTCGATGATGACGGGCGTCGTCACGAGATCCACCAGATCGCGCGGATCGGTCTCCTTGAACTCGTTCCACTCCGTGAGAACGAGAAGGGCGTCGGAGTTCGTCGCCGCTTCCGCGATCGACTCGGCGTAGATCAGGGTCGGGAACATCTTCTGCGCCGTCTCGTTCGCTTCGGGATCGTAGACGACCACCTGGGCGCCGCGCAGGTGCAGAGCAGCGGCCACGTTGAGCGCCGGGGAATCGCGCACGTCATCCGTGAGCGGCTTGAAGGCCGCGCCCAGTACACCGATGCGACGGTTGAGCACGGATCCGCCACAGGCCTCGATCGCCATGTCGATCACGCGCTGGCGCTGAGCCATGTTGATCTCGTCCACCTGCTGGAGGAGCGACGCCGCCTTCATAGCACCGAGCTCACTCGAGCGATGGATGAGCGCACGAATGTCCTTCGGCAGGCATCCGCCGCCGAATCCGAGGCCGGCGTTGAGGAACTGCCGTCCGATGCGCACATCGTGGCCGAGGGCATCCGCGAGCACGTTGACGTCGGCTCCCGCTGCATCGCACACCTCAGCGATGGCGTTGATGAAGGAGATCTTGGTGGCGAGGAACGCGTTCGCGCTGACCTTCACCAGTTCCGCCGTCGGCAGGTCGCAGACGATGACCGGGGTACCGGTGGCGATCGGAATGGCGTAGACCTCGCGCATGAGGGCTTCAGAGGCGTCGCTGGTGCCGCCGAGCACGATGCGGTCTGGCGTGAGTGTGTCGTCGACAGCCTTGCCCTCGCGGAGGAACTCGGGGTTCCAGATGATCTCGGTCTCGATGCCCTCCGGCACATGCTCCAGGATCATGTCCCGCAGTGCCTGCCCGGTGCCGACGGGCACCGTCGACTTACCGACGATCAGGCCGTTGTGCGTGAGGTTCTTGGCAACCTGCCTCGTGGCCTCCTGCACGTAGTTGAGGTTCGCCGCATTGCTTCCGCGCTGCTGTGGGGTGCCGACGCAGATGAAGTGGACATCCGACAGCGCCGTGGCCTCGGCGATGTCCGTGGTGAAACGAAGTCGTCCGCTTTCGACATGCTTGCGGATGAGTTCCGGCAGACCGGGCTCGAAGAAGGGAACACGCCCTTCGCTGAGGGCCTGGGCCTTGGCCGGGTCGTTGTCGACACCGATCACTTCGAAGCCCATTTCGGCCATGGCGGCCGCATGCGTCGCACCGAGGTATCCGGTGCCGACGACGCTGATTCGAGGCGCGGTGGTGCGCGAGGCGTTGAGGCTGGTGTCGACGAAGACCTGGTCGACAGGTGTTGCATCTCCGAGCGGGTTCTGCTTCTTCATGATGTCCTCCTGGTGGTGGTGATGGACGCCGTCCGATGGGGATGGTGGCTGGTGGGGTGTGCGGATCACTGGTCGGTTGGTCATTGAGGGCTGAGGTCGAATCGTCCGCCGGGCAGCGCGAGGCCCGCGGTGAAGGCGGCGAGGCTGTCCGGCCTCGAGTCGATCCGCCAGTCGTTGGTTGCCAGCTCCCCCTCGGTGTACGAGGTGACGGCGAGGTTGAACCAGGAGAACCCGATGATGTCCTGGTTCTCCGGCTTCGCCAGCGCCTGGAAGAGGCTCGAGATCCAGGCCGCCTTGTGGCCGCCGACTTCGGATGCCCCGATCTCGGCCAGCAGGATCGGCTTGTCGGTGATCCGCCTCAGTTCCTTGAGGCTCGGGGTGAAGGTGTAGTCGAAGGTGAAGTTGTTGTCCGGCTTGTAGGCGGGGCGCAGGTAGCCGGAGAGTCCAACGACATCCACGTAGGCAGATCCCGGGTAGAGCGAATCGAGGTAGGCCGGGGCCTTGTGCGTCGCCGGGAGGTTGTTGATCACGTTCGGCGCCCAGATCCAGGCGACGAGGCTGTTCGCGCCCTCCTCCTGGAAGATGTCGTGAACGTGTTGCCACATCTTGACGTAGTCCCCGGGGCGGTTGCCGTTGATGGCCGTGCCCTTGGCGTCGTCTTCGGACCACGGATACCAGACGCCGTTCATCTCATGGTCGAGACGGATGCCGAGGGGAAGACCGGAGGCGACGATGTCCTTGGCGTACTGGTGCAGGTACGCGTCGAAGTTGCCCGGCACGCCGGTGGCGGGATCACCGATGATCTTGGGGAGCGAGTAATCCGGTTCCTCGACGGCGTCATTGGCGGCGCCGATCGGACGGGACTCCCACGTGAGGATCGGGAGCGTGTTGCGCTTCCAGGACGCCTTTACGACATCCGCCCGGAACGTCTGGTCCCAACCGCCGAAATAGCCGACCGCATTCGGCTGGCTGCCGATCTTCTTCGCCGTGGCGTCGAAGGATGCGAAGTTGAACGGTGCCTGCTCTGTGTACATGCCGAAGTAGCGGGAGGTCGGGTTGATGATCTCCGCTTTGGACGGTGCGGTCACGACCGCGCCGGCCGCGTTGGTGCTCGACGGTTTGCGGGTGATCGGCTTCGCCCGTGCTGCCATGGTGGTCTTTGCTGCCGCAGCGGCATCCAGGGCGCCCTGGGCGCTGTAGAGCTGCTGCTGGATCGACGCCAACTGGGCCTTCGTCGCGCTGAGGTTGCCCTTGCTTCCGCTCAGCTGCTTCTGGAGGGCGATGACCTGGCTGAGCAGTGAATTGCGCTCGGCAACGATTTTGGCGGTAGCGATGTCCGCCCGAGTGACGGATGCCGCTGCCTGGGTCACCGGGTTGGCCGGCGAGTTCCAGACGATCACACTCGTGGCCACGAGCCCGAGCACGAGGACGGCGGCGCCGGCTGCGGTGAACCGTGCGCGGGTGCTCGAGAGCGCCCACCAGGTTCCCGGTCGACTGAGGTTGCTGCGCTTAAGAAATGACAATGAAATACGCCTCCACAGCGAAGATGGTGAGTCCGATCACGTACGGCCACGCGGCCTTGGGATTGAGGCGCCGGCGGCGCTGGGCCCGAGGCGCTGAAGGCCTGACCCTGGTTCCGATCCGTGGCGATGCCTCGAGCAGCGCCGTCGAGTGGTTGCCGGCCGACATCGGCCCGAATCCGATCGGGGCCTGGTCGGAACCGTGATCGACTCGGGGGCGCTCATCAACCGACAGGGACTCGACGATCGTGTCGTTCGACGATCCGCCCGCATACGCCCCGGCCCGAGTACCCCAGCCGCTGGCGTGACCCATCCGGAAGAAGCCGATGAGTCGGATGGGCATGAGGAACGCGGTCGAGACGATGATGAACACGGGAAGGCGGAAGAAGTCGCTCGGCTTCTCCGAGAGGTGACGCAATTGCCGGATGGCCATGCTGAGCACCGAGGACAACACCATGAGGCCGACGACGAGCGCGATACCGCTCTGGACGCCGTACTCCTTGAGGATGCCCTCATAGAAGTTGTAGCCCTGGCCGGTGAAGCTGCGGAAGATCCAGCCGCCGATGACTCCGGCGAGCAGGAAGGGGAGCACGATGTCCATGACGAAGAACAGGGCGAGCACAGGGGCGTGCCCGAGCATCCAGGGCAGCATCCGCAGGGTGTTGTACTGGCTGCCACGAGCCCAGCGCAGCTGCTGCTTGAAGAGCTTCTTGATCTGGAGCGGAGCATCCGTATAGACCAGCGAGGTGTACTGGTACACGGTGCGGTAGCCCTCCTTGAGCGTGAGGTTGGTGAGGGTGCGGTCGTCGCTGACCTCGAGGAAGACGCCCATGAACTGTTCGCTCATGAAGCGCTCCATGACCCGCACCATGATCGAACGGCGGAACGCGATCGTGCGTCCGGGAAGGCAGCCGACCTGCCCGAGAACACTCTGCGCCGGCATGGAGTACAGGGCGCGGGAGTTCTCCAGCCAGTCCGCCCACCGGGTGATCCAGCTGCGCTCCGGCTCGAGAATCCGCTGGCGCGTCGTCGCGCCTCCGACGGATGCGTCGGCGAACGGCTTCACGAGCTCCGAGAGGGTGTTGTCGGTCCAGACGGTGTCGGAATCGACCAGCACCGTGATGTCGCCGGTGGAAAGCTCCGTGCCGATCTTCACGGCGTTGCGTTTGCCGGGAATCGGGGTGTGGACCCACCGCACCAGGGGCCGGAACTCGTCGGAGATCGCTTCGAGGGTCGGGTTCCGTGCGCCATTGATCACGACGATGATCTCGCCGGGCCGCTGCTCCACCATGCGGCCGAGCACATCACGAAAGAGATCCTCCGGCTCGTCGAGCACGGGAACGATGACGCTGGTCGTTCCGGTGAAGGTTCCGGTGAAGGGTTTGTAGCGGCTGGAGATCACGAGCTTGATCACCCAGAGGGCCCAGATCAGTGCGGAGTAGACCGCGAAGGTGTAAATCTCCGGGTGTCCGTCAATCATGTGACGGATCTGGAGGATGAAGATGAACACGAGATTCCCCGATCGTTTGCGGTGGTGGACTGTCCGCAACATTGAGGAACTGGCGAGCTATTTTTTCGGGGTAGTTGAATTATTGACAGACGTTTCAAGCAGAAGCAAACGGGCAGAACAGGGTCGAAGTGGATATCGCGGTGCCCTCCCTTTTTTGTCACCCGATTCGTGTCAGCACTTCGGCCGACGTGGTGCCTGACCCCCAAACGGTGGACACCGGCCTCGTTTTCGGAACGCCTGGTGCGCGCGGCCAGGGCTCCTCGCGGCGGTATGAAAACAGCAGGTCAAACGCGCTATCGTGCACACTGGCGCGACAAGGAAAACCAGGAAGTCGGCGGCGGGCCCTGCGAGTGCCCGCGCGGGGGGACAGAACGCCCCCTCCCCGAAAGGGGTACAGATATTCGCCGCGACGGGGGACGCTGAAAATCGATGAAATTAGTCCGAACGTTTACCGGTTGGAAACATCCCGGATGCCCGGCGCGAGCCGCGGCGATTCAGCCGGTGGTCGGTCCGGGCACTTTCTCGACGCCGTAAAACCGCTTCTCGAAGACCGCTCGAGCCAGTCGGGTCAGTCGCAGGTAGTCCTCTTCCAGCTGGGTCGCCGAGCCCGGCGGATACTCGAGCAGTCGAGCGACGCCGTCGAGCTGCTGGCGGTCCGTGGGCAGCACATCAGTGGTCCGGGTCATCCAGAGCACCATCGCCGACCGCACCCGGGAGGCGAAGATCCAGGCATCCCGCAACTTCGTGGCATCGCTGGTCGTCACGAACCCCTCGGTGCGGGCGACCTCGAGTGCCGAGAGCGTGGAGGTGGTTCTGAGGCCCGGCACCCTTGCGCCCTTCTGCAACTGGATGAGCTGCACGAACCACTCAACGTCGCTGAGCGAGCCGCGACCGAGCTTGAGATGCCGGGCGGGATCCGCCGCCTGAGGGAGCCGCTCCGACTCGACCCGGGCCTTGATGCGTTTAACCTCCCGCACGTCGTTCTCCGAGATGGAGGGGGGAAAACGCACACCGTCGGCGAGGGACTCGAAATCGGCGAGCAGCGCGGGGTCCCCCACGGCACCACGAGCACGAAGCAGGGCCTGCGCCTCCCAGGTGAGCGACCAGCGGGCGTAGTACGCCCGATAGGAGTCGAGCGATCGAACGACCGGCCCGTTCTTGCCCTCCGGTCGCAGGTCGATATCGAGGTCGAAGGGCAATCGCAGGTCTTCGGTGTGGCGGTTGAGCTCGCTGACGAGTTGCTTTGCCCGCGCGGCGGCCTCCTCGTCCGTGGCACCGGTGGCGCGATACACGAAGAGCACATCGGCGTCGGATCCGAATCCCAGCTCCTGGCCGCCATAGCGTCCCATTGCGACGATTCCGAACTCGATGCCGTCGTCCTTGGGTCGCACGGCGTCGAGTATTCCCGTGAGGAACGCCGTCGTCACGTCGGAGAGGGCCTTGCCGAGCTCCTCCACGTGCACGAGACCGAGGATGGCGCCGATGGCGAGTCGCAGCACTTCACGGCGGCGCAGAGTGCGCAGCGCGAGCGCAGCGGCCGCGATGTCGTCATGCCTCGCGAGGGTGGATGCCGTTTCGTCGAGCAGTGCCGCGAGCGAGCGTGGGGCGAGCTCCTCCTCCCGGTCGAACCAGGCGGCCGCCTCCGGGATGCGCTCGAGCAGCACTCCGACGAATCTGGCGGAGGACAGCACGCTGGTGAGGCGTTTGGCCGCGCCGGAGGAGTCGCGCAGCATTCGCAGGAACCAGTAGGACTCGCCGAGGTCGTCGCTGAGTCGCCGGAAGGCAAGGAGACCGTAGTCGGGGTCGGCGCCGTCAGCGAACCATTGGAGCATCACCGGCAGCAGGTGGCGCTGAATCGCGGCGCGACGAGACACTCCCCCGGTGAGCGCACCGATGTGCGCCAGTGCGCCCTTCGGATCGCGGAATCCGATCGCCGCGAGCCGCGCGACGGCCTGTTCGCTGCTCAATGCGAGGCCCTCATCGGGGAGGGCTGCAACCGCCGAGAGCAAGGGACGATAGAACAACCGCTCGTGGAGGTTTCGAACCTCGTGCTTCGTGCGGTTCCACTGCTCGGTCAGGTCGCCGGCACCGGACGCGATACCGCTCGCGCGGGCGAGGATCCTCACGGCGTCAGGATCGCTCGGCATCAGGTGCGTTCGCCGGAGCTGAACCAGCTGGAGTCGGTGTTCGAGCAACCGGAGAAAACGGTAGTCGCGCGAGAATTCCGCTGCCTCGACGCGCCCGATGTAGCCCTGTTCGGCGAGGGCGACCAGGGCGGGGAGGGTGGCACGTTGGCGAACCAGTTCGTCGGTCTGGCCGTGCACGAGTTGGAGTAGCTGGATGGTGAACTCCACGTCACGCAAGCCGCCCGGCCCCAGCTTGAGCTGGTAGTCGAGTTCGGCGCTCGGGATGTTGTCGGTCACCCGCTCCCGCATGCGCTGCACCCCCTCGACGAAGTTCTCGCGTGAGGCGCTCGACCACACCTTCGGTGCGACCGCGTCGACATAGCGCGCCCCGAGTTCGTCATCCCCGGCAAGGGGCCGGGCCTTGAGGAGCGCCTGGAACTCCCAACTCTTCGCCCAGCGGTCGTAGTAGGCGATGTGGGAGTCGAGGGTGCGCACGAGGGCGCCATCCTTGCCCTCCGGTCGCAGGTTGGCATCCACCTCCCACAGCGCGGGCTCCCGCGAGTAGTCGTGGATGCCCCTCATGGTCGCCATGGCCAGACGGGTCGCGATCTCGACCGCGCGGGAGTCGGTCACCTCATCGGAGCCCTCGGCGACGAAGATCACGTCGACATCGCTCACGTAGTTGAGTTCCCGGGCGCCGGCCTTTCCCATGCCGATGATCGACAGACGGGTCGCCGCGACCTCCCCAGCGGGAAACCGTACGGTGGCGCGCGCCACCAGCAGCGCGGCGTCGAGAGCCGCCGCCGCCAGGTCGGCGAGTGCCGCCGCCACACTGTCGAGACTGTCGAGCGGATGCGCCTGTCCGAGATCCCACGCGGCGAGTTGCGTCACGTGGCGGCGATAACGCACCCGAAGTGCATCCCACGACGCCTCCTCGTTCGTCGCGTCGATCGAGGCGACCGACTCCGCCAGGTCGAGTCGATACGCCTCCGGGGTGAGCGGGCGGGCGAACGGCACCGTAAGCACCGAGAGCTCCTCCGGATGGCGCAACAGGAAGTCCGCGAGACCGGCCGAGGCTCCGAGCACACGGACCAGCCGATCGGCCGCGGAGATATCGCAGAGCACCGCTCTGGTCTCGGTCGGAGCCTGCCGTGCGAGCGTCGTGAGGAAGCGCAGAGCGCTGTCGGGATCCGCGGCATGGGCGAACAGGGGAAGGAGTCCTGTCGCGCTCAGGTCGCCGGCGTCTTCGCCGCCGAGGAGTTCATCCAGCTCGGCGAGCCGCACCACGGCGGGGTCGAGTTCAGCGAACCCGATCCTCGCGAGGTCGGTCAGGATGGATTGTTCGCGCGCCATTGCCGTCGAGTCCTAAACCCCAGATCCGGGATGCCGTTACAGCATCTCCAGGTTGCTCTTGAGCTCGTAGGGGGTGACCTGCGCGCGATACTCGCGCCATTCCTGGCGCTTGTTGAGGAGCACGAAGTTGAAGACCTGCTCGCCGAGGGTTTGAGCCACCAGCTCCGACTCCTCCATGAGTGAGACGGCGTGATCCAGGCTCGCGGGAAGCTGGCTGTAGCCGAGCGCCCGACGCTCGGCATCCGAGAGCTCCCACACGTTGTCTTCGGCTTCGGCGGGGAGCTCGTAGCCCTCTTCGATGCCCTTGAGCCCCGCAGCGAGCAGCAGCGAGAAGGCGAGATACGGGTTCGCCGCAGAGTCGATGGCACGGTACTCCACCCGTGCGCTCTGACCCTTGTTCGGCTTGTACAACGGCACTCGCACGAGGGCGGAGCGGTTGTTGTGCCCCCAGGTAACGAAGCTCGGAGCCTCCCCGAGCTTGTTCTGGGACGATCCGCCCCAGAGCCGCTTGTAGGAGTTGACGAACTGGTTGGTCACAGCAGTGATCTCCGGCGCGTGGCGCAGAAGGCCAGCGATGAAGTGGCGCCCGATCTTGGAGAGCTGGTACTGCCCGGCGCCGTCATAGAACGCGTTTGTATCCCCCTCGAAGAGCGACATGTGAGTGTGCATCCCCGACCCTGGCTCGCCCGAGAGCGGCTTCGGCATGAACGTGGCGTAGACGCCCTGCTCGATGGCCACCTCCTTGATCACGGTGCGGAAGGTCATGATGTTGTCGGCGGTGGTGAGTGCGTCCGCATAGCGGAGGTCGATCTCGTTCTGGCCCGGGCCGGCCTCGTGGTGGCTGAACTCCACCGAGATGCCGAGGTCTTCGAGCATCCGCACCGAACGGCGACGGAAATCGTGCGCTGTGCCTCCCGGCACGTTGTCGAAGTAGCCGGCGCGGTCGACGGGCTGTGGGCCCTCCTCGCCGAACTGCGAGCTCTTGAGCAGGTAGAACTCGATCTCGGGGTGCGTGTAGAAGGTGAATCCCCGCTCCGCTGCGGTCGCGAGCGTGCGCTTCAGCACGTTGCGCGGGTCCGCGACGGCCGGCTGACCATCGGGCGTCATGATGTCGCAGAACATGCGGGCTGTTGGGTCGATCTCTCCACGCCACGGCAGGATCTGGAACGTCGCCGGATCCGGATGCGCGAGCACGTCGGCCTCGTAGGAGCGGGTGAGGCCCTCGATCGCCGAGCCGTCGAATCCGAGGCCCTCGGCGAAGGCGCCCTCGACCTCCGCGGGAGCGATCGCGACGGACTTGAGAGTACCGACGACATCCGTGAACCAGAGGCGGATGAACTTGACGCCGCGTTCTTCGATGGTGCGGAGAACGAAGTCGCGCTGCTTGTCCATGGGCTCCTCTTGTTGCTCGTTCCGGGGCGATTCCTCCCCGGCTATTAGGCTAGTGGCTATGCCCCGACTCCGCTTGGCGCTTGGCCAAACCAACCCCATCGTCGGCGATCTGGTCGGCAATTCCGAACAGATTCTCGACGCCGCCCGTCGCGCCTCAGCCCAGGGGGCAGACCTGCTCGCTGTCGGGGAGATGGCGATCAGCGGCTACCCCATCGAAGACCTTGCGTCGAGGCCGAGCTTCCTCGCCGACTGCCACGACGCGGTGCAGAACCTCGCCAAAGAGTTGCAGGATGCCGGTCTGGGCGATCTCGCCGTGATCGTCGGGCATCCGGATGGCCCCTTCGAGCCGCGTCTGCTCGGCACGAGCAACGCGCCGACCGCGATCGCACAGAACTGCGCGAGCGTGATCCAGCACGGGCACGTGACCGCCCGTTACGCCAAGCACCACCTTCCCAACTACTCGGTGTTCGACGAGTACCGCATCTTCATCCCGGGCGACGAGCTTCTGGTGCTGCGGATCAAGGGTGTGGATGTCGCGGTGATCGTCTGCGAGGACCTCTGGCGCGACGGGGGTCCGGTCGGCCGGGTTCTCGATGCCGACGCCGGTCTGCTCGTGGTGATCAACGCCTCGCCGTTCGAACGTGACAAGGACGAGGTTCGCCTGCCGCTGGTCACCCGTCGGGCGGTCGAGACCAACACCACCGTCGCGTACGTCAATATCGTCGGCGGGCAGGACGACCTGGTCTTCGACGGCGACAGCGTGGTGGTGGATGGCGCGGGTACCATCCTCGCGCGCGCGCCCCAGTTCGCCGAGCACCTGCTCGTCGTCGACCTCGAGGTCTCCCCCGCGGCGGACTTCTCGTCGGCGGCGGGCGCAGAACTCCCCCGAAACGTCAAGCGGGTCACCCTCGCCGACGGACCGGACCAGAAGCCGCCCCTTGATGCGGACCTCGCCACCCTCCCGGATGATCGCGAACAGGTGTGGAACGCCCTCGTGCTCGGCCTCCGCGACTACGTGGGCAAGAACGGCTTCCGCTCGGTGATCCTCGGGTTGTCCGGCGGCATCGACTCCGCGGTCTGCGCGGCGATCGCCGCCGACGCGCTCGGCGCTGACCGGGTCTGGGGCGTCAGCATGCCGAGTCGCTACAGCTCCGACCACTCGCGCTCCGACGCCGACGATCTGGCCGACAACATCGGGTTGCACTACTCGACCGAAGCCATCGCCGACCTCGTGCTGCCGATCGAGACCCAGCTGAAACTCACCGGCACCGCCGCCGAGAACGTGCAGGCGCGCATCCGCGGCATCATCCTGATGGGGCTGTCGAACCTCGATGGCCATCTCGTGCTCACCACGGGAAACAAGACCGAGCTCTCGGTGGGGTACTCCACCATCTACGGCGACTCCGCCGGCGGGTTCGCTCCCATCAAAGACGTGCCGAAGATGCTCGTCTGGGAGTTGGCCCGGTGGCGCAATGATGCCGCGACCGAGCGCGGCGAGGTTCCCCCGATCCCCGCGAATTCGATCGACAAGCCACCGAGTGCCGAGTTGCGTCCCGACCAGACGGACCAGGATTCCCTTCCTCCCTACGAAGTTCTCGACGCCATCCTCGACGCCTACATCACCCGCGCGCTCGGCCGGGAGGATGTCATCGCTCTCGGCTTCGACGAGGAGACCGTCGACTTCGTGACGAAGCTGGTCGACCACTCCGAGTGGAAGCGCCGACAGGGCGCCATCGGCCCCAAGATCAGTCACATGGCCTTCGGTCGCGATCGCCGGCTGCCGATCACGTACCGACCGACCCTCTAGCGGCCCGAGGCTAGGATTGCGCGCATGACCGACCCCACCGCTGCGGCGACCCAGGCGAACCTCAAGAGAGTGCGAACGCGACACTTCCAGAGCGCGAAAGAGAACGGTGTGAAGATCACCGGCCTCACGAGCTACGACCAGCTCACGGCATCCATCTTCGACGCGGCGGGGATCGACTTCCTGCTCGTGGGCGACTCCGCCGGCAACAACGTGCTCGGTTACGAGACCACTCTGCCCGTGACCGTGGAGGACCTCATCCCGCTCACGCGGGCGGTCGCCGGGGCGGTGACCCGGGCCTTCGTCGTCGCCGACATGCCGTTCGGCTCCTACGAGACCGGGCCGGACGAGGCGCTGCACACGGCGTTCCGGTTCATGAAGGAGACGCACGCGCATGCCGTGAAGTTCGAGGGCGGGGTGCGCAGCGCAGAGCAGATCCGCCGCATCGTCTCCGCGGGAATCCCCGTGATGGGTCACATCGGTTTCACCCCCCAGAGCGAGCACGGTCTCGGGGGCCACATCATCCAGGGGCGCGGCGAAGGGGCCGAACAGCTCCTCGCCGACGCCCACGCCGTGGAGGACGCAGGAGCTTTCGCCGTCGTGCTCGAGATGGTGCCCTCCCTCATCGCGAAGCAGGTCACCGAGGAGTTGCGCATCCCCACCATCGGGGTCGGGGCCGGCCCGCATGTGGATGGCCAGCTTCTAGTCTGGACGGACTGGGCCGGCCTCACCGTCGGCCGCATCCCCAAGTTCGTCAAGCGCTATGCGAACCTCAGCGGCGTTCTGACGGATGCCGCGAAGGAATACATCGCGGATGTCGCGGGCGGCGAGTACCCGGCCGCGGAGCACGAGTACACGGACTAGGGGCAACGGCTGCGGGTGCTGGCCAGGGACCCTGGCTGGGATTCCTGGCCGGGGTTGCCAGCTGCGTGCCTGGCAGGGGTGATAAACGGGGACCGTGCCGCGCCACTCGCTCCACTCTCCCTCCGCTACCGCCCTCTTCGCGCCAGTGTGTGACACGCGCGCCCGGAATTCTGGGCGCACGTGTCACCCCCGTGCGCCAGGGGTGCGTCAGTCGTTCTTCGCGTCTTCCTCTGCCCACTTGCGGGCGCGTTCGGCGATGATCTCGGGAGCCCGGGCGGCATCCTCCCGGGTGTCGAACGGTCCGTCCAGCTCCGAAGCAAGCGACTGCTTGCCCTCCTCCACCTCGTGGGTGCGGGTGTTGTAATACCACTGCGTCATGAATGACTCCTTGCTCGCCACTAAAATTACTCCCATGCCCAAGGATTCCAATGGCCACCTGGTTGCGGGGCGCGTCTCTCCCGCTCGTTTCGTGCCGAGGCACATCGTGCGTCCCGAATACGTCTGGAAAGCCGCACCCTCCCGATTCACCGGGTCGGACATCTACGACGCGGAGGCGGTCGGCCGCATCCGCGAATCGGGCCGGATCGCGGCGGATGCGATCGCCCTCGTCGGCGAACACGTGCGAGCCGGAATCACCACAGACGAACTGGATGTCATCGGCCACGACTACATGGTGGCCAACGACTCCTACCCCTCGACTCTCGGCTACCGCGGCTTCCCCAAATCGCTCTGCAGTTCGGTGAACGAGGTGATCTGCCATGGCATCCCCGATGACACCGTGCTCGAAGACGGTGACATCGTGAACATCGACATCACCGCATTCAAGAACGGCGTGCACGGCGACAGCAACCAGACCTTCATCGTCGGTCAGGCGGCACCGCAGGTGGCTGAGCTGGTCGAACGCACGCGCGAGTCGCTCAACAGAGGCATCAAGGCTGTGGCGCCCGGCCGGGAGATCAATGTCATCGGACGCGCCATCGAGTCCTACGCGCGCCGTTTCGACTACGGCGTCGTCAGGGACTTCACCGGCCACGGCGTCGGGGAGGCATTTCACTCCGGCCTGATCATTCCCCACTACGACGCCGCCCCCTCCTATGCCACGGAGATAGAAGTGGGTATGGTCTTCACGATCGAGCCGATGCTCACCCTCGGGGGCATCGAATGGGAGATGTGGGAAGACGACTGGACCGTCGTCACCAAAGACCGCAGCATCACCGCCCAGTTCGAGCACACCATGGTCGTGACCGAGCGCGGCGCGGAAGTACTGACACTCCCCTGAGCTGCTTCCGGCAGAACAATCTATGAAGAGAATGGCAAGATGGCTTCCAAAGCAGTAGGCATCGATATCGGCGGCACCGGCATCAAGGGGGCCATCGTCGACGTCGCGACGGGCAAGCTCCTCAGCGATCGGGTCAAGCTGCCCACTCCGGAGGGCGGAGAGCCGGATGACATCGTCCTGACAGTGCTCGAGGTGCTGAAGAAGCTCGGCTCGCCCGAGAAGAAGCTGCCGATGGGACTGTGCTTTCCCGCCGTCGTGGTGAAGGGGCGCACCCTCTCGGCCGCCAACGTCTCGAAGAAGTGGATCGGCCTCGAAGCGGAGACCCTCTTCGAGAAGGGACTCGACCGCGACATCACCTTCGTGAACGACGCGGATGCGGCGGGCTACGCCGAGGCACTGTACGGGGCCGCGGAGAAGCAGAAGGGCCTCGTGATCCTGACCACACTCGGCACTGGCATCGGAACCGCCCTCATCTACAAGGGAGTGCTCATCCCGAATGCCGAGCTCGGCCACCTGCAGCTCGAGGGGGTCGACTGGGAGACCAGGGCTGCCTACTCGGCGAAGGAACGCGAGAACCTGAGCTGGGAACAGTGGGCCGAACGACTGCAGAAGTACTACGACATGCTCGTGGCTCTCTTCCACCCCGACCTGTTCATCGTAGGTGGTGGGGTGTCGAAGGAGCACAAGGACTTCCTGCCGCTGCTGAAGCTCGACACCCCGATCGTGCCCGCCGTGCTGCGCAACAATGCCGGCATCCTCGGAGCTGCCGCCCTGGCCTCCGGAAAGTAGCTCTCCCAACGACCCGGCGTAAGGCTTCGCCTTCGCGGCGTTAGGGATCCGTTAGTTCCGCGAAGGTGCCACCCCGGCGGGTGTGGAATTCCTGAGTGGCATCGTGTCTATCTGGACGCGATGCCGCTGCGTGCCCCATGGCCGCAGCCTGCGCTCTTTTCGGAGGAATCCATGCTCGATCTCATTTATGTGATCGGCGTTGTCGGCCTGTTCGCCCTCATCGCCCTCGTCGCCCGGGGGGTCGAGAAACTGTGATCTTCTTCACAGTGCTCAGCCTCGTCCTCGGCGTGGCAGCACTCGTCTATCTCGTTTTCGCCCTCGTGAAGCCGGAGCGATTCTGATGAACAACACCTGGCTCTTCATCCTGCAGGCGGCGACCATCGTCCTGGTCCTCGCCCTGATCTACCGCCCCCTGGGCGACTACATGGCTCAGGTCTACTCGACCCCCAAGAACATGCGCGTCGAGCGCGGCTTCTACCGGCTCATCGGCGTCAATCCCGCGTCGGAACAGACTTGGCCGGTCTACCTCCGCAGCGTGCTCGCCTTCTCCGCAATCGGCGTGCTCGCGGTCTACCTGCTCCAACGCATCCAGGAGATCCTGCCCTACTCGCTCGGCTTGCCGGCGGTGGAGCAGTCGCTGGCCTGGAACACCGCCATCTCGTTCGTGACCAATACCAACTGGCAGTCGTACTCGCCAGAGCTCACCATGGGTTACACGGTTCAGCTGGTCGGGCTCGCGGTTCAGAACTTCGTCTCCGCCGCAGTCGGAATCGCCGTGGCCGTCGCCCTCATCCGCGGGCTCGCCTCTCGAAAGTCCACGACGATCGGCAACTTCTGGGTGGATCTCACCCGCGGTGTCGTGCGGATTCTGCTTCCGCTCTCGGTCATCGCCGCCATCGTGTTGATCTTCAGCGGAGTCATCCAGAACTTCGCGGGCTTCCAGCACATCACGACCCTGACCGGAAGCACCCAGACGATCCCGGGTGGTCCGGTGGCGTCACAGGAGGCGATCAAGGAGCTCGGTACGAACGGTGGCGGATTCTTCAACGCCAACTCCTCTCATCCCTTCGAGAACCCCACCGGGTGGTCGAGCCTGTTCGAGATCGTGCTCCTGCTCGCGATTCCGTTCTCCCTCCCCCGCACCTTCGGACGC
Source organism: Lacisediminihabitans sp. H27-G8 (assembly GCF_046156175.1). Classification (NCBI taxonomy): domain Bacteria; kingdom Bacillati; phylum Actinomycetota; class Actinomycetes; order Micrococcales; family Microbacteriaceae; genus Lacisediminihabitans; species Lacisediminihabitans sp. H27-G8. The sequence continues at coordinate 329,865 of NZ_JAYLVL010000001.1, forward strand.
ATGGTGGGCGACAACCGGCAGGGCTACGCGATCCTCTCGGCCATGGGCCTGATCTGGGTCGTCTCGGCGGCCCTGCTCACTCTTCTGGAGAGCGTCGGCAGCGGCACGGCCAGTCAGCTGGCCGGAGGGGCGATGGAGGGCAAGGAGGTGCGATTCGGAATCGTCGGATCGAGCCTATTCGCCACCTCCTCAACGCTCACCTCGACCGGCGCAGTCAACTCCATGCACGACAGCTTCACCTCCCTCGGCGGTGGGCTGATCATGGTGAACATGATGCTCGGCGAGGTGGCTCCCGGCGGAGTGGGATCCGGCCTCTACGGCATCCTCGTGATGGCCATCGTCGCGGTCTTCGTCGCCGGCCTGATGATCGGGCGCACACCCGAATATCTCGGCAAGAAGATCGGTTCGCGCGAAGTGAAACTCGCGAGCATCTACATCCTGATCACGCCGACTCTGGTGCTGGCCGGAACCGCGCTGAGCTTCGCGATACCGGCGGTGCAGAAATCCGTCGTCGGCACCTCGATGGCCAATACCGGGCTGCACGGATACTCGGAAGTGCTCTATGCCTTCACCTCCGCGGCGAACAACAACGGTTCGGCCTTCGCCGGTCTCACCGCGAGCACCCCGTGGTTCGATACGGCTCTCGGAGTGGCGATGCTGCTCGGCAGGTTCCTGCCGATCGTGTTCGTGCTCGCCCTCGCCGGCTCTTTCGCCGCCCAGGACAAGATCCCGACCACCTCCGGCACCCTCCCCACCCATCGGCCGCAGTTCATCGGCCTGCTCGTCGGCACGATCGTCATCGTGTCCGCCCTCACCTACCTCCCCGTACTTGCGCTCGGCCCGCTCGCAGAAGGACTGAAGTAACAATCATGACCACAACCCTCATCACTCCCACCGGTAGCGACTCGCCGTCGCAGAAGCAGGGGCGAAAGCAGGCCTCCGCATTCAGCGCCGGCCAGCTCGTCAAGAGCATCCCGGATGCCCTGCGCAAACTGGATCCGCGCCTCCTGTGGCGCAACCCGGTCATGTTCGTCGTCGAGATCGGCGCCGCCCTCACTACCCTCCTCGCGATCGCAACGCCGTTCCTCGGTGCGTCTGCGCAGACCACGTCCTCCCCGACCTCACTCGCCTTCATCTGGTCGATCGCGGTCTGGCTGTGGCTCACCACTCTGTTCGCCAACATGGCGGAGGCGGTGGCCGAGGGTCGCGGTAAAGCCCAGGCCAAGAGCCTGCGTGACAGCCGCACCAGCACCATGGCCGAGCGGGTGCGTGCCTACGACGAGACCGGTGATCCCGGCGCCGAGCGCGCGGAGTTCGAAAAGATCGCCTCTGCCGAACTCACTCTCGGCGACACCGTCGTTGTCGTCGCGGGAGAGCCGATCCCCGGCGACGGCGACATCATCTGGGGTATCGCCTCGGTGGATGAATCCGCGATAACCGGCGAATCCGCCCCGGTCGTTCGCGAGTCCGGTGGTGACCGCAGCGCGGTCACCGGCGGCACCCGGGTGCTCTCCGACCGCATCGTCGTGCGCATCACGTCGAAGCCGGGCGAGACCTTCGTCGACCGCATGATCAAGCTGGTCGAGGGCGCCTCACGGCAGAAGACTCCCAACGAGATCGCGCTCAACATCCTGCTCGCGAGCCTCACCATCATCTTCGTGGTGGTCGTGCTCATCATCAATCCGATCGCCCAGTACTCGAACGCCTCACAGAGCCTTCCCGTGCTCGTCGCCCTTCTGGTCTGTCTCATCCCGACCACTATCGGTGCCCTGCTCTCCGCGATCGGCATCGCCGGCATGGACCGGCTCGTGCAGCACAACGTGCTCGCCATGTCCGGCCGCGCCGTCGAGGCCGCCGGCGACGTGACGACCCTGCTTCTCGACAAGACCGGCACGATCACCTACGGCAACCGTCGGGCCGCGGAATTCGCGACACTCTCCGGAGTGGACGCCGAGACACTCGCGACGGTCGCGGCAGCCTCGTCTCTCAGCGACCCGACCCCGGAGGGCAAGTCGATCCTCGACCTCGCCACCGAGCAGGGCTTCGCCTACCCGACCACTGTCGACGGCACCGTCGTCCCGTTCACCGCGCAGACCCGCATGAGCGGGGTCGACTACGCCGATGGCAGCCAGGTTCGCAAGGGCGCCGGGTCCATGGTGAGCGCCTGGGTCGCGGAATCAAGCACCCTCACGCCTGCCCAGCAGACTGAACTCGACAGCGTGGTCACGCGCATCTCCGAGGCCGGCGGCACGCCGCTGGTCGTCGCGCGGCGCACCTCCGCGGGTGAGGCATCCGTTCTCGGTGTCGTCTACCTCAAAGACGTCGTGAAGACCGGCCTTGCCGAGCGCTTCGCCGATCTGCGTCGCATGGGCATCCGCACGGTGATGATCACCGGAGACAACCCCCTTACCGCCAAGGCGATTGCAGCAGAGGCCGGGGTCGATGACTTTCTCGCGGAGGCGACCCCGGAAGACAAGATGGAGTTGATCAAGAAGGAGCAGGCCGGCGGCAACCTCGTGGCGATGACCGGGGACGGCACCAACGACGCCCCGGCCCTCGCCCAGGCGGATGTCGGCGTCGCGATGAACACGGGAACCTCCGCGGCCAAAGAGGCGGGCAACATGGTGGATCTCGACTCCGACCCCACCAAGCTCATCGACATCGTGGGCATCGGCAAGCAACTATTGATCACCCGTGGATCGCTCACGACCTTCTCGATCGCGAACGACGTCGCCAAGTACTTCGCCATCATCCCGGCGATGTTCGTGGCGAGCTACCCCGGACTCGCGGCGCTCAACTTCATGCAGCTGCACTCCTCGGCGTCCGCCATCCTCTCCGCCGTCGTCTTCAACGCGCTCATCATCATCGTGTTGATCCCCCTGTCCCTTCGCGGAGTGACCTACCGGCCGGGCAGCGTGTCCAGTGTGCTCGGACGCAACCTGCTCATCTACGGAGTCGGTGGACTGATCGCGCCCTTCATCGGCATCAAGCTGATCGACCTCGTCATCTCCCTCATCCCGGGCTTCTAAGCCCCCCTCGCCGACAAACTAAATCACAAAGGACATATCTCATGAGCCAACTCCGCGGCGCACCCCGCCAATACTGGGTCGCTCTTCGCGCCATGGTGGTCTTCACCATCGCTCTCGGCATCGTCTATCCGCTCGTCATCACGGTGGTCGGCCTTGTCGCTCCGTCGCAGGCGAACGGATCGCTCGCCTCGGTCGACGGCAAGACCGTTGGATCGAGCCTCATCGGCCAGTCCTTCGCCGACAAGAAGGGCAACGCCCTCCCGCAGTGGTTCCAGTCGCGCCCCTCGGCAGCCGGAGACGGCTACGACGGCGGAGCCTCCAGCGGCACCAACCAGGGCACCGAGAGTGAGACACTGATCACGGCGATCAAGGAACGGAAGGCAGCCATTGCGAAGAGCGACGGAGTTGATCCGGCTTCGATCCCGGCCGACGCTCTCACGGCCTCCGCGTCGGGCCTCGACCCGCACATCAGCCCGACCTATGCCCGCGAGCAGATCTCGCGGGTGGCCGCAGCACGCAACCTCTCCGAAGCCCAGGTCACGAAGCTTGTCGACGCTGCGGTCACCGGCCGCGTGCTCGGCTACATCGGCGAACCAACGGTCAACGTGCTCGAGCTCAATATCGCTCTCGCCAAGCTCGACCCGAGCGACTGAGACGGTCGGTTAAGTGACCAGAGGCATCCTGCAGGTCTATCTCGGCGCGGCTCCCGGAGTCGGCAAGACCTTCAGCATGCTCGAGGAGGGGCGGCGACTCCTCGACGCCGACCTCGATGTGGTCGTCGGACTCGTCGAGACGCACGGCCGAGCCGAGACGGCCCGACTCACCGAGGGGCTCGAGCTGTTTCCGCGCCGCAGCGTCGGACATCGCGGGGTGACCCTCGACGAACTCGACCTCGACGGCCTCATCGCCCGCCACCCGGACTGGGCTCTCGTCGATGAACTCGCGCACACGAACGCCCCAGGCAGCGCGCACGAGAAGCGCTGGCAGGACGTGCAGGACCTCCTGGATGCCGGCATCAACGTGATCTCGACGGTGAACATCCAGCACATCGAGTCGCTCAACGACGTGGTTCAGTCCATCACCGGGGTCACCCAGCGCGAGACGATTCCCGACTCCGTGCTGCGATCCGCCGACCAGATAGAGGTGGTGGACCTCACGCCGGAGGCGCTGCGCACCCGACTCGCGGGCGGTCACATCTATCCCGCCGGCACCATCGACGCGGCGCTCAGCAACTATTTCCGCCTCGGCAACCTCACAGCCCTGCGCGAACTCGCCCTCCTCTGGTTGGCGGACGAGGTGGATGTCGCGCTCCAGGCATACCGCAACGAGCACGGCATCCGTGGCAAGTGGGAGGCCCGGGAGCGCGTCGTCGTCGCCCTGCCCGGGGGAACGGAGGGAGAGACCCTCATCCGCCGGGGTGCTCGCATAGCGGCCCGAACAAGCGGAGGGCAGCTGCTGGCCGTCCACGTCTCGAGCTCGGATGGTCTCGCGGAGTCTGATCCCGGGGCTCTCGACACCCAACGCTCCCTCGTCGAACGTCTGGGCGGCACCTATCACCAGGTGATCGGTGACAACACTCCCACGGCTCTTGTGGACTTCGCCCGTGGCGTCAACGCCACCCAGCTCGTCATCGGCGTGAGCCGCCGAAGCCGCCTCACCACCTTCCTCACGGGGCAGGGAATCGGCCAGACCGTCATCCGGGCATCCGGTGACATCGATGTGCACATCGTTTCCCACGCCTCTGCCGGCACTCTGCAGCTGCCGACCACGGGTGGCGCGCTCACGGTGCGCCGCCGAGCCGTGGGCTTCGCCCTCGCCCTGATCGGGCTCCCCCTGCTCACCTGGATCCTCAGCGGGTTCCGAAGTAGCGAGTCCCTCCCCAGCGATGTGCTGGCATTCCAACTGCTCGTGGTGGTGGTGGCGCTCATCGGCGGCATCTGGCCCGCCGTCACGGCGGCGGTGATCGCCGGGCTGCTGCTCGACTTCTTCTTCGTCAACCCGCTCTACACCGTCACGATCGCCGACCCCCTGCACCTTCTCGCCCTGGTGATCTTCCTGGTGATTGCGGTGCTGGTCAGCCTGGTCGTCGACCAGGCCGCAAGCCGCAGCCGGTCAGCGAAACGCTCGGCGGCCGAGGCCGAGACGCTCGCCACCGTCGCCGGCAGCATCATCCGTGGCGAGAACGCCGTCGAAGCCCTGGCCAACCGCATGCTCGAGATCTTCGGCATGGCGAGCGTGATCGTGAGCTACGACGGTGAGCGACTCTTCGAGGCCGGAGCCTCGACGGCCACCGGTGACGAGAAACGTACAGTCGTCGAGCTCGGAGACAACGGCAGCGTCGTGCTCACCGGGCGCGATCTGCAGGCCTCGGACCGGCGCATCCTCAACGCCTTCGTCTCGCAGATCGAGGCCGCGCTGGTGCAGCAGGAACTGCGCACCGCCGCCAGCGGCATCCGCCCGCTCGAGGAGGCCGACCGCCTGCGCACGGCGCTGCTCGCGGCAGTCGGCCATGACCTGCGCACCCCTCTCTCCTCGGCGACCGCGGCGGTGTCGAGCCTTCGGAGCACGGATGTCTCCTGGAGCGACCGTGATCGGGACGACCTGCTGCAGACCGCAGAGGTGTCCCTCCACCGCCTCGCCGACCTGGTCAACGACCTGCTCGACGCCAGCCGGCTTCAGGCCGGAGTGCTGCCGATTTCGTTGGGGAGGGTGGGCCTCGACGAGATCGTGCCCCTCGCCCTCGACGAGCTGAGGGTGCCGCTCGACCGGGTGCGGGTGGATGTCTCTGCCGAACTTCCCGAGGCCCTCTGCGACGCGGTGCTTCTACAGCGCGTGATCGTCAATCTCGTCGCGAATGCCTTGCGCTACTCCCCCGCCGACGCTCCACTCTTCATCACGGCCAGCAGCTTCGGGGAGCGGCTCGAATTGCGCGTGATCGACCGGGGTCCCGGCATCCCGCCGGCGAAACTGGCCGAAGCCTTCCAGCCGTTCCAGCGACTGGGAGACACGGACAACACCACCGGGGTCGGGCTCGGGCTCGCGCTCTCCAATGGATTCATGGAGGCGATGGGAGGCAGCCTCGAGGCAGAGGATACCCCCGGCGGTGGGCTCACAATGGTCGTGACGTTGCCGACGAGTGAGCAGCTCCCGTCCCAGGAGCGCTCGGACGAAATTCCGCTGAGGCAGGAGTCGTGATGCGCATCCTGGTGGTGGACGACGATGCCCAGATCCTCAAAGCGCTGCGTATCAACCTCGCGGCTCGCGGCTACGAGGTATTCCTCGCCCAGTCGGGACCGGATGCCCTTGATGTCGCCGCCCGCGTCAAGCCCGAGCTTGTGGTGCTCGATCTCGGCCTGCCCGGCTTCAGCGGCATTCGGGTGATCGAGGGTTTGCGTGGCTGGACGGAGGTTCCGATCCTCGTCGTGAGCGGACGCACGGATTCCGCCGACAAGGTCGACGCGCTCGATGCGGGGGCGGATGACTACGTCACGAAGCCGTTCGCAATCGACGAGTTGCTCGCCCGCATCCGAGCCCTCAGTCGACGCTCGCCTGCCGAGCCGGAGCAGCCGGTGGTGACATTCGGCGATGTGACGGTGGACCTCGCCGCGCATGCCGTATCGAAAGCCGGCTCCGGGCCGGTGAAGCTCACCCCGACCGAGTGGCACATTCTCGAAGTCCTGGTGCGCAATCCGGATCGCCTGGTGACGAAGCACTTGCTCTTGACCACGGTGTGGGGTCCGGCCTACGAGAAAGAAGATGGCTACCTGCGGCTCTACCTCGGGCAACTTCGCAAGAAGCTGGAGCCGGAGCCCTCGCGCCCGAGGTATCTGCTCACGGAGCCCGGAATGGGCTACCGGTTCGCGCCCGGAGCCTAGCGGTTTCGGTTGGCGCCCGGGCGACACCGACGCTGCGCTGTCACAATCTCCTCCCGCTGTGTGGGCGACCCCGCCGCCGTACGCGTCGCTAGTGACCCCAACTTCGCTGTGAACCGCCATTTAGCTGGGGACGGGGAGCTATATCTAGTTGGCAGTGTCCTGACATACGGCCCGAATCTCATCCGTTGCGGCCCTGGTCGAGAGGCCAGGAACACGTGTCAAGCGCTGGGCCCGACCTGTTCCATTCGACCGCGCACGCGTGGCGCCCCCTGGTCGACCCCGTCGAGGCGCTCACGCTGTCCGCCCCTGCGACACGCTTCGCCGGACTCACCAGAGCGGATGACGCATCGGTCCGCACTATTCCCGGGAGCGCGGCCCGCCACGCTCCCGGGGTCGTGACGGGGTTGCCCGCCAAGTGCATCAGCGCCGCCTCTCGACACGTGCCGCCTCCCCACACGTGCCGAGTCTCAAAAAGTACCGCCGCCCCACACGTGCCACCTCACTGCAGGCGAACGCGCCCGCCCCTCCTTGCCCGCCGAGAGGGATCCACCCAGGGCGGCGGAATGAAGTAGGGGATCCCCTGGCGAACCTCGATCTCCCATCCATCGTTATGCACGAGGTGGTGATGGAACGAACACAGCAGTACCCCGTTGTCGAGATTCGACTTTCCGCCGCGGGTCCACCAGAGGATGTGGTGTGCCTCGGCATACGACGGCGGACACGGGCAGCCGCCTACCGCACACCCGCCGTCTCGCTCCGCGAGAGCGATCTTCTGAGCACGAGTGAAGAGTCGTTTGGCGCGTCCCAGGTCGAGGACCTCGCTCTCTCGGCCCAATACAAGGGGGATGATTTCGGCCTCGGCAGCGAGACGCCGCGCGGCAGAGGCCGAAAGGGACGTTCCTGAGCCGTCGAGTTCGGCGACACCGGTTGCGGTCAGCAGGCAATCGAGACTCATCCGCACAACGAGCGTGAACGCCGGCAAGTCACCGCCCGGAGAATCGCAGGTGGCCGCGTGATGGAACACCTACTCGGCCGCATCCGATCGTAGCTGGGGCAGGATCCGGTCGTCGGGCATCGCGTCGGGTTCGCGTGCCTGGCGGAGCTGATCGCTCACGATGGCGTCGATGCCCGCTTTGACGAGACCACCGACCTCCGGCGGCATGAGCCAGTCGAGCCTCACCATGCCCTCCGGGGTCGCGAAGATTGTCAGGGATCGACGGGTGCGGTGAAGTTCATCCCTTGGTTCTGCTCCGTCTTGGTCCAGCCGGTCACGCACCTGCCTGGCGAGTACCTGCACCTCCCGAACAGTGAATCCCTCACAGTGTTCGACAAGGGTCTTCTCCGCGACGAGGCGACTCTCGTCGGAGCACGCCTTCGCCGCGGACTCCAGCTCGCGGACGATTACTGCTGCGGCATCCAGCCCGATCCCGAGCTCCGCTATCGCCCGCGCGACGAACGGAAAGCGCGCCGGAAGCGGAGAGCCGTCGAGAGCAGATCCCTGCCGCGTCGCCAGTCCGACTGCGCACAGACGGATCGCCTCACCGACCGGGATGTCCCAGACCTTCGCAAGAAAGCCGCCCGGATTAGAGAAACCGGCACGCCGAGCGATTCCGTCCGCACCGAGCGTCTCGCGAGACCGGTGCGCCAACTCTCCGGCGGCTCGGATGCGTCTGGCATCCAGCACACGCTGCTCCTCACGCAGGGCCGCGACAGACTCGATCACCTCACTGTCCGTGAGCTGGGTGAGCCGTGCGAGAGTTTCCATGGGCCTACTCTCCACGGCACCACCGACACTCGAATGTAGCTGCTGACCTCCATTTTACTTAGTAGGCGGGCGATCCAACCACTGACCTGGGGAGGAGTAGACCCGCGCACTCGAGCCCGAACGAGATGCGCCGAGCACACTGCGCAGGCGACAGAATGGACCCATGCACTCCCGCCACGTGAGCGTCAGCATCCACCGTCCCGCAGCCGAGGTCTCCGAGTTCGCCGTCGACCCGACGAATCCGAAGGCTCTGCTGGAGGGCCGGTGAGCACGGAAGATCGGGCAGAGCCAAGCACCCCCGCAGACCTGCTGCCCCTGGTCGACCACCTCCACTCCCGGCTGAGCGTGACGGGGATGCGACAGATCATCGGTATCGCCGGAGCACCCGGAACGGGCAAGTCCACGCTCGCCCGGCGCCTTGCGGAGAGCCTCGGCGCGGCCCGCTGCGTCGTCGTACCGATGGACGGCTTTCACCTGGCCACCACCATCATCGAGGGCACTCCCCTTCGCGATCGCCGGGGAGCGATCGATACCTTCGATGTCGGCGGCTACCTCTCGCTTCTCCATCGTCTTCGCGATCGTGACGAGCCGGTGGTCTATGCGCCCACGTACCGACGCGGTCTCGAAGAGCCGATAGCCGCGTCGATCGCCGTTTCGCGCGACATCGACATCGTGATCACCGAGGGCAACTACCTCCTCTCGGCAGAGCCGGGCTGGCGAAGCATCCGGGACATAGTCGACGAGATCTGGTTCGTCGATACGCCGAGGGAGCTGCGGATGGCGCGACTCATCGATCGCCACATCGCCTCCGGCATGAGCCGAGAGGCCGCCACGGCCTGGGCGACGGGTCCGGATGAGGCCAACGCGCGCGCCATCGAGTTGACCCGGCACCTCGCCGACCGCCAGATCGAGGGAACCTAGCCACGGAGGCGGGTGGTGAATGGGCCGGCTATTACGCCGGGTTCTGTCCCGACACATCCGAAAACGTGTCATCGACGGCCATCTATCTACGATGTACGTTGCCGCACACCTCTAGCGGTCTACCCGGAAACTGGACGAGCCGCCCGTAACGCTTCCTGTTCGACCTTGCTCCGGGCGAGGTTTACCTAGCCGACCCGATCACGCGGGCCGCTGGTGGTCTCTTACACCACCGTTTCACCCTTACCGCCTGGTCGAAACCAGGTGGCGGTCTGCTTTCTGTTGCACTTTCTCGCGGGTTGCCCCGGGTGGGAATTACCCACCGCCCTGCTCTGTGGAGCCCGGACGTTCCTCGGTATCCCCGAGGGGATAACGCGACCGTCTTGCCGACCCATTCGAATGGACAGCCTAGCCGAGTGGGGCTAGAGCCCGGACTCCCCCGTGCGCACGAGGATCGCGCTGCTCTCCGGGCAGATCAACACGTCGTCCGGAGCGGCGGCACGGATCGCCGCCATATCGAACTCATTGAGCTTGAGGCCGCTCGCCTCCGATACGCCACCGCGGAGCAGCGATGCACCCTGGCCGTACCGGGCACGCTGGCGCTCGTAGAGCGCAAGGAGCTCTTCGGGCACTTTGCCCGCGATAGTCGAGCGATTGGCTGCGGCATGAGTGCGTTCGCTGGTGATGGTACCGAGCGACTCCTCCTTCTCGGCCACCACTCCCGCGATCGTGGCCTGCAGCGCGTCGTGCCTGGCACGGAGCTCCCGCATGGCGGCTTCGAGACCATCGACCCGCTCCATCACCCCGAGTTCGATCTCCTCGAGTTCGAGCTGGCGGCGCGTGAGGCCGGCGAGCTCGCTCTCGAGGCCCGCTACATCCTTGACCGATGAGGATGCCTGAAGGCGCTCGGTGTCGCGCTTGATCCGTGCTTCGACCACCGCTACGTCGGACTCGATGCGACCGAGCTCACGCTGGGCGTCCTCCAGCGCGCCGGTCGCACTGAGGGTCTCGACTCTCAGTGCCGTCGACTCGCTCTCCAGCCCCGCGATCACGGCGAGTTGCGGCAGCTTCTTCGCCCGGTGATCGAGCTGCTGGATGCGCGTATCGAGAGCCTGCAATTCGAGCAGGTGGGCCTGGTCGTTCGGGCTGGCCTTCAGTGCCATGGGTGCCTCATTCGGTTGGTCATTGGACGATCGTGAAATCCCAGGGGTCGGTGCGGAGGTCGCTCACGGTGACCGTGACGCCGGCAAGCGCGGCGCGCAACTCCTCGGCGGCGACATCCAGCCAGAGCCATTCGCTCGCCCAGTGCGAGACGTCGACGAGCGCCGGCCCGGAGCCGACCTTCGCGTTCTCGCGCGACTCGGACGCGGGATGATGCCGCAGATCCGAGGTGATGTAGACATCGGATGCGAGCACCGCAGCCTCACCGAGAAGCGAGTCCCCCGCCCCGCCGCAGAGGGCTACGGTTTCGATCACGCGATCGTAGTCTCCGGAGACGCGGATGCCCGACGCGGTTGCGGGCAGGATCTCCGCGAGCTGGCGCGCCAGTCGGCCGAGCGTGCTCGGCTCCGGGAGACGGCCGACCCGTCCGATGCCACGGGATGCTGTGGCTCCGGAGGTGATTGGGAGCGTGTCGAGAAGGCCGAGATGGGAGGCAAGGACGGCGGAGGTGCCGCTCTCGACGACATCCGCGTTGGTGTGCGCCGCGACGAGCGCACAACCGCCGCGGATCAGCCGGGCGAGCACGACGCCCTTGTACCTGTCCTCCGCGACGGAGGTGACCCCGCGCAACAGGAGCGGATGATGCACGAGCAGCAGATCGGCGCCGGCGGCGACGGCCTCGTCGGCCACGTCCGGCACCGCGTCGACGGCGAGGTGAATCGAGGTGACGACCGCGCGTGGATCACCCGACAGCAGCCCGGCAGCGTCCCAGCCTTCCGCCCCGGCGATCGGCCAGAGGCGTTCGACGACGGCGCAGACATCCGCCACGGTCACAGTTGCCGTGTCGGCATCGGCGGAGTGAGGCATCCGCCCATTGTAGTTTCGGAGCGGGCCGCCGGTTGCGCCACGCGATCAGGGGCGCGACGCCTGACGTCGCTCCTGGCGACGGATGGTGGAGATACCGGCCACCAAAGGGGTGAGCACCCCGAGCGCCAGAGACACGAGAACGCCCGCATCCGTCGAGCCGAGAGCACTCGACAGACGAACCCCGGCCGCGCGGAAGAGGTAGCCCTGCCAGCCGAGACCGGTCAGCGAGGCCGAGGTGAGTCCCCATCCGATGACGGATGCGACCACCAGCATCGAGAGGTTGAGCCAGTTCACGTCGCGGTAGATTCCGCCGCGGGCCAGGAGTGACTTCGTGTCGAAACGCCGACGGCGCAGGATCATCTCGGCCGAGAAGATGCCCGCCCAGGCGGCGACCGGCACGGCGAGCGTGGTGGCGAGATCGCGGAACACGGTCACGACATTGCTCACGGTGAAGCCGAGGGCGATCGCGACGGCGAACACCAGGATTCCCACGATCACGGTCGCCCAGCTCCTGGTGACCTTCAGGCCGAGAGCACCGAGAGCGAAACCCCCGGAGTAGATGCTCAGGATGACCCCCGACAGCAGGCTGAGCGAGATCGCCGCGATCAGCGGCAGCGGGTACCAGCCCGGAAGGAGGCTCGCGATGGTGTCGATCGGACTGCTGCCGAGGCCCTTCGCGATCGCGGGATCGGACGCCGCGAGGATCGCTCCGTAGGCGATCAGCAGGAAAGAGGGAACCGTCGTACCGAACGATGCCCAGAGCATCGCCGCTCCACCGGATGAACTGGGGCGCTGGTACCGGGCGAGGTCTCCGCTGCTGTTGGCCCAGACCAGCCCGACGAAACTGAACACGAGCACGATACCGGTCACGACCAGGATCACGGGGCCGTCCCCCACGGTGAGCGCAGCGGAGATGTCGACGGCCGGCCAGGTGATGACGAGGAGAGCGACGATGAGCCCCGCAGAGAGGATGCCGAGTACCAGCTGGATGCGCGCGAACAGCGCATAGCCGAAGAACGCCACGATGAGCGCGAGGAGGAATCCCGCTGCCATCACGATCACCATCAGCTGCAACTCGGTGAGGGTGCCGTCAAAGCCGGAGCGGACGAGGATGCGCGCGGTTGCCGCCGCGATGATCCAGAGGAGTACGGCACCCCAGAACAGACGACTCAGCAGGGCGATCGCGGCCGGAAGAATGTTGCCGAGGTGGCCGAATGTCGCTCGCGAGACCACCATCACCGGCTGCCCGCTCCACTTGCCGGCGAGCGTGCCGAGGCCGAGCGGCAGGAACGAGATCGCCACCCCGATGAAGGCGGCGACCACAGCCTGGCGAAGGCTCATGCCGAGGGAGAAGATCGCCGCACCGAAGGCGAGACTGATCACCGAGGAGTTCGCGGCGAACCAGAGCCAGAAGAGGCGCGATGCTCGACCAACGCGCTGGTCTAACGGCGTCGGCTGCGAGCCGCTGGCCTCCGGGGTGAACACCCGCGCACCCACCGTCTGTCGCTCGATGACCGCTATGGCGGCGGATTGAAGGAAGGGATTCATCGTGCCCGGCGCACGGAGGCCGTCGTCGCCGGGGAGTTCGGTGGCTGAAGTCGCCTGCACCCCGACCGGGTCCTGCGCCCCGACCTGGTCCTGCGTCGACAGCCCGGCGACCGCATCCGCCGATTGCGGCGCGAATCGCGCGGGCAACCCGGCCGGAGAGTGGGCGGGCTGAATCGCCGCATTCGGCACGAAACCGGGGGGGATGACCGTGGGCACTGCCGTGTAGGGCTGCGGCTCGATGAGCTCGTAGACGGGGGGCTCGGCCGCGGCCGAAACGACAGGCGCGGCGGTTACCGCTTGTGGCGCGGCAGTTACCGATTGTGGCGAGACAGTCGCGACGGGTGATGTATCGCCGAAATCGGGATCGGGATCAGGCGCGGCCGGCGCCCGCGGAAAATCCGGCGCCGAAGGCACCTCCGGCACCGGAATCGTGTCATCGTTCACGACGGCCAGCCCTACCGGATCCGGGGAGGACGCGGGATGCGGCGCGGGCGCCGGATCCGGCGAGAACTCGGAACCCTGCGCGGGCGCCGGATCCGGCGAGAACTCGGGACCCTGTGCGGGCTGCGGATCCTGCGAGAACTCGGAACCCTGCGCGGGCGCCGGATCCTGCGAGAACTCGGGACCCTGTGCGGGCTCGGTATCCCCCGGGGGCATTGGCGCCGCGGGGGCGAGGGGCGCGCGCCGGGCCGTCTCCTCCCGTGCGGATTCGGCCCGGGCACGCGCGTGCTCCGCGTCACGGATCGAGCGACGAGTCGGAAGCACGTCCACTGGGGGTAGGACAAGGGCTGCGTCGACAGGGGGCGCCCCGGCGGCCGGCTGCTCGACAACCGGCTGCTCGACAACCGTTTCCTCTACGCCCGATTGATCGACGCCCGTTTCCTCAGCAATCGGCGAGTCGAAAACGACCGGCTCGCCCGAGGGCGCCGGAAAATTCGACAGATCGAGGGCCGGATGGGGCGTGATGGTCAGGGGGGCTGCAGGCTCGTTCACCGGCAGTGGCCCCGGCACTGTTACCCGAAGTGGTTCGTCATGTTCGCGTGGGGCCGCCGGGCCGGTGTACACCGCACGCGCCATGGGCGGCGGCCGGGGAGTGCTCACGGCCGGCGTCGTGGGGGGCGGCATGATCGTGATGCTCCCGGTCAGTCCGAGCCGCACCGCTTCATCCGACATCGCCGCTGCGAGAGCGTCGTCGTCATAGTGCTCGAAACCGTCGCTCGCCCCGGCCGGCTCGACCGGGCTGTCGGGCTCGGCCGCCGCGCCGGCGAAGGCCTCAGTGTCCATGCCCAGTTTCCATGCCCAGAATGATACGGGTTCGGTGTCAATTGTCCGGATGACGGGCCGCAGACATCACGGTAACTCCCGCAAGGACGAGCGCGAGTCCGATCCAGCCGACGATCGCGAGGCGCTCCCCCACCACCACGACGGCGAGCAGCGTTGCCACAAGCGGCTCGAGCAAGGTGATGGTGGTGGCCGAGCTGCTGCGGAGCGTCACGAGCGCGAAGCCGAACAGCAGGTATGCCACGAGCATCGGGCCGATGGCGAGGTAGGCGGAGATTCCGACACTGAGTGCGCTGTTGAGGATGGGTGCACCGGTGAGGATGAGCACCGGGAGTAGTCCGATGGAGCCGAGCCCGAACATCCCTCCCATGACTCCCCGGGAGGGCAGCCCGAGACCGATGGCCCGGGAGGACGCGTAGGTGTACAGGGCATAGGCGATGCCGGCGAGAAGGCCGAGCAGCACTCCCGGGAGGGGGTTTGCCGCGCCGTGGTCGCCCCGGGTCGAGCCGCCCGAAGCGAGCAGGGCGATCCCGGCCACTGCCGTCACGGTGCACGCGATCCAGACCAGTCCCGGTCGACGGCGCTCCCAGAGCCACTCGAAGAATGCGGCGAACACCGGGCCCGAGCCGAGCGCGACGACATTGCCGATCGCGACCCCGGCCAGATTCATCGCCGCATAGAAGGCGAGTGGATAGACCACGACACCGATCGATCCGACGAGCAGCCACCGCAGGGCGGCCCGATCACGCACCGCGGAGACTGATGACCGCAGCGAGACGACGAACAGCAGAACCCCGCCCACTCCCATCGTCGCCGAGCCGACGGCCAACGGGCTCACTTCGGCGGGAAGGAAACTCGCCACCGTGCCGGTGGTGCCCCAGAGAATGGACGCGGGGATCAGTGCGACGACGCCGGGGTTCACCCGAGCCTGCGCCCCGCTCATACTCACGACAACACATTCTAAGGGCCGGGTACGCCCCATCGGCTCCTCAGGCGCCAGCCCCCGACGGGGAAAACGCCTCGGAGGCGATGACCGAATGGAGTCGCTTGTCAACACCTTCCTTAATTGATTTCAGAATGGCGGTGACGTAGTAGCGTTCAATTCAGACTTGAGGACGACGATCCTCGATTCACCGTGATAACAGGAGAACCAGCGTGGGAAAGTTGCTCTACGGCCAGACCATCGAGGTCGTCTTCGACGATCGCGTCCTTGCCCACCTTCAGCTCGTGATCGGGCTCAAACTCCGTCGTGACGAGAGCTTCTTCTTCTCGTGGAGAGATGAGCAGAGCGTGGGCGACGGGCGCAGTGTGATCTGGCTCGATCCATCCATCCCGCTGGTCTTCCGCTACAGCGGTGGCCGCATGCCCAAGATCAACCGCGAGTGGCTCGAAGCCCTCACGATCTCCTCCAACAGTGCGCAGGGCCTCCAGCTCACCGAGGAAGTCGGTGCCCTCGGAAAGACCTCGGAAGAATGACCGGGGCCGGTCGGGACGACGACGCCGACGACGCCGAAGCAGAGGTCTCGAAGACTCCCCCGAGCGACGACCTCAGCTTCGAAGAGGCCATCGACGAGCAGGAAGACGCCGAGCCGCAAAGGTAGCGTTCGCTTGTTTCGCGCCGGTTGAGACTTCAGGCCAGGTAGGAATGCAGGTCCTCGCTGCGCAGGCGCTTGAGGCTGCGGGTCTCCAACTGGCGTACGCGC
Source organism: Lacisediminihabitans sp. H27-G8 (assembly GCF_046156175.1). Classification (NCBI taxonomy): domain Bacteria; kingdom Bacillati; phylum Actinomycetota; class Actinomycetes; order Micrococcales; family Microbacteriaceae; genus Lacisediminihabitans; species Lacisediminihabitans sp. H27-G8. Next base: position 346,012 of record NZ_JAYLVL010000001.1, read on the forward strand.
TCCCGGGTGATGCCGTACAGCTCCCCCACCTCATCGAGGGTCAGAGCCTGGCGGCCCTCCAGGCCGAACCGCAGGCGGAGCACCGTGGCATCTCGAGGCGGCAGCGCGTCCAGCTTGCGCCGGATGTCGTCATGCCGAAGATCGAGCTCGACCGACTCGTGCGGTTCCGGAGTGTCGGTGTCTTCGATGAGGTCTCCGAGCTCGGTGGTGCCGTCGTCGCCGATCGGGATGCCGAACGAGATGGTGTCGTGATCGGACTTCGCCAGCTTGATCACCTCGGCCACAGTCACCTGTGCGGAGTCTGCGACCTCTTCGATGGTCGGCGTGCGGCCGAGTTCGTTCATGAGGTCGCGGCGCACTCGATCCAGCTTGTCCATCTTCTCGACGGTGTGCACCGGGATGCGGATGATGCGGCTCGAGTCGGCGATGCCCCGCAGGATGGACTGGCGGATCCACCACGTGGCGTAGGTGGAGAACTTGTTTCCGATCGCGTAGTCGAACTTCTCCACGGCCCGCACCAGGCCGAGATTGCCCTCCTGGATGACGTCCATGATCGGCAGGCCGCGGCCCGCATACCGCTTGGCGATACTCACCACAAGGCGGAGGTTTGCGCAAACGAACTGTTGGTACGCCGCGTCGCCGTCGCGGGAGAGCCACAGCAGTTCGCGCTTCGCTTTGCCATCGAATTCCGGATGCTGGGCGAGGCGTTCTCCGGCGAGGACACCCACCTCGATGCGACGGGCGAGACTCACTTCCTCGTCTGCGGTGAGGAGCTGCGCACGCCCGATGCGCTGAAGATAGTCGCGAAGAGGATCGATGGAAACCTGCGCCGCACCTCGGGGGGATTCGAGGGTGGACTCTTCGTTCTCATAGGCGCTGATCGTCATGACTTGACCCCTTTATTGGTTACATTCAGCGTATGGGACTGCAGAATTTCGAGCCCAGGGCTTGACACTGACTGGCCGGAGGCGCTACCACTCGATCGATCAGTCGCACCCAGCTTTCCGACCGTCACGCAGGCCGCTCTGGTAGCGTCAACGCTGTTTCTCCGGGCACGTCCTGGTCGGTCCCGGTGAAGACGCCCCCTATGACCATTCCCCGCCAGCCTCTCCCCTCTCGACGCGCCGCACTGCGGCCGCGCCGACCGTCGCGAGCCCCGAGGCGGTCGCGACTCGCCGTGGGAGCATCCCTCGGTGCGCTCTCGCTGATCGCCGTCTTCGCGATCGCGCCGCCCGCAACACCGGATGCGGCCGGCCAGCTCGCGGTCTACATCTCGGAACATCCGCAGACCCTCCGCGTCTCGGATCGCGTTTCACTGCAGGACGGTTCCCGCGACGGCTATTCGGCCACTGCGGGAGTCGAATCCCTGGCGGCCAGCGGCACCAACTACTCCTGGGCGAAGCTCGTGATGCTCTCCGGCGGCTGGCCGCAATCCGAGGCGAATGTCACCGTGATGGTGCGCTGGATGCGCCAGGAGAACGGCACCGCAAGCTGGTGGAACCGCAACAACCCGCTGAACAACGGGTACGGCTCCGGCGGCGGAAGCGGACTGGGAAGCTACGACACCCTGGTGACCGCCGCCCAGAAGGCCGCTCAAAACTTGCAGCGCAACCCATCGTTCGCCACGATCGTCGCCGCTTTCGCCGTGTCCGCCCCCACCAACATCACCGAACAGGCGATCTGGGCCTCCCCCTGGGCCTCAAGCCACTATGGCAACGGATCGCGCTGGCACACCTCCTCGGTTCCGGAGGTTGCGGCACCAGCAAGCGCCTGGTGAACTCGGCCTACGACGAAGGCCCCGGTCTCCCGACCGGGGCCTTCATTCAGAGTGGTGCGGCGATCAGGCTTCGCTCATCGCCGTCTTCTCGGCCTGGCCCTTTGCCGCATAGTAGGCCGCGCGCGCCGCGATGCGACGGGCCTGCTCGGCCTGGCCGGCATCCAGCACGTCCTGGGGCACCTCGACGTTCGGCACGCGGCTCACACCGTTGTGCTTCTCGATGTAGGCGTCGAGCTCGGGGCCGGACTCCCACGACGTGATGAGGCAGTAGCGGGGCTCGGTGCCGACATGGGTGGCGGCGTGCCAGAGGCGCTGGGTGTCGATGATCAGCTGCGCACCGGCGGGCAGGGCGATGCGGTATTCGACGCTCGGGTCGGTGCGGTTCTCGCGCAGCACGAAATAGCTGTCTTTGTCGTCGGTGAGGTTGAAGAATCCGCGAACGACCCAGCCGGTGCCATCCGGGTTGAGACGGTTGTTGTCGTCCTGGTGCAGGTTGTAGAGGGTGTCTGAGTACTCGTTCGGCTGCAGCTCGATCACGCGGCAACGACCGACGTTCGCGCCCGGCTCCTGCGCCCGACGCACGAGATTCGGCGCCTTCTCGACCTGGGACGGGATCCAGACGCCGTCCTTGTCGGTGCGCGGCGGCTTGTGGTTCCAGAACCCGTTGACCTCGATTTCGCCCTTCGCGCTGGCGAGGGGGGCGAACTGGGTCTCCCCGGACGACTTCCAGTCGACGTACTCGATATCGCGCCACTCCTGCGGGTCGAGTTCTTGGTTATAGCGGTCGAGGACGACGTAGCCGGTCTCTTCGAGCGCGGCGGATTTGATGTAACCCATGATGCGAATCATGACCTTTCGTAAGGGGCCAGCACGTTTTAACAGGCCCAACTTAGGTAAGCCTAACATTCGACGCCCTGTCAGCCTCGAGCCCCGCCGAGGTGCGAATAAACTGGGCGCAACCATGGGTACTGCCACGAATATCGAAGCCACCGCTGTCAATACGATCGCCTGGCTCTCCGCCGAGCACACCACCATCGTCGTACCGGTGTACCAACGCCAGTACCGCTGGGATATCGGCGCCTGCGAACAATTGCTCACCGACATCCGAGCGGTGGCCGACTCCGACGATCGGCACATGCATTTCATCGGGTCGATCCTGTCTTCGGCGAGCACCGAGGGCAGCGCAGCCGAACTCGTGCTGATCGACGGCCAGCAGCGAATCACGACGCTCATGCTGCTGGTCGCGGCACTGCACCACAGTGTGCTGAACGACCCGACGCTCTCCGCAGACCCCTCGCTCTCCGCCGATCTCGAGAGAGTGCTCGTGCGGGACGCACAGCGCGAGCGCACCAAACTCCGTCCGCACCGCGCCTGGGCCGCGACCTTCGAGAGCGTCATCCTCGACCGGCGGCTGGACGATGCCGACCCTCGCGACTCCCGCTTCGACGACAACTACGCGTTCTTCCGCAGCCAGGTGCCCGCGTCGGAGGTCGCGCTCATCTGGAGCGGCCTGCAGCGCCTCGAACACGTCGCCATCACTCTCGGGGAGGATGCGAACGCCCAACAGATCTTCGAGAGCCTCAACTCCACCGGCGAGCCCCTGCGTGATCACGAGCTGATTCACAATTACGTGTTGATGGGCCTGTCGCACTCGGAGCAGAGCGAAATCGAAGACTCGTTCTGGGTGCCGATCGAGCACAACACCGGCGATGCCATAGCCGGCTTCTGGCGGCACTATCTGGTGATGACGACCGGGCGCGAGGTCGACACGACGGGCGGCCGCGGTGTCTATGACGCCTTCCGGCAGCGCTTCCCCCGCCTCGATCTCGATGCCCTTCGCGCGCACGCCGCGGAGTGGAGGGAGTACTCCGAGATCTACCGGATCCTGCTCCAACCGGCGCTGGCCGGCGATGCCGAACTCACCCGCCAGCTCGAATTCACCAACACCTTCGGCCGAGGGATGTACCCGCTGGTGATGCGCGCGTACCGGGACCACCTGAACGGCGGGCCGGGCACGACCCTCGTGGCCACCCTGGAACTGGTGCAATCTCTCCTCCTTCGGCGCACGATCGTCGGCCTGGACAACGACAGGCTGGTCGGGCGACTGTGTCGGGCCGGAGAGGCCGGTACGGACGCTCTTGCCAACGCCATCGCCCGGATCACCCCATCCGACGCCCGGGTTCGTGTGGCGCTCAAGTACGGAGACCTTCCGCACGCGGGCTACGTTCTCGCGCGTTTGGCCGGTGTCGACGGCTCGCTCGACCTGGATGTCGATCACGTCTTTCCGCTCGCTCCCGCCGACAGCTGGAGCGGAGACGGCATCCGCGAATGGGCGGAATACAGCGATGACGAGCAGAACAGCCATCGCGCTCTGGCGCAGACCCTCGGCAACCTTGCGCTGCTGGAGGCGCCGTTGGCGGAGCGGGCGCTGGACGCATCCTTCCCCGCAAAACGGCACCTGTTCGCGCGGAGCGCGATCCCGCAGACCCGCACCCTCGCCGACGGTCAGGCCTGGGGAACCGCCGCCATCGGCGAGCGAACAGCAAGACTGACCATCGATTTCCTCACCATCTGGGCCCGCCCGACGGCCGCAGGCATCGACGACGACGGCCTCACCCCGATCCTCGACGCACAACGCCGTCGCGGATGGCCGCGCGGCTGGCAGCGTGAGTTCGAGTACGTGGAGTACCGCGGAGAGCACTGGGAGGTCTACGACGTCAAGGCTCTCTTCAATCGCATCTTCAAGCGCCTCTGGGCGGATGCTCGGGCCGATGTCGTCGCCTTCAGCACCCGTCGCGGCGGCCCGATCTTCGATGCCCAGGCGTGGAACGGCCAGTGGGACGCGCTGGACGAGTCCAACTTCCTTTACATGGGCTGGGACTCGAAGTACATGCTCACCGCCGTGCAGGGGGTGCTCGAGGAGTCGGACATCGCCTCCGAGGTGTTCGTCAAGTACTCCTACATCGGGGATGCGATGTGAGGAGTGTCATCACTCTTGTTCTCGCGGTTTCGCTGTCACTGTCACTGTCACTGTCGCTCTCGGTCGCCGATCCCGCCCACGGAGCATCCCTCTCCGGAGGAGAGCAGCAGAGCACGCACGGACTCGAGTACGTCGCGCTGGGAGACTCCTTCTCATCGGGACTCGGACTCCCGGACCCGGTCAGCGACTCGCCGTCGTTCTGCCACCGGTCCGCCATCAACTTCCCCCACCGGGTGGCCCGGACGCTGGGATTGACGCTGAAGGATGCGACCTGCGCGGGCGCCACCACCTCGAACGTGATCTCGTCCCCACTGAAATACGGCAAGGGCAGCTCGCCGCCACAGAGCGGTTCGCTCAGTTCCCGCACAGCAGTGGTCACCATCACCATCGGAGGCAACGACCTCGGTTTCGTCGATGCGACCAAATCGTGCGTCGCGCTCGGACGTGAGGGGCCGCTGCTTCTCGCCAAGGCACCCGATTGTCGATCCCTCTTCGTCCACGACGGTGCCGATGAGCTGTCACAGCGGATCGATTCCGCGGTGGTGCACGGCACGGACGCCTACCCGAGCGGCCTGGAGAAGACCTTTGCGACCATCGCGAAGAAAGCGCCTCATGCTCGGGTCTTCGTCATCGGTTATCCGACGATCATGCCCGATCCCTCACACATCCCCGCCGGGGGCTGCTTCAACGCCAGACTCACCGGCACCGATCTCGCGGATGCTCACGCCGAGAACATCTTCCCGTTCACCGACACCGACACGAGATACCTCAATTCCATCGAGCAGAAACTCGATGCCGCGACCGGTACTGCGGCTCGTGCCGCAGGCTTCACCTACATCTCGCTGCTCCACAGCACGGCAGCGAACAGCGCGTGCGCCCCCGTGAAGGAACGGTTCCTCAACGGCGTCTCCATCGATCGCAGTTCCTCGGGCTCGGTGGTTCTCCGAGCCGGTAGCCTGCATCCCGACGATCTCGGAACGGCCTTCCTGGCGGATACCGTCGCACCAGAGATCGCCGCGGCGTTCCCCGCGAAGACCTCGAAGGCTCCCACCCCGGCAGCCTTCCCGGGGGCGCCGCTCTGGATCAGCGCGGCCGGAGTGCTCGTTCTCTCCCTGGCACTCATCGTGTTCGTGGGCCGGCGCAGACGACGGCGCACCACGCCGATGTCCTGACGGCATTCCGAGAGACAGCGACGTCGAAAAGTACCCGACACTTTTAGTGGTGGGCCCTACCGGGCTCGAACCGATGACATCCACGGTGTAAACGTGGCGCTCTACCAACTGAGCTAAAGGCCCGCAGTGCACGCCCGCGAGGGCGGCTGCGACGAATCAATATCGTACAGGCATCCGGCTCGGCCGCGAACAGCGGAAGATGCTGCGCACTCCGGGGTTCGGAGCGGGAAGAGGCTCAGACAGTCACCGGGGAGAGTTCGGCAAGAGCCTCACGGTAGGCCGCGATCGAGCGCGCCTCACCCGGTGCCGTGACGAAGCTCGCGCGGATGATGCCGTTCACGTCGATGAGGAAGCTCGCTCGATTCGCGAAGCCCTTTTCGGGCAGGAAGACCCCGTATTCCTTCGCGACGCCTCCGTGCGGCCAGAAGTCGGCCAGCAGGTTGAAGTCGTAACCATCAGCTTCGGCGAAGGCGCGAAGGGTGGCCTTCGAGTCGACGGAAACCCCGAGGAGTTCGATGCTCTTATCGCTGAAGAGCGAGAGGTTGTCTCTCAACTCGCAGAGCTCGCTCGTGCAGGTGCTCGAGAACGCGAGAGGGAAGAAGACCAGCGCGACCGGCTTCTTGTGCCGGAAGTCGCTCAGCCTGACGTGCTCCCCGAATTGGTTGGGGAGTTCGAAGTCGGGGGCCAGGGTGTCGTTTTCCAGAGCCATGTGAAGTTCCTATTCTCCGGAAGATATGAACATCCGGTAAACACGATTGGCAAGCATACGCCCGGTGAGGGTGGAGTCCTAAGGCGCAGGCTGCTCGATCGTGACGCTGTAGGTGAACTTGCGGCTCCCATCCGGCTCGAGCACGAACTGGTGTGGTTTCTCGCTGTACTCACCGGAGAAGCCCTGGGCGGCCGTCATGCCGAACCACGGTTCGATGCAGACGAACTCCCCCGGCGCCTTCGACCAGACTCCGAGGATCGGGAAATCGGGGAACGAGACGACGATGCAGGGTGCTCCCGGTGCCGAGTAACGCACCGACCGACTGGCCAGTTGGTCGAAGATGACCGCGTCTGCGACGAACAGTGCATCGTCGAGCGCGAGGGTGTCGCCCACCACGGGCGTCGGCTGCGAGTCGACCAACGCGAGCCCGTCCACGATGCGGCGGATGGGAGCAGGTTCCGGCTTCGCGAACTCGATCACGTGGGTGTCCCGAGCGATGCCCTCCACCAGTGGCCAGACGAAGGCGGGGTGCTCCCCGAGCGATGCCGAGAATGGCACGCTGTCGGTGTTCGTGACAGTCGTCGTGACAGTGAGCGTCGCCTCCGACACCGAATAGAGAACTGCGAGACGGAAACGGAAGGGGAACTTCTCCCTCGTCTCCGGCGAATCGACGAGCGTGAACAGAATCGAGCGCCCATCGGCATCCGATGCCTCGAAGCTCTGGTCGCGGGCGAAGCCGTGTTGTCCGATCGGGTAGCTCACGCCCTCGTAGTGCAAGATCCCGCCCGGCATCTGCCCGATGATGGGGAACAGGATGGGCGCGCGCCGCTTCCAGACGGACCGCCCCTGCCAGAGCAACTCCCGGCCGGCTCTGTCGACAAGGGACGACAGCTCGGCTCCCACCTCGTCGATGGTGATCCGGAGGCTGCCGCTGTCGATCGTGTGGAGGACCATGGCTGAGACGCTACCCGTGCTGGGCAAGTCCGCACCATGCGCAGGACGCGTCGCCAGCGAGAACTAGACTCGATACGGCCCTTCATCCCGGCGACGGTCGCAACCCGATCGTCACCGCCAGGGTCACGGATTGTCCACGGAAAAGATGCGAGGTCGACGTTGACGGTAAACGACCAGGACCCCTACTCGGTGAATCACACCGACCAGGACCCTGAGGAAACTGCGGAATGGCAGGAGTCCCTCGATGCGCTGGTGGCAGCGCAGGGCCATGAACGCGGGCGGGAGATCATCCTCAGCCTGCTGAAGCGGTCGAAGGAGCTCCACCTCGGAGTGCCGATGGTTCCGACCACCGACTACCTCAACACGATCGCTCCCGAGAACGAGCCCGAATTCCCGGGGGACGAAGACCTCGAGCGCCGGTACCGCGCCTGGCTGCGCTGGAACGCCGCCATCATGGTGCACCGCGCCCAGCGCCCCGGCATCTCCGTCGGTGGTCACATCTCCACCTACGCCGGCTCTGCGACACTCTACGAGGTCGGCAGCAACCACTTCTTCCGCGGCCAGGATCACGCCGGCGGCGGTGACCAGGTCTTCTACCAGGGTCACGCTTCCCCCGGCATGTACGCCCGCGCCTTCCTCGAGGGGCGCCTCTCGACCGACCAGCTCGACGGATTCCGCCAGGAGAAGTCGCACCAGGGCGGCGGACTCTCGTCCTACCCGCATCCTCGTCTCATGCCGGACTTCTGGCAGTTCCCCACGGTGTCGATGGGCCTCGGGCCGATCAACGCGATCTACCAGGCGCAGTCGAACAAGTACCTCACCAACCGCGGGATCAAGGATGCCTCCGACCAGCAGGTCTGGGCGTTCCTCGGCGACGGCGAGATGGACGAGGTGGAGAGCCGCGGTGCCCTCCAGCTCGCGGCGAACGACGGCCTCGACAACCTCAACTTCGTGATCAACTGCAACCTCCAGCGCCTCGATGGCCCGGTGCGGGGTAACGGCAAGATCATCCAGGAGCTCGAGAGCTTCTTCCGCGGTGCCGGCTGGAACGTCATCAAGGTGATCTGGGGCCGCGAGTGGGACGAACTCCTCGCCCGCGACTCGGAGGGCGCGCTCCGCGACCTGATGAACCGCACCCCTGACGGCGACTACCAGACCTACAAGGCCGAGAGCGGCGCCTACGTGCGCGAGAACTTCTTCGGCCGCGACCCGCGCACCCTGGAGATGGTCAAGGACTACACCGACGACCAGGTCTGGGGACTCAAGCGCGGCGGGCACGACTACCGCAAGGTCTACGCGGCCTTCAAGGCGGCCTCAGAGCACAAGGGCCAGCCCACCGTGATCCTCACCAAGACGGTGAAGGGCTACGGCCTCGGCCCGTCGTTCGAGGGGCGCAACGCGACCCACCAGATGAAGAAGCTCACCCTCGACAACCTCAAGCAGTTCCGCGACGCGATGCGCATCCCGATCACGGATGCCGTTCTCGAGGAGAACCCGTACCTGCCGCCCTACTACCACCCGGGTGAGGACGACGAAGCGATCCAGTACATCCGCGAACGCCGCACAGAGCTCGGGGGGTACCTCCCCGAGCGCCGTACGCGGCACGTGCCGCTGAGCCTTCCGGACGACTCCGCCTACGCGATCGCCAAGAAGAGCTCCGGCAAGCAGGAGATCGCCACCACCATGGCCTTCGCCCGACTGCTGAAGGATCTGCTCAAGTCCAAGGACTTCGGTCACCGCATCGTGCCGATCATCCCGGATGAGGCGCGCACCTTCGGCATGGACGCCTACTTCCCCACCGCCAAGATCTACAACCCCAGCGGGCAGCAGTACACCTCCGTGGACCGCGAGCAGCTGCTCGCCTACAAGGAGAGCCCCCAGGGCCAGATCGTGCACGTCGGCATCAACGAGGCGGGGGGCTTCGCGGCCTTCACCGCGGCAGGAACGTCCTACGCCACCCACGGCGAGCCGCTGATCCCCGTTTACGTCTTCTACTCGATGTTCGGCTTCCAGCGCACCGGTGACGCGATGTGGGCTGCCGGAGACCAGATGGCACGCGGATTCATCGTGGGTGCCACCGCCGGCCGCACGACCCTCACCGGTGAAGGTCTGCAGCATGCCGACGGCCATTCCATCCTGCTCGCCTCGACGAACCCGGCGGTCGTGGCCTACGACGCCGCCTACGGTTACGAACTCGGCCATATCGTCAAGGACGGTCTCGACCGCATGTATGGGGGCACTCATCCGCACCCGAACGTCATGTACTACCTCACCGTGTACAACGAGCCGATCATCCAACCGGCCGAACCGGAAGACCTCGACGTCGACGGACTGCTCAAGGGCATCTACCGTCTGAACGCGAGTACCGTTCAGGGACCGAAGGCACAGTTGCTCGCCTCCGGTGTCGCCGTGCCGTGGGCTCTCGAGGCCCAACAGCTGTTGGCGGAGGACTGGGGCGTGTCAGCGGATGTCTGGTCCGTCACCTCCTGGACGGAACTGCGTCGCGACGGCCTTGCCGCCGAGGAGCAGAATTTCCTCAATCCCAACTCTGAGAAGCGCGTGCCCTATGTGACGCAGAAGCTCTCCGGAGCCGAGGGACCGTTCGTCGCGGTCACGGACTTCATGCACGCGGTGCCGGACCAGATCCGTCCCTTCGTCCCCGGAGATTTCGCCACCCTCGGTGCTGATGACTTCGGATTCTCGGACACCCGAGCTGCGGCCCGTCGCTTCTTCAAGATCGATGGTCCGTCGCTGGTCGTGCGCACGCTGGAGTCTCTCGTCGCGCAGGGCAAACTGCACCCGGGCATCCCGCAGCAGGCGATCGAACGCTACCGTCTGCACGATGTGACCGCGGGCACCACGGGCACGGCGGGCGGCGAGAGCTAGCCCGACGCTCGCGACGACATGGCACCTGCGGTCAAGACAAAGGAACAGACGCTCGCCTGGCTGAGGGCGATATCCGGCGAGCTCGCCACGGCGACCCTCAAACGACTCGACGACACGCTCTCCTGGTACGGCGAAATGCCGCCGGGGCGGCGGTCGGCGGTCGGGCTGGTCGCTCAGGCGGGAATCACCTCCTTCATCCACTGGTACGACGACCCCACCTCGACCCCATGGATCGCGGCGGATGTCTTCGGCGCGGCTCCCCGTGAGTTGCTTCGCTCCGTGAGTCTCACGCAGACCCTCCAGCTCATCCGCGTGACCGTCGAAGTGGTGGAAGACCGCGTCAAGGGCGCCGACGAGACCGTGCGGGAGGCGATCCTGCTCTACTCCCGGGAGATCGCTTTCGCGGCGGCGGATGTCTACGCCCGTGCGGCCGAGGCTCGCGGGTTGTGGGATGCACGGCTCGAAGCTCTCGTCGTCGACTCGATCCTGAGCGGGGAGTACGACGACGAACTGCCGTCGCGAATCGCCGCGCTCGGGTGGCATGGGCATGGCGAGGTCTCCGTTCTCGTCGGCACCGCGCCGAAGATGCTCGACGTCGACATGCTGCGCCGAACCGCGAGACACCTCGATGCCGACGTGCTGATCGGCGTGCAGGGAAGCCGGCTCGTCCTCGTGATCGGGCGCGCTCATCCCACTCCCCAGGACGATGAGCCCGCGGACGCGACCCTGACTCCCTTTCTCGAGATCGCATCGGCGCTGGAGCCGGGTTTCGGCGACGGTAACCTGGTACTCGGCCACCAGGTTCCCTCCCTGGTCGAAGCATCCCGCAGTGCCAAGGCGGCGCTCGCCGGATTCGCGGTCGCCCGGTCCTGGCGCAACGCCCCCCGACCCACTCTCGCCGATGACCTGCTTCCCGAACGGGCACTCGCCGGGGACGCCCTCGCCCGGGCCACGCTCATCAACCGCATCTACAAACCGCTGCAGGCGCACTCCACCGAGCTCCTCGCCACTCTCTGGTGCTACCTGGACAACGGTCGGTCTCTCGAGGCCACGGCACGCGAGTTGTTCGTTCACCCCAACACTGTGCGGTACCGCCTCAAACGGGTCTCCGAGGTGATCGGATGGGATGCCACGGGCGCCCGGGAGTCCCTCATCCTGCAGGCGGCTCTCATCATCGGATCGATCGCCGAGCCGGACGGTCCGCTGCGCCGCCGCTAGCGGCCGTGCGGAACGCTGGCGCGCCGCCCACGCCCACGGGCGAAAACGGACACTCCGGTCCGGCGTGCCGGCCCGTGCGGGCCGCAATCGCCCGCTGTGAGCGCACCGCACCCCGGCCGGAGAACCTGCCGAGGACGCCGGTAGTCCGGGTCACAGTCTGCCGCCGACCCATCAGGATTGTGGGATCGACCCAAGCTGCGCGGTATTTCTTAGTGACGGTCTACAACCCGGGAAGTGCTCGAGCACGGCAGACTGGACTGATGATCGTCGTCGTCTGTCCCGGCCAGGGTTCTCAAACTCCGGGCTTCCTCTCCCCCTGGCTGGCTGAACCACGGTTCGCCGATCACCTCACCGCGCTCTCGGATGCCGCGGGCATCGACCTCGCCGCGCATGGCACCACCTCCGACGCCGACACGATCCGCGACACCGCCGTCGCCCAGCCGCTCATCGTCGCCGCCGGCCTCCTCACTCTCGCCGCGCTGCTCGAGGGGCGCCGCGACAAGATCGGCGGAGTCGCCGGGCATTCGGTCGGCGAGGTCACCGCCGCCGCCGCCGCCGGCATCCTCAGTGAGACGGATGCGATGACGCTCGTGCGCGAGCGGGGATCCGCCATGGCCGGCGCCGCGGCCCTCGAACCCACCGGCATGAGCGCGGTCATCGGCGCAGCGGAAGACGAACTGCTCGCGAAGCTCGCGGAGCTGGGGCTCGAACCGGCGAACTTCAATGGCGGGGGCCAGATCGTGGTCGCGGGAGCCCTCGATGCACTAGCGGCTCTCAAGGAAGCGCCGCCCACCGGGGCGCGGGTGATTCCCCTTCAGGTCGCGGGGGCATTCCACACCAGGTATATGTCGCCGGCGGTCGCCCACCTGTCGACCGTGGCTGCGGGAATTGAGACGCACGATCCGAGCCTCACCATCTGGACCAACCACGATGGATCGGCAATCGCGAACGGTGCCTCGTTCATCGAGCTGCTCGTCGGGCAGGTTTCCTCCCCTGTACGGTGGGACAAGACAATGGACGCGTTCGCGGCCGCTGGCGTCACCGGCCTGATCGAGATCGCGCCGGCCGGCGCCCTGGTCGGCTTGGCGAAACGCGGCCTCAAAGGAGTGCCAACGGTGGCCGTCAAGACTCCGGACGACCTCTCTGCCGCATTCGACCTGATCGACGGGAAGTCATGAGCCACCCCATCCTGAACCAGACCCACGGTGCGCAATTCACCCGTATCTACAGCTACGGCGCGGCGCGCGGCGACCGTGTCGTGCCCAACGAAGAATTGATCGGCCCGATCGATTCGAGCGACGAGTGGATCCAGCAACGCACGGGAATCGTCACCCGCACACGCGCCTCAGCCGGCATCCTCGCGGTCGACCTCGCCACGGATGCCGCTCGGGAGGCGATCGAGAAGTCCGGCGTCGCCGCCGACCAGATCGACCTTGTGATCATCGCGACGATCAGTAACGTGCAGCAGACCCCCTCCATGGCCGCGGTCGTCGCGGATCGCGTCGGCTCCAACCCGGCAGCGGCCTACGACACCAATGCCGCCTGTGCCGGATTCAGCTACGCCGTCACCCAGGCCGATGCCCTCATCCGCACGGGTGCCGCGCACTACGCCTTGGTGATCGGCGCAGAGAAGCTCAGCGATGTGGTCGACCCGACGGATCGCTCCATCTCGTTCCTGCTCGGTGACGGTGCAGGTGCCGTGGTGATCGGCCCGAGCGAGACTCCCGGCATCGCTCCGGCGGTCTGGGGCTCTGATGGTTCCAAGGCGGATGCGGTGGGCATGAACTCCACCCTCACCGCCTTCCGCGACGGAACTGCCGAGTGGCCCACCCTCCGCCAGGAGGGCCAGACCGTCTTCCGCTGGGCCGTCTGGGACATGGCCAAGGTCGCCAAGCAGGCCCTGGAGGCCGCGGGAATCACCTCGGCCGACCTCGCGGCATTCATCCCCCACCAGGCCAACATGCGCATCATCGACGAGTTCGCCAAGCAGCTCAAGCTGCCCGAATCGGTGATGATCGCCCGCGACATCGCCACGACCGGCAACACCTCGGCCGCGTCGATCCCTCTCGCCACCCACCGGCTGCTCGCCGAGCATCCCGAACTCAGCGGCGGACTCGCGCTGCAGATCGGATTCGGCGCCGGGCTGGTCTTCGGAGCCCAGGTCGTTGTGCTCCCGTAAGATAATCAACGGTCAAACGACACCCCCAAGGAGATAACACAATGGCATTGTCCACCGAAGAAGTACTGGCCGGTCTCGCCGAGCTCATCAACGACGAAACCGGCATCGCCACCGACTCGGTCGAGCTGGGCAAGTCGTTCACCGACGACCTCGACATCGACTCGATCTCGATGATGACGATCGTCGTCAACGCGGAAGAGAAGTTCGACGTGAAGATCCCGGACGAAGAGGTCAAGAACCTCAAGACCGTCGGTGACGCCGTGAGCTTCATCGTCGCCGCCCAGGACTAAGTACCACCCAGCACGGAAATCGGGCCCGCTGGGCCCACCAACGCGGCTGGCCAGCCCACGCTCTTCGCTGGGCTGGCCGCGCCCGTCGGACGACGCCATCCGCGTCTATTCACCAGAGAGTTGCCGCCATGACCAAGAAGATCGTCGTCACCGGAATCGGTGCTATTTCGCCGATCGGAGCCACCGCGCCCGATACCTGGGCCGCACTCCTCGCCGGCGCCTCCGGTGGCCGCAGCCTCGAATACGACTGGGTCGAGAAGTACGACCTTCCCGTGACATTCGCTGCCGAGTCCATCGTGCGGCCCGAAGAGTTCCTCGAGCGCCAGGAAGCCAAGCGCCTCGACCCCTCCGCCCAGCTCGCTCTCGTCTCCGCCCGTGAGGCGTGGAAGGATGCCGGCTCGCCCGAGGTCGCCCCCGAGCGCCTCGGAGTGGACTACGCGACGGGCATCGGCGGACTGTGGACCCTCCTGAACGGCTGGGACACCCTGCGCGAAAAGGGACCACGCCGCGTGCTTCCGATGACCGTTCCGATGCTCATGCCCAATGCGGCATCCGCGGCGATCAGCATGGACCTCGACGCGCGCGCCTTCGCCCGCACCGACGTCTCCGCGTGTGCCTCCAGCACCGAGTCCATCGCCAATGCGTACGACCATTTGCAGGCGGGCCTCGCCGACGTCATCGTCGCGGGCGGAACCGAATCCGTGATCCATCCCTTCACCATTTCGGCCTTCGCCGGCATGCAGGCGCTCTCGAAGCGCAACGACGACCCCGCGACGGCCTCGCGGCCCTACGACAGTGCCCGCGACGGATTCGTCATGGGCGAGGGTGCGGCGACCATCGTCATGGAGACCGAGGAGCACGCTCTGGCCAGGGGAGCCCGGATCTACGCCGAGATCGCGGGAGGTGGGGTCACGAGCGACTCGTACCACATCACGGCGCCCGATCCCGAGGGCCGTGGGGCCGCCAGAGCCGTCTATGCGGCGCTCGAGCAGGCCGGCGCCACGCCGGATGAGGTCGTTCACATCAACGCGCACGCCACCAGCACTCCGGTCGGCGACATCGCGGAATACAAGGCGCTGCTCTCCGTGTTCGGCGACCGACTGGGCCAGATCCCCGTCTCGGCCACTAAAGGCGCGACCGGCCACCTGCTCGGCGGCACCGGTGCGCTCGAGGCGATCTTCACGATCCTCGCGATCCGTGACCGCACCGCGCCTCCCACGATCAACCTGACAGACCAGGATCCGGAGATCCCACTCGATGTCGTCACGAGCCCCCGCTCGCTCGGCGACGGTCCCTTGCTCGCCATCAGCAACTCGTTCGGCTTCGGCGGTCACAACGCCGTGCTGGCCTTCCGGAGCGTATGACCGGCGCGCCAGGCGGCCCGCTGAAGATCGCCATCGTCAGCGACTACTACTTCGACTATGTCGGGGGCGCCCAGACCTCGATGCGCCAGCAGAAGCTCGCACTCGAGGACGCCGGGCACACCGTGATCGTCGTCTCGCCGGCCCGTGGCTTCCGGGGAGCGCGCTACCAGCGATCCGCCGACGGCCTCCTGGTGAAGCCGCTGTTCCGGCTGCCCGTGCTCGATCTCGCGGTCATCCCCAACAACGCCCGCAGCGTGGCCGCACTCGAGCGGTACCTGCGCTCCGAGAAGGCGGACGTGGTGCACGTCCAAACAGAATTCGGGCTTGCGCACGTGGTCGATGCTGCAGCGGCCAACATGGGGATCCCGCTCGTCCATACGGTGCACAGCTTCTACTGGGCGAGCGAGGGACCGCCGCAGGCATCCGTCGCCTGGTTCATCCGCTGGGCTCTCCAGCTGGTGATCGGCGAGAAGATCCCGAACATCCTGTTCACTCCGCGCAAGACCGACAACCTGCTGCGCAATCTCGTGCTCGCCATGGCCCGTCGTGCGAAGCAGGTGGTGTCGCCCTCGAAACACCAGGCGGAAGACCTCGCCGCCGCCGGCGTCACCGGCACCATCTCGGTGATCCCCAACCCGATCGCGACGTCGGATGTCGCGTCCAACGCCCTCACGATCGAACAGGCGCGCCACCCGAGCTTCCTCTGGGTCGCCCGCTGCGAGCCGGTCAAGCGTCCGCTGCACTTCGCGAGGGCCGTCATCGCGGCCCTGGCGCGCACCGACAACGGCTTCACCGTGGACTTCGTCGGAGAGGGCTCAGACCTTCCCGCGCTGAAGAAACTGGCCGCGAACCATCCGGAAATGCGGGTGCAGGGTGCCCTCCCGCATGACGAGGTGCTTGCGCTGATGGATGCCTCGGCCGCCATCGCCCTCACCTCGCTGGGATTCGATAACCAGCCGATGACCATCGCCGAAGCCGTGAGCCGGGAGCGCGGCGTGTTGTACTGCGATCCGAAGCTCAAGGAGGGGCTGAGCAACTCGGGCTATCTGTCGGAGTCTGCGGATGATGCGGGCCTGGCCGATGCTCTCGTGGCGCTCGTCGAAGACCCCTCCTTGCTCGTCGGGCTCTCGAAGGGTGCCCTCGTCGATCGCGAGCTGTTCTCGCCGACGAACTACGTGGAGCGCATCGTCGAGGTCTACCGCCGGTAGTGCCATCAGCCAGCCGGCGAATCGCCTGGCTGGTTTCCACTCGGCTCTCTGCTCGGCTCCGGGCTAGGACTGGCCGGAGCGGAAGATCTGTGTCGCTTCCCGAACCGCGTAGAAGACGATGACGAAACCGGCCACCGGATCCGCCCACCACCACCCCAGGAGGAGGTCGAGGCTGATTCCGAGGAGCACGGCGACGGCGAGCATTCCGTCGACGAAGGTCACGCGGCCCTCCGTGAGCAGCACGGGGTTGCCGAGGGCGCGACCGGTTCGCCCCTTCGCCGTCGCGAGGCTGAACATGACGACGGCCGTCACGGCGGTCCAGACGATCCCCCCGACACCGGGCGATGCACGGTGACCGGTTACCAGCGCCGCGACGGACTGGGTGAGCAGATACGCGGCCAACAGCACGAATGCGATCCCGATCAGCCGCAGCGCGCGCCTCTGCCGGGCTTCACCCGTGCCCGACAGCTCCCACAGCACGACCGTGGACGCGCCGATCTCGATGAGACTGTCCAGCCCGAACCCGGCCAGCGCTACCGAGGACGCCTTCGCCGCGAGAACAGTGAGTACGGCCACCCCGGTGACGTTCCAGGCGAGCGTCGCCCATTCGAGACGTCTTCCCCGGCGCAGAAGACGGGTGCCCGCGTCTGAAAGCGGGGAAGGCAAGCGATTCGTCCCGCGAGCGATCGGCCGGCTCAGCCGACCTTGTGCAGCCAGACGACCTGGTTGGTGTCGCTGGAGTGACGGAATGCCTCGAGCTCGTCATCCCAGGCCTGGCCGAGGGCGAGACGGAGCTCACGGTGCAGCTCGAAGGCATCCGAGCCGGCGATCTCCATGGCGTAGCGCACCCGGTCTTCCGGGATCACCACGTTGCCCGCGGTGTCGGTCTGGGCGAAGAAGATTCCGAGGTCGGGCGTGTGCATCCAGCGACCGCCGTCGCTGCCGGGAGAGGAGTCCTCGGTCACCTCGAAGCGCAGGTGTTCCCAGCCGCGGAGGGCGGAGGCGATGGCAGCGCCGGTGCCCTGTGCGCCTTCCCAATAGAACTCGGTGCGCATGGAGCCCTTGAGCACCCGCTGCTCTTCCCACTGGAAGTTCACGGCGCGATCTATCGCTCCCCCTGCGGCCCACTCGATGTGCGGGCACAGTGCTCGTGGAGAGGAGTGCACGAAGAGAACACCCCGCGCCATTGCGACACTGGTATTGGTTAGTGCAGCCACGATAACTCCATTCCGTTGAGGTGCGACTTCCCCATCGACCTCGGAATGTTCCGTGCTGCGCTATTCAGTTACACGGCAAGCCGTTTCGCCCATTATCGCCGAAGACTCCGGTAAATAACAACTGTGTAATTGCCGAGTGCTCCGGCGAATATATACTCAGCATGGTTTTGATTGGCCAGAGGAGGCGTGGATGTCGGTACGGGACGGCCTTCTCGCCGTGTTATCCCTCGGCGAGGGGTACGGCCTGCAGCTCCATTCCGAGCTCGCTACCCGCGCCCCGCACCGTCGTGCGGTCAACGTCGGCCAGATCTACAGCACACTGGAACGGCTCGCCCGGACGGGACTCGTCGAGCCCGCCGGCACATCCGTCGACTCACTTCCCCTCTATCGCCTCACCGAGACCGGTCGGGTGGCCGCGAACGGCTGGATGACCGAGCCGGTGATCGAAGGCCTTCCCGAGTGGACCGAGATGCTCGATCAGGTGCTCGTGACGAGCTCCATCGACCCGGTGGCAGCCAAGACCGTCGCAGAGAGCTACCGTCGCTGGTGGGAGCGCGATCTCGTCGCGACTCGGTCCACCGCCGAACCGCAATTCGCGGATGCCCGGCTCGCCCTCGTCGCACGCGAGGCGCAGGCCGTGGCCGCGGTCGCCTGGCTCGGTTCCGCGATCGCCGCGCTTGCCGATTTCGACTCCTTCCGCCCCCTGTCGGACGCACGGCCGAAGCGGGGACGGCGCGCCAAGCCCTGAGCTACTTGGCGGCCCCGTAATCATCCACGATGGCAACCGTGAGCGGGAAGGTCACCGGCAGGGCGCCGAAGAGCAGCCGACCGGCATCCTCCGCGGCCGTTCGAATGGCCGCCTCGACGGCAGCCACTCGGTCTGTCGGGGTATGGACCACCACTTCGTCGTGCATGAAGAACACCAGGTGGGGCGCTTCGGTGAGCCACAATCCGCCGGCCCCGTCGTGAAGGGCGCGACGCAGGTTGGCCATCCAACAGAGGGCCCACTCCGCGGCGGTCCCCTGCACGATGAAGTTGCGGGTGAATCGACCCCAGCTGCGCGCCTGCCCGCGCGCTCGACCCGCGTCAGCTTCTGTGGCGGTCTCGCCGTAGGCATCCGCCTGGGTGGCGCGCCAGGCCGGTCCCGGCGGTGGTGAGCTGCGGCCGAGGCGGGTCGTCACGACCTCACCGCGCTCACCGGCACGGGCGGCCTCTTCGACCATGCCGATTGCCCGGGGGTACGCCCTGGCCAGCCGGGGCATGAGGCGCCCCCCTTCCCCGGAGGTTGCGCCGTACATCGCGCCGAGCATCGCGACCTTGGCCTCGTCCCGGGTCTCGACAGCACCGCTGGCGACGATGCCCGCATAGAGGTCACCGGCACTTCCCGCCTCTGCCATGCCGCGATCGCCCGAGAGCGCGGCGAGGATCCGCGGCTCGAGCTGGGAGGCATCCGCGACCACGAATTTCCAGCCCGGATCGGCGACCACAGCGCCGCGGATCTGCTTCGGAAGCTGCAGCGCCCCGCCGCCGCCCGTGCTCGCCCAGCGTCCGGTGACGACTCCCCCGGGTACGTACTCGGGGTGGAATCGGCCATTTCGTACGTTCGTGTCGAGCCAGTGCCATCCGTTGGCCGTCAGCAGTCGCGCCATCTTCTTGTACTCGAGCAGCGGTTCGATGGCCGGATGCGTGAGCTTCTTGAGCTCCCACGACCTTGTCGACGTGACCATGAGCCCCGCGACGGCGAGGGCCTTGAGCAGTTCGGAGGGTGAATCGGGATTGAGGGTGGGGGCCTCCAGCGCCTGTCGCAGCCGCTGCAGCGTCGCGTCGAGACGCGCGGGCCGCTGGCCGGGCGCCGGGCGCGGTCCGAGATGGCTCTCGAGGATGTCATTGTGGATGTCGCCGCGCCAGGGCAGCCCGGCGTGCATCATCTCCGCCGCGACAAGAGCTCCGGCCGACTCTGCCGCGAGCAGCAGTCCGATCCGTGCCGGGTCATCGGCACCAGCGATCGCGGCGCGCTGCGCGGCGAACTCCGCGAGGGTGTCCTCCCCGGCGTCGCGCTCTGGAGCCTCATCCCAGTCGAACAGGGTGTGCTCCGCCGGCCGGTCGCTCCGGTCGAGTGCACCACGGTCCCAGGACGACAGCGGTGCTGTCGCTAGCGCCGACCCGGCCGTCAGGGACGAATTGCGCAGAATGGCGTGGGACAACCGCAAGTCGACGCACCGCTCGACGCGGACGCCGGCGGCGAGCAGAGGCGGATACCAGCGGGCGGTGTCATCCCACACCCACCGCGGATGCCGCCGCTCGAGGTCTGCGACACTCGCGGCCAACGAGTCGAGGGCAACATCCTGCCTGGCACCGTCGACAGCGCCGTCAGCCGTCAACCGCTGAAGGGCGATCCCTTCCGGCGAGGACAATACGGCGACGAACACGACTCCATTCTGACGGGTGCTACAGACGCCCCGGTCTCACACGAACGGCGTCGCGGTCTCCATCAGGCGGGAGCGGATCATGAACCGCACGCCCTCGGGAGACTCCACGGAGAAGCCGCTTCCCCTGCCCTTGACTACGTCGACCGTGAGGAAGGTGTGGCTCCAGTATTCGAACTGCTCGGCGGACATCCAGAAGTCGATGACCTGGGGTTCGCCACCTTCCGGGGCGATGTCGAGTCGTCCGAGGAGGACGTCCTGGTCGGAGGTGAGGAAGTCGCCCGCGGGAAAGCACATGGGGCTCGAGCCGTCGCAGCATCCGCCGGACTGATGGATCATGAGCGGCCCGTACTGGTCCCAGAGCTTGCGGAGAAGATCAACGGTCACGGGCAGGAACTCGACCCGTGGAATGGTCTCGCCGGGAACGGTGACCGTTGCGGTGACCACTCCGGTGCTTTCGACGACAGACATCGGTGTCCTTTCGATCTGGTTTCAGTATGCGCCCGAAACCGGTGATCGAGCCTGTCAGAGTGCCGACAGGCTCGATCACCGGGGTGATGCGGGTTTAGAAGAAGCCCAGCTTGTTCTCGTCGTACGAGACGAGGAGGTTCTTCGTCTGCTGGTAGTGGTCGAGCGCCAAGCGGCTGTTCTCGCGGCCGATGCCCGAGCTCTTGTAGCCACCGAAGGCAGCGCCCGCGGGGTAGGCGTGGTAGTTGTTGACCCACACCCGACCGGCCTGGATGTCGCGGCCGGCCCGGTAGGCGGTGTTGCCATTGCGCGACCACACGCCCGCTCCGAGACCATAGAGCGTGTCGTTGGCGATCGAGATGGCATCGTCGTAGCCGTCGAAGCTCGTCACCGCGAGCACCGGTCCGAAGATCTCCTCCTGGAAGAGGCGCATCTTGTTGTGGCCCTCGAAGATGGTCGGCTGCACGTAGTAGCCCTCGCTGAGGTCGCCCCCGAGGTCCGCACGCTCGCCGCCGAGCAGGAGCTTTGCGCCCTCCTGCTTTCCGATGTCGATGTAGCTCAGGATCTTCTCGAGCTGGTCGTTCGATGCCTGGGCGCCGACCATCGTGTCGGTGTCGAGCGGGTTGCCCTGCACCGCGAGCGAGGTGCGCTTCACCGCGTCGCCGAGGAACTTGTCGTAGATCGGCTTCTCGATGAGGGCGCGGCTCGGAGCCGTGCAGACCTCTCCCTGGTTGAACGCGAAGAGGGCGAAGCCCTCCTGAGCCTTGTCGTAGAACGCGTCATCGGCATCCGCGACGTCCTTGAAGAAGACGTTCGGGCTCTTGCCACCGAGTTCGAGGGTCGCCGGGATGATGTTCGCACTCGCGTACTGCAGGATCAGCCGGCCGGTCGTGGTCTCACCGGTGAAGGCGATCTTGCGGATGCGCGGGCTCGACGCGAGCGGCTTGCCCGCCTCGACACCGAATCCGTTGACCACGTTGACCACTCCGGCGGGAAGGATGTCGCCGATCAGTTCCATCAGCACGAGGATCGATGCGGGCGTCTGCTCGGCCGGCTTCAGCACGATGGCGTTGCCTGCCGCAAGAGCGGGAGCGAGCTTCCAGACGGCCATGAGGATGGGGAAGTTCCACGGGATGATCTGGCCGACCACACCGAGCGGCTCGTGGTAGTGGTAGGCCGTCATGCCGTTGTCCATCTCCGCGAAGCTGCCCTCCTGGGCACGGATCGCGGCGGCGAAGTAACGGAAGTGATCCGCGGCCAGCGGGATGTCGGCGTTGAGCGTCTCGCGGATGGCCTTGCCGTTGTCCCAGGTCTCGGCGAGGGCGAGAATCTCCGTGTTGGCGTCGATCACGTCGGCGATGCGGTTGAGCACTGCCGCCCGCTCGGTGGCACTGGTCTTGCCCCAGGCCGGCGCGGCCTTGTGCGCCGCGTCGAGGGCCGCCTCGATGTCTTCGGCGGTGCCTCTGGCGACCTCGCAGAACGGCTTTCCGTTGACGGGTGAGATGTCTTCGAAGTACTGCCCCTTAACCGGCTTCACCCACTCGCCCCCGATCCAGTGCTCATAGCGGGGCTTGTAGCTGAATTTCGCATCCGGTGTACCCGGGGCCGCGTAAACGGTCATTGCAACTCCTATCGACGACTCTGTCAAAAGAACCCAATGGGCTCCGTTGCAGGTTAAGAGCGCCGAGGTTGCGGGGAGGTTGCGACTTGTTGCAAGCCGAGTTCTGCTTCGATGCGTTCGAGTCGCGCGACGACCGCGGCGCGCTTCGGCGACTTCGGCGGGAGCATCCGGAGGCAGGCCCTCCAGACCTCCGCGTCGTAGGCGGCCTCGTCGGTGCGTGCATAGGCGAGGAGCGTCTCGGCCGAGGCGTCGGTGAGCAACGCGTCACGCAGACGCTGGCTCAGCTCCTGGCGCAGCTCCGCGATACCCGGGGCCGACGAGGTCGGAAGCAGCGCGCCCGAGTAGGCCCCGAGCGCTACACGGTGGGCACCGCGGTCGAGGAACGCGAGCACCCGGTGGGCGTCCAGGTCCAGCCGCGCCGGCAGCCGATAGGGGCGGGAAAGCGGCACGAGCGACTCGTCGATGCGCTCGAGCACCTTGCGCAGTCGCACCATCTCGGCGCGCAGGGTGACGATCGATCCCTCGCGCTCGTAGACCAGCCCGGCGAGGCGGTCGACGGAGAGACCCTCCGGATGCCACGCGAGCAGGGTGAGGATCTCGGAGTGGCGCGTGCTCAACTCGATGGACCGGCCCCCGACGGTGATTCGACCGACATCGCTGCCGAGCACTGACAGCACGGGCGGCGTGATCGCCCGGGGAGCAGCAAGGACTGTCGAGGAGCGACGCGGGCGCGAACTCAGCTCGTCCAGCCGACGGATGCGCATCTCCGACTCGACGGCCGCCACAGCGGCCTCCAACAGGGGAAGGGTCGCCGGGGCCACGGCATCCGCTCCCCCGGTGATGTCGATGACCCCCAGGATGCGGCCGGAGGCGGGATCGTGCACCGGCACGGCCGTGCAACTCCACGGGTGGACGATGCGATTGAAGTGTTCCGCGCCCTGGATCTGGATGCCGTGGTCGAGCGTGAGTGCCGTGCCGGGCGCGCTCGTGCCGACCGCGCGCTCCGACCAGTCGGCACCCTCGACGAAGAGCATGCCCTCCGCCTTGCGGCGGAGCGCCCGATCCCCGTCGATCCAGAGCAGTCGACCGGCTTCGTCGCCGATCGCGACGATCAACCCCGCATCGAAGGTATGCCGGATGAGCAGGCCGTGGATGGTCGGAAGCGCCAGCGCCATGGGGTGCGCGCTGCGATATTCGTGCAGGTCGTCTTCGTCGAAGTCGATGGCCGCTCCGAGGTGATCGGGGTCGAGCTCGAGTTGCAGCGAACGCTGCCAGGACTCCTGCACGAGCCGACGCACGCCGCTCACGGCCGTTCGCGTCGCGATCACGGAATCGTGGGCCGACGCGAGTCGCTGTCGCTCGGAGCTGTCGGTGGGGCGCGCGACTATCCAGGGGCTGGTCATGGCACCTCCGATCAGCATTGGTCGAGTGGCGCAATCCTAGTGGGAGCCGACGCGCGCCAGCCGTGAAACGACTCCGCACGGGCTGCCCGTGACGCGCGGGTCCGGGCGAGTTGGGATCAGCAGTAGTCGGGCGTCAAGGACGGTGCCGTGAACGATTTGACTGTGCCGTCGGCGTTCACCCCCACCAGCGCTCCCCAGAAGACTCCCGCTTCGCCAGCTACCGGTGTCGCGTCGTAGGTGAAATATTGATTTCCCTCGCCCTGGCCGGCGATCGCACCCGACGACGCCTTGAGACTGTCCGCGGACATCCCGACGGTAGTGCCGTCAGACGACTCGAGTGATAGAGATCGGCCGACCTTCGGCGCGGTGAGCTCTACCGAGAAGGCCCGCTCGGCGCGGAATGGACCGCTGTTCAGGGGGACGAGCGACAGCCCGTTCCAGTCGTACTTGTCGTGGTCGAAACTGCAGATGTCCTCCGCGACGTGCGTGACCGTCGGCTCGCTACCGATCACCGTGGTCAGGCTCGCTCTCGCCGCCATCACGTCCTCGGAGAACGGGATGCTGGAGAGGAGAGCCCCATCGGCTGACTCGACGGCAAGCCCGTCTCCCGAGATGACGATCCGGGATGCCACGGGAACCTGCGTCGATGACGCGCTCGGACTCGGTGATGAAACGGGCTCGGCTGGCGATGTCGCACATCCCGCCAGCCCGAGGCTCAGTACGAGGGCAGCGGTGAACGCTTTAACGATAGTTGCTCGGTTTGGCACCATGAGAAGAGGCTATGCGCCCACGCCGCGAAGTCCCAACGGACCGCGTACCGATCAGATAACGAGCCGTACCCTCTCAGTTTCGTCCCGATCGGCAGTCGGCACCGACACGCGATCACTCGTGAAGCAGCGACCCGTCCTTCTTCAGCACGTTCTTCTCGCCGGCCTCGATCGGCACGGTGAAACGGTTCTGCTTCGGCGGCATCGGGCAGTTGAAGGCGTAGCTGAAGGCACAGGGAGGAAGGACTGCGCGGTTGAAGTCGAGGGTGATCGTGCCATCCGCATTCGGAGCGACGAAGAGGAAGCGCCCGACGCTGTAGGTGCTGTCGCCGCTGGTGGCGTCGGAGAAGACGAGCTGGAGCGCGCGGCCGGCCTTGAACGCGGCGAGGTTGTAGTCGATGCCGTCCTTCGAGAAGGTGATCTCGCCGGGGACAGCCAGGTCGCGGGTCTTGCCGTCGTCCTTGAGGTGCTCGAAACCGACTGTCGTGCCATCCGGCAGTTCCCTGAAGGTGCCGGTGACCACCCAGTCCGGGTCGTAGTCGAACGCGTCGATGGAGCCGAACTCCTGGATGCCCTCGGAGTCGGCGTCCCAGACCCGGAGCGCGTAAGTGCCCTCCTCGCTGGCGATGACGAAGCCGCTCACGTGCTCGCTGAACACGATCTCACTCGGGGTGTCGGCATCCTTGCCGCGCACGATCGCCTCGCCGTCCACCAGCACCCCGTCGACGGTGATGCCGTCGGATGCCGCGGCGGTGAGCCTGAGGCCCGACTCGCCCTTCGACAGCGGTGCCCAGCTGCCGGGCACCCCCCAGATGGTCTGCTCGGAGTCGATCCACTGGGTGTTCACGAGTGCGAGGCTGCCCTTGGGCTGCACCACCGAGAGTTCGCGACGACCGTGGTAGGTCGCGAGCGCCTCCGCCGGCGTCGGGGCAGTGGGAGTTGATGTGGTGGTGTCGGTCATGGTTCCATCCTTGCTGAAGTCACTCGGAGTAACGACCGGTGACACTCGCGCATTCCCGGCGGCCCCCGGGAGCGGACATGAAAAAACCGGCCCCGCACGAGTGCGGGACCGGTTAGTTCGGAGTATCAGCTGCGATGGGCGATGCCCACAGCATGCGAGAGGCCTTATCCGTGAGGAAGGACACCCACAGCGCCTATTCGGCGCACGAAGCTGCATCCAGTTCGGCCACTACGGCCGGAAGACTTGCGTCTTAGAGCGGGCGAATGTTCTCGGCCTGGGGTCCCTTGGGGCCCTGGGCGAGGTCGAATTCGACCTTCTGGTTCTCGTCAAGCGACTTGTAGCCGCTCGAGGCGATCGCCGAGTAGTGTGCGAACACGTCCGGGCTTCCGTCGTCCGGGGCGATGAATCCAAAGCCCTTTTCAGCGTTGAACCACTTCACTGTTCCTAGTGCCATAATTTTTCTCCTTCAGGAGTCTTCGCGTGGACCCGACTTTCGGACCCACTCGTCGCGGTGTTCATCGTCCGCTCCCGAAAGAGACATGGCACCCATCGCGCTGGTTATTACTATCCAGAGCGGCAAGCTCCAAGCATTCAAGATGTGCGAGGTACTGCAACTGCATGGCCAACTGTAGTGCACGTACCTCGTTTTGGGCACCCGTGTGACAAGAACGGGCCACATTGGCCCCGAGTTCTCCTCATCACGACGCCCTTTCGACGCGTCTCGAGCACCAGTACAGTGACGGAAGGTCCGTCACTTTTTCGACCACGCTCCTGCAGGCTCCCGGCATGAAGGCCACCGGTCTTCCGGTGCCCGACGACGCGGTGGAGGCGCTCGGGTCGTCCCGCAAACCGGCGGTGACCGTCACGATCGGGGACTATTCCTACCGGAGCACCGTGTCGTCGCGATCGGGCGGCTACATGCTGCCGTTCAGCTCCGCCCACCGCGACGCGACGGGATTGTCCGCGGGCGACGAGGTGACCGTGACCCTCGAGCTCGACGAATCTCCCCGCGAGATCGAACTGCCGTCGGATCTCGCCGCGGCGCTCTCCGACCGCGCACGGAACGCGTTCGACGCCCTCTCCGCCTCGCGACGAGGCGCCTTCGTGCAGCAGGTCGAGTCGGCCAAAGCTGCCGATACCCGCGCGCGTCGGATAGCGACCATCGCGGCGCAACTCGACGAGTAGGAGACGTCCGCCTGGCGGAAGGTCAGACCTTGGAGCGGCTGCCC
Organism: Lacisediminihabitans sp. H27-G8; assembly: GCF_046156175.1. Lineage (NCBI taxonomy): Bacteria > Bacillati > Actinomycetota > Actinomycetes > Micrococcales > Microbacteriaceae > Lacisediminihabitans > Lacisediminihabitans sp. H27-G8. The sequence continues at coordinate 372,841 of NZ_JAYLVL010000001.1, forward strand.
CCGCGCCTGATGTACCCGACGATCGCCGTGACAACGAAGAGCACGATGCCGATGACGGCGAGCCAGAAGAGTCCCTTGATGACGAAACCCAGGATGGCGAGCACGAGCCAGATGACGAGCAGGAGAATAATGAAACCGATCATGGTTTCGACGGTACTCCCTGTTCGCGTGGGATGAGTCCACCTCCGGGAAGTCGAGGGTGGGATCGGTGGTCGCGACCATACTGGAGCCATGTCCACGGCATCCCCGGTCCTCTCACAGAGGGAACTGCTCGGTCGCCGGCTCGCCGCGCAACAGGTGACGACCACGGCGGGCGGCCCGGCCACCGTCACCGACACCGTGCGACGGATGTTCGCCATCCAGTCCCAGGATTTCGGCCAATCCCTCTGGGGCATCGGGCTGCGAACGCCGGGGGCACGCCGTTCCGATGTGCTCCGCGCGATGGCCGAGGGCTCGGTCGTGCGGTCCTCGTCGCTGAGGGGGACCCTCATGATGGTCGCTGCGGAAGACCTGCGCGACATCCTCGCCGTCTCCGGGGAGCGCACCATCGCGTCCGCGCGCACCCGCCAGCGCCAGCTCGAACTCGATGAGGCGACGATGAGCCGGGCGCGTGAGGTGATCGAAGGGGCGATCGCCGGGCGGAATGCGCTTGGCCGGGATGCCGTGCTGCACGAACTCGAGGATGCGGGCATCCGTACCGGTTCCCAGCGCGGATACCACATCCTCTGGCTCCTCGCCGAACGGGGCATCGTCTGCTGGGGCCCGCCGAGCGGCAGCCAGCAGGGACTCGTCCTCGTCGAGGAATGGATCGCGCCGACGGCGCGCCTCGACCGTGACGAACTGCTCGCCCGGTTCGTTCTCCGCTATCTCATCGGGCACGGCCCGGCGACCGTCGCCAACCTCGCCTGGTGGGCGCGGCTCACTCTCGCGGATGTGCGACGTGGCATCGCCGCCGCCGGCGATGCGGTGTGCGAAGTCACCGTCGGAGGCATCATCCACTGGATGGCGGCCGCCTCCCCCGCTCCCCCAGCCCTTCGGGCGGATGCCCTCGCCCTGCCCGGATTCGACGAGTATCTTCTCGGCTATTCGGATCGATCCGCCGCGTTGCCGCCGGAACACTTCGAGAAGATCGTGCCCGGCGGCAACGGGATCTTCCTTCCGATAATCGTGGCGGCCGGCCGGGTGATCGGCACCTGGCGCCGAACGTCCACACGGGGGATGGCCGGGATCGTGCCCGAGCCCTTCGGGGCGCTCACCTCGGCCCAGTCCCGCACCTTCGAGGCTGCGGCGGAACGCTACCGCGAGTTCACCGCGACCTGAGGTGCGGATGAGTCGTCAGGCCCGACAGGTCAGTCGAACGCCACCTCGCAGCCGACGCACCACCAGTCACCGTCGCGGCGATCGAGCGCGCCGCCGCACAGCGGGCATTCCGGATTGTTCGACATCACTCCCCCACCCCTCAGTAGAGCTCGAGGTCACCGGTGTCGGGAGCCGAGGGCTCGAGATCCCTCCCCGGGATCGGCGCGCCATGGGCGTGGAGGCTCGTGGCGCCGAGCTGAGTCGCGCGCTCACGAAGTGCAGCGGCCGCAGCCACGGTGTCGGGCTCGGCAAGGGTCGTCTCGACCGGTGAGGTGATGAGTTCACTCGAGGGGCCGATCACGAGGTTGACCGAGACGACCCGCCCATCCGGCAGCACGCTCGGTAGTGTGACCACCTCGGCCACGCCGCTCATCGCGGCCGAGGCCGCGAAGTCGAGCAATGCCGCAGCCCCGTCGTCACTGGTGATGAACGACTCTCCCCCATACGCAACACGTTTCATGCCTCTACCGTGCTCCTGATCAAAGCGAAAAAGGAGGACGTTGCGCGAATACGGAGGAAGGCGTAATAAGTAGCGGCACGCCTTCCCCAAAACAGGGCGTTATCGAGCGTCGATCAGCGCCTCGTCATGATCCAGGCGAGGAGATAGCTGCGCGAGTTGCCGTCGTCGATGAACTTCTCCGGAAGGTCACGCGCGGTGGCGAGGGCGGATTTCGCTTGGTCGGCACCACCGAGCGCGGCGTACATCAGAAGGTAGTCCCCGAATTGCTTGTTGTAGTCGCCGGAGGTGGCCTCGCTCACACTCTTCGCGATGCGCTTCGGGTCTCCACCGAGGTATCCGCTGGCCGGGCTCATCGGGATGAGCTGGATGCCGAGCTTGGCATTCGCGTCCGCGCTGAACCAGGTGGAGTAGTCCCGCTTGCCGCCCCAGTTGAGCGCGACTACGGAGTGTGTGTAGTCGGCGTAGACCGGGTCGGAGGTGTCGAAATCGGTCCAGTAGGAGCGGGCGGATGCCGCCTCACTCGCGAGCATCCACGAGGCTTCCTTCTTCAGCGCGCTGTTGTCGCTCACCGAACCCCAGAGGGCGAGGCCGTTCCAGGCGTTCACCGCCTCGGAGCTGGACTCGAGGTTGTTGCCGTCGGCGAACGGCGAGTAGCCCGAGGCCCAGGAGTGGCCGGCGTAGGCATCGAACCCCCGGCGATCCGGGAAATACTTCGAGTCTCCGCTCGAGGCCAGGTCCGCGGCGAGAAGGTTCATCACCGGGGAGATCTTTGTGCGCAGGGCCGGGTCATGGGATACAGCGACACTCGCTGCGTAGAGGAAGTACCCGTAGTGGAAGTTGTGGTCGTTGAACTGGTCGGAGCCGAAGGACGCGGGCAGTCCGATGATCCCCTTCGTCTTCGGGTCGTAGACGAAACAGCGCTCCGCGTTGCTCTTGCAGCGCGTGGGGTCGGTCCACTCGCCCAGAGCTTCGCTGAGCTTGGCACTGACAGTCTTCGCCGCCGAGGTGTCGCCCAGCTGGTCGGCGAGCATCAGGAGGTTGGCGAGACGGTAGAGCGCCTTACCCCCGAAGTAGGTGTCGGCCGGGAGGGCGGCGGTCTGCGCGACGTCCTGGGTGACAGCGGTGGTGAGATCCTTCTTCTGTACCGCGTCGAGTGATCCGAGGTCGAGGGTGTCGGATGATTTCACCGTCGGGCTGGTCCAGGAGAGGCTCTTCTCGGCACAGAGCTTCATAGTGCCGTAGATGGAGGGGAAGCTGCCGAGGGTGCAGGCCGGAGTGGTCATCGACTTCTGCTGGTGCGGCAGGGTGGCGATGAGCGTGTCTGTGGTTGTGGCCGTCGAGTACTCGAGTGTGGTCGACGCCGTGGAGGCACCGCTCGTGTAGTCGAGTTTCACAGCGGTTACGGGCACCGCGTGTGCGGCCACGGCCGACAGCGTGCCGTCGGTGGGCACGGGGAACCAGGTTGCGGTCGCCCCTTCCGCGAGGCTGACACCGGAGCCGTCCTTCGACAGCGACCCCGCCGTGCGGAGGCCATAGGTGGTCTTTCCGACCTTGGCCGAATAGACGCCCTTGCCGGCCGGGCTGAACTTCTGGCCGAGTTTCAGCGTGAGCTTCTTGGCGGCGGTGAAGCTCACGAGGGGTGACCCCTCGGCGATGACCGTCGAGCCGAGTGTGCTGCCGGACTCGGACTTATGCGCGATGGTGACCGAGGCGTCGTCATAGGCGGTGATCTCGCTGCTGCGCGCGCCGGCGTCGATGGTGACACTCGGGGTGTTGCCGCCCGTGATGGTGTCGGGGGTGGTGGTGACTTCCGGCAGCCCGAAGGTGAACCCGGTGTCGGTGAGACCGAACGACAGGGGAAGCGGGAAGACGGGGAGCGGATGCTCACCGAAGACCAGTCCGGAGAACCAGCGGTTCGTCGGGGGTGCGAGTCCGTGGGCGAGCCGTGTCACGGGAACCTCGCCCACCGTGTTCTGCGGGAGCTTCGCGATCGTCGCGCCGATGGTGCTGTCGGACAGCACCCCGGCCGATGCCGAACCGGAGCTTCCGCCCGCGTCGGTTCCCGGGCCGCTGCAGGCGGCGACGAGGGAGACGATCACGCCGACGGCGAGGAGGCCGGTGGCGCGGGTGAGTGTGGAGTTCTTCATTAGATTCCGATCTGCTCGAGGAGCGAGAAGAATGAATCCTTCACTCCGGCGAGCGGTCCATCGTCGCGGAAGTGCAGGATCGCGGTCACCGGGGTGCCCGGTTCGACGAGGCCGTCGTTGCTGCCGGCGACCAGGTCCTTGCTCGTGACCTTGATCTCGGCATCCGCCTCGCCTCCCACCGTCTGCACCTTGACGTCGGAGACGACGCCCGTGATGCGCTTGTGGTTGGGCAGGACGATGTCGACGCGCCCCTTCTTCTCGATGCGGGCGAAGTCGTAGGAGTCCACCCGGAACTTGGCGAGCGCGAAGAGCGGCCCGGTGCGGTCGATGGTGGCGAGCGGCTGCCCGGCACCGACGAGCCCGCCGACCTGTGCCTTCACGCTCGAGACGATGCCGGGTTCGGTGGCGGTGAGGGTGAGGGTGCCGTCGGTGGAGGTCGTGTAGGCGGTGCTGACCGGCGAGGTCTTCGGCGACGAGAGGTCACGCAGCAGGGTTGCGCTCTGGATGGTCATGAGCGGGTCGCCCTTCTTCACCCGGTCGCCGGCCTTCACTGATTCGGCGACGACGGTGCCCGAGTAGTCGGATCCGACGGAGTAGGAGATCGCGTCGAGTGACGCGGATCCGCTCGCCACCTGGTTCTCCCGCTGGTTGAGCACGAGGGTTGCGCCAGCCACGATGGCCAGCACGAGCATCAGTCCACCGAGGAGGCGGAATCGGTTTCCCCAGGTCATCGGGACACCATTCCTTTCGAGTTGAAGACTTCAGCGGTCGCGGCCTGGTGGGGCGTCGCGACGCGGTGCACCGGGATGGCGCGGGTGGTGGGGCGAGCGGACGAACGCGGCACGCGGGCGAACCCGGCGTGCAGTTCCGGGCGAGCGGGCACGGTGACTCGTGCGAGGTGCGATTCCTTGAGGGCGGCCCCGATGAACACGGCGAATACGAGCGTGCTGGTGAGGTTCCAGGCCGTGGCGAGGGTGATCGAACCGTGCCCGACATCCTTCGTGACCGCGACCACCGAGGTGAGCAGCAGGAAGGCGAACATGAGCACCTGCGGGATCATGAAGTTGAACGGCGACACCCGCTTGCCGGCAGCACCGGTGACGTGCCATTTCTGCTCACGACCGGAGAACACATTCACGAAGGCGCGGATATAGATCGGGAACGACACCGTCGCCATCACGAGCGTTGCGGGCCGGAACGACCCCATGGTGTTGAAGGCGAGCAAGATCTGCAGGCCGTAGAAGCCGAGGTAGAACAGCAGCCAGGTGAGCCAGGTGACGGTGAGGTTCACCGGGCGCAGGTCGAAGTAGATCTCGAGCGGGGGCACCATAAGCAGGAGCAACGGGGTGATCCCCACGAGGTAGTGGGTGGCCGTGACGGTGTATTGGAGCCGCTGGTCCATCGTGAGGCGGTGGCGCGGGTTCAGCGGGTTGTGGCGCATCAGGATCTCGAAGCCACCGGATGCCCAGCGCAACTGCTGCTTCGTGTAGTCCTCGACGGTCTCCGGGGCATCCCCGACGGCGAGCGTCACCGGGATGTACACCGAACGCCAGCCCTTCTCGTGAAGCATGAGGGAGGTCCAGACATCCTCCGACTTGGAGTCGGTGAACATCCCCCCGATGTCGTTGATGGCCTCGCGGCGGAAGATCACGTTGGTGCCGACACAGAACGCGGCGTTGAAGCGGTTGCGACCCGGCTGGATGAAGCGGTAGAAGACCGACTGCATGAAGCCGGCGCCGCTCGAGACGAGGTTCTTCATGTTGCCGTAGGTCTGCGGCGTCTGCACGAAGGCCACGTTGCTGTCGATGAAGAAGGGCACGGTCTCGTAGAGGAAGTCTTCTTTCGGCACGAAGTCCGCATCGAAGATGGCGTAGAACTGGCCACTGCTGATCGAGAGCGCGTGGTTCACGTTGCCGGCCTTCGCGCCGTTGTTGCTGAGGCGGCGCACGTAGCGCGCCCCGAGCTCCGCGGCCAGGTCGCGCACCGCATCCGAACCGCCGTCATCGAGGATCCAGGTGACGTGCTCGCCGCGCATCGCGATGGCCGCGGTGGCCGTGCGACGGATGGTGACGACGCTCTCCCCGTAGACGGTGATGAAGACGTCGATGCCGATGCGCGCGTCTTCGAGGAAGACTCCCCATCGCTCGGGGTGCGCGTCGGTGCCCTCCTCTTCGATCGATGCGGCGTCGAAAAGTCGCTCCTGCGAGTGGTGGAAGCCGAAGTCGCGGGGGTCGATGCCCCCGGAGAGGATCGTCCACATCGAGACGAGCGCCTGGGTCACGAGTACGACCTCGGCGGTGATGACCAGGGTGTACGGCAGCCAGTCCCCGCGGTTGGCGGGGTTGAGCAGGAAGAACGTATAGGCGAGAACACCGACCGTGGCGATGAGAACGAAGAGCACGAGGGTCGGCGAGTTCGCGGCGCCGTTCTCGACGGCGCGCGGTAGCGGCGTGTGCTCGCTGCGGCGTTCACCGCGAAACGGTTTTTCCTTCCAAAGTTGACTCATAGTGCTGTTCTCCATTCCTCAGGGCGCGCGGGAACGCGTGGCGGCAGCAGGCTGCCTGGGGGCGACGACGATGGCCTTTGCAGAGGGGCACCATGCCCGGCGTGCAAATAGAAATGGCACTCTCTACGAGTGCGGGCCGCGTGACCGTCAGGTCCTCTGGGGGCGTCGCTCTCGGATTGTGCCTGTTCCAGAGTAGACACCCGACGGGGCGGATGTCCCGCAATATGAGAGCTTTGTAATCAAGCGAGCCGTCAGGAGACCCGTGTCCCGTGCCAATTCCGGCGTCGGGAGTTCAGCTCAAATCACGCAGGCGAGCAGCGACACCTCGGCTCCCGGCGTCCCGGCGTTCGTAGGTCACCGAAACAACCAGCAGTACAGCGCCGGCAGTTGCCAGCGTTATCCACCAGGGCGCTGCGCTGATCGAATGCCCGACCTGCACCGCGAAGACCGTGATGTTCTCGAGCGGAAGAACAATGATGCCGAGGATGAACGGAGCCCCCAGCTTGCGCAGCGACCCGATCAGGATCGCAGCCAACGCCAGTGCGATCACGAGGATCGCGCGCAACGTCTGCGGATCCGTTCCGGTTGCGACGGTCGACGGCAGGATCGAGACGATGATGCCCGGTGCCAGGAGTCGCCACGAACCGGTGTAGCCCACCGGCCAGGCGTTCAGACTCCTTCGAACAGGAGGCGTCTGACGTCGCATCGCGAGCACGCCGACGATGAGCAGGGCGAAGCCGAGCACGAGGGAGAACGCCTCTACACGCAACTGCCGTTCGCTCCAGCCCGCCACCGCGGTGCACCAGCCGAGCACGAACAGGAACCAGACCGGTGGCAGAGAGACGGGGCGCGACTGCGCGCGTACGGTGGTCGTGACCATGACGGCCAAGAGCCCGACGGCAAGCACCCAGAGCGTCCAGATCGAGAACCAGTCGTTCCGCACTGCGGAGATCGGGCCGAGAACCAGATAGACGAAAGCCGGCGCGTAGACCCAGCGGGATGCGCGGAGACGGCCCGACAGAGCCATCTGATCCGATTTGGCGACCCTCAGAAGCAGTGCGCCCGCGATGCCGGCGAGGGCGGCCGAGGCTGCACTGAAGGCCAGCGCGGCGAGCATCACCGGTCTGACTGCGACCAGATCCATCGACCAGCCCAGCCGGATTGCCTCCACCGCGCCCGCGGAGGCCGCGACCATCCCGAAAAGGAGAGTGGGAGTCCGGAGTGTGCCAAGCCTCATCAGCATTGGTCGGTCCGAGCGACGGGAGAGAATCCCCCCGGCCATGACTAGCACGGCAGAACCCGAGAGCAGGACAACCACTCTCCACGAAAGACCCGAGCCCGAGCCGGCAAGAAGAAAAAGCGTGGGAATCACGGCAAAAGCGAGGCCAATGGAATACAGGCGGGAACCCGGCAGCTTCCGGCCCACCGAGAGTGCACCGACGACCACCGCGGCGAGGGCCGGGGGCAGGATGTACGGCTCGGGGATGGCAACGCCGACGAGGGCCCAGAAGCACCAGAGGGCGCCCGTCCAGCTGGCCCCGGCGACGGCCCAGGCATAGCGCCGCCCGGTCGTGATGGCCGTGACCGCGGCGCCGAAACCGATGATCAACAACACGAGCAAGGACGTCCCCAGCCCGGCCGCGGCACGCACCAGTGCGACCACCACCGCGAGAGCACCGGTGACCAGTGCGGAGACCTCGATCCACCGCGTCACCGCGCGGACGTCCACGTCGGGCAGTCCGCGCCGCAGTAACCACGATCCGATCGCACCGGAGCTCGGCAGCACGCAGGCCACGATGAGGGCGATGACGGGCAGGGTGATCGGTGAGGCGCTCACGACGATCAGTTGCGCACCGAGGCACACCACCACGACGGACAGAGTCGGCACGAGCAACGCCGCGGCAAATGCTCGCAGGATTCTGCTCACGCCCGGGCGACGGGTGACCACGAGGGTGAGTGCGAGAGCGAAGGTGACTCCCGTTGAAAGGGCGGTCCACCCGCTTCGGACGAAGAGCACCGAGGCGATGCCGATGAGGAACGGCACGGCGGTGACGGCCAGGATCGAGAGCCAGAAAGCCGCGCCCAGTCGGCGAACGAGAGTGACGGCAAGCGCGAAGAGCGACGCAACGGATGTCGTCAGGCAGAGCACCGGGATGGTGTCGAGGCCGGCAAGGGCCAGGGCGTGCGCGACCACGACAAGCGCGAAGGCGAATCCGGTTGCGGAGTGCACCCAGCGGAACCTGGAGGGGACAGTTCGTGCGACCGCGAGCACGAGGAAGACGGCGCACGCGTCACCCACGATGCTGAAGGGGTTTGAGCTCCAGGCCATCGCACCGGCGAGCACCAGCGCGAGGTGGGCACCGACGACGATCGGCGTTCGAAGGACCAGCGGACTCGACCGGACCCTGTGGACTCGAGTGACGAGCACGCTCAGCGTGAGCGCGATCCCCAGCGCGACGATCACTCTGCCGACGCCCGGTAGCCCCGTCCAGGCACTCGCCGCGAGGATCGACAGAATGGCCGCCCAGAGGGCGACGGCCAGGGCGCGTCTCGCGAGTGCACCATCGAACGGGGTCGAGTCGTCCACCGCGACCCGTCGTTGGATGAGGGACAGGGCGAGCGATCCCGCACTGGCGGCGGCGACTCCGAGGATCGCGGTACCGCCATCCGTGGCGTCCCCGAGTGGATCGAGTGCCGAAAAGAGCTGCGCACCGGCGAAGGCGGCGGCGGGCACGGCACACAGCAGTGCGACGAACCAGCCACCGAGGAGGAGCGGCGGGCGGCGGATGGTGGTCCGAGCCGGAGTGGCGTCCGCGAGTGCGAAACCGGCAAGCGCCGCGACGCCGACCGCTCCGGCGAGCGGGACAAGCGCGATCTGCCACCGGAGGTCGACGGCGTCGAGCGCCAGGGGAAGGATGCTGGTCGCTGTCACGAACAGCGCCCCGGCGACGAGGCTCCCGAACACGGCGAACTGGTTGCGTGTATTCAGGGCGGCTACCACCGCCAGGACGCCGATGACCGCCGCGGACTGCACGACGCCGGGGCTCGCGGAGAGCTGGACGAGCACGATCGTGCCGAAGCCGAGTTGGATCAGTGTCGCCGTCAATCGATCCACCGCGAGTGGTGCGGCGAAACGTGTGCGGAGCCGACGAATCACTTCGTGCACCCCGAGAGCGAACACAGCGGCGGCGACATGCCCGAGCGTGGCTGCCCAGATCCCTCCGGCGGCGTATCCGAAGAACGCCGGCGTCACGGCGATACCGACCAGCCCGATCCACAGCCAGGTCCTGATCCGCGCGCGCGACGCGAAGAAGACCATGATGACCGAGGCCACCACGGTCGCGCCACCTACGATCGCCCATCCACTGATTCCTGGCCCGGCGAGGGTCGAGAGTGCCCACACGTCGAGCACCAGGAACACCATTCCGAGCGCTCCGACGGCTTCGGCCGAGAACTGGAGCTTGGCCCGGGCGAGAAGCCAGGCACCGCCGAGGAAGAGCAGTGTGACAGAGCCGACGATCGCGGTGCGGGTGCCGAAATTCGTGAGGTCGGGATTGAGGAACGTGAACACGATCGCGGCGATAGCGAAGAGTGCGGCACCCACGACCGCAAGAACCGACTGCACGCTGACCTGCGATCCCGATGCGACGACCGGATCGGGCGTCACCCGCGGCTCAGGATCGGCCGCCACGACCCCGGGTCTCGACACGGGTCTCGACACGGGTCGTGACGCAGGTCGCACACTGGTGAGCGTGTCGATGAGGTACTGCCGCGCGATGATGGCCTCCGCCGCCCTCACGGATGCCTCCTGCACCTGAGACGCGATCGGTGAAGTCAAGTCGGCCTGGCAGTTCCGGCACGAGTCCGGACTGTCGAGCACACTGTCGCAGCGCGGGCACAGTGCCTGGCCGACGAGATACCGGGCGGTCTGAGTACTCCACGATGCGGCCACGAGCGTCAGCCTAGGTGCGGGAGGGCCGCCGCGACTGCTGTGTCCAGGAACTGGGGCGCCGCGGAAAGATGGGGCGCTCATCGGCGAATAGGCTCCCCCAGCGCCGAAGGGACTGCTGATGGCCCACGTTCAGACCGTCACGCGGGCATCCGGCAAGACCGCTTACGTGGTCAAGTGGAGAGACAACGGTGCATTCCGGCAAAGGACGTTCACTGTCGCGCGGCAGGCGGAGAGATTCGCTGAAAACGTCGAGACTGACCTATCCGAAGGCAAGTCCACCGCTCCCCTAGTGAAGAACTCGAAGACGTTCCGACAGGTCGCGGAGGACTCGCTCGCCGCAGCCAAGCCCCGGCTGAAACCGCGCACATACGAAGGGCTCGTCCAGATTTACGCCCGGCAGGTGTTCCCCACGCTCGGCAGCAAGCGCATCGGCGCGATCACTAATTCGGATATTGAGAAGTGGATTGCGAAGCTCACCGAGACGAAGACCGTCCGCACGAAGGAGCCTCTGCACCCGTCCACCATCAAGCACGCGTTCGTGTCCGCTAACAAGGTGTTCCGCTACGCCATCAAGCACCGGCTCATATCTCACAATCCCGCGACGGGAACAGACTTGCCGAAGGTGCAGCACGCGCAGCGATTCTCCCCGGTGTTCCTCTCCCCTGCCGAGGTTGAGCGCCTAGCGACCAAGCTTGACGCCAGCGCACCGGACGGACTGTTCGTTCGGCTGGCGAGCTATACGGGGCTGCGTGCAGCGGAGATCATAGCGTTGCAGATTCGCGACGTGAACTTGATGCGTCGGCAGATCGAGGTTAAGCGCACGCTCGTACGGACCAAGGACGGCTGGGGGGAGGACTCTCCCAAGTCCGAGAAGTCGATCCGGTCGGTGCCGTTGCGCCGCTCCCTCGCTGCACTCCTGCAGGAGTACATCGCGCAGCACCCGCACCGCGCCAATCCGCAGGCCAGCTTGTGGCCGGGACGCAACTACGGCGGATACGGCGAGTGGCGCGGGGCGCTCGACTGGGACAAGCTCATGGACTACGAAAGCTTCTACCGTCGCCGCTTCCGTCCGGCAGCGGCCAAGATCGGCCAGCCCGATCTGCGCTTTCACGACCTGCGACACACCGCTGCAAGCCTGTTTGTGGCCTCGGGAATGCCGCTGGCCCGTGTTGCTGCAGCCCTCGGGCACGCCGACACAGCGACCACGTACAAGGTCTATCTCGGATTCTTCCCCGACGACTTCTCGGCAGACATGGATCGTCTCGACGCGTACATCGGGGCCACGATCTATGCGCAGCCGCTACTCCATAAGCCGGTAGTAATCGCGAACGGCTAGGTGCAGCCGCACCACTTCGTCTTCTGCAAGTGGCGAGCAGTGAGCAATCGGACCGCGAAGTAAGTTCAGGCTCGAAATGACCTTCTCGAGCCCTCGCTTGCTGTTGAAGGTAGACCCAAAAATATCCCAATTCGACTTGATGATCTCGCCAAGCTCCCCGAATGTTGTGTAGTCGATTGGGTGAGATGACCGGAGAGTGACGCCGTTGTCCTGTTCACGCTTCTTGTTCTGTGCAACGGTTGTGCGTATGTTCTCGGGCGCGTGCTCGTCCCACCAAGCTTCCCCGAAACCTTCTGCGAGCTGAGACTCCACCATGTCGCGAATCGAGTTTTCCAGGCAGTAGAAGATTTGGTAATAGCGAGCCATTTCAGAAGCTTGCGTTCGCAACTCCGCTGGGAATTGAAGATAATAGCCCTCGTTCTCGACCACCTCTTCCTCTGCCTCGACTGTCGCAATCGGATCGATGGCGTACTTTGACGCGATGTCATCCAACTCCACGGTGAGCAGCTGACGACTCATGTGCATCAGTTGCAGGCGATCAGACTCGGCACTCAAAGCAAGTGCTCCTTTAGGCTCTTGAAGATCGCGTTGAAGACCGCTATGTCATTGGTGTTCGGCAAGTTGATATTGATGGTGTAGCCGAAACGCAGCTTCCCAAGATCGCTCTGGAAATCGTCGTCGCCTGAGCCGCCTGAATCACTTCCGGAGCCGCCTCCGTCGCCACTCTGTTCATCGTCGGCGGCGTTCGAATTGTCCGGCGTGATGTTGAAGTCCGCATACTTCTTGAGGGCTTCGAACGTGCCGATGATTCCCCGAAACGTACTCGAAGTGTCCTCCAGGCCCGTAATTTCTTTGACCAGTCCTTCGAGCTTCTTCTTCTCCATCCGCTCGGCGAACTCGTTCCTCTTGTACAGGGGCGCGAAAGCGATCTTCATGGCCGCAGCCATTGCCGCTTTGGATTCCTCTTCGCTGCCTCGAAATCGGTTGTACAGCGCGGACGGCGTTCCGTCCGAATTGATGAGACCTAACCTCTTGGCCAGAGGAATGAACGGCTTTGCGCTTCCACCGGAGAAGCCCAGGACGGTTCCGAGGAAGTCCTGTGAGAACCGATCGGGAGTACGGGCCTCTTTGATCTTGTCGAGAATCTTCGGGATCAATCCCGTGGAATTCATGTAGGGCATGGACTCGGCCATGAACGTCTCCTGTCTGGACTGGGGTCCAGATTGTCCTCCAAACGGCGGACAGACAGAGGCGACACGCCGAGAATCCCTCAATCGGAGTGCGCGCGGAGTGCATGCCCGAATTCTGAGGGCGGTCGACGGCCCGAAATCCCATACGAACATTGGTGGGGCGGACGGGACTTGAACCCGTGACCGACGGATTATGAGTCCGCTGCTCTAACCAGCTGAGCTACCGCCCCGCAGCGCTCCAACGGAACGGTGCGACACCACGATACAGGCTGGTGCGCCCACGATCGTGAGGCGAGCGTCGCTAGCTGACCTGCTCGTCGAGCGACGCATCCGTCACGGGATCGGTGACCTTCTCGCCGCGGTAGAGCTGCTCGAAGATGGAGAGGGTGCGCTGGATGTCGTGGGCCGCGATGTAGCGCAGGCTCGCTTCCTTCATGGTGCGCAGTTCCGCATCGGGCAGGCTCAGCACGCGGCTCAGCTTGTCGGCGAGATCCTTCGCGTCACCGGGGTTGAAGAGGTAGCCGTTCTCGCCCTCGTGCACCAGGTGGGGCAGCGCCATCGCGTTGGCGGCGACGATCGGGAGCCCCGACGCCATCGCCTCCATGGTCGCGATGCTCTGCAGCTCGGCGATCGAGGGCATGGCGAAGACTGTGGCGCGGGTGAGGGCGGCGCGCAACTGCTCATCCGTCACGTAGCCCGTGAAGGTGACGCGCTTGTCGATGGAGAGCTCGCGGGTCAGCTGCTTGAGCTGGTTCATCTGGTCGCCGCCACCGACGATCTCGAGCTGGACATCCAGGGACGGATCGATCTGCGCGATCGCCCTCATGAGCACGTCGAGGTGCTTCTCGCCCGAGACCCGCCCGACGAAGATGACACGGTTCTCGGTGCGCGGCTCGAAACTTGCCGAGTAGAGGGCCGCGTCGATGCCACAGGAGATGGCGTGGACGTGCTCGAGGTTCGTCTCGGACTCGAGGAAGTCGGCGGCCTTGCGGCTGGGCGACGTCACCTCTTCGCAGTAGGCGAAGGTGGTGGAGGCATCCTTCCACGCGGCGCGGATGGCCCATTTGCGCGCGAAGTGCGGGAGGCGCGTGTGATCGATGAGGTTCTCGGGCATGAAGTGGTTGGTGCCGATCACGCGGATGCCACGTTTGGCGGCCTGCCGGGCGAGGCCGCGGCCCACGACGATGTGCGACTGGATGTGCACGACATCCGGCTTGACCTCGTCGAGGATGCGAGCGGCGTGCGCCTGACTGCGCCAGGGAAGCACGAACCGCAGCCAGTCGTGCGGGTACCAGCGCCAGGAGTAGACGCGATGCACCACGAACTCGGCACCGTCGTGCTTCTCGAGGAACGCGCCGGTGGTGCGGTTGAAGGCTGGAGCCTCGACGTGCACGGTGTGGCCGCGCTCGGTGAGTCCGGCGGCGAGACGGGAGCCGAAGTTGGCGGCACCGTTGACGTCCGGGGGGAAGGTGTCGGCGCCGATCAGGATGCGAAGGGGTGCCTTCGCGTCCTGGGGGGAGTCGTGCGGGGTGTCGGACAAAGTCTTAAGCATCCCTTGCAGTTGAAACCATCGATTACAGCCTAGCGGCGGCTTCGGGCTGTCGCTTGGACAGCTGCACCACACCGTACACGGCGAGAGCACCGGCGACGACAAAGGCGAGGATCGCGTACCAGGGCGCGCCGGACGCCTCCTGCAGCACGATGATGCCGATCGAGACCGCGACGATCGGGTCGATGACGGTGAGGCCGGCGATCACGAGATCGGGCGGACCGGAGCTGTACGCGGTCTGCACGAAGTAGCCGCCGAGCACCGTGGCGGCGAGAAGCGCGACGACGCAGGCGATCGTGAGCCACTCGAATCCCTGGGCGCCGTTGAGGATGATCGTGTGCACCCGGTCGATGACGACCTTGGCGAGGGTCGCGACGAAACCGTAGAGCACGCCGGCGCCGACGATGTAGATCAGGGGTCCGAACTTCTTGCGCAGGAAGGCGAAACCCAGCGCGAATGCGATGGTGACGACACCGAGAAGGATCAGCACGGTCACGAGCTCCGTCTGGGTGATCTCCTTCGACCGGGCGAAGATGGTGGCGAAGGTCACGAAGAGTCCGACGCCCCCGACGCAGAAGATGATGGGGCGGATGGCATCCTGCTTCAGCTTCACTCCGGACACCCGGGCGTTGACGATGGCCGTGATGATGAGGGCGATCGCGCCGAGCGGCTGGACCACGATGAGCGGCGCGAAGATGAGCGCGGTGAGCTGGAAGGCAACAGCGAGCCCGAGCATCAGGGTGCCGATGACCCACGACGGTCGGCGAAGGAGCAGGAGAAGCTGGCCGAGGTTGAGGCCCGCGGTCGATGAGGCCTCGGTGAGGCTGTCGACCTTGTTGACACCGCGATGCTGGAACTGGGCACCGAGGGCGAGGAAGACGGCACCGACCAGGGCGATCGGGATTCCCAGCGCCTGGTACGGGGTGATGGAGATCTGGTCCGAAATGGCACTGAGGTCTGGCGTCACGGCACGACCCTACCCGCTGGCCCTCCGATATTCTTGGCGAATGGCCGTCCTCCCGATTCAAATCACGGGCAATCCCGTGCTCCACACCCGAGCGTCCGAAGTGACGTCGTTCGACGCCTCGCTTTCTGCGCTCGTCGCCGACATGTTCGACACGATGGAGGCCGCGCCGGGCGTCGGGCTCGCGGCTCCGCAGGTGGACGTGCCCCTTCGACTCTTCGTCTACAACTGGACGGATGACGACGACACACTCTGGCGCGGCGTGGCCATCAACCCCACCCTGTGGGTGAGCCCGGTGCCGATCGGCGCGGCGGACGAGGAAGACGAGTCCGAGGGGTGCCTCTCGGTTCCCGGCGAGCGGTACCCGCTCCGACGGTCGGAACTGGCCATCCTCAGTGCTGTCGATCTGGACCAGAAGCCGTTCGAGGTCCGGGCGGAGGGATGGCTCGCCCGCATCTTCCAGCACGAATACGACCACCTCGAGGGCGTGCTCTACGTGGATCGCCTCGACCATGCCGCGGGCAAAGCGGCCGCAAAGGCCGTCAAGAAGAGCGGTTGGGGCGAGCCGGGGCTGAGCTGGATGCCGGGAGTCGACGACCTCGAAGGGTGAGGACGGCGCGTCGGACCCTGTGATCCGGCAGCCACGGTTCTCCGAGGCGGCTGTGATCGCGGCGATCCAGGTGGACGGGTGGCGAGATACCTACGGCCACCTTCTGCCCCCGGAGTTCTATGGCGACGCCGCCCTTCGTCGGCGCGTTGCCATGTGGACGAAGATCCTCGGCGGCGAGGCTATTCCCGACCGGCTGTTCGTCGCTGAGTCATCGAGCCGCATCCAGGGATTCGCCTTTGTCGGCGACAGTCTCGACGCTCTTCCCGCTCGTCCGCTGTGCCTCTACATGATCTATGTCCGCAGTGAGCACCATGGCACGGGCATCGGTCAAGCCCTTCTCGAGGCCGCGGCCAGGGAGGATCCCCTGCAGCTCTGGATGGCAAAGGACAACCCGCGGGCGTATGCGTTCTACCGGCGAAACGGATTCGTTTTCGAAGGAACGGAACGAGTCGACAGTGCGGCGAACGATCTCGAGGAGATCGAACTCGTCCGGTGACGCGGTGCGACGGCGTGCGGGGGTTGGCGCGCGCGGGTGGGGTGTTGCGCGGGTAGGGTGTCGCGCGGGTAGGGTTTCGCGGGTTGCGGCTCGCGGGTGGGGTGTCGCGCGGGTCGGGTGTCGCGCGGGTGGGGTGTCGCGCGGGTGGGGTGTCTCGCGGGTTGGGTCTCGCGCGCCCCGATGCTCGTTTCTGCGTCGGGGCTCTTTTGTCGCCCCCGTCCGCGCGGCCTCTCCTCCACAGCGATGTGCCCGACGGATTATCCCCAGATTTGACAAAGCTCTTCAAATCTGTGTTCGAGTCTGGGAGAATGAATGCATGGCAAGTAACGAAGTTGTGTTCGACGAGTCTCTGGGTGGGGACTTCGATTCGTCGCTAGCCGGCGCGCGCCGGGCGGTGGGCTTCGTAGCCGAATGCGCTCGGTCGGTCGACACTCTTTCCGACCCCGATCTTCTTCGCATCCAGCGCGAACTCTCGGACCTCGCCCGTGAACTCGGCGCGAGCGCTGCAGTGGTGGCCGGCGAGATCGGTCACCGTTCGCGGCGGGAGCTCGGCTTTTCGGGACTCGCCCAGAGGGAGGGGTTCCGCACGCCGGAGGCCCTCGTGCGGCATGAGACCGGGTCCACCGCGCGCAACGCCTCCGCACTCGTCCAGGCGGGCACGATGGCCCGGGAATCCGCTGCGCCCGAGACCTCTTCGAGCGCCGAGCCATGGTTCCGGGAGGTCGGCGCCGCCGTTGCCGTTGGTTGCATCTCGGTGGACGCCGCCCGCGCGATCCGCGTCGGGCTCGGTGCGCCATCCGAAGGCTCTGGTGCTGTGACAGCAGATGCCCTGTCCGATGCCGCCCACCTGCTCGTGATCGAGGCGACAATCGTCGACGCGGACGAATTGCTGCGTCTGGCCCGCCGCCTGAGGGACGATCTGGACGACACTGGTATCGCGGATCGCGAGCGGGCCGCCTTCGAAGAGCGGTCGGTACGCCGCACCCGGCGTCCCAATGGTCTCTCGAGATACATCATCGACCCGGACATCGAGTCCGCGGCTTTCTGGGACGACGTCTACGACACCCTCACCTCTCCCCGCCGAGGAGGCGTCCGATTCGTCGACGACGCCGACAGGGAGTGGGCAGCAGCGATCTCCACGGACGAGCGCACCACCGACCAGTACGTGCACGACGCGTTCACCCAGCTGCTACGAATCGCGGTGGGAGCAGAGACGGGTGAGAGCCGACGGATAATGGGAGCTCGACAGCCCTCGGTGCGAGTGCTGGTGACGCGCACCGCGCTCGAGGCGGGGCACGGCCACGGCCGGATCGAAGGATGCGACATCCCGATCTCAATCGAGACCGTCGAGCGCATCGCCTGCGAGTCCGGCACGGTTCAGCTCGACTTTGACGAAGCCGGGCGCCCCCTCGACCTGGGCCGGGAACAGCGGCTGTATTCGAAGAGACAGCGGATCGCCCTGGCTGCGGCACAGGGCGGATGCTTGTTCGGGGACTGCGATCGGCCTCCCAGTTGGTGCGAGGCCCACCACTCCAGACGCTGGAAGCGAGATCAGGGCGAGACGAACATCCTCGATGGGGTGCTTCTGTGCCGCTATCACCATCTGCTCGTGCATAACAACGGTTGGGAGATTGTTCGGGATGACACGGGGTTCTGGCTCATTCCTCCTCGAAATGTCGATCCGGAACAACGGCCGCGGCCCATGCCATCGAAGAGTGCCGCCCTTCGCGACCTGAGGGTGCTCAGCGCCTAGTCGGGGGGCTAATCAGGGTGGCTGGTCAGGGTGGCTGGTCAGAGGGGGCAAGTCAGGGTGGCTGGTCACAGTGGCTGGTCAGGGTGGCTGGTCACACCTAGAAGACCGCGCGGATGAGGGCGGCTGTCGCCGCGGCCGCTATCACCACCACGATGAAGGGAACTCGCAGCGCGAGCAACAGTGCGGCCACCGCAATGGCGGGGAGGCGTGCATCGAAGACGATACGGGAGCCTGAGCCGAGAGTCTGCACCGCGATCAGGGCCGCAAGCAGTGCGACGGTCAGGAGGTTGGCGATGCGGGCGGGAGCCGGCTTCTCGAGGAACGATGCCGGCACGAGGTATCCGGCTACCTTCAGGGACAGGCACGCCAGCGAAGCGGTGATCACGATGAGCCAAAGCGTCATGATGGGCCACCTGTCAGGCGAGGGTGCCGGCCCACCGGGGACGCCGATTGAAGAACGTTACAGCTCATGTCGGAATCCCCGGGGGTTCGGGCTGGGGATTCCGACTGCCGAACCAGTTCAATCCCCCCACTATCACGGCGACGATTCCCGCCACGAGCACAGGTAGGCCCGGGATCAGCACCGGCGTGGTCACCGTGGCGATCACGGCGGCGGCGGTCGCCACGGCGACCGTCTGCAGTTGGCGCAGGCGGGGCCAGAGCAGTCCGAGGAAGGCAGCGGCTGCGGCCGCATCCAGTCCGTACATTCGGACATCGCCGAGGGCGTTGCCGATGAGGGCACCGATGAGCGAGGTGAGATTCCAGCCGACGAATACCGAGACGGCGGTGACCCAGAAGCCGATCCGCTGGGTTCGCAGTGTTGATTGGGTCGTGGCGACGGCGGTGGACTCATCGATAGTCACCCAGGCCGCTGCCAACCGGCGCCAGCGACCGCTGCCCACGATCGGAGCGACACGGATTCCGTAGATCCCGTTGCGGATGCCCAGGATCGCGGCGCTCGCGATCGCGGCCGGCCCCGCGGCCACTCCCCCGGTGGCGATGACCCCCACCAGGGCGAACTGCGAGCCGCCGGTGAACATGAGGAGGCTCATCACGCAGGTCTGCCAGACGTCGAGCCCGGCGGCGACGGCGAGGGCTCCGTAGGAGATGCCGTAGGCCGCGGCGGAAAGACCGACGGCGACACCCTTGCGGGCCACGGCCCGATCTTCGCCGCTCCAGGAAGTGGCTGCGGCGGATCCGGACTCTCGTGCTGGATCGTCGTCGGAGGGAACCGGCTCAGTCCTGGCCATCGCGCAGATTCACGCCGTGCACGCCGTTGTCGTAGCGAATCGAGGGGAACACCGCAGACACCGTGAAGCCGACACCGGGCAGCATGTTCGCGGTGAGGATGCCACGGTACAAAGCCGCACGCTCCCGCATCTCGCTCATTCCGGGTCCGACGACCACCTCGGTCAACGCATCGAGGTCGTCCTGGAAGGTGTAGGTGCGACTCTGCGCGAGTTTGTCGGGGTCGAGTCCCTCGCGGCGGGCAGCGGCGCGCACACCATCGTCGTCGATCACGACCTGCAGGCCCTCGTCGGTCCACGTGGAGCTGACGCGCACCTGGGTGCCGATGCCGCCATACTTCAGCGCATTGGACAGGGCCTCCTGCACGATACGGAAGACCGCGAGCTGCGGACCGTCGCCGAGCACGAAGGGCTCGCCGTTCTCCACGACCGTGATCTCCAGCCCGGCGTCCCGCATCACATCGAAGAGCTCGAGAGTCATGTCGGAGCGGGGCTCTGGCAGGGATTCGTCGACCGATCCGCCCACAACGGTCATCACGCGACGGAGGTCGGCGAGAGTCGATCGGGCCGCCTCGGCGATGGTGGCGGAGGCGCGCACCGCGGCTCCGGCATCCGAGGTCGCCGCGTACTGGGCGCCGTCCGCCTGGCTCACGATCGTGGAGACCGAATGGATCGCCACCTCGTGGAGTTCGCGCACGATGCGCAGCTTTCCCAGTTGCTCTTGCAGGGATGCTTCGAGGTCGAGGTTGTCGCGCTCGGCATCGACGCGGGCGAAATACTGGCGGCGGCGACCGCGTGCGGCGCGGATCCAGAGCACCAGCAACACCACCGTGAGAACGAGGAAAACCGCGGATGTCGCGGTGAGCAGGATCATCACCAGCATCGAATGCTGCTGCAGCCAGGTATTCACTCGGGTCTCCTCGGGCTGACAACATCGGGTCTGACAACGACGTG
Organism: Lacisediminihabitans sp. H27-G8; assembly: GCF_046156175.1. Taxonomy (NCBI): domain Bacteria; kingdom Bacillati; phylum Actinomycetota; class Actinomycetes; order Micrococcales; family Microbacteriaceae; genus Lacisediminihabitans; species Lacisediminihabitans sp. H27-G8. Next base: position 393,364 of record NZ_JAYLVL010000001.1, read on the forward strand.
CTGTCTCTCCGAGGTTATCGCGAACCGGGATCGGCGCGCTGCCGTCCCGGTCCGCGGGTGCCGGGCCTACTTGGCCGGCGGCTGCGGCCAGGAGTTCGCCCGCAGCACCTCGAGACGTGCGCGGTAGTCATTCTCGTCGATGTCGCCCTGGGCGAATCGCTCGGCAAGGGTCGACTCCGCCGACCGGGACGGGCTGCCCCAGTGACCCCACTGGGCGCCGCCGAAGCCGGGGTGACCGTATCCGCCGCCCTGGGCGAACCAGGCGCGACGGCGACGTCGAGCGATCGAGAAGACGACCGCGAAGAGCGCGACCCAGAAGAGCGGGATGAGCAGGAAGAAAAGCCCGAAGCCGCCGACCCAGGGGCCGACGAAATGGGCCGCGGGGCCCGCGAGGGCGAGTGTTGCGAGCACGATATATCCGTTTCTGTGAGCGTTCCGGTGGCGAGAGCCGGTGGAACCGTTGAACACAACACTCGTCGCGAAGCCGAATCGGCGAATCTGCTCGGCGGATGCTTTCGGCTACTGCGCCGGGAGCACGCCCTGCTACTCCTGGTACCCCGCCCGGACGAGTCCGGTCTCGTAGGCGACGACGACGAGCTGCACCCGGTCTCTCGCGAGCAGCTTCGACATGATGCGCGACACGTGGGTCTTGGCGGTGAGCGGGCTGAGGAAGAGCTTTCGACCGATCTCGTCGTTCGTGAGCCCATGGCCGACCAGGCCGAGTACCTCCCGTTCACGTTCGGTCAGGGTCGCGAGCTGCGAGGTATCCGGCGCCTCTTTGAGGGATCCGGCGACCCGCTCGAGCAGGCGCTTCGTGACACCGGGCGACAACAGCGCGTCGCCGCCGGCCACCACCCGCACCGCGCGGATAAGCTCCTCCGGCTCGGTGTCCTTGACCAGGAAGCCGCTCGCCCCCGCGCGGATCGCCTGGGCAACGTACTCGTCGAGCTCGAAGGTGGTGACGATCACGATGTGGGTGCCGGCGAGAGCGGGATTGGCCACGATCTGCTCGGTCGCCCACAGGCCGTCCCCGTCGGGCATCCGGATGTCCATGAGAACGACATCGGGCTTCTCGCGGGCGACGAGAGCCACCGCTTCGGCGCCGGTGCCGGCCTCGCCCACCACGTCGAGGTCACTCTCCGCCTCGAGCAGTGACCGGAAGCCGCCCCGGATGAGTTGCTGGTCGTCGGCGATGGCGACGCGGATCATGGGGTGCCCTTCGGCGAAGGTCCACCGCGGGGGGCGGACGGGATGTCGGGCGCGCTGCTGTAGCTCGCCCCGGCTGCTGACTGGGGGATTCTGGCGGAGACTCGGAAGCCCCCGCCTTCGACGGGAGCGGCACTCAGACTGCCGCCGAGGAGTTCGGCCCGCTCGTGCATACCGAGCAGACCACGGCCCCCGGTGTCCTGACGTGGTGGGCTTCCGGTGCCGTTGTCGACGATCTCGAGCACGTAGAAACCACCCTCTTCCCGGGCGGTCACGGTCACCGTGGTCGCCTTGGCATGACGGAGCACATTCGTCAGCGACTCCTGCGCGATGCGGTAAAGCGCGAGCTGGGTGCCTGCGCTCGGGACGGTCTCGATCGTGTTGCGCACATCGACGGCGACGCCCTGGGAGGCGATCGAAGCGGCGAGGCCGCCGAGACGGGAGAGATCGGGCTCCGGCACCAGCGGCGCGCTGGGATCCGCTCCTCCTTCGGCACGAAGGATGCCGAGCACCGAGCGCACTTCGTCGAGGGCCGTCTTACTGGACTCCTTGATGCTCGCCAGGGCCGCCTTGGCCTTCTCCGGCTGTTTGTCCATGAGATGAAGCCCCACACCGGCCTGGACGTTGATCTGGCTGAGGGAATGCGCGAGCACATCGTGAAGCTCACGGGCGATCCGCACCCGCTCGGCCTGCACCTCGGACTGCTTGCGTTCGGCGATCCGGCGGGAAATCTCCGCATACTGCTCCCGGCGCGTTCGCACGCTCTCCCCCACACCGAGCACGATGAGAATTCCGAGCGTCACGGCCGCGATTCGCGGGGGCGAGACATCGAGACCGGCGAGCAGCGATATGGCGAGGGCGAGGAGCCAGGCCGCCGACACCGAAATCCAGGCCCAGCTTCGGGCGCCCCGCACCACAGCGGACACGATGGCGAAGGCGAGGGCCAGGTAGGGCGGATGGTCGGAGCTGCGGAACAGCAGCAGGTCGGCGCCTCCCGCGGCGGCCGCGATGGCCACGACCGGACCCGGGAAGCGACGGGCGGCGAGCAGGGCGAGAGGACCGATGAGAGCGAGCCCGAGCCCGATCAGGAGCATCCTCGGGTCTGTCCAGACTGCGGTGCGAACAAGGCCGTTACCCGGGCGCACACTGAAGAAAACCGCCGGCACCTGCACGAACAGCGAAAAGAGCACCGGAAAGATCAGCCGCATCCTGCGCGCGCCGGCGGAATTCTGGCGCCGGGCGCGACTGGCCTCCATCTCCTGCCAGGGCTCGTGCCAGGATTCGAAATTCCGATCGGTGAAACGACCACCTCGGCGCTCGGTCCAGCCCGCGCTGTCGAAACGACCGTGGAAGGGCATGGATCGATCGTAGTTGCGGCTCTCGCCCGGGACATCCGCTGCCGGATGGCCGGCGGCTACTCCCCCGGGAGTAGTGGCGGACCGGCATCCGCCGCTTAAGCAACGAATGCCGCAGGGGGTGGAGCCCCGTGCGGCAATCGAGCTCCCCGACTTGGACTCGAACCAAGAACCGCCGCATTAACAGTGCGATGCTCTGCCAATTGAGCTATCGAGGATTGCTGAAACAGCTTGACCACTTTACCAAAGGTACGCGTTGCACCAAATCGTGCGGTGCAATCCCCCGGGCAACTCGTGCTCGACGCTGAATCGACGTGTCTACAGTACCGGCAGCAGGAAGGTCGGCGATGCAACCTCCATCGGCGAGCCGAGCGGATGAGGGATGCCGGTCACCGGATCGATGCGGAATGCGGCCACCGTCGACGACAACTGGTTCGCCACCAGAAGCACGTCGCCGTCGATGACGCAGAGGTGTCGTGGGCAGTCGCCGTCGCTGGAGACCGTCGCGACCGGACTGAGGTCTCCGGCGCGGATCACGGCGATGCGATTTGACCCGCGCAACCCCGTGTAGAGAAACCGGGCGGACGCGTCGGTCGCGAGTCCCGCGGCATGATCTCCATCGACCCAGTCTTCGGTGATCGTTGCCGCCTCGAGCACCTGACCCCTGCCATCGAGGGCGAAAAGGGTGCCCTGCAGCTCTCCGAGCAGGATCGTCCGACCCGCCAGGCGCACCAGGTCCCGCGGCCCGGTGCCCGGCGGAAGCGCCACGGATGCCGTGCGCACGAGCCTGCCGTTCTCGACCGCGTGCACGTGCACCCGGTCGGCGCCGAGATCCGCGCTGAGCACGGTCGATCCCTGCACGAGGGTCGAGTGGGCATGCGGCCGCTCCTGCGCCGGATTGGGTCCACTGCCCTGCGACGACAGGGTCTGGATCGACCCGCCGATGCGGCCGCCGGGCAGGAGCGGGAAGACATCGATGGATCCGTCGAGGTAGTTCGACACGAACAGGCGATCGAGCGTGACGCTCACGTGACAGGGGAAACCGCCGCTGGTCGGTTGGCCTCCGAGCGATCGGAGAGAGCCCTGACTCCGACGGAACGCCTCGATGCGGCCGGCCGGGCCGGAGCCGTACTCGTCGGTCGCGTAGACCAGACCATCGGGGCCGGAGGCGAGGAACGAAGGGGACGAGGTCGGCGTCGTTTCGAGCAATTCCAGCCGCGCGTCATCCCCGTGCCAGCGCAGCAGCGAGATGCCCTTCGCGTCTCCCATGGTGGCGGTGTAGCCGCCCACCAGCAGGTCGGTCGTGGTCAATAGCCGGCCTTCGGATCAACGACTCCGACGAAACGGCCGTCGCCCACGAAGGCGGCGACGTTCTCGCGAATCCTCTCAGCGAGCAGCGGCATCGTCATCTCCGGGGTATCCGCACTGTGCGGTGTGATGAGGATGTGCGGAGCGGTCCAGAGCGGATGCCCGTCCGGCAGCGGCTCCGGGTCGGTGACGTCGAGGCCGGCGCCCGCGATCTCCCCGCGACGGAGCGCATCGACCAGGGCATCCGTGTCGACGAGATCGCCCCTGGCGATGTTCACGAGCACGGCGCTGTTCTTCATCGCCGCGAACGCCGGGGCGCCGAACAGGTGGCGGGTGCCCGCGGTGGATGCCGCGGCGATGACCACCACATCGGCATCCGGCAGCGCCTGTGCCAGCCCGTCGACGGTGATGGTCCGTCGGGCACCGGCGACACGGTCCGTGGTGCGCCGCACGATGGTTACGCTCACGCCGAAGGGCGCGAGGAGTCGAAGCAGCTCCCTCGCAACGCCGCCGGCACCCACGATCAGCACCGAGAGTCCGTAGAGAGAGCGTCCGATCTTGGGACCGGTCGGCCAGCCGGTGGCTCTCACCCGCTCGGGGATCACCCGCAGCAGAGCGAGCACGAGGGTGAGCGCATGTTCGGCGACGGGTTGCGAGTAGGCACCCTTCGCGCTGGTCCAGAGGGGAAACGGGCGATCGGCGTGTGCGCGCAGGAGCTCGGCGAATACGTCGACACCGGCGTAGGGAAGCTGCACCCAGTCGATCGAGGGGTACGAATCCAGGGTGGACCTGAGCGCTGCCGCACCGCCGTAGGACAGCCAGATGAGCCCGCGGGTCTGCGGGCCGAGATCGACGAGCTCGCCTCCGCCTGCGGCGACCGCCCGGGCGAAGACGTCTTCCGCCGCGGAGAGGGTCGCCGAGGCCGGAACGATGCTGACCGGCCCGGCTGCCGGACGCCGATCGTCGCCGAGAACGCGCCCGGCATCGGCCGTCACGCTGCGGTGCTGGCTCACGCGCGCTCGGAGGGTGAGCCGGTGGGCCGCGACTTCTTCGGGCGGGGAGCCGGGCGCGCATCCGCCGTCGCCTGCACGGCCCGCTGCAACCAGTCCCGGTCTTCGAGAAGCTCGCCGGGCACGGAGCGATAGTTCTTTGCGCCGGGATACGGCGGCGCGGGAACCGTGCGCTCGAACAGCGCGGCTTCGGCGTCGGTCGGGGTGAGAAAGAGAGTGTCGTCGCAGATGAAACCGACGACTTTCTCATCACAGTAGATGGCGTGCTCCCCGAACATCGTGCGGGTGCGGATGTTCAGGTCGCCGAGCTGGTCTTCGATGAACCGAACCGTGTCCGGGTTGTTAGCCATGAAACTTCTCCGTCTTGGCACTGCCGAGCGCGGCGCGCGAGCGAGCCAATCCCTTGAGGTACTCGTTCTCCGGGGCGGTCGTGAGCGTGTCGAGGTCCCCGAGCCCGACCAAGATGCCCTTCTGCATCACCGCGAGTTTCGGAGCGATGCGGGAGAGGACTGCGAGGTCGCTGCTCACCACGATCGCGGTGAGACCACGGTCGCGATGAAGGTCTCGCAGGGTGTCGAGCACGCCGTCGCGCACGCTCGCGTCCACTCCGCGGGTCGGCTCGTCGGCCACGAGCAGTGTCGGCTCCAGAACTATCGCGCGGGCAAGGGCCACCCTCTGCCGTTGGCCGCTGCTCAGTTGGTAGGGCAGCCGGTTCATCAGGCTGAGCGGCAGGCGCACAGCGTCGATGACCGTCGCCACGGCATCCGAGGCTTCCCGCACGCTGAATCGGCGATCGCGTTGGTAGATCGGCTCGGCGACGTTCTCGGCGACGGTCAACAGCGGGCTGAGCCGCTCCGCCGCATCCTGCCGCAGAAAGCCGACCTGCAGCGTCAGTCGATCACGGGCACGGCGTCCCACATGGCGCAGGCGGGTGCCGTGCACCTCGAGCTGACCACCGCAGATCCTCGGCATGGCGTCCCCACCGCGCCCGGCGAGGCCCGCGATTGCGAGTGCGAGCGTGGACTTGCCCGATCCCGACTCCCCCACAATGCCCAGCATCTCGCCAGCGGCGATCTCGAGGGTGACCCCGCGCACAGCGAGATACGGCCGGGCATGATTCGAGCGGTAGACCATCGAGACATCCCGGGCGGCCACCACAAGGCCTGTCGAATTCGCTGCGCTCACGGTCAGTCCGCGGCTCGGAGCATCCGAAGTTCTTCGCGTCGCTTCGCCTGCTCTGCCGGGTTCGGCACGGGCAACGAGGCGAGCAGACGCTTGGTGTACGGATGCTTCGGCGCTCCGAGCACCTCGGCTCCGGTGCCTTCCTCCACGAGTTCACCGTGGTACAGAACCGCGATACGGTCGGCGAGGATGTCGACGACGGCGAGATCGTGACTGATGAACAGAGCCGCGAAGCCGAACTCTCTCTGCAGCTCCGCGAAGAGTTCGAGCACGCGGGCCTGCACCGAGACGTCGAGAGCGCTGGTGGGCTCATCGGCGATGAGCAACTTCGGCTGAAGCGCGAGGGCGCGGGCGAGGGAGGCGCGCTGGCGCTGGCCACCACTCAGCTCGTGCGGATAGCGGTCGCCGAAAGCGCGGGGAAGCTGCACCGCTTCGAGCAGCTCATCGACCCGCGCGCGGGCGGAACGGGCATCAGGAGCGCGACCCTGCACGATGAGGGGCTCGGCGACGCACTCGGCGATGGTGAGCAGCGGGTTGAAACTGGTCGCCGGGTCCTGGAAGACGAACCCGATGTCACTGCGCAGGGGGCGGAATTTGCGTTCCTTCACCCCGAGCATCTCCTGGCCGAGCACGGTCAGCGAGCCGCCGGTGATGCGGGTGAGGCCTCCGATGGCGCGACCGATGGTGGTCTTGCCCGATCCGCTCTCGCCCACGAGTCCGAGCACCTCGCGCGCACCGATCTCGAAGCTCACTCCGTTGACCGCGCGGAATCCGGAGCGACCGAAACGACCGGGGTATTCGATCTCGAGCGCTGTCGCGACAACGAGTGGGGGTTCGGTCGCGGCGAGGGCTCGCTCTGCCGCCCGCTCCTGGGTCTTCACGGTGCCCGAACCGAGATAGGGAACGGCCGCAAGCAGTCTCTTCGTGTATTCGTGCTGCGGGTTGCCGAACAGGCTCGTGGCATCCGCTTCCTCAACGACCTTGCCCTGATACATCACCGCGACCCGGTCGGCCAGGTCGGCGACGACGCCCATGTTGTGGGTGATGAGCACGATCGCGGTATCGAATTCGTCGCGGCAGCGGCGCAGAAGGTCGAGGATCTCCGCCTGCACCGTCACGTCGAGCGCCGTGGTGGGCTCGTCGGCCACGATCAGCTCTGGATCGAGCACGAGAGCCATGGCGATCACCACACGCTGCTTCTGCCCGCCCGAGAACTGGTGCGGGTAGTAATCGACCCGTTCCTCTGGATCGGGGATTCCCACCTTGCCGAGGATCTCGATGGCCTTGGCCTTCGCCTCGGCGCGAGAGTACTTGCCGTGTGCTCGCAGGCCCTCGGCGATCTGCCAGCCCACGGTATAGACGGGGTTCAGTGCGGTCGACGGCTCCTGGAACACCATGGCGGCGCTCGTTCCGCGAATCTCCCTCAGGCGGCTGTGGCTGACGGTGACGACGTTGTCGTTGCCGAGCAGCACGACACCGGATGCCGTCGCCGTCTCGGGAAGGAGCCCCAGGATCGTCTTGGCGGTCACGGTCTTGCCACTGCCGCTCTCGCCGACGATGGCGAGCACCTCTCCGGCATTCACCGAAAGGGTCACCCCGTCGACGGCCCGCACATCGCCGCCGTCCGTGGCAAAGGTGACGGAGAGGTCGGTGATTCCCACGGCCTGCTGGCCGCGCACGAGACTGCTCATGAGCGTGCCTCCAGTTCTGAGGAGTCGAGTTCCAGGTCGCCGACGACATCCGTGCTCGCCTCCGGAGCGCTGTCTCCGGTTGGACCGAGTGCGGGCAACGTGCCTGCGGCCCGGCGCCGAGTGCGCAGGCGCGGATCTGCGAGGTCGTTGAGGCTCTCCCCCACGAGGGTCATGCCGAGAACGGCGAGCACGATCGCCAGGCCGGGGAAGACAGAGGTCCACCAGATTCCGCTGGTGACGTCGGAGATCGACTTGTTGAGGTCGTAGCCCCATTCGGCGGCGGAAGTCGGTTCGATACCGAAACCGAGGAAGCCGAGCCCGGCAAGGGTGAGGATCGCCTCGGAGGCGTTGAGGGTGAAGATGAGCGGAAGGGTGCGGGTGGCATTTCGCAGGATGTGCCGGAACATGATGCGTCCGGAGGACGCGCCGAGGACCTTCGCAGACTCGACGAACGCTTCAGCTTTGATGCGCACCGTCTCGGCCCGGATCACCCTGAAGTACTGCGGGATGAACACGACGGTGATCGAAATCGCGGCCGCGAAGACACCCCCGATGAGTTGTGACTTGCCCCCGGTGATGACGATCGACATGACGATCGCGAGCAGCAGTGTCGGGAATGCGTAGACCGCGTCGCAGACGACAACGAGCACGCGGTCGAGCCAGCCTCCGAGGTAGCCGGAGACCACTCCGAGGAGGACCCCGGCGAAGATCGACAGGATGATCGCGACCACGATCACGAACAGCGCGGTCTGCGATCCCCAGATCACTCGAGAGAGCACGTCGTACCCTCCGACGGTGGTTCCGAGGAGATGAGTCGAGGAGGGCGGATTCTGGGCGCCGAAGTTGCCGTTCGCGTCGGTGAGCTGCGAGAAGCCGTAGGGCGCCAGAATCGGTGCGAAGAGCGCGGTGAGAAGGAAGATCACGACGATCGTCAGGCCGGCGACGAGCATGCCGCGCTGGAGACCGACGCTCTGGCGCACCTGGTGCACTATCGGGATGCGCGCCCAGAGGGGACGCTTCACGGGCGGTGCGTCGCGGTGTTCGGCGGTGTTCACACTCATGATCAGTACCTCACTCGGGGATCGATGAGAGCGGCGATGACGTCGACTATGAAGTTCGTGACCGCCACGACGACTGCGAGGAGCGCCACGATCCCCTGCACAGCGACGAAGTCACGGGCGGCGAGATACTGCGCAAGCTGGAACCCGAGGCCCTTCCACTCGAAGGTGGTCTCGGTGAGCACCGCACCGCCGAGCAGCAGCGCGATCTGGAGACCGATGACCGTGATGATCGGGATGAGCGCGGGCTTATAGGCGTGCTTGCGCACCAGCCGATACTCGCTGACCCCCCGGGACCGGGCGGCGTCGACGTAGTCCGCCGAGAGCGTGCCGATCACGTTGGTGCGCACCAGCCGGAGGAAGATCCCGGCGGTCAGGAGCCCGAGGGCGATTCCCGGCAGGACGGCGTGGCTGAGGACATCCGCGAGGTCGGCCGGGTTTCCGGTCTGGATCGCGTCGATCAGGTAGATGCCGGTGGGGTGCGGAAGCAGCTCGATATCGAGTTCCGTGCCGGTCGACGCCCGGCCGGAGACGGGGAGCACCCCGAGCCAGACCGAGAAGACGAGCTTGAGCAGCAGTCCGGCGAAGAACACCGGTGTCGCGTAGCAGAGGATCGCGAAGACGCGGAGTATCGCATCCGGCCACTTGTCGCGGCAGTAGGCGGCGAGCATCCCGAGCGGGATCCCCACGATGAAAGCCACGATGAGGGCGTAGAACGCTAGCTCAAGGGTCGCCCCGCCGTAGGTGAGCAACACCTTCGTGACCGGCTGGTTGTCACTGATCGTCGTGCCGAAGTTGCCGGTGAAGATCTGCCCGAGGTATTCGAAATATTGCACGAGGATCGGACGGTCATAGCCAGCCGCGTGGATACGCTCCTGCAGCTGGGCTGCGCTCAGCCGACCACCGAGGGCGGCGGTGATCGGGTCACCGATCGTGCGCATCAGGATGAAGACCATCGTGACCAGGATGAAAACGGTCGGGATGATCAGCAGCAGCCGCACGATGATGTAGCGGCCGATCTGGTTGCCGCCGGCGGCCCCTCTCTTTCGAGAACCCACCCGGCTCGTGCCCGGAGGCGGCGGCGCTGCCTCTGCCGGAATCACGGTTGTCGTCATGGTCACCAATCTGCGCTGCGGGTCATCGTGCCGCCAAGAAGAACCGGGGGCGACCCGCTTTCGCGAGCCACCCCCGGCCACGGCTACCAAAAGGTTAGCCGGTACTGATCACTGCCGTGACAGCGGTACCCTCCGCTCGTTACTTCGAGAGCGTGCCGAAACGGAACTTGAAGGACGCGTCGAGAGTGACTCCCGACACCTTCTTGCCGGCGACCGCGACCTGGGCGCCCTGCAGCAGCGGCACCGTGGACAGGTCGGCTGCAACCTTGTCCTGGATGGTCTCGATGTCCTTCGTGCGCTTGGCCTTGTCGGTCTCCACAGCCTGTGCCTTGATCAGCGAATCGACCTCGGAGTTGCTGTAGTGGTTTCCGAGGAAGTGGCCCTCGGCGAAGAAGGGCGACAGGTAGTTGTCGGCGTCCGAGTAGTCGGGGAACCAGCCGAGCTGGTACTCCGGGTACACGTCCTTCGTGCGGTCCTTCGAGTAGGTGACCCACTCGGTGGACTGCAGGTTCACCGTGAAGAGTCCGCCCTTTTCGAGCTGGCTCTTGACGAGCGCATACTCGTCACCCGAAGAGGCACCGTAGTGGTCCGGGTTGTACTGGAGGTTCAGCGCGACGGGGGCGGTGATGCCAGCAGCGGTCAGGGTCGACTTGGCCTTAGCGCCGTCCGGGCCCCCGTTGCCATCGCCGTACAGGCCCTTGAGTGCCGTGTTGGCACCGGTGAGGCCGGCAGGGACGTAGGAGTACAGCGGCAGGTAGGTGCCCTTGTAGACCTGGTCGGCGATCGCCTGGCGGTCGACGAGGTCGGCGACGGCCTGGCGAACGGCAAGCGCCTTCGCAGCATCCGCACCGTCGGCCTTTGCACCGAAGGGCTGGGTGTCGAAGTTGAAGACGATGTAGCGGATCTCGCCGCCGGGGCCGGTCGTCACCTTGACTGCCGAATCCTTCTTGAGGTCGGCGATGTCGGTGGCAGAGAGGCTGCGCGACGCGACGTCGATGCCGCCCTTCTGCACGTCGAGCTTCATGTTCGACTGGTCGGTGTAGTACTTGAGGTTGACCGTCGGAGTCTTGGGCGCGCCGAGCATGCCCTTGTAGTCCGCGAACGCCTTGAACTGCACGAGCTGGTTGAACTTGTAGCTACCGATCGTGTACTGCCCGGCGAAGGCCTTGCCCTTGATGATGTCGTCATCACTTGTGACCTTGTCGGCAGAGAATACCTGCTCGTCCACGATCGGCGCGGCTGGGCTCGATAGGATCTGGGGCCAGATCTGGTCGTTGGCTGCCTTGAGCGTGAAGACGACGGTCGTCGCATCCGGTGCCGCGGTGCTCACCAGGTTGGCGAGAAGCGTGGACGGGCCGTTCTCATCGGCGATCTTCAGCTGGCGGTCGAAGGAGAACTTGACGTCGGAGGAGGTGAGCTTGTCGCCGTTGGCGAAAGTCAGACCCTTCTTGAGCACGACGGTGTACTCGGTCGGGGACGTGAACGTGGCCGACTCCGCGATGTCGGGCTGGACCTCTGAAGTGCCCGGCTTCGAGTTGAGCAGGAAGGGATACACCTGGTTCATGACAGCGAACGAGCCGTTGTCGTACGAACCGGCGGGGTCCAGCGAGGTCACCTTGTCGGTGGTGCCGACGGTGATCGACGTCGCGCCCGACGAGGTGTTATTCGAGCCTCCGCCCGCGGAGCACCCCGCGAGGGTGAGCGCCGCGATTGCGGTGCCCCCGAGAACGGCAAGCGATCGCTTGCGGAACGTGGATGCGGATGTCATATCCGTTACGCCTCTCTGTTGGAAAAGACCATGGTGAACCCGCGCCGAAACGACGGATGTCCAGGCTGTATGAGTCCTTCGTACCACTCGGGGACTCCCCGCGACCAATCGCAGACGACCAAAACGACGAATGTTTATGCATCTGCAACACACGGCGTGCCGCCGACGAGCGTGATGCTATTCGCTGCGGAGCGCGCGGCGTTCGGCTTCGATTCGCACGAGTTCCACCTGCAGCGCGCGGTATTTCTCGGGCTCTGCCGCGGCATCCGTGCGCTGGGACTGGCCGAGCAGCTCGGCCTTTCGCCGCAGCAGGTCGCGGGCGATCAGGTCGGTGGTGACGGCCTGGCAGTACAGGGTGAGCTCACGCCCCTCGCGTTCCGGTAGCGGGGCGAGGCCGAGCTCCTTGACGAGCATCGCGAAGGGTGCCGGCACCTCGTCGATGACCCTGGCGAGCCATTCGGCGGAGTCGAAAAGGTCCATGCTCGCCATCACCCCGTCGCGGACGACCGCAAGGGAGGGGTTCGCGAATGCGACCTGGCTCGCACGCTCGACTAGCCCGCGGCCGATGAGCGTCGGCTGCTGCAGGATGGCCATGAGGGCATCACGTTCCAGCCGGGTCGAGGGATCGATCGGGAGGTTCACCAGAGAAGGTCCCTGCTCGAGCACCGGGGCCGCCGCTTCCGGCTCGCCGAAACCGCGCACCTCGCGGGGGATCTCGGGGGTGCGGGCACGAGCAGCGCTCACGGCACGTCCCACCTCGTCCGGGTCCATGCCGAGCCAGCCGGCAAGGTTGCGCACATACCCCACGTTGAGCGCCTGGTCGCGGATGCCGGCGACGACGGGAGCGGATGCCCTGAGCGCCGCCACCCGGCCCTCCACCGTGTCGAGATTGTGCCCGGCGAGCACCCGGCGGATCATGAACTCGAACATGGGCTTCTTGGACTGCACCAGTCTGCGCACGGCATCGTCGCCGCGCTCGAGGCGAAGATCGCAGGGGTCGAGACCGTCGGGGGCGACGGCCACGAAGGTCTGCGCGGCGAAGCGCTGTTCCTCGGTGAAGGCGCGGCTCGCCGCCTTCTGGCCAGCCTCATCCGGGTCGAAGGTGAAGACCACCTCGCCGGTGCCGGTCGTATCGGAGTTCTCCACGTCGCCGAGCACGCGACGCACCACCTTGATGTGGTCGACACCGAAGGCCGTGCCGCAGGTGGCGACGGCGGTGGTGACTCCGGCGAGGTGACAGGCCATCACGTCGGTATAGCCCTCGACGACTACGACCTGCCGGCCACGGGAGATGTCGCGTTTGGCGAGATCGAGCCCGTAGAGCACCTGGGACTTGTGATAGACGGCCGTCTCGGGAGTGTTGAGGTACTTGGGACCCTGGTCGTCATCCAGCAGCTTGCGGGCACCGAAACCGAGCGTCTGCCCGGTCACGTCACGGATGGGCCAGACCAGTCGCCCACGGAACCGGTCGTAGGTGCCGCGGTCACCCTGCCCGACGAGACCGGAGGCGACGAGTTCGGCCTCGGTGTAGCCGAGCGTCTTGAGGTGTTTGGTGAGCCCGGTCTTCGGTGCGAAGCCGACGCCGAAGCGCTCGGCAGCGGAGGGGTCGAACCCGCGTTTACCCAGGAAAACCCGGGCGGGCTCAGCATCCGGAGTGACCAACTGCGACACGAAGTACTCGGCAGCAGACTGGTTTGCGGCGAGGATTCGGGCACGATTGCCATGGTCGCTGTTGGCCTGGCCGCCGTCTTCGTAGTGGAGCTCGTAGCCCACCCGCGCGGCCATCCGCTCCACAGCCTCTGTGAAGCTCGTGTGATCCATCTTCTGCAGGAAACTGAAGACGTCGCCGTCCTCGCCGCAGCCGAAGCAGTGGTAGCGGCCGACCTGCGGTCGCACGTGGAAGCTGGGGCTTCGCTCGTCATGGAAAGGGCACAAGCCTTTGAGCGAGCCGACTCCCGCACCCTTGAGCGTGACGTAATCGCCGACGATATCGGCGATGTTGATGCGCGAACGCACCTCGTCGATATCGTTTCGTCGAATGAGGCCGGGCACCTGATGATTCTACTGAGCGCCGCTGACCACGATCTGGCCGTCGCCGGGCCGGTGCGGACGCGCGCGATCAGCCGACGATGCGCTCGTGCCAGGCCATCGCGGACTGGTCGGTGAGCGAGGCCACCTGGTCGACGACCGCTCGCTTGCGGCCGGCATCCGTCGTGGCTGCCCTCCAGTCCGCCGCGAATCCGGGGTCGAGGGATGATCCGCCCCGGGCGAGCAGCGTCGTGGCGAGCTCGGTGAGCACTTCGCGCTGTTGCGTGTAGATGGGCTGCCGGGTGTTCTTGGACATGACGAAGGCTGCGACGATGCCCTTCAGCACCGCGATCTCCGCTCGGATCTCCCGTGGCACGATGATGTCCGCCCCGAAACGGATGAGGCTCCCGCCATCCTGGGTGCGTGTCGCCTGGACTGCGGCGGCCGCGAATCGCCCGATCAGCTGGCTGGTGAGGTTCTTGAGCCGGCCCTGCGCCTGCCGGCTGCCATCCCAGTCCTCGAGCCAGACGTCGAGGGAGTCGAGTCGATCGAAGGCCTCGATGAGCTCATCGTGGTCGAGCTCTCCACCGATCCACGCGAACATCGAATCGACGAGAGCATCGTGGTTGACCCTCGCGCCGAGGGCCTTCACGTCGATGTACCCGCTGACGACGGCATCCTCGAAGTCGTGAACGGAGTAGGCGATGTCGTCGGAGAGGTCCATCACCTGGGCTTCGATGCAGAGACGACGCTCCGGGGCTCCGTCACGCAGCCAGTGGAATGCCTCGACGTCGTCGGAATAGAAGCCGAATTTGGCCCGACCGCTGGGATCACCAACCGAGGAGCTCTCCGGCCACGGATACTTGCAGCTCGCGTCGAGGCTCGCCCGGGTGAGGTTGAGACCGTAGGAGCGGCCGTCCGCTCCGAAGACCTTCGGCTCGATGCGGGTCAGCAGCCGGAGGGTCTGCGCGTTGCCCTCGAATCCGCCGATGTCGATGGCCCAGGTGTTGAGGGCACGCTCGCCGTTGTGCCCGAAGGGCGGATGACCGAGGTCGTGCGCGAGGCAGGCCGTGTCGACCACATCCGGGTCCAGCCCGAGGCTCGTCGCGAGTTCGCGACCGACCTGCGCGACCTCGAGGGAATGAGTGAGCCGATTCCTGGCGAAGTCGAGGCCGGCTGCCGGGCTCAGCACCTGGGTCTTGGCCGCGAGACGCCGGAGCGCACTGGAATGCAGGAGGCGCGCCCGGTCCCGGGCGAAGTCGCTGCGTCGGCTCGAATGCTCCTCCGGATACCAACGAGCGGTGTCGTGGTCCGAGTAGGTCTCAACCACCGCTGTTATGGATCTCTGCTTCGGCGACCTCTGCGCGCTGGGTATCGGCAAGCTCGCGGCTGTCGAGCCATCCGTTGGGCAGCGACGTGCGCTTCGGGGTTCCGGCGCGGCCGCGCGGGCCCTCGGCATCGGCGCCGGGGTACGGGAGGCTCCAGTCGAGGCGACCGAGCAGGTCGTCCATCTGCTGCAGGCTTTCCACCGTCGCGAGCGAGGAGCGGATGTCGCCGCCCACCGGGTAGCCCTTGAAGTACCAGCCGATGTGCTTACGGATGTCGCGGCAGGCGTGATCCTCGTCGCCATCGAAGAAGTCCATCAGGAGTTCGGTGTGGCGGCGCAGGGTCTCGGCGACGATGCCGAGCGAAGGCTGGGGAATCTCCGACTCGCCGGCGAACGCCGAGGCGAGCTCGCCGAAGAGCCACGGGCGCCCGAGGCAGCCACGGCCGACCACGACCCCGTCGCATCCGGTCTCGTCCATCATGCGGATCGCGTCCGCGCCCGACCAGATGTCACCGTTGCCGAGAATGGGAACACCGGAGATCGTCTCCTTGAGCGTCGCGATCGCCGACCAGTCGGCATGGCCGCTGTAGAACTCGGACGCGGTGCGGGCATGAAGCGCGATGCTCGCTACCCCGGCACCCTCGGCGATGCGGCCCGCTTCGAGGTAGGTGAGGTGGCTGGAGTCGATGCCCTTGCGCATCTTGATCGTGAGCGGGAGGTCCCCGGCGGCCTTCACCGCGCCCTCGACGATCTCCTGGAAGAGGTCGAGCTTCCATGGCAGAGCGGCTCCCCCGCCCTTGCGGGTGACCTTGGGCACCGGGCATCCGAAGTTCAGGTCGATGTGGTCGGCGCGGTCTTCCGCTACCAGCATGGTGACCGCTTCGGACACGGTCTTCGGGTCGACACCGTAGAGCTGGATGCTGCGGGTCGTCTCCGATTCGTGGTGCTTGATGAGGCGCATGGAGCCCTCGGTGCGC
This sequence comes from Lacisediminihabitans sp. H27-G8, assembly GCF_046156175.1. Taxonomy (NCBI): domain Bacteria; kingdom Bacillati; phylum Actinomycetota; class Actinomycetes; order Micrococcales; family Microbacteriaceae; genus Lacisediminihabitans; species Lacisediminihabitans sp. H27-G8. Next base: position 409,389 of record NZ_JAYLVL010000001.1, read on the forward strand.
TCGACGAGGGCGCGGCTGGTGATCATCTCCGAGACGTAGAGACCGGCGCCGAACTCGCGGCAGAGCCGACGGAACGCGGTGTTGGTGATGCCGGCCATCGGGGCGAGCACGACCGGCACAGAGAGCGCGAGAGGCCCGATCTGTAGGCTCTTCTCTACGCTCTTGTGGGGAGCGGCTGTCATGGTCATCCCCCAATTCTCTCAGGCAAAGGTGAACCCGACGTGACTGCCCCCACCGGACGAGCACGAGTGCTGGCGGATGCCACGGCTCGCGGCCTCGAAATCGAGGTGGTCGAGCGGCCCGCCGCCGACTCCCTCGAGCAGGCAGCGGTCTTGCTGGGAATCGAGGCGCGGCAGATCGTCAAGTCGCTCGTGGTGCGTCGGCACACGCCGGACGGAGCGCCCCGCGAATATCTGTTCGCGCTGATCCCGGGCGATCGGCAGATCTCCTGGCCGAAGCTGCGGGCTGCGGTCGGGGTCAACAAACTCTCTCTGCCCTCCCCCGAGCTGGCGCTCGAGGCGACCGGATTTGAGCGCGGCACCATCACGCCGCTCGGCAGTTCCACCACGTGGCCCGTCTTCGCCGACGTCTCGATGGTCGGCGGGCGGGTCGCCATGGGGGCAGGAGAGGCAGGCTACAGCGCGTTCGTGGAGGCCGATGACCTCCTGAGGACCTACGGCGCGACAGTCGCCGACATCACCGCCTAGCCGATCCACCCGCCCGCGTCTCACTTTCTCCGCCCAACCGTCACTGACGGTCGTCTGCGCTCTCCGAAACAGCAGTTTGTGACGGTTGACCGCGGTCGACGGCGACCCGAATGGGGGGCTCGCGAGCTTCGCTCACCTCTCTTTAGACTCGGGAGGTTCCCAGCGAAAGGCAGTTCCGTGTCCGAGACAGAGACTATGGCAGGCGGGCCGGCGGCAGGCTGGTATCCCGATCCCGCGGGGTCCGGTGCACTTCGCTGGTGGTCGGGCGCCTCCTGGACAGAGCATTTCGCTCCGGTGCCTGAGCAACCTGCGCCCATCGGCGACGCAGTCTCTTCACCCGAGCGAGTCGGAGGCCTCTTCGATCCCATCGCTCCCCAGGTCCTCGAGGCGGCACCGCCGGCATATGCGGTTCAGCCACCTCACCCGAGCGCCAATACCTGGGGTGTGTGGCTTATCGCAAGCGTTGCCGCAGTTGCGGTCGGAGTGCGGACAGCCTCAGCCTCGCTGCTCCCCGTGGCTTCCCCCGTCGTGCCCCTGGTGACCTTTTTCGCGCTCTTGGCGCTGGTGGCCTGCCTCGCGATCTGGGACAGAAGGGTGCTGCGGGCCCGGGGACTCAGAGCCGCCTCCGCGTGGTGGATACTGCTGCTTCCTCCCATCGCTTATTTCGTGGCGCGCCGGGTTGCTCTGAAGAAACAGGGCATCCGAGCGAACGCTCCCGGCAACGTCTATGTGCTGACGATCTTCGCCGCGGCAGCACTCACTTCCGTCGCGCTCGCGCCGATGGCCCTAGCCCGGATGGATGCCGCGTCGCTGCGCCTGCTCGAGCAGCAGGCATCCGCCGAACTTCAACGACAGACTGCGGTGTCGTGGACGGTCACCTGTCCGGACGGAGCGCCGGTGACGATCGTCGGGTCGAGCTTCGACTGTGCCGCTATCGACGCCACGGGACGGGCGGTGCGATTCACCGCGCACGTGCTGCACCCCCGAGAGTTCTCGGTCGATCCTGCTGTGCTGCAATAGATCCTCGATAGGGCGGCTTTGGACCAGAATTCACGCGGATAAAGCCACGGGAACCCGTTACACCAGGTCTTCGTCGAGACGACGGTTCACCACTGCCTGCTCGTGGTGGTCGGGAATCGCACAGGAGTCTCCCTCGCAGGCCGCCGCGGTCGGATCGCCCACCAGGGTGAGGGGGATCGTCAGTGGCCTGGTCACGGCATCCGTCACTGGATGGCCTCTCGTTCGGTTCGTACCTGTTCGAGCACGTTAGCGAAGGTCGTCGCATCCTGTGCTCCCGACACCCCGTACTTGCCGTCGATGACGAAGAAGGGCACGCCCTGGATGCCGTACTCGATCGCCTGGGCGACGTCAGCCTTCACGTCGGGAAGATAGGTCTCGTCCGTGAGCACGCGCACGACCTCTGCACGGTCGAGGCCGATTTCGGCCGCGAGGTCGGCGAGGTCTTCGATGCGACCCACGTGTCGACCGTCGACGAAGTACGCCTTCAGCAACCGCTCTTTCATGTCCAGCTGCCGGTCCACCGACTTGGCGTAGTGGATGAGCTCGTGCGCCTTAACCGTGTTGGTCTGGTGCACGTGGTCGTAGTCGTAGTCCAGCCCGACAGAGGCCGCGATGCCGGTGACGTTGGCGAGCATCTCGGTCACCTGCTGCACCGGGATCCCTTTGCGCTGGCTGAGATAGTCGACCGGGCTGCCGTCGAAGTCAACGGGGGTGTCGGGAGCGAGCTCGAACGAGTGGTACTCCACCTCGACATCGCCTCCGAAGGCGGCGGCTACCGCCTCGAACTTTCTCTTGCCGATGTAGCACCAGGGGCACTGCACATCCGACCAGATATCGACTTTGATGGGGCTAAGGGTTCTGTCACTCACCCTCGGTGCAACGCCCCGGCCTGGCGCGTATTCCCCAGCGAGAGCACAAATGAGCCCCCGGGTACCCATACCCGGGGGCTCAAAGCCATTGCTGGCAACACAGGCAGAGACGGTCGTCCCGAACGCCCGACCTCCGGCCAATTCCGAAGATACGGGCAGACAGGACCGTCTCCCGAATCAGACGCGCCGATGGAAGACCCGGATTTTTGAAAACTGGTGCTACGCGCCGACCAGCTGCTCCGCGAGGTAGGCCACGACACGGTCGAGCGAGATGCGTTCCTGCGCCATCGAATCCCGTTCGCGAACCGTCACGGCATTGTCTTCGAGGGTGTCGAAGTCGATGGTGATGCAGAACGGCGTGCCGATTTCATCCTGGCGCCGGTAGCGACGACCGATGGCACCGGCGTCGTCGAACTCGATGTTCCAGTACTTGCGCAGGTCGGCCGCAAGCGACCGCGCGACCGGCGACAGCTGCTCATTTCGGGACAGCGGGAGAACCGCTACCTTGACCGGGGAGAGGCGCCGATCGAGACGCAACACCGTGCGTTTGTCCACCCCGCCCTTCGTGTTCGGGGCCTCATCCTCGTGGTACGCGTCGGCCAGGAAGGCCATGAGCGCCCGAGTGAGGCCGAATGCCGGCTCGATGACGAATGGGATCCACCGCTCGTTCTTGGTCTGGTCGAAGTACGACAGGTCGACCCCGGAGCCCTCCGAATGGGTCTTGAGGTCGAAGTCCGTGCGGTTGGCGACGCCCATGAGCTCGCCCCATTCGCTGCCCGCGAACCGGAACCGATACTCGAGGTCGACGGTGCGCTTCGAGTAGTGCGACAGCTTCTCCTGCGGGTGCTCGAAGCGGCGGATGTTGTCGGAGCTGATGCCGAGGTCGGCGAACCACGCCTCGCAGGCGTCGATCCAGTATTCGAACCACTCGTCGTCGGTGCCGGGCTCGACGAAGAATTCCATCTCCATCTGCTCGAACTCGCGCGTGCGGAAGATGAAGTTGCCGGGCGTGATCTCGTTGCGGAAGCTCTTGCCCACCTGCGCTATGCCGAAGGGCGGCTTCAGGCGCGAAGTCGCGAGCACGTTGGCGAAGTTGGTGAAGATGCCCTGGGCGGTCTCGGGGCGCAGGTAGTGCAGCCCCTCCTCGTTGTCGACGGGGCCGAGGAAGGTCTTGAGAAGGCCGGAGAAGTTCTGGGGCTCGGTCCACGAACCCGGCTGCCCGGTCTCGGGATCCTTGATGTCCGCGAGGCCATTGACCGGGGGGTGGCCGTGCTTCTCCTCGTAGGCCTCGAGCAGGTGATCCGCGCGGTAGCGCTTGTGGGTGTGTAGCGACTCCACAAGGGGGTCGCTGAAGACCTCGACGTGGCCGGAGACCTCCCAGACGCGCTTGGGGAGGATGACCGCGGAGTCGAGCCCCACGATGTCGTCCCGGCCCTGCACCATGAACTGCCACCACTGGCGTTTGATGTTCTCTTTGAGGGCCGTGCCGAGAGGCCCGTAGTCCCAGGCGGAACGCGAACCCCCGTAGATCTCTCCCGATTGGAAGACGAAACCCCGGCGCTTGGCGAGATTGATGACGGGATCGAGCGGGGAGGCGTTGGCCACGAAGAACTCCAAAGGTCAGCCGCGCTGGGTGCGCGGTCGCAGGGCAAGCCCCAATCCTAGTTTGTGCCGCCAGCGCCGATCGCGGCCACTGCGAGGGTCACCTCGCGCGCGACGCGACCCAGTTCCTCGGCTCCGAGCGCTTCGGTGAAACTGAACCGGACGGCGGTCTGCGCGACCTCCGGGCTGATCCCCACGGCGAGAAGCACGGCGGAGGGCTCATCGCTCCCGGCGGCGCAGGCCGACCCGCTCGAGCAGACTATGCCCCGCCGCTCGAGTTCCAGGACTATCGATTCGCCGCTCGTCCCGGCGAAGGTGAAGGAGGCGTTGCCTGCCAGCCGGGAGCCTGCGGAGCCGGTGAGTCGTGCGCTCGGAACGGCGGCGAGGATGTCGCGGATGAGCCCGTCCCGCGCCTCAGCGAGACTGGCGGCCCTCGCGCGCGACAGTTCCGCCAGCTCGAGAGCGACCGCGAGTCCGACGGCGCCGGCCACATTCTCGGTGCCCGACCTTCGGCCGCGCTCCTGCCCTCCGCCGTGGACGAGGGGTTCGACGGCGATCCGGGATGCCAGGAAGACCGCGCCGATCCCCTTCGGCGCGCCGAACTTGTGACCGGAGATGCTGAGCGCATCCACCCCGAGCGCGCGCACGTGGAGCGGGAGGGATCCGGGAGCCTGCACCGCATCGGTGTGCACGGCCGCGCCGACCGCATGAGCGGCCAGCGCAAGGGAGGAGATCGGTTGAACGGTGCCGATCTCGTTGTTGGCGTACATGACGCTGGCGAGGGTGGTGTCCGCACGGAGCGCGGCGCTGAACTCTGGCAGCCCGACCAGCCCGTCACCGTCCACGGCGAGGCGCGTGATCTCGAAGCCGTGGAACCGCTCGAGGTAGGCGCAACTCTCGAGCACTGCAGGATGCTCGATCGCGCTCGTGACGATGTGGCGGCCGCGCGGGTTGGCGAGAGCGATTCCGATGACCGCGAGGTTCGCCCCCTCGGTGCCACCCGAGGTGAACACGACCTCGGAGGGCCGACAGCCGAAGACCGCCGCCACCCGGGATCGGGCCTCCGCGAGCGCTGCCGCGGCGGATACCCCGGCCTCGTTATGGCTCGAAGGGTTGCCGTACTCCGCGGTGAGGAGGGGCCACATCGCCTCGAGGACCTCCCGGCGAACGCTGGTCGTCGCCGCGGAGTCGAGGTAGATCACGGCCGGTCGACCGCGATGTCGAGACCGAGATCCAGGGAGCGCACGCTGTGGGTCAGAGCCCCGACCGAGATGATGTCCACCCCGGTTCGGGCGATCGCCGCGACGGTGTCGAGCGTGACCGAGCCGCTGGCCTCGATGATCGCCCGGCCGTCGATGAGGGCGACTCCCTCGCGCAACTGCTCGACGCTGAAATTGTCGAGCATGATCGTGTCGACTCCGGCGGAGAGCACCGCCTCGACCTGGTCGAGGCGATCCACCTCCACCTCGAGATGCACGGTGTGCCCGAGGCGGCTGCGCACCTCGCGGAGTGCCTCTGTGAGGTCGCGCCCGCCCGCGGTGAGCACGGCGAGGTGGTTGTCCTTGGCCATCACCGCGTCGGAGAGGGAGAATCGGTGATTGAATCCGCCACCACAGCGCACCGCATGGCGTTCGAAGGCCCGGAGGCCGGGCGTGGTCTTGCGGGTGTCGACGATGCGAGCGGCGGTGCCGGACGTCTCTGCGACATAGCGGGCGGTGAGAGTGGCGATCCCGGACATCCGCTGCACGAAGTTGAGACCGATGCGCTCCGCCTGCAGTACGGCGCGCGCGGATCCCGTGACCTCGGCGAGCACAGCGCCCGTCTCGAAGGCGCCACCCTCCCCCAGCATCCCGTCGACCCGGATGCGGGCATCGGTGAGCCGCATCGCCGCCCTGAAGACCTCTCCCCCGCTGAAGACCCCCTGCTCACGCGCGACGAGACGAGCCGTGGCGGTGGCACCCTCGGGGATGAGGGATTCCGACGTGATGTCGCCCCAGGGCGCGTCTTCGGCGAGCGCCATCCGCACGACCGGTTCGATCTGGTTAGACGAGAGCATGACTGGTGTCCTTCGCTGGTGCGAGTGCCGACTGGAGCGGGGTGGCCCGCACCCGGGAGTGCCGGGCGAAGCGTTCATCGGGGTGAGGAAAGTCGTCGCGGTAGTGGGCTCCCCTCGATTCGCGACGGTCGAGCGCCGCATCGACGAGGAGGCGGGCGAGATCGAGCAGGTTGCGGTCTTCGAGGGCTGCGAAGGAGTCGCCGGCCGGCGCACGCCAGCCGCCCAAGCGAGAGCGTGCATGCTGCAGCCCCTCTGCCGTGCGGAATAGTCCGGCGTCTGCCCAGAGCAGAGCCTGCAACTCGGCGCGCTCGAAGGGTTCACCAGGCGAAGTGGCCGGCGAGTGGAGAACAGTGTCAGCAGCCGGATCATCCTCTGGCCAGGGAAGGCCGAGGGAGTCCACGGACCGCCAAGCGAAGACGAGCGACTCCAGCAGCGAGTTGGATGCGAGCCGATTGGCCCCATGCACTCCGGTGCTCGCCACCTCTCCCACGGCGTAGAGACCGGGCAGCGTGCTGCGTCCCCAGAGGTCGGTCTCGATGCCGCCCATCCAATAGTGCGCCGCCGGGGTGACCGGGATCGGTTGCCGCGACCAGTCGAACCCGTGAGCGCGGCAGACCCGGTCGATGCCCGGGAAGCGCTCGGCGAGAAATGGGCCACCGAGGCTGGTGGCGTCGAGCAGCACCGGTGTCCCGCCCTGCGCGGCCATCTGGCGGGCGATGCCGCGGGCCACGACGTCTCGGGGAGCGAGTTCGGCATCCGGATGCCAGTCCGCCATGAACCGGCGGCCGGCAGCGTCGAGCAGCAGCGCACCCTCGCCGCGCACCGCTTCGGACACCAGGAAGTTGCCGGGCACGGCGAGCGAGGTGGGATGAAACTGGTAGAACTCCATATCGGCGAGACGAGCCCCCGCGCGGAACGCTGCGGCGGCGCCGTCACCGGTGGCGACCGCGGGATTGGTGGTGTGGGAGTAGAGCTGGCCTGCTCCCCCGCTCGCCAGGATCACGGCATCCGCTTCGAGACGGGACACCGAGCCGGCGGCATCGACCATCTCGACTCCGCAGACCCGCCCATCGGTGACCAGCAGGTCGCGCACGAAGGTGAATTCGAGGATGCGCACGCCAGAGGAGCGCACGGCCCGCACCAGCGCGCACTCTATGCCCGCTCCGGTGGCATCACCACCGGCGTGCAGGATGCGCGCGCGGGAATGCGCCGCCTCGCGGCCTCGCGAGAGGACACCATGCTCCCGATCGAACTCGACACCGAGCGCCAGCAGGTCCCGGATGCGCTCCGGCCCCTCGGCGCAGAGGATCTCGACCGCCTCGCGCGAATTGAGACCAGCGCCCGACGCCAGCGTGTCCTCGACGTGGGAGGTGATGCTGTCGTCGGGGAACATCACCGCAGCGATGCCGCCCTGGGCGTAGCGGGTATTGCTCTCCCCCAGCTCCGCCTTGGTGAGGAGGGTGACCTCGTGGGTGCGCTCGGCACGCAACGCCGCGACGAGCCCGGCGATCCCGGTACCGACGACGATCACCACTGGCCTGGTCACCGTCAGTCCCCGATCACGTCGGCCGAGGCGACGGGCGCGCCGGGCTGGGCCGCGAGCATGCGCTCGAGGGCGACGCGGGCGGGCGCGGCGACCTGTTCGGGCACCGTGATCCGGTTGAGCACCTCTCCCCGTACGAGCGCCTCGAGCACCCAGGCGAGATAGCCGGGGTGGATGCGGTACATCGTCGAACACGGGCAGACGACGGGGTCGAGGCTGAAGATCGTGTGCTGCGGATACTGGGCCGCAAGCCGGTTGACCATGTTGATCTCCGTGCCGATCGCAAAGGTGGTTGGCTCGGTCGCGGCAGCGATCGCCTTGCCGATGAAGTCGGTGGACCCGGCGGCGTCCGCGGCGTCCACGACCTCCATCGGGCACTCCGGGTGCACGAGCACGGTCACTCCGGGGAAGTCGGCTCGCGCTTTGTCGATCTGGGCGACGCTGAAGCGCTTGTGCACGGAGCAGAATCCGTGCCACAGGATGACGCGGGCATCCGCAAGCGACGCCTCGCTGTTGCCCCCGAAGGGCTTCCGCGGATTCCACATCGGCATGAGTTCGAGCGGCACGCCCATCGCCTTCGCGGTGTTGCGTCCCAGGTGCTGGTCGGGGAAGAAGAGCACCCGCTGGCCGCGAGCGAAGGCCCACTCGAGCACGGTCGCCGCGTTGGAGGAGGTGCAGACGATGCCGCCGTGGTCCCCGCAGAAGCCCTTGAGAGCCGCAGAGGAATTCATGTAGGTGACCGGGATCACTGGCACTCGGCCCTCGGCATCCGGCTCGGTGCCGTAAAGCTCGGTGAGCTGCTCCCAGCACTCCTCCACCGAGTCGATGTCGGCCATGTCGGCCATGGAGCACCCGGCTGCGAGATTCGGCAGGATCACCGACTGGTGCGGGCCCGCGAGGATGTCGGCGGTCTCGGCCATGAAGTGCACGCCGCAGAACACGATCGCCTCCGCAGCCGGCGTGGAGCGGGCGGCGTTCGCGAGTTGGAACGAGTCGCCCACGAAATCGGCGAACTGCACAACCTCATCCCGTTGGTAGAAGTGTCCGAGCACGACGACCCGGTCGCCGAGCGTCTCCTTGGCTGCTCGGATGCGATCGGCGAGCTGGTCCCGCGATGCAGTGCGGTACTCCTCGGGCAGCTGCCCCTGGCGCGGGCTCCCCACCGGGATGACATCACCCATCGACGAGCCCGGTCCGTAGCTCGGCTCGGGCTGCCGGTCGAACACCCAGGGACCCTCGGCGAGGTCCGGGCTGCAGACGGCCCCCTCGACCGCTCCGGCGCGGATGAGCTGGATGGTGGTGTCGACAGATGACACGGTGTCTCCCTGGTTGTCGAGGCGTGATGCGGCTAGGAACGAGCAAGCGGTCCGCGGTCGGTGAGTTCGACCGCGCCGTTGTAGCGATAGAGCTTCGGCGGTCGATGGCGCCCGCCCGAGAGATGTTCGCCGGTGGCGATGATGGCCGGAGAGGACTCCATCTGGCGACGGAAGTTCGCCGGATCGAGTGCCCGGCGCAGCACGGCCTCGTGCACGTTCCGTAGCTCGGCGAGGGTGAAGGTCTCGCCGAGGAAGGCATGGGCGATGCGGCTGTATTCCACCTTCGTGCGCAGCCGCCAGAGGGCATAGTCGACGATGGCGTTGTGGTCGAAGGCGAGCAGCGGGAGCTCGTCCGCCGGAAACCAGCGCACGTTCTCTCCCACCGCGGCGAGCTGCGCCTCTTCCGAGCGCACGAGCGCCCAGTAGACGATGGAGACGACGCGGTCACCCGGGGAGCGCTCGATCTCGCCGAACGCGTAGAGCTGCTCCAGGTAGGTCGGGCTGAGGGCCGTCGTGTCGAGAAGGTGACGCCCGGCGGCTCTTTCCAGGCCCTCGCTCGGATCGATCGGACCTCCCGGCAAGGCCCACCGGCCGGCGAAGGGCTCCCGGATGCGGCGGACGAGAGGCAGCCTCAGTGACGCCGCCTCGCCCTCGTTGTCGGCCTTGAGCGCGAAGATCACCGTGGAGACCGCGAGCGAGACCGGCGCCGCGTCGCGCTGGGGCGTGCTGTCGTCCATGATCACCTCGCCATCCGCCCAGTAACAGTCATCCTGACTCTAACATGGCGGATTCGGGTCACTCGTGAGGGCATCGGGCTGAATGGGGCGATGTCCGCCTCCGATCCCCGCGGGTATCGCGTCATCGCCCCGGCGGGCAGTGCTCCATCGCCCCGGTGGGTACGAAGACTCGGCCGGTGTCAGCGTCCGTCGCCGAAGACGAACCAAGAAGCGCGATCGCGGGGCCCGTGGAGAGAGTCTCTATCCCTCTCCTCGCTCCGCGGAGACCGGCGCAGAGCGCCCAGCAGCCCTGCTTCTCTGTCCACAACGATGCTGGAGACACGGCGGATCAGCCCGCCGCCCCCGATCGTTGCGCGCGACAGGGCCGGTCACCCGCCCAGTCGGGCCGATCAGGGCCGCAGTGCTGCGACGACCGCCGCGACATCCGCCTCGTCGTTCCACAGGTGGAAGGCTGCGCGAAGGCGACCGGCACGCCCCGAGGCCTTGATGCCCGCGGCGACGAGTTTGTGCAGGTCCGCGGCATCCGGATCCGCCCAGGTCACTATCGCCTGGTGCTGCTGCGGAATGCCGAGCCCATCGCAGAGCAGGTCGCCGAGGCCGCTGCTGTACGCCCAGACTTCGGCGATATCGAGCTGGGAGAACATGCGGATGGCGGGCTCCGCTCCCACCCAGGCCGGCCAGGCCGGCGAGACGTCGAACGCTCGCGCGTCCGTCGCAAGCACCATGTGCGGTCCATAGCAGGACTGCCAGACCTGGTCCCCCGCGTACCAGCCCGCCTGCAGCGGTCGCAGCTGGGCCTGGAAGCGGTCACTCAGGGTGAGGAATGCGACTCCGCGCGGGGCACATAGCCACTTGTAGCTGTGGCACACGGTCGCATCGAAGAGCGATGCATCCACCGGGTGCACCCCGGCCGACTGGGTCGTGTCGCAGAAGGTGTGGGCGTCGTGGGCGGCCGCCGCAGCGACGATGGCTGCGACATCCGCCACCACTCCCGTGGACGACTGGATGTGGGAGAACACGACGAGCCAGGTGTCATCGCTGATGGAGTTCGCGAGGTCGGCGAGCGACACGGTGCGCAGCCGGATACCGGGCTGCTGCATGAGGGGAAACACAATCGAAGAGAAATCCCCGTCGACACTCAGTACCTCGGCCCCGTCGGGAACGGCCGCCGCGACGAGGCTCGTGATGACCGAGGTCTGCGAGCCCGTTGCGACCCGATCCGGCGTCACGCCGACGAGCCGGGCATATGAACGACGCGTGCGTTCGACTATGGCGTCGTAGTCCATCGGATCACGACGAGCGGCGCCCCAGAGGTCAAGGTCGGCCTTCTGGGCTGCGACCGTCTCGCGGGTCGGGATGCCGATCGAAGCGACGGCAAGGAAGCCACTGGATGGCTCGAAGCTCGCCCGAGCCTGCTGGAGTTCGGGCGAAAGGGCGGGTCGCGTCGCAGTGGTCATGCGTCCAGCATGCCGCGGCACTATTCATGCGACAAGAGCATACTTTCGATAGAACCAATAACATCGGGTTATGACTCTCGTCTTCGACCCTCAGCTCGACCTGCAGACGATCCGGATCGTGCGCGCGATCGCCGACAGCGGCACGATAACCGGTGCGGCGCGACTGCTCGGCTACAGCCAGCCCGCGGTGAGCCAGCATGTGCAACGCGCAGAGGCTCGTCTCAACCTCCCGTTGGTGACGAGGGTCGGGCGCTCGGTCCGCCTCACCGAGGCCGGGACGGTGCTCGCCCGTCACGCCCTCACGATCGCCTCGGCGCTCGAGGCGGCATCCGGCGACCTCGCCGACCTCGCCGGACTTCGCACGGGATCGGTGCGCCTCGCCGCCTTCCCCACTGCGTCATCCACCATCGTGCCGCGGCTGCTTGCCTCCATGGCCCTGCAGCATCCCGGCCTGCGGGTGAACTACGTGGAGGCCCAGCCTCCCGAGGCCGTTGCGATGTTGCGGGAAGGCAGCATCGACCTCGCGATCACCTTCAGCTACCCCGGCGACAGGTCAGACCCCCACGTCGACAGCGCGAACGGGCTCGGCGCGGAGACCCTCTTCACCGAAGACACCGTCGTGGTGCTCAGCTCCGGTCATCCGCTGGCCGACCAGCCGGTGGTGGACCTCGCCGGGCTCTCCGACGAACGATGGATCGCCGGATGCCCGCGCTGCCGCGGCCACCTCCTCGCCGTCTGCGAACTCGCCGGCTTCGCCCCGGCTATCGCTTTCGAGACCGACAACGCCAGTGCCGTGATCAACATGGTGGCCAGTGGCCTCGGTGTGGCGATGCTTCCGCGTCTCGCATTGGTGGCCGCAGCGCTGCCCCCCGGGGCCGTGATCCGTTCGCACACGCCGGCCAGCGCCCGCAGCATCCACCTCATCGCCAACGAAGGTGCGAGGCGGGTGCCGAGTCTCGCGGCGACCAGCCGTGTACTCCACGAACTCGACGGCAACGACTGGGGGCTCGTGACCGTGTGAGGTCAGCGGGTGAAGCCGTGCACGCCTTCGATGATGCGCAGGGTCTCCAGCGCGTCCCGCGGGTCGACCGGCGGCACCGCGCCATCCCGGATGGCTGCGGCTGCCCCCCGGTAGAACGCGGCATAGTCACCAGCCTCGGTGGGTACCTTCGTGAGAGGGAAGTCCTCCGAACCCGTGATTCCGATCGTGCCCCAACTATCCTCCGACGCGATTCCGAAGCCCGGGTCCGTCGGGGATCCCCCCGCACCGAGCGCGGGCTCCTGGCCGTCGAGGCCGTAGATCGTGAAGGCGGATCGATCGCCGAGCACGCGGAAGCGCGGACCGTTCTGCCCGGCGAAACGGCTGATGGTGAGGTGGGAGCGTGTGCCGGAGGAGTGAAGCAGGGAGATGAATGCCTCGTCGTCGCTCACGCCACCCGCTCTCAGGATCGAGAGTTCGGCATCCGCGATGGTGGCCGGCCCGAAGAGGTGCAGAGCCTGGTCGATCAGATGGCTTCCGAGGTCGAAGGTGATCCCCGCGCCCTGCGCGCTGGTCGAGGTGTCCTGCCAGCGGTCGCGCAGGCCGGGAGACCAGCGCTCGAAGGTGGACTCGAAGCGGTGCACTGTGCCGAGCGCGCCCTCTGCGAGGAGCTTCTGCAGGGTGAGGAAGTCGCCGTCCCAGCGGCGGTTCTGGAACACCATCAGCGGTCGTGCGGCGGCCTCGGCCGCGGCGATGAGCTGCTCGGCCTCGGCGACGGATGCCGCAAAGGGCTTGTCGACGACGACGGCGGATCCGGCGGCCAGAGCCGCGAGTCCCTGCTCGAGGTGGGCGTGACCCGGCGAGGCGAGCACCACCAGGTCGAGACCCCGCGCCACGAGCTCGGAAGGGGTGTCGACGGTCTCGATGGTCGGATGCTGCGAGCGGGCCACAGTCTGCCGTCCGGCATGACTCGTGGCGACGACGTCGAGCGAGAAACGCGGATTCGCCGCGATGAAGGGGGCGTGGAAGACCCGGCCGGAGAGCCCATAGCCGATGATGCCGGTGCGGATAGGGGCGGAGTCGGGTGCGCTCAGATCGGGGGTGCTCATGAGGCCAGAATATCGATTCGCCGCACCGGGGCCCGCGCAAGACCGGTATGACCGGCGAGGGATGCCCTTTCCCGCACGGCGAGAGAGTGCCATTCTCGCCAGCCGGCGACTATCGAGGGCGATGGTGCTGTCCGCACAGCGCAGACTGGACGGATGCTCTCCTTCCGCGATCCCCTGCGGCGGCCGGCCCGCGTGGTGGTCGCCGGCGTGAGCGGGGTCGGCAAGTCGACGCTCGCCGGGCGGTCTGCGGTCTCCCGCGACCTCACCTAAAGCAGAGGGCCTGCGTGGGGCTGCTGTACAGCTCAGACCGAAGGGGCGTCCACCGCACCGCCGAAGCGACGGGTGCGCTGCGCGTAGAGCACGATCGCCTCCCACAGTTGCTCGCGGGTGAAATCCGGCCAGAGCGTGTCGAGGAACACCATCTCGGCATAGGCACTCTGCCAGAGCATGAAGTTGCTCGTGCGCTGCTCGCCCGAGCTGCGCACGAAGAGGTCGACATCCGGCAGGTCGGGGGCATAGAGCCGCTTCTGGATGGTCTTCTCGCTGATGCCCGAAGGTTTGAGCCGTCCGTCGGCGACGTCGTCGGCGATCGCACGAACGGCATCCGCGATCTCGGTACGGCCGCCGTAGTTGACGCACATGGTGAGGGTGAGCACCGAATTGCCGGCCGTCAGTCTTTCGGCGAACTGCAGCTCGTCGATGACGGATGCCCAGAGCCTGGGCTTGCGTCCGGCCCAGCGCACCCGAACGCCCCAGTCATTCAGCTGGTCGCGGCGGCGGTGCAGTACGTCGCGGTTGAAGCCCATGAGAAAGCGCACCTCGTCGGGAGACCGCTTCCAGTTCTCGGTCGAAAAGGCGTACACGCTGAGGTGCTTCACCCCGATCTGGATGGCGCCGGCGACGACGTCGAGCAGCGAGGCCTCCCCCGCCTTGTGGCCCTCCACCCGCGTGAGGCCCTTGCTGTTCGCCCAGCGACCGTTGCCGTCCATCACGATGGCGACGTGCTCGGGCACCGCGTTCTTCGGCAGCTTCGGCGGGTAGAGGCCGGTCCAATCGATCGGCTTGAAGTCGACGGCGTCGCGGTGGGTCTTCGGCTTGCTCACGAGGCCTCGATCCGGGAGACGATCGGGGTCTCGATACGCTCACTGGCACGGGTCGCGCGATCGACATGCTCGAGAGAACGCAACCCGCGGTCGAGATGGAACTGGGTGTAGGCGGCGACGATACCGCTCGCCTGCGAGCGGGTGCGGTCGTCCGCATCATCCGCCGTCTCCCACTCTCCGGTGAGCAGCGAGGAGAGCAGCAGCAGGGTCTTCGCGTCGAGGCGGGGAGCGCCGGGCGGTGCAACGGCATCCGCGACGACTCCACCGAGCTGCACGACGAACGCGGAATGCGGTCCGGGGGCTCCGGTGACCGAACAGTCGTCGAAGCTCGGCGACCAGCCGGCGATCGACAGGGCTCGAAGCAGATACGAGTCGAGGGTGAGGCTCGCCCCATGTTCGTGCCGGGCGAGGGACCGGAGGGCGCCCACGAGCAGCAGGTACTGCTGCAGGCTCGGCTCGCCCTCGGTGAGTTTGTCGGCGGTCTCCACCATCGCGCTCGCGGCCGTGTAGCTGCCGTAGTCCGCGGTGATGTCGGCGCCGTATGACCCTACCGATTCGGCCTGCGTGATGATGTCGAGACTGCGACCCTCATAGAGCTGCACGTCGGCCACCATGAACGGTTCGAGACGGGCCCCGAACTTTGAGGCGGTGCGGCGCACCCCCTTGGCCACAGCGCGAACCTTGCCGTGCTGTCGCGTGAGCATGGTGACGATGCGATCGGCCTCACCCAGCTTGTGGGTGCGCAGCACGACGGCTTCGTCACGGTAGAGAGGCATCCGCCAATTATCGTCGTCCCGGCTGGGCGAACCAGCGTGCCGTGCCGTGGTAACAATGACTGTGAACGCCAGCCCCCTCATCATCCCCCTCTGGGCGGATCTCCTCGCGATCGCCGTCGGCGGAGTGCAGGGAGCGATGTTCGCCGCACAATTTCGCGATCGTCGACTCGATCTGCTCGGTGTCGCGCTCATCGGCATCGCCGCGGGCACCGGCGGCGGACTCTTTCGCGACCTGCTGCTCAACCAGGTGCCGGTGGCTCTTCGGCTGAACTGGTACCTCATCGTGGCCGTCGGCGCTGCTCTGCTCGGAATGCTTCTCGAGCGCCTGTTCCAGCGCCTCGGCCGAGTCATCACGGGACTCGACGCCCTCACGATCGGACTCTTCTGCGCCATCGGCACGACCAAGGCGCTCACGCTCGGCCTGCCCGAGATCCCTTCGATCTTCGTCGGGGTGCTCTCGGCCGTGGGGGGTTCCATCCTTCGTGACCTGCTGCTCAACCTGCCGATCGCGCTGATGCACGTCGGATCGCTCTATGCCATCGCTGCGGTCGCGGGCGCCGGAACCCTTGTCACCCTCGTCGCGCTCGAAGTCCCGATGTTCGTCGCCGCCGTGGTGTGCGTCGCCGTGACCTTCGGGGTCCGAGTGCTCGCGGTTCTCTTCAAGTGGAGCCTTCCGGAGCAGCGACGGCTGGAGCGGATGCCTAGATGGCGGCGACGCTCCGCGCGCCGCTGAACGCGACGACTGCCCGGTCGATGAGTCGACTCAAGAGCTCGGTATAGCTCACGCCGACGGCCTGCCACATGCGTGGATACTGACTGAACGCCGTGAGCCCCGGCAGGGTGTTGACCTCGTTGAGGGTGATCGTGCCGTCGGCCCCGAGGAAGAAGTCAACTCGGGCGAGCCCCTCGCAGTCGAGGGTGCGGAAGGCAAGCGCTGCGAGCTCGACGAGTCGGGTGCTCGCGGCCTCCGGGATCTGCGCCGGTACCTCCAGTGTGGCCCCGCCACCGGCCGTGTACTTGGCCGTGTAGTCGAAGAACGTCGTGGAATCCTCGGTGAGGATACGCAGAGGAGCGCCGACTTCGAGGCTCCCGTCGAGCTGCTGAAGCACCCCCAGATCCACCTCGTCACCGACGATCGTCTTCTGCACGAGCGCGGTCGAATCGTGCTGCAATGCGAGCGCCACGGCAGCGGCCATCCCTCCGGCGGATTCCACCCGGCTCGCCCCGACACTCGAACCGGAGCGATTCGGTTTGACGAACACCGGAAACCCGAGTGCTTCGGCGAGAGCAACCGCATCTCCGGCCGTCGCCGCCATCACTGACTTGGTCGGGATGGTGGGAATGCCGGCGAGCTCGAGCAGGCGCTGGGCGAGGAGCTTGTCCATGGCGAGCGCACTCGCGAGCACGCCGCAGCCCACATAGGGAATGCGGGCGAGTTCGAGGAGACCCTGAACCGTGCCATCCTCTCCGAAGCGGCCGTGCAGCGCGGGAAAGGCGATGTCGATGCCGTCGAGATCGGGAAAGCGGGTTCCGCCGGTCGCCTCGGCGAGGGCATCCACCGACTCGAGACGATGCCAGCCTCCGTCGCGGTCGATGCCGATGAGCACCGGCTCGAAACGCTCGGGGTCGAGGTGGGATGCCACGCTCCGCGCGGAATTGCACGACACCTCGTGCTCGTTGTTCGCCCCGCCGAAGACGATGCCGATGCGCTTCACGAAAAAGTCCTTTGGGTCTTGTTGGTATGACGCCTGGCCATGCGGCCACCGAGGCCGGTGAGTATCTCGTGGGCGATCGTACCGGTTACGGTCGCCCACTCCTGGGCATCCGGTTCGCCGTCGCTCGGCGAACCGAGCAACACCACTTCGTCGCCGAGGGCCACCTCGGCGTCTCCGACATCGACGACGAGCTGGTCCATGGAGATCGCTCCGACGACGGGATGACGCACGCCGCCGATCACGACCTCCCCGCCGTGTGAGAGGTCGCGGGGAATGCCATCGCCATAGCCCACCGGTACGAGCACGAGCGTGGTGTCCGCCGAGGAGACCCAGGCGTGGTTGTAGCTGACCCCCGTGCCGGCGGCCACGCGCTTCAGCTGGGTGACGCGCGACACCACCCGCATCGCCGGCTCGAGGGCGTGCGTGAGCCCCACCACGGTTTCGATTCCGTAGAGGGCAGCACCGCAGCGCACAAGGTCGAACCAGGTGTCGGGATGCTCGAGGGCACCGGCAGAATTCGCCAGGTGCAGGACGCCGGGCGCGAGACCGAGCTCGCGGGCACGAGCGACCCCTCGTTCGAAGGCTTTCACCTGGTAGGCCGTCGAACCGGGTTCCGCGTCCGCGGCGAGGGCGAGGTGCGACCAGATCCCCGTGACGTGCACGGTGGAGGATGCGAGCGCGGCCGAGATGAGGGCGTCCCAGGCGTATTCGGGAGCACCGCCCCGCGACATCCCCGTGTCGAGTTCCAGGTGGACATCGGCGGCATCCCCGAGGGCTGCGATGGCCTCGAGCGTCTCGACATTGGCGCAGGAGATGGTCACACCGGCGCTCACGGCCGCGCGAAGGTCGCACCAGGGATCGGCGAGCCAGCAGAGGATCGGCGCGGCGATTCCCGCGGATCGCACCGCCAGGGCTTCGTCCACCGTCGCGACACCGAGCCACGTCGCCCCGGCCTCGAGTGCGGTGGTCGCGACCTCGATGACGCCGTGGCCGAAGCCATCCGCCTTCACAACGGCGAGGATCGGGGTTCCGGTGATGTCGCGGATGCGACCGATATTGCGGGCGATCGCGCCGAGATCGACGATCCGGGTGGCGAGCGGGCCGGAGTTCGGGTGCTCCAGCGAGGTCATGCTCCCAGAATACCGACGGGCGTCCGCCTGCCCGGAACGCGCCGCGGTGGGGCACAATGTGCATCATGAGGACGATCCTGGTCACCGGCGGAACCGCGCAACTGGGGCGACCGACGGTCAGCGCGCTCCAGGAGGCCGGCCACGTCGTGCGCGTGCTCAGTCGGTCCCACTCGGCTGGCACGCTATCGGGCGACCTCCTCACCGGACGAGGCCTCGGTCGAGCCCTCTCGGGAGTCGAGACGGTCGTGCACCTCGCCAGCACAGGTTCCGCCCAGGACGTCGCGGCCACCACGCTTCTCAGCGCCTTCGCCCGGTCGGCCGGGGTGGAGCATGTCGTCTTCATGTCGATAGTCGGCATCGACGACATCCCCCTGCCCTACTACCGCGCCAAGCGGGAGGCGGAAGGGGTGATCGTCGCTTCGGGCATCCCCCACACCGTCCTGCGCGCGACGCAGTTCCACTCCTTCGTCGAGAGCCTGTTCACTGCGCAACGCCGCATTCTCCCGGTGACGCTCGTGCCCCGATTCTCGTTCCAGGCGATTTCCGTGCACGATGTCGCGGCGCGGCTCGTGGAGCTCGTTGCGGCGGGTCCTGCCGGCCGCGTGCCCGACATCGGCGGCCCGCAGGTGCTCACCGGCCACGAACTCGCGACCCGCTGGAAGCTCGCCGCCGGATCGCGCCGGCCCCTGGTTCCCCTGCGAATCTCCGGGCGCACGGTTGCCGCCTTCGCCGCGGGGGCCGACCTCGTGCCCGGGCCACCCTTCGGCCAGGGAACCTTCGAGGAGCACCTCGCCGCTCGCTACCCTCTGGCGCGGTCCGAGAGCTCGAGGTGACCCTCCTGCCGCTCGGGGTCCGGGTCGACCCCGTGGCCCCCAGAAACGTCCCCCCTGACCGGGACCGAAGCACCCCGGAGTGACGCGCGCACCCGAACGGAACGGCGCGCGTGTCACTCGGGGCGCAGAGGTCGAGAAACCCCGAGTGACGAGCGCACCCGCACGACTTAGACGGAGGCCAACTCCCGATCGCCGGACTCCTCGCGCACTGCCCGGTTGACGGCCGAGACGACCGCCTTGAGGGATGCCGTGGAGATATCGGCGTCGATGCCGACGCCCCAGAGACGCACGCCGTTCACATTCAGTTCGACATAGGCCGCAGCGAGAGCATCCCCACCGCCGCTGAGCGCATGCTCGACGTAGTCGTAGAGCTTGACCTCGACGCCCTGCTCGGTGAGCACGTTGAGGAAGGCCGCGATCGGACCGTTGCCGGTGGTGTCAGTCGTCACGAACTGCTCGCCGACCCGCAGCTCGGTGTGCAGCGAGACAGTTCCGGACATGTCGCTCTGCGTGCGCGTCGAGGCGAGCTCGAACTGGCCCCACTTGTCCTCCGCCGCGGAGGCCGGCAGGTACTCGTCCTGGAAGATCTCCCAGATCTCGGCGCTCGTGACCTCGCCACCCTCGGCATCCGTCTTGGCCTGCACGACACCGGAGAACTCGATCTGGAGCTTGCGCGGAAGGTCGAGGGCGTGGTCGTTCTTGAGCAGGTAGGCGACGCCGCCCTTGCCCGACTGCGAGTTGACCCGGATGACGGCTTCGTAGCTGCGCCCGAGGTCCTTGGGATCGATCGGCAGGTACGGCACCGCCCAGACGAGCTCGTCAACGGTGACGCCCTTGTCGGCGGCATCCGCGGCCATGGCCTCGAATCCCTTCTTGATCGCGTCCTGGTGCGACCCGCTGAATGCCGTGTAGACCAGGTCGCCGGCCCAGGGGTGACGCTCGGGAACGGGCAGTTGGTTCACGTACTCCACCGTGCGCTTGACCTCGTCTAGATCGCTGAAGTCGATCTGCGGGTCGATGCCCTGGGTGAACAGGTTGATTCCGAGCGCCACAATGTCGACGTTGCCGGTGCGCTCGCCGTTGCCGAAGAGACAGCCCTCGATGCGGTCCGCGCCGGCGAGATAGCCGAGCTCGGCCGCGGCCACCGCGGTTCCACGGTCGTTGTGCGGGTGCAGCGAGAGGATGATGTTCTCGCGCTGGTCGAGGCGGCGCGACATCCACTCGATAGAGTCCGCATAGACGTTGGGAGTCGCCATCTCCACCGTCGCCGGCAGGTTGATGATGACCTTGCGCTCGGGAGTGGGTTCGAAGATCGCGATGACCTTGTTGCAGACCTCGAGAGCGAATTCGAGCTCGGTGCCCGTGTAGCTCTCCGGCGAGTACTCGTAGAAGATCTCGGTGCCCGCGGTGATCGACTCCGCCGCTTTGCAGAGGCGGGCCCCCTCGAGGGCGATGTCGATGATGCCCTGTTTGTCGGTGCGGAACACCACGTCGCGCTGCAGCACGCTCGTGGAGTTGTAGAGATGCACGATGGCCCGCTTCGCCCCGATGAGCGACTCGTAGGTGCGGTTGATCAGCGCCTCGCGCGCCTGGGTGAGCACCTGGATCGTCACGTCATCCGGAATCAGGTCGTCCTCGATGAGGCTGCGCACGAAGTCGAAGTCCGTCTGGGATGCCGAGGGGAAGCCGACCTCGATCTCCTTGTAGCCCATGCGAACCAGCAGCTCGAACATGATGCGCTTGCGCTCGGGACTCATCGGATCGATGAGCGCCTGGTTTCCGTCACGCAGGTCGACAGCGCACCAGCGCGGGGCGACCGTGATGCGCTTGGACGGCCAGGTGCGGTCCGGCAGGTCGACGGTGAGGGTCTCGTGATACGGGCGGTACTTGTGGATCGGCATTGCAGAAGCCGACTGTGTGTTCTTCATTGTCTCGCTCTTTCGCTTGGTCTGAGATGGTCAGCCAACGGCGCTGTTGCAGCACCAGTCTCCGCGACGAGGGAGGCCTGGGTTAGGACTCGTCGCGGCAGCTAAGAAGGAGCAGGCCGAACAGCACAATTCCGAGGATAGCACCGCGCGCACCGGCAATCCTCTAGCCGCGTCCCCGCAGAAACCGCACAGTCTGCGAAACACTCAGAGAGGGCAGGTAGGCCCGCCCGAGAGCAGCGCCGATCGCCGGGAGGGCGAGGGGATCGGGGTAGGCCATGAGCATCGCCTTCAACTCTGGCTTGAACTTCTGTTTGAAGGTGAAGAGGGATTGGAATCCGTAGACCGGTTCGAGGCTGCGGGCGAGGAAGGCCAGGAGGCGATCCGTGCCGTCGGATGCCTCCGACGCAGACTCCCGACGCGCGAGCGGCGCGGCAGACAGACTCATGAACTCGATTCCCCGCTGCTGCATGAGCAGAGCGGCGGAGGCGATGAGGAACTCCATCACCCCGTTCATGCTGCCGGGACGGCGCCGCATGAAGTCCAGCGTCCAGCCGATGATCTCGCCCTCGCGATACGTGGGCATCCAGCTCGTCACGGCTTCGACGACGTCATCGTCCCCGACGGCCAGCAACACCGCGACATCCGGATCGCGCAGCTCGTCCAGGCCGCCGAGGGTGAAGCCGAGCTCCGGCAGCTTCTTGTCGGCGACCCAGGATTCGGAGATCGCCTCGATCTGGGCGCTGTGGGCGATCGAGAGCTTTGCCCAGCTGGTCCAGACCGCGTGTACTCCGAGGCGCTCGGCGCGGTTGATCGAGGAACGCACGTCCTGCCAGCTCTTGCCCTGGGTCGAGAAGGTGGCGGGATGCACGATGGTCTCCTCCGCGACCACCATCGTCGACCAGCCCATCGCCTGGAACTGCGGCTGGAACTCGTTGTCCACGCTGTAGAACACCGGGGTCCATCCGTTGTCGTCGCAGAAGACCGCGAACTGCCGCACCGCCTCGGCGGCGAACTCGCCACGGCCGAGCGGGCCCCCGGTGGTGAGCGCGACTCCGGAGACCACCCGGTACGCCACTGCGGCGTGACCGTCGGCACTGAACCAGTAATCGTTGCCGTCCCACAGGGCCATATGGCCGATGGAGCCGCCGCCCTCGAGCAGCAGTAGGCGCGCACGATCACGCTCGGCGAAGCTGTAGCGGTTGCGATCGGAGAAGAAGAGCGGGAGTGTCGCCGCGATGAACACCAACCAGAAGGCCGGCCCGATCCCCTGGTACAGGATGCGGGTGAACGGCGCCACGGGGATGAACGGCACCGTCTCGAGGCGAAGGAAGCCGACGGGCACGAAACGGTCCGGCAGGTCGAGAAGGAGCTGAAGCAGGCTCGGCGCGGGACGGAACTGCAGGCGATCCAACCATCCCCCACCGAGGTAGAGACCGCAGAGCACCACGAAGGTGCCCACCACAGTGAGGATGAACCGCACCATCGACCGACGCGGGATCCGCACGGTGAAGTGGCGCAGGTTGACGGCGATGAGCGCGGCGATCACGAGCGGCACGAGCACCGAGACGGCCAAGCGGGCCACGGGCTCGAGCCCCGAGGCGTAGTCGGAGACGACCTCGTCGCTTCCCGACGCCGGGAGGAACCCGTAGTAGAACGCGGCGACGAGGGCCAGGAACAGGTTGACAGCGATCGCGATGAGGGCGGCGCTTCGACGCCCCCTCAGCATGCCGAGAGCGGCGACGATCAGCACGATGAGCGGCAGCGGCGCGAGCAGGACGGTGCCGGGGCCATTGATGCTGGCGAGAGCGAGCTGGAGGTGGCATCCGGGTGAGGTCGCGTGACCGAGGCAATGGTGGATCACGGTCTGCATGCGTGGCAACTGGTCGCGGAACAGCATGCCGAGCGGATGCAGCGGACCATACCGCGCTGGCGTGAAGATACTCACGAACGGCCCGGCCGCGGTGATCATCAGCAGCACTGCCGTAAGGCTCCGCGCTTCGTAGTGCGAACTGCGTGCCCACCGGGCGGACGGATGGGTGCGCGCCAGCACCATCCCCAGCCCGAGACCGGCGAGGGCGGCGATGATTCGGAAGAGGTCGGAGGGCTGCCCCGAATACAGGAACACGATGGTGAGCGCCGCGAACCCGAGCACACGCACGCGTCGGCGCCACAGCGGGCCGGCGAAGGCGCTGGCCGTGAGAATCGTGCCCGAAATCGCGGTGAACGGATCGAAGACGACGAACTCCTGGATCCGAACGGCCCAGACCTCCCGCGCGAGCAGGCCTGCCGCCTGCAGAAGTGTTCCGATTCCCGCGCCGACATACGCGGTGACGATGAACGCCAGGAGGGTGCGCCACCATCCCATCAGTCGTTCGGCAGCCCCGACGAGGATGACAAGCGCCGCGATGGACACCAGGAGTTCGAACCACCCTGAGGCGAAGAGCACCGAGGTGATGGGCGAGAACAGGCTGTGCGCCTGGAGAAACGCGTCGAGACCGGTTCCGACCAATGGCCTGAGTCCGGCTCTGGGCCCGCGAAGCAGCGAACCGGTGACGAAGGCGAGCACGAGCATGAGACCCGCGATCGAGATACTCACCCGTCGCTCAGTGATAAAGCGCCTCATCAGAGTCCCCAGCGCGCGGCGAGGATCGGAATACCCTGGCGCAGCGCGAACTGCACAGTATGCCAGTCGTGCGCGGTACCCGGGGACTGCTCGTAGTGCACGGTCATGCCGGCGGCCCGAGCCGCGTTCGAGACGGTCACGGCTGCCGCTCCGTATCGCGTGTCGTTCTGGCCGACGAAGAAGACCCCGAGCGTGTCGGTATAGGGAGCACCGGCGGCGAGAAGGGCGACGGGTGCGGCCGCGGCATAGGCGGCCGGCGATCCGCCGAAGCCCTGGGCGACTGTGACCGCGAGGGAAGTGCGGAACGGCACCAGTTGTCCAGAGATGTCGAAGATGTTGCCGTACAGTCCGTGGAATTTCGCCCCGAGCTGGATGGAGCACGTTCCCCCCTGCGAGAAGCCTCCGATCGCCCAGTCGGCGCGGGCGGGCAGAACGTGCAGGTGATGAGTGATCCAGTTCGGGACATCCTGCGTGAGGTAGGTCTCGGAGTTGCCGAGCGACGAGTCGACACACATCGGATTGAGTTGGGGAGCCCCGAGCTGGTCGGGGATGACCACGATCGGCGCGAGGCCGGCATGCGCTGCCGCGAACTGGTCGAGAATCGCCTCCATCGCGCCGGAGGTGATCAGGTTCGACGGCGCACCCGGCTGGCCCGAGAGCATCTCGATCACCGGAAGTCGCGGCGCACCCGCGACCAGCGCGGCGGGGGGAAGGTAGACCAGCGCGCTGCGGGCGGCGAAGTGCGAGATCGTGGCCGGGATGGTCACGGATCCCACCGTCCCCACCTTCGGCATCCCTGCCGGGGCATGCCAACTCTGCGCCAGCGTCTCGATCACCGTGCTGGCGGGGATCGGGGTGGGAGTAGAGGCCGGAAGGGTGAGTTTGGTGATCGAATTCACCCCGAGCGCCGAGCCGAGGGTCGGGAACTCCGCGACATCCACATTCACCCCGATCGCCCCGGCGAGCGCGAACAGGAAGACGGATGCGCTGCCGAGCACCACGCGCCACGCGCGCGCCCGCCACAGGCCCGCAATCGCGAACCCGATGCCGCCGACACCCAGCGCGAACCAGAGCCGGGTGATCGGGGTGAGGGCCACGCCGAAGCTGTTCCACACGTCACTCACCAGCCAGGCGAGCACGAGTCCGACACCGGCGCCGGCGACACCGCCGATCAGCTGGACGGGCAGCCAGCGACGCACCGGCCGACGGGTCGCCAGCACCACGAGAGCGACGAGGGCGAGCGCATAGACGACGATCGGAAAGGGGCCCGTCTCGAGACGAAGATCGAGCAGTTGTTGCGACATCGGGTTCCCCTCACACACACGCAGCAGTTGCGCACGCTCATTATGGGCACGCCAGCGGGAGCCGAGACTGGCCTTGGTGCCTCCCTGTGAGAGCCCTCAGCAAAACAGGGCGCTTAGCTGGTCGGCGGCTGTGACCGCCGACCAAAACTCACTATTCCACCGCGAGTGCCGCGACCGGTGCGATCCGCGTGGCCCGACGGGACGGGGCCACGGATGCCACCAGCGTGAGCACTGCAGCGGCCACGGCCAGGATCGCGAGAAGCGCGAGCGGTATCGCGGGAAGCACGATGCCCGGCGACCCGGTGATCGAACCGAGCAGCGACTGGGCACCAGCCCAGCCGTAGAAGGTACCGAGGACGAGGCCGACGAGCACGGCCGCGACAGTCAGCTGCGCGCTCTCGGCGAGGATCATCGTGCGCACCTGCCGGGCCGTGAAGCCGAGCGCCCGGAGCAGGCCCAGTTCCCTCGTGCGCTGCAACACGCTCATCGAGAGGTTGTTCACCATCCCGACCGCGGCGATGAGCGCGCTGAATCCCATGAGCACCGAGAAGACGACCACCGTCACCGTGAGAGTCCGGTCGACTCCCTGGTAGACCTCCGGCTGGGCCCTCTGCGCATTCGTGATGATCACCTGATAGCTCTCGACACACACCGCGAACATCGTGACGAGCGTCACCCCGATGACGAGTCCGATCGTGGTACGCGAACTGCGTTCGGGGTAGCGCACCGCGTTCTCCGCAGCGAGCCGTGCCGGTGCGCTGCGTCCGAACATCCGTCCGGTGAGTCTCAGGGCGACCGGCATCACCAGCGGGGAGCCGAGCACCAGCCCGGTGAACGACAAGAGCCCGCCGACCACCCCGACGAGCACCCCGAGAGGACTCACCAGGCCGATCACCATGCCGAGCACGAGCAGAGCGCCACCGAGGGCGAAGAAGACGACGGCCACGACGGAGCGCCCACGACCACCCGCAGCCTCGTCGAGCGACTTCTCCACCGCTCCCCCCGTCGCCTGCATCGGAGATACCTGCAACACCCGGCGAGAGCCGATCCACGACGCGAGCCAGGTCGTGAGCACGACCGCGACGATCGGTAGCGCGATCACCGGGCCGAGATAGCTGTAGGGATGCGAGGGCACGACTCCGGTCGCAACCGACACGCTCACGAGCCCGATCGTGATCGCGGTGCCGAGGACGGCGCCGATCACCGATCCCACCGCGCCGACGACCAGACCCTCGCGGGCCACCGCCCTTCGCTGGTCCGAAGCACTCGATCCGATGAGGCGATAGAGCGCGATAGTGCGCGTTCGCCCGGCGATGATCGTGGCGAAGGTGTTCGCGGTGACGATCGACCCCACATAGACCGCGATGACGATGAAGACCGAAGCGACGACCTGCAACAGGGCCGCGACGGTGGCGCTCGACCCGGTGACACTGTCCGCCGCAAGAACCTGCGCGAGCACGCCGGTGGTCTCCAGCAGGCAGACACCGAAGGCGGAGCTCAGTGCGGCCACGAGTGTGCTCGGAAGCTGCTCCGCGAGGGGACGTCTCATGCTGCCTTCTCCATTGTGAGCATCAGGCGGGAGATCTCTTCGGCCGATGACCGGGCGCGATCGTCGACGACCCGACCGTCGGCGAGAAACAGGATGCGGTCGGCGAAGCTCGCAGCGATCGGGTCGTGGGTGACCATCGCGATGCTCTGCCCGTATTCGGCGCTTGCGGCAGCGAGCAGGGACAACACCTCGCGACCGGTTCGGGAGTCGAGGTTGCCGGTCGGCTCATCGGCGAAGACCAGGTCGGGTCGGGTGCCGAGAGCCCGGGCGATGGCCACACGCTGCTGCTGGCCGCCCGAGAGTTCGTGCGGACGATGCTTCAGGCGGTCGCCGAGCCCGAGCGTGTCGATGAGCCGCTCGATCCAGGCCGATTCGTCGCGGGTGGGGCGACGTCCGTCCAGTTCGAAGGGCAGCAGGATGTTCCCTCGCACGTCGAGCGTCGGCACGAGATTGAAGGCCTGGAAGACGAAGCCGACCCGGCGCCGCCTCAGGATGGTGAGGTCGGAATCCGGAAGGCCGGTGATCTCGGTGTCTCCGAGCCAGGCCTGTCCCGTGGTGGCGGTGTCGAGGCCCGCCATGATGTGCATGAGTGTGGACTTGCCCGATCCGCTCGGCCCCATGATGGCCGTGAACTCGCCGGAGCGGATGCCGATCGAGACGTCGTCGAGCGCGGTGACCGGGTTGGTGGCCGATCCGTAGGACTTGGTGAGGTGGGAGACCCGGGCAACGAGCCCGGCTTCTGAATGATCGAATGACATACTCCGACGCTACGGTCGCGTCTCGCGGCGGGCATCGGGCGCAGGTCTCGGCCCCCGTACATCCAGCGGATGACCTTCCGGGGTGCTGCGGGCCGTCGCCTAGGCGTTGAGCCCGTTCTCGAAAGCGAATACCACCAGTTGCACGCGATCTCGAAGACCCAGCTTGCCGAGGATGCGGCTGATGTGGGTCTTCACCGTGGCCTCGCTCAGGTATTCGCCCGACGCGATCTCGGAGTTGCTCAACCCCCGCGCTGCGAGCTGGAAGATGTCGCGCTCCCGCGCGGTGAGCTGACCGAACGCCGCCGGTGTCTCGGGCTGCGCCCCGGCCGGCGCAAAGTGCTCGAAGAGTTCCCTGGTGGCGGATGCCGCGATCACGGCGTTGCCCGCATGCACGGTGCGGATCGCCGCGAGCAGGAACTCGGGGTCGGCGTCCTTCAGAACGAAACCGCTTGCTCCCCCACGGATCGCCCGGGTGGCGGCCTCGTCGAGATCGAAGGTGGTGAGAACGATGATGCGGGGAAGGCTGCCTCCCCGGGCATCCGCTCTCTTGAGCACCTCGGTGGTGGCCGCGATGCCGTCCATCACGGGCATCCGGATGTCCATCAGGATCACGTCGGGGCGGGTCTCGGCGGCCATCGCCACGGCCTCGAGGCCGTTCCCGGCCTCCCCCACGACTTCGAGATCGGCCTGGGAGTCGATAAGCATCCGCACGCCGGCACGGAAGAGCGATTGGTCGTCGACGAGGCCGACGCGGATGACGCTCACCCCAGCACCGCTTCGAGGCTCAGCGGAATCGTGGCGGTGACGACCCATCGACCTTCGTCGACCCCTGCGGAGAATGAGCCACCGACCAGCACAGTCCGTTCGCGCATTCCCGCGAGACCATGCCCACCGGGGTGGGCTTCGTCGCCAGCGCGCGGGGCGTCGATCGCGCTCGAAATCACCAGCCGGAGCGCATCTGCCTTCCAGGCGAAGATCAGCCGCACCTCGCGTTCGGTGTCGCCGTGGCGTAACGCATTCGTGAGCGCCTCCTGGGTGATGCGATACACGGCGAGCTGTTGCGCTGTGGCGAGTGGCCTCTCCTCGCCGACGGACTCCCGGCTCAGGATGAGACCCGAACTGCGCAGCTGGTCCACGAGCGCATCGAGATCGCCGAGCATCGGCTGCGGTGTCTCGCCCTGGCTGTGCCGCAACTGCCCCAGCAGGATGCGCACGTCGCCGAGGGCTCCCCGCGCGGTCGTGGAGATGGTGGTGAGCGCCAGATCCACCGCCTCCGGATCGGACTCCCGGGCGTAGCGCGCGCCATCCGCCTGGGCGATCACCACCGCGAGAGAGTGAGCGACGACGTCATGCATGTCGCGCGCGATGCGGTTGCGCTCCTGCTCGACGATGACATCCTGTTCGGCCTCGACCTGGGCAGCGCGGCTCTGCCGCGACCGGCGCACCGTTCGGGCGAGCAGTCCGAGCGTCCAGGACAACCCGAGTGCGGCGAGACAGCCGAAGAACAGCAGCAGGCTGCTGGAGAACATCGACGGGTTCGACATCACGTTGCCGAGCAGGTTTCGTCCGCCATTGAAGAGCACCAGGTAGAGCGTTGCGATGACCGAGCCCAGAATCGCGGAGCCGAGCCCGACCCAGCGCAGTACGCGACCGCCGTAGGAGGCCGTGGTGAAGAGAATCGCCAACACCGCGAGGTCGTAGAACTGCGGAGACTCGAGCGAAGACGCCATCTGCAGGATCGCGCCCGCCCAGGCGCCGCCGAGAGCGAGCGCGGGACTCAGCCGGCGAAGCGCGAGAGCCGCAACGAAGATCAGCGCAACGACGAGCGAGGGCAGGACGTTGCCGACGCTCGACAGGCTGGCCACCTGCAGCAGCAGGAACGCAGCCGCAAAAACCACGTCGGCGATGACCTGGTAGCGACTAAGCGTGCGGAACATCCCTCCACCGTAGGCGGCACGCGAGAACTCCGGGCAGATCGCGCCGGAAATCATCCTCGCGATGTACCTGCCGACCAAGAGCCCCTAGAAGCCCAGGCGCCCCAGCTGTTTGGGGTCCCGCTGCCAGTCCTTCGCCACCTTCACTCGGATCGACAGGAACACCTGCTTGCCCACGAGCGGCTCGATCTGGGCGCGGGCGCGGGCTCCGACATCCGCGAGTCTCGAGCCCTGATGACCGATGATGATGCCCTTCTGACTGTCGCGCTCGACGAAGAGGTTCGCGTAGATCTCCACCAGGTCCTTGTCGTCCCGCTCGATGATGTCGTCGATCGTCACGGCAATGGAGTGCGGCAGTTCGTCTTCCACGCCCTCGAGCACGGCCTCCCGCACGAGTTCGCTGATGCGCGCCTCGAGGCCTTCCTCGGTGACTGCATCGGCGGGATAGAGCGCCTCGGAGACCGGGAGCAGCTTGATCAGTTCGGCCGCGAGCGTGTCGAGCTGGATGCGGCTGCTCGCCGACACCGGGATGATCGCCTCCCAGTCGCGCAGCTCCGACACCGCGAGTAGTTGCGCGGCGACCTGCGGCCGGGAGGTGGCGTCGATCTTGGTGACGATCGCCACCTTCTTCGCGCGGGGGAAGGAGTCGAGCTGCTCGTTGATGTAGCGGTCCCCCGGGCCGATCTTCTCGTCGGCCGGCATGCAGAATGCCACGACATCCACGTCGCCGAGTGTCGTCTGCACGATGCTGTTGAGGCGTTCCCCGAGCAGTGTGCGTGGGCGGTGCATGCCTGGTGTGTCCACCAGGATCAGCTGCCCGTTGGCGTAGTGGGCGATGCCCCGGATGGCACGGCGAGTGGTCTGCGGCTTCGACGAGGTGATCGCCACTTTCTCCCCGACGAGCGCATTGGTGAGCGTGGATTTGCCCACGTTCGGACGCCCGACGAAGGACACGAATCCCGCCCGGAACTCCGAGGGGTTGTCATTGTTCAGCGACACGCTCAATCACCGTCTTCTGTTGATGTGGATACTGTGGTCTTCGCCTCTTCGGGCTCCGACTCCCTGGCCCTCGAATCGCTGGGCTTCGATTCCTTCGGCTTCGCGTCCTTGGGCTTCGCTTCCTTCGGCTTCGACTCCTTCGGCTTCGACTCCTTGTGCTCCCGAGGCTTCGGCTCCTTGAGCTCCTTCGGCTTCGCGTCCTTTGGCTTCGATTCCTTCGACTTCGGCGGGTTGAACGCGGCCATGGCATCGCTGAGGGCCTGGTCCCGCTCGACGAGCACCGTGCTCAGCCGCTTGCGCCGTCCCTCCGTGCGCTCGGCGGTGAGGATGAGACCGGAGATGGTCGCGACAGAGCCGGCGAGCGGAAGGCGACCGAGCGCCTTCGTGATCAGCCCGCCGACCGAATCGACGTCATCGTCATCGAGGTCGAGCTCGAACAGCTCCCCGAGTTCGTCGACCGGAAGGCGCGCACTCACCCGGAAGCGGCCGTCGCCCAGATCTTCGATCTCGATCACCTCGTGGTCGTATTCGTCCGAGATGTCGCCGACCAGTTCCTCGATCAGGTCCTCGAGGGTCACGAGACCGGCGATGCCGCCGTATTCGTCGACCACCATCGCGAGATGATTGGATTCGAGCTGCATCTGGCGCAGCGTGTCATCCGCCTTCTTCGACTCGGGAATGAACAGGGCGGGGCGTACGAGCGAGTCGAGAGTCACCGTGTCGAGCCCCTTGGGGCGCTCGTAGCTCAGCCGGGCGACATCCCGCAGGTAGAGCACGCCGATCACTTCGTCGACATCCACCCCGATCACGGGCACCCGGGAGACGCCACGAGAGAGGAAGAGCCCCATCGCCGCGCCGATCGATTCGTCACTGTCGATCGTCACCATGTCGGTACGCGGGATCATCACCTCACGCACGACCGTGTCGCTGAATTCGAAGATGGAGTGGATGAGTTCGCGATCGTCTTCCTCGAGCACGTCGAGCTCTGTGGCCTCATCCACCATGCTCAGCAGCTGCTCCTCCGACGAGAAGGTCGCGGTCCTGCCCGGAGTCACCCGGTTTCCGATCGCGACCAGGGCGGCGGCCACCGGACCGAGGAACAGGCGAATCGCGTGCACCGTCCACGCGCTCACCCGCACCACCGCACGGGCGTGAACCCTTCCGACGCTGCGCGGGCTGGACCCGACGAGCACGAAGGATGCGACGGTCATGATGAACGCGGAGGCGAGCAGCGCCCACCACCATTCGGTGAACACGTAGGCGAACGCGAGCGTGACGAGCACGGCGGCGGTGGTCTCGGCGACCACCCGCATGAAGTTGACGGCGTTCACGTGCGCCCCGACATCCGCCGCTATTGCGACGAGGGATTTCCGGGCGCGTGAGGTCGAGGCGATCTCCAGGAGGTCGGCGCGCGACAACACACTGAGGGCGGCGTCGGCCGCGGCGAGGAGTCCGCCGAAGATCACCAGCAGGGCAGCCACGCTGACGAAGAGCGGAATCATGGCGAGACTACTTCGATCGTCGCTCGGCGAGGGCGAATCCGGCCAGGATCTCGCGCTGGATGCCGAACATCTCCCTTTCCTCGTCCGGTTCGGCGTGATCGAAACCGAGGAGGTGCAGGATGCCGTGGGTGGTCAGCAGCAACATCTCGTCGAGTGGGCTGTGCCCCGCGGTCTCCGCCTGGGAGATAGCGACCTGCGGGCAGAGCACGATGTCGCCGAGGAGGCCGGCCGGAGTCATGGACTCCTCGGTGCCCGGCCGCAGTTCGTCCATCGGGAAGCTGAGCACATCGGTGGGGCCGGGCTCGTCCATCCACTGGAGGTGAAGCTGTTCCATCGCTCCCTCGTCGACGAGCACGATCGCGAGCTCGGCGTCGGGGTGCACGTGCAGGTGGTCGAGCGCATAGATGGACAGTCGCTGCAACGCAACCTCATCCACCGGGATGACCGACTCGTTGTTGATCTCGATGCTCACGATCGACCCCCCTGTTCCCGGTCGAAGCGCTGTGCCTGCCGCTCTGCATCGTACTTGGTGTAGGCGTCGACGATGCGGCCGACGAGGTTGTGGCGCACCACATCCTCGCTGGTCAGGCGCGAGAAATGGATCTCGTCGATCTCGTCGAGCACCCGCGTCACGAGCTGGAGGCCGCTGGCACCGGCCGGCAGGTCCACCTGGGTGATGTCGCCGGTGATCACCATCTTCGAGCCGTGTCCGAGCCGGGTGAGGAACATCTTCATCTGCTCGGGAGTGGTGTTCTGTGCCTCGTCGAGCACGATGAACGCGTTGTTGAGCGTGCGGCCGCGCATGTAGGCGAGGGGGGCGACCTCGATGGTGCCGGCGGCGAGCAGCTTGGGAACGACCTCCGGATCCATCATCTCGTTGAGGGCGTCGTAGAGCGGGCGAAGGTAGGGGTCGATCTTGTCGGTGAGACTGCCGGGCAGGTAGCCGAGGCGTTCACCCGCTTCGACCGCTGGCCGGGTGAGGATGATCCGTTCGACCTCTTTACGCTGCAGCGACTGTACGGCCTTCGCCATCGCGAGATAGGTCTTGCCGGTGCCCGCCGGGCCGATGCCGAAGACGATGGTGTTCTCGTCGATCGCGTCGACGTATTCCTTCTGCCCGAGGGTCTTCGGACGGATGCTCTTGCCCCGGCTGGTGAGGATGGCCTG
Source organism: Lacisediminihabitans sp. H27-G8 (assembly GCF_046156175.1). Taxonomy (NCBI): domain Bacteria; kingdom Bacillati; phylum Actinomycetota; class Actinomycetes; order Micrococcales; family Microbacteriaceae; genus Lacisediminihabitans; species Lacisediminihabitans sp. H27-G8. The sequence continues at coordinate 442,105 of NZ_JAYLVL010000001.1, forward strand.
GCTCAGCAGCTCGGCCGGGCTCACCCGCTGGTCGCTCGCGAGCATCTTCGCGGACTCGGTGACGCTTCTTTCGTCGAGCACATTCTCTCCATGTTCACGGTCGCTGCGCACCATCAGCACCAGCTCCTCTACCAGCCGCGCTGCGGCGGCGACCTGTCGGGCATCGCCGTCCAGGGTGATTTCGTTTCCGCGCACGAGCACGGAGACCTGCGGATACTGCCGCTCGATGGTCCTCAGCAGCCGATCCTGCGGGCCGAGCAGTCGCACCATCGCGACCCCATCGACACGGATGACGACATGCTGCGCGGACCGCTCTTCGGGAGTCGGTGCTGTGAGATCGCTACTGGCCAAGGGTTCCTTCGGTGAGGGTTCCACCGAGAAGGTGGGCGTGAACGTGGAAGATGGTCTGTCCGGCCTGCGCACCGGTGTTGAAGACGAGTCGGTATTGACCGTCGCAGTGCTCGTCCGCGAGTTGCTGCGCCACCGCGACGACCTCCGCGAGAAGTGCAGGGTCCGCTGCGGCCAGTTCGGTGACGTTGGCGAACTCCGCGGTCTTCGGCACCACGAGCAGATGCACGGGCGCCTTGGGGGCGATGTCCCGGAAGGCGATGATCCGCTCGTTCTCGAAGACGATATCCGCCGGGATCTCGCGCGCGGCAATGCGCGAGAAGAGCGAAGGTTCGGCTGTAGTCGACATGTTCCAAGGGTAAACGACGCCGCCGACCCGCGGATGAGCGTTCGCTACCAGCGCCCGATCCGCGCATTGAGCACCGCGACGGCGGCAGGACCCGCGGTGGAGGTGCGCAGGATCGTGCCACCGAGCCGCACGGATGTCGCGCCAGCGGCCTCGAGCCGGGCGAGCTCCGAGGGCGAGATACCGCCCTCGGGCCCGACGACGAGCACCACGTCCCGGTCGTCGGGCTCGAGTGCACTGAGGGCGAGTGGGGCGGTGGGCTCCAGTAGCAGCATCCGTGTGACCTTCGCCAGCGCGACGAGCACGGAGAGGGAGGCGAGATCGCCCACTTCCGGTACCCACGACCGAACCGATTGTTTGCTGGCCTCCCGCACGATCGCGCTCCAGCGGTCGTGCCCCTTGCGCACCTTCGCACCCTCCCATTTGACGATCGAGCGCTGGGCAGACCAGGGGATGACCCCATCGACCCCGAGCTCGGTGGCCTGCTGCACCGCCTGCTCGTCGCGGTCACCCTTCGCGAGCGCCTGGACGAGCCAGATCGCCGGCGAGGCCGGAGGGGTGTCGACGACCGTCGAAACCTCGACCACGAATTCGGTGTGCTCCGCAGAGACCACCGTGCCCGAGATCATCAGGCCCGCTCCGTTGCCGATCGAGATCGACTCGCCCGCGGCGATGCGGCTCACCGTGACGGCGTGCCGCGCCTCCGCTCCCCCGACCGTGATCCGGTCACCGACGGTCGCGGAGGCCAGCTCCTCGCTCAGGTAGAAGTGGGCCATGCGATCAGATGTTGAGGAACCGGTCGCGCAGCTTCTGGAACAGCCCCTGCTGGAAGTGCGTGAGCGTCGGAGCCGCCGCCCTGCGCGTGGTCGCGAACTGCTTGATCAGGTCCTGCTCCTTGTGACTGAGCTTCACCGGGGTCGTCACCTGCACCCCGATCTTGAGGTCACCTCGGCCGCTACCACGCAGGTGGGTCACACCGCGATCCTTGATCGTGATGACCTCGGCGCTCTGGGTGCCGGGCCGGATGTCGACCGCGACCTCGCCGTCGAGCGTCTTGAGCGTCGTCTTGGTGCCGAGGATGGCGTCCGTCATCTGCACTTCGAGGGTGGCGAGGATGTCATCACCGTTGCGGCTGAACACGTCGTGGTGGCGCACCTTGATCTCGAGGTAGAGATCACCGGAAGTGCCACCGGCCGGGCCGACCTCACCCTGGTTGGGCATCTGCAGGCGAAGTCCGGTGTCGACCCCGGCCGGGATGTCTACCGGAATGCTTCGGCGGGCCCGAACGCGACCCTGGCCCTGGCAGGTGGGGCACGGGTTGGGGATCACGGTGCCATAGCCGCGGCACGTGCCGCACGGGCTCGATGTCATCACATTGCCAAGCAGACTGCGCACGGTGCGCTGGATCTGCCCGCTGCCGTGACAGATGTCGCAGGTGACCGGGGTGGTCCCCGGCGCACAGCAGGAGCCGTCGCAGGTCTCGCAGAGCACTGCGGTGTCCACCTCGATGTCGCGGGTCGTGCCGAAGATGATCTCTGCGAGGTCGACCTCCACGCGCACGAGGGCGTCCTGTCCGCGTTCGCGGCGCGAACGTGGCCCGCGGGTCTGCCCGCCGCCGAAGAACGACTCGAAGATGTCGCCGAAGCCGCCGAAGCCCTGCCCACCCTGTCCACCGAAGCCGGTCTGGGGCCCGAGGTCGTACTGCTGGCGCTGCTGCGAGTCGGAGAGCACGTCGTAGGCGTGCGTGACGAGCTTGAACTGCTCCGAGGCATCCGCCCCCGGGTTCACGTCGGGATGCAGTTCCCGCGCGAGGCGACGGTACGCCTTCTTGATCTCATCGGTCGTCGCGCTGCGGTCGACACCGAGTACTTCGTAGTGGTCAGCCAATCAAATTCCCTTTGGTGTTCAGTCCTCGCCGAGCAGGCGGGACAGGTAGCGGGCGACAGCTCTCACGGCCGCGATGTTGTTCGAATAGTCCATGCGGGTGGGGCCGATCACGCCGAGGCGTGACACTTCCCCACCGGAGGTGGCGTAACCGGTGGTCAGCACCGAGGTCTCCCCCAGGCCGAAGGAGGCATTCTCCTTGCCGATCGACACCGAGAAGCCGTTCTGGTCAGGTTCCATCTCGCCGAACAGCCGCAGCAGCGTCACCTGCTCCTCGATCGCCTCGAGAACAGGGTAGATGCTGCCGCTGAAGTCTTCCTCGGTGCGCACCAGGTTCGCGGTTCCGGCCATGACCAGCCGATCGTGGCGGTTGGCGAGGACCTGCTCGATGAGTGCGGAGGCGATGCGGCCGACGGCCGGGGCTTCCGCCGGCGAAAACTGCTCGGGCAGCTGGGCCAGCTTCTCGGCGGCCTCCGCGAGCCCGAGGCCGCCCAGACTGGCATTCAGCCGGGATCCGAGCTGGGAGAGAAAGCCCTCCTCCAGCTCGTCCGAGACGTCGAGCAAGCGCTGCTCCACCCGGCCCGTGTCCGTGATCAGCACGGTCATGACGCGAGACGAGGCGAGGCGGACGAGTTCGACGTGACGGATGCGCGAGCGCGACAGCGAGGGGTACTGCACGAGCGCGACCTGGTTGGTGAGCTGCGACAGCAACCGCACCGTACGCCCGAGCACCTGGTCCAGATCTGCGGATGATCCGAGGAAGGTCTCGATCGCGGTGCGCTGTGCCGGGCTGAGCGGTCGCAGATCGGCTAGCTGGTTCACGAAGACGCGGTAGCCCTTGTCGGTGGGGATGCGACCGGACGAGGTGTGCGGCGCCGCGATGAGCTCTTCCTCTTCCAACAGCGCCATGTCGTTGCGGATGGTGGCTGCCGAGACTCCGAACGAGTGGCGATCCACGATCGACTTGGATCCCACCGGCTCGCGGGATGCGACGTAGTCCTGCACGATGACGCGCAGCACGTCGAGGCCTCGCTCCGACACCATGCTCACCACCCCGCTCTCGCCGCCACTGTTGCTTCACCCTGCCCACACTTGGCACTCGCGTGTTCAGACTGCCAATTGTACCGTGACACACCCCGACGAAGGCATTGCATGCATGGCGAGGAGGGCGCTACCTTATGCATGTGCTCGTGCAGTGCCCTCAGCCGAGGGCCGAGCGAGACACCGCCCGAAGTCTTTCCTTGCCAGCTCGCAGGATCGATCCGCTCACCGAAAGGCTCTGCACATGACCGACCCCCTCTCCACGCCGGCTGCACCGCAACCGGCTGCGCCCCTCACCGAGGCTGAGGACCGCCAGTGGGCGTCGTTCGCACACCTCGGGGGAATCATCGGCTTCCTGCCCTCGCTGATCATCTGGCTCGTCTTCAAGGACCGCGGTCGTTTCACCAACAGCGAAGGCAAAGAGGCCCTGAACTTCCAGATCACGATGGTGGCGGCGTACATCGTCGGATCGATCCTGAGCGTCATCGTCATCGGATTCCTGATCACTCTCGCTGCGGCGATCGTCTCGATCATCTTCTCGATCATCGGCTTCACCAAGGCCAAGGACGGTATCGCGTACCGCTACCCCTTCGCCATCCGCCTCATCAAGTAGTCAACTCCGCAACAAGCCCGGCCGCGCGCGGCCGGGCTTGTGTGTTTAATGGGCGCATGTCAGAAACCACGCCGAACCCCTACCAGACGCCGACGCCATTCAGCCCGAGCGACGAGAAACTCTGGGCGATGCTCGTTCACCTCGGCGGGATCTTCTTCCACTTCCTGCCGGCACTGATCGGCTATCTGGTACTGCGCGACCGCGGTCCGTTCGTTCGCGAACACACCCGCACGGCTCTCAACTTCCAACTCACCGTTCTTCTCGGCTACGTCGTCGGACTGTTCACCCTCTGGCTGTTCGTCGGCGCGATCATCATCCTGGCCGTCGCCGTGCTCGACATCGTGTTCAGCATCATCGCCGCGATCGCCGCCAACCGGGGCGAGTGGTACACCTACCCAGTTGCGGTGAAGTTCATCTCGGCCTAGGGCTACTCGAGCAGCCTTCGCACCACGGCATCGGCGAGCAGGCGTCCCCGCAGGGTCAATACGAGCGAACCACGGACGGCGGATGCCCCGTCCACGAGTCCGTCTCCGATAAGCCCGGCAACGGCGGTGCGTGCACTCGCCGGGAGCTCGGCGATGACCAGTCCCTCCCGAATCCGCGTGCCGAGGAGCACACTCTCCACCCGTCGGGTCTCGTCGTCGAGGGTCTCTCGCCCGGCACCGGGAGACAGACCGGCGCCGATCCTGTCGGCATAGGCCGCGGGATGCTTCACATTCCACCAGCGCACCCCGCCGACATGGCTGTGCGCCCCGGGACCGATCCCCCACCAGTCATGACCCTGCCAGTAGGCGAGGTTGTGCCGCGACCGGTGCTCGGCGAAGTCTCCCGATGACTCGCGCGCCCAGTTGCTCACCTCGTACCAGCCATAGCCGGCGGAACCGAGCAACTCGTCCGCCAGCTCGTACATGTCTGCCTGCAGATCCTCGTCGGGCTGCGTTACTTCGCCGCGCCGGATCTGCCGCGCGAGCTTCGTGCCGTCTTCCACGATGAGCGAATAGGCGGAGAGATGGTCCGGATGCTGGGCGATGGCGTGCTCGAGCGACACTCGCCAATCGTCGAGGGACTCGCCCGGCGTGCCGTAGATGAGATCGAGGCTCACCTCCAGTCCGGCGTCGCGGGCCCACTGCACCACGAGCGGCACCCGCTCGGGGTCGTGAGTGCGCTCGAGAGTCGCGAGCACGTGCGGCACGGCCGACTGCATGCCGAAAGACACGCGGGTGAAACCCGCATCGGCGAGGGAACGGAGGTAGGCGGCATCCACCGAATCGGGGTTCGCCTCGGTCGTGACCTCCGCGCCGTGCGCCAACCCCCAGGTCTGGTCGACCGCCGCCAGCATCGCGGTGAGATCGGTGACCGGCAACATGGTTGGTGTGCCCCCGCCGAAGAAGACGGTGGATGCCTTCCGGCTCGGGAGCCCCGCTCGATCGAGGATGTCCCGGGCGAGTGCGACCTCGGCGATCGCCTGGCCGGCATAGTCCGTGCGCTTGGCTCCGCGCAGTTCGTCGGAGGTGTAGGTGTTGAAGTCGCAGTACCCGCAGCGCACCCGGCAGAACGGCACATGGAGATACACCCCGAAGTTGCGTTCGGCGGCACCGACGGTGACGGATTCGGGCAGCGCGCCATCGGACGGCGCCGGATCGGCGAGCGGTAGCGCGCTCGGCATCAGGCCCCGGTGGTCGGCGAGAGCGCGCCGGACAGTGATTCGAAGTACCGCCGGGTGTAGTAGGCCTGCGAGAAGCGGAGCACCGGGTAGACCAGCCACCAGAACGCATTGGCCGGCCGCGAGAACGCGCTGATCTCCAGCCAGACCGATCCGTCCTCCGTCTGCTCCACGATGAAGGACTCCTCGCCGCTCTCGGGATGCCCGGGAAGGGTGCCGTAGGCGAAACCCCGGCGATTCAACTCGTTCACGACGTAGACCACCCGCGCTGGTGCGGTCACCTGGAACGGTCCGAAGGGGATGCCGAGCACGACAGAGTCGCCCGGCACGATGAACGGGGCGCCGTCGGAACCGAACACGACCTCGTCCCCGGCGACCGTGTCCGCCACCGGCGCACCGGCCTCATCGAAGGCCACGGGCACGTAGGTCTGGTCGCTGACCGCGGCCGGAACATCCGCCACGTCGACACGGAATCCGCTATTGCGCTGGATGCCCCAGGACATCACTTCGGTCCAGGCGTAGTCCCAGCGCGCGTCGCCGTGGCCGATTCTCATGCGCTGACGGAACGGCCGATAGCCCGAGGGTGACTTGGTGAGCAGGTCGGCCGACTGGGTCGCTCCGACGCTCGCGTAGGTGACGGGCCGCTCCCAGAGCGGCAGCTTCGCAGGCATCTAACGAAACCGGATCGTCGAGGCGGCTGAAGCGGGCATGGCGCAATTCTATCGGCGCCACGCCCGTCGACGTGCCCCGGGAGGACAGTCGTCTAGCCGATCGAGCCGCTCCGGACTCGCCCGGCGAGCTGGTCGGCATCCAGCGCGAACAGGTCCCGCGCTCCCCCGGTGGCTGCGCCGAAGAGTCCCGCCGCCTGCGGAAGCAGCTGCTCGGCATAGAAGCGAGCGAGCACCAGCTGGGTGTCGGCGAGGTCCTCGTCGCCGGTGGCCTCGCCGGCGAGAGCCGAGCGCGCCATCAGCCAGCCTCCGACGGTGAGTCCCCACATGCGGAGGTACGGGGACGAGCCGGCGAGCACGGCGTTCGGGTCGGACTGGCCGGTGCGCAGCATCCATCCGGTCGCCGCCTCGAGGGAGTCGAGCTGGGTGCGGAGCTGCACCCGGATCGTCTCGAAGGCGTCCCCGGCGTCGGCGAGTTCTGTGTCGATCTCGCGCATGGTCGCGATGAATTCGAGGAAGGATGCCCCACTCCGCACCGCGAGCTTCCGGCCGACGAGGTCCGCGGCCTGGATGCCGTTGGTGCCCTCGTAGATCGGAGTGATGCGGACGTCGCGGAAGTGCTGGGCCGCGCCGGTCTCCTCGATGTACCCCATGCCGCCGTAGACCTGCAGGGCGAGCGAGGTGAGCTCGACACCGAGGTCCGTGCCGAAGGACTTGCTGATCGGAGTGAGCAGGCCAACGATCTCGGATGCGCGCACCCGGGCCGCCTCGTCGGTGGAGTGGGTGCTGAGGTCGATCTGCACTGCGTTGAACAGTACGAGACGGCGGAGGGCCGAGAGATACGCCTTCTGGGTCATCAGCATGCGGCGCACGTCGGGGAAGTCAATGATGGGCGAATCGACGGTGGCTCCGATCGCCTTGCCCTGGGTGCGGTCCTGCGCGTAGGCGAGTGAGCCCTGGTAGGCGCGCTCCCCGATGGACAGGCCCTGGGTGCCGACAGAGAGCCGGGCGCTGTTCATCATGACGAACATGATGCGCATGCCGAGGTTCTCTTCGCCGATAAGGTATCCCGTCGCATTCTCGTAGGAGAGCACGCAGGTCGGGGCACCGTGGATGCCGAGCTTGTGCTCGATCGAGAGGCAGCTGACGCCGTTGTGCTCGCCGAGCGAACCGTCCTCGTGCACGGGGAACTTGGGCACGATGAAGCAGGAGATCCCGCGGGTGCCGGCCGGGGCTCCCGGGGTACGCGCGAGCACGAGGTGCACGATCTGCTCGGAGAGGTCGTGCTCGCCGTAGGTGATGTAGATCTTCTGTCCCGTGATCGCATAAGTGCCGTCGCCGTTGGGAACGGCGCGGGTGGTGAGCGCCCCGACATCCGACCCCGCCTGCGGTTCGGTGAGGTTCATCGTGCCGGTCCACTCACCGCTGATCATCTTGGGCAGGTAGGTGTTCTTCTGCGCGTCGTCTCCGTAGTGCAGGAGGGCGTCGATGGCTCCCTGCGTGAGCAGGGGACAGAGCGCGAAGGCCATGTTCGACGAGCCGAGCATCTCCTGGATGGCGAGGCCGACGGACCACGGGAAGCCGCCACCGTCGAACTCCTCGGGGAACGGCACGCTGCCCCACCCGGCATCGACGTACTGGCGATAGGCGGACTTGAAGGCCGCCGGAGTGCGGACAGAGCCGTCGGGATCGCGCTGCGCGCCCTCGACATCCCCGGGCTGGTTGGTGGGAGCAACGACCTTCACCATGAAGTCGCCGCAGTCTTCCAACAGGCCGACGACGGTGTCGAGATCGGCGTGCTCATAGCCGGGAAGTGCGGCAACCTGCGGATACCCCACCACGTGCTCGAGGACGAAGGCAAGATCGGACACGGGGGGACGGTAATCGCTCATGTTCGCAGCGTACTGCGCCCGTCGTCATTCGGTCACGAACGCTGTGCCGACTCACAAAGGAGCCTCTCCTGTCGCCCTCTTTGTTGTCATTGGTCTCGTGTCGGGGATCACCACGTTCGCTCGGCCCAGCGGCCAATCTGCCGGGTTGCGTTTCGCCCGTCGAGGTCCATCGGCCCGGGCCACCACTAGTGCGAAATGCAGGACCGGTTGTTGCCAGTTGGATAGTTGGGTCCCACTATTCAATATTCCTCACAGCGCTTCCTGCATTTCGAAACGTAGCGAGAGGGGCGAAGAATATGCTCCTCACGTGCTCAGTAACGACGAGATTGAGAAAGTACGGCGCGAGTACACAGCGCCGTTCTACCTGAAGTTCAGGCGTGATGGGCTTTCACTTGCCCCCAAAATCGTCGAGCTCGCCCACGCTGCATCGGAAGCCCAAGTGCTGTTCATGCTGGAGACCGAGGAGTGGCGTTCTCGCAAGATGGGAGCATTGTTCGCGCTTGCGCGGAAAGCGCCATCGATTCACAAGGCAGTGCTGCGCAGCCTTGAGACCTCACAAGGCACGCTCACAGCGCCTGAGCTGTCCTCAGCCGCAATAGTCCTTCACGGGAACGAGGCTCTCCCTTCGCTCGTGATGTACGAGTCGAACGCCATAGCAAGAAACCTTGGAGGCTTCGACATCACTGCTGCAGCGATTCACCATCTAGGCGGCGAGCCCATGGCAGGGGACGCGGAAGCAGGCGGTGAATCGTTCGGACGGCTGCTTCGTATGGGCACGTTCATCCACGAATCCTGAGGGCCTACAGCGCTACTTCTCTTTCTTGGTCTCCGTGTCGCCACTGAGCGCCGCGATGAACGCCTCTTGCGGAACCTCGACGCGACCCACCATCTTCATGCGCTTCTTGCCCTCCTTCTGCTTCTCGAGGAGCTTGCGCTTGCGGGTGATGTCACCGCCGTAGCACTTGGCAAGCACGTCTTTGCGCATAGCGCTGATCGACTCACGGGCGATGATCCGAGCGCCGATGGCGGCCTGGATCGGCACCTCGAACTGCTGCCGCGGGATCAGCTTCTTGAGCCGCTCCGTCATGAGCACGCCGTAGGCGTAGGCCTTGTCGCGGTGCACGATGGCGCTGAAGGCATCCACCGCCTCGCCCTGCAGCAGGATGTCGACCTTCACGAGATCCGCATCCTGGTCGCCGGTCGGTTCGTAATCGAGGCTCGCGTAGCCGGCCGTGCGGCTCTTCAGCTGGTCGAAGAAGTCGAACACGATCTCGCCGAGCGGCATCGTGTAGTGCAACTCGACCCGGTCTTCTCCCACGTATTCCATGCCCTGCATGGTGCCGCGACGGCCCTGGCAGAGTTCCATCACGGTGCCGACGAAATCCTTCGGGGTGAGGATGGATGCCTTCACCACGGGTTCACTCACCGAGGCGATCTTTCCGCCAGGGAACTCGCTCGGGTTGGTGACCGTTACGGTCTTCTTGTCGTCGGTCGTGACCTGGTAGATCACGCTCGGTGCCGTTGCGATGAGGTCTAGGCCGAACTCACGTTCGAGCCGTTCCGTGACGATCTCGAGGTGCAGCAGTCCGAGGAATCCGCAGCGGAAGCCGAAACCGAGCGCGACGGAGGTCTCGGGCTCGTAGACCAGCGCGGCATCCGAGAGCTTGAGCTTGTCGAGGGCCTCGCGCAGCACCGGATAGTCCGAGCCGTCGATCGGGTAGATGCCGGAGAAGACCATGGGCATCGGCTCCGAATAGCCCTTGAGGGCGACGGTCGCTGGCTTCATGAAGCTCGTCACGGTGTCACCCACCTTGCTGAGTCGCACGTCTTTGACGCCGGTGATGAGGTAGCCGACCTCGCCGACGCCGAGTCCCTTGGTCGGGGTCGGCTCGGGAGCGCTGACACCGATCTCGAGCACCTCGTGGGCGCTCTTGGTGCTCATCATCATGATCTTCTCGCGCGGCTTCAGTGCCCCGTCGATCATGCGCACGTACGTGATGACTCCGCGGTAGGCGTCATAGACGGAGTCGAAGATCATCGCGCGCGCGGGCGCGGTCGGGTCGCCCACCGGCGGCGGGATGAGGCGGGTCGCGCGGTCGAGCAGCTCCGGCACGCCGACACCGGTCTTGCCGGAGACGAGCAGGATGTCCTCCGGCTTGCAGCCGAGCAGGCCGACGATCTCCTTGATGTACTTCTCCGGGTCGGCGGCCGGGAGGTCGATCTTGTTGAGCACCGGGATGATCGTGAGGTCGTTGTCGAGCGCGAGGTAGAGGTTGGCGAGGGTCTGGGCCTCGATGCCCTGCGCGGCATCCACCAGCAGAATCGCCCCCTCGCAGGCCGCAAGCGAGCGAGAGACCTCGTAGGTGAAGTCCACGTGGCCGGGGGTGTCGATCATGTTCAGCGCGTAGGTCTGGCCGTCGAGCTCCCACGGCATCCGCACGGCCTGGCTCTTGATGGTGATTCCGCGTTCGCGCTCGATGTCCATGCGGTCGAGGTACTGGGCACGCATGTCCCGGTCGCTCACGACGCCGGTGATCTGCAGCATCCGGTCCGCCAGCGTGGACTTGCCGTGGTCGATGTGGGCGATGATGCAGAAGTTGCGGATGAAGGCGGGGTCGGTCGAAGCCGGCTCGAGGGCCTTCAATGCTCTGGGGCTCACGCAAATCCTTCGTATCAGTACCGTGGGGTCGCACAATTCTCCCACGACGCGCGTCGACCGGGATGCGGGCGCCGGTCGGCGTGCGCTCGTTACTGTCCGAAGAACGCCGCGAAGACTCCCAGTGGACCAAGGAATGCGAGACCGAACGCCAGCGCGAGCACCGGAAGCGCGAGGGACACCGCTCCGACGATGATGCCCCAGGTACTGAAGTTGCGACCTGCAGGTTCACGGTTGAGCCCGATCGAACCGACGACGATAGCGGCGATCGGAACGATCAGCGTGTAACCGAAAGCGATCGAGGCGATCGCGAGCACGAGGCTGATGATCCCGAGGCTTCGGGATGGGTCGGCTGCTGTGGCCGGAACGGCCTGTTCCTGCGTGGGCGCCGGGGTGGTGTCGATGGACGGGGTGGTGTCGATGGTCGGGGTGGTGTCGATGGACGGGGTGGTCATGTTCTCTCCAGGGGTGATCGGTGTCACTTCAGGCTAGAAAACAGCGGATCCGGCGACCATGGGGCTAACCCCCGGGTTGCTCGCGGCCAATCCCTACGGTGCCGGCAGTCGCCCGAGCCCCTCGAGCAGCACGGCCTGGTCGGCAGCGAGCGACACCCGGATCCAGCCCTCTCCGGACCGCCCGAAAGCACTGCCCGGCGCGACCGCGACCCGGTCGTGGAGCAGAAAGTGTTCGGCCCAGGCAGCGACGTCACCGCCACTCGCGTGCGAGACATCCACCCATAGGTAGAAGGCGCCGCCGGGCCGCTGGTAACGGATGCCGCGGGAGTCGAGCAGCGCGCACGCCGCCTCGAGGTTGGCGCGATAGTGCTCGCGCGAGTCGGCCACGTGCTGGTGATCGCCGGTGATCGCGGCGACCGCGGCGTATTGGTCCGGCATCCCGACACAGCTGATCGATGCCTCCTGAACCGTTCGCATGACGGCGGCGAGACCGGGCGGGGTAACGAGATAGCCGATGCGAGCCCCCGTCATCGCGTAGGTCTTGGAGAGGGAGAAGACGCTGAACACCCGATCATCGGTATCGAGGCTGGCGATGCTGACATGCGGGGCGCTGTAGGTGAAATATTCGTAGACCTCGTCGCTGAGTACCCAGAGGTCGTGGCGGCGGGCGAATTCGAGAAGCGTGCGCAACTGACTCTCGTCGAACACGACACCGAGCGGATTCGACGGGGAGTTGATGATGATGACACGGGTGCGGTCCGTCACGAGTCGCTCGAGTTCGTCGAGATCGGGAGCGAAACCGTGCTCCGGGCGCAGGGAGTATGGCACCGGTACGGCCTCGAGCAGCCGGGCGTTCATGGTGAACGTGGTGTAGCCGGGATCGGGCACGAGCACCTCGTCACCGGTGGAGAGCAGGAGGCGCATCGCCTGGAACAGCCCCTGCGTGGCGCCGAGGGTCACCCAGACGCGCTCGACATCCACCTCGATGCCGTTCTCCCGGGCCAACTTCTCCACGATGGCAGCTCTCAGCGGTGGGATGCCGCCGTTTGCGGAGTAGCTCGTGAGGTCGTCGCGCCACGCCTGTGCCCCCGCCGCGAGGATGTGCGCGGCAACCGCGCGGTCCGGCTCCCCCACCGCGAGGGAGATCACATCGTCCAGCTCGAGGGCGATCTCGAAGATGCGCCGGATGCCGGACGGTGGAACGGCGGCGATGTGCGGGGAGAGTGACGGCATACTGTCAGGCTATTACCCCAGCCGGAGCCGTTAGCATCGTGAAATGCCCACCCCCGTCGTGCTCGTCCACGGCCTCCGCGGCTCGAGCGCCGAGTGGTCGGTGCTGCGCGACATCCTCGAGGCTCATGGGCATGCCGTTGTGGCGGTCGATCTTCCCGGCCACGGGACTCGCATCGGCGAACCCTTCTCCATCGGCGAGTCCCTGGTGACCGTTGCGGATGCCGCGCGCTCCCTCGGCACCGCGCCGGTGTTCGTCGTCGGCCGGGGGCTCGGCGGTCATCTCGCCGTGGAGTGCGGGTCCCTGATCGGCACGGTCGGCGGTGTCGTCGCCATCGGCTGTGGCACCTAGGCGCTCAGCTGGGTTCTCGACAGCTACCGCATCGCCTCGACCACGACCCACCACATGCTTCCCGACAGCGGCGCGGCAGTGAGCAGTGCGGCATCCTCCACCTTCGTGCGGGCCGGATCCTCCGGCGGTGTCGCCCCCTCCGAGCACTTCGCCGACACCCTCCGCCAGCTCGACGCTCTCGAGACCGGTGCCGCGCTTTCGCGACTGCAGGTGCCGGTGTGGCTGCTCAACGGACAGTTCGACCGGTTCCGGATGCAGGAGCGCGCCTTCCTGTCCGCTGCGGCCGATCACCGGCTCGTGCGACAGCGCGGGGTGCGCCTAGCCGCCCGTTTCCGCCGCCCGATGGACACTGCTCGCCTCCTGCTGGGAATCCTCGATGGGCGCCACCCGACACGCTCCCGCGCCGCGTTGCCGGATCGCTGACGCACTGGTATCGTTGATGGTTGGCTTGCGCGAGACATTTGGTACCCGAATGGTTTCGCGAATCGCAGCCCGGATCCCCCAGCACTGGAACCGGTTCGCGGCTGCCCTCAACCGTTCGAACCACAGAGAAAGTTAGACATTGGCAAACATCAAGTCGCAGATCAAGCGCATCGGAACCAACAAGAAGTCCCAGGACCGCAACAAGGCCGTGAAGAGCGAGGTCAAGACCGCCGTGCGTACCGCGCGTGAGGCCATCGTCGCCGGCGACGCCGCCAAGGCCGCCACCGCGCTCGCGCTCGCGTCGAAGAAGCTCGACAAGGCCGCAAGCAAGGGCGTCATCCACAAGAACCAGGCCGCGAACCGCAAGTCGGCCATCGCCAAGCAGGTCGCTGCACTCTAAGCGTTTTCGTCAGAAGCCCGTCACCGTTCGCGGTGGCGGGTTTTTTGCGTGCCTGCTAGGAGGTGCCGCGGGTGCTGATCACGCCGACGAGACGCTCGAGCACGAAGACCGGATCGCGACCGGCACCCTTGATCGCGGCATCCGTCTCGGCGAGCAGTTCGATGCACCGGCCGAGGCCGCGATCGTCCCACCCCTGCAGGTCCCGACGGGCGCGATCCACCTGCCAGGGCGCGAGTCCGAACTGCTGGGCGAGCTGGCCGGATCCTCCGCGTGCGCCGGAGATCTTCGCCATGGTGCGCAACTTGCTGGCGAAGGCGGCGAGGATCGGCACCGGGTCGGCACCGGAGGCGAGGGCGTGGCGAAGCAGGATGAGCGCCTCACCGCGACGGCCCGCGATCGCGACATCCGCGACCCGGAAAGCGTTGGTCTCGACCCTGCCCGAGTAGTACTTCTCGACTGTTACTTCGGTGATCTCCTCGCTCGCGTCGGCCATCAGCTGCTGGCAGGCGGCCGCGAGCTCGGCGAGATCGTCTGAGAAGGCCCCGGTGAGCGCGCGCAGGGCACCGCTCGTGATGCGGCGGTTCTCGATCGCGAACTCCGCCGCAGCGAAGTCGAGCTTCTCGGAGTCTTTCTTGAGTTCGGTGCAGACGATCTCGATACCGTTGCCGAGCCCGCCGCGGATGGCGTCGAGCAGCTTCTTGCCCCGAACTCCGCCGGCGTGCCGCAGCACGACATAGGTGTCATCGGCCGGTGACTCCAGGTACTGGAGCGTCTCGGCGATGAAGGCATCAGTGCACTTCTCTACGCCGGTGACCCGGATCAGGCGCGGCTCGCCGAACAGCGAGGGACTGGCCATGGTGATGAGCTCACCCGGTCCGTAGGCATCCGCTTCGAGGTCGCTGATCTCGAGGCTCGGATCTTCCGCCTTGAGGATCTCGCGCAGCATGCGGATGGCGCGTTCGGCGAGAAAATCCTCCGTGCCGGAGACGAGCACGACATTCGCCGGTCGCACACGGTCCCAGCCCAGCTGCGGGATCGACACCACAACCTTCCCTGCCGGAGATGCGGATTTCGGTGCTGCCCTGCCTGCCACTGCCCTGCCTGCCACTGCGCTCCCTGAACTTCTTCGCCCTGAAGGGCTGTCGGCCCCAGTTTATTGCGACCCCACCGACGCTCGGACCGACTAGCGAGACGCCGACTGGCGAGAGCCCGACACCTGAGAAGCCGACACCAGAAGGGCCGTCTAGCGAGAGGTCGCCTTCCCTTCCGGCATCGGATGCTCAGTCCAGACGGTCACGCCCCCTCCCGGGGCCGGCGCCAACAGTGCCATCCCCTCGAGGTCCGTGCGGGTCGCAACAGTGCCACTGTCGGCGAGGATGCCGAGCAGTCTGTCGGTCGGATGCCCGTAGCCGTTGTCGAGGCCCACGCCGATCACTCCCACAGTCGCGTGCAGCGCCGCGTAGAGCTTCGGGTTCTGGTCGCCCGAACCGTGGTGCGCCACCTTCACGACATCCACCGGACCGATGCGATTGGCCGCCATCATCAGGGCCTGTGGTCGATCGCCGAGGTCGCCGAGAAACAGAGACGAGAGGCATCCAGACGCGCACTCCCCGAGCCCGGTGAACCGCAGTGTCACGCTGGCGTCGTTGCCGGGTTCGACCGAGCCCAGCCGGGCCCGTGGCCACAAAACCTCCCACCCGAGCTCGCCCAACCGGCCCGTGAGTCCCTGGCTCACCTGGCTGACGGCGGCCCCGTGCTGCGCGAGCTGCGCGCCGATGCCCGATGCCGGAGATCCGTCGGTCGGGCCGGTCATCGCCCGGGTGACGCGCCCGAACACGGCGGCGGTACCGCCAACATGATCAAAGTCCCAGTGGGTGAGCAGCAGAAGGTCGATGCGGGAGATGCCGAGTTCGTCGAGGCAACGCCGTAACAGCTTCGGATCGCGACCCGTGTCGATGAGAGCGATCTGCCCTTGGCTGCGAACGAGCACCGCATCGCCCTGGCCGACGTCGCAGGCCGCGATCTGCCAGTTCTCGGGTCTCGAGAGACGCTGCCTCAGCGAATCACCCGCCGCGATACCTCCAGCCGCAACCAACACCAGGGCGAGCGCGATCACCGCGAACCTGCGCCACAGACGACCGGGCGGCGCAAGCACGACCACGAGGAGTAACGCAGTGATGACCGCGATGGAGGCGAGCCCGGGAGTGCCCTGCACCCAGGGAAGCGACCCGCCCGGCAGGCCGCTGAAAAAAGTTGCGACGGAGGCGATCCAGGCCGCCGGCAGCCACGCGATCGCCGCGACGAGGTTCCCGACAGCAGGCAACACCGGAAGCAGCACACAGGCGATCAATCCGAGCACGGTGGCAACCGGAGCGGCGGGCTCGGCGAGCACATTGGCGAACACGCCGTAGGTGGGAATGCTCGGGTTGAGCAGGATGAGCACCGGTTGGCACGCCAGCTGTGCGGCGAGCGGGATGGAGAGCACCGCCGCGAGCCAGAGCGGTATCCAACGCGACATCAGCCGCGTGAGCGGTCCGGAGAGGGTCAGCAGTCCACCGGTGGCGAGCACGGAGAGGATGAAGCCATAGCTGTGGGAGAGCCACGGATCGGTCGCCAGCAGGATGAGACTCGCGAGCGCCAGGATCGGGATGCCGCGAACCGGACGTCCCCGGGCGAGTGCCGCGAGCACCAGAGCCGCCATCACCGCGGCCCGCAGCACGCTCGGCTCGGGGGTGACCAGCACCACGAAGCCCACGAGGATCACCACCGACAGGCCGATCCGCCAGCCCCGCGGTAGACCGATCGACGCACCACCGAGCATGACCAGAGCGATCACGACAGCACAATTGGCGCCGGAGACGGCCGTCAGGTGACTGAGCGACGTCACCTTCATCGCGCCGTCGAGTGCGGTGCCGACGGCGCTGGTGTCCCCGATGGCGAGGCCCGGGAGCAGGTCTCCACCGTCGCCCGGGAGTGTTGCCGCGGCATCCCGGAACCGGGCGCGAAGACCATTCGCCCAGTCGAGGTACGAGGGCGAGGCGGACTCGAGGCGGACTCCGCGATCGGCGAAGAAGCGGAATGCGACCCGATCTGTCGGCTCCGTTGCCGAGACGGTACCCGCAAGCTTCACGGTGGCTCCGATACCGATCGTGGTGGGCGGGGGAACCGCGAAGACCGTGACCGGGCTATCGAGAGACAGCGTGTGACCGGCGATGGTCACCGAATTCAGCGTGGCGGAGAACATCGCCTTACCCGCGACACCCTGGCCTAGTGCCGGCACCGTTTCGGTGACCACCGCCGTGGCGGTGATGAAACGACCAGCCTTGGCCGCCTCGAGCAGCACCTCCGGCGATCGGCTCGGGGCTCTGGTCGCCGCGACGCTGGTGAGCAGCGCGCTGGCGGCAAGGGCGAGGACAACGCCGACGAGCACGGCGCGGCGGCGGCCGCGCGTGGCGACAGATGCCAGGAGGGTCAGGGTGGTCGCTACCCAGAAGAGGATTGCCGAGCCGGGGAGCAGCTGCGGTGTTGCCACCAGCACCCCGACGACCACCCAGGCGACAACGGTCGGCACCGCGAGTCGAAGATCGACGTTCACAGCGTCACGGCCGTCACAGCGTCACGGCGGTCACAGCGTCACGAGGTCCTTCAGCGAGTCGAAGGTCTTCTGGCCGACACCGGTGACGCTCATCAGGTCTTCGAGGGCGGTGAACCTCCCGTTCTTCGCGCGCCAGTCCAGGATGCGTTTCGCCATGGCGGGCCCCACCCGGGGAAGGGTCTCGAGCGCCGCCTCATCCGCGGTGTTGATGTTGACCTTGCCGCCCGGGGAAGAGGCCCCCGGCACGATGACGGGGGCCTCGCCGACCGCGGGCACGAGGATCTGCTCGCCATCGACGAGCGCTCGCGCCAGATTGAGCCCCGCCTGTTCGGCGGCCGGGGTGAACCCGCCGGCGGCCGCGATCGCATCGACGGCCCGGTCCCCGTCACGGAGAAGGTAGAGCCCTGGCTTCGCGACAGCGCCGAGGATGTGCACGTAGATGGTCACGCCTCCCGAGGCGGACCGTGGCGCGCCGCTGACGCCGGGCGTGGATGGCGCGGTCGGGGCGACGGACTGTGTCGCCCCGTCGGTGCCCACCGCGCTCACGAGCACCGCGATGCCCAGGCCGACGAGCACCAGCACGATGGCCGCACCCACACCCACCCGCGCGCGGACGGGTCGGCGCGCGACGAGGGCGGCAAGCGGATCCATGCCCGAAGGCTAGGAAGTATCCGCCCGTGACCTCACCGTGGCGACCGGGGATGGGGACAATCCGGCCCCCGCTCCCCCGGCAGAGGACTGGAGCCGTCGCGTCAGGGTTTGGTGGCGATGTTCACGATGCGCGGAGCCCGCACGATCACATTGACCACCGTACGATCACCGACGGCGCGCACGACTCCGGCGGATGCGAGCGCGAGCTTCTCGAGCTCGGCAGGGTCGATCTTGGGGCTGACGTCCGCCTTGTCACGCACCTTGCCGTCGACCTGGAACACCGCCGTGACGGAGGTCTCCACGAGCAGTGTCTTGTCGGCCTTGCGCCAGCCGTAGAGAGCGACGGGCGGCGGGTAGCCGAGCTGCTCCCACATCTCCTCCGCGGTGTACGGCGCGAAGAGCGAGAGCCCGAGGGCAACGGTCTCGGTGGCTTCGCGCACCGCGGCATCCGCTCCCCCCGCTCCGCTGTCGATGACCTTGCGGGTGGCATTGACGAGCTCCATGAGACGGGCGACCACGACATTGAACTTGAAGGACTCGATGAGGCCCGGCGCTTCGGCGAGGAAGTGGTGGGTGACACGGCGCAGGGCCTGGTCGCCGGTGCGCCACTCGATCTCGGGAGCGCTCGTGACATCCTGCGCGAGGCGCCAGGCGCGGGCGAGGAACTTCGCCGAACCGGCGGGAGAGACGTCTTCCCAGTTGATGTCGTCTTCCGGAGGACCGGCGAACACCATGGTCAACCGGATCGCGTCCACACCATGGGCCGAGATCTCGTCGCCGAGGTTCACTCCCCCGCGGCTCTTCGACATCTTCGAGCCTCCGGAGAGCACCATCCCCTGGTTGAGGAGGGCGCTGAACGGCTCGGTGAAGCTCACGTAACCGAGGTCGAAGAGCACCTTGGTGATGAAACGCGCGTAGAGCAGATGCAGGATCGCGTGCTCGACGCCCCCGATGTACTGGTCCACCGGCGCCCACTTATCGGCCTCCTTCGGGTCGAAGGCACGGGTATCGTCCTGCGGGCTGAGGAAGCGAAGGAAGTACCACGAACTGTCGACGAAGGTGTCCATCGTGTCGGGATCGCGACGCACGGCTCTGCCGTCGGGCAGGGTGGCGTTCACCCAGTCCTCGGCAGCGCCGAGAGGCGACACCCCCTTCGGCTGCAGGTCGAGCCCCTCCGTCGACGGCAGGCGAACGGGCAGTTGGTCCTCCGGCACCGGAACCAGTTCGCCGTCTTCCGTGTGGAAGATCGGGATGGGGGTGCCCCAGAACCGCTGACGGGAGATGAGCCAGTCGCGCAGGCGATAGTTCTTCGATGCGCGGCCGTTGCCCGCGGCATCCAGCTGCTCGGTGATGCGCTTGATCGCGTTGGACTTGCTCAGCCCGTTGAGGGATCCCGAATTGAGCATGCGCCCGTCGCCGGTGAGCGCGACACCGGTGTGAGCGGGATCGAGCGGCGGCAGGTCGTCGGGCAGCTCGGCCTCGCCGGTCTCGGGGTTGATCGGCAGCACCGGGATCGCTCCGGTGACGGGCTGGTTGGTGTCGACCACCACTCGCACGGGGAGGTCGAACTTGCGGGCGAAGTCGAGGTCACGCTGGTCGTGCGCGGGAACGGCCATGACCGCTCCGTGGCCGTAGTCGGCGAGGACGTAGTCTGCGGCCCAGATCGGGATGCGTTCGCCGTTGATCGGATTCACCGCGAACCGGTCGAGGAAGACGCCGGTCTTCTCCCGGCTCGCGTCCTGGCGCTCGATCTCGGTGGTCTTCTGCACCTGCACGAGGTAGTCCGTGAAGCTGTTGCGCACGGCATCCGTCGACCCGGCCACGAGCTCCGCGGCAAGGTCGGAGTCCGGCGCGACGACCATGAAGGTGACGCCGTAGAGAGTATCGGGGCGGGTGGTGAAGACGGTGATCTTCTCCTCACGACCCTCGATCACGAAGTCGACATCCGCGCCCTTCGAGCGGCCGATCCAGTTGCGTTGCATCGCGAGCACCTTGGGCGGCCACGATCCCTCGAGCTGGTTGAGGTCGTCGAGAAGCCGGTCGGCGTAGTCGGTGATCTTGAAGTACCACTGCGTGAGCTTCTTCTTCACGACGACGGCGCCGGAGCGGTCGGAGGTGCCGTCGGGCAGTACCTGCTCGTTGGCGAGCACGGTCTGGTCCACCGGGTCCCAGTTGACCCAGGAATCCTTGCGGTAGGCGAGGCCCTTCTCGTACATCTTGAGGAACAGCCACTGGTTCCACTTGTAGTACTCGGGGTCACTGGTCGCGATCTCACGGTCCCAGTCCACCGAGGTGGCGTACTGCTTCATCGACTCCGACTGTTGGGCGATGTTGGCGTAGGTCCACTCGCGCGGGTCGACCCCCCGCTTGATCGCCGCGTTCTCCGCGGGCAGGCCGAAAGAGTCCCAGCCGATGGGGTGAAGCACATTGAAGCCCTGCTGGCGCCAGTACCGCGCGAGCACGTCCGCCAGCGCGAAGGCCTCGGCATGTCCCATGTGCAGGTCCCCGGACGGGTACGAGAACATGTCGAGGATGTACTTGCGCGGACGTTTGTCGTCGGGATCGTCGGTGCGGAACGACTTCAGCTCGTCCCAGCGCGGCATCCACTTCGCCTGGAGCGCAGCGGCGTCGTAGCGCGGGCCGTGATCTGCGGTGCGGTCCTCTGCAGTCGGGTCTGCTGCAGTGCGGTCTTCTGCCACGAAAGTCTCAATTCATTGAATTCACCAGAGGCGGCCGGATTTAGCCACGGCCGTGTCCAAGGGTACCGAACCCAGCCGTGCGCGACCGCATCCCCCCGATGGGCGCCATTCGGACGTGCCTGATCCCGGTGATCCGGGCCACGGTAGGTGGAGGCGCCCGCCGTGCCGGACTCAGCGCCGTTCCACCACGGGGTCCGCCGGAGTTAAGCCGAAGGGACGCCCAGCACCGCGAGCAGAGCGGCCGCCTTGAGCTTCACCTCGGCGAGTTCCTCCACGGGCACCGACAGCGCCGTGATACCGCCGCCGGATCCGACGGTCGCACCCTCCGCGTCCAGCAGGATGCTGCGGATCACCATCGACAGTTCGACCCGGCCGTCGAGCCCGAAGTAACCGAAGGCGCCGGCGTAGACGCCGCGGGCACGGTGCTCGAGGCTGTCGAGGATGGTGACCGCGCTGTGTTTCGGGGCGCCGGTCATCGAACCCGCGGGAAAGCACGCCACCACGGCGTCGACCGCACTCAGCCCCGGCGCGAGACGGCCGCGCACCGTACTCACCAACTGGTGGACGTGAGCGTAGGTCTCCACCGCCAGGAGCCGCGGAACACTCACCGAGCCCACCTCGCTCACCCGGGCGATGTCGTTGCGCATCAGGTCGACGATCATCAGGTTCTCGGCTCGTTCCTTGTCGCTCGCGAGCAGCTCTGCCACGAGTGCCGCGTCGGATGCCTCTGTCTCGCCGCGACGACGGGTGCCCTTGATCGGGTGGGACTCGACGGTGCCGTCCGGTGCCACGGAGAGGAACAGCTCTGGCGAGGAACTCAACAGCGAGACCTGCCCCGCGCGGAAGAAGGCACCGTGATGGCTCGGGTTCGCCGCTCTCAGGGCGAGATAGGTCTCGAACGGATCGGGGGTCACCGCGACTCTCGCCTCGGTCGTGAGGCACAACTGGTAGGCATCGCCGGCTTCGATGGCGGCCTGGCAGGCCCCGATCATCCGCAGGTAGTCCTCGTCGGTGTCCGCCCACACGACCTCTGCCTCTGGCGGCAGACCGCTGCCCGTCGCGGCGGCAGGAGCCTTGCTCAACCCCAGCACGGTGGCGAGCAACTCCTCGACGGCGGCCCGTTCGAGCCCCAGCACGGTCACCGAGCCCGACGAATGGTCGAAGGCGATGGCCACGTCCACGAAGACCAGCGAGGCATCCGCGTATCGCGACTGGTGAGCGGATGCCGCGCCCATCGTCTGCGCGGCCAGGCCGTAGCCCAGCCAGCCCACCCACCCGAGCCGGAATCCGGTCGAGGGAGGCAGTTCATGCAGAGCGAGATCCTCCCGCAGCACATCGAAGACCTCGCCCTCGGTCGCCTCGCCCGCGATGGTCACCGTGCCCCGAGCGACGGATGCCGTGAGCGAGCGCCTGCCGAATCCCAGGTAACTCATGCCCTCCGTGGCATGCATCCCGGAGTCCAGCCACACCGCCGACGCGCGATCCGCGAAGAGTGCGCGGGCGAGTTCGGCAGGCTCGCTCCACCCGGGCAGCGGTGATTCGTAGACCCGGTGGCGCATAACCTAACTCTATGAGCGAGTCGACCGTCTACCGCTGGCACGAGGGCGAGCTGCACCTCCTCGATTACTGCGATATGACGGACACGAGCATCGCTGCCGCGGATTCCTGGCTGGTCACCGGCGGCTCCTCGCTCGCTCTCGAGCTCCATCGCCACCGCTTCTTCGAGGCGGCAGCGGGCCTCGTCGACGATCTCGACGCCTTCTGGAACGCCTCCATCACGGCGATTCCACGCTCTGGAGACTGGTTCCCCCGGGTCGAGGTGCAGGTACGAGGCGGCGCTGCACTCGCGGTGTTCCGGCTGCGCAGCGCCCCCGAGCTCTTCCGGTCGGTGAGGCTCGCGAGTCACCGGGGGGCAGATCCGAGAACCGTGCCGGGCACGAAGGGTCCCGACACCGCAGTGTTGCTGCGCATCCGCACGGAAGCCCAGGCGATCGGCGCGGACGAAGCCGTGATCCTGTCCGTAGATGGATTCGTGGTCGAGGGCGCCTACAGCGCGATTCTCTGGTGGCGTGGGGACGTGCTCTGCGCCCCCTCGCCGGAGCTCGACCGCGTTGACAGCGTCACGGCCCGCTCGGTCATCACCCTCGCCACCGCGCTGGGCGTCGAGGTCTACTACGAGTCGATAACGCCAGATGAACTCGACGGGTGCGAGATCTGGGCGGTGAGCGCCCTGCACGGCATCCGCATCGTCACCTCGTGGATCGACGGACCCGCGCCGGCCGAGCTGCCCGGTCGCCTGGCGACCTGGCGCGCCCGGCTCGACCGCCTGCGACGACCCCTCCCCTAGCAGCGCCGCACGGGTTCCTGTCGGCGCTCTTCGGAGGCGTGTTGTGATCGCTCAATGGCGTCATCGGGGCGGAGTACCCGAACGGGGACGTGCGCGCCTGCGATCATCTGGTGAGACTTGATGAGTGAGCCGCGCCACTTCAGCCTCGATCTCTTCAGAGATTGATTTCAGGGAGTTGCACGCGCGTTATTCACGGGCCGATTTTCGGGAGTTCAAGAAGTGGGCTCGCGGCACGGCGCAGGGCTCGCGGCGCGGGGGAAGTTTGGTCCGGTCTGTCTTCGTCGGCTCCGTTGTCGTGTCGACCTTCATCTCTATCGCGCTGTCAGCGCTCGTCATATTTTCCACGATGGCCACAACGAGCCCCCTCTGGGCCACGCTTGTGGGGGGTCCGGTAATCGCGGCCTTCATCTATCTCGCGTCGGTGCGGTTGATCGATATCTGGCGACGAGACGTTCGGCTCCGGGTGCGTTGGCGCCGCTGGATGAACCTCGAGCGGTTCACGCTGGCCAACACCATGGTCTATACACCAGAGATCAGCTCGCCGAGTTACCCCGGATCGATTTTCACGATCGGCACAGCACGAAGGGCGTTTGACGTGGTCACGACGAGCGTGGGTCGTTACGTCGAGATTGGCAACTACAGCTTCAGCGGGGCCTCGGGGCTGAACCGATCTCTCAACCACTGCGGCTACATCCGCACCCTGGTTGATCGGAGACTTCCCCATCTGTACCTCAAGTCACGTAAGTCTCGACGGTTCGGCGCCGCGTTCATGCGTTCGCAGGAGTTCTCGCTCGAGGGCGACTTTGGAAAGTATTTCCGGCTGTACACGCCACTCGGCTATGAACGGGATGCCCTGTACATCTTCACGCCTGACCTTATGGCGGTACTCATTGACGAGGCATCCGACTTCGACGTCGAATTCGTCGACACCCAGGTGTTCTTCTACTCACCTCGACGCTTCGCCATGCGCGATCCTCGGACGTACCGTCGAGTGGTCGCCGTCGTCGACGCCGTCGTCGGTAAGGCATTGAGACAAACTCGTGCCTATTCGGACGAGCGAACCACCGGCAATTTCGTTGCGGCACGCGGTGCCCGATTGGGGCGTGGTGTGACCCTGGCGATGGTCGTCGGCGTCATGATCCTGGTCGCTCAGATCACGAGAGCGATCATCATGCTCTGGAACGCAGCGCACTAGATGAGCGGTGCGCTGTCGTGGCTGAGTTGCTTCGAATCAAGCACGCAGGGACGCGGAGCTCGAGAAGGCCGAACCGTCCTGGGTTTCATGCCGCTGTTGTGCCAGCGATGTGACCTCCATGGCCGAACCATCTTCTTGAGCCGCCACGCCCGCGTGACCTGTCTCGCAACCGAAGTTCCTCGAAACCCATCGGATGCAAGACACTGGCCCCGCTCGAAACCGGTGACGGAATTTGCTCGATGCGTCACAGAGCGATCACAGAACGCCGCCACAGGGCGCTGACAGTCACACACCGGACGGAATCGCATTTCTGCTGGCTAGGCTCTCGTCCGTGAACGACATCCTCAGCTGGATTCTCGACACGGTTCGCAACGTCGATCCCGTGCTTCGGATTCTGATCGCGGGCGTCGGCATGCTGCTGGAGACGTCGATCCTGGTGGGGCTGATCGTGCCCGGGGACACGATCGTGCTCGTGTCGGCCACCGGCATCGCCGACTGGCCGCAGTACGTGGCGCTTCTCGCCGCCGTGATCGTGGGTTCGCTCACCGGGGAGAGCATCGGCTTCGCCCTCGGTCGCTTCTTCGGGCCGCGCATCCAGGCCTCCCGGATCGGGCGGCGACTGGGTGAACGCAATTGGCTCAGAGCGGAGACCTACCTCGACCGGCGCGGGGGCATCGCGGTGTTCATCTCCCGATTCCTTCCGGTGTTGCACGCGCTCATCCCCCTCACGGTCGGGATGAGCACCATGAGCTACCGCAAGTTCGTGGCCTGGACGGCGCCGGCCTGTATCCTCTGGGCCGGCGCCTATGTCTCGGTGGGATGGCTTGCCGCGGGGTCCTATCGGCAGCTGGCGACCCAGTTGCACTTCGCGGGCTACCTCTTCGCCGGAATCATCGCGGCGTTCCTCGTGATCGTGTTGATCGTGAAGAAGGCCGTCACCCGGGCCGAGGCTCGCCACATGCTGCGCGAAGAGCCCCAGACAGACGAAGTGCCCGAGCCGTAGCCCGGGCACTTCGAATGATCGCGCGGTTGGTGTTACTTGAGCAGGCCCGCGTCGGTGAGCCAGGCCTTGGCGATGACCGGTGCAGACTTCTGGTCGGTGACGCTTTCGGAGTTGAGGCTGACGAGGTCGGACTGCGAGAGCTTGGCGCTCACCTTGTTCAGTATGTCCGCCGCCTTCGTTGTGACCTTCTTGGACACGATCGGGGCGACGTTGTCCGGGAAGAACAGGTTGTCAGGATCCTTGAGCACGACCAGGTTGTCGGTCTTGATGAGCGGGCTTGCGGTGTAGATGTTGGCGAGCTGGATCTTGTTGTCCAGAAGCGCCTTCACGGTGAGCGGTCCGCCGCCGTCTTCGATCGCGGTCAGTCCGGCGGTTGTGACGCCGTACTTGGCCTTGAGCGCATCGGGACCGTAGGGACGGGTCGCGAGCTCGGAGTTGCCTCCGACCAGGATCGGCTCGGTCACGTTCTTCAACGAGGCGATATCGGTGAGCTTGTACTTCTGGGCGAACGCCGAGGTGACGGTCCACGAGTTCTGGTCGGCCGCCTCAGCCTTGTCGAGAACGCGAAGGCCGGTCGGCAACACCGACGCGAGGTCCTTCGCCACGTCATCCGCAGAGCCCCCGGCTGCGGTCTTGTTCAGTGCCTGGTCGAGACTGCCGATGTATTCGGGGAAGACATCGATCTTTCCCGATTCGAGTTCGGGCAGGTAGACCTCACGCTGACCGATCTTGAACTGGCGGTCGACCGTGAATCCGCCGTTTTCGAGCGCCTGGGCGTAGATCTCGGCGACGATCTCGTTGGAGTAGTAGTCCTGCGATCCGACCACGAAGGTCGTCTTCGATCCCGAACCCGAGCCCCCGGAGATGGGGTTACTCGACGCACACCCTGAAAGGGCTATTGCTGCCCCAACCACGACTGCGCCAAGTGCGACGAGCCGGCCTTTTCTTGCTGTGAACATGTGATTGTTTCCTTAATGTGAGGGGGGTTAACCCAGGGCCGCGCGAGATCGGGTCGACTTCACGCGGAAATCTTGAGGTCGTCCGGCCGTGACCCCCGCGGGGATCACGAGCCTCTGGACGATGCTGAACAGCACTTCGGAGAGGATGGCGAGCAGAATCACGAGAATCGATCCCGCCAGCATCTGGGGATAGTCGTTCGTCTTGAGCCCCAGGAAGATGTAGTGTCCGAGGCCGCCGCCGCCGACGTAATCCGCGAGCGTTGCGGTGGCGATCACCTGGAGAGATGCGGTTCGCAGCCCGCCGATCAACAGCGGCAGCCCGAGCGGCATCTCGACCCGTCCCACGATCTGCAACTCGGTCATGCCGACGGCTCGTGCCGCGTCGATGGCTCGTCGGTCGACGGCCTCGAAGCCGGAGTACGCACCGGCCAGGATCGAGGGGATGGCCAGCACGACGAGGGCGACGAATGGGCCGATCAGACCGACGTTCACGATCAGGGCGATGAGGCTCAGCAGTCCGAGGGTGGGAAGTGCGCGTGTCGCGCCCGACAGCCCGATCGCCAGCGAGCGCCCCCGGCCGGTGTGACCGATGACGTACCCGAGCGGGATCGCGATCACCGACGCGACAGCGAGCACTCCGAGGCTGATCAGCAGGTGCTGGCCCACCCGGGTGCCGATTCCGTTCACCCCGACATAGTGGGCCGGATCCAACACCCAGAGAATGCCCTGCACAAAGAGATTCATGCGGTGACCGCTGCTCTCGGTCGACGACGGTCCCGGCGGGCTAGTCGCCCCGAAGTGACCGCGACCCAGGGCATCAGCACCCGGCCGAGAAGTACGAGGAGCCCGTCGACCCCGAGCGCGATGATGATGGTGAGCACGATCCCGGTGAGGATCTCGACGGCTATGCCACGCTGGATTCCGTCGGTGAAGAGCGCCCCGAGGCTGCTGATGCCGATCACGGCGCCCACTGTCGTGAGGCTGATCGTGCTCACGGCGACGACGCGGATGCCGGCGAGCAGCACGGGACCAGCAAGAGGAAGCTCGACCCTGAAGAATTGCGACCTCGCCGAGAAACCCACGGCGGTGGCCGACTGCCGGATGTCCGGATCCACCGAGCCGAGGCCGTCGGCCGTGGTGCGCACCATGAGGGCGATGCCGTACAGGGTGAGCGCGACGACGAGGTTGATCGGGTCCCTCAGCCCGGTGCCGATGATCAGCGGAAGGATGATGAACAGGGGAAGCGACGGGATGGCGTAGAGCAGGCCGAGAACGGTGAGCAGTGTTCCGCGACTCCAGCGGTAGCGATTCGCGACCCAGCCGATGGGCACCGAGATCACGAAACTCAGGATGATCGGCGGGATGGCGATCAGGAGATGCGCGACCACCAGCTGGCCGATCAGGTCACCGTTGTTGAGCAGCCAGTTCACGGCGCTACCCCGCCGGATTCGCTGACGGTCTCGGGATCGGCGACCAGAACTCCCGCGGCACGTCCGGAAGCATCCACCAGGATGTCTCCACTCGGCGTACTTCGGATGCTCAGCTCACGCTTTCCCTTGTCCCCACCGATGAAGGAGGCGACGAATTCGTTGGCGGGCGCCGAGAGGATCTCGGTCGGTGTGCCGACCTGAGCAATGCGACCACCCTTCTCGAGGATCACGACCTGGTCGCCGAGGAGGAACGCCTCGTCGATGTCGTGGGTGACGAACACCACGGTCTTGTCGAGCTCGCGCTGGAGGCGCAGCAACTCGGTCTGCAGCTCGGCGCGCACGATCGGGTCAACGGCACCGAAGGGCTCGTCCATCAGCAGGATGTTGGGATCGGCCGCGAGCCCGCGGGCCACCCCGACGCGCTGCTGCTGGCCACCGGACAACTGGCTCGGGTAGCGGTCGGCCAAGGCGCGGTCGAGACCGACGGTGTCGAGCAGGCGCAGCGCATCCTCCCGTGCCTGTTTCTTGGGGACCCGGTTGAGCACTGGGACGGTCGCGACGTTGTCGATCACTTTGAGGTGGGGAAGCAGACCGGAGTTCTGCATCACGTAGCCGATGCGGCGGCGCAGTGCCACCGGCTCCAGCTTCGAGGTGTCGTCACCATCGATCTCGATGACGCCGGACGTCGGGTCGACCATGCGGTTGATCATGCGGAGCAGAGTGGTCTTGCCCGATCCGGATGAACCGACGAACACCGTCGTCTTGCGCGACGGCAACACCAGGCTGAAGTCTTCGACCGCGACCGTGCCATCGGGAAACTGTTTCGTGACGCTGCGGAACTCGATCATGGGGGCGGCTCATTCCTCGTGGGCTACACGAATCGACACTTGCCGGACTTTTCTAGCTAAACACTATTCCCGGCCACCGTCACTTTCGGTTGCCGCAGATTACGAATCGCTGACAGTGCGGGGCGCACAGCGTTCGCAGAAATGGCCGGATTCAACGGTGAACCGCACCATACGCCGTGACCGACCCGCGGCCTAGGCCCGGTCGGGATCTCTGCAGGAGCCTGTCAGGAACGGGCGGGCGGCCGAAGCCGCTCTCTCGCCGAGATGCCGGGATCCCGAGACTCCGAGACTCCGAGACTCCGAGACTCCGAGATTCCGAGATTCCGAGACCAGCCGAACCGCCATCGCGCCGGGGACCGGCGCGACGTGCCGCTACGCCTTGTCGGGATCTCCGTAGAAGCCTGTCAGGTAGGCCTTCGAGATCGTCATCGCTTCATCGACGAGTGCGGAGTCACCGTGGGATTCGTAGGTGAAGGCGCGGGACAACAGAGAGTCGGCGACCACGATGACGACCTCGAGACGGTGAGCGAGTTCCTCGATCGGGAGTCCGAAGCGCTCAGAGAGTGCCGTCGCCGCTGCGGCAGCGACGACGGTGCTTCCCGACTGGGCCGAGAGCGCCGGACGCACGTCCAACACATCCCCCAGTCGGAGCGAACGGAATCCGGGGGTGGAACGGAAGGCGCCGGTCATCCCGTTGATGCAGGCGCTGATGGCATCCCACCAGGTGGCGTGGGCGGGATCGAGGATGGTGGTGCGGGTGCCCTCGACGAATCCACCGAGCGATCGCGCGCTGAGGCTCTGGAGCACGACGATGCGGTCGGGGAAGTAGCGGTAGACGGTGCCGATAGAGGCCCCGGCACGCTCGGCTACCATCGCCGTGGTGAGGCGCTCGTAGCCGATCTCGTCGATGATCGCAGCTGCTGCATCGAGGAGACTCGCGAGCCTCGCCGTACTGCGCGCCTGAACCGGCTCATTGCGCAACAGGGCGCTGCCATCCGAGGCGACTTCCGTGGGGTTTTGATCGGCCAATGCAACTCCTCGATTTATGTCAATCGGAATACTATCGCGCCCCCGAGACGGGGGCGCGAGTTTCTTGCGATTAATTCACGAACTGTGAGATTTCCCAGAAATGACGGGTCTGTGTACTACTCCAACCGTTCTGTGGACGGTAATCGCTCGCCATAGACGTGAAAGACTTGCCTCATGGCCAGGATCCCGAAAACGTCAGCCACAGCGGCAGGAGCAGAGCCGATCATCCACCTGGCAGCGCGCGCAGAAGACACCGTGCACGATCTCCGGGAGAAGTGGGCGCGGCGTCGCGGACACCTCCCGACCATCGTGCCGTATGCCGGCTATGGTGCGCCGGGATGGGCGCGGGTGCTGTGCCGGGTGCTGCTCACCAAGCCGACCGCCGGCACCGATCCCCGGTACAAGAAGATCCGCGGATGGCGCAGTTTCACGAGCGTCCCGGTAAACGACATCGTCGTCACCATCGGCATCGGCGATGTGGAGCAGCGGGTAGAGGCCGACCGCGGAGGTGTTGTCGACACCGTGCTCGAAGTCGACCTCCCCCCGGGCTGGCACACGATAACCCTCGGCACCAACGAGACCGATACGGTGGAGGCCTCGGTATTCATCGTCGACCCCGCGGTGACCGCAGGAATCATCTCCGACGTGGATGACACGGTGATGGTGACCGCTCTGCCCCGTCCGTTCCTCGCCGCCTGGAACACCTTCGTGCTCGACGAGCACGCACGGCGACCGGTGCCAGGCATGGCCGTGCTCTACGAGCGGCTGACGCGGTCGCATCCGGGAATCCCGGTCTTCTATCTCTCCACCGGAGCCTGGAATGTGGCACCGACCCTCACCCGTTTCCTCTCGCGGAATCTCTACCCGACCGGACCCCTGTTGCTCACCGACTGGGGGCCGACTCACGATCGCTGGTTCCGCAGCGGACGCGACCACAAGGTCGACACCCTCAAAAGACTCTCCCGGGAGTTCCCCGACGTGCGCTGGCTGCTCGTCGGTGACGACGGGCAGCACGACGAAGAGATTTACAGCCAGTTCGCCGACAGTCATCCGCACAGCGTCGAGGCTGTGGCGATCCGCCAGCTCTCGAACAGTGAGGCTGTTCTCGCCGGCGGCAGAAGCAAGTCCGAGGCCCATTCCAACGAGTCGGCGCCCTGGGTCTACGCTCCCGACGGGGCGGGGCTGGCCGAGCGCCTCGCAGACACTGGGATTTTCTGACAACGACCTGCGAGTGTCGCCGATCTGCTGGTAGACCTGAAATATGACCCAACGGCTGGCGGACGGATCGGCCGGCGACGCCGACTACTCGAGAATCGGGCCGGGCTACGCGCTCATCCGGCAACCCGACCCGCGGATCGCGGCTCGCATTCTCGATGCCCTCGGAGACGCACGCACCGTGCTCAATGTCGGAGCGGGCGCCGGATCCTATGAACCCGTCGACCGGGAGGTCACCGCCGTCGAACCCTCGGCCTCGATGCGCGCCCAGCGACCGGAGTGGCTCACCCTAGCGATCGACGCCACCTCTGACGACCTGCCCTTCCCCGACAGAAGCTTCGATGCCAGCATGGCGACGGTAACCGTGCACCAGTGGCCGGCGCGTGCGACGGGTCTTGCCGAGATGCGCCGCGTGACCCGGGGGCCCGTCGTGATCATGACCTTCGATCCCGTGCCGCCGCAACACTGGTGGCTTATGGACTACGCGCCAGAGGTCTTTGAGGTGGAGAGCCACCGGATGCCCGCGATCGCCACCCTGAAGTTCGAACTGGGCGGGGACAGCGGCGCACCGGTCGACGTGATTCCGGTGCCGGTTCCGGCAGACTGCGTCGATGGATTCGGCCAGGCCTTCTTCGCCCGCCCCGAGCGGCTGCTCGAAGCGGATGTCCGCCGGGCCATGTCGGCGTGGAGCTTCGTGTCAGACGAGGTCGTCGCCCGCTTCACCGGTCGGCTCTCGGCGGACCTGGCCAGTGGTGCCTGGGATCGGCAGTACGGCGACTTCCGCCGGCTCGACGAGTTCGATGCGGGCCTGAGGCTCGTGGTGGGGCATCCGTCCCACCGCACCGAGCCGTAGCGCGGCTTGTGAGCTACTTCCACGCGGTCGGCCCGGCAGAACCGGCCCGGTAGCTGTCGATCGGCACTTCGCCCTTGCGCCAGGCCGAGAGGATCGGCCCGACGATGCGCCAACATTCCTCGACGGCGTCCGCTCGCACCGACAGGGTGGCATCGTCGGACAGGATGCCGTGGAGTACCTCGCCGTAGGGACCGAGCTCCCCCTTCGCGAACTCCACATCGAGGCTCACGCGGTCGAGGGTGAACGGGTCGTCTTCGCCATTGATGTTCAGGTCGAGCTCGATGCTGTCCGGGCTCAGCGAGATGGTGAGCCGCGCGGGCCCTGGGTTGCCGGTGAAGCCGTAGGGGCGATGCGGCACGTCCTTGAAGGTCACCACGATCTGCTGGCGTTTGTCAGCGATGGCCTTGCCCGACCGCAGTCGGAACGGCACTCCAGCCCAACGCCAGTTTTCGATCCCCACGGTGACCTCCGCGAGGGTCTCGGTGTCGAGTTCCGGATGCACGCCGGACTCCTTCACGTAGGCGGGGAGCTTGCGGCCGTCGATGGTGCCTCCCGTGTAGCGGGCTCGGCGCCCGGCCGCGACAGGATTGCTCTTCCAAGCGTGGGTGGCACGCAACACCTGTGCCATCGATCCGCGGAGGTCGTCGGCGTCGAGACTCGACGGCGGCTCCATCGCGGCGAGCGCCATCACGAGCAGCAGATGGCTCTGGATCATGTCGACGAGGGCGCCGGCCTTGTCGTAGTACCCGGCTCTGCCTTCGAGGGCGAGTGTCTCGTCGAAGACGATGTCGACCCTCTCGATGTGCTCCGCGCTCCAGACCTGTTCGAATATGCGGTTGGCGAAGCGGAGGCCCAGGAGGTTGAGCACCGTCGACTTTCCGAGGAAGTGATCCACCCGATGGATGTGCTTCTCCGGCAGGAGCTTCACCAGTTGCCGGTTGAGCGCCTGGGCGCTGCGCAGGTCGGTGCCGAAGGGCTTCTCCAGCCCGAGCACCGTGCCCTTCGGCAGCCCGACCTTCTCGAGGGCGGCGATCGAGAGGATCGTCACGTGTGGAGGCAGCGCGAAATAGAGGGCGGGCGTGCCGGTTGCCGCAGCCAGAATGCGCTCGAGATCCGCCGGCTTCGTCACGTCGGCCTGCAGGTACACCGAATTCTTGGCCACCGCGGACGAACGGGCGCTCGCGGATCCCCCGGCGGCGAAGGAATCGACGACCCGCGCTCGCCACTCGGCGTCCGTCATCGGATCGAATCCCACGCCGATCAGGTGCAGGTCGTAGCCGCGCGAGCTGCCGAGCAGCTGGCCGAGGCCGGGAAGCAGCAGCCTCTTGGTGAGGTCCCCACCCGCTCCGAATATGACGAGAGTTCCGATGTGGTCAGCCATGACCACAGGCTACCTCTGCGAGACTGAGGGAATGGCTCTGCGCATCGAGGACTACGCCCTGATCGGCGACTGCCACACCGCCGGAATGGTCGGACGCGACGGGAGCATCGACTGGCTCTGTTTCCCCCGCTTCGACTCCCCCTCCACCTTCGGGGCCCTGCTCGGGAACAAGGACAACGGTCGATGGCTCCTCGCCCCCGCGGGTCAGGTGCTGGCGACTTCGCGTCGCTATCTGGAGGACACCTTCATTCTGGTGACCCGATGGGTGACGGAGACTGGCGAGGTGGAGGTCACCGACTTCATGCCGCACGGTGACCGGCGAGCCGATGTGATCCGTCGCGTCACGGGAATCCGGGGCAGCGTGCCGATGATGATGGACCTGCGCTTCCGGTTCAACTACTCCGATGCCTTGCCCTGGGTGCGGCAGGCACCAGACGAGCACGGCCACGCACTCGTGGCGGTGGCTGGTCCGGACGCCGTGATCATGCGTGGGCCGGAGCTGAGGGCATCCGACCACACTCACGTCGCGGAGTTCACCGTCTCCGCCGGCGAGACCGTGGATGCCGCGATGACCTGGTACCCCTCGCATCGTGAGCCTCCCGCTCGGGTCGTCGTCGACGACCGCCTGGCCGACACGAGCCTCTGGTGGAAGGACTGGGCATCCCACTGCATCGCCTCCCCGGTCTACCACGACGAGGTCCATCGCTCGTTGCTGGTTCTGCGTGCTCTCACCCACGAGGACACCGGCGGGATCGTGGCGGCGGCGACGACGAGCCTGCCGGAGTCCTTCGGCGGCAGCCGCAACTGGGACTACCGCTACGTCTGGCTGCGCGACGCATCCCTCACCCTCAACGTGCTTCTCGGTCACGGATTCCACGAGGAGGCGAAATCCTGGCGCGGCTGGCTGCTCCGGGCCGTCGCCGGCGACCCGGGAGACGTGCAGATCATGTACGGGCTCGCCGGAGAGCGTCGGCTCACCGAGTGGGAGGTCGACAGCCTTCCCGGCTACGACGGCTCCTCCCCGGTGCGGGCCGGCAACGATGCCTGGAGGCAATACCAGGGCGACGTCTTCGGCGAGGTCATGATCGCGCTGCAATCGGCCCGAGAACTCGGTTTGGCCGAGGACCAGTTCAGCTGGCCACTGCAGAGGGCCCTCATGACCTACGTGGAGCAGAACTGGCGGCGACCCGACAACGGCATCTGGGAGATCCGAGGCCCGCAACGCGACTTCGTCTCCTCGCGTGCCATGATCTGGGCGGCATTCGACTGTGCCATCCGGGCGGTCACCGAATTCGGTCTCGATGGCCCGGTCGAGCGGTGGATTCGACTGCGCGACGAGGTCCGCGCCGAGATCGAATCGCGCGGATTCGATACATCCCGCAACACCTACACCCAGCACTACGGCAGCACCGGGGTGGACGCCTCGCTGCTTCTGCTGTCCCAGGTCGGCTACGTTGCCGCCGACGACCCGCGGATGCTCGGCACGGTGGCCGCAATCGAGGAGGAACTGCTTCACGACGGCCTGCTGATGCGGTATCGCACGGAATCCGGTGTCGACGGACTGCCCGCTGGCGAGCATCCGTTCCTCGCCTGTTCGTTCTGGCTGGTCGAGCAGTACGCCCGCAGCGGCCGGGTCGCTGATGCGCGCACCCTGATGGATCGCCTGGTGAGCTTCTGCAACGATCTCGGGCTGCTCAGCGAGGAGTACGACGTGGCGGGGGCGCGCCAGGTGGGAAACACCCCGCAGGCGCTCTCCCACCTCGCCCTGGTGCGTGCGGCCGATGCCATCGCCGCAGCGAGCGGTGCGGCAACACAGAGCGGTGCGGCCCGGGCCTAGCTCTTCTTCGCGAGATGCTCGCCGAAGAACGCGTCGATTCGCGTCCACGCATCAGCGGCGGCCTCCGGGTTCGGACCCGCTCCGAGGATGCGCTTCATGATGAACCGCAGCGCGGGCG
Organism: Lacisediminihabitans sp. H27-G8; assembly: GCF_046156175.1. Taxonomy (NCBI): domain Bacteria; kingdom Bacillati; phylum Actinomycetota; class Actinomycetes; order Micrococcales; family Microbacteriaceae; genus Lacisediminihabitans; species Lacisediminihabitans sp. H27-G8. Next base: position 477,236 of record NZ_JAYLVL010000001.1, read on the forward strand.
GCCCGCTCTCCTCGTCGTTGAGGAACGAGTGCCCCGCTTCGGGGTACTCCTTCACGTCGTGGTCGATCCCGAGCCGGGTGAGCGATTCGTCGAGCTTCTGCGCGGCACCCTTCAGCGAATTGTCCTTACCGCCGTAGCTGCCGATGATCGGGCAGGCGCCCACGAGCGACTCGTCGAGTGGCTTGGGCAGTCGGCCGTAGTTGGCAGACGCGGCACCGAAGCCGAGACTCGCCGCGGCGAGCGCGAAGCCGCCGCCCATACAGAATCCGATGATGCCGACCTCGCCCGTGCACTCCTCGCGCGCGATGAGCAACTGCCTGGCCGACTCGATGTCGGCGAAGGAGCGACCGGTGCCGGCGCTCAGCTCACGAAAGGTCTGATTCAGGCACTTGCGAGCCCCGCCCTCGGTGAAGAGGTCAGGCATTAATGCGATGTAGCCGGCCCGGGCGAAGCGCTCGGCCTGCCGCCGCATCACGTCATTGATGCCGAAGGCCTCATGCACGAGCACGACTCCCGGCCACGGTCCTTCTCCCGCGGGGCGCACGAACTCCCCGGTGAGCCCGGCGCTCGCCCCGGTGAGCCCGGGGATGTCGATGGTCTGGACTGCGCTGGTCTCGGGCATTGCTCTCCTGTGTGGTGGTCGGGCGGGTGAAGGCGAGGCGGAGGTCAGACCGCTTCGGTCAGCTCCGTGAACTCATCATCGGTCAATTCGAGCGCGGCGGCTGCCACATTGTCCGCGAGATGATCGAGGCTCGACGTGCCGGGGATCGGCAGAAGCACCGGAGAGCGCTTGAGCAGCCAGGCGAGAGCGAGCTGCGAGGGGGACGCGTCGTGCTTCTTGGCGAGTGCATCGAGCGGCCCGCCCGGCTGCGCGAGCTTGCCGGTGGCCAGCGGGAACCACGGGATGAAGGCGATGTCGTTGGCCGTCGCGGTTTCGAGCAGCGGCTCGGCATCACGGTGGGCGAGGTTGAAGAGGTTCTGGACCGAGACGATGGTGGCGAGCTTCTGCGCGGCCACCAGCTCGTCGACACTGACCTCCGATAGTCCCAGATGCCGGATCTTGCCCTCGGCCTGGAGTGCCACGAGCTCCCCCAATTGGTCCTCGAGCGCGACTGTGGGGTCGATCCGGTGCAGCTGCAGCAGATCGATGCGCTCGAGGCCGAGGTGGCGAAGGCTCAGCTCCACCTGCTGGCGCAGGTATTCCGGCCGCCCAACCGGAATCCACTGGTTCGGGCCCTGGCGGGTGAAGCCGACCTTGGTGGCGATCACCAGGTCATCGGCATAGGGATGCAGCGCCTCTTTGATCAGCAGGTCGGCGACCTCTGGCCCGTAGGCGTCCGCGGTGTCGATCAGCGTCACCCCGAGTTCTACGGCTCGGCGCAAGACCTTCACCGCGTTCTGCGGATCGCGCGACTCTCCCCACACGCCTGCCCCGGGTAACTGCATCACTCCGTATCCGAGTCGGTTGACCGTGAGGTCACCGCCGATGGCGAAAGTTCCGGATGCGGACGCGATAGTCGAAGTCATGACCGTCACGGTACGCGCGTGAGACCTCTCTCATCTTGGAAGTAGCTGGGTAAGCTCTCCTCGATAATGAGGGGATGACCCGCCGCCGCACCATCACTGTGTCGGTGCGCGTGCGCATCCTCGCCGCGATGCTCGTGGTGGCCGCCGCCGGAATGACGGTGGCCGGGGGCACGGCCTTTCTGGTTCAACGACAGCGTGTGCTCACCCAGGTCGATGCGCGACTCGAGGACACGGCGAGCCGACTCCGCTCGATCGCCGCCGACAAGCAGTACCCGAGCATCCGTGAGCTGCTGACCGCCGCCATCCAACAGATCACTCCCGATACCAACGAGGGCATTCTCGGGATCATCGACGGCAAGCCGGCGGTCGTGCCCGGCAGCCAGGTCGGGGTGTCCCTGGAGAACGAGACGGCATTCATTGCGCGGATCAACCGTGAGACTGGGCCGGGGGCTGTGGTTCTCGGCACAGACGTGAGCTCTCGCGGAGCCCTCCGTTACCTGGCAGTCCCGGTGCGGGCGAGCGGTGACAGCGCCACCGGCGTCTACGTCGCCGCGTACAGCATCGACGCGGAACTCCTGCCGATCGCCGTCGGCTTCCAGACCTTCCTTCTGGTGGCGGCCGGTGCGCTGGTGGCGGTCGGTCTCGTCGGATGGTTCGTGGCCGGGCGCCTTCTGAGACCGCTGCGCATCCTGCGCGACACGGCGCGACGCATCACCGGGTCCGACCTGGTCGAACGCATCCCGGTGGCCGGCGGGGACGACGTCTCTGTGCTCACCCTGACCGTCAACGAGATGCTCGACCGCCTTCAGACCTCGCTCGAGGGCCAGCGGCAGCTGCTGGACGACGTGGGACACGAGCTCAAGACACCGATCACGATCGTGCGCGGGCAACTGGAGCTACTGGATGCCGGTGACGCGTCGCAGGTGGCAGAGATCCGTACCCTCGTGATCGACGAGTTGGATCGCATGAACCTTCTCGTCGCCGATATCTCACTTCTGGCCTCCGTTCAGCGTCTGTCCGGCGTTACGATCGAGCCCACCGACGTACGAAGCCTCACCGAGACGGTGTACCGCAAACTGTCGGCGATCCCGGGGAGGGACTGGAGACTCATGGAGACTGCGGATGCGGTCGCCGAGCTCGATCCCGCTCGGATCACCCAGGCGTGGGTTCAGCTCGCCTCCAACGCGAACCGCCATGGCACGCCCGGACTTCCCATCGAGATCGGCAGCAGGGTCGTCGAAGACCTCGGCGAGGAGTTCCTGGAACTCTGGGTGACCGATTTCGGACCCGGTATCGCTCCGGAGGCCCACGAGCGCATCTTCGAGCGATTCCGCCGCGAGGGAGAGGGCCGAGGCGAGAGCGGCGCAGGCCTGGGGCTCGCCATCGTCACGACGATCCTCCACGCGCACAACGGGGTGGTCCGCCTGGAGAGCGCCCCGGCGATCGGATCCACCTTCACCCTCGAGTTGCCGCTCGGACCCGCGCTCCCCGGCGACACCTCGGAGGAGCAGGAATGAGTGGGATTCTGATCGCCGAAGACGAGGAGCGCATCTCCTCGTTCATCGAGAAGGGCCTGAGGGCAGCGGGCTACACCTCGCACGTGGTGACGAACGGCGGCGACGCTCTCGACTTCGCCTCGTCCGGGTCATTCGACCTCCTCGTCCTCGACATCGGGCTGCCCGGCCTCGACGGATTCGAGGTATTGCGTCGTCTCCGGTCGTCCGGCTCCACCATTCCCGTCATCATCCTCACCGCTCGCGATTCCGGTGCCGACACGGTCGCGGCACTCGAGAGCGGGGCGAACGACTACATGTCGAAGCCGTTCCGGTTCGACGAATTGCTCGCGCGGATCCGCCTCCGTGCCCAGGATGCCGTGCCAGCCGATCGATCGGTGCTCTCGCACGGTGACCTCAGCCTCGACACCCGCACCCGACGCGCAACGATCGGCTCGCGAACCGTCGACCTGTCCGCGCGCGAATTCGGTCTCGCCGAGGAGTTCCTGCGGCATCCCGACCAGGTTCTCAGCCGGGAACAGTTGCTCAGCCGCGTGTGGGGGTTCGACTTCGACCCCGGCTCGAATGTCGTGGACGTGTACGTGCGCTACCTCCGCGCCAAATTCGGGCCGGAGCACATAGAAACGGTGCGCGGGATGGGCTACCGGTTGAGGTAGGGCATCCCGCGCACCTGGCCGGGCCGACCGTAGTGCTAGTGGTGCGCGCCGGTGTCGCCCGAACCGCCACCGTTGCCACCACCGCCCGAGGAACCGCTCTTGCCGGAGCTGCCACTACCCGAAGTGGAGCCCGATCCGCTGGTTCCCGAACCTGAATCGCCCAACCCGCCTGTGCCGCCCGACACACCCGTGCCGTGGCCGGAATCGCCGTCGCTGTTCGTGTCGCTGTCACCGTCGCCGCGAACGTGTCCGTCGCCCGCGCCATCGTCACCGAGATCGTGTTTCGCACCCTCGCCGGTACCGCTGTGACCGGCCCCGCCGCCGTCGACATTGATCGGCGGCGCCGGAGCGACCGTGGTCGTGCCGGTCGGACCGTCCGACTTGTCATTCGCCGGGGATGCGGTCGGAGACGGGCTCGTTGTCCCTGTCGTCACCGGGGCGATGCCCTGCACCATACCGGTGCGGTCCTCGATGGTGAGGCTCTGCGCGACTGCGGCGGCCCCGGCCGAACCGAGAGCGAACACCCCGAGCGTGACGGCACCGGTGAGCACGATCTTTCGCGAGATGTTCATTCCGGGGTCCTTTCGCTCGTGCGTTTGTCCGTGGGGGCTGAGTGTTCGGCGCGCCTGCGAGGCTACCCGCACGACGTAATAAGTGTCGATCGAAGGGATGAGACCCCCACGAGAATCGGATGAGAAGGCTCTCATCTTGCTCGCGTCCCCGCGCAGCCGCCGGATGGCGGAGGACATGGCCGGGCAGGGTCGAAAGTTCGGGGCGAAAACCCCGTGATTCCGGGCATTCCCGATGAGATTGTGGGTCATGCCCCCAAATTGGGGCACATACCGGCTTGCCCCGCGAATGAGGGGCTGATACGGTCACTCTATCGATCCGATGTCCCCCTAAAGACGGACAGACCGATACACAGTTCATGTACCCGACATGAACCGTTCCTTACCCGAAAGGAACAGCCAGCACATGAATGCTGCGCTTGCTGCCGCGCCCGCGGCGATCGATGCGATTACCCTGCCACTAGTGCTCACTGTCTCTTTTGCGACAGTCGCCCTCGTGGCCATCGCCGTTTTTGTGAGGCGCTCGCGCCTCACAGGACGGCTGACCGGAGTGACCGCGGCAGCAAGCGGAGTTTCAGCGGCCGGCATCCTCGCGAGCGCTCTGCTCGTGAGTGTCGCGCTCGGCGGATCTACAGTCGCTTCGGCTGACACCGTCTCCGGAACCGGCGCCCCCCAGCCGGGCTCTTCGGATTCGTCTGTCACCGTCGTGTCCCCCACTGTCGATCCGCCGACCACCGACGATCTCAGCGGCCCGCAGCTCCCCACCGAGTAGACAGACCCCTCCTCGCGATCGCGGTGTGCCAGGGTCTGACGCCGATGATCGAACTGGTGAGACCCCGCCTCCGGATACTCTGGGGGGATGCGACTGATGGCCTCGCTGCGCGCCTCGTCACGCAGTCCCCTGCTCCAGGTGCTCAAGACCTCCGTCGCCGCGATCATCGCCTGGCTCATCTGCACGGTGACGCTGGGACAACCGCTTCCGATCTTTGCGGCGATCGCGGCGCTCCTCGTCGTTCAGCCGAGTGTGAACCAGTCCCTCGCCAAGGGCATCGAACGCAGTGTCGGAGTGATCTTCGGGGTCGTCCTCGCCTACGCCGCTGGAAGCCTCTTCGGGCATTCGAGCTGGATCGTTCTCGGCATCATCGTCGTCTCGCTCTTGGTCGCCTGGGCACTTCGACTCTCGCCGGGCTCGGCGAACCAGATCCCGATCAGTGCGATGCTCGTTATCGCCATCGGTACCAACACGCCCGGATACGCGGTCAATCGGGTGATCGAGACCGTGATCGGCGCGATCGTCGGGTTGGCTGTGAATGCGATCATCGTGCCGCCGGTGCTTCTCACCCCCGCGCACGGAGCGGTGGTGCGACTGGCCGAGCGAGTCGCGGACACCCTCTCTTCCTTTGCGACGGCCCTGCGGACTCCGCAGAACGCGCAGGAGCTCGCCGCGATGCTGGCCGCGGCACGCCAGCTGCCGGCACTGCGCAATTCGGCGACGGATGCTCTGGTGCGCGCGGACGAATCCCTGATGCTCAATCCGCGACGGGCGCGGTACCGCGAGGCCCTGGAGCGCGATCGTGACCTTCTCGACACCCTGGGAATCCTCGTGACCCGCGTGACGGGCATGGCCAGAGCCCTTCACGACAACTACGACACGGGCCTGGCCGATGATCGCTTCGTGGGCTCGATCGCGCTCGAGCTCGACCGGGCAGCGCACGACCTCCGCCTTCTCGCGCGGGACACTCCGAGCACGGAGCCGACACCGATCACCGCCGAACTCCCGGCGCTCACCGCACCGTTGACGATCGCCCTGCCGGATCCGGACAACTGGATCCTGGTCGGGTCACTGCTCGAAGACCTGCGCCGGGTGCGCGAGGTCATCATCGGGGAGGTCGCATGAGCATCGTCACTCTCGAAAACTACGCACCATTCGAACTCCTCTCCGATCCCGATGCGCTCGGGCTTGCCACCACCACGGTCTCGAGCCCGCTCGGAACCTGCGTCGCGCGACATCCGTCCCGCCGCACCTCGACACGCGCGACCCTGTTCCTCCACGGAGCCGCCGGATCGTGGACCACCTGGACCCCGCTGCTGCAGGCGGCGGTCGCTGATCGGATCGATCTCGGTGACATCGTGATCTTCGACCTGCCGGGCTGGGGCGACGCCTCCCTCGCGGAGGACTCCGTCGACGACCCGGTGTTCGCGATCTGCTCGCTCGTCAAGGACATGGCCGAAGAACTCGGTTACACCGAATGGGACATCGTCGGCCACTCCCTCGGCGGATTCATCGCCCTCCACATGGCTTCGATCTGGCCACAGGCCGTGCTCTCGGTGGGGATGGTCTCTGGCACGACCTTCTCGATCATCCACTCCGTCGAGCATCCGGTGCGGCGCTTCGGCGAGCTTCCGGGATTCACGATGCTGTGGCGCGTCATGCAGTTTCTCGACCTTCTCGGCCGGGCGGGGCCGGCGCTGGTGCGGGGCATCGGCGCGATCGGGCTGCTGCGCCCGGCCACCTTTCCGCTCTTCCGGCACTGGCAGGCGGTCCCGCGATCGCAGGGGCACGCTCTTGCCGTAGAGATCCGTCCGCGATCATTCGCGACAGCTGCCGCCGTGACGAAGGGATACGACGCGGATGCGCGCTGGTCGCGGATCGAATGCCCGGTGCGCGCGACCAAGGGCGACCGTGACGTGTTCGTCACCCAGGAAGACCTCGACCATCTCGGGCGGCTCCTGCCGTCGAGCGTGCGAACGGTCATCCCGGACTGCGGCCATTTCGGTGCGGTCGAACGCCCGCGGGCAGTGCTCAGCGCGCTCGGGTATACCGAGGACTGAGGCCGCAAGCCACCGGATCAGTCGGCGAGTTCGAGCCAGGTGAGGCTCGCGAACTCCTCGTGGGTGAGCCCGAGAGACTCCGAGAGTCCGGCGACCTGGGTGCGGAAGGCGAGGGAGTCCGAGCCTTCGCGCACGACGACGTCGACTCCCGCGGGGCTCAGCAGCGACTTCGCGAAACGGATCACCAGGATGTTCGAGTCCTCAGTCACTCCCGCGACCGCCCACCGGCTGGTCACAAAACGAAGCAGCCCCGCCCCGCGCCAGACGAAACCGTCGTAGCGCATCCGGTCGACGCCCACGATGGTCTTCTCCACGCCATCCGCTGTCGTATACCCGACCACGTCATCCAGCACGAGCGGATCGGCGGTCTTCAGGTCGTAGCGGAAGTGCGGCCGGAGACGATCACCGCGGAGCCACATGGGAAAGTTGGTGGCACCGATGCGCCAGGTGCCCGGAAGCAACGCGGCGAGAGCGGCGGCGTCCGGGGCGAGTGGCATGACTTCCAACCTAGTTGCAGCGGCTGGGCGTAGCGTTCAGGAATGCATGCCATCACTGTCCCCAGTCCCGGGGGTGTCGACTCCCTGGTCCACACCCGACTCCCCGATGTCGTTGCCGGCACGGGAGAGGTCGTGATCGAGGTCGCCGCCGCCGGCGTCAACCGGGCCGATATCGGCCAACGCGAGGGCAACTATCCGCCGCCCGCGGGTGCCTCCCCGCTGCCCGGCATGGAGGTCTCGGGGATCATCAGGTCACTGGGGCACGGCGTCAGCGACTGGGCGGTGGGTGACCGGGTGTGCGCCCTGCTTCCCGGCGGTGGCTACGCCTCCCTCGCCGTGGCCGCGGCCGGCCAACTCCTGCCCGTGCCGGAATCCCTCGATCTCGTGGATGCCGCGGGGCTCCCCGAGGCGATCGCGACGGTGTGGTCGAACGTGTTCCTCACCGCGGGGCTGCGATCGGGAGAGACTCTCCTCGTGCACGGGGGGTCGAGCGGCATCGGCACGATCGCCATCCAGCTCGCCCGCGCATTCGGCTGCCTCGTCGCCGTGACCGCCGGAACCCCGGCCAAGCTCGCGGCCTGCGAACGGCTCGGTGCGGACATCCTCATCGATTACCGAGAGACGGACTTCGCGGAGGAGATTTCGGCGGCCACCGAGGGTGCGGGCGTCGATGTGATCCTCGACTCGATCGGCGGCGGCTACCTCGACCGCAACCTCCGCTCGCTCGCCCCGCACGGCCGTCTGGTCAACATCGCGAACCTCAGCGGGGAGAGCGGCGACCTGGACTTCGGGCTCATGATGCGACGCTGGCTGTCGATCCACGGATCGACACTGCGGGCCCGCCGACCGGAGGAGAAGGACGAGATCATGGCGAGCGTGCGGGAGAACGTCTGGCCTCTCGTGGAGAACGGCCAGATCGTCCCCGTGATCGACAGCAGGTTCGCCCTCGCGGATGCCGGGAAGGCGCACGAGCGGATGGAATCCTCCGGCCACATCGGCAAGCTGTTGCTGCTGCCGTAGCACTGGGGGCGGCCGGCCTCTCAGTCTCGGGTGAGCAGCGCCTCCAACGCGTCGGCGAGCGCGATCGACCCCGCTTCCGCGTCGTCCGCCTCCACGTGTTCCTCCGGCGAGTGGGACACTCCGGTCGGATTGCGCACGAAGAGCATCGCCGATTCGACCCGCGCGCCGAGAACGCCGGCATCGTGGCCCGCCCCGGTGTCGAGGAGCGGGCTGTCGGGAAGGGTGCCCGCGATCCGGTCCCGGAGCCCGATCGGGAACTCCACGGTTCCGCTCAGCGATTCCTCGACGACCCGCACCGAGCAGCCCTCTTCGGCGGCCAGGCGCTCTGCCTCGCTCGTGATGCGCTGCACCACCGCCGCCGTTATGTGGTCGTGCGGATGCCGCACATCCAGCCACAGGTCGACGCTGGATGCGATCACGTTGGTGCCACCGGGCACCGGGGTCAGCCGCCCGACGGTCGCCCGGGCACCCGGATGCGCGAGAGCCGCCTGGCGAACGGCAACGACGATCTGTGCCGCGGCGAGCATCGGATCCCGCCGGTCCGCCATCAGGGTGCTCCCCGCGTGATTGCCCTGCCCACCGACGGTGATGCGCCAGCGCCCGTGACCGAGGATCGAGCGCGCGATTCCCACGGGCCGGCCCAGATCGATCAGCCCCCGGCCCTGCTCGACGTGCAGCTCGAGGAAGGTCCCCATGGTCGCGAGGGTGCCGTCGTCCTGTCCGAGGAATCGGGGATCCAGTCCCCCCGCCGCCGCGACCTCGGCAAAGGTCGCGCCGCCTTCATCCCGCAGCGACCGTGCCCGGTCGGCGTCGATCGCCCCGGTGAGCAGGCGCGATCCGAGACATGCCACACCGAAGCGGGAACCCTCCTCCTCGGGGAACACCGCGATCGCGAGTGGACGCCGCGGGGCGACGCCACGCTCGCGCAGGCGGTCGATCGCGACGAGCGCCGAACAGATGCCGAGCGGACCGTCGAAGGCCCCTCCCCCGGGCACAGAGTCGAGGTGGCTGCCGGTGACGACGGAGTCTCCCGCCGAGAGGTCGCCCATCGACGCCCAGATGATGCCGTTGAGGTCGGTGTGCACGTCGAGACCGCGTCGGGAGGCCTGCTCGGTGAACCAGCCCGTGAGATCGCGCTCCGCCGGCGAGAACACCGGGCGCGAGTACCCGCCGCGCTGGCGGTCACGCCCCACGTCGGCGATCTGTGCGAGGAGCCCGGTGACCGTGTCGGCCCGCGTGGAGTCGAGACGCGGTGACTCTGGCATGTTCCCCACGATAGTGCGAGCGGCACATCCCGGCGCAAGTAGCATGAACGGATGCCCCGAACTGCCGCCGCGCTGGCCCTCTCGAGCCACCCGGGTCCGAGCCTCGCGGTCAGCGCCGTTACGGCAGTGCTCGGCATCGCTGTCGGCCTCGATCCCCTGCACGTGGCCATTCTCGGTGTGGCAGTCCTGCTCGGACAGCTCTCGGTGGGACTCTCCAACGACTGGATCGATGCGGGGCGGGATCGCGCGGTCGGACGCACCGATAAGCCGGTCGCCGCCGGGCTGGTGGGCGTTGGCACCGTGCGCGCGGCGTCATTCATCACGGTGGCGGCGGCGATCCTGCTCACGCTCCCGCTCGGTGGGCCGGCCACACTCGCCCACACAGCCTTCATCATCTCCGCCTGGACGTACAACCTCGGTCTCAAGAAGACTCCCGCCTCGGTGGTCCCCTACATCGTGAGTTTCGGATTGCTGCCGATGATCGCCACGCTGTCGCGCCCCGTGCCCGCCGTCGCCGCGGGTTGGGCGATCGCCCTCGGTTCACTCCTCGGCGTCGCCGCACACTTCGCCAACGTGTTGCCCGATCTCGATGACGACGCGCGCACGGGCGTGGCCGGGCTACCGCATCGCATCGGCCGCGCGGCATCCGGGATCGTGATCTGCGGAACCCTCGCCGCCGGGGGAATTGTCGCCTTCTTCGGACCGTCGGGCGACAAGACCCTGCTCCAGTGGGTCGGGCTGGCACTCACCCTTCTGCTCGCCGGTTCGATCGCCGTCGTGCTGCGCCGGCCGCCGACCCGGCTGCTGTTCCAGTTGATCATCGCCGCCGCCCTCGTGAACGTGGTGCTGCTCTCGTTCAGCGGATCCCGGCTGCTCGCCTGACCATTTGCGCGCCGCGGCACTCGCCGATCGCCCCGGGCACGACTCCGCGCCGTTCCCGGGCCGACCGAGGAACGAGGTCGATTTCAGGCGGGAGCGGGGTCAGTCGGCGGCGCTGTCGACCGGCGGCGTCTCCTTTGCGGGGTTGCGGATGCCGATCCACGAGGTCACCCCGCCGAGCAGCAGCAGCACCGCGGTGACCAGCACTCCACGCTGGAAGCCGGCGACGCCGAATTGGGGCCCGACGATGAGCGCCACGAAGGCAATGGCAACGAGGCCGGCAACCCTCGAGACGGCGTTGTTGATCGCGGAACCGATCCCGGCCTGGCGCTGATCGATCGCCCCGAGGATCGCGCTGGTGAGCGGGGCGACGGTGATCGTCATCCCGAATCCGAACAGGATGACCCCGGGCAGGATCTGCGTCCAGTAGTCGGCCTTCGCGCCGGTGAAGGTGAAGAGGAAGAAGCCGGTCGCGGTGATGATCGGGCCGACGGTCATGAACGCTCGCGGACCGTACCGGCCGGCGAGGCCACCGATCCGGCCGGAGAGCAGGATGCTGATGATCGTCACCGGGAGGGTCGAGAGCCCGGCGAGCGTCGCCGGGTACCCGGCGACCTGCTGAAGGAACACCGCGAGCAGGAAGCCTCCGAGCGAGATGGCCGCGTAGACGAAGGTGGTGGTCAGGTTACCCCAGGCGAAATTGCGCACGCGGAACAGCGCGAGGGGCACCATCGGCTGCTTTGCCACCTGCTCTCGGCGCAGGAAGGCGACGAACGCGACGACGCCAAGGCCCATGCTGAGGAAGATGAGGGGACTTCCCCAGCCGTAGTTGCCCTGCTCGATGAGGGCGAACACCGGCAGCCCGACCCCGAGCACACCCAGCACGGCGCCGGGATAGTCGATGGCGACACCCTTCTGTCGCTCGTCTTTCTGCTTGAGCACCGCGAGCAGGTACAGCGTCACCACGATCGGCAGCACATTGATCGCTAAGACCAGCCGCCAGCTCGCCAGATCGACGAAGAGCCCGCCGAGGAGCGGACCGAGGATGAAGGCCGCGCTGGTGAAGCCGGTCCACTGCCCGATCGCCTTGGCCTGGGCCGCGCCGCGGAAGTTGGAGAGGATGATCGCGAGCGAACTCGGCACGAGCAGCGCACCGGCGACCCCCTGCACGCCGCGCGCGATGATGAGGATCTCGGCGGCAGGGGCGAGCGCGCAGAGCAACGAGGCAGCGCCGAAGCCGATGAGACCGGTGCGAAGCACGACGATGCGCCCATAGACATCCGACAGCGATCCGGCGACGAGGATCAGCGATCCGAGCGTGATGAGATAGGCATCGACCACCCACTGCTGGGTGGTGATGCCACCCCCGAGGTCCCTCGTGATGGCCGGAAGCGCGACGTTGATCACCGAGCCGTCGAGAAAGGCGACGAACGAGGCGAGAACCGCGATGGCGAGTACGAGTTTCTGGTGCTTCTCCATTGCCGCCATTCTTCTACCCCCGCGCCGAGAGGGCAGCCTCCACTTCGGTGAACAGTGCAGGCGAGCTGAGCGGACGGAAGTGGCCCACCATCGGAAGGCGGATATTGGTCGCACCGGCGAGCTCGCTGCCCTCGGGGATCAGCGGATCGAGACGGCTGTAGATGGAGGTGATGCGTGCGTTGGCCTCGAGGTTCGCGGCCAGCGTCATCACGGTCTCGTCGCGAGGGGAGAAGGCGCGCAGGGTACGCACCGGCGCCCAGTTGGCCAGGGTCGAGCCGCCGAAGGGCGAGTTGATCGCGACGAGGCTGTCGATGCGGCCCGCGCGGTCATCCGTCACCATCATGTGCTTGGCGATGAGGCCGCCCTTGCTGTGCGCGACGATGACAACTCCGGTGAGGTTGCGCTCGTCGAGGTATCGCTGGGCCAGCTCCGCCGAGGCGACGATCGTGAACCGGTTGTATCCGAGCGCGGGAAGTGTGTGGATCGGATGCCCGAGGGTGTTGAGCCGGTCAGCCACCGGACGCAGGAACTGCCAGGTCTCGTACACTCCGGGGAGCAGCAGCACGGGAGCGAGGGTCCCGCGGTCGTAGCGCGGGCTCGGAACGCGACCGACGACGTGTCTCGTCTGTTCCCGCATCTGGTAGAGCCGGTCGGCCACGGCGGCTCCCGCATCTCTGGCACTGATCATGAACGGCGCCTCATTCGGAGTGCCTCACGATGAGGGACGCGATGCGCACCGGGTCGGAGTGCATCACGACGTGCGGGCCCGCGACGTCGGCGTAGGTGCCGTGAGGCAGCAGTTCGGCCACCCGCTCGGCCCAGGACCGCGGAACAATCGGATCGCGGTCCCCCCGAAGCACGAGTGTTCGCGCCTCGATCACCGGAAGACGGTCTTCCATGCGATCGTCGACCAGGTGCTTGAACTGGGCGAAGAAATACGGGATGCCGCACCGCACCAGATAGTCGGTGACGACGATGAGGTTGGAACGAAGCGACTCCCGGGGGATATCGCGCAGCAGCGCCATCACCTCCGTGCTGAAGCGTCGGTCGGGCGGGTTGACCGTCGGCGCGATGAGCACGAGACGATCGGTCACCTCGGGAGAGTCGAACACCAGCTGCGAGACGACCTGGGTACCCATCGAATGCCCGACGAGCACGGGATTCACGATGCCGGCCTGCTGCAGGAAGGTGCCGAGCACCTTGGCATGCAGGGCGATGGAGACATCGCGCTTCGGATCCGGAGCCGAACCGTACCCGGCGAGATCGATGAGGAAGACTTCGCTGCTCTTGGCCAGCTGCTCGGCCAGGGGATGGAAGTAGCGGGAGGAGACACCGATGCCGTGGACGAGAACGAACGGCCGTCTCCCTGCCGAGTCGACCGACCCGGGGAAGCGCCTGATCGCGACGGCGAGATCGTCGTAGAGCGGACGACTCGAGAAGAAGGTGACGCCGTGCCGGTGCCGCCGCCGTTCGCCGGTGCGGAGGTCATTCGTGGTCACGCGATCGACTCTACGCGGCGCACATCCGTCATCGAACTGTAAGACGCATCCGGCTCCGCGACGCGCAGCCCGTCATAGGTTCGCTGCATGACCCGTGTACTGAGCACTGCGACGCTGCGTCTATCGGCCGGTGCGCTCATCGTGGGCGTGCTGCTGACGGGATGCACAGCTCCGGGAACAGGCGCCGGATCAACCGGTGCGGCCGGTGGCCTGAGCGGCGTCGGGCAGCTCCCTGCACCCGCGAGCGCCTGGCCGTCGGCGCAGTTCGATGCCCGGCACTCCTCCGCGACAGCCGCGACCGGGCCACAGACGGCGAACCTCCGCTGGTCGAGGGACCTCGGCGGATCCGTGACGCCGGGGCCGGTGATCGGCGTCGACGGCAGCATCCTCGCGGCCACGAACGCTGGGGTGCTGCACGCCCTCGACCCCACGACCGGAGAGGATCGCTGGGTCTTCGATGGCGGCTCCGGTTACGGAAGCGACCTGTCGACCAGCCCGGCAGTGCTCGGAGACGGCACGATCCTCTGGCCCGGGCCCCGCTCCACCCTGTTCGCCCTCGATCGGTCCGGACGGCTGATCTGGACGGAGAAGTTCGCGGCCGATGTGCTCTCGCCCGCAATCGCCGGTCACAACCGGGTCTATGTAGCCGACCTCGCCGGTCACCTCTCGGCCCTCGAGATCACCGCCCACGGCCACCGGAGGGTGTGGTCCCTCGACCTCGGCGGTGTCGACTATGCGAGCCCCGCCGTCGGTCCGGATGGCACCATCTATACCGCCATCGAAAAGCAGCTCATCGCCGTGCGTGACACCGGCAGTTCGGGAGTCATCCGCTGGCGGTTCGAGACGGCGAAGCGCATCGAGGTCTCCAGCGGGGTGAGCGAGTCGGGAATCGTGGTGCTCGGCACCAACAACGATCACGAATACGGCGTGCGCAGCGACGGCAGTCGAGCCTGGCAGCTGCTGATCCACGACTACACCTACTCGTCATCGACGGTTCGACCCGATGGCACGGCCTACTTCGCCGACAACTCCGGACGGGTGCGCACCGTCGATTCCTCGACCGGTCGGGTCATCCGCACGATCGCCCCGGTCGCGCCGGCGAAGGAACACGCCTGGACCTCGATAGTGGTCGATGCGCGGGCCAACACCTACTGGGGATCGATGAACGGCACCGTCTACGGCTACGACGCGAACGGGCACCGACTCTTCGCCCTCGCCGTCGATTCCGGGGTCTCGAGCTATCCCGCGCTCGGCGCGGACGGCACTCTCTATCTGGGGACGGTGGGCGGCGTGCTCTATGCGATCGGTGCGCGCTGACCGTCGCTCGCACGACGAAGGGCCCACCGCGATCGCGGTGGGCCCTTCGAGTGACGCGCTGTGCTGCTACTTGATCTGCGCCGTGATGGTGGCGATGCCCACGAGGAGGCCGCCCTTGACGGCGTCCGTCGAGAACACCTTGTCGAGCAGGCCGGCCGCGGTGTCGGAGATGTGCACCGTCGTGCCGGTGAGGATGGCGTTGTCACCCTCGAGCTGGAGCGGCTTCAACGTTCCACCGTGGAGGTCGAACAGCGGGGCCTGGACGGCAGCAACGGTCCCGTTGACGTCGACATCGCCGTAGAGCTGCGAGTTGCCCGGGTTGATCGTGAAGTTGGAGAGACCGACGACGGTGGATCCCGCGGTGAGCGAGAGGCCGGATCCGTCGTGCTCGATGATGCCCTGAACGTAGGGGCGGTAGTTGCTCTTCGGCGACCAGTAGACGACGCTTCCGCCCGTGATCGGGAAGTGCACCGAGCCATCGGTGAGGGTTCCGGTGCCCGTGACACCGGGGGTGAGGCCGAGCGAGGTGAGAGCCGAGGCAAAGCCGGCGTCGAGCAGCACGGCAGTGTCGCCGCCCTTGAGCGCCGGAACGGCGGCAGCCGGGGCGGGGATGGCGGAGGAGGACTTCGCCTTGATCTCGGGAGCGGCGTTGGCGGTGGAGCTGACGCCGGCAACGCCGGCGACGAGGAGGCCCGCGGTGGCGATTCCGATGGCGGCCTTGGTGAAACTGCGCATGATCTTAACCTTTTCTGACGATGGACTTGGAGAACAACTGGTTGCATCTGGTTCGGTGTGCCCGCACAAAGGGTTTGCTCTCACGGGAGAACGTAAGCTCGGGGCATCCCGATCAGTGAAAGCAGGAACCATGGCTCCGGCGACCATCAGCCAGGAAGCGGATGAATTCACTGTCGGCTTCGACCGACGAATCGGCGATCGACTGGCCGCGGTCTTCGCGACCGAACGGGCCGGCTCGCGCTCCGAGGGAGTGCCGGTCGTCTCGGTTACTCTCGGCGCGAACCTTCCCAACGCGCCCCTGCTCGACCGGGACGGATTGCGGGCCTGGCTCTATGACGCCCTCGGATCCGATTCCGCGGTCATCGTGTTCTACCGCGGCGCCTGGTGCCCGTACTGCACCCTCTCTCTTGCCCATTACCAGAGGGAGTTGCTTCCCCGGCTGCTCGAGCGTGGCATCGGCCTTGTCGCCATCAGCCCCCAGAAGCCGAGCTCTTCGCAGCTCTCGATCGCTCAGGGCGCTCTCGATTTCACCGTGCTCTCGGACCCCTCGAACTTCCTCGCGACGGCCCTCGGCATCCTCACCGAACCGAGTCCGCAGGTGCGCTTGGCCCAGACCGAACTCGGATTCGACGTCGCCGACAGCAATGCGGATGCCACCGCCGGCATCCCCTTCCCCACCGTCATCGTCGTCGATGCCGGACGCATCGTGCGGTTCGCCGACGTGCAGGTGGACTATACCCGACGCACCGAGGTGTCGGTGATTCTCGCGGCGGTCGACGCTCTGGACTAGACCAGACGCGCTTGGAGCGAGTCGATCTCGCCGGAGGTGAGGCCGCTGGCTCGGAGATACGACTCGACGTCGAGAGACTCGAGCCACGCGAGAAGAGCGGATCGGCGGCTCGCGATGCGCTCCTCCATCACGGCTGCGGAATGGGCCTTCTCTTCGGTGAGGCCCGGCTCTACCCCGAGCCCGGCATTGAAGCGAATAGCCGCGTCGACATAGTCGTCCGTGATGGCCTCCGGTGTCACACCCACCACGCTCAGCAGCATCGCCATCACCATCCCGGTGCGGTCTCGTCCCGCGGCACAGTGCACGAGGACGGCGCCCTCCGCGTCGGCGATCGCTCGGAACACCTCGGCGAACTTCCGCGGGTAGAGCCGGATGTTGTCGGCATAGGAGAGGGGGTGGTCGAGCAAGGCACCACAGAGCTCAAGGAATTGCGGGTCGCTCGGATCCTCAGTCGGACAGGAGACGAACCGGATACCCTCCGTCACCGCCGCAGCACGGACCGGCGCAGCACCGGCCGCTGCTGCGGCCGCCCCATCCCCCTCGCTCGTGCTCTCCCCCGGATTGCGCAGATCGACCACGGTGGTCACCCCGGCGGCCCGAGCCGCGCGCCAGCCCTCTGGCGTCAAGTAGTCCGGGCGAGCCGAGCGGAATACCCGCCCCGATCGGGTGACTCCGCCGCCCTGGAGGGGAAGTCCGCCCGCATCCGCGAGGTTGAAGGATCCCGGCCAGTACGGTTGGCCGGCTGCGGGGATAGTGGTCATGGGTGTCGATCCTCACTAGCCCGAATGGGGGCTCAGAGCATTCCGAC
Organism: Lacisediminihabitans sp. H27-G8; assembly: GCF_046156175.1. Taxonomy (NCBI): domain Bacteria; kingdom Bacillati; phylum Actinomycetota; class Actinomycetes; order Micrococcales; family Microbacteriaceae; genus Lacisediminihabitans; species Lacisediminihabitans sp. H27-G8. The sequence continues at coordinate 494,623 of NZ_JAYLVL010000001.1, forward strand.
CGCGGTCACCCGCACCACGGCGACGCCGGCGGTATTGGACTCCGCGAGGTCGACAGTGGCCGAGATACCCCAGTCATGGTCTCCGGCCGGATCGTCGAAGATCTGGCGCACCGTCCAGCCTGTCGACTCCTGCTCCACCATGAGCATGGCGGAGCTGCGGGCGTCCCCGCCGGTTCCGAGGTGGTCGTGGGCGTCGAAGTAGGCGTCCATGGCGTCCCCCCACGCGTCGGCATCGAAGCCGGCCGCGGCATCCAGCTCCCCCAGCTGGTCGTAGTCCTCGAGGGCCGCGAGCTGCACCCGGCGGAACAGCTCGTTGCGCACCAGGATGCGGAAGGCACGGATGTTCGTGGTCACGCCCTTCGGGGCGGGCGGCAGCACCGGGGCGGAGGCATCGATGGCGGCCGCCGGGTTGATGAGCTGCTCCCACTCGTCGAGCAGGCTCGAGTCGACCTGGCGCACCAGCTCGCCGAGCCACTCGATAAGGTCGAGAAGCTCTTCGGTCTTCGCATCGGGAGGAATGGTCTGCCGTGCCGCCTTGTAGGCGTCAGAGAGGTAGCGAAGCACGAGCCCCTCGGAGCGGTTGAGCTTGTAGAAGCCGATGTAATCGTTGAAGGTCATCGCGCGTTCGTAGAGGTCCCGCACCACCGACTTGGGGCTGAACTCGAAGTCGCCGACCCAGGGCTGCGATGCGCGGTAGGTCTGGAACGCTGCGTCCAGAAGCTCCTCGAGCGGTTTGGGCCAGGTGACCTGCTCGAGCAGCTCCATGCGCTGGTCGTATTCGATGCCTTCGCTCTTCATCGCCGCGACGGCCTCGCCGCGGGCCATGAACTGTTGCGCGGAGAGCACCGGGTGCGGGTCGTCGAGGGTCGCCTCGAGCACCGAGATCAGGTCGAGGGCGTAGGTGGGTGACGTCTGCACCGCCCCCTCGGCGGGCTGCAGCAGGTCGAACACCGCGAGAGCGAACGGCGACAGCGGCTGGTTGAGCGCGAAGTTCTGCTGCAGGTCGACGGTGAGGCTGATGTCCCCCGACGCGCTCTGCTGCACGATCTCGGCCGTGCGCAGCGTGCGGTAGATGGCGAGGGCCTGCCGGGCAAGCTCGCGCTGGCGCGGCCGCGGTTCGTGGTTGTTCTCGATCAGCTCGCGCAGTTCGTCGAACGGCTGCCCGCCGCGGCCGATCACGTTGAGCACCATCGCGTGGTTCACCTGCATGCTCGAGGTGAGGGTCTCCGGTTGGGCGGCGACGAGCCGGGCGAAACTGGGCTCCCCCCAGGAGACGAACCCGTCCGGCGCGCGCTTGCGCACGATCTTCTTGATCTTCTTCGGATCGTCCCCCGCCTTCGCGAGGAGTCTGGCGTTCTCGGTCTCATGGTCCGGGGCCTGCACGATCACGGTGCCGGCGGTGTCGAAGCCGGCACGGCCGGCACGACCGGCGATCTGGTGGAACTCCCGCGCGCTCAACTGGCGCATCTTCGTGCCATCGAACTTGGTGAGCGCGGTGAGCAGCACGGTGCGGATCGGCACGTTGATGCCCACCCCGAGGGTGTCCGTGCCGCAGATCACCTTGAGCAGGCCCTGCTGCGCGAGCTGCTCCACGAGCCGGCGGTATTTCGGCAGCATCCCGGCGTGATGCACCCCGATCCCCGAGCGGATCAGGCGGCTGAGGGTTCGCCCGAAGTTGGTGGTGAAACGGAAGTCGCCGATCGCATCCGCGATCTCGTCCCGCTGCTCACGGGTGGCGATCTTGACGCTGGTGAGTGCCTGCGCCCTCTCGAGGGCGGCGAGCTGCGAGAAGTGCACGATATAGACCGGTGCCTGGCCGGTGGCGAGCAGATCCTCGACGGTCTCGTGAACTGGCGTGGTGGCGTAGGAGAAGTGCAGGGGCACCGGGCGGTCGACACCGGTGACCACTGCGGTCTCGCGGCTGTTGCGCTTCGACAGGTCTGACGCCAGCCACTCGACATCCCCCAGCGTCGCGGACATCAGGATGAACTGCACCCCCGGCAGGGTGAGGAGCGGCACCTGCCAGGCCCAGCCGCGTTCCGGATCGGAGTAGAAGTGGAACTCGTCCATCACGACCTGGTCGACCGGGGCATCCGTGCCCTGCCGCAGGGCGAGATTCGCCAGGATCTCGGCGGTGCAGCAGATGATCGGAGCCTCGGCGTTGACGCTCGAATCCCCCGTGACCATCCCCACGTTCTCCGCTCCGAAGATATCGACGAGGGCGAAGAACTTCTCTGACACCAGGGCCTTGATGGGGGCGGTGTAGAACGTGCGCTGCCCCTGCGCAAGGGCCGCGAAGTGTGCTCCGATCGCGACGAGGGACTTGCCGGTGCCGGTGGGGGTGCTGAGGATCAGGTTGGCGCCGGAGACGATCTCGATGAGGGCTTCGTCCTGCGCGGGGTAGAGACTCAGGCCGCGCCCGACTGCCCACTCGACGAACTGTTCGTAGACGGCATCCGGATCGTAGGACCCGGCCGCTCGCATCGGTTGCAGCCGGTCGAGGAGGAGGTCAGGCATGCTGCCCGGCGACGATCGCATAGACGTGCTCGACGTAGGACCAGAAGCCCGCGACATCCAGGGTGACCGGCACCATCGCGTTGGGAAACGGCGAATCGAAGTCGACCACCGTCATCCCACTGGTGAACTCGCCACGGGTCTCCACTGTCACCAGCGCCGGTCGGGAGGAGAAGAGGTCCGGACGCACCACGTGGGCGACCGCGCACACGTCGTGCACGGCCTGGCCGTCCCAGTCGCTGTTGTTCGCGTCGACCCAGAAGGTGGCGAGGGGGAGGATGAGTTCGTGGGCCAGAGTGCCGAGCCGGCCGAGTCGTGCGACGACGGCGCTGTTGGCCTGCGCCTGAAGCGTGAGATCGAGGCCGACCATCACCACCTGCCAGTCCGCGTCGAAGACGACCCGGGCGGCTTCCGGATCGGCGTAGATGTTGAATTCGGCAGCGGGGGTGGCGTTTCCGCGGGTGAAGGATCCGCCCATGATCGTGAATGAGGCGACCCAGCGGGCGATCGCCGGCTCCTTCTGGAGCGCGAGCGCGATGTTGGTGAGCGGGCCGGTCGCGACGAGGTGGATGGTGCCAGGAGTCGCACGAATCGTTTCGATGAGAAAGTCCACAGCGTGACGCGGGTCCACCGCCAGGGTGGGCTCAGGCAACACGGCGGCGCCGAGCCCCGACTCTCCGTGCACATGGCTCGCGTCGCGGGTCTCCCCGCTCAGGGGCCGTGCCGCGCCCGCGGCAACCGGCACGGTCTCGAATCGCAGGTACTCGCGCAGGGCGAGGGCATTGCGCGTCGTGCGCGGCAGCCCGACGTTGCCGCCGACTGTGGTGACCCCCACGAGGTCGATGTTCGGATCCCCGTGCGCGAGCAGCAGGGCGAGAGCGTCATCGAGGCCCGGGTCGCAGTCGAGCAGGATCTTCTTGGGCATGGGTCAACCGTGCCACATCCCCGCGCCCCCTGCCGCGAGACGGGCTGTCGGTGCGGTCAGTCCGGTGGTTGCGTGCGAGCTGCGAGAGTTCTCGGAATGCGGCCGAACCACGGCGCCGCGATCACCGCGACCGCCGCGATCAGTGAGCCGACGAGAACGAGCGGATGAACGCGTGCGGCAATGGTCGCTCCCACGGCGAGCGCCAACGCGAGCGGAACGCGCACGATCAGCCCCCACACCCGGAGGCGAGGAACCGCCGGGGTGTCGTAGCGGCTGCTGGCGAGCCGGGTCTCGAACAGCTGCCAGAGGGCGCCATTCGCCCAGAGCAGCAACGCCGCCGCTCCGGCGACGAGGGCGAAATAAGGCACCCAGGTGAGGGTGAACAGCCAACCCCAGATGCCCTCGCCGTCTTTCACCTGCAGCAACCACTTGAGTGCCGTCGTGACGACTGCCACCGGCCCGGTCGTGGTCAGCCTGAAGAGTTCGGAGAGAGTCGGCACGAAGAAGCAGAGGGCGGCGAGCAGCAGCACCAGCAGCCGATTCAGGCCGAGTTCCTTCACGGCCCGCACGTGCAGCCGATTCTGCTCGGCGCTGGCCGCCAGCAGGGGACGCTCACCGTTGTCCGCCGCCGGGTCACGGGTCTCGAGTCCGAGCACGATTCGGGCGAGCGGATCGATCACCTGCACGATGTTGGCGGAATAAGACTGGTGATCGGTGAGGGCGGAGGCGGTGTTGTGCACCGGATGCTCTTCGGGACCCAGTGCGGGCGAGTCGGCGAGAGCCCCCTGCTCCGCCTCCGCTGCCGGCGCATAGCTCGCCGTCCAGCGCGCGCGACGGGCTGCGCCTCCGGTGGAGGTCGGACCGGAGGGGATCACATCCCAGGTCGCGAAGAAGTCAAGCCAGCGCGGGCGGCTGGCAGCCGGCATCCCGCCCCAGGCGCGCACCGGATTGAGGGAGAGGGAGAATCCGTGGGCTGCGAGTTCGGCGGGGCTCAGCCGATGGGAGGTGAAGCTGGGACGGCCGAGCAGCGACAGGGCACTTCCGACCGTGACGAGAGTGTCCACCCGCCGTCCCGGCGCGAGGATCGCATCGCCGAAGAGCAGGTTCGCGGTGATCGCCGCGCCCTCCGAATGAGCGACCACCATGACCCGGCCATCGTCGCCCGCCCGCGCCCGGGCCTCACCCACCGCCGTGGCCACGATCTGCCGCATTGCGGCCGCCCGGGTCGGACGCTGGGTCCAGGCCGGCACATCTCCGACGAAGTCCACCAGGGCATCCACCACCGGTTTGAGTGCCGTGCCGACGAAGGGAAAAATCAGCAGCGGGCCGGACAGGGCGAGAAAGACCACCGCGACGAGCGTGAGCACGCCCACCACGAGGCCGAGTGCGGCGATCGCCATCACGGCGATGACCCGACCGATCCCCCAGAATCCTCGGGAGGTCACCCAGAATGCCGTGCTGAGGTACACCAGCAGTCGGCCGACGGCGCGAAACACGAAGCCGAGGCCCCAGGTGAAGATCTGGGTGCGGGACAGGGGCAGGAAGGCCTCGGACCAGCGCGCCTCCGTGATGTGCAGGGACACCGAACGCGGCGCCGCCTCGAGATCGAGATAGTGGATGCTCGCGGTCACCTCGTCTTTCGCCGTGCCGAGCACGACCGCGCCGAACTCCAGCGCGGTCGGTTCGCCCTGCGAGTCATCATCCTGTTGGGCCGTTCCGATCTCGGCGGGGGCGGTCGGCCGCAATCCTGCCCCCGGGGACTGCCGGGCCGCATCCTCGGCGACGGCCTGCGCGGAGGGGGTCGCACCATTCTCGGCCGGGCTCCCCTTGGCGAGCCAGTCCATCCGCTGCAGGATCGGTTCGGCCCATTCGAGCAGAGTCTGTCCGGCAGTCTGTCGCCCGATCCCGTGCACCACCACGAGTTCGACGAGCGGTTCTGTCGGCGGCCCTGCCACGGTGCGGGACATCACGGGTCCTCCCTCGGGTCGACTGGCGCAGTGCACAGTTCGCCGCCCTGCGGATCACGGGTGACCACACAGTAGTACGTCGGCACCGGTGACGGCCAGACCCGGGCCCGGCCCCGACGGCCGGAGCCCTCCGCTTAGAATCGTGTGTGCCTTCCGACCCCGCCGACAGCAGTGCCCTCGACCCGACCGAGCTCGAAATCACCCTGCGGGTGCTCGCGTCGATGGACACCCTCGACGAAGAACACCCGGACTTCATCGCTGTGCGCCAGGCCACGGCCCGCATGTTCAAGTCGGTGAAGCGCAACCGGCGGCTCGAGAAGCGTGCCGTCATCGCCGACGCCGACCGCGCCGTTGTGGCCAACACCGCCACGGGAGCGCCCGACCGCATCGACGACGAGACCCGCGGCATCCCCCTGTCCATCACGGCGACGGCGGCCACCGCCGGCACCCTTCTCAAGTCCCGGCCGTGTTACATCTGCAAGCAGCACTACACCCAGGTCGACGCGTTCTACCACCAGCTCTGCCCGGACTGCGCCGCCCTCAACCACGCCAAACGCGATGCCCGCACCGACCTCACCGGCAAGACGGCACTACTCACCGGGGGCCGCGCGAAAATCGGCATGTACATCGCCCTTCGGCTGCTGCGGGACGGCGCGCACACGACCATCACGACGCGGTTCCCCCGCGATGCAGTGCGCCGATTCGCCTCTCTCCCGGATGCGAGCGAGTGGCTGCATCGCCTGCGGGTGGTCGGCATCGACCTTCGTGATCCGGCGCAGGTGATCGGACTCACGGACGCGATGATGGAGGCCGGACCCCTCGACATCCTCATCAACAATGCCGCACAGACCGTGAGGCGCTCCCCCGGGTCCTACGCCCCGCTGGCGGATGCCGAGAGCGCGCCGCTGCCCGACGGCCCGCTACCCGAGCTGCTGACCTTCGGCCACACGAACGATGCGCATCCCCAGGCGCTGGCCGCCTCGGTCGGTGCGCACCCGATCCTCGCCAGCGCCGGTGGGCTCAGTGCCGCGGAGCTCACCGAGCTCGCACTGGCAGCGGGCTCATCCTCCCTGGCCCGCCTGGCCGCCGGCACCGCGATCGACGCGGGTGGGCTGGTGCCCGACGAGCACGACCAGAACAGCTGGACACAATTCGTGCACGAGGTGGACCCGCTCGAGATGCTCGAGGTGCAGCTCGCGAATGTGACCGCGCCTTTCCTGCTGGTCTCGCGCCTTCGCCCGGCCATGGCCGCGTCGGCAGCCCGCAGAAAGTACATCGTCAACGTGTCGGCGATGGAGGGGCAGTTCGGTCGGGGGTACAAGGGACCGGGGCATCCGCACACGAACATGGCCAAGGCCTCGCTCAACATGCTCACCCGCACGAGCGGAAAAGAGATGCTCGAGAGCGACGGCATCCTCATGACCAGTGTCGACACCGGCTGGATCACCGACGAGCGCCCGCACTTCACCAAGATCCGACTCGCGGAGGAGGGCTTCCACGCCCCCCTCGACCTCGTCGACGGCGCCGCCCGCGTCTACGACCCGATCGTGCGCGGCGAGGCTGGCGAAGACCTCTACGGTGTCTTCCTCAAGGACTACGCCCCCGCCGCCTGGTAGCGCCCGCGCATCCCGGTGCGGCTTTCATCATTCAGGAACCTCTGTTGCTGGCGGGGAGGATGTCACGCTCCGAGGTCACATCGGACTCACCAGCCCCTCCAGCCCCACCCCTTCCTGAATGATGAGATCGACGCTGAACGCGATCAACGCCGGCAGGGTCCTTCATTACCCGGTCTTCCCGCACGATGAGTCGCCAGCCGGGGAGGATCGGTCGCGTCGATCGAGTCCGGACTACGCCGGCGCGTGACGCTCCAGGAACTCGAACACCTCGGTGCTGTCGACTCCGGGGAAAGCTCCGGTCGGCATCGCCGCGTGCAGCGACGAGTTGAGTCGCGCGCTCGGCCAGGAGTGCTTGTCCCATTTGGCCGCGAGAGTGCTCGGGGGTGTGCGGCAGCACGAGGGCTCTGGGCAGGTCGAGGTGAAGCGATTCTCGGTGTCCCTCCCCCGGAAGAACTTCGCCTGCGTGAATTGGGTTCCGACACTCACCGAGAACTGCCCGCGCGGGGAGGATTGAATGCGCGAGGTGCACCAGTACGTGCCCGCGGGTTTGTCCGTGTACTGGTGGTACGGGCTGAACCGGTCCGCCACATCGAACACACGGCGAGCGCTCCAGAAGCGGCACACGACCTGCCCCTCGACCGCGCCGAGGGCATCCGTCGGCAGCGTGACACTGTCGTTCTCGTAGGCCTTCGACACCGTGCCGCTCTCGTGCACCTTGAGGAAATGCACCGGGATGCCGAGATGCTGCGTCGAGAGATTGGTGAAGCGGTGGGCGGCAGTCTCGTAACTCACCCCGAAGGCATCCCGCAGGTCTTCGACCGAGAGCTCCCGCGCGGCTTTCGCCCGCGTGAGGAACTCGACCGCGCTCTGTTCCGGCACGAGGAGTGCCGCCGCGAGGTAGTTGGTCTGCACCCGCTGGTCGAGGAAGTCGGCGTAGTTGGTGGGCTCCTCGTGCCCGAGCACATGGCTCGCGAGCGCCTGGAGCACCACCGATCGCGGATCGGAGTCCGCACTCGCCCCGAGCGGCACGTAGATGCGGCCGTTGTTGAGGTCGGTGACCGACCGGGTGGATCCCGGAAGGTCTGGCACATAGTGCAGGGTGAAGCCGAGGTGGGTTCCGAGGTCGGCGGCCACCCGCTGTGAGAGCGGGCCACCGGTGTGGCCCACCGCCGCGAGCAGGCCGCGCGCCACATCCTCGAGCTCGGCGAAATAGTTGTTGCGACGCCGCATCGCCTTGCGCAGTTCCGTGTTGGCTCGCCGTGCCTCTTCCGGCGTCGCGGCGCGCTCGCTGTGCACGCGCTCGAGTTCGCGATACAGGCCGAGGATCGCCTCGATCGCCTCGTCGCTCAGGGCTTTTCGCACGGCGAGCTGAGGCAACCCGAGGGAGGCATACAGGGGCCCGCGCTGGATGCGCTCGAGCGCGATCTCGAGTCCCGCCCGGCCGCTCGGCGGCTCGGAGTTCAACAACTGGTCGATCGGCACATCGAGCGCGCGGGCGAACCGTTGCAACTCGCCGAGTTTCAGTTCGCGCTTGCCGTTCTCCACCACCGAGACCTGCGACGCCGCACGCCCAATCGCGACTCCCATGTCGTCGAGCGTCATGTGCCGGGAAGTGCGCAGCTGCCGGATGCGGCGGCCGATCGTCAGTGAATCGAGCATGTCTTCATCCTCGAGCGAGTCGAACGGCCGTTGTCCCATGGGCCAAGGATGACACGCGAGCTTCTTCCGGTAAATAGAAGAATCGCAAAAATTCTGCCATCAAAGTGGGATCAGGCCCGCTAAAACGGCCGCATCGTGGGTTTTACGCAACCAACGAAGGAGCACCGATGACCAGCCGACCGGGTGACCAGAACCAGACCGCCGCAGAGCTCGAGACCCACTGGAAGACCGACGCGCGCTGGAACGGTGTCGAGCGGGACTACACCGCCGAAGACGTGATCGCCCTGCGCGGCAGCGTGCAGGAGGATCACACCCTCGCCCGCCGCGGCTCGGAGCGGCTCTGGGGCCTGCTCGATTCCGAAGAGTGGGTTCCCGCCCTCGGCGCCCTCACCGGCAACCAGGCCGTGCAGCAGGTGCGCGCCGGACTCAAAGCGATCTACCTCAGCGGCTGGCAGGTCGCGGCCGATGCGAACCTCTCCGGCCAGACCTACCCCGACCAGAGCCTCTACCCGGCGAACTCGGTGCCGAGCGTCGTGCGACGCATCAACAACGCGTTGCTGCGCACGGACCAGATCGAGACCTCGGAGGGACGCACCGGCACCGACTGGCTCGCCCCGATCGTCGCGGATGCCGAGGCCGGCTTCGGCGGACCGCTCAACGCCTACGAGTTGATGACCTCCATGATCGCGGCCGGAGCGGCCGGCGTCCACTGGGAAGACCAGCTCGCCAGTGAGAAGAAGTGCGGGCACATGGGAGGCAAGGTGCTGATCCCCACCGGCCAGCACATCCGCACTCTCAACGCAGCGCGTCTCGCCGCCGACGTCGCCGGCGTGCCGACGATCGTCATCGCGCGCACCGACTCGCTCGCGGCGAACCTCGTGACCAGTGATGTGGATGAGCGCGACCGCCCGTTCCTCGACGGCACGCGCACTCCGGAAGGCTTCTACGGCACCCGGCCCGGCATCGAGACCGTGCTGTCTCGAGGCCACGCCTACGCCCCCTACGCCGACCTGCTCTGGGTCGAGTCATCGGAGCCGGACCTGGCCCTCGCGCGAACCTTCGCCGAGAGCATCCACAAGGAGTTCCCCGGCAAGAAACTGGCCTACAACTGCTCGCCGTCGTTCAACTGGAAGAGCCACCTCGACGATGCCCAGATCGCGACATTCCAGCGGGAGCTGGCCGCGATGGGCTATGCATTCCAGTTCATCACGCTGGCCGGCTTCCACGCCCTCAACCATTCGATGTACACGCTCGCCCGCGACTACAGCCAGCGGCACATGAGCGCCTACGTCGAGCTTCAGGAGGCCGAATTCGCCTCGGAGGCCGACGGCTACACCGCCACGAAGCACCAGCGCGAGGTCGGTACCGGTTACTTCGACAAAATCTCGACGGTGCTGAACCCCGACAGCGCGACCCTCGCGCTCGTCGGCTCGACCGAATCCGAACAGTTCCACTAGACCGCAGTGTCACTCACCAGCAGGGAAAGGCCATCATCATGACAACCCACAACCGCATGACCGTGCTCGGCAGCTCGGAACCCGGCTTCGAAACCATCCTCTCCCCCGAGGCGCTCACCTTCGTCACCCGCCTGCACGACCAGTTCGCCGGCCGCCGCCAGGAACGTCTCACGGCGCGGATGGTGCAGCGGAAGAACATCGAGAACGGCCGAAATCTCGGCTTCCTCTCCGAGACTGCCGCGGTTCGGGCGGACTCCGGATGGCGCGTGGCCGGTGCCGGCCCCGGGCTCGAAGACCGCCGGGTCGAGATCACCGGCCCCACCGACCGCAAGATGACGGTGAACGCGCTCAACTCCGGCGCGAAGGTCTGGCTCGCCGACCTCGAGGATGCGACGAGCCCCACCTGGTCGAACATCATCGGCGGGCAGCTCTCGCTCTACGACGCCATCCGTCACCAGGCGGACTTCACCAGCGAGGCCGGCAAGAAGTACACGGTCGGCGAGGTCACCCCGACGATCGTCATGCGTCCCCGCGGCTGGCACCTGGTGGAGAAGCACCTGAGGTACACCGACCGGGCGGGCCTCGGAAAGGCAGCATCCGCCTCGCTGGTGGACTTCGGGCTGTACCTCTTCCACAATGCGGCCGAACTCATCGCCGACGGCCGCGGACCGTACTTCTACCTGCCGAAGATCGAGAACCACCTCGAAGCACGCCTGTGGGACGACATCTTCACCTTCTCGGAGATCGCCCTCGGCCTCGAGCACGGCTCGATCCGCGCCACGGTGCTCATCGAGACGATCACCGCCGCGTTCGAGATGGAGGAGATCCTGTTCGAGTTGAAGGAGCACTGCGCCGGTCTCAACGCCGGCCGCTGGGACTACATCTTCAGCCTGATCAAGAACTTCCGCGGTCGAGGCCGCCAGTTCGTGCTTCCGGACCGGGATCGCATCACCATGACCTCGCCGATGATGCGCAACTACACCGAGTTGCTGGTCGCCACCTGCCACCGTCGGGGAGCCCACGCCATCGGCGGCATGAGCGCCTTCATCCCGAATCGTCGTGACCCCGAGATCACCGCGCAGGCGATCACCAAGGTTCACGACGACAAACGGCGTGAGGCGACCGACGGATTCGACGGCACCTGGGTGGCGCATCCGGATCTCGTCGCCAGCGCCCGCGAGGAGTTCGACGCGGTGCTCGGTGATCGCCCCAACCAGGTCGATCGTCTTCGGCCGGAGGTGGATGTCTCGGCGGCCGACCTGCTCGATGTGCGGTCCTTCGACCAGACCGTCACCACCGAGGGGGTTCGTCGCAACGTGTCGGTGGCGCTCAGGTACATCGAGAGCTGGTTGCGCGGAGTCGGCGCCGCCGCCATCGACAACCTCATGGAGGACGCCGCCACGGCGGAGATCTCCCGGTCGCAGCTCTGGCAGTGGATCGCCCAGCGCATCGTCACCGAGCAGGGAGACCTCGTCACACGCGACCTCGTGGAGGGGATGCTGCAGAGCGAGCTCGACGGCAGTCGGCGGTCGGCGGAGGATCGTTTCGAGGATGCCGCCGCGATCGTGCGCCTCGTGACCCTGCAGGACGACTTCCCGACCTTCCTCACCATCCCGGCGTACACGCACTATCTCGTCGACACCGTGTCGGAGCGGGAGACGGTCGCCGCCTGAGGACTGCCGCTCCGCTCGACCGCCGGGCATCCGGGTAGACTCCATACCGTCCGGTCGGTTTTTCGATCGGAGTCGGTACGACAGAAGGCATCAATGGAGATCGTCGGCGCGGTACTCGAGCACAGCGGGGCGGAGCCGCCATTCGCGGCATCCGCTCCCCTGTCGATCAGCCGGCTCGAGCTGGATTCCCCCGGGCCTGGAGAGCTGCTCGTGCGCATCGAGGTGGCCGGGGTCTGCCACTCCGACCTCTCCGTCGTCGACGGCAACCGAAAGCGCCCCACTCCGATGCTCCTCGGCCACGAAGCGGCCGGCATCATCGAAGCACGAGGAGACGAGAACAGCGACCTGGCCATCGGCGACCGCGTGGTGATGACCTTCCTTCCCCGCTGCGGCACGTGCGCCGGATGCGCCACCGGCGGGCGCCTTCCCTGCGAGGTCGGCAGCGCCGCCAACAACGCCGGCACCCTGCTCGGCGGAGCGATGCGGCTGCGGCGCGACGGGCATCCGGTGTTCCACCACCTCGGGGTGTCCGCCTTCGCGAGCCATGCCGTCGTCAACCGGGCCTCTGTGGTGCGGGTGGACCCGGACATCCCGGCGGAAGTCGCGGCGCTACTCGGCTGCGCCGTACTGACCGGTGGCGGTGCGGTGCTCAACTCGGCGCAGCCGCAGCCGGGTGAGACGGTGATGGTCGTGGGACTCGGCGGTGTCGGCATGGCCGCCGTACTCGTGGCCCTCTCGCTCGGGCACCACGTGATCGGGGTCGACGGCGTCGAACAGAAGCTGGCGACCGCCCGCGACTGCGGCGTCACCGAGACCTACACACCACAGCAGCTCCTCGACTCCGGTGTGCGGGCTCCCGTCGTGATCGAAGCCGCCGGCAACGCCCGCGCCTTCGAGACCGCGCTCGCGGCGACGGCGGCCGGTGGCCGCACCATCACCGTCGGCCTGCCCGCACCGGAAGCGCGGGCAGCCATCTCTCCCCTGCTGCTCACCGCCGAAGCGCGCACGATCATCGGCAGCTACCTCGGCTCCGCGGTGCCATCGCGCGACATCCCGCTGTTCGCCCAGCTCTGGCGGGAGGGTCGGCTGCCCGTGGAGAGGCTGATCTCCAGCCGCATCCGCCTCGACCAGCTGAACGAGGCGATGGATGCCCTCGCCGAGGGCCGCGCGCTGCGCCAGTTGATCGTGTTCGAACCAGAAGCAACCACGAAGGAGAACTGATGACCGAGCAGCGCACCGCCATCGTCACGGGAGGCGCCCGCGGAATCGGGGCAGCCATCTCGAAGCGTCTCGCCTCGGATGCCTACGCCGTGGCCGTGATCGATCTTCGCGAAGAAGACACGACAGCGACCGTCGACGCGATCGTCGCGGCGGGCGGGCGCGCCATCGGCATCGGAGCGGATGTCGCGGATGCCGCGGCTGTCGCCACCGCCGTCGCGCGAACTGTCGACGAACTGGGGGCTCCCACGATCCTCGTCAACAACGCCGGCATCCTGCGCGACAATCTGCTGTTCAAGATGACCGAAGGCGACTGGGATGCCGTGATGGGGGTGCACCTGCGCGGGGCGTTCCTGATGAGCCGCGAGGTGCAGAAGCACCAGGTGGAGGCGAAGTGGGGGCGCGTCGTCAACCTCTCGAGCACCTCCGCTCTCGGCAACCGCGGGCAGGCCAATTACTCCGCGGCCAAGGCCGGCCTGCAGGGTTTCACGAAGACGCTCGCGATCGAACTCGGACCCTTCGGTGTGACCGCCAACGCCATCGCACCGGGCTTCATCGCCACCGACATGTTGCGCGCGACCGCCGAGCGCATGGGGGTCACCTTCGATGCCTTCCTCGAGGGCGCCGCGAAGGAGATCCCCGTTCGCCGGGTCGGCCAGCCGGAGGACATCGCCGCCCTGGCATCCTTCCTCTGCTCCGAAGAGGCCGGATTCGTCTCCGGGCAGGTCGTCTACGTCTCCGGCGGGCCGAAGGCCTGAGCCGATGACTACTTTCGCGAACCCTGCCGCTCTCCTGACTGCCGTGGGAGCCGAGCTCGGCACCACGGCGTGGCTCGAGATCGACCAGCAGCGCATCGACGGCTTCGCGGCCGCGACGGGCGATGAGCAGTGGATCCATGTCGATCCGCAACGCGCTGCCGCCGGCCCCTTCGGGGGCACGATCGCCCACGGATACCTCAGCCTGTCCCTTCTCGCCCCGTTCACCGCGCAGCTGCTCGAGGTGGATCACGTGGCGATGGCCATCAACTACGGGCTCGACCGGGTGCGGTTTCTCCAGCCGGTGCAGAGCGGATCGCGGCTGCGGGCACACGGATCGATCACCAGCGCCGAGGCGGTGGGGCTCGGAGTGCGGGTGGGTGTGAAGATGACTGTAGAGATCGACGGCGAATCGAAGCCCGCACTCGTTGCGGACACCATCGTGCTTTTCGCCGCCGAGCCGGATTCCGCACCCCCAGCAGAGGAGCCCTCATGACCGAGGAAAAGGCCCTGACCGAGAAGTCCCTCATCGAGCTCTGGACGAAGGCGCGACTGCACCTCATCGTGTCGCAGTTCGCCCCGACATTCCTCCTCATCGTCACGATCGGCCTGCTCGACGTCGGCCTGACGACGGCGCCGGCCAGCGTGCGGCTCGGCGCCGCCGGCATCCTGCTCGCCTCGGGCATCCTCGGCGCTCTCGCCCAGATCTCGGTCGCGGGTGAGGCCGCCGCGATCATCGACGATCTCGACTCGATCGTCGCCCCCTCCGCCGTTGCGCAGCGGATCATCGCCTCCCGCCGTTGGCTGCTCGTGCCGAAGTTCGTGACGCCCGCGATCTTCGTGCTCGTGTACATCGCGCTGCTCGTCGCCCTGTTCCTGACGACCAGATGACGGAGACTCCCGGACCGGACGGCTTCGGCTACAGCTGTGTCTTCGGCACGCGCTGGAACGACAATGACGTCTACGGTCACCTGAACAACACGACCCACTACGCCGCGATGGACACCACCATCACGAGCTGGCTGATCGGGATCGCCGGGCTCCGCACGGATGCGGATGACGCGATGGCGGTGGTGGTCTCCTCCTCCTGCACCTACCTCGCCTCGGTGTCGTTCCCGGAGGGACTCGTGGTCGGCCTTCGCGCCGGGCGCCTCGGCACCACCAGTGTCACCTGGGAGCTCGGCCTGCACGCCGAGAGCTCCGGGGTGCTCGTGGCGACCGGGCAGTTCGTGCACGTCTTCGTCGACCCCGTCGGCCAGCGACCGGTGCCCATCCCGCGGCTCGTTCGTGAGGCCATCGAGACCCAACTGGTGATGACGGCATGAGCCGCGAACCGCGCGGGCTCGCTACGTCAGTGCTCGAGGAATGGCTGCGGGCGGAGCATCCGGAACTCGTCGCGGATTCGGAGCTCGACGCGACGCTGATCACGGGCGGACGCAGCAACCTCACCTACCGGGTGCTCGGTGGGACGACGCCCCTGGTGCTTCGGCGGCCACCGCTCGGGCACGTGTTGGCGAGCGCTCACGACATGGCCCGGGAATTCCGGGTGATCTCTGCGCTGGGCGGAAGCACGGTGCCCGTGCCTCAGGCCGTGCTGTACCGGGATGACACCGATGGCACCGCCGGAGTGGGCACCCCTTTCTACCTCATGGGCTTCGTCGACGGCCAGGTGCTCTCGTCGCCCGCCGCGAACGTCCCCTTCAGCCCGACGCAACTGCGAACGCTGAGCCTCGACCTCGTCGCCACCCTTGCCGAGTTGCACTCGATCGACCCCGCGAGTGTCGGGCTCGAGGACTTCGGCCGGGCGTCCGGCTACCTCGAACGCCAGGTGCGCCGCTGGGGACAGCAGTATGACAAGTCCCGCAGCCGCGAGCTGCCGGAGCTCGATGCGTTGCAGGCCTCCCTGCGAGAAAGGGTGCCGTCCACGGTCGGCTCCTCGCTCGTGCACGGGGACTTCCGCCTCGACAATGCGATCGTGCAGGTGGACTCCGGTGGTCGGCCTCGCATCGCCGCGATCCTCGACTGGGAGATGGCGACCATCGGGGATTCGTTCACCGACCTCGGACTGCTCGGTCTCTACTGGGACATCAGCAGCATCAGCGAGCAGGCGGCGGCCGTCGCTGCGAGCGCGGTCGATCCGGCGGCGGGATACCCGAGCTTCGCCGAACTGCTCGACGCCTATGCCGCAGCCCGGGGAACCGCGGTGCCCGAGCTCTCCTGGTACCTGGCTTTCGCCGCCTACAAGCTCGCGATCATCCTGGAGGGCATCCACCTGCGTTTCCAGGCCGGCGAGACGGTCGGCCCCGGCTTCGACACCATCGGCGGCCTCGTCACCCCACTCGCCAGGGCCGGGCTCCGCTCCCTGGCCGAAAGGACCCCCTGATGGACTTCGCCCCAGACGCCACGACAGTCGACCTCGTCGAGCGGATGACCGCGTTCCTCACCGAGCGCGTCTATCCCGCAGAGGCCGTGCTCGAGGCCCAGGTCGCCGAGACCCCGGATGACTGGAGCCTGCGTCCGATCGTGCGGGAGCTGCAGGCGGAGGCCCGCTCGCGCGGGCTGTGGAACCTCTTCCTTCCCGCCGAAGGCCTGACGAACCTGCAGTATGCGGCCGTCGCGGAGCTCACCGGGCGCAGTCCGAAGCTGGCCCCCGTCGCCCTCAATTGCGCCGCGCCGGACACCGGGAACATGGAGCTGCTCGCGGAGTTCGGTACCCCGGCGCAGAAGGAACGCTGGCTGGCGCCGCTGCTGGAGGGTCGCATCCGCTCGTCGTTCTGCATGACGGAGCCGGAAGTCGCCTCTTCGGATGCGACGAACATCGCAACGAGCATCCGTCGCGATGGGCCCGACTACGTGATCGACGGGCGCAAGTGGTGGTCCACCGGGGCGATGAACCCCGAGGCCGAGATCTTCATCGTGATGGGACGCACCGCGGCATCGGATTCGGATGCCCCGCGCCACCGCCAGCAGAGCATGATCCTGGTGCCGCGCGACACACCGGGGGTCACTATCGTTCGGCCGCTCACCGTCTTCGGGTATGACGACCGGGACCACGGCGGACACGCCGAAGTGCTCTTCGATGGGGTGAGGGTGCCCGCGAGCAACCTCATCGCCGGGGAGGGCGACGGATTCGCGATCGCCCAGGCGCGGCTCGGGCCCGGGCGCATCCATCACTGCATGAGGCTGCTCGGCATGGCGGAACGCACCATGGATCTCATGCGCGAGCGAGCGAAGGGTCGCGTCGCCTTCGGGAGACCGCTTGCCGAGCAAGGGGTGGTGCGCGAATGGCTGGCCGAGAGCCGCATCTCCATCGAATCGCTGCGGCTGCTGGTGCTGAAGACCGCCTGGCTCATGGACACCGTCGGCAATGCCGGGGCGATGACCGAGATCCAGGCGATCAAGATCGCCGTGCCGCGGGCGGTGCAGCGGATCCTCGACCGCGCCATCCAGTTGCACGGCGGCGGCGGGCTCACGGCCGACGACCCGATCGCCGAGATGTACGCGGGGGCTCGCGCGCTCCGGCTGGCCGACGGACCGGACGAAGTGCACCTCGCGTCCCTCGGCAAGGCGGAATTGCGCCGCTGACCCCCGGCGCTACCGCGAGAGAGACCCGCTATCGCAGGACAGAGCTGAGCAGCAGGCTGGTCTCGCTGTTGACCACGCCCTCGATCGCGCGGATCTGTCCCAGGGTGCGATCGAAGTCGGTGAGAGTCTCGGTGCGCAGTTCGGCCACGAGGTCCCAGCCACCGTTCGTCGTGTGGAGCGCACTGATCTCGGGCATCCCGCGCAGCTGACGGATCACATGGTCGGTGGTGCGCCCCTCGACCTCGATGAAGGCGATCGCGTGGATGGTGAGCGGATCGAGCTCATCGCGCACCCGCACCGTGAATCCCACGACCGTTCCGGATGACACGAGACGCTCGAGCCGGCTGCTGATCGTGGCCCGGGCGACCCCGAGGGTGCGCGCGAGGAACGCGACGGATGCCCTGCCGTCTTCGCGCAGGGCGGAGAGCAGGTTGCGGTCGAGGTCATCCAAAGCCGGCATGAACGCAATGTACTACGCGGTCTGTCAGATTGCTCATTCGTACGCCAAAAGATCCACTTTCTGTCTATTCTCTGTGCATATCGTCGGAAACTAGGCTTGCCGTCTAGTGAAGTGGAGACGCCCGTGACGCGTTTTGTGGATGTTCGCAACATGGTGCGTTGGGCCACCACGACCGGACCCGAGGCCATCATCGGCGGCATGATCGGTTACCTGCGCGACGACTTCCGTCGCTGGGAGAGCTTCGACAAGACGGCTCGGGTCGCCAGCCACACCCCCCTCGGCGTGATCGAGCTGATGCCGACCAGCGACCTCGAGACCTACGCCTTCAAGTACGTCAACGGCCACCCCTCCAACCCGGCGCGGGGATTCCAGACCGTCACCGCGTTCGGGGTACTGGCCGACGTGCACAACGGCTATCCGACACTGCTCGCCGAGATGACCCTTCTCACCGCGCTGCGCACCGCCGCGACCTCCGCGATGGTCGCGAAAGAACTCGCCCGACCGGATTCCACCACCATGGCGATGATCGGCGCGGGCAGCCAGGCCGAGTTCCAGGCTCTCGGATTCCGGGCCGCGCTCGGAATCGACCGGCTGCGCGTGTGGGACACCGATCCCGAAGCGCTGGAGAAGTTCGTGCGCAACCTCGCCCCCCTCGGATTCGACATCACCGTCGCCACGAGCGCCGCGGATGCCGTGGCCGGAGCCGACGTCATCACCACCTGCACCGCGGACAAGGCCCTCGCGACAGTGCTGACAAGCGACCTCGTCGCACCGGGCGTCCACATCAACGCGATCGGCGGCGACTGCCCCGGCAAGACCGAACTCGAGGCCGCGATCCTCGACCGGGCATCCGTCTTCGTCGAATACCCGCCCCAGACCCGCGTCGAGGGCGAGATCCAGCAGATGGCACCCGACTTCCCCGTCACGGAACTGTGGAAGGTCATCGTCGGCAGCGCTCCCGGGCGCACCTCGGCCGAGCAGATCACGCTCTTCGACTCGGTCGGCTTCGCGATCGAGGACTTCTCCGCCCTTCGCTACCTGCGCGACTCGGTGGCGAACACCGATTTCTTCGACGAGATCGACCTCGTCGCGTCTCCGGAGAACCCGAAGGATCTCTTCGGCATGATCGGCGCGCTCTCCCCCGTCGGCGGCTGAGGCCGGTGTCGATCCAGGCGCCATCGGCGGTCGTGCTGGTGCGGCCGCACCATTTTCGCCCCAACCCCCTCACCGCCGACGACAACGTGTTCCAGGTGATCGGAGCCGAGACCGAGTCGGCTCGCCTCGCTGCTGCCGCCTACGACGAGGTCACGCGCGCGGCTTCGGCTCTCGAGACCGCCGGCATCCGGGTGCATCTCTTCGACGACGAGAGCGCGAAGCGTCCCGACAGCGTGTTCCCCAACAATTGGATGTCCACCCACCCGGGCGGCCACGTCGCCATCTATCCGATGTACGCGGTCAACCGTCGCTGCGAGCGCCGGTGGGATGTGATCGACATGCTGAAGAACGCCTACCGGGTACAGGATGTCATCGACTATTCCGGTCTCGAACTCGACGACGTATTCCTCGAGGGCACCGGCGCCATCGTGCTCGACCATGTGTCGCGCATCGCCTACGTCGCCCGCTCGCATCGCGCCGATCCGATCGCCCTCGAGAGGTTTTGCACGAACTTCGGATACGAGCCGATGGTGTTCGATGCGGTCGACCCGACCGGTGTGCCGATATATCACACCAACGTGATGATGGGGATCGCCACGGACTTCGCTCTCGTGGGTCTCGACCTCATCCAGTCCCCCGCGCGTCGCGCCCAGGTGGTCGACCGGCTCACCGCCCATGGACGAACCATCATCGATCTCGACTTCGACCAGGTCTGCGACTTCGCCGGCAACGCGATCGAACTGCATGCTCCGGCAGGCCGCATCCTCGCGCTGTCGCAGCGCGCCGCCGACACGCTGCGACCCGACCAGCTCGCGATCATCGAGCGATCGTGCACGCTGCTGCCCCTCGACATCCCGACCATCGAACTCGCGGGAGGTTCGGTGCGTTGCATGATCGCGGGAATCCACCTCGACCCCCGTCCGGCCGTCGTCGCGGCCTGAGGCGGCGCGGCCTGAGGCGTCGCGGCCTGAGGCGGCGCGGCCTGAGGCGTCGCGGCCTGAGGCGTCGCGGCTGGGCGGCTCTCACGAGTCGACCCGAGAAGGCGCCACCTGTGCAGCTCCCGCAGGCGATTCGATTGACGGAGCACGTTCTTCGGGACGGCGTCCCGCCCGACGCCATGGCTGCCGCAAACGATTCGCTACTCCCCCCACCGGCCGGTTCGTCGACGTGTCGTCGGCACTTCGCATCTCGCCGTTTTTGCCATGCGGGAGATGAGGCGGTCGAACCCGAACGCGCGAAGCGGTTGGCCGGCGCCCGGTCAGGACAGACCTGCTTCGGATCGGCGCAGCAGCCTAAATCGCGGAGGAAAGCACTTCCAGCTGCGGTCGGCTGCACGCGACCGAACAGACCAACTGCGACGAGGCCGAGGCGCGTCAAGACCTTTGCGACGCGTTCCCGCAGAGCTTCGACGAGGCCTGACCTGAGGCCCGAAGCGAACGATTGCTCGTCATGAACATCGCGTGAAGATGCAACCGCTCGCCTGCAATCGTTATCCGTTCGAGGCTTACGGTTGCCGAATGGATATCAGCCGCCGCACCTTCGTTACCGCTGCCGCTGCGGGCGCCACGGCCGCCGGGACGCTCGGCGAGGCGAGTGTCCGCGCCGCGACCACGGTCGCGGCGCTCCCGGCCGGGGCCGCCTCCGGCATAGACCACATCATCGTGGTGATGATGGAGAATCGGTCATTCGATCACTTTCTCGGATGGCTGCCCGGGGCCGACGGGAGGCAGTCGGGGATGAGTTTCGTCGACCGGTACGGTCGTGGACACGCCACACACCGGTTGACGGACTACCAGGGCTGCGCGCATCCGGATCCGGACCACTCCTACAAGGGCGGACGAATCGAGTACAACTCCGGCAAGTGCGACGGCTGGCTGCGAGCCGGGGAGAACGATGACTTCGCGGTCGGCTACTACACCTCCGCTGATCTCGACTTCTGGCGCCAGGCCGCTCCCGGCTGGACCGTGTGCGATCGCTACTTCGCCGCGACCATGGCAGAGACCTACCCCAACCGGTTCTACCAGCACTCGGCGGCGACGGATCGAATTCACAACTCGACGGCGACCAGTTCGCTCACCACGATCTGGGATCGGCTTTCCGACGCCGGCGTTTCGGGCAAGTACTACTTCGGCGACGTCCCGTTCCTCGCCCTGTGGGGCGCCAAATATCTGGGCATCTCGCATCCGTATTCAGACTTCCTCGCCGATTGCGGCACGGGCAACCTCCCGGCCGTGTCCTTCGTCGACCCGCGCTTCACCGACGAGGCCTCCGGCACTTCCGGCGACGACCACCCGCATGCCGACGTGCGCTCCGGCGAGAGCTTCCTCGCCGAGGTCTACGCCGCCGTCACCTCGAGCCCGGCCTGGGGTCGCACCATGCTCGTGATCAACTACGACGAGTGGGGCGGCTTCTACGACCATGTTGCGCCCACCTCCGCGCCCGACGCCGTGCCGGACAACGGACTTCGGGGCTTCCGGGTCCCGTCCGTCGTGATCTCCCCGCGAGCCCGGCGCGGCTACATCGCGCACGACACCTACGACCACACCTCCATCCTGCGGGCCATCGAATGGCGCTGGGGCCTGCCGTCCCTCACGCCACGTGACAAGGCCGCCAGGAACATTGCCGAGGTACTCGACTTCACCAAGCCGGCCAATCTGCTCGCTCCCCAGTACGTGGTGCCGCCCTTTGTGGCCGGACCGGCCTGCGCTCTGGTCGGACCGCCCCCAGCCGAGGAGTGGGCCGGATTGAAATCGAAGGCGCTCGCCAACGGATGGACACTTCCATGACCCAGCAACTCCACACTTCTCCCCGCACTCCGCGACGAGCCCGATGGGTGCGCTGGACGGTCGGAATCGTCGCGGCGGCGCTGCTGATGACCGCGGCAGCCGGCTTCGGTCAGATCGCGGCACCCGCCGAGGCGGGGGCGGCGACGAAGGCCGTGGTGAGGTCGGCGTACCTGCCAGGCGCTCAGCACCTCTTCGTCATCAACCTGGAAAACAAGGGCTACGACACGACCTGGGGGCCGGGCTCCGCCGCACCGTATCTGTCCACCACACTCCGCAACAAGGGAGTGCTGCTGTCGCAGTACTTCGGGGTCGCGCACAATTCGCTTCCCAACTACATCGCCGAGATCTCCGGGCAGGGTCCGAATGCGCAGACCCAGGCCGATTGTCAGACTTACTCGCCGTTCATCGGATCGGGCACCGTGAGCCCTGGCCAGGCGGTGGGCAACGGCTGCCTCTACCCAGCGTCGGTGCCGACTGTCGCTGGGCAGCTCTCCGCGTCCGGCCGCAGCTGGAAGGGCTACATGGAAGACATGGGATCGGCCTGCCGGCACCCCGCCGTCGGAGCCGTGGATGACACCCAGAAGGCCAGGGTTGGTGACCAGTACGCCGCACGGCACAACCCTTTCGTCTACTTCGCGTCGATCACGGGGAGCCCCGACTGTGCGCGCAACGACGTCGATCTGAGTCGACTGACAACGGATCTCGCCTCGACGGCGACAACCGCCAACCTGTCGATGATCACGCCGAACCTCTGCCACGACGGCCATGACTCGCCGTGTGTCGACGGACAGCCCGGCGGCCTGGCGAGTGCGGATGCCTGGCTCAAGACGTGGGTTCCGCGGATCACGTCGTCGCCGGCGTTCACGAAGGACGGCGTCCTCGTGATCACCTTCGACGAGTCGGACAGCCCTCAGTCCGACTCGACGGCCTGCTGCGGGGAGGGACCGGGGCCCAATTCGCCCCTTCCGGGCATCGCTGGTCTGGGTGGTGGACGGGTAGGAGCGCTCGTGTTGTCGCCGTTCGTGCGCGGAGGCACCTGGTCGACAACTCCCTACAACCACTACAGCCTGCTCGCGAGCATCGAGGACACGTTCGCTCTGCCGTACCTCGGTTACGCGGCAACGCCCGGCCTCAACCGGTTCGGGCTCGACGTCTACAACGCCCGGCTCTAGGAGGCGCGGCCAAGCGCTCGGGGAGCCGGTTCGGACTGGGGCACCGGCCCCGGGGATCGCGGCCGTAACAGCGATGCTGGAAGGGTGGCAGAAGGTCACCGAGCTCCCTTCGCGAAATCGAATCTCACCGGTGCTGAAGCCGGCGTGGTCCGGTCTCGAGGCCGTCACGGCAAGGGTTTTCCTTCGGGCTACACGGATCGGACAAGCTGTAGCCCGGCCTGACGGCTAGGGTCGAATCACCACCATCAATCGGAGGAACGTATCGTGCCTGTCATCGCCATCATCGGAGCTGGACCGGGACTCGGAGCGGCAGTAGCGCGAAGATTCGGCCGCGAAGGCTTCTCGATAGCCCTGATCTCGAGGAACCAGTCGAAGCTCGACGCCATGGCCGCGGAGCTCACGGCCGACGGCCTGACCGCGCGTGGCTACGCCGCGGACGTGCTGCTGCCGGCCTCGCTCGAGGATGCCCTTGCACGTGCAGCGGCAGAGCTGGGACCCATCGCTACTGTGCAGTACAGCCCGCTCCCGTCGCGTGACTACCTGAAGCCGGTGCTCGAGATGACTCCGGAGCTGGCTCTAGAAGCCTTGCAGTTCTCGGCTCTCGGGCTCATTCACGCGGTGCGGACGGTCCTACCATCGATGCGTCAGGCCGGAGGAGGCAGCATCCTCCTGGTCAACGGCGGCACTTCGGTGAAGGCACGCGCCGGCTTCGCAGGCACATCGGTCGCGTTCCCGGCCGAGAGTGCCTACGGTGAGATGCTCCACGACGCACTCGAGGGGGAAGGCATCCGTGTCGCGCAACTCGTGATCCCGGGAGGCATCCCCCAGCTTCAGCTTGCCAATGGCATCGACGACGTCGCCGATCGCATGTGGGACCTCCACGCCGGTGCGGGTCCGTTCCGCACCATGCTCATCCCGCTCGAGGACGGCAGAGAGTAGGAAGCGGATCCGCCCGTCGAACGTCGCTCAGAGCACGCATTCCACTGCCTGCAGAATGGTCCGGCGCTGAGCAATCACCGTCCTGGTCCACGATCACAAGCAAACCGTGGTCGATTCGGCCCGCACGTGCGAAGTACTCGCGACCGGGATTTCTAGCGTGCGGCCAGGACGCAGAACTCGTTTCCCTCCGGGTCGGCCAGAACCACCCAGGACGTGCTTCCCTGACCGATGTCGACGCGGCTGGCGCCGAGGCTGACGAGACGCTCGACCTCCTCCTGTTGGTCGCCCGGCACCCAGTCGAGATGGAGCCGGTTCTTACCCCGCTTGGGCTCGGCTACCTCGACGAACAAGATGCTGGGCGTGTGGCCCGGGGCCGCAGCCAGCTCTGTCGCGTCGCTGTCTTCGCCCACGACCTGCCAGCCGGTGGCGGCTTGCCACCACCGAGCGAGTGCCACTCGATCACGGCAGTCGACGACGATTTCCTCTAGATGAAGAGCCATGCCCCAACCCTAGGCAGTTGCCCCTTCACAGGCGAGGAATGGCGCCTACTGCGGCACGTCTCAAAGAATCCCTTGCCGGTGCCGTGAGGGAGTTCCTTCGTGGCGGGCGGTGAGTAACTTGTGAGCACGGGTGAGCGGTTCGCAGAGCGCGTCACTGTTCCGGCCGTTGTCAGGCTCCCGTTCCATGTCGGCCGTGACCTAGCCGCTGAGTGTGGTGTCACTCTCGCCAACCCCGATCCTGATGGACCACCGATCGGGAGGCTCGCGTAGCCAGGATTGTTCTGCATCACGGCGCAGCACCCGCCCGCGGACGCTGATGTCTTCCGGTGGGATTCCGTCGCTGTCGAGATCGTCGGCTTTGGCGAGGCGGACAGCGGTGTTCCTCGCAACTCGCCGGTCCGCTGTCCAGTGCGACCCGCTCGGCGGCGACCTTCGATGGCACGTACCCTTCGCAGCTGAGGGGATCGACGTCGTCGGCCGCCGGCGGCACGGTCGGCATGCCCTCGTTCATCGGGGTGGGGAACCGGGGCGGATCATCCCCGTTGATGTGGCGGCCATCCGGATCGACGGAGACGGCCCTGGTGGAGATGATCACCGCGCTTCCGACCGATCCCATCCCCGGCAGCAGTGCTCGCACGTCTGCGGCGCGGTAGGCGAGCAGATCGACGAGGAGTGTCGAATCGTCGCCGACGAGACTTTCGATCGCGTCGACGACCGTGACCTGACTGTCCGCCTTTGCGGTCGGCACACACCCGGGTTCCCTTAGAATCGCGTGCGATCAGAACCCCGATGTGAGGACGCCAGTGGATGCATTCCTGAGGATGAATATCCTCGATGGCCCGTTCGTCGGAGTTGTCTACACCCTGGCCGTCGGTGCCTTACTTTTCCTTGCGTGGCGTCTCCCGTCGCGGCGATGGATCGTCACCGGCCTGGGTGCTCTGCTTGTCGGATCCTGTGCCGCTTTCGGCGTGCTGTGGTGGGTGAGGGCGACAAATGCTTTTGGTGTCGACCTCAGCGTCACCACGACCGTCTGGGTCTATGTGACGTTCTCGGCAATCTGTCTTGCGGTCGTCAATCTCTGGAAATCGGCGTGGCCGCGAAAGGTCATCGCCGCCGTTGCCATTGTTGTCTTTCTTCTGGCGGGAACCGTAGGGATCAACGCGGACTTCGGACTGGATCGCACTGTTGCAGACCTGGCCGGGATCTCCACCCAGAAGCCCATCGCGCTCCCCCATGCAACCCCGACCCCGAGTCGAACTCCTCTCGCCGGAGGGGCGCTGTGGGCGAATTGGGTGGCACCGCACGGCCAGCCTGCTGAGGGGACCATCGGTTCGGTCACCATCCCGAACACCCTCTCCGGATTCCATTCCCGGCCTGCCGGTCTCTACCTGCCCCCGGCTGCCTTGGCGAAGAACCCGCCGCTACTGCCTCTCGTCGTCATGCTGATGGGGCAGCCCGGAAACCCGGACCCCTCTTTCCAAAAGCCGATCCTCGATGCCTTCGCTGCTCGACACAACGGGCTCGCACCGATTGTGCTCGTCGTGGATCAACTCGGCGATCCGGCCATCGATCCTCTCTGCTTGGATACGGTCAAGCACGGCAAATCAGAGACATTCCTCGTCGAAGACGCGGTGGCATGGGCTCGTGCAAACCTTCATGTTCTCCCCGATGCCGCGCACTGGACGATCGCCGGGTATTCCAACGGCGGTGAATGCGCCCTCTCGCTCGGGTCCAAACATGCGGAAATCTGGGGCAACGTGCTCGACATTTCCGGTGAGGAATACCCCGGATCCGACAGACCCAGTCAAACGCTCAAGGAAGAATTCGCCGGCAACAAGGCCGCCTATCAAGCGGTGTGGCCCGGCACGATTCTTGCCAGCCACCACTACACCGACACCGTCGGAATCTTCACCGTCGGCTCCAACGATGGCAATTATGTGACCCAGGCTCGCCGGGCGGAAGCCGCGGCCAAAGCATCGGGCTGGAAGACCACTTACTTCGAGGTGCCGAACGGCGGACATGTTCTCGGTGCTCTCAACGGAGGTCTCCAGGAAGGATATCGACTGCTCTTTCCTCGGCTGGGCCTGTCCGATCCTTCGGCAACTCCCTGACCTGTGGGCCGAGATCGGTCCGCGGTGTCTAGTTGGTGGTGAAGCCGACAAACAAGCCGCCTGTCAGCCGCACAACGAGGTTATAGAGCACTGCGCTGACCGTGCCGAAGACCGTGGTGACGACGACATTCACCAGCCCGAGTACAGCTGACAGTGCGAACACGTGGCTGAAGCTGAACAACGTCTTCACGTTGATTCCGTTGGCTCCTTCCCCGGCGATGACGCTGGCGATCTGGTCGAGGGACCCCGTGCGGGTGAGGATGACCCACGCCACCAAACCGATGAGGATCGCGAACACCCCGAGAACCACTCCAAGGAGCAGAGACACCAGGATGCTGGTCCTCACATTCAGGTAGACGAGATGCAATCGCACCTGTTTCACCGGTCCAGGCAGACCGCTGGACTTCCGCGCAAGCCTCTCGGCAATGCTGCTCAGAATCGCCTCCCCCACTCGTCTCATCGCCACGAACGATGAGCTCATCCCTCGCGTGAGCGGCCATGGATTCGTCCCCGGATGGCACCGGCGACCGCGCACCCGCGCAACCGTAGCCTTGCCGATTTCAGAAACCCCTAAGAAATCCGCCTCCAGCCGGGACGGCCTCGAGGTCGCCCGGACTCGAGGTCGCCCGGACTCGAGGTCGCCCGGACTCGAGCTCTCCGGGCCCACGCCGGGAGCTTCGAGGGTCTCGCCGCGAACACATGACACGGGGGAAGTCCGCGTCAGCGATCCTCGGTTGGGAACTAGCGAAGGATGCCCTGTTGGCGCGCCGCGGATACCGCAGCGGTGCGAGAGGTCACATCGAGCTTGGAGAAGATGTGCGCGAGGTGGGACTTGACTGTGGTCTCCGTCACGAAAAGCTCGCTCGCGACTTCGGTGTTGGAGCGTCCCGCGGCCACGGACTCGAGCACTTGCATCTCCCGGGCGCTGAGACTCACCTGTGGCGCGCGCATCCGGCTGAGCAGCCGCGATGCGATCACGGGTGCGAGGGCGCTCTCGCCCGCGGCGGCGGCGAGTACAGCCGCCACGAGTTCGTGGGGCGGTGCGTCTTTGAGAAGGTAGCCGCTGGCTCCAGCCTCGACCGCCCCGAGGATGTCGGCATCCGAGTCGTAGTTCGTCAGCACGAGCACATAGGGCGGAGCCGGGAGGGCGCGGATTCTTCTGGTCGCATCGGCCCCGGTCGAAGCCTCCCGTGCGCCGAACTGCAGATCCATGAGCACAACGTCGGGATTCTCTCTCTCGGCTGCGGCGACGGCCTCATCGGGCGTGGCCGCTTCCGCGACGACGTCGAAATTGGCCTCGGAACCAAATAGGGCCCTGAGTCCAGCGCGCACGATGGGGTGATCATCGGCGATGACCAGTCGGATCATGCGCTGCCCTGCACAGCCAGGTTCACGGCCACGACTGTTCCCTTTCCGGGAGCGGAGTCGACCGTGAGAGTGCCGCCGAGCTGGTCGACGCGCTCCTGCGTGGCCTGCAGTCCGAATGAATCCGTCTTGCCTGCGGTTCGGTTCGCCGACGGACCGGCCGGCTCGAATCCCCGGCCATCATCGGCGATGGTGAAACTGAGGGCTCCGGAGTCGACCTCCAGGGTGATGGTGGCGGTACTGGCTCCAGCGTGCTGGATCACATTGGCCATGGCACCCTGCGCGATTCGCAGCAGGGCGGTCTGGAGCTGCATCGGCAGGCTGAGCGAGTCGGAGATCCTCACGTTCACCAGGAGACCCTGGGGGCCCCACTGTGTCTCGGCCAGGCGACGGAGTGTGCCTCCGAGCCCGACCTCGTCGAGGTCGGGTGGGGTGAGTTCGCGGATGAATCGCCGCGTATCAGCCAGGCTGGACGCAGCGGTCTCGCGAGCGAGGCGGATGTGCTCGAGGCCCGGCCGCTCGGTGTCGGCTCGTTCGGCGGCATGGAGCAGCATCTGGATGCTCGAGAGCCCCTGCGCGACGGTGTCGTGGATTTCGCGCGCCAGTCGTGCACGTTCGGCCAGCACCCCCGATTCGTGTTCGGTGGCGACGAGCTGATCCCGTGTGGCGATGAGCTCCGCCATCAGGTGTTCGCGCTCTTCCGCCTCCCGGGCGAGGGCCTGGTAGCCGAGCCCGATCATCACCGCGACAGCAGCACCGACGACGGGGCCGATCACGCCGCCGACGCTCCATCCGCCCTCGGCTCCGAGAACGAAAATCGCCACGCCCGTCGAGGCGATGACCATGACGGTGCCGATCCGACGTCCGAGCAGGTGAAGGTACAGAAAGAACAGCGGGAACACCAGGTAGGCCGCGGCGGAGTTCAGCCAGAGCAGCACCACCCATTCTGCGGTCACCAGTGCGAGCCAGATCAAGCCCGGGATGCGACCGCGCTGGCGTGACGCGCGGGCGAAGATGCCGCCGGTGGCATAGGTCGCCAGAAGAACACACGATGTGACTACGAGCGCAACGCTCAGCGGTGTCGGAACCAGGATGGCGCGTCCGATGACGAGCACTGTGAGGCCCACGAAAAGCAGGTGCAAACCCGTGCGCAGACCCACGAAGACGGGGGTGAGCGTGGTGTGGGCCATGACAAACAACAGTACGCGCCGTGCCCGCGGCATCCATCGTTCGAAAGTACGACCGAGCACTCCATCTTTTCGGCGCGGAACAGTGTGCCGGCGACGGATGCCCCGAATAACGCCCGACGGAAGAGTTGTTCCTGTCGCCACAACGGTGACACGAAAGGAAAGCCCATGTTCGTCGCCCTTCGCGACCTTCGCTTCGCCCGCGGCCGGTTCATTCTCATCGGCTCGGTCGTCACTCTCATCACCATCCTCGTCGGCTTCCTCAGCGGGCTGACCGGAGGCCTAGCCGCGCAGAATATCTCCGGCGTCCTCTCCATCCCCGCCGATCGCATCGTGTTCTCCGCACCAGCCGCGGGAAGCACCGGCGCGAGCTTCTCCGACTCCACGATCAGCGCCGCCCAGGCAGGCACCTGGAGATCAACGAGCGGCGTGACTTCGGCCGAGCCGATCGGCATCACCCAGACGCGAGCCGAACACGGCGATGCGCGCGCGGCGATCGCCCTGTTCGGAGTGCGTCCCGGGTTCGACAGCGCTTCCCCCACGGCCGACGGATCGCTGAGCCTCTCCACCTCCGCCGCGACAGACCTCGGTGTCTCCACCGGGGACTCGGTCACTATCGCCGGCACCTCCTACCGGGTCCAGTCGATTGCGGGTGACTGGTGGTACAGCCACACACCGGCGGTCAAGATGACCCTGAACGACTGGCAGGCCTATTCGAAGGCCACCGGTAGCCCCGATGCCTTCGCCACGGTGCTCGCCGTGTCGGGAGCACCCGACTGGGGGACGGCCTCCGACCGCACCGGAACGGACGCCCAGACGACACTCGGATCCCTCGCCGCCATCAGTGCCTTCAAGTCGGAGGTCGGATCGTTGCTGATGATGGTTGCCTTGCTCTTCGGCATCTCGGCTCTCGTGATCGGCGCGTTCTTCACCGTCTGGACGATGCAACGCAAGGGCGACATCGCGTTGCTCAAGGCACTGGGAGCCAGCACCCGTTCGCTCGTTCGCGATGCCCTCGGCCAAGCACTCATCGTGCTGGTCATCGGAATCGGGCTCGGGATCGCTGTCGTCGCACTGCTCGGCACTCTCGCCGGCGGCGCCCTGCCGTTCATGCTTAGTCCGCTCACCACACTCCTGCCGGGGGCCATCATGATCGCCCTCGGCCTCGCAGGCGCTGCCTTCGCCCTGCGTTCCGTCACCTCCGCCAACCCCCTTACCGCCCTCGGGAGCAACCGATGATCCGCCTCGACAACATCACCCTCACCTTCGAAGACGGAGACACTCGCGTCACCGCCGTCGATCATGTCTCATTGACCGCCCACCCCGGAACGGTCACCGGCATCACCGGGCCGAGCGGATCGGGCAAGTCCAGCCTGCTGGCCGTCGCCGCGACGCTGATCGCTGCAGACTCCGGGCGGCTGCTCATCGATGACATCGATGCGACGCGACTCGACGCAGCCGCCGCCAGCGACCTGCGCCGGGATGCGGTCGGAATCGTCTTTCAGCAGTCGAACCTGATCCCCTCACTGACGGCTCTCGAGCAGCTCCAGGTGATGAACGAGCTTGGCGCCCGGCGAAGCCGAAAGGCGCTCGCCCGGGCAACTCAGCGTGCGGGCGAACTTCTCGACTCCGTCGGCCTCGGGGACCAGGTTCACAAACGGCCGCACCAGCTCTCCGGCGGACAGCGCCAGCGCGTCAACATCGCGCGGGCGCTGATGAACGACCCGAGCGTGCTCCTCGTCGACGAACCCACGAGCGCTCTCGACCAAGAACGCGGGGCGAGCATCATCGAGCTGATCCTGCGCCTCACGGATGACCTCAACACCTCTACCCTGCTGGTGACCCACGATCTCGTGCACCTGCCGCGGATGCACGCGGTGGTGCAGATGGTGGACGGGCGCCTGTCGGAGCGCGTTCTCGCCTGACCCCCGCCCCAGCGCCGAGAGGTTCAGTCGGACACGATGGTCTCGTCACGACTCCGGCCCCACGCACGGAGCCGTGACGACCATCGACAGCCGACAACTCAGGAGTGCGGGATCGCAGAGGTCATCCCGCCGTCGACCACGAACTCCGCACCCGTCGAGTAGGCCGACTCCTCGCTGGCGAGGAAGACGACCAGCGAGGAGACCTCCTCGGGCTGGGCCGGACGCCCGAGCGGAACCTGCTGGCTCGCGAAGTCGAGCTGCTCGGTCATCGGGGTCACGATGAATCCCGGATGCACGGAGTTGACCCGCACGTTGTGGCGTCCGAGTTCCACGGCCACCGACTTCGTGAGACCCCGCACCGCGAATTTCGACGCGACGTAACCGTGCAGGCCGGCGCTTCCGCGCAGCCCCTCGACCGAGGAGATGTTGATGATGGATCCGTGTTTCGCGGCCTTCATCACCGGAACCACCGCCTTCACCCCGAGGAACGTGCCGGTGAGATTCACCGCAAGCACGGCATTCCACATCTCCAGCGTGTACTTGTCGATGGCGGCCATGTTGCCGATACCGGCGTTGTTCACGAGCACGTCGACAGTGCCGAATGCCTCGACGGTGGATGCGACGACCGCCTCCCATTCACTCTCCGACGTCACATCGAGGTGCTCGTAGCGCACGTCGTCGCCGAGCTCCGCGGCCAGGGCCCGACCCTCGTCATCGAGCACGTCCGCGATCACCACGCGGGCGCCCTCTCGCGAGAAGGCACGGGCATGGGCGGCTCCCATTCCGCGAGCGCCACCGGTGATGATGGCAACGGTGTTGGTCAGTCGGGGCATGGTTACTCCTTCGTCAGGGTGTTGACAGTGCTGTTGTTCAGGATGCCGATCCCGGCGAGGAACAGGTCGGTGAGCTGGGCCGCGATGAGACTGCCGTCCTCCGGGCCATCCGCGGAATACCACTGCGGCAGGTAGTGCAGGTCGCTGAAGAAATTGGCCACCAGCACGGCCCGGGGGATATCGGTGCGGTACACACCCTCGCGCTGTCCGGCCTCCACCAGCGACACGAACTGGTCGTTGTACTCACGCCGACGGTGTTTCACTTCCAGTTGCTTCTCAGCCGGCAACATGTGCGCCGAACGGAAGAACACTGTGCCCTCGTCGAGGAATTCGATAGAGGTCTCGATCACGTCGATGCAGGCGGCACGGAGCTTCTGCACCGTCGAGTCCCCGGTCGCGACGATCGCCGCGAGGTGCTCGCCCTGAAGGGTGAGCAGATGCTCGTAGATACCGAACAGCAGCTCGTCCTTGGAGCGGAAATAGTGATACATCGCGCCCTTGGTGACACCGGCCGCGTCCACGATCTGCTGCACCGAGGTGTTCGCGAAGCCGTTCTTCGCGAACAGGTCGACCGCAGCGGTTCGCACCGCATCCTTGACGCCGGCGGTCGTCGCCATCAGGTCACCGGACGGATGGACCCGCCCCCGTCGATAACGATGGTCTGGCCGGTGATCCAGGCCGCGTCGCTCGAGAGCAGGAAGGCGACGACTCCGGAGACGTCCTCGGGCACACCGAGGCGGGCGAGAGGGTAGATCGAGGCGACCTCGGCCTCACGTCCGTCGTAGAGCGCTTCGGCGAACCTGGTCTTGATCACCGCGGGTGCCACCGCGTTCACCCGGATGTGCGGCGCCAGCTCGAAGGCGAGTTGGGTCGTCAAGGAGATGAGGGCGGCCTTGGAGACCCCGTAGAACCCGATGCCGGGAGCCGCCGAGATCCCCGCGATCGACGCGATATTCACGATAGAACCGTTGCGGGCTCCGATACCGGCCGTCACGGCATCCCGCGACCAGTCGAGCGCGGCCATCACGTTGATCTCGAGGATCTTCGTCATGGCCGAATGCTCGGTATCCAGGGTCGGTCCGAAGCTCGGGTTCACTCCGGCATTGCTCACGAAGTGGTCGAGACCCCCGAACTCCCGACCGATCAGGTCGAAGACCTCGGCGCGGTGGGCGGGATCGTCGGCCTTGCCTGCCACCCAGAGCGCGGATGCGCCGAGGTGCGCCGCCGCCTCGCGAAGGGCCTCTTCACGGCGCGCGGTGATGAGCACCCGGGCACCCTCGTCGACGAGTCGCTGGGCGATCGCGAGTCCGATGCCACGGCTCGCTCCGGTGATGAGGGCCGTGCGGCCGGTGAAGCGATTCACGAGGGCTCCTGACGGGGGAAGATAGACAAACCGACTGTTCGGTATGGATACCCTAGCGCCGTTCGCTACGCTGGAGGCGCCGGCGCCGATCCCCGGCCGTCGATGGAGACACACATGACCCCCCTTGCGTCCAGCCGCCAGTGGCACCTGGCCAAACGACCCACCGGCACCCCCACCCCGGAGGATGTGCGATTCGTCACCGTGGAACTGCCCCCTCTCGCCGAGAACGAGGTGCGCGTGCAGAACGAGTTCGTCTCGGTCGACCCCTACATGCGCGGTCGCATGAACGACGTCAAGAGCTATGTTCCGCCCTACCAGCTCGACCGGGCGATGGATGCCGACGCGGTAGGCCGCGTGATCGAATCCCGCTCCCCCGATCTCCCGGTCGGCCAGCTCGTGCAGCACTTCCAGGGCTGGCGTGATGTCGCCCAGGGCGACGCGAGCCGGTTCACGGCTCGCGACGAGGTGCCGGGCGTCGCGTCATCCGTCTACCTGAGTGCTCTCGGCCTCACCGGGATGACGGCGTGGGTCGGGCTGCTGGTGATCGCCGGGATGAAGCCAGGAGACACGGTCTTCGTCTCGGGCGCGGCCGGTGCGGTCGGCTCCGCCGTGGGCCAGATCGCGCGCCTGCGGGGGGCCGGTCGGGTGATCGGCAGCGCGGGCACCGACGAGAAGGTGGCGCTTCTCAAAGACCGTTACGGCTTCGATGCCGCCTTCAACTACAAGAGCGGCAAGGTGTCGCGGATGCTGCACGAGGCCGCTCCCGACGGCATCGACGTCTACTTCGACAATGTGGGTGGCGATCATCTCGAGGCGGCCATCTTCGCGTTCAACGACGGCGGCCGCGCGGCAATCTGCGGAGCGATCAGCTCCTACAACTCCGAGCGGCCCGAGCCTGGTCCGCGCAATCTCGCCATGCTCATCTCCAAGGGGCTCACCCTCACAGGCTTCACCATCCCGAGCTACCAGCACTACGCCCCCGAATTCTTCCGCGAGATGACCCCGCTGGTCGTCTCTGGTGAGTTCGTCTTCGACGAGACGGTGATCGACGGCGTAGAGCACGCCTTCGACGCCTGGCTGGGACTGATGCGCGGGGAGAACACCGGCAAGATGCTGGTGCGAGTTGGCGGAAACTCCTGACCCGTGCCCGTCGACACAGGGTTCGACCGCTTCCCGATCCGCCGGATCGAGGAACACCCTCTCAACGCCCTGGCGAGGGATGCCTGGCCGGCCACACTCGCACCGGTGGCCCACCTGCTCGATCATGGCCTCGACCTCGGACCGGCCACTGTCTTCGTCGGCGAAAACGGATCGGGCAAGTCGACTCTGGTCGAAGCGATCGGGCTAGCCTACGGACTCTCCCCCGAGGGCGGATCCGTCGGCGCGCAACACAGCACCCGGGCATCCGAGTCAGAACTGTGGGACCACCTCCAGGTCGTGCGCAATGCCGGAGCCAGCAAGCGCGGATACTTCCTCCGCGCGGAGACGATGCACGGCTTCTTCACCTACCTCGAGGAGAATCCGAGTCCGTTCCGGGAGGACATCCGCTTCCATGAGAGGTCGCACGGCGAATCCTTCCTCGATCTCGTGGAGGACCGCTTCAGGGGCGCCGGGCTCTGGCTTCTCGACGAGCCGGAATCGGCGCTGTCGTTCTCTGGCTGCCTTGCACTCATCGGCATCCTCGATCGTCTCCTCGACACCGGAAAGTCCCAGGTGATCATGTCGACCCATTCGCCGCTTCTCGCTTCGCTCCCGGGCGCGACGATCTACGAGGTCGGCGACTGGGGGCTGAACGCCAGCTCCTGGGAAGACCTGCCCCTGGTGCTCAACTGGCAGGCTTTCCTCGGTGCGCCGGAACAGTACCTGCGCCATCTTCGGTGAGTGAGGCGGCAATGACGGTCGACGAGGTGATCGCGCAGTTGCGCGCCGCGGGGTGCGTCTTCGCGGAAGACGAGGCGGCACTGCTCATCGGAGCGGCATCCTCCCCCGTCGAGCTGAGACAGCTGGTTGACAAGCGGGTCTCGGGGATCCCCCTCGAGCACATCCTCGGCTGGGTGGAGTTCTGCGGCCTGCGCATCGCCGTCGGCCCGGGAGTCTTCGTGCCGCGCCAGCGCACCGCGTTCCTGGTGCAGCAGGCGGTTGCCCTTGCCGCCCCGGATGCCGTGGTGCTCGATCTGTGTTGCGGAGCGGGCGCGATCGGGGCCGCGATCGCGTCCCGGCTCCCGGGGATCGACCTGTACGCCGCCGATATCGACCCGGCGGCGGTCCAGAGCGCCCGTCTCAACATCCCCGCGTCGCGCGTTTTCGAGGGCGATCTGTTCGACCCTGTGCCGCGCGAGCTGAGGGGGCGTGTCGACATCCTCGTAGCGAACACTCCCTACGTGCCGACGGATGCGGTGGCCCTCATGCCCCCGGAGGCCCGACTCCACGAGGCCCGGCTCGCCCTCGACGGCGGGATCGACGGACTGGATGTTCAACGCCGCGTCGCGGAAGCCGCACCCCAGTGGCTCGCCCGGGGCGGCCACCTGTTCGTGGAATCGAGCGACGAGCAGGCCGAGCTCAGTGCGGCGGTGTTCGAGGCCCGGGGCCTCGTTGCATCGATCGTGCACTCTGAAGAGCTCTATTCGACAGTGGTGATCGGCACGCTGCCGTAGCTCCTCATCTGTCGAGCGAGGCGAGGAACGGGATCACGGCGTCGAGCACCTCCGCCGCCGGCCTGAGGGTGTTTCCGTGCGTCCGCCCCGGTAGCGGCCGGAAAGTCGCGTGCGGCATCAGGGTAGCCGCGCGCTCGGAATCGAGGTAGCGCTCGTGATCGCGAGTGCCGGCGAGGAGCAGGGTCGGCACCGCGAGTTCGGCGAGCCGGGCATCCGGGATGCCCGGCTCGACCTCGACCCGGCGGAAATACGCGCGAAGAGCCAGCGGGTCGTTGGCGAGAAAGGCCGCGGAGGTCTGTGGATCGATCGGTTCGCCGGCGTGCGCCGCCCATCCGTCGAGGAAGCCGCGCATGCCGCCCGCCCCGAGCGCCCCGTCATAGCCGGGGAAGAAGAGCTCGGAGACGCTGCCCCCGGGTGCCCGGTAGGTGCCGCCGGCGGAGACGAGCGAGAGCAGTCGCTCCGGATGACTGTCGGCGAGAGAGAATCCCGCGCGCGCCCCGAAGGAGTAGCCGAAGAGGTGAGCCGCGGGGGCCTCGACCGCGTCGAGCACCGCCAGGATGTCTGCGAGAACGAGCGGCATCCGGTACGCCTCGGTCTCGTGGGGCTTGCCGCTCCGGCCGTGCCCGCGAAGGTCGATAGCGATCACCCGATAGCGATCCTGCAGCGCGGCCACGTAGCCGAATCCGCGCCAGATCGACCGCGAGAGCGCCGAACCGTGCACCAGAAGCACGGGCGCGCCGTCGCCGCGCACATCGAACGCGATCCGGGTGCCGTCGATCGGATTCACCGTTTCACTCACGGATCCATCATCTCCCGTCACACGGTGCGCTGCGCTCAGCTCGGGGCGGCGACCAGCGGCTGCTCGAAACGATATTCGGAACTGTCGAAGTGACGCACCGAACCGCGGAACAGCGCCGCCCGATGGGGCCAGAGCGTGGTGTTCCTGCCCCCGACGTCGAGGTAGTAGCTCGAGCATCCGCCGCTCAGCCAGACCGAGTCCGCGAGGTCGGCCTGCACGCGCCGGTTGTAGCGCTGCTGGGCTTCGGGGGTGGGCACGACGGATGCCGCGCCGCGCGCCCGCATCGCGTCGAGAGCCTTGAGCACGTAGTCGATCTGCGCCTCGATGATGTACACGATGCTGTTGTGGCCGAGCGCGGAATTCGGGCCGACGAGCAGGAACAGGTTCGGGAAACCCGCAACGGTGGTGCCGTGAAGCGCCTCCATGTGCGGAGACCACGCCTCGGCGAGGCTGAGTCCGTCGACGCCATGCACCAGGCGCGCGACCGAAGGCTCGGTCGCGGTGAACCCGGTTCCTGCGATCAGGACGTCGAACTCCCTCCTCTTGCCATCCGCGGTGACGATCTCGCGTCCCTCCACGGAGACGATCGCACCGGTCACGAGCTGCACATTGGGCCGGGTCATCGCCCGGTAGAAGTCGCTCGAGATGAGGATGCGTTTGCAGCCGATGCGATAGGCCGGGGTCAGTTTCGCCCGCAGGCCGGGATCCGCGACCTGGCTGCGCAGGTAGCCCGCGGCGAATCGCTGCATCAGTCCACCGATGGTCGCGCTGCGGAATCCCGCAAACCGCGCTTCCGCAGACCGGAACACCCAGGCCCGTGCAGCGCGGCGGAGAATGGGCAATCGCCGGAACAGCCTGGCGCGGCGCTCGGTGGTCGGAGCATCCCCCCGCGGCACGATCCAGGCCGGGGTGCGCTGGAACACCGTGAGCTCGCCGGCCACCTTCTGAACTTCCGGCACGAACTGGATAGCGGATGCCCCGGTGCCGATCACGGCGACCCTGCGCCCTGCGAGGTCGATGTCGTGACGCCAGCGGGACGAATGGAAACGCTCGCCCGCGAACCCTTCGATGCCGGGGATCTTCGGCCACACCGGATCGATCAGCGGGCCGGCACCGGACACGAGCACCGAGGCGGTGAAATCACCAGTGCTGGTGTGCAGCGTCCAGAGGGAAGCCGAGCTGTCCCAGGTCGCGTCGAGGAGTTCGGAGTCGAAGTGGATTCGCGATCGGATGCCGAACTCGTCGGCGGTCGATCGAAGGTAGGCGAGGATCTCCGGCTGGCGGCCGTACCGGAACTTCCAGTCGAACGCCGGCGCAAAGGAGAACGAATACAGGTCGCTGCGGATGTCGCAGGCGGCTCCCGGATAGGTGTTGTCACGCCAGGTGCCCCCGACCTCGCCCGCTCGTTCCACGACCACGAAGTCGTCGATGCCGTGCCGACTGAGCTGGATGGCCATGCCGAGTCCGGCGAACCCCGATCCGATTATCGCGACCTTCACATGTTCGAGCATGCGCAGATGCTACCCCTGGATTGCGAAAGGCCAGTCCCGCACAGCATCTATTGAGGTCTGCTGCGGTACATTTCTGATCGGTGTCGCGTTCGCGGCATGCGGGGGAAGGTCTCATGGGTCGTCGAAGCGCCGAAAGCGGCACGCGTTCGTCGCGCGCGCACGCGCCCATCCGTCACGGCCGGCTGCACCGCTCGCACCCCATCGCCTCGATCGCGAAAGTCCTCGCCGCTATCGTCGCTGTCGTGGCCGTCAGCGGCACCGCCGTTGGCGCGTTCGCCGTCTACGGCACCGTCTCGAACATCAAGCCGGGCATCCACCTCACCCATGCCGTCGGTGCCAAACCCGCGCCAGAGGCGCCGTCGGTCGGCCCGATCGATGGCGAGGTCAATATGCTGCTCGCCGGCACCGACACCCGAACGGGCCAGGCCGGCTACCAGACCAAAGCCCAGCTGGCCGGAAGCTCGGGCATCGGCAACAACGACGTCACGATGCTCCTTCACGTCTCCGCCGATCACACGAGCGCCACCGTCGTGAGCTTCCCACGCGACATGGTGAACATCCCTCTCTGCGGCCGCAGCACCTCCCCGGCCATGTTCAACTCGACCCTGTCCCGGGG
Organism: Lacisediminihabitans sp. H27-G8; assembly: GCF_046156175.1. Taxonomy (NCBI): domain Bacteria; kingdom Bacillati; phylum Actinomycetota; class Actinomycetes; order Micrococcales; family Microbacteriaceae; genus Lacisediminihabitans; species Lacisediminihabitans sp. H27-G8. The sequence continues at coordinate 533,368 of NZ_JAYLVL010000001.1, forward strand.
CCTCTCCTGCACCGTGCAGACCGTCGAGAAAATGACCGGCCTGTCGATCCCTTACGCCGGCGTCATCAGCTTCGACGGCGTCACAGGCATGTCCAACGCGGTCGGCGGCGTCACCGTGTGCCTCGCAACCCCGGTGAAGGACCCGTACACCGACCCGCAGCTCGATCTGCCGGCCGGTCAGCAGATCCTGGTGGGTGCCGAAGCCCTCTCCTTCCTGCGGAGCCGGCACGGCGTCGGCGACGGCAGTGACCTCGGGCGCATCAGCAACCAACAGGTCTTCCTCTCGGCCCTCACGCGCAAGATCACCAGCGACGGCGTGCTCAGCAACCCGGTCACGCTCTACAAGCTGGCGAACGCGGCCCTGTCCAACGTGCAGCTCTCGGATACCCTCACCAACCCGACGACGCTCATGTCGATCGCGCTGGCCCTCAAGGGCATCGATCTCAGCAAGATCGTCTTCGTGCAGTACCCCACCGGAGCGGACCCCGCCAACCCCAACCGGGTCGTCCCTCTCGTGACCCCCGCCGCCGCCCTCGCCACGGCGCTCCAGTCGGACCAGCCGATCACGCTCACCGGAAAGCTCGGTCGCGCAGCGATCGCCGATCCGACCGCGCCCGTGGCGGCCACTCCCGCGCCGGCCGCATCCACCGACCCCTCGGCGAGTGCGACCCCGGCCCCGAGTTCGATCGCCCTTCCGTCGACGATCTCCGGCCAGAGTGCAGACCAGACCACCTGCACCCAGGGCTTCACGAACAGGAAATAGCTCGACTCAGCTGTCCCAGGCGTGCACGAAGTGCGTGTAATTGCCGGCGACCAGCTGCACGAGTTGCGACTCGGATGCCGTTCCGGCCAGATGATCCGCCAGCGGCTTCTCCCAGATGCTTCGGCCGATCGCGAAGCCCCGGAACCCCTCGACGGCGGATGCCACGCCGAGCCAGTGATCGAGCCGCGGCTGGGAGGCATCTCTCCCCAGCACGATGCAGCTCACGCCAGAGCGGTCATCGCGCTGGGCCGCTGCGACGACAGCACGGGCGTCCTGCTCCGTCTCCAGTCCCTCGATCTTCCAGATCTGCGGCTCGATCCCCTCCGCCTGCATCTCTTCGATCACCTGAACCGTCAGGCCGGCGCGAACGTCGCGGTCATAGCGGAGGGCATCCGATCCCACCGATTCGAGTTGCGCCGGTGTGGCGGGAACCAAGAGTTCGATCATGAAGGTGCGGCCGGCCGCCCGAAGGGCATTCGACACCGTGATGAGACGGTCGAACTGCAGCACGCGGTTGAAGGACGCTTGCGGATTGTCGCGCACCAGCACCTTCACCTGGGCCGGGGCGAACTCCTGCACGTGTCGCAGCCACTCGGAGTCTCCGAAGGTGCCGTATTCGAGCATGAAGAGCGGCTCCCCGCTGCGCTCGATCGGCATGGCCAGGTCGATGCCGGCCTCCTTCGCCCGAACGGCCACGGCCGCCCCGTACCGCTCATCGACGAGAACGCCGACGCGAGAGGCATCCACCCCGCCCTCGATCGCCTTCAGCAAGCCATCGAAGATGAGCGCCTTGTGGGCGGAGATCCTGGCGATCTGCTCCCTCGTGGGAGCGTCGTCGATGCCGTAGAGGTCGCGCAGCAGGGAATCGCGATGGTCCATCGCGAGGATGAGCACGTCCGAATTCGAAGTCACGATGTTGACGGTACTCCGCCGAGAGCCGGCTGAAGTGCACGGCCCGGTCAGCGAGTGGGAACGACGAGCACCGGGCAGGTCGCGAGCTGCACGCAATGGCTGCTGACCGATCCGAGCAGCAGCCCGGCGAACCCACCGAGTCCTCGCGGGCCGACCACCAGCATGAGGGCGGGCGCGGCCAACTGGGTGAGCAGCTGCGCCGGTTGCGCCAGCGCGGCGCGCACCAGCAGGGTCACTTCCGGGTGACGGGCTGCGATGGTCGCTGTATCGGCGACCAGCATCTTCCTCACCGTCTCCGTCACCTCGTCGAAAGAGGCGACATAGCCGTGGTTGTACAGCGCGCCGTGAGGAGCCGTATCGATGCTCCACGTGCGCACCACCACGATCTCGACTCCGAGTTTGGCGGCGAAGTCGAAGGCGACCGTGAGGGCATGGTCGGAGTCCTTCGATCCGTCGTGGCCGACGACGATGCTTCCCGCGGGAACGGTGAAGACCGGTGCCGCGGCAGCGGTCGGGGCGGGGCTGTTGTCACTCATGGCTGTGCTCCTTCTGTGGGGTGGGGATGACGAGAGCCGGCTGGGCTCGCTCGGTGTGTTCTTTCGGTCGGATCGCCCGCAGGGCATTGAGAATGGTCGCAAGATCCACGACCTCCTGGATTCCCGCGCCGAGGGTCGCCGGGATCACGCCGAAGGCGGCGATCAGCATGAGTCCGATGCTCAGCGCGATTCCCAGCCAGATGCTCTGCAGAGCTATGCGCACGGTGTCCTGGCCGATCCTCACGGCGAGGGCAACCACCGAGATGTCATCGATCAGGATCACGGCCGCAGCGGACTCGCTCGCGGCAGTCGCGCCGCGCGCTCCCATCGCGATTCCGACATCCGCCGCGGCGAGCACGGGCGCGTCGTTGACACCATCCCCGATCATGAGAACCGGCCGCGCGGCGATGTCACGCACGGCGGCGACCTTGTCGATCGGCAGGCAGTCGGCGGTGAATTGTGAGATGCCTACCGCGGAGGCCACGTGGGCCGCGGTGGCGTTGGCGTCTCCGGTGAGCATCACGGTCTCGTGCACGCCGAGCATTCCCAGCTGCTCGATGGTGGAGTGCGCGTTGTCGCGCACGGGGTCGCTGGCGACGACCACGCCGGCGAAACGACCGCCGATCGCGATATAGATCGCCAACTCCCCCGCAGCCAGATCCACGGCTTCGACGCCGGGTGCCGCAGCGGCGGCGAAGGCGAGTGTTCCGATCTCGATTCGCTGACCGTCGATCGTGGCGGAGACGCCCTGGGCGGCCACCTCCACGGCGTTCTCGGCGGAGGGCAGCACCAGTCCGCGGTCCTCTGCCGATGCCACGAGGGACGCCGCGAGCACGTGGGAAGAGAATCGTTCGGCGGAAGCCACCCTGGCGAGTAGTTGCGTTTCGTTCCAGGGTTCGCGCGGCAGGATCCGCGTGACGGTGGGCGCACCGATCGTGAGTGTGCCGGTCTTGTCGAACACGGCGGTGCGCACCCGGGCAAGGGTCTCGAGCACCCCGCCGCCCTTCACGATGATCCCGTGGTGTGCGGCCCGGCTCATGCCCCCCATGAACGCCACCGGTGCGGCCAGTACGAGCGGGCACGGAGTGGCGAGCACGAGCACTTCTGCGAAGCGCACCGGGTCGCCAGAGACGAACCAGGCCACCGCGCCGATGAGCAACGAGATGACGGTGAAGGGGATGGCGTAGCGATCGGCCAGGCGCACCACCGGCGCCCGATTGCTCGAGGCCGCTTCGACCAGTGCCACGATCGCCTGGAACTGGCTGTCGCGCGCCAGAGCGGTCGCCACGATGGTCGTCGCCGTCACCCCGTTCACCGAGCCGCTCAACACCGTCTCCCCCGCGACCCGGGTCACCGGCAGGCTCTCCCCGGTGAGAGAGGATTCATCGAAGGCCGCGCTGGCAGACACCAGCTGTCCGTCGACGGGAACCACCTCGCCGGAGCGCACGAGGATCAGGTCGCCGACGACCACCTCCCCCGCGGGGATGTCGTCGATGTCATCGGAATCGGCGTGGGTGCGGTGCGCAACCTGCGGCTCCCGGTCGAGCAGGGCATCCAGTTCGCGACGTGCCCGCCCCTGGGCGAAGTCCTCGAGGGCTCTGCCCCCCGACACCATGAGCACGATGATGATGCTCGCGAAGAACTCTCCGACGAGCACGGTGGCCACGATGGCCACAATCGCCAGGATGTCGATGCCGACGATGCCCTTGCGCAGTTGCTTCGCCATCTCGACGGCCTCGATGGCGGCGACCGCCAGCGCGAAGATGCTGAACAGCCAGCGGGTGATGTCCACCTGACCGAAGAACCAGAAGATCATGCCGACGATACCGACGAAAACGGTGAGTGAGACGACCGGATAGCGGCGACCGAAACCGAGCACGGCACGAAGCGGATTCCTCGGTCGATCCGGGTGTCGCGGCACTGTCGATCCTCTCGTCGGCTCCCAGCTTCCTGCGTGCCGGCTGCGGCAACCGGGCCGAAGGTCCCGTCCATCGGGACGGTGGGGAAAATGGACCTGTTGTCAACCCCTCCCGATCGCGGACGCACGGACGCACGGCGTCAATACACTGGGGAAGGAGAGTGGGTTTCATGGCGGTTCCAGCAGCAGGGAACATGGCGGGCCGGCTGCTCGGGGCACGCTATCGCGTCGAATCCGCCATCGGATTCGGCGGCATGGCCACGGTCTACCGGGCGACCGACGAGGTGCTCGGTCGCGCCGTCGCGGTGAAGCTGTTCGATTCGAGCAGCCTCGATCCGGCCCGGCAGGAGAGCGAACTCGCCGTGCTGGCGAGCCTCGACCACCACGGAGTGGTGAACCTCTACGACGCCGGTCTCGACACCGACGATTCCGGCCGCACCCGCCGCTACCTGATCATGGCGCTCGTCACCGGGCAGAACCTCCACGAGCGGATCCAGGTCTCCCCCATCGCCTCCCGGCATATCGCCGAGATCGGCTACGACATGGCGGAGGCGCTCGAGTACATCCACGCCCGCAATGTGCTTCACCGGGACATCAAGCCGTCCAACATCCTCCTCGTCGACTACGGCAATGACGCGCCTCGGGCGCGGGCGAAGCTGACCGACTTCGGAATCGCCCTCTCCGACGACATCGAGCGGATGACAGCCGAGGGAGAGACCACCGGCACTGCGGCGTACCTCAGCCCCGAGCAGGTCACCGGCACGCCTCTCACCGCGGCGAGTGACGTGTACTCCCTCGGTCTGGTGCTCCTCCAGAGCTTCACCCGCGCCATCGAGTTCCCCGGATCGATGGTGGAATCGGCGATGGCCCGGCTCTCCCGCGACCCGGTCATCCCGGCTTTCCTGCCCGACCACTGGCGTGACCTGCTCTCCGCGATGACGGCGCGGGACCCCGCACAGCGGCCGGCGGGGCGCGAGCTCGTCTCCCTGCTGCGCCAGACGGTCATCGCCGACAGCGCGCGCCACAAGGATGCCGAGTCCGACACCTTCTACCCCAGCGACCCGCACTCCCCGACCGGTCGCTCCGCGATCCTCGACACGATCCCGGATGAGGCCCTTCATCGCGTCACGGCCATGGCGGCGCGCCTGTTCTCCGCGCCGATCTCGATAGTGAGCGTCGTGGACCACGACCGCACCTGGTTCCGGTCGCACTACGGGCCGGAGGTCGAACAGATCGCGCGAGCCGTCGATCTCAGGACCGCGACGATCCCGCATGCCGAACCGGTGATCATCGAAGACGGCCAGAAGGATCCGCGGTCGCAGGACAGTCACCTTGTCACCGGGCCCCTCGGCCTGCGTTTCTATGTGGGGGTGCCCCTGAAGCGCTCCGACGGGCAGACCATCGGCACCCTGTCCGTGCTGGACTTCGTCCCGCGCTCGGCCTCGGATGCCGAGATCGCGAATCTCGAAGACCTCGCGGCTCTCGTCGTGGCCCAGCTCGAAACCCGCCACGAGGGTCTTCGCACCGTCGAGATGACCGGACCGATGATGGCCGTGGCGCCGCAACCCGAAGGACCGTCGGCGATCCGACAGGTCTGAGGCCTAGATCCCCGCCTGGTCGAGGGCCGACTGCAGGGAGAGCAGGTACGCGTCGGTCGTGTAGGTAGCGCCGCCGACGCTGGCGACTTTCGCCGACTGGGACTTCAGCACTTCCGCGCGCAGGATCGGAGCGGCCCGGTTGCTCAACTGCACCGAGCGACCTCCCTTGTCGGTGAGGTGCACGGGCACGACATCGGTGATCTTGCCCCCCGCGACAACGATCTTCACCTGCACGCTGCCGTACCGGGTGTTCTCGGAGGCACCGGTGAAGCTGCCACTGGACGCTGCACTCGCAGCGGGCTTCGCCGTGGAGGTCGCGCCACCCCCCGCGGGTCCTCCGTTCGATGCGTCGATCGAGCTCCCCACCTGCCAGGCGATGGCGAGGATCGCTGCGGAGCCCACGGCCCCGACCACTGTTGCGCGCGCCCTCACCAGTCGAACCGTTCGGCATGGATCTGGTGGTCGGAGATTCCGGCGGCGCGGGCATCCGCCTCGACGACATTGAGCCACGAGGTGGGCCCGCAGAGGTAGAGGTCGCTTGCCAGCAGATCGGGAAAGACGCCCAGCAGGGTGAGCCCGCGGTCCGCGTCGGCCTGGGTCATCCAGCCGGGTCCGGTGCGCGCACGCGGCCCGATCATCATGGTGACGGCGACTCCCTTCTGTCGGGCGAGTTCCTCGATCTCGCCCCAGAGGAACGTGTCATCGACGGTGGAGGCGCGAAGCAGGATGGTGGCCTCCCCGGGCTTCAGCACCGAATCTTCGAGCATGGCCCGCACCGGGGTGATGCCGATCCCGGCGACGACGATGGCGAGCTTCGGGGCCGTGCGTCCCGCATCCGTGAAGATGCCATAGGGCCCCTCGAACCACACCCGCGTGCCGGCGGGGACCGAACTGATGCTCCTGCTGCCCCCTCCGAGATCGCGCACGGTGATGCGCAGCTGAGTGTCGGTCGCCACGGAGGACAGCGAGAGGGGATGCGAGTGCCACCAGGTGCCCGCCGTCCAGAACCTCCAGACGAAGAACTGGCCGCCCACCGACTCGAGCGACCGCAACCGGCGGCCGGACAGGTAGATCGATACGACCCCGGGAGCCTCCGGTTCCATCCGCTCGACCCGCAGGCGGTGTCGCAGACTCGAGACGAGCGGCTCGGCGAGACGATGGGTGAGGATCGCGCCGAAGGCGAGGATGTAGAGCGCGAGCCAGTAGACCCGCTCGAAGCTGAAGGGCGACAGTACGCTGCCGATGCTCAGCTGGTGCGGAACGGATGCCAGCACCGCCGCGTAACTCAGCAGGTGCATCAGGTGCCAGGTCTCATAGCTGTACCGGCGTCGCACCAGCGCCGCCGAACTCACGATCACCACGGCGAGCAGCGCGATAGCGAGAATCGCGAGGAGCATGTCGGGGATGGCGAGCATCGGCCCGATCTCCGCGACGGGATCGAGTCCGGAACTCAGTCCGTAGCCGATGAGCAGGATGACCCCGTGACCGAGCAGCAGGTAGAAGGCCGGCTTTCCCAGCGCCCGATGCACGGCGATCGCCCGGTCGTGGCCGATCGCGTGGTCGATGAACGGCACTCGCGCGGCAAGCAGCAGCATCGCCAGGACGAGGTTGGTGCCGACGAGTCCGGTCGCAATCCCCACGCTCGTGACGGCATCCGCGACCGAACCGAATCGGGCGGTGCCCCCGGAGAAGAGGAAGAGCGCGACGGCGAAAGCCGAGGTGAGCCAGAGGGCTATGCCCAGGGCATCGCCCACGCGTGCCCGCCGCCGATAGTGGGCGGGGTGGTCGACACCGGGAGTGGATAACCGCGAACTCCGCTGCGAGTCGATCGCCATCCGTGGACTTCCTCTGTTCGAGATCACGAACCGGTGCATGATCGTGTCAGCCCCAAGCTACCCGCCGCCGCCGCCATCGACGCGGGACATTGGTCCCGACACGGCGCGTTCCGGCGCGAGGTCATCATCTCGACCGCCCGCGGGGCCGCGGGCCCCAAGGCTCGGCGCCAAGGGGAACCGGACTGACGCCGGACCGGAATGCGTTCGCGGAGCGACCATCGTCCGGACTCCGACAGTGGATCCCAAAGAAAAAGCCCCGAACCAGAGGTTCGGGGCTTTTCTCAATCCTGGGACAGGATTTCGGTGGATCCAAGGGGATTCGAACCCCTGACCCCCTGCATGCCATGCAGGTGCGCTACCGGGCTGCGCCATGGACCCAAGCTGACTTTCTCGAACTTCCGAGAAGGCAACTACGTCAGATTACTACACATCCGAGCGCTCCGCGGTCAGCCCCCGATTTGGAGCGGTCGCCCCGGCCGACGGTGCTTGACTGGAGGGATGTCAGCTGAACCGATCACCGTCTCGATAACCCGCGTCGTCTCACCCGCTCGCGCGAGGGAGGTCGCCGCCTGGGCGCGTGCCGGTCAGGATCTCCTCAGCTCGAGCCCGGGCTACCTTGGCTCGGGCTGGGTGCGTCCCGATCCGGAATCGCATGAGTGGCACATGCTCTACCGGTTCGCGGATGCCGCAGACCTCGCGCTGTGGGAGCGGTCACCGGAACGCGAGTGGTGGATCGCGAGCGCCCTCGGGCTCGTGGAACATGCCCGGGAGGAGAAGCGCACCGGAATCGAGGGGTGGTTCGATGAGCCCTCGACGGTCGAGGTGCTCGAGTCCGCGCCATTCGCTCCCCCGCGCTGGAAACAGCTGGTGAGCATCTTCATCGCGTTCTATCCGCTGAGTCTGCTCGCCAACTGGCTGCTGGCCCCGCTCACCGGCCCGTGGCCGCTTCCCCTGCGCGTTCTCATTCTCGTTGCCGCGGTCGCGCCCATCATGACGTACCTCGCACTGCCGTTCGTGACTCGCGCACTGCGACCCTGGCTGCTGCGTCAGCCGCGTTAGCCGTGCAGCCTCGTTAGCCGTCCAGGCGTCTCCGGAGGCCCAGCATCGCCCCGATGGCCGCGCGCAACTCCTGCAGGTGATGCTCTGCCAGGAATGGCTGGCTGTGCGCCCCCAGGTCGCTTGCTGAGGCACTCGCGCCCACGGTTTCGACCGAGAGTCCATAGTCGAGCCCCAGGATGCCCACCGCCACCGCAGCCTGGTAGGGCACGTAAATCGGTGATGTGACCTGCAGCACCGATTGCTCGGCGGGGGCGCGACGCTGTCCAGCCCAGAATCGATAGGTGTCGGCGGAATTGGCGCGGCGCTGCTGCGGGTCCGACGAGGGGGCTGCGAGCACGCTCAACCGGGGCAGCTGCCCTCGATTCCAGGTGAGGTGTCGCCAGGACGCATTCACCGTGTCACCGCTGTGTTCGACGAACTCGGGTGCACCGAGGGGGCCGAATGCCTGCTCGAGGCCGGCCAGCATCCCCCCGAATTCATCGTCGGCATCGATCCTCAGCGCCCGGGCGACCGCAGTCTCTTCCGACGAGAACGGTCGAAATCCGCCGAGGAACAGGATGTGGTCGCACTCGAGCCCGTCTTCGAGCAGCTCGGCGACGAACCGCGGCTTGACGATACCGGCACGCACCATCCCGCCGGTCATGATCACCGTGTCGTAGTGCGCCCTTCCGGGCCTTTCCCGGTTCGCGAGCCCGAGATCCGGGGAATGTGCAGAGATGGCCTCGGTCTGAGCCGGCGACAGCGCCGATCGGCGGATCGAGTCACGCTCCCTGCCGCGGCGGAAGTCCCATTCCGCGGCCGCGAAGGAATCGAGCCAGGCCAGGCGATCGCCGGCACCGCTGTCGGGCACAGAACCCCCGAAGGCCGCGACAACGCCAGCGAGGGCGGATGACGCAGCCCAGCTGTCGATGAGGTCGAGGACACGCTGCCGATCGCCGCCGGTCGCACGCCAGGACGGCAGCTCGAGGGCTGTCATCCGCTGGCCGGTCTCGACTATTCGGCGGACTCGCGCACGGGAAGGTCGATCGGGATCACCGGGCAGTCCTTCCACAGACGTTCGAGGGAGTAGTACATGCGGTCCTCCTCGTGGAAGACGTGCACCACGAGATCACCGAAATCGAGCAGGATCCAGCGCCCCTCGGCCCGACCTTCGCGACGGAGGGGCTTCGAACCGTGTTCGATCAGCTTGTCTTCGATCTCGCTCGCGATGGCGACGACGTTGCGTTCGTTGCGCCCGGTGGCGAGCAGGAACACATCCGTCAGGGGAAGCGGACCGGAGACATCGAGAGCCACGAGATCTTCGGCTTGTTTCGAGTCTGCGGCGGCCGCAGCGATCTGGAGGAGTTCGCGGGCGTGGTCGGTCGCAGTCACAGGGTCCTTTGGGGTGGAAGAGAAACAGAAGTGGTCACAGGCCTAGAAGATCTTGAAGATCAACCCTGCGACGAGCAGAACGACGACGCCGACGGCCATGACCGCGGCGGAGACGATGAGGATGAGGGGCAGGCGACTGGCCTTCTGGGGCTTCATCGAATTGATGACGTCACCAGATGCGGTGTTCGTGCTGATCGCGCGGATCGCACGAACCGGCGCGGACTCTGGATCGGAGGAGTCTTCGCGGTCGTCGGCCTCGAGCAGCGCGTCGACATCGGAGTGGTCGTAGCGGGCCGGGTGCACCCCGGTGGATCCCATGCTGCTCGGGAGGTTGATGGAGCCGGTGATGAGGATCTCACCGGTACCACTCAGCGGGCCCATGATGTCTTCTCCGGTGGGCATCGACGGCAGCACCAGGGCGCTCGTCGTGATGGCGCCACTCGTGGCACCCACGTCACGAGCGAAGGTGTTCTCCTGCACCTGCACGTCATCGTCGATCAGCGCCTGGGTCGACCAGTGGCCGACCGGGGGCACATAGCTGTCTCCCGGCTCGGCGACTGCGCGCTCGGGAGAGGACACGGTGGGCGCTGGCGCATCGTGCCCGGCGAGGAAAGCGCCGAAGGAGGTCGCCGCAGCATCGGCGGGTGCCGGCTCTACGGTGGTCTCCACGGGCTGACCGCTGGGGAACAGCAGGTCTTCGAAGGTCGAGGTGCTCTCCGAGTTGGGCTCGAGCTCGGCGACGACGATTTCTGGCTCTGCCACGAGGTGGTCAGAAGCCGGAGCGACATTGAATACCGGAGAATTCGCCGGTTCCCGCGAAGCGGGCGGCGCGACCGGCGGCTCGACCAGTTCGGCGACGGTGACATCCGTGGGAATGGCACCGGTGAACAACTGGCGCAGCGGCGGTTCGATCAGTGCGGGCGGCTCGACGAATGCGGGAGGTTCGACAATCGCGGGCGCTTCGGCGAACACGGGCGCTTCGGCGAACACCGGTGCTTCGGCGCCGGCATGAGGAGCGGCAGCCGCTTCAGACACCTGTGCGGCCCGACGGGCCTCTTCGCGCTCGAGCTCGGGATCCACCGTGCCACGACTGGCGCGATCGCGGAACCGCGGGCGCTCGGTGGCCACCTCGGCGACGACAACTTCCTCGACCGGGCCGGATTCGACCGGAAGTGGCTCGACAGGCGCAGTCTCGACCGGTGCGTCCGCAATCGGCGCCGCGGCGGTCGGCGCGGCCACAATAGGCGCATCTTCGACGGGCAGAGCAGAGACGGGCTCAGCGAAGACGGGCTCAGCGAAGACGGGCTCAGCATCGACGGGCACAGCATCGATCGGAGCGGCCTCGATAGGCGCTTCCTCGACCGGTGCAGCATCCACCGGAGTAGCTGGCAGGGAGGCAGCGGCAGCGGCAGCACGCTCGGCCTCGTCGTTCTCGCTCGGGCTGGTCACAAAACCGCCGATGCCCAATTCGCGCATCTGGCGACGCGTCAGGACGGGCGCGGGCTGAGACGAGGATTCGGATGCGACCGGGGCCGAAGACACTGGGGCCGAAGACACTGGGGCCGAAGACACCGGGGCCGAAGACGCCGGAGCCGAAGACGCCGGAGCCGAAGACGCCGGAGCCGAAGACGCCGGGGCCGAAGACGCTGGGGCCGAAGACGCCGGTGCGGCAGCCTCTATCGCCGGTGCGGCGATGGGCTCGGGGAGCGGCACCACCACGGGCGGGGCCCAGTTCAACGGCGGACCGACCGGGCGGAAGGCGGATCGGCGCGAGTCCGAGGGGCTGAAGTCGCGGTTGCGATATTCGGGCTGCTCGGCACCGGGGGCGGGATCAACCGGCGTCACGGCGTCGGAGTCGTGAGGAACCGCGCTGATCGCCCGGCCACGGAACGAGGCGCCGTCGTAGCTCGGCACCTGAGGTCGTGCCTGGGTGATGTAGAGGAGCGGCTCCGGCGTGGAGTCCGGGCCGAGTTCGTTGGTCGCGGGCTGCTGAACTCTGCGGCCACGGCTCACTGGGGGTTCGACGGCACTCTCCGGCGGTCCCTGCGGCGCAGTCGCGCGGCGCGCTTCGGCTTCCCAACCCTGGCGGGCGATACCCGCGAAGGAGGTGTCATCGGGAGCGTCCTGCTCAGGGGTCGCCTGAGGAACGACGTTCTCGTCGCGTTCGGTTTGCCGAACTTGCCGCCGACTCACGGGCGGCTGGTCTTGCCAGGCTGTCATGTCAGACTCCGATACAAGTGATGTTTGGAGATGTATTGAACAACACCATCGGGGACCAAATACCACACCGGGTATCCCCGGCTGACCCGGCTACGACAATCGGTGGAGGAGATTGCGAGCGCGGGCACTTCCAACAAGCTTACGTCCGACTCCGGCAAACCGGAAATAGTGAGCGAGTGGCCCGGCCGTGTCACCGCGACGAAGTGGGCGAGTGACCAGAGTTCGGCCACGTCTTTCCAGTCGAGAATCTGCGTGATGGCATCCGCGCCGGAGATGAAGAAGAGCTCGGCGTCTGGTCGCTCCGCATGGAGGTCACGAAGCGTGTCGATCGTGTACGTGGGGCCCTGGCGGTCGATGTCCACCCGGCTCACCGTGAAGTTGGGGTTCGCCGCGGTGGCGATGACCGTCATCAGGTAGCGGTGCTCACTGGAGGTGGCACCCGGCTTCTGGTAGGGCATTCCGGTGGGCACGAACACCACCTCGTCGAGGCCGAATGACTGCGCCACCTCGCTCGCTGCCACAAGATGCCCGTGATGGATGGGGTCGAAGGTGCCGCCCATCACGCCGATTTTCGGGCGCTTCGTCGTGCTCTTCGCCATCACGTCGTCGGCGTCAGTGATCGGTCGTGTGCCCACTCGCCGCCGAGCCGCCGGTCTTCTGGCTATGGCGGTTGGCGACGTCGCGGAAGCTCCAGACGACGAAACCGAGTGCGACGAAAGCGGCGGCGGCGATGATGGGGAAGACCCAGGCCGGGAAGAACAGGGCGATCTTCGCCTCTTCAGCCGCCAGAACGATCATGCTGAGCACCGACATCCACCAATCCGTTTGAACGAAATTTCACTGCCGGTAAGCCTACCGGCCCGCAGATGCCTATTCCCTGACCTGGCCCGCGCCACGCACTATCCATTTGGTGCTGGTGAGTTCGCTGAGCCCCATGGGTCCACGAGCGTGGAGCTTCTGCGTCGATATCCCGACCTCGGCCCCGAAACCGAACTCTCCGCCGTCGGTGAACCTGGTGGAGGAGTTCACCATCACCACGGCAGAGTCCACCTCCGCAAGGAAGCGTTCCGTATTGCCGAGGTCGTTGGTGACGATCGACTCGGTGTGATGCGTCGAATAGCGGCGGATGTGATCGATCGCCTCATCGAGCGAGCCGACCACTCGCACGGCCAGGTCGAGCGACATGTATTCGGTCGCCCAGTCCTCCTCGGTGGCGGCGACGGCATCCGCGAAGATCTGACGTGTGCGGTCGTCCCCGTGGATGGTGACCCCGGAGGCGCGCAAGGCACCGAGCACCGACGGCAGCAAGCGCTCCGCAGCGGTCTCATGCACGAGCAGCGTTTCGAGGGCATTACAGACACTCGGTCGCTGCACTTTGGAATTGTGCACGATATCGATGGCCCACGCCTCGTCGGCGGATGCATCGAGGAACACGTGCACGATCCCCGCCCCCGTTTCGATCACCGGGACTTTCGACTCCGTGACAACGGTGTTGATCAGGTCGGCACTCCCCCGCGGGATCAGGACATCGATCTGTCCGCGCGCCTGCATGAGCTGCCGGGCGCCGTCCCGCCCGAACTCGTCGATGGTCTGCACGGTGTCTGCGGGCAGCCCGACGCTCACGAGCGCCTCCTGGATGATCGCGACCAGCGCCCGGTTGGTATTCTCGGCGGCGCTGCCCCCACGCAGCACGACGGCATTGCCGCTCTTGAGCGCGAGGCTCGCGATATCGACGGTCACGTTGGGGCGAGCCTCGTAGATCACTCCCACAACGCCGAAGGGCACGCGCACCTCGCTGAGCCGGAGGCCGTTGGGCAGCGTCTGTCCACGAACATTCTCGCCGACCGGGTCGACGAGTGTGGCGACCAGTCGCACCGCGTCCGCCAGGGCATCCAGGCGCGTGACATCGAGCCGGAGGCGGTCCTGCATGCCGGCGCTCAACCCGTTGTCGCGCCCAGTGGCGAGATCGAGATCGTTCGCCGGGATGATCCGCTGCGCATGGTGCACGATGGCGGTGGCGACAGCGGCGAGAGCGCGATTCTTGAGCGCCGCGTTCGCGGTGGCGAGCACGAGGGATGCCGCGCGGGCGGCATCCATCTTCTCGGTGAACGAGCGCGTGGCGACGACGGTCTCAGGCATGACGCCAGTGTAGTTGCGTGGTCTCAGCCGGCTGCTGCGGCGGCAAACCACGTGCCGAGCTCCGCGCCCTCGAGGGCCGCGGCGACGTGCCTCGTGGAGGCGAGGAGCACGGGCGTTCCGGATGCCGCAGCGAGCTTGGCGGCGGCCACCTTTGTGCCGGCACCCCCCGTTCCGACCCCCGCGGCGCCGATGTCACCGAATTCGACCCCGGTGAGATCGTCGTCGAACGCGACATCCACGATCCGGCGCGCTCCGGGCTGCTCGGGCGGTCTCGTGTACAGCGAATCGATATCGGAGAGCAGAATGAGCAGGTCGGCGCGCACCAGCTGAGACACGAGGGCAGCGAGCCGGTCGTTGTCGCCGAAGCGGATCTCGTGGGTCGCCACCGTGTCGTTCTCGTTGACGATCGGCAGGATTCGCAGGTCGAGGAGGCGTTCCATCGCTCGTTGCGCATTGCCGCGATGGGTGGGATTCTCGAGATCCCCCGCGGTGAGCAACACCTGGGCCGCGACGATCTTGAAGCGGTCGAGGCTGTCCTGGTAGCGGTAGATGAGCACATTCTGGCCGACCGCCGCGGCGGCCTGCTGGGTCGCCAGGTCAGTGGGGCGGGCATCGAGCTTGAGGTACGGCATGCCGGTGGCGATCGCCCCGGAGGAGACGAGGATCACCTCGGTTCCCCGCGCGTGGGCTGCGGCTAGCGCATCCACCAGTGGCGCGATCTGGTCGGAGTTCGCGCCGCTGATCGACGATGAGCCCACCTTCACGACGATGCGCCGCGCCGCGGGGATGCCACTGCGCGAGAGAACCGGGTCAGACATCCGCCGGCGAATCCTCCGACTCGGTTTCGGCGTCCTTCTCCGTGATCGCGAAGCCCTCATCGTCGTTCCACATGCCGGCTTCGCGTTCGCGCAGGAGTTCGGCGCGCGCCTCTGACTTGCTGTCCATGCGATCGAGGTATTCCTGGCGACGGGTCTTCGACGTCGGACGATCGTTCTGCACGAGTCGCGGATCGGTTCCTCGCGGAGCGGTCAGCAGTTCCGCGGTGGAGGTGAGGGTCGGCTCCCAGTCGAAGGTGACCGGTCCGATGATCACGGTCGAGCCGGCGACGGCTCCGGCCTTGAACAGCTCGTTCTCCACGCCGGACTTGGCCAGGCGGTCCGCGAGGAAGCCGATGGCCTCTTCGTTGTTGAAGTCGGTCTGAGCGACCCAGCGTTCCGGCTTGCCGCCGACGACACGATAGATGTTGCCGCCGGAACCGCCCTCGACCTTGACCGTGAAGCCCGCATCACCGCTGGCTCGGGGGCGGAGAACGATCCGCTGTTTCACCGGCACGGCAGCCTTCTTGGCGCGTTCGGCATCCACCAGCTCGCCGAGGGCGAACGACAGCTCGCGCAGGCCTTCACGGCTCACAGCGGAGATCTCGAACACGCGATAGCCCCGGGCCTCGAGGTCGGGGCGCACGAGGTCGGCGAGATCCCGGCCCTCGGGCACATCCACCTTGTTCAGCGCGATGAGTTGCGGGCGCTCGAGCAGCGGAAGCTGGCCTTCGGGCACCGGGTAGGCGGCGAGTTCACCAAGGATCACGTCGAGGTCGCTGATCGGATCGCGACCCGGCTCGAGGGTCGCGCAGTCAAGCACATGGAGCAACGCGGAGCAGCGCTCGACGTGGCGCAGGAATTCGAGGCCAAGCCCCTTGCCCTCGCTCGCGCCCTCGATGAGACCGGGCACGTCGGCAACGGTGTAGCGCGTGTCACCCGACTCGACGACGCCGAGGTTCGGATGCAGCGTGGTGAAGGGGTAGTCCGCGATCTTCGGTTTCGCGGCCGAGATGGCAGCGACGAGGCTGGACTTGCCGGCCGAGGGGTACCCCACCAGCGCGACATCCGCCACCACCTTGAGTTCGAGGAAGACGTCGCCTTCCCAGCCGGGGATACCGAGAAGCGCGAAACCCGGAGCCTTGCGCTTGGTAGAGGCGAGAGCGGCGTTGCCGAGTCCGCCCTGACCACCGGGAGCCACCACATAGCGCATGCCCGGTTCGGTGAAGTCGATGAGTTCGTTGCCCTCGGCGTCTTTCACGACGGTGCCGAGCGGAACGGCGAGTTCGATCTCCGCGCCATCCGAGCCGCTGCGGTTGTCGCCCATACCCTGGCCGCCCTTTTCGGACTTGCGGTGGGGTGCGCGATGGAAGCCGAGGAGGGTCGTGACGCCGATCTCGCTGACCAGCACGATGTCGCCGCCGTCGCCGCCGTTGCCGCCATCCGGTCCGGCGAGGGGCTTGAACTTCTCGCGCTTCACCGAGACGCAGCCGTCACCACCGTCGCCGGCGCTGAGGTGGAGTGTTACCTGGTCAACGAAGGTAGCCACAACGCATCCCTTCGTGTACTGATTACCGCTTAACAGGCAAGAGCGGGCCGAAGCCCGCCCGAACCCACTGAATGTGCCGACCCCGAATCAACCGGTGGTCGAGTAGGTCGCTCAGCGACCGTATCGAGACCAGTCGCTTAGGCGGCGACCACGATGTTGACGACCTTGCGGCCGCCCTTGGCGCCGAACTCGACCGCACCGGCCGAGAGGGCGAACAGGGTGTCGTCCCCGCCACGGCCGACGTTGACGCCGGGGTGGAAGTGAGTGCCGCGCTGGCGAACGATGATCTCGCCTGCGCTGACGACCTGGCCGCCGAAACGCTTGACGCCGAGGCGCTGTGCGTTGGAATCGCGACCGTTACGGGTGGAGCTTGCGCCCTTTTTGTGTGCCATGAGTTTTCAGCCCCTAGTTACTTAATGCTGGTGATCTTGATGCGGGTGAGCTCCTGGCGGTGGCCCTGGCGCTTCTTGTACCCGGTCTTGTTCTTGAACTTCTGGATGACGATCTTCGGACCGCGGAGGTCGCCGACGACCTCAGCGGTCACCTTCACCTTCGCGAGAGCCGACGCGTCATGCGTGATGGTGTCGCCATCGACCAGCAAGACCGGCACGAGCTCGACGTTGCCGTCTTTGTCGGCCTTGATGCGGTCGAGAACGACAATGCTGCCGACCTCGATCTTTTCCTGCCGACCACCGGCGCGCACAACTGCGTAAACCACTTGGGAACCCTAACTCTATGAACTGTTGCCGATGATTTCGGCAGAAGTCTTGGTGTGCATTCGGTTGCGGGCTTAGCCCAGCACACACCGAAGCTCAACAATAGTCGATTATCGCGGCCGGGGTCAAACGCTGCGAGGTGTGTTCAGGCCGTGTCGACGATGCCGACGATCTCGTGTTCGGACGGATGCCGTTCCAACCACAGGCGCAGCAGCACTCCCACGAGGATGACGAGCGGTGCGACGCTCAAAAACTGCTGCCCTGCGGTCGCCGCGGAGAACCCGAGCGCCTGCAACACGCGCTCCCCCGCGTCGGCGGGGAGACGGATCTGGCCCATCAGGCCGTTCGTCACCAGGGAGAATCCGTTCGTGGCCAGCATCACCACGAAGATCAGGATCCCTCCTACGGCCGCCGCGAGGACCGAGCGCGTGATCACGTGGACGACATGCAGTTCGGGGCCGATCGGCGCAATGAACCAGAAGCTGAGGAACACCCCGACGGACAGGGGCACGGCGACGGTGGCGAACTGCGTGGCATATCCGGCCCACCATTGCCAGGCCGGCACGTCGCTCGAGCCGAGGAAGGTGAGTTGGCCGATCAGGGCGTTCAGCACGTTCTGAATCAGGCTGAGGGCCAGCACGACGAGGGCGGAGACGAGGGCGACGAGGAAGCCGTGTTGGCGCACGACGCGATGGGCTAGTGAAGTCATCCCGCTCATCCTTCCTGGTGAGATCTTCTAGGGGAGAAACGGAGGTGTTGTGAATCGGCGCTGTTTAGAATCGGCCAATGACCATCCTGATCGACCAGCCTAGGTGGCCGGCACACGACATGCTCTGGTCTCACCTGGTGAGTGACAGTTCGCTCGAGGAATTGCACGACTTCGCCAATCGGCTGGGCATCCCCCGGCGCGGCTTCGATCGGGATCACTATGACGTGCCAGAGGGCCGGTATCACGAGCTGGTGGCCGCGGGGGCGGAACCGGTGAGCATCCGGCAGCTCGTGGAGCGACTGAGGGACAGCGGGCTGCGGGTGTCCCAGCGAGATCGTCGCGGCCTGTAGCCGCCCCACGCCCGCCTCGCGCGCGCGGCACGTCCAGCCATCCACGGTGCGTCACAGCGATGCCCTGCCACGGCGGTGACGGGTGAGAGGGGCTACCAGCTTTCGTCGAAGCCCTCGACGCTGCGCACGACGGCTCCGCTCGCGATGTCGATGAAGACTGTGGAGATCGAGGTGGACTGCGCGTCGGCCGGGTAGCCATCGGAGACGCTGTTCGCATAGTCCGGGATCACGTTTACCGCCACGAACTGGCCGTTCGGCGAAATGCTGAAGTCTTCGATACTGCCGGCATCGTCCTTCGACTGGTAGAGCACCCGCGCGGTCGTGCCGTTCTCGTAGAGCAGATAGCTCTGGAACCTGCCGCCCGTCGCCGAGTCGAACACGGCGACTTGCTGCACCCGGGCAGTGTCGCGCCCGAGCAGCACGACATCGCCGCCGTAGGTGGATGCCCCGGCGATCGGCAGCGACGGGATGCGCGTCTCCTTCCCGTCTGCGAGAGAATAGGCGATCTTTCCGAAGACGTCACTCACGACGATCGTCTTGCCGTCGGGCGAACTCCGCCCGAGACCGGTGTACTGGCCGAGAGGCACGGGCGGTCCGGCCTTGGCGGCATCGATCAGCAGTACGGTCTGGTCTTCGCCCTGGGCGACGATGCTCGTCGTACCGCCGAGGAAACCCCAGTCCAACACTCCGAGAGGCTTGCCGGCGAGGTCGGGCACCGGGGTCACCGTGTGTGCTCCGGTGAGATCGATGCGCATGAGCACGGAGTTGAACTGGCGCGAGACCGTGGGCCCCGCGCTGGTGAAGGCGAAGCCGAGCAGTCCAGCATCCGACTCGCCCTGCATCTGATCGATGGTGCCCGGCGACGGCAGCACGATCTGCTCCACCAGTTTGCTGGAGAGCCCCACCAGAGAAAGCGAACTGGTGCCATCGTCGGCAAGGGTCGTGACGGCGATCGCCTGGGCGAAGACAACGAATTGCTGGATGCGCGGCGCCGAGTAGACCACGGTGCGCTCACTGCCGCGCAGCCCGGTGCGGATGATCGAATCAACCTGCCCAGCCCCGGCCGCCGGGTCGGCGCGATCGAGATAGTAGATCCCGGCCGGAGCCGTGGTGAACGCATAGTTGAAGGTCGACACCCGCGGCTGGAACGCGTTGGCGACATCCGACACCCGCACTGTGTATCTGGTGCCATAGCGAAGGCGGTCCGTGAATTGCACCGCGATGATGGCCCCGGAGGTGCTCACGGTGAACGGCGCCGCCGGACTCACCGACACGTGCTTCTTCGTGACGTCGAGGATGCTCTGGTTGGCAAAGAGCCGCAGCTGCTGTCCGGCCTGAGCGACCACACGATCGACATCGACGCTTCCGCTCGACAACTTCGGCCCCTGAAGGAAGTTGAGGCCGGCGAATCCCGCGACGAGGATCACCAGGGTGATGATGGTGATCGCGAGGGCGCGACGGAACGGCCCGGCCGCCCCGTCGGCAGCATCCTCGCCGTCAGTAGAGGTATGGCTCACTCGGCTGAGTCACTTTCGTCGTCGCGGTGGGCACCAGCGCGATGGACTGCTGGCTCTTCGTGCTCGGATTCGTCTCGAAGGATCCGCTCACCTTCACCCACTGATCGGCGCTGAAGCGATCTTGCCAGTTGGGCAGGTACACCGGCACCCCCACCGGCTGCGCGTCGACGGCGCAGCAGGTGATCACGAAACGGGAGACATAGAAGACGTTTTGCGGGTCATCGGTGTCCTTGGTGATAAATCCGATGACGTTCGCCGTCTTATCGCGGTAGAAGCCCGCGTCGGTCGTCTGGCGTAGCAGTGACGACCAGTCGAGCACGGTGAAGCGCGCGAACGCGCCGGCAGGAGCGGATGCTGCGGAGTCCACGGTCTTCGTGCCGGAGCCCACCTGAGTGCTGTTGATCACCCTTTGGTCTGCGGTGGCGGTGGTCAGGGTCGCGGGCGGTACAACGACGAGGGCGACAGCGACCACGAGGGTGACCACCGTGCCGGCGACAGAGATCGCTTTGCGGTAGCCCCGGGGGCTCGGCTCTTCGTGATCCTGGTCGTGGTCATCCGGTTTCGGCGACTTCCAGAAGCTGGCCACGACGAGCACGAGCCCCAGCCCAGCCATGATCACGGTGAACACGATGTACCGCGGGTGGATGTAGAGGATGAGCTGGTTGGTCACGGCCAGCCAGACCGTGGAGACGAGGGCTGCGACGCACAGGGCGATGCCCTGCCACCGGGTGAACCTAGGCAAGATAATTCACGACCAATCCGATCAGGGCGCTCAGCAACCCGACGATCACGGTGAGTTGCACCAGTACCTTCGCCCGGAAGGTGGTGCGCATGAGGGTGAGCATCTTGATGTCGATGATCGGCCCGAAGACGAGGAACACCGCGATGGAACCCGGCATGAAGGTGCTGGCGAAGGGCAGGATGAAGAACGAGTCGACATTGGAGCAGACGGAGATCACGAACGCGAGCACCATCATCGCGAGAATCGACCAGAGCGGGTTGCTGCCGAGACTCAGCAGCACCGCGCGGGGCACCGCCACCTGCACGAGGCCGGCGATGAGCGACCCGATGAACAGTGCCGGCATGATCACAGCGCTCTCGCGGGTGAAGAGTTCCACGCTCTTCTGCCAGCGGGTCTGGTCGTGTTCGTGCCCGTCGGGCAGTCGGCAGTCGGCGGCGAAGCGGTCGGTGAGCAGGCTGTCCTGGGCGGGATGCTTCGAAAAGAGCCATCCGATCACGTTGGCGATCACGAATCCGCCCACCAGGCGTGCCGCGAAGACCCAGCTGTCGAAACCGAAGGCCTGCCCGGTAGTGAGGATCGTGATCGGATTCACGATCGGCGCGGCAAGGAGAAAAGTCATCGACTCCGAAACGGTGAATCCCTTCACCATCAGCCCGCGCGCCAGCGGTACGTTGCCGCACTCGCAGACCGGCAGGAAGATGCCGAGGAAGGAGATCGTGGCCCGCCGCAAGAAGGCATTGCGCGGAAGGATCCGCATGATCCAGCGGTCGGGAATCCAGACCTGCACGAGGATCGACAGCACGATCCCCAGAATCACGAACGGCAGGGACTCGATGATCACGCTGATCGACAGCGTGAGCAGGTCCTGCACGCGGCTGGGCAGCGACCAGGGTCCGAGCGCGGGAGTGAAGGCACGCACGGCGAAGATCCCGATGATGCCGGTGAGCCCGAGCGAAAGCCCCACCACGGTGGGCGTCCGGATGCCGCTTCGCTCGCGCTCTGCTACCCGGATGCCCACCTGCGGAATCCTACGACGTGACGCTGTCTACGCCACCTCGGCTCGCTACTCTGGCGCGGAACCCTTGGACTGCTCGGACTGCTCGGACTGCTCAGACTGCTCAGGCTGCTCGGTGGTTCGAACGGTACCGGCGCTGGAGGCGCGGCGAGAGACGCGTGAGCGCCCCTGCCCCGGCTGCTTCGGTTCGGGAAGGGCATCGAGCACCGAATCGAGGATCTGCTCGGCATCGTGGGTGGAGATGCGTCGCGGTCCCCGCGAGTTCTTCTTCACCGGGATGTCCAGGATCTCGACGGCAGCCTCGGCCGCGGCGATCGTCACGGCCTCGACCTGGGGCGACTCGACAGCAGCCACCGGAGCGGACTCGACGGCGACCGCGGATGCCGTGACATCCTTGGCCGGAGCATCGGAGGCCACGACGGCGGGCTCGTCGACGTGCGCGTGCGCGATCGTGGAGGCCGCGATCTGGGCGAGGGCGTTCTTCACGTCGTCGGTGATGGCGTGGGTTCCACCGTTGGGCTTCTGCGCGGTCGACGAACCGTTGTTCGACGAGCCGTTCGAGCGCCCGGAATCGTTGCCGCCGTTGCCATTGCCGCCTTTGCCGCGTCCGCGACGGGGAGTCTCGGGCTGGGCGGACTGGCGGTGACGCACTACCGGGTCGTGATGGATGATGATGCCGCGTCCCGCACAGAACTCGCAGGGTTCGCTGAATGACTCGATGAGGCCGAGCCCGAGCTTCTTGCGCGTCATCTGCACCAGGCCGAGTGAGGTGACCTCGGCGACCTGGTGCTTTGTGCGGTCGCGGCTCAGGCACTCGACGAGCCGACGCAACACGAGGTCGCGGTTCGACTCGAGCACCATGTCGATGAAGTCGACGACGATGATGCCGCCGATGTCGCGCAGACGCAGCTGGCGCACGATCTCTTCGGCCGACTCGAGGTTGTTCTTCGTCACGGTCTCTTCGAGGTTTCCGCCCGAGCCGACGAACTTGCCGGTGTTGACGTCCACGACGGTCATTGCCTCGGTGCGGTCGATGACGAGCGAACCACCCGAAGGCAACCACACCTTGCGGTCGAGAGCCTTCTCGATCTGCTCGGTGATGCGGTACTCGTCGAACGAGTCGACGGTGCCCTCATAGGTCTTCAGCCGGTCCACGAGATCGGGGGCCACCTGCGAGAGGTAGGTCTTGATTGTTGCTTCGGCATCCTCGCCATCGATGACCAGCTCGTGGAAGTCCTCGTTGAAGACATCTCGCACGATCTTGACCAGGAGGTCTGGCTCGCTGTGCAGCAGGGCCGGCGCCTGCACCGTTTCCAGGGTGGCGCTGATCGCGGCCCACTGCGCGGTGAGACGGTTGACATCGAGGGTGAGCTGCTCGTCGGTCGCGCCTTCGGCAGCGGTGCGCACGATGACGCCGACGTTCTCGGGGAGCACCTCTTTGAGGATCTTCTTCAGACGGGCGCGCTCGGTGTCGGGGAGCTTTCGGCTGATGCCGTTCATCGAGCCGTTCGGCACGTATACGAGGTAGCGACCGGGCAGGCTGACCTGGCTGGTGAGGCGGGCGCCCTTATGGCCGACCGGATCCTTCGTCACCTGCACGAGCACCTTGTCGCCCGGCTTGAGGGCGAGCTCGATGCGACGGGCCTGGCTCTTGCCATCGGCGGAGTTCTCCGCCGCGGCCTCCCAGTCGACCTCGCCGGAGTAGAGCACGGCGTTGCGGCCGCGCCCGATGTCGACGAAGGCTGCCTCCATGCTCGGGAGCACGTTCTGCACGCGACCGAGGTAGACGTTGCCGATCAGGCTGGCATCCGCCGCCTTGGCGACGTAGTGCTCGACGAGCACGCCGTCTTCGAGCACGCCGATCTGGATGCGGTTGAACTTGGAGCTCACGACCATCTTGCGGTCGACGCTCTCGCGGCGGGCCAGGAACTCGGCCTCGGTGATGACCGGGCGACGGCGGCCGGCGTCACGGCCGTCGCGGCGGCGCTGCTTCTTCGCTTCGAGCCGGGTGGAGCCGCGTACCTTGGTCGGTTCGTTGCTGAGTTCGGGCGCCGGACGCGGCGTGCGCACCTTGACGACGGTGTTGGTCGGGTTGGAGTTGCCCGAGTTGCCACCGTTCGAATCGCGGTCTTCATCCCCGGCACGACGGCGTGAACGGCGGCGCAGCGTCGTCTGCTCGCCGTCGTCGTCCCGCTGGTCGCGGTCAGAGTTTCGATCGTCGTTGCGATCAGTGGTGCGGTCGTTTCGGCTGTTGCGGGAGTTCCGCGACGTCCTGTTGTTGTCTCGGGGCTCGTCGTCGAAGTCGTCGTCCCGGTCGGGCCGCGGTGGGAGCACCGGCAGGTCGGGAGCCTGGAAGAGCAGGGACGTGGTCGGGCGCGCGATCGGCGCCTTCTTCGTCGCCGCGGCCGTCGGCTCGGTCACCTTCTCGGCGGTCGAATCGTCGGACTTAGCGGCATCCTGCTTCGCCGCGGTCCGGCGGGCCGGAGCGCGCTTGGCCGGGGCGTCGGAGGTCGCCGCTGCGGCGCTAGCGCCCGCTGCGGTGTCGGTGCCCGCTGCAGCCTTGGGCTGCTCGGCCTTCGCTTGCCTGGCCGGCGCTTCATCGGCCTGCGGAGCGGCGGATGCCGCCGGCTGCTTGGCCGCCGCTGCGGGTTCCGGAGCTTTCACCGGTTGCACATCAGCCGTCGGTTCCGGAGCCGCTGTGGGCTTGGATGCCCGGCGTGATCCGAAGAGGCGTGAACGCTTTTTCGGTTCGTTCTGCGCCGAACCGTCGTTGTTGTTTGTAGTTGTCTCCACCATCGCTGGTGCACTCCTAGCCCGGTACGGGAAGCCGCGCGACCCGTCGGGTACTCTCTCGTCGCGGTTTTCGACTCCGGCGGTTCTGGCCTCGGTCGATGTGCCGCTAATTCTTCGCTCTGAAACCGAACCCCGGCCCCCGGTCGCTGTGACACGCTGGGGCTGGCTCTGGTCTCGTTCGCTTGTCTTGGTGATTCTGTTCGGAACTCGCTATCCGACACGCTCTCGATGGGGATCGATCCTTGGGCGGATCGAAGCCGATTCAGCGCGGCCCGGTGTTGTGTTCGGCAACCCTCAGGTTTCGTCACACAGTGCCCGGTAAGCATTCTTTGGCGTCATATCGAGCGCGGCTCGGATGACTTCTCCAAATTATCGCATGCCTTGCCAGTTACGCCGCATTTGGCTCATGCAATAATCCTCAGGGTGACCACGACCCCACCGGCGACTCCCTCCCGCCGTGGCACTCTCCTCCTCACCGCGACCGGTGCCGCCGGAGTTCTCGTCTCCTTCGCGAGCACGGCGATCGCCTTCGTTGGCATCGAGTCGGCGAGCGGTATCCCCAAGCTGCTCGGCGCGGACAACGAACTCGGATACCCGTCATCCGCCTTCTCGATGGCCCTCTTCGTGATCGCCCTCACGGTCGGTGCCGCGCAATTCTCCGGTGCAAGCATCTCCGCTGGCTGGTGGCGCGCCATTGCCACGATTTTCGCCGTCGGAGTGCTCTTCCAGGTCTGGGCCCTGTATCTCGCGGTAGTGCCGCACCTCGCCGTGTCCTGGCTTCTCGCAGCGCAGCTCCTGCTCATGGCCCTCGTCTTCGCGCTGGCCGTGCCACGGCTCCGTCGGGACGGGCGGCCCCTCGAGCTCGGGATGTTCCTTGCCGTGGCATCCGTCGCCGGGTTCTTCGCGGCCTTCCGCCTCACCGTCGACAAGGTCGGAACCTTCACCACTCCGGACGTCGCGCCCTCGTGCAACGTGAGCGTCCTCGTGCAGTGCGGCAAGAATCTCTCCTCGTGGCAGGGCTCGCTGTTCGGCTTCCCGAATCCGCTCATCGGCGTGGGCGGGTGGATGGCCATGTTCATGATCGCCGTGCTCATCATCAGCGGCGTGACCTTCGCGCGCTGGTTCTGGATCGCGCTCAATGTGGGCATCACCCTCGCTCTCGCATTCGTGATCTTCCTGATCACCGAGAGCATCTTCGTGCTCGGCACTCTCTGCCCATGGTGCATGGCCACCTGGTCGGTGGTGATCCCCTCGTTCTGGCTGATCACCTTCTTCAACCTCAAGTCCGGACACATTCCCGTTTCGGCACGCGTCCGCGATCTCGGCGCGGCGGCCTATGGATACGTCCCGCTCATCACCCTCGTGAGCTACGTGGTGGTCGCCGCCATCGCGCAGGTTCAGCTCGATGTCATCCATCGCCTCTGAACTCCGCCAGTGAATATTCAGCCTCCACCGTGATCCGTCCCAGCTTCACCCCGTAATTTTTGCCCAGATTTTCGTCCATCTCACAGAACGTTGGTTACCGACACATGGCTGCTTCCGGCACTTCGAACTCCCCGCAAGGCAAGAAGGATCGACGGGAGGCCGCCCGCGAGACCGCGCGCATCGAACGCGAGGCCGAGAAGAGGCGCCAGCGTCGCAACAAGATCCTGCTGCAGGGTGGCATAGGTATCGCCATCCTCGCGGTCATCGCGATAGTGGTGGCGATCGTCGTGCAGCCCGCCGCACCCGGGGCTCCCGGCCCGAAGAACATGGCGAGCAGCGGCATCCTCTTCACCGGCAAGGGCGGTGTGGCCAACCCCACGACCACCGCAGCGGCCTCGGCCGACGGCAAGCCGAAGGCGACGAAGACCGACGCCTCCGACGGGCTCGCCCACATTGTCACCTACGTTGACTGGGCCTGCCCGGCCTGCAAGTCATTCGAAGCCACCTACGCCGCGCAGATCCAGCAGCTCGTCGCGAGCGGATCGGCCACGCTCGAGGTGCATCCCGTCTCGATTCTCGACCGCAACTACCTGACCAGCCGCTATGCGAGCCGCGCCGCCAATGCGGCCGCCTGCATTGCGAACTACGACCCGGCGAAGTTCCTCGATGCCCAGACGGTCTTCTACGACAAGCAGCCCACCGAGGGAACCTCTGGCCTCACGGACAAAGAGATCAAGGCGCTCGTGGCAGAGGCGGGAATCAGCGACCCCACGGTCGACAGCTGCATCGACAGCGAGAAGTTCAAGTCATGGGTGGGCAAGACCACGCAGGTCACGACGGGCACGGCCTCGCTCGTGAACCCCACGGCCGGCGGATTCTCGACCCCGACGGTGGTCGTCAATGGGAAGCGCTGGGATGGCACCGGAGACTTCATCTCCTTCGCGGCGAGCGCCGCCGGGATCACCCCGTCACCCACCCCGACTCCCACGCCCTAGGCGCGAGGCTGGCCCGCTCAGGGCACGACTTCGCACGCCCCGGATGCCCGGAATCGTGCGAAGTCGTGCCTCGCGGGTCTAGAGGGCTCAGTCGAACCAGAGGGCGAGCTCGCGCTCGGCGGATTCGGGCGAGTCGGACCCGTGCACCAGGTTCTGCTGCACACGGAGGCCCCAATCCCGCCCGAGATCACCGCGGATCGTGCCGGGGGCCGCGGTGGTGGGATCGGTCGTGCCGGCGAGGGATCGGAAGCCCTCGATCACACGCTCGCCGGTGACGCGCAGCGCAACGATCGCGCCACTCTCCATGAACTCGATGAGCGGTTCGTAGAAGGGCTTTCCGACGTGCTCCTCGTAGTGCTTCGCCAGGAGTTCACGGCTCGCCTGCACGAGCTTGATGTCGACGAGCTGGTAGCCCTTCGCTTCGATACGGCGCAGGATCTCGCCGGTGAGGTTGCGGGACACGCCATCCGGCTTGACCAGGACGAGGGTTTCTTCGGTGCTCATGGGGCTCCTAATTGTTGGGGGTGGACGAGTTGTCGAGCAGATAGGCGGCCTTGCGGCGGTCGAGACGCCGGCCGGTGACGAAGCAGTAGATCCAGATCGCCGCGAAGATCGCGCCGATGAAATACATCAGCGGCAGCAGGATACCGAGGGCGATGAGCACGACCTGGAGTGCCCAGCCCAGCCAGACCCCGAGGGCTCGGCCGGCGAGCCTGCCGGCGACGACCAGCAGTACGACGAGCAACGCTCCCCCGCCGAACACCACCGGGGTCGGAAGCACCTGGAGGCCGAAAGCAACCATCACCACGAAGAAGACCAGCACGGCCTCGAGGAGGAGTGCGATGGAGAGCAGCGATTCGCTCGCGGAACGCTCGCGCCGCACCCGCGTGCGAGGCGGGCGTGCGCCATCCGCCTCCGTCATCGCGTCCACCCCTCTGCCGCCGCGAGCACCAGGGCGTCGCCGATGAGAGTGATCGACCCGGTGATGACGACGCCGCGACGGGGCGCCTTCTCTGCCCAGGCCCGGGCTGCCGTGATCGCTTCGCCCGGGGTGTCGTAGTCGTCGACGGAGGTCTCGGGGGCAACTTCGCGCACGATCTCCGCGAGATCATCGACGGGCACAGCCCGCTCGGAGCTCGAGGCGGTGACGAGGATGACTTCGGCCACCGGAGCGAGGGCCGCCACGATCGAGCGGGCGTCCTTGTCGTCGAGCACACCGAGCACGATGGCCACCTCGTCGAAGGTGAAGTAGGTGCCGAGTGCCGCAGCGAGAGACCGCGCCCCATCCGGGTTGTGCGCGGCATCGATGATCACGGTCGGCTCGATGCCGATGACCTGCAGGCGTCCGGGTGAGGACGCTGTCGCGATGCCCTCGGTGAGCACATCGCCCACCAGCGTCTGCTCGCCCCCGCCGAGGAATGACTCAACGGCGGCGATCGCGACGGCGGCGTTCTGCGCCTGGTGATCGCCGAAGAGAGGAAGGAAGAGGTCGTCGTAGGTGCCGGCGAGCCCGCGCACCGAGATGACCTGGCCGCCGACCGCGACGGTGTTCGAAAGCAGTTCGAATGCGGTGCCCTGCACGGCGAGGCTCGCCTCCATCAGCTCGCTTGCCCGCTCGAGTTCGGCGAGGGCGGTCTCCGGCTGGGTCGCGGTCACGACGGCCGCCGCGGGCTTGATGATGCCGGCCTTCGTCGCCGCGATGAGCGCAACGGTGTTGCCGAGGCGTGCGGTGTGGTCGAGCGAGATCGGGGTGAAGACCGCCACCTGGCCGTCGCCAACATTCGTCGAATCCCACTCGCCGCCGAGTCCGACCTCGATCACCGCGACATCCACCGGGGCATCGGCGAAGCTCGCGTAGGCGAGCGCGGTGAAGGCCTCGAAGAAGGCCAGCGGAGCGTCGCCCGCGGCGCGGAGCTCGGCATCCACCATGTCGAGGTATGGCTTGATGTCGCGGTAGTTGGCGACGAAGGCCTCGTTGGTGATCGGCTCACCGTCGACGAGGATCCGCTCGTTCACCCGCACGAGATGCGGGCTCGAGAAGAGCCCGGTGCGCAGGCCGTAGGCCCGCAGGATGCTCTCGATGATGCGGCTCGTGGAGGTCTTGCCGTTCGTTCCGGTGATGTGGATGATCGGGTACGAACGCTGCGGATCACCGAGAAGTTCGACCACACGGCGCGTTGCGGCCAGGCGCGGCTGCGGGTGTCCCTCGCCGATGCGCGCGAGCAGCTCCTGGTAGACGGCGTCGGCATCCTTCTGGAAGAGCGCGTCGTCTCCCAGTTCTGGATCTTCGGACAGGGGGTTCTTAGACATCGGTTGCTGCTCCATGGATCGTTACTTCGACGAGCACGTCGCCGCTGTTCGCGTACTGCCCGGCCCGGATGAGGGAACGGAATGCGCCGGCGTGACCGTGCTGGGCAGCGTACGCCTCCACGCTCCCGTCGGTCTCGACGGCCGTGATCGCCAGGGCGAGGGTCTCTTCGGCGATGGTGGCTTTGAAGGGTTCGACTCCAGCTCGCTCTGACGAGGACTCGAAGTAGAGGGTGAGGTCGATGCGGTCGCTGACCTGGAAGCCGGCAGCCTTGCGGGTGTCCTGCACTCCACGGATGAGGTCGCGCGCGAGCCCTTCGGCCTCGAGCTCCCACGTGGTCACCGTGTCGAGCAGCACGAAGCCGCCGCCGGGCAGGAAGGTGATCGCCTGCGCGTCATCCGCCGCCTGCAACTGCAGTTCGAACTCGGTGGGGAGCAACTCGATGCCGCCGACGATCACGTTCTCGCCGTTCGGGGCCCAGTCTCCGGCCTTGGCCGCCTGGATCACCAGCTGCACCTGCTTGCCGATGCGGGGTCCGGCTGCGCGGGAGTTGACCGTGAGCTTGCGCTGGATGCCGAACTCGCCGAGGCTGTCCTCTCCGAGCTCGCGCACCACCACCGCCTTGACGTTGAGCTCGTCGCGCAGGATGTCGGCGAAAGCCCGCAGGTCCGCCGAGTTCTCGGCCACGACGGTGAGCTCCGCGAGGGGAAGCCGCACTCGCAGCCCGGTGGCCTTGCGCAAGCCCAAGCCGGAGGACGCGATCTCGCGGACGCGGTCCATCGTGGCG
The DNA here is from genome assembly GCF_046156175.1 of Lacisediminihabitans sp. H27-G8. NCBI lineage: Bacteria > Bacillati > Actinomycetota > Actinomycetes > Micrococcales > Microbacteriaceae > Lacisediminihabitans > Lacisediminihabitans sp. H27-G8. The sequence goes on from NZ_JAYLVL010000001.1 coordinate 563,440, forward strand.
ACGAGAGCGTCGTCCTCGGGGAACGACGCGGCATCGGGCCAGTCGGTGAGGTGCACGCTGCGACCGCCGGTGAGTCCCTTCCAGATTTTCTCACTGACGAGCGGAAGCAACGGTGCCGCCAAGCGGGTGAGGGTCTCGAGCACCGTGTAGAGCGTGTCGAAGGCCTCGGTGCTGTCGCCACTCCAGAAGCGACCGCGGCTGCGCCGCACGTACCAGTTGGTGAGCACGTCGCCGAAGTCGCGAAGGGAGTTCGCGGCGAGCGGGCTGTCGAGGTTGTCGAGGTGGGCGGTGACATCCCCGATCACCTGGCGGGTCTTGGCGAGCAGGTAGCGATCCAGCACGTCCGTCGAATCGGTGCGCAGGCTCGCGGTGTATCCCGTCTCCGCCGGTCGAGTGGGGCGCTCCGCGCCCGTATCGAGACCAGTGGCGGTCGCGGCATTCGCGTAGAGCGTGAAGAAGTAGTAGCTGTTCCAGAGGGGCAGCATCAGCTGGCGCACTCCCTCACGGATGCCCTCTTCGGTGACCACGAGGTTGCCGCCGCGGATCACCGACGACGACATGAGGTACCAGCGCATCGCATCCGCGCCGTCCCGGTCGAAGACCTCCGAGACATCCGGATAGTTGCGCAGCGACTTGGACATCTTCTGCCCGTCGCTGCCGAGCACGATGCCGTGGCTGATCACGTTGCGAAAGGCCGGCCGGTCGAAGAGAGCCGTCGACAGCACGTGGAGCATGTAGAACCAGCCGCGGGTCTGGCCGATGTACTCGACGATGAAGTCCGCGGGGTTGTGCTCCTCGAAGAACTCGGCGTTCTCGAAGGGATAGTGCACCTGCGCGAACGGCATCGAACCGGAATCGAACCACACGTCGAGCACGTCTTCGATGCGCCGCATCGTCGACCTGCCGGTGGGATCGTCGGGGTTCGGCCGGGTGAGCTCGTCGATGAACGGGCGGTGCAGGTCGGTGGGACGCACGCCGAAGTCCGCCTCGAGCTCATCGAGCGATCCGTACACGTCGACGCGCGGGTACTCCGGGTCGTCGCTCTTCCAGATCGGGATCGGCGATCCCCAGTAGCGGTTGCGCGAGATCGACCAGTCCCGGGCGTTCGACAGCCACTTGCCGAACTGGCCGTCCTTCACGTTGTCGGGCACCCAGTTGATCTGGTCGTTGAGCTCCACCATGCGGTCACGGAACTTCGTGACGCTGACGAACCAGCTCGACACCGCCTTGTAGATGAGCGGATTCTTACAGCGCCAGCAGTGCGGATAGCTGTGTTCGTAGCTCGCCACGCGCAGCAGGCGGCCGTCGGCGCGCAGCTTCTGCACGAGCGGCTTGTTGGCATCGAAGACCTGCAGGCCCGCGACATCCGAGATCTGGGACAGGAATTTGCCGCCGTCGTCGACGGAGATGATCACCGGGATATCGGCCGCAGCGCAGGTGATCTGGTCGTCTTCGCCGTAGGCGGGTGCCTGGTGCACGATGCCGGTGCCCTCACCGGTGGCGACGTAGTCCGCAACGAGGACCTGCCAGGCGTTGCCGGTGCCCCAGGTCTCCACATCCGCGTAGTAGTCCCAGAGGCGGGCATAGGTGACCCCGCCGAGCTCGGACCCGAGCAGTGTTCTCTCGATGGCTTCGACGGCGGCCTCTGGCGAGCCGTAGCCGAGGTCCTTCGCATACGCAGCGACGGTGTCGGCAGCGAGCAGGAACTCCGCGACGCCCTCCGCAGAACCATCGGATGCCCCGAGCGGACCACTCGGCACGATCGCATACGAGATGGCGGGCCCCACGGCAAGAGCGAGGTTGGTCGGCAGCGTCCACGGTGTCGTCGTCCAGGCGAGCGCCTTCACCCCGGTGAGCCCGAGCGACTCCGCCTTCGCGCCGTCGAGCGGGAACGTCACGGTGACGGACTGGTCCTGCCGCATGCGATAGACATCGTCATCCATGCGCAACTCGTGGTTCGAGAGCGGCGTCTCATCGTGCCAGCAGTACGGCAGCACGCGGAATCCCTCGTAGGCCAGCCCCTTGTCGTAGAGCTGCTTGAAGGCCCAGATGACCGACTCCATGAAGGTGATGTCGAGGGTCTTGTAGTCGTTCTCGAAGTCGACCCATCGGGCCTGGCGGGTGACGTAGTCCTCCCACTCGCGGGTGTACTCGAGCACCGAATCCCGCGCCTTCTCGTTGAAGGTGGCGATGCCCATCTCTTCGATCTGGTGCTTCTCGGTGATGCCGAGTTGCCGCATCGCCTCGAGCTCTGCGGGAAGACCGTGGGTGTCCCAGCCGAACCGACGGTGCACGAGCTTGCCGCGCATGGTCTGGTAGCGCGGGAAGAGGTCCTTCGCGTAGCCGGTGAGCAGGTGGCCGTAGTGGGGCAGGCCGTTGGCGAATGGCGGACCGTCGTAGAAGACCCACTCGGAGCATCCCTCGCGCTGGTCGATGGAGGCCTGGAAGGTGTCATCTCTCTTCCAGAAGGCGAGGATGCCGTTCTCGATCGCCGGGAAGTCCGGGGATGCGGTCAGGCCGGCGTCGCCAGCATCCGAGCCGTCGCTAAGGGGGTAAGTCATGTCTCTCCAGGTCGCACGTTCAACTGGACGAGGACGCGATCCCGAGGGGTTCGGATCGCGCGGTACCACCCCGTTTGCCTCCCTGTGCAGGGCGACCGCTTGTTCATTGGCGATGACGGGCCAGACCCGTTCGGTTCTACCCGGCTGCCGCCCGTGGGCGGCCGCCGCTCTTCCGAAGACTCCCCGGTGATTGCCGGATCGATGTCGTTGCAGACAATTCTACGTGAGGTGACAGACTGAATCGGTGACAGATCCCGTTCCCACCGCAGCCGCCGGCGGATCGCTCACGGTCGTGATCGCGCTCGGTGCCAACCTGCTGGTCGCCATCGCGAAGACCATCGCCTCGGTGATCACGGGATCCGCGTCCATGGTCGCCGAGACGGCGCACTCCTGGGCGGACTTCGGCAACGAGATCTTCCTGCTCATCGCGGATCGACGATCGGTGAAACAGCGCGATGACCGACATCCGCTCGGCTTCGGTCGCGAGGCCTACGTCTGGTCGATGTTCGCGGCCTTCGGCATCTTCACCGCCGGGGCCGTCGTCTCGATCTGGCACGGCATCCAGGAGCTCATCACGCCGGAGGATGCCACCGACTTCGGCATCGCGTACATCGTGCTCGCCGTCGCCTTCGTGCTCGAAGGGATCTCGTTCACCCAAGCCTTCCGCCAGGCCAGGGCCGGCGGTAAGCGTCGCGGGATCAGCACGGGGTCTTACGCTCTCACCAGCTCGAATGCCACCCTGCGGGCCGTCTTCGCCGAGGATGCCGCGGCACTCATCGGTCTCGCACTCGCGTTTCCGGGCATCCTGTTGCATCAGGTCACGGGACTCGCGGCTTTCGATGCCATCGGCTCGATCCTGGTCGGAGCGCTTCTCGGCGGGGTCGCGATCGTGCTGATCGACCGCAACCGTCGGTTCCTCATCGGTGAGAATCCGGATGACGGGCTGCGCAACGACGTGCTCGGCGGACTGCTCGAGCGCCCGGAGATCGAGCGGGTGACCTACCTGCACCTCGAATACGTGGGACCGGGCAAGGTGTTCCTCGTGGCGTCGGTCGACATCGTCGGCGACGACACCGAGACCCATGTGGCGTATTCGCTTCGCCGCATTGAAGAGTCGCTGCGCCAGAACGAGCACATCGAAGAGGCCCTGCTCTCGCTCTCGACCCCTGACGAACCGTCGCTCGAGGTGGCCTGAGGCTCAGTCCTCGATGGAGTGTGTCTGCTGCGGATAGTCGTCGTCGCGCCGGGTATCCTCCACCGCGAGTCTCCGCGTGCGACTGACCCGGAAGATGTAGAGCGCGTCGAGCAGGCCCATCGTGTTGCTGAGCAGCAGCACGACGAACCACGGCTTGCTGTCGTCCTTGGCAGCGTGCCAGAGCGAGACGCCCTTCCAGGCGAGGGTCCAGGCCGCGAGCAGCGAGATCAGCGCGATCTGGCCGGGCTCGGGCTTCCTGTGTTCCATCCAATGCGACATGCCTGCCATTCTGCGCCGTAGACCCGCCCGGGTACAGGGCCAAACGTCCCGGACGCCTCCGTGAAATACGGGCCATTGCGGACGGCCCGGGTCGGCCTGCCGGCCCGGTTTGTCCGCAGACGCCCGAATTGCGCGCTGTGGGCAGCGACCTACTCGACCAGAGACGCGGTGAGGCCGGCCGAGACGACGTCGAAGGCCTCGGACATGTACTCGGCGAGCGGTCGGCGGCCGATGCCGTCGCGAGCCCAGACGGTCCAGGCTGCGGAGATCGCTCCGGACAGCGCGTTTGCGGCGCTGAGTACGAGCAGATCCTCCGGATCGCGGTGCAGTTGGCGGGCCAGGAACACTGCGATCAGGTCGGATCGGCGGGCAAGGCGCGCGAGCCCGGATACCCGGGTCTCCTCGGTCGTGCCCATCACATCGTCCTGGGTCAGGGCGAGGGGCACGCGGTCCACACCGATCTCGGCAACCACCCGCAGTGTCGCCGCGCGCATCTCGGCGAGCGCGGGGCGACCCTCTGGGACCGCCTGCAGCTCGAGCGTGAGACGGTCGATCGCGGCATCCAGCTCCACCCAGAGCACGTCGCTCTTGGCGGCGAAGTAGTTGAAAAAGGTGTTGCGGCTCACGCCTGCCCGCTGCGTGATCTGTTCGATCGTCGTGAGCGCGTAGGTGTTCTCGAGGAACAGCTCGGCTGCGGCATCCTCGATGACGGCACGGGATGAGGTGCGCGGGCGACCGACGGCGTTCGGTGTGCCAGGGACCATGTGTTCCTCCGCGGGGGCGTAATATTGTACTGAGTCCAATAATAGAACCGAAAGAGTCTCCGTCGTGAAACGTGTCGTCGCCCCCGTCATCTCCATTCTTGCAGTCGCGCTCATCGCGAGCGGCTGCAGCGCCGCACCGGCGCCGACGAGCACTAAACCGGTCTCCGGCGGCACCCTCGTCTACGCTTCCGGTGATGCGGAGCCGGACTGCCTCGATCCCCACGTCGGGGGCAACTATCCGCAGGCGCTCGTGGCCACCCAGTACCTCGAATCCCTCGTCTCCAAGAACCCCGCCGGCGACATGATCCCCTGGCTCGCCACCACGTGGTCGGAGTCGGCCGACGGGCTGAGTTGGGACTTCACCCTCAAGAAGAACGTGACGTTCACCGACGGCACCGACCTCACCCCCGAGGCGATCGCGGCGAATGTCGCGCACGTGCAGGACCCGGCCACCGGATCCTCCACCGGCTACCTGGCCCTCCAGAAGGTGACCGCGGTGACCGCGGTGTCGGCGGATGTCGTGCGCTTCACCCTCTCGACGCCCGACAGTGCACTGCTCGACTCGCTCTCCCAGCCCTGGCTCGCGATCGAGTCCGCCACCGCGCTGAAGCGCGGCCAGGCCGTGAACTGCGAGTCGCCCGTGGGCACCGGACCGTTCGTCGTGAAGAAGTGGACGCACCAGCAGTCGATCAGCCTCGTACGCAACGACGATTACAGCTCTCCCCCGGCGGATGCCGCCCACACCGGCAGCGCCTACCTGAAGGCGATCGACTGGCGATTCCTGCCGGACTCCGCCTCGCGCTACGCCGCGCTGCAGGCCGGCACCGTCGACGTGATCGACAATGTGCAACCGGACACCCTCGTCGCCGCGAAGAAGAGCAACGATCTGATCGCCATCGACGCTCCCCGGCCCGGGGCATCCAATCGCATCGAATTGAACTCGAGCATCGCGCCGTTCGACGACGCGAAGGTGCGCGAGGCCTTCATTCGCTCCGCGAACGTGAACGATGCCGTCAAGAGCCTCTTCTTCGGCACTGCGAAGCGCTCGTACTCTCCGCTGTCGAGCGTGGAGAAGGCCGGATTCTCCGATCCCTCACTCTTCGACTACGACCAGAAGGCCGCAGCCCAGCTTCTGGATGACGCGGGCTGGTCCACCAAGAACGCCGACGGATACCGCACCAAAGACGGCGCCGTGCTCGAACTCTCCTTTCCGGTGAGCACCAACCAGTCGATCCCCGCCGAGCAGTCGCTGTTCGAGCAGCTGCAGGCAACATCGAAGCAGGCCGGGTTCAAGGTTGACCTCAAGCCCCTCGACCTCTCCAGCTGGTACGGCGCCCTCGGCAAGAACCAGTACAACCTCGTGAGCGCCCCGTATACGAAGGTGGGTCCGGATGTCTTGCGCATCCTGTTCGACTCCGCCGGCACCACCCCCGCGCCGAGCGGCTACTTTGCCAACCACTCCCAGGTGAAGGACCCGGCGCTCGACGCGCTGCTCGAGAAGGCCGCCGTCTCCTCCGATGCCGCCGCACGTCTGTCCCTGTACAAGCAGGCGCAGCAGATCGTGCTCAAGGGCTTCTACATCCTGCCGCTCTACGACCAGCAGAATCACTACCTGCACCGCTCCCTCGTGAAGGGCCTGCGGGCGATGCCGACGGTATCGACCCCCACGATGTACGACTCGTGGCTCTCCCGGTAGCGGCACTACCGGAGGCAGGGAGGCGCAGGCGCTGGGCCCCCTGGGCGCTGCTGCGGGCCGGCGGCGTGGCCTTCGTGCTCTGGGCCGTGGCCACGGTCACCTTCTTCGCGATCCGGCTGATTCCCGGTGACCCAGCGGAGGCGATCCTCGGCGGGCCCGGTTCCCAGGCGAGCGCGGCGGCGCTCGCCAAGGCTCGTGCCGACTACGGTCTCGACCAACCGCTGTTCGTGCAATACCTCCAGTACCTTGGCCGGATGCTTCGGGGCGATCTCGGCACGTCCTACGCGCTCAAACGGCCGGTGATCGCCGTCGTCGGCGAGAACCTCGGCGGCACCCTTGTGCTGGCGGTGGTGTCGCTGATCGTCGCGGCGATGATCGCGCTCGCGCTCGCGGCCTGGTCCGCGCAGGGCGGGCGGGCGGCATCCGCCGTCAGCTGGGTGCTCGAGGTCGTCGCCGCTGCGGTGCCGCACTTCTGGCTGGCGATCAGCCTGATCCTGCTGTTCTCCACCACTCTCGGTTGGCTGCCGCCAGTGAGCGTGCCCGGACCGCTCGGACTCGTGCTGCCCGTCCTCACCCTCGCTCTGCCCCTCTCCGGATTCCTCGCGCAGGTGATGCGCGAATCGATCCTCGACGCGATGGGCTCGCCTTTCGTCCTCGCCGCTCGGGCTCGGGGCGAGGGACCCGGCGGAGTGTTCTGGCGCCATGCGCTGCGTCACGCGGCGATCCCCGCCATCGGACTGGCCGGCTGGGCCTTCGGTTCCCTCATCAGCGGGGCTGTCGTCGTCGAGACGATCTTCGCGCGGCCCGGACTCGGTCGCAGCCTGCTCTCGGCGGTGCAGCAACGGGATGTTCCGCTCGTGCTGGGCGTCGTGCTGCTCGTCGCCCTCGGCTACATGCTTGTCACGACACTGACAGACCTCGCCGACCGCGTGGTCGACCCTCGGTTGCGTGGTCGATGAGACGCATCCTGCCGTGGATCGGAGTCGGCGCGCTCCTCTTCCTGCTGCTCGCGGCCCTGGTGCCCGGACTGCTCGCACCGGCCGATCCGCTGGCCATCCATCCCGCCCAGAGCTTTCGATCCCCGTCGGCCGGCCACCTCTTCGGCACCGACGAATCCGGCAGGGACATCTATACGCGCATCATCCACGGCACCGGAGCCTCCCTCCTGATCGGCATCTCCGCCACGGCCATCGGCGTCGGGCTCGCGCTCGTCTTCGGGCTGCTCGCTGGGCTCGGTCCGCGCTGGCTCGACTTCGGCACCACCCGCTTTCTCGAGGTGCTGTTCGCCTTTCCCGGACTGCTTCTCGCGCTGCTCTTCATCGTCGTCTATGGACCAGGGGTCGTCACTTCGACCATCGCCGTGGGGCTCGCCACCGCGCCGGGCTATGCCCGCATCATCCGCAGTCGGGTGCTCGTGGTGCGCCGCGCACCGTACCTCGAATCGGCGACCGTTCTCGGGCGCGGCTGGTGGTTCCGCCTCTGGCAGCACGTGCTGCCCAACGTGGCCGGATCGCTCTTCGTGCTGGTCACCCTCGGCATCGGCCAGTCGATCGTCTGGGCCTCGTCGCTCAGCTACCTGGGACTCGGTGCGGTGCCGCCCGCGGCCGAGTGGGGGGCGATGCTCTCGGCGGGTCGCACTTACCTCGCCTCCTCCTGGTGGATGACGTTCTTTCCGGGACTGTTCATCCTGATCAGCGCGGTGGCCACGACGCTGGTCGGACGCGGACTTCAGGAACGGAGCCGGCGATCGTGACTCCTCTCGTGAGCGTGCGCGACCTCGCCGTGAGTTTCGGTGCGCCCGTCGTCTCGGGCGTCTCGTTCGACATCGAACCGGGGCAGTGTCTCGCCATCGTCGGCGAATCCGGCTCGGGCAAGAGCGTCACCGCGCGGGCGCTGCTCGGCCTCACCGGCGGCACTGTCACCGCGTCGACGCTGCGCTTCGACACGACCGACATCGCGGATGCCTCCCCCCGCCGGCTGCAGCGCCTCCGCGGGCGGGACATCGGCTTCATCTCGCAGGGGGCGCTGGTGGCCCTCGATCCGCTGCGGCCGGTCGGACGAGAGATCGCAGACCCGCTTCGGCTGCACGCATCGCTCTCCCCCGCCGAGCGCCAGGCACGTGTGCTCGAGCTCCTCGCGCAAGTGGGCATGCCGAATCCCGTGCTGCGCGCATCCCAGCGTCCGGATGAGCTCTCCGGAGGTCTCCGTCAACGTGCTGTCATCGCATCGGCGATCGCGCTGCAGCCGCGGCTGCTCATCGCCGATGAACCGACCACCGCGCTCGACACCACAGTGCAGGCCGGCATCCTCGACCTGCTCGATCGGCTGCGAGACGAGGGAGCCGCCGTCCTGCTGATCAGTCATGATCTCGCCGTGGTGAGCCGGCTGGCCTCCCGGGTGCTCGTGATGAGCGAGGGGCGCGTGGTCGAGAGCGGCCCGACCCACTCGGTGCTCTCGGCCCCGCAGCATCCCTACACCCGAAGGCTGATCGCGGCCGTGCCGGCCGGACGGCCTCGTTTCTCCCGGCTCACGGAAGAGCCGCCGGCGCTCGAAACGCCGGTGGAGCCCGTCGTGGTGCTCGCCGCCAATGGCCTCTCCCGGCGATTCGACACCCTGCAGGCAGTCGACGACGTCAGCTTCTCCCTGCAGCGCGGACGCACCCTCGGAATCGTCGGCGAATCCGGGTCGGGCAAGACCACCCTCGCCCGCTTGGTGCTCGCCCTCGAGCGACCGGATGCCGGGCACGTCTCCCTGCTCGGCGAGCCATGGAGCGGCGTGCCGGAGTTCGCGCGACGAGCCCGTCGCCCGCGCATCGGCGCGATCTACCAGGACGCCGTCAGCTCCTTCGATCCGCGCTGGACGGTCGGGCGCATCCTCGCGGACGCCCTCGGCGGCAAGGATGGAGTGCCGGCCTTACTGGAGTCGGTGGGGCTCACTCCAGCGCTGGCCGCCCGCCGCCCTCGGCATCTCTCGGGCGGCCAGCAGCAGCGCGTCGCGATCGCGCGCGCCATCGCGCCACGTCCGGACATCCTGATCTGCGACGAGCCGGTGTCGAGCCTCGACGTGTCGGTGCAGGCGCAGGTTCTCGACCTGCTCGACGACCTGCAACGCTCGCTCGGCCTCAGCTACCTGTTCATCACGCACGATCTCGGCGTCGTTCGGCACATGAGCGACGATGTGCTGGTGATGCGGCACGGTCGGATCGTCGAGGCTGGCGCGACCGAGTCGGTGTTCGGGTCGCCGCAGGATGACTACACGAGGGAGCTGCTCGCCTCAGCGCCGCGCCTGCCGATGGCCGACTGACGGGAATCTCGCCCGCACGGGCGCAGAGATCAGGCGTGAAAGACTTGATCGGATGAGCATCGATATCGCGCCCGCCTGGTGGACCTCCGCCGTCGTCTACCAGATCTACCCGCGCAGCTTCGCGGACTCTACCGGAGACGGTATCGGTGACCTCGGCGGCATCCGCGGCAAGCTCGACTACCTGCAGGAGCTCGGGGTGGATGTCGTGTGGCTCTCCCCCATCTACCGCTCTCCCCAGGCCGACAACGGCTACGACATCAGCGACTACCGGGACATCGACCCGCTCTTCGGGTCGCTCGCCGAGTTCGACCTCCTGCTGGCCGAGGCGCACGCCCGCGGCATCAAGATCGTGATGGACCTCGTGGTCAACCACACAAGCGACGAGCACGCCTGGTTCGAGGAGTCCCGCGGCTCACTGACCAACCCGAAGCGCGACTGGTACGTCTGGCGCGACGGTGTGGACGGCCGCGAGCCCAACCTCTGGCGCAGCATGTTCGGCGGACCGGCGTGGAAACTCGATGCCGCGACCGGCCAGTACTACCTGCACCTCTTCGCGGTGAAGCAGCCCGATCTCAACTGGGAGAACCGCGAGGTGAGGTCCGCCGTCTACGAGATGATGAACTGGTGGCTCGACCGAGGCGTCGACGGCTTCCGCATGGACGTGATCAACCTCATCGCCAAGGTTCAGTCCGACCTCGTGGGCGACAGCCCCGGCTTCGTGATGGGCGATCAGGTGCACGACTACCTGCAGGAGATGAACCGCGAGGTGTTCGCCGGGCGGGATGCCGACCTCATCACGGTCGGTGAGACACCCGGTGCGACGGTGGATGACGCCATCCGGTTCACCAGTTCCGACCGGCTCGAGCTCGACATGGTGTTCCAATTCGAGCATGTGGGCCTCGACCACGGCCCGCGCACCAAGTTCGACAACGTGCCGCTCAAGCTCGTGGATCTCAAGCGGTCCCTCGGGCGCTGGCAGTCCGGTCTCGCCGAATCAGGCTGGAACAGCCTCTACTTCGGCAACCACGACCAGCCGCGCTCCGTCTCCCGGTTCGGCGATGATGGGCAGTTCCGGTTCGAGTCGGCCACACTGCTCGCCGCCATCCTTCACCTGCACCGCGGAACGCCCTACGTCTACCAGGGTGACGAGATCGGCATGACGAACGCCGGCTTCACCACCATCGAGCAGTACCAGGACATCGAGTCGCTGAACTACTACAACGAAGAGGTGGCGGCCGGGGCCTCCCCCGCCGACGTGCTCGCCTCGCTCGCCTTCCGCAGCCGTGACAACGCGCGCACCCCGGTGCAGTGGGATGCCTCGCCCGGGGCGGGCTTCACGACCGGCACGCCCTGGCTCGCGATCACTCCGAACCACACCACGATCAACGTCGCGGCGGATCGGGCCGCCGGCCTCCGGTCCATCTTCGAGTTCTACCGACGACTCATCGCGCTTCGGCACGAGTCGCCGGTCGTGGCGCTCGGCGACTTCGAGATGCTCGAGCCGGAACATCCGACGCTGTACGCGTTCACCCGGTCGCTGGGCGCGGAGACGTTGCTGGTCGTGGGCAACTTCTCGTCGGAGGGGCTCGAACTTCCGCTGTCTGCGGACGGGGAACCGGTGATCGGCAACTACCCGCAGGGCGAGGATGTCGCGGGCGAGTTGCGTCCGTGGGAAGTGCGGGTCGTGTGGCGGGGCTGACTCACTTTTGCACCACATCCGAGCCGGCGATGCGCTGTGCGACGTAGATGGGGATGATCGAGACGAGCACGAGCACCACGGCGATGACGTTCACGATCGGCGCCTGGTTCGGGCGGAACAGGTTGTTGAGAATCCAGATCGGCAGGGTGTTGACCCCCGTGCCAGCGGTGAAGGTGGTGACGATGATCTCGTCGAAGCTCAGGGCGAAGGCAAGTAGTCCGCCGGCGAGCATCGCGGAGCGCAATTGCGGAAAGGTGACCAGCCGAAAGGTAGTCCAGAGTCCGCCACCGAGGTCGGCCGACGCTTCTTCGAGACTCGTTCCCATCCGGCGCAGGCGTGCGATCACGTTATTGAAGACCGTGACGATGCAGAAGGTGACGTGGGCGATGATCACGGTGTAGATCGACAGCTGAATGCCCAGGATGGTGCGGAAGGCGTTGTTGAGCGCGATTCCCGTGATGATTCCCGGAAGCGCAATCGGCAGGATGACCAAGAGGCTCACGGCATCCCTGCCAAAGAATTTGTAACGCTGAAGCGCCAGCGAGATGAGCGTGCCGAGCACGAGCGAGACGATCGTGGCGACCACTGCCACCTGAACGCTGGTGAGGATCGCGTCGAGCGCTCCAGCGCTTTGGAAGGCCTTGCCCCACCATGCGAAGGTGAGGCCAGGAGGTGGCCAGGTGAGACTCTTGCTCGTACTGAAGGAGTTGATCAATACCACTATCAGAGGCAGGTAGATCGTCGCAAGAATGATCCCCGTGATCGTGCCGAGAACGGTGCGGCTGGTCTTGCTCAATTTCACGGCGCGCCTCTCACAGGCTGTTCAGTGCACCGGTGCGCCGCACCGCCGCGAGGTAGACGAAGATGATCGCGATGGGGATCAGCGCGATCGCCGAGGCGAGGGGGAGGTTGTTCGCAGCGCCGACGTTGGTGTAGACGAGGTTGCCGAGCATCTGGTTCGCTCCGCCCACGATGTTGATGGTGATGTAGTCGCCAAGGGTCAGCGAGAAGCTGAAAATCGAACCGGCTACGATTGCGGGCCAGAGAAGCGGCAGCACGATCGAACGAAGCGTGCGCCAGGTGCCGGCACCGAGATCCGCGGATGCCTCGAGCAGCGAATTGGGAACGCGTTCGAGCCCCGCATAGATCGGAAGTATCACGTACGGCAGCCACAGGTAGGCGAGGGTGATGACGGCTCCCGTGATGCCGTAACCGGGAGTCGTGCCTCCGAACGGCTGCACGATCCACTGGAAGATGCCGTCGTTGGACAACACAGACCGCCAGGCATACGCCTTCACCAGGTAGCTCGCCCAGAGTGGCATGAGAATCGCGATCACGAGGATGCGTTGCCACTTGGCCGACGCCACTTTTGCCATGAAGAAGGCGATGGGCAGCGCGATGACGATGTCTGCGATGGTCACCAACACGGCCATGCCCAGCGTGCGCAGGGTGACGGACTGGTACAGCGACCCGGTGAGCACAGTGATGACGTTTTCAAAGGTCCAGTCGGTGCGCACCTCACCGGTGAAACCATCGACCGTCCAGAACGCGGTGATGAGAAGCGCGACCAGAGCCGCGATGTAGACCAGGGCGAGCCAGAACAAAGGTGCGGAAAGCAGCAGCGCGAGACGAACCCGAGCGTGCGAATACAGAAAGACCGAAGCACGGTGGGCGGCGCCATCCTGCGCGCGCGTTTCGGTCTGCGTGGTCATGTCTCTCCATTCGATTCGTAGCGTCGGCTCATTGCAGGGTGAGGGTCGGCCGTCGCGGCCGCCGGCGGCCGACCCCGAGATCGTCTAGCCCTTGATTTCCTGCCAGGCGGTGGTCCACTGCGAGTAGTCCGTGCATTTCACGTCGGTGCGACCGTCGAGGCACTTCGGGATGGGGGTGGTCCAGTACCAGATCTTCGACGCGTAGGCCTCGTCACCGGCGTGGTAGGTCGCACAGGTGTTCTTGTCAGCCGTGAAATCGCACGCCTGCGAGCTTGACGGCGCTTCGCCGAAGTATTCCGTAGCCTGTGCGTTGACCTTCGGGCTGGCGATGTAGTCGAGCCACTTGTACGCACAGTTCGGGCTCTTGGCCTTCGCGCCGATCATCCAGGTGTCCGACCATCCGGTCACGCCTTCGCTCGGCACCGTAACATCGACCGCCGTATCTGCCGCCATCGAGTTCTTGATCACCTGCCAGGTGGTGCCGACGACCGAGTCACCCGTCTCGAAGGACTGCGTCGACTTGAGGTAGTCCGACCAGTACTCGCCGACGTTAGCGCGCTGCTCCTTGAGCAGGGAGACGGATGCCGCGAGCTGCTTTGAGTCGAGCGCATAGGGGTTCTTGATGCCGAGACCCTTGTCATGCGCCATCAGGTACATCGCGGCATCCGCAATGTAGATGGGAGAGTCGTAGGCCGTGACTTTGCCCTTGTAGGGCGAAGACTTGTCGAACACGACGTCCCACGAGGTTGGCGCTGTGGGGAAGGTTTTCGTGTTGTAGGCAAGCAGGTTTGCGCCGTAACCGTGGGGGATTCCGTACGACTGGCCGTCGACGCTGTTCCAGGCTTTGAGCTTCAGGAAGCTGTAGATGTTCTTATAGCTCGGGATCAGATCGGTGTTGACCGGGGCGACCTGACGCGAGGCGATCAGTCGCAGGGTCAGGTCACCGGAGGCCGCGACCACGTCGTAGTTGCCGCTCTTCATGAGACTGAAGGCCTCGTCGGAGGTGCCGTAGACCTTGCTGGTGACTGCGCATCCGGTCTCGTCCTCGAACGACTTGACCCAGTTGACTGCGGGGTCGTTGCTGCCGTCTTCAACGTAACCGGGCCAGGCCAGAATCGACACGGTCTTCTCGCTTGAGCCGAGTTTTGTCGCCGGTTTGAGGTCGCTCGATGAGGTACTTCCCGCACTCGTGCCGCAGGCGGAGAGAGCGAAGACTGTCACGGCCGCAATCGTGACAGCGATCGCAACCCCCGATCGCCGGTGTGCCATGTGGTTTTTCATAACGTCTATCTCCGATCGTTTGGTGTGCTGTGGGTGCTATGTCAAATCAAGGGGCACGACGGCGGCGGTCGCCCATTCCGCGTGCACCCGTTCCCCCCTGCGGTCCCGCTGTGCTGCAGTGTCCTCTCTTGTGGAGTTCTGCTCCAACACGATGATTCGTTTTCCTGCGTCGAGGTCGACAACGATGCGAGTGCTCGTACCGACGTAAATCAGCTCGGCGATTGTTCCCACAGCCGAACTCGCTGCAGCGGAAGCGGACTCGCGCAGCGCGATCCGTTCCGGCCGCACCGAGTTGATCCCGCTGCGTCCGAGCAGGCTCTTCGACAGGGCTTCGTCGAAGATGTTCGAGGTTCCGACGAATGATGCGACAAAGGAGGTGGTCGGTCGTTCGTAGATCTCGGTCGGCGTGCCGAGTTGCACGACCTTGCCGTCATTGAACACGGCGATTCGGTCGCTCAGCGTGAGCGCTTCTTCCTGATCGTGGGTGACGAAGATGAAGGTGATGCCGAGCGAACGCTGCAGTTCCTTCAACTCGACCTGCATCTGCTCACGCAGTTTCAGATCCAGCGCACCGAGCGGCTCGTCAAGAAGCAGAACCTTCGGTTTGACCACTATCGCTCTGGCAAGCGCGACCCGCTGCCGTTGACCACCCGAAAGCTCGCTGGGCTTGCGGGCTCCATAGCTCGATAGGCGCACGGCATCCAGCGATTCCTGAGCGCGGGCGAGTCGTTCTGCTTTCTTGACCCCGCGAACACGCAGCCCATACGCCACGTTTTCGAGCACGGTCATGTGGGGAAACAGGGCGTAGTCCTGAAAGACAGTGTTGACGTCGCGATCAAAGGGTGCCGTGCCCGTGACATCGCGACCTCGAAGCTGCACCGTGCCGGCGGTCGGCTGCTCGAATCCGGCGATCAGTCGGAGCACCGTGGTTTTGCCCGAGCCGGAAGGACCAAGCATGGAAAAGAACTCACCCTCGGCGATATCGAGATCCACGCTGTCAACAGCAGTGACCGAACCGAAGGATTTGGTCAGCCCGGTGAGTCTGATTGCGGGCGCCGCGATCGATTCTGGCTGCACGAATGGTCTCCTCTGATTGATCGCTAGCTAAATCATATGGAAACAGAGGTCTTGCGCAATCGGCGGCTATCCTTGTTGGTATCACAGTCGGATAACAAGTCTTCGCGAGAGCGGTATCGCAATGCCACGGTTGATTCGCCCGTCGACCCTCACGAGAGGTGCCGTGTTCGCTCCCCTCGAAGGGGCTGGCCGTGCCGGACTGGTCGAGAAGAGACTGACGGACGCCATCGTGCTTGGCGTTCTCGAGCACGGCGAGCGGCTTCCGCGCGAGGCCGACCTCGCGCTGAGTCTCGGCGTCGCCACGGTCACCGCCCGAGAAGCTCTCGAAGCCCTTCGTGATAAGGGCCTGATCAAGACGCTGCGCGGCCGGGGCGGCGGAAGCTTCGTCATCAGGCATCCGAACGAGGGCGAGCGAAACGAAAAAGCGCGCCTTCGAGAGATATCCAGGGTCGACATACGCGACATCGGTTCCTATTACGGCGTCATCGGAGCGGGTGCCGTCGAGCGGGCTGCGGAGCACGCGTCCATCGACGATGTGGAGAACCTGAGGCGCATCGTGGGCATCACCGACTTTGCCGAAGAGGGCTCGACACGGCGCGGGGAAATGAACTTCCATCTCGAACTTGCCGCGCTCAGCCTCTCTGCGCGGCTGGTTCGGGAGGAGATGCGGTTTCAGGCCGAGATCGGGCCGATCCTGTGGTTGGGCATGCAGGATGATGCCTGCCGATCCTCGAGCCGAAGTGCCCACCTACAGATCGTGCAGGCCATCGGGGATGTCGATGGCTCGGCCGCACGGCGATTAATCACAGAACACATCGCCGCGACGGTCGACTGGCTGATCGATGCGAAGTCCGAGTGGGAAAGAGGTCGGTAGCGTCCCATGACTGAACTCACGCGTTCCGCACGAGATGCCCCCATCGACGCCTGCATCGCAGCTGTCTCCGAGGTGTTCACTGCGATCCTCGGTCGGGTCACCACCTGGCGAAACGAGCTGCTCGCGGCGGTCGAGGCACACTCGCCGACCCGCAATACACTCGATGCGCTAGTCGAATCCCTCGTCGTGCCCGCGCTCTCCGAGCCAGGCGCCGCCATTATCGGAGCCGGCTTCGTGGCGACCCCCGGCTATCTGCCTGACGCGTATTGGCACCTCGCCTGGTGGTTGGGCGAGCAGAACACCCTCGGGCTCGAAGCTGGTGCCACCGCGCCGACTCGACGTTTGGCGACTGTCACGGACCCGACATCCGACCAATTCCGCGACTACACGAACCTCGAGTGGTGGCGCGTTCCCGAGCGCACGGGCTCCCCGCACATCACGGGCCCGTACGTCGACTACCTCTGCACAGACGACTACACCCTCACTGTCACAATGCCGGTCTACTCCTCCGGGGTCCTGATCGGCATGGTGGGTGTGGACAGCTACGTGAAGAACATCGAGTCGCTTCTGCTGCCACCCCTCTATAGAATCGGACGCCCTGCAAGCGTCGTCAATTCCTCCGGACGGGTGGTCGCCTCGAGCGACCCGCACCGCCCGCCGGGGTCGATCCTGCGGATCGCGGGTCTGAGTGAACAACTGCACAGTTGGGGCGCCCCCACCTACGCCAGGGTGCCTCCCGCGTCACTGCCTCCGACGTCGCTGCCGGGCGGGGAATTCGTGATCCCGTGCCCCGGTACCAGCCTTGCGCTTGTGCTCGAAGGCTCGTCAGAAGTCCTGCTCGCCGAGTGAGCAGGAGTTGGTTCTTCAAGCAGCGAACAGCTCGAGTCGCGACGCCAGACCCTGCGAGAGCCCGCCTGTAGAATCGACCTACCCACACATTCAGGCACCTCTTCATCGACTCGGTGCCGTCTATACAGAACCGGAGAACGCCATGGCGTCCGAAATCTCGCGAAGTCAGATCCCTGAAAAGCCCGCCCTCGAAGGACTCGAAGCCAAATGGGATGCGGCCTGGGAGACCGCCGGCACGCACCGGTTCGACCGCGAAAACGCGACCAAAGACAACGTCTTCTCCATCGATACCCCGCCGCCAACGGCATCCGGGAGCCTGCATATCGGGCACGTCTTCAGCTACACGCACATGGACCTCATCGCGCGCTACCAGCGCATGCGGGCTAAGAATATCTTCTACCCGATGGGCTGGGACGACAACGGCCTGCCCACCGAGCGCCGCGTGCAGAACTATTACGGTGTGCGCTGCGACCCGACGTTACCGTACGACCCCGGGTTCACCCCGCCGCTCGAGGGCGGAGAGAACGCGTCATCCAAGGCCGCCGACCAGTTGCCGATCTCCCGCCGCAACTTCATCGAACTGTGCGAGAAGCTCACCGCAGAGGACGAGACGCAGTTCGAGGATGTCTGGCGCAAGCTGGGGCTCAGCGTGGACTGGACACAGAGCTACCGCACGATCGGGGACGAAGCACAGACCGCCGCCCAGCGCGCGTTCCTCCGCAACCTCGCTCGCGGTGAGGCCTACCAGGCGGATGCCCCGACCCTGTGGGACGTGACGTTCCGCACCGCTGTGGCCCAGGCCGAGCTCGAAGACAAGGAGCAGCCGGCGGCATATCATCGCCTCGCGTTCCACGCCCCGGACGCCGACGTGTTCATCGAGACCACCCGACCGGAACTGCTCGCGGCGTGCGTCGCGCTCGTCGCGCATCCGGACGACGAGCGCTACCAGCACCTCTTCGGCGGCACCGTGAAGACCCCGCTGTTCGGCGTCGAGGTTCCTGTGCGTGCGCATCACCTCGCCCAGAAGGACAAGGGTTCAGGCATCGCCATGGTCTGCACCTTCGGCGACGTGACCGACGTGGTCTGGTGGCGTGAACTCGACCTGCCGAACCGCACGATCATCGGCCGCGACGGACGCATTGCGGCGGATGCGCCAGAGGCGATCACGGGCGAGAGCGCACTCGCTGCCTACGCAGAGCTCTCCGGCAAGACGGTCTTCAGCGCCAAGGCGAAGACCGTGGAGCTCCTGAAGGCCAGCGGGGAGATGATCGGCGACCCGAAGCCGATCATGCACCAGGTCAAGTTCTTCGAGAAGGGCGACAAGCCCCTCGAGATCGTGTCGACCCGGCAGTGGTACATCCGCAACGGTGCTCGAGACGAGACGCTGCGCGACACCATGCTGGAGCGCGGCGAGGAGGTCAACTTCGTGCCCGACTTCATGCGGGTGCGTTACGACAACTGGGTCAACGGCCTCACCGGCGACTGGCTCATCTCCCGCCAGCGGTTCTTCGGCGTGCCGATCCCGGTCTGGTACGAGCTGGATGCCGAGGGCGAGAAGGGTGCCGTGATCGTGCCCGGCGAAGACGCGCTGCCGGTCGACCCGGCATCCGACCCCGCCCCCGGATTCGACGAGAGCCAGCGCGGCGTGCCCGGCGGTTTCATCGGCGAGGTCGACATCATGGACACCTGGGCCACCTCCTCCCTCACCCCGCAGATCGCGGGCGGCTGGGAGCGGGATCCGGAGCTCTTCGACCTCGTGTTCCCCTACTCGCTGCGCAGCCAGGGCCAGGACATCATCCGCACCTGGTTGTTCTCCACCATGCTGCGCGCGGAGCTCGAGAACCACAGCGTGCCGTGGAAGAACGCCGGGATCTCCGGGTTCATCGTGGACCCCGACCGTAAGAAGATGTCGAAGTCGAAGGGCAACGTCGTTACGCCCGCAGGCATGCTCGACGAGCACGGCTCGGATGCGGTGCGCTACTGGGCCGCTTCGAGCCGGCTGGGCACGGACGCGGCATTCGATCCGCAGAACCCCAAGCAGATCAAGATCGGTCGACGCCTGGCGATCAAGGTGCTGAATGCCGCCAAGTTCGTCTATGGCTTCCCGGCACCGGCGGAGGGCCTCGCCGACTCGGTCACGAACCCCCTCGACATCGACATGCTCGCCGAGCTCTCGACGGTCGTGGAGACGGCGACCGCGGCCTTCGACGCTTTCGACCATGCCAAGGCCCTCGAAGTGACCGAGAAGTTCTTCTGGACCTTCTGTGACGACTACCTCGAGCTCGTGAAGGAACGGGTCTACTCGACCGACTCGCCGGAAGGACAGGCCTCCGCCGTCACTGCGCTTCGCTCGGCACTCGAGGTGATGCTGCGACTGTTCGCACCGTTCATCCCCTTCGCCACCGAAGAGGTGTGGTCGTGGACCCACGACGGCTCGGTGCATGTCTCCGAGTGGCCCACTGCGCCGACCGAAGCCACACCCACCGGGCTCTTGGCCCTCGTCGGCGAGGCGCTCATCGGCATCCGACGCGCGAAAACTGATGCGAAGGCATCGCAGAAGGCGGATGTCACGTCCGCGACCATCGGCGGGCCGACCCAGCTACAACTCGCTCTCGACGATCTTCGGGACGTGGGACGCATCGCCATCATCGACTTCGTCGAGTCCGCCGAGATCACGGTGAGTGACGTCGTGCTCACCCCGACACCATTGGAGAACTGATCATGCAGATGGGAACCCGTTGGGCGGTCGGTGCCGAGGCACCGGCCCGCCTCCCGCAGCTCGTCGTCGACGCGGTGAAGGCGATCGAGGTCGATCTCGAAGGGATCGACACGAGCCTGCTGCGCTGGACGCTCACCTGGCTGGAGGGAAACCCGGTAGTCGAGCTCGATGATGGCACGGTCATCCGTTATTCCGGTGGCGAGGTCGTCATCGTCGCGTCGACCGACTGAGCCTCGGCCGGCGAAAGCCTCCCACAAGGGGGCTTGGTTCCCGCGAAGAGCCCAGTTCCCCGGGGGCTCGCTTGCCACAACGCGCCCTATTCTCCAGCGAGCAGTTGCCTCGCGGGGGCGTCGCTCCTAGACGAGTCGTATCGGGCCGAGGGGGGACGCCTTCTCGCGCGCATCGCGATCGAGGGCGTTGCGGTTTCGCAGCACGGCCTCGTCGTACGGCACGATCGAGCGGTCCGCGCGTTTGCGCGCCCACAGGAGCATCGCCAGGCTGACCCGGATCACGATCCGGTCGAAGCCTCGGGGCTGCGCGCGACGAGAGCCGCGAAGGGGGGCGGGAAGAGCGCTGGAAAGCTGGAGTGCGACTACTGATGTCATTGTTTTTCACCTCCTCGTCAGAGCAAATCTAGGGTCGGCCACCGACATTTTCGGGGCCGAAATCCGGTCAGTCTTCCGCTGGTGTTGCCACACCGTCGACGATCGGGAAGGCATCGAAGTGGATGAGCACGGGGCGTGCGCCCGGCGCATCCTTTCCGCGGAATTTCTCGACGATGTCCTCGAGAAATTGCTCGATCGCGCCGCTCACCTCCGCGAGCTGTTCCGCGGTGAGCCGCAGGTTCGAGGAGCTGAAGACGGCCGGATCGGTCCATTCGTGCGGAAGGATGTCCCAGCCACGGTGGGCGAAGTCGAGCACCAATTGCGACCGGTTCTGCTCCCACTGCGTGAGCACCAGGCTCGAGGCCGCGCGCCCGGTGGGCGTGTCGGTGATAGCACGGTCCGAGATCGTGATGCCTCCGGGCACCCGCTCCCACCACCGCTCCCGACCGGTGCCCTTGCCCGTGACCTCACGCACGAAACCATGCCGCTCGAGCTGGCGAAGGTGGTAGCTGGTCGCGCCGCTCGACTCCCCCAAACGCTCAGCCAGCCCACTTGCGGTGAGGCTGCCGTGGGTCGACAGCACGTCGACGATTCGCACCCTCAAGGGGTGAGCGAGTCCCTTGAGCGAGTCAAGGTCGATCTCGCGCCGCTCGGGGATGCTCCGCTCATTCTCTTGTTCGTCCATGAGGAGAAGCTACCAGTGCAAAGCTTTCTTTGCAACAGTTTCTTTGCAATTGTTCCTTTGCACTCCGTCACCCTAGGCTGGAGGGATGGTTGAACAGAATCCCTTCTTCGCGCCCAGCACCCTCCCCTACGGTCTTCCGCCCTTTGCGGACATCACGGATGACCACTACCGCCCGGCCTTCGAACGCGGCTTCGAGGAGCAGCTCGCCGAGATCTCGAACATCACCCGTCGCCGCGACATGCCGACGTTCGAGAACACGATGATCGCCCTCGAGAAGTCCGGCCAGACCCTCGAACGCGTAGCAACGGTCTTCTTCAACAAGAGTTCGGCCGACAGCACCGACTTCACCAACGATCTCGAAGAAGAGATCGCTCCCCTGCTCGCGGCCCACTCCGACGCCATCAAGCTGGATGCCCAGCTGTATTGGCGTATCAAGACCCTGCACGACCAACTCGACCAGCTCGATCTCGACGCCGAGTCCCGGTATCTGGTGGAGCGGTACTACGCCGAGTTCACCCTTGCCGGTGCCGGGCTCGACGAGGCCGAGAAGGCGAAGCTGCGCGAGTTCAATCAGAAGCTGTCCACCCTTACGACCCGCTTCGAGAAGAATCTCCTGGCCGACACCAACGATCTGGCCGTCGTGATCGACGATGTCGCAGACCTCGATGGCCTCGAGGCCGGCGAGATCTCCGCGGCAGCGGAGGCCGCAAAGGACCGCGGGCTCGAGGGTAAGTACCTCGTCACCCTGGTGTTGCCGACCGGTCATCCCTACCTCGATGCCCTCAGCACGCCGGCGGTGCGGGCACGGATCATGGATGCCTCCCGCGCGCGCGGCAGCCGCGGAGGTGTCAACGACAACCGCGAACTGGTGCTCGAGATCACCCGGCTGCGTGCCCAGCGGGCGAGATTGCTCGGCTTCAGCAACCACGCCGCGTACGTGACCGCCGACGAGACCGCGAAGACCCCCGAAGCCGTCGCCGCGATGCTCGGACGACTCGCTCCCGTCGCGGCCCGCAATGCGCGCGCCGAGCAGGATGACCTGCAGCTTCAGGTGACGGATGGTGCGCCGATCACGGCCGCCGACTGGGCGTTCTACACCGAGAAGGTGCGCATCGCCAAGTACGACGTGGATACCGCGCAGATGCGTCCGTACTTCGAAGCCGAGCGGGTGCTGCACGACGGAGTGTTCTTCGCAGCGAACCAGGTCTACGGCGTCACCTTCACCGAGCGAGAAGACCTCCAGGCGTACCATCCGGACGCCCGCGTCTTCGAGGTGCACAACGAAGACGGTTCGCCCGTCGGGCTGTATGTGCTCGATCTGTACACCCGCGACTCGAAGCGCGGCGGGGCGTGGATGAACCCGCTCATCTCCCAGAATGCTCTGCTCGACCAGCCGGTGACCGTGGTGAACAACCTCAACGTGCCGAAACCCGCCGCCGGCGAGCCAACCCTGCTCACCTACGACGAGGTGAACACCTTCTTCCACGAGTTCGGGCACGCCCTGCACGGGTTGTTCGCGCGGGTGACCTACCCCAAGTTCGCCGGCACCAACGTGTTCCGCGACTTCGTGGAGTTCCCGAGCCAGGTCAACGAGATGTGGATGCTCTGGCCCGAGATCCTGGCGAACTACGCCGTGCACTACCAGACCGGTGAGCCGATGCCGGCGGCGTTCGTGGAGAAGATCCAGGCGTCGTCCGCCTTCAACGAGGGATTCAAGACCAGCGAGTATCTCGCCGCGGCGATGCTCGACCAGGCCTGGCACCGGCTCTCGGCCGACGACACGGTCGACGATGTCGCCGAGTTCGAGGCCGAGGCCCTGGCCGCTGCCGGGCTCGACAACCCGGCCGTACCCACCCGGTATTCGAGCGCGTACTTCGCCCACACCTTCTCCGGCGGCTACGACGCGGGTTACTACTCCTACATCTGGAGCGAGGTGCTGGATGCCGACACCGTCGACTGGTTCACGGAGAACGGCGGTCTCACGCGGGCGAATGGCGACCGCTTCCGTGACCGGCTGCTCGGTGTCGGTGGATCGAAGGATCCGCTCGAGGCCTACCGCGACTTCCGCGGTCGCGATGCCGTGATCGAGCCGCTGCTGAAGCGCCGGGGCCTGCTCGGCGCCTGAGTCGACAGCGCCTGAGTCGACAGCGCTACCGCGCCACCGCGTGATACTCGCGCCCGAATGTGCGGGCGCGGGTGTCGCTCACGGACGCGGTGGGGCCGCTCGTCTGCTCCAGCCCAGCCAGAGCATGACGAAGGCGCCCACCAGCAGGCCCCAAAAGGCCGATCCGACTCCCCCGACGACGATCCCGGATGCCGTCACCAGGAAGGTGAGGATCGCTGCGAGTCGGTGTGCCGCATCCTCAACCGCAGCCACGACCGCGCCGATCAGCGCACTGAGCAGCGCGAGCCCCGCGACCGCCTCGATCAGCAGGGGCGGCGACGCGGACACGAATGCCGTCGCCACCCCGGCGAGCAGCCCGAGCGCGATGTAGGTGACCCCGGCCGCGACGGGAGCGATCCAGCGTTTCGTTCTGTCCGGGGATGCTTCCGGACCGGCCGTCAGTGCCTGGGTGAGAGCCGCGAAGTTCACGGTGATCCCGCCGAAGAGCGCCCCGACGCCGGACATCACCCCCGATGAGACGAGCGCCGAGCGCACCGGCGCGCGGTAGCCGAAGTTGTTGAGGATGGCGGCGCCCGGAATGTTCTGTCCGGCCATCGTGACGATGAACAGGGGAATCGCGAGACTCACGACGACGAGTGGATCGAAGACCGGCGCCACGAAGACGAGTTGCGGCGCGAGGTGCGCGCCGGCGAGCCATCCGTCCCCCGCGGTGACCGCGAGCAGTATCCCGGCCAGCACTATGGCCGCGGGCACCGCCCAGCGCGGGGCCAGCCGGTATAGCAGGAGCCAGACCAGGATCACCGGGATCGCGAGCAGCGGGATCGCGACGGCAGCCTTCACCGGGGCGAGGCAGAGCGGCAACAGGATGCCGGCGAGCATGGCACTGGACACCGGTCGCGGGATCCGCCCGATGAGCCTCTCCAAGGCCGGCCAGAGTCCGACCAGCACGATGAGGGCTGCCGCGACGATGAAGGCCGCGACCGCTTCGGCGAACCGCCCGGTCACGCCCGCCGTCGCGACGAGCAGAGCGGCCCCCGGAGTGCTCCAGGCGAACTTCACCGGAACGCGGTAGACGGCGCTCAGCACGATCGAGAGCAGCCCCTGCACGACACAGATCACCAGCAGGCCGGATGACGACTGCGATTGCGTGGCACCGACGGCGGCGAGCCCGGCGAGCACGATGGCGAACGAGCTCGAGAACCCGGTGATGGCGGCGACGATCCCCGCGATGATCGGCTGGACTATGGGCTATCGGGCTCTCTCGTCGGGGATGATGCCCCCAGCCTAGGGGCGCGCGGGAGCGGCCGTCCCCGGCCAATCCTGCACCTGTGGCCCGCGGGGTGGCGGGTCGGTGGCGGGTGTGCGAGACCCGGCGAGCGACCGCGATCGGATCAGGCCGACTTCTCCTGGCGTGGTGCCTTGTGGTTCACGATCGTCGGCAGCGCGTTCTCGAGCACCGCCGCCTTCGTCACGATCACGCGGGCGATGTCGTCGTTCGACGGCACGTCGAACATGATCGGCCCGAGCACCTCTTCCATGATCGAGCGCAGTCCGCGCGCACCGGTCTGGCGCAGCACGGCGAGGTCGGCGATGGCCTCGAGCGCATCCTGTTCGAAATCGAGGATCACGCCATCGAGGTCGAACATGCGCTGGTACTGGCGCACCAGGGCGTTCTTCGGCTTGGTGAGGATCTCCATCAGCGCGACCTGGTCGAGCGGCGTCACTGTCGCGACGACGGGGAGGCGGCCGATGAATTCGGGGATGAGTCCGAACTTGTGCAGGTCTTCCGGCAGCACCTCGCCGAACAGGTTCACATCGTCGCCCTTGCTGTGCAGCGGAGCGCCGAAGCCGATGCCCTTCTTGCCCGCGCGCTGGGAGATGATCTCCTCGAGCCCGGCGAATGCGCCGGCAACGATGAAGAGCACGTTGGTGGTGTCGACCTGGATGAACTCCTGGTGCGGATGCTTGCGGCCACCCTGTGGCGGAACGGAGGCGACCGTGCCCTCGAGGATCTTGAGCAGGGCCTGCTGCACGCCCTCGCCCGAGACATCCCGCGTAATGGACGGGTTCTCGGCCTTGCGGGCGATCTTGTCGATCTCGTCGATGTAGATGATGCCGGTCTCTGCGCGCTTCACGTCGTAGTCCGCGGCCTGGATCAGCTTGAGGAGGATGTTCTCCACGTCTTCGCCGACGTAGCCGGCCTCGGTCAGCGCCGTCGCATCCGCCACGGCGAAGGGCACATTGAGGCGCTTCGCGAGGGTCTGGGCCAGGTACGTCTTGCCGCAACCGGTCGGGCCGATGAGCAGGATGTTCGACTTGGCGATCTCCACATCGTCGATCACCGCATCCGCCGAGGTGATCGTGTTGCGGGAGCGGATGCGCTTGTAGTGGTTGTAGACGGCGACCGAGAGCGCCTTCTTCGCGGCCTCTTGCCCGATCACGTATTCCTCGAGGAAGTTGAAGATCTCGCGGGGCTTCGGAAGCTCGAACTCGCTGGAAGACTCTTCGCCGGCTTCGGCCAGGCGCTCCTCGATGATCTCGTTGCACAGCTCGACGCACTCGTCGCAGATGTACACGCCAGGACCGGCGATCAGTTGTTGAACCTGCTTCTGGCTCTTGCCACAGAAGGAACACTTGAGCAGATCGGCACTCTCACCTATTCGAGCCATGCTCGGCCTCCTCCTGGTCTCGGCCTGTGCTGTGCCCCGCTGTCTGGGACCGCAGCCCTGCAATCAGCGGGTTGTCTGACACGACCGTGGGTCAGATACAGAGCCTAACGCGAGTAGACGACACTGTTCGCACCATGACGCAATTCGGCGTCGGCGAGCCGCCTCGTTCGTGGGGGTGTCGCCCCCGATCTAGACTTGTCGGGAGCCGAACGGCAGACGGACCGGGAGCAGGAATGACCACCAGATGGGCGCGATTCGCCCGAGGGTGGATCGCTGCGATCGTGTCGCTCTGTGTCGCCGCGTGCTCCCACGCCCTCGCCGGAGGAACGCTGCCGGCCACCGCCGGCCTCGCGCTGTGCCTCGCCTTCTCCGGCGCCGTCTGCGTGCTGCTCGCCGGGAAGACCCTGTCGTTGCTGCGCCTCTCGATCGCCGTCGGCCTGAGCCAACTGCTCTTCCACGGGCTCTTCAGCCTGCTGGCGGACGCTCCGCTCGGTGGGGCGGCCCCGGCCGGAGCGGGCATGCAGCACGGCGACACGATGGTGCTGCAACTCGGCTCCGCGACATCCGCGAGCCCCTCGATGAGTGCGGATGCCGACGTGGCGATGTGGATCGGTCACGCGATCGGCGCGATCGTCACCATCGCGGCCCTGAGTTCCGGCGAGCGGGCCTTCTGGGCGCTGGCGCGGCTCGCCCGACTCTGCATCTCACGAATTGTGGATGCCGTGCTGCCGGTGGAGACGCCGACCGGCATTCGATCACGCGGGGCGGCACGGGATGTCGTGGCGACTCCCCGCGCGCTCGTCTTCTCGATCCACCGGCACCGTGGACCACCGGCAGTCACAGCCACTCTCTGAATTTCGGCCGGGCACAGTCCGCGCGGCCACCATTTTCGACGCCCGTTCCGAACTTCCCGTGAGCGATGCTCCGGCGGATGCGGGTGTCACAAACCCAAGGAATGACATGAACAAGAGAACCCTGATCACCGCGACCGTCGCCGTCGGCGCCGGAGCGCTTCTCGCCCTCGCCGCGCCGCTGGCCGCCAGCGCACACGTGGAAGTGACACCCAACACGGCCGCCGCGGGAACCTATTCGGAGATCTCGTTCCGCGTGCCGACGGAATCCGCGACCGCGACGACGACGAAGGTCGAGGTCGATATCCCGGCCGCGACACCCTTCCCGAGTGTGAGTTACGTGGCCGTGCCCGGCTGGGACACCGAGCTGGTGACCGAGACTCTTCCGAAGCCGGTGAAGGTGGACAAGACGACGATCACCAAGGCGGTCACCAGGGTCATCTGGACCGCGCAGCCCGGTTCGGAGATCAAGGAGAACGAGATCCGTCAGTTCACGCTGTCGGTCGGGGCCGTGCCCGACACCGGCAAGATCGTGCTCAACGCGCTGCAGACCTACAGCGACGGCTCGGTCGTCGAGTGGACCGGCACCGGTGAGAGCGCCGACCACCCCTCCCCCGTGCTCTACGTGAATGACAAGCCCGTCGAAGAGCACGATGCGGATGCCGTCTCCGCTCCCCCGGCAGCGCACGATTCGGACACCACGGCCGCGGCATCGTCGTCGTCATCGTCGTCGGGCGACACTCTCGCGCGCGTCCTCGGCATCGGTGGCCTCGTCGTCGGGGCGGTGGGCGTGGTGCTCTCCGTCGTCACCCTGCGACGCAAGGGTACGGTCTAAGCCATGGCACGTCGCTCCCGGCTCCCCCTGGTGATGCTCGTCGCGCTCGCGGCGATGCTGGGAGCGGCGGTGCCCGTCGTCGGCGCGGTCGCCCCGGCCCAGGCACACAACTACCTGGTGTCATCCACTCCGAAGGCAGGCGAGACGCTCACCGCGCTGCCGAAGGATTTCATGATCACGACCAACGACATCCTGCTGAACATCGACGGCAACGGCGCGGGCTTCGGCCTGCAGGTGACCGACAGCGCCGGAAAGTACTACGGCGACGGGTGCGTGAACGTCGAGGGGCCGGAGATGTCTACAGCAGCATCCCTCGGTGCAGCCGGCACCTACACCGTGACCTGGCAGGCCGTCTCTACCGATGGCCACACCGTGTCGGACAGCTATGAGTTCACGTGGCAGCCGCCCGCCGGCTTCACGCCCTCCACCGGCTCGACGACGGTGCCGGACTGCAACGGCACCGCCTCGGTGAACACCAAGCCCGCTGCGGGATCCGGCACCACCGGAGCAGCCACGGTCGACACCGGCACGTTGAGTACCGTGCTGTGGATCGGTGGCGCGTTCCTCGCGGTGGCCGCAGCGGTGATCGTCACCCTCGTGGCCACGGGTCGAAAGAAGAAGCCCAGCGCCTAGCTTCACATGCGGCATACAACGAAGGGCCCGGATTTCTCCGGGCCCTTCGTGTCGTGCGGGGCGATGCCTACTTGGTGATCGCCGGGATGTTCTTGCGCGAGGTCAGCACCTGGTCGACGAGGCCGTAGGCCAGCGCCTCTTCGCCGCTCAGGATGTTGTCGCGGTCGATGTCCTTGTTGACCTGCTCCATCGTGCGGTTCGAGTGACGTGACAGCGTCTCCTCGAGCCAGGAACGCATGCGAAGGATCTCGCGGGCCTGGATCTCGATGTCCGAAGCCTGGCCACGACCGGAGTCGCCCGTGGACGGCTGGTGGATCAGGATGCGGGCGTTCGGCAGCGCGAGACGCTTGCCCGGGGTTCCGGCCGCGAGGATGACCGCGGCGGCAGACGCCGCCTGGCCGAGCACCACGGTCTGGATCTGCGGTCGCACGTACTGCATCGTGTCGTAGATGGCCGTCATCGCGGTGAACGAGCCACCGGGTGAGTTGATGTACATCACGATGTCGCGGTCGGGGTCCTGGCTCTCGAGAACGAGGAGCTGGGCCATCACGTCATCCGCCGAGGCGTCGTCGATCTGCACGCCGAGGAAGATGATGCGGTCCTCGAACAGCTTCGCGTAGGGGTCCTGGCGCTTGTACCCGTAGGCCGTGCGCTCCTCGAAGGTCGGGAGGATGTAGCGGGCCTCGGCCGTCGGGCCAGCGAGCCCGGTCGGCATGTTGTTGTTGAATTCCATGTCTCTGTGCCTGTCTCTACTTCTTGGTAACGGACTCGTCGGTGCCGCCGCCGCCGATGACCTCGGAGGCGAACTCCCGCAGGTGGTCGACGAAGCCGTACTCCAGGGCCTGCTGGGCGGTGAACCAGTTGTCCCGGTCGCCGTCGATGATGATCTGCTCCGGGGTCTTGCCCGTCTGCTCCGCGGTGAGCTCCGCCATCCGCTTCTTCATGTCGAGGATGAGGTTGGCCTGCGTCTGGATGTCGGCCGAAGTGCCACCGAACCCACCGGACGGCTGGTGCAACAGCACTCGCGCGTTCGGGGTGATGTACCGCTTGCCCTTGGTGCCAGAGGAGAGCAGGAACTGCCCCATCGAGGCCGCCATGCCGATTCCGACAGTGACGATGTCGTTGGGCACGAACTTCATCGTGTCGTAGATCGCCATGCCTGCGGTGATCGATCCACCGGGCGAGTTGATGTAGAGGAAGATGTCACGCTTCGGGTCTTCTGCCGCCAGCAGCAGGATCTTCGCGCAGATCTCGTTGGCGTTGTCGTCACGCACCTCTGAGCCAAGCCAGATGATGCGGTCCTTGAGGAGTTGGTCGAAGATGCTCGAGACCAATGCCGGTTGGGCCATTGTTGCGCTCCATTTCAGTTTGTCGCTGGTGACGAATCTATCGGAGGCTCGGGGACGAAACTGCCGTGTTCGCCGTGGGCAGAGCGCGCGGCGGCACCACGGTGAGCCGCGGCGGGACAGCCGCGAGATGAGGAGTCGCGTTTCATGCTCGACCGCGGTCGGCCGGGCGACCTCGGACTCGTGCTCACCGCTCGCATCACGTTGCGGCGATCACCCACTCCGCCCCTCCCAGAACGCGCAGGACATCCGCCACGAAAACAGCCGAATGGTGAGGCGAGGCGCCGTTTCGTGGCGAAGGTCCTGCGCTTGCGGGGTTGTGGGCGGACACCGCCAGTCGCTCGGTCGGTCAGTCGCTCAGGTTGTCGCTGAGGATGGTGAGCACCGTCGAGCGCGCGGCGCGGGCACGATCGCCGAGCCTGGCCGCGATCACCTCCACGAGGGATTCGAGCAGGATGACGTGCGGCACGCGCGAGGTGTGCTCGAGCTCATGGCGGAACGACCCGCTGGCCGGGGCGACCACGAGTGCGACATCCGCCAGCGACCCGAGCGGCGAGGTGGCGAAGGAGGTGATGACGACGAGCTTCGCGCCGGTGAGCTTCACCGCGCGGGCGGCCTTGAGGCTCGATTCGTTGGCGCCACTGCCGCTGAGGATGATCGCGGCATCCGCCGGGGAGAGCTGGCGGGCGGCGATCTGCTGGCCGATGGGGTCGGCGACGAATTCCGTTGGACGCCCGATCGCGGTGAGCCGCATCGACAGGTCGGAGGCGAGCGGCGACGAGAGCCCGTTGGCGAGGGCGAGCAGTCGTGTCGCCGACAGCAGCGTGACAACAGAGGCCTCGACATCCGCTTCGCTCAGCACGCTCGCGATCTGGGGAAGGGATGCAGCGAGAGCAGCAATCTCCGCCCGGATCCTGCCGAGGGCCGACTCTCCGAAGTCCTCCGGCTGGCCCGACTGCGCGAGCTCCCGGGTGAGGGCGACCCGCAGTTGCGGGAAGCCGCGATAGCCGAGTGCCTGGCAGGTGCGGATCACGGTGGAGCGGGCGACTCCCGTGCGATCGGCGAGATCCTGCGCGGTCATCTCCACCACGCCGCCGAGGTCGCCGATGATGTGGTCGACAACCCGGCGTTCGCTGGGGTGCAACGAGTTGAGCACCGTCGCGATGCGCGTGGTCACCGCGGCGTCGTCGTTACCGGTCCAGCTCACGAACGGTGGCTCCCTCGGTGATCCTGCGGCGGATGGCGCCGGACACGGCGTCGATGCTCATCGTAACGACCACCACCACGATGAGCAGCACCCCGACCACCGGCCAGAGGCGGTACTGCGTGTAGCTGGTGAGCATGTCACCGATGCCGCCGACCCCGATGAGTCCGAGAACCGCGGATGCCCGCACATTGATCTCGAAACGGTAGAGCCAGAAGGAGATGAATTCGGGGGTCACACTCGGCCAGACGCCCCAGCGGATGACGTCGATACCCGAACCGCCCGCCGCTCGAACCGCCTCGATGGGACCGGGATCCACTCCCTCGATCGATTCGTAGCCCCACTTGCCGAGGGTGCCGATGCTGTTCACGGTCAGGGCCAGCGCACCGGTGAGCGGCGTGAGACCGGTCACGGAGAGGATCACGATCGCGATGATGATCTCCGGCACCGCTCTGATCATTCCGAAAAGCACCCGAAGCCCCCAGCGCACGGGGGTCGGTGAGAATCCGCGGGCGGAGAGGAAGCTGAGGGGCAAGGCGACGACCAGGCCGAGCACGGTGCCGACCCAGGCCATCTCCACCGACCGCCAGGTCTGCAGCAGGGCCTCCGGAAGCTTCGTCCAGTCCGGTGCCGAGAACATCAGCCAGAGGTAGCGCAGGATCTCGGCGGGGAGACTGCCGAGCCTGCCCCAGTTGATGTTGATCGACCAGAAGGCGGCGACGACCACCAGGGTGACGACGATTCCGATCGCCAGTCGGCCCCGACGCGATGGCCGGGGTGGCAGGGTGAAGGCGCTCATACCAGTCGCCTCCGGATCGCGTCGCTCGTGGTGTCGATCACGATCACGACGATGAGGATCTCCAGGATGATGAGGGACAGCTGGTCGTAGCGGTAGAACGTGCGCACCGCGTCGATCAGCAGCCCGAGCCCGCCCGCGCCGACGAGCCCCAGCACGGTGGAGGCCCGCACGTTGAGTTCGAGCACATAGAGGGTCTGGTTCACGAAGGCGGGCAGGGCATCCGCCGTGGCGATCGCGCGGTTGATCTGAAACTGGGTGCCGCCCGCCGCGCGCCCGGCCTCGAGCGGGCCGGCGTCATTCGCCTCGATGTTCTCCGAGACCATCTTCACGATGATGCCGATGTTGAAGAGCAGCAGGGCGATGATGCCGGGCAGTGCCCCGACCCCGACCATCGCCACGAGCACTGAGGCGTAGAGCAGGTCGGGGATCGACCGCACGACGTTGAGCAGGGTGCGCACGAGGCCGCGGGTCCAGCGATTCGGATTGGTGAGGCGCGCCGCCCAGAGGCTGAGCGGAAATGAGACGAGGGATGCCACGAAGGTGGCGATCACCGCCATCTCCAGAGTCTCGAACAGAGGCGGGAGCGTGCGCGGGAAGAAGGACCAGTCGGGCTGAAGCAGCGCGACGATCTTGGAGGCCCCGTTCTGCCAGTTGCGCACGATCGCGTCGAGGCTGAACGAGATACCGACCTGGGGGCTGAGCGTGATAGCCGTGATCAGCAGGATGACGGCGAGAGCCACCCACGGCTTCCAACGACCTCGCGGACGTGGTGGAAGATCGAGCGCACTCATGCGCCGAGCACGTCCCTGTTCTCGATCGAACGACCGTAGATCTTCTCGAACACCGCGTCCGAGGCATCCGCGACGGCACCGTCGTAGACGACCTCGCCGGCCCGCAGCCCGATGAGCCGGGTGCCATACTGGCGGGCCAGGTCCACGAGGTGCAGGTTGGTGATCACGGTGATGCCCAGCTCCTGGTTGATGCGGCGCAGGTCGCCCATCACCCCGTGAGCCGTCGGTGGATCGAGGCTCGCCACCGGTTCGTCGGCGAGCACGAGCCGCGGCTGCTGCGAGAGCGCCCGGGCGATCGCGACGCGCTGCTGCTGGCCGCCGGAGAGTGTGGAGGCCCGGTCCCAGACCTTGGCGAGGATGCCGACCCGATCAAGAGCCTCATACGCGATCTGCTTGTCCTCCGGCCGGTACGCGCCGAGGAAGGTGCGCCAACTCGGGGTGTGGGCGAGGCGCCCGACGAGCACGTTGTTGAGCACACTCGCCCGCTTCGCGAGGTTGAAGCCCTGGAAGATCATGCCGATGTCGCCGCGTAGCGCCCGCAGCTCCCGACCGCGCAGGGCCTCGAGGTGATGCCCTCCCACCTCGAGAGTGCCCGAAGTGACCGGCACGAGCCCGTTGATGGTGCGGATGAGGCTGCTCTTGCCCGAGCCGGAGAGCCCGACGACCGACACCATCTCCCCCGCTTCGATGTCGAGGGAGATGCCGTCGAGCGCCACGACGCCGTTCGGGTACCGCACCGTGACATCCCGCGCGTGGATGGAGAACGGCACGGTACCCATGGTTACTGCAGTCCGAGCTTCTTGGCGGCGTCCGCGACCACGGTGAGGGTCTTGGGGTTCGCCGGGGCGAGCTTGGTGATGGAGTAGATGGAGGTGAGCACCTTCGATCCGTCCGGGGTGTTCGAGTAGTCAGCGAGCGCCTTCGTGATCTTGTCCTGCAGCCGGGGTGAGAGGTCCTTGGTGAGCGCGACGCCGTCGTTCGGGATCTCGTCGGTGAGCGCGAACACCACCACCTTCTTTCCCACGTCCGGCTTGTCGCTCTTCACGATGTCACGAGCATCCCAGAAGCTGAAACCGACCTCGGCGTCACCGTTGTAGACGGCGAGAACAGAGGCATCGTTAGCC
Source organism: Lacisediminihabitans sp. H27-G8 (assembly GCF_046156175.1). Classification (NCBI taxonomy): domain Bacteria; kingdom Bacillati; phylum Actinomycetota; class Actinomycetes; order Micrococcales; family Microbacteriaceae; genus Lacisediminihabitans; species Lacisediminihabitans sp. H27-G8. Next base: position 597,116 of record NZ_JAYLVL010000001.1, read on the forward strand.
GTGACGGGGATCTGCTGGATGTCGGTGTCGGTGTTGAGCCCGGCATTCTTCAGCGCGAGGATCGGGTAGATGTAGCCGGCCGGAGACCCGGGGCCGAGCACGGCGACCTTGGCTCCCTTGACCTTCTTGATGGAGGAGAGCCCCGCCGGTCCCTTGAGGGCGTCGGCGCCGTTGCAGAACAGTTTGCCGTCGCGCTCGACCGGGGTGTCGGTGCAGTACTTGTCCGGGTTGTTGGTCATGAACTGGGCAGGGTAGGTGATGTTGCCGTTGCGCTCGGTCTGCAGCACGACGGATGCTCCGTACCGGTCGCTCGCCTGCCACAGCTGCAGCGAGGGCAGGAACCCGATCTGCGCCTGGCCGGCGCCCATCGCCTCGACCGCCGCCTGGTAGTCCTTGGACACGACACCGGTCACCGGCATCTTCAGTGCCTTCGTGAGCATGTCGGTCAGCGGCTTCGCGGTGTCGACCAGGCCGGCCTGGTCCTGCGACGGAACCAGCGCGAGGGTGAGGGAGGTCGGATCCTTGGCCGCGCTGGTGTTGGTGGTGGAGCCGGCCGGAGCCGAGCATCCCGAGAGGGTGACCGCGGTGACTGCGACTGCAGCCAGTGCGACCGACGAGCGGAGGAGTGCCGTTCTGGAGATCACTTTTCTACCTTCGTTTCGAGAGTGGAGGATGCGGTGGAGGTGGTGCGGTGTGGCGATTCGAGCCAGGCGGAGAGCAGGGGGTAGAGCTCCTCGAGCGAAGCGGCGCGCAGCGTCGGCGTCGCCCGGGCATCCCGTCTCGGCCCGACGAGGGCCGTCGTCGCTCCGCGGCGGTGGGCGGGATCGAGGTCGTTGGTCCAGACGTCGCCGATGCTCACGAGGGCGGATGCGGCATCCTCGACCGTCGAATCGGCAAGCAGCCCGTCGATGATCGAATCGAGCCCGGCCGGCTTGCCGACGGTCGTATGCACCTCGTCGAAAGCCTCGGCGAGTCCGAGCGAATCGAGTGCCTCGGCGATGCGGGTCTCTGGCGCATTCGTCGCGAGCACCAGTCGGGCTTTCGTGCGAGCCGCCGCGAGGAAACCGGCCAGACCGACGGGGGCGAGAATGGGTGCGGCAGCGCTCGCAAGCTCCGCACGGCTGCTTGCGTAGGCGGCAGAATGCGCGGCATCGGTCAACGCGAAGGGAGCGGCAAGAAGTCGCACGAGGTCGTAGCCGTCGAGGGGGTCGAGACCTTCCGGAAGGTGGCCGGAGAGGCCGGCCTCGATGGCGGCGAGGAACGTGTCGCGCTCTGCCGCCTCGAGTCCGGCCGCGACGAAGCGTGCGTAGGAGCGCACGGGTCCGTCCCCGAGCGACACTGTGCCGTCGAAGTCGAACACCATGACCTTTCCGTGCTGCGCCACGTTGATCTCCCCATTCCAGCGACCCCTCATGGACGCAATGTCCACAGTAGAACTACAACAGCGACGAAATGACCTCACAGAGGTTAACAGCGCGTAAAACCTGGGTGACCCCTCCCTACGATGGAGTGGTGACCCGCGAGACGATCGATGACCAGATTCGGGCGGATGCCGCGAACTCAGCCTTCGACGACTGGGGGCTGTCGACAGTCATCGACGAGAACATCGCGGCGCCGGTGATCGTGCGGGACGAGTTCGAGCGACTGCACGAGCTCGCCGCGCTCGAGGCCGAGTGGCCGATCGGCAACGCCGGCCTGCTCCACGTTTACGGCTACCTTCTCTCGACGGTACAGACGCCCTATGGACTCAAGCGTGAGAGATGGCTGGATGGCGCGCTCGCTGGCGCGCTCGGCCTCCCGCGGGACGCCTTCCTCCCGACCGGCACCGTCACCGTCACCGGCACCGGCACCGGCACCGGCACCGGCACGCTGCTCTCCCGCGTCACGGCCGCCGCGCTCCCCCGCGTCGTCGAGCCACCGAGCGACGCACTGCTGGTGCTCGATCAACAGTCCATCGATGGTGGCATCGCGGTGCGCACCGTCGTGGTCGGCCACCCCATCGGCGCCGCGCTGCTCTACGGCGTGCGCGAAGCGGGACGGATGCGCGCGATCACGGCGTTTCCACTGGCGATGGCATCCGAATCCTTCTGCCGGTCGCTCGAGGAGAAGGCCCCGCGGCTGCGTTACAACGCTGCGACGTCGGCGCTCGCGCCGCGGTCAGAACTCGCGGCGAGTCTCCGCACCCAGTAGCCGAGGAATGCGGCGCCCGCCTCATCGTGGATCGCGTCGCCCTCCACGATGACGCGGTAGGGGCGCTCGAGGATTCCGTCCGCCGGGCGCACGTCGACGTGAGCCACGTCGTATCCCGCCCCATGGAGGTGGTCGGCCATCAGGTAATCGCTGCGGGAGTCCCCGACCGACCGCCACAGCGTGGGGAGCGGTCCGAGGCCGGCGAAGTAGTCGAGGGCACGTTCGGCCCCCCGGTCCTTGTCGAGCAGCACCGATTCGATGTCGGTGGAGATGATGGTGGACTCCAGCCGGAAGGGCACTCGGCCCGCGGCATCCGGAGCCGATCGCGAACCGAGCTTCACACCGACGCCTGCCGCGGCGACAAGGGCGAAGCTCGCGTCGTTGAACCACGCCTGGGCATGCAGGTAGGTCTCTGGCGAGACGTCGGTGCGCTGCTCGACAGAGATCATCGCCCTCTTCGTCTCGTCGAAGAACATCGTGTCGGAGAACCCGTCGGCCACCAGTGAACGCACCCCGTCGACGATCGAGGCCGGCGGCGCGACGCTCTCGTCGACGGTGACGTCGCCCATACCGGCACTCGTGATGGGCGCCCAGGAGCCGCCCTTTTCGAACACACCGAACATGCGCGCCCCCGGTGCGGCCAGAGCGGTGGCGAGCCCGACCCGCATCAGCGGGGCGATCACCTCGTCGCGGATGAAGGTGTCGGATCGACCCGTGATGAAGGCGATCGGCACCCCCGCGGCGGCCAGAGCCACGAGGTCGTCGAGAATGCTGGGAATGCGGATGCTGCGGCTCACCGGGCTCGCGAGAGGCCCGTCCACGTCGAAGAGCAGGCCGAGATCGAGCATGGTCTTACCTCCGGTTCGACGGCGATGCGATCGCCGTCGAACGCGGGGGATTAATCGGCACGACTACTTGTGGTCGTGACCGTAGTGCTCGTTGTTGGCCGAACGGCCGTGGCTGTCCTTCGCGCCACCGTGGCTGTGGCCCTCGTGCTCGTCTGAGCCGGCGCTCGCCTCGACGAAGTCCTCGTCGTCGCCGGATCCGGTGACGGGAGCGGTGAACTCGGTCATATCGACGTCGTCCCCGTTGGAGTCGACGACCTTCGCCTTCGACAGCACGATGGCCAGGGCCTTGCCGCGGGCGACCTCACCGATCATTCCGGGGATCTGGCCGTTGGAGTCGAGCACCTTGATGAACTCGCCCGGCTCCATGTTGTACTGGGCCGCTCCCTGGATGAGGTATTGGGTGAGCTCGTCCTGGCTCACCTTGACCTCTTCGGCCTCGGCGATCGTGTCGAGCAGGATCTGGCTGCGGAAGGTCTTCTCGCTCGACTCGGTGACCTCGGCGCGATGCACCTCGTCCTCGAGACGGTTCTCGTTCTCAAGGTGACGGTGCACCTCGTCGAGCACGAGCTGCGGGGGAACGGGGATCTCGACGGACTCGAGCAGCTTGTCGACGACCTGGTCGCGCGCCTGGGTGCCCTGGCCGAAGACCTTCGAGCGGCTCACCTGCACCTTGATGTCGTCCTTGAGCTCGCCGATGGTGTCGAACTGGCTGGCGATCTGGGCGAAGTCGTCGTCCGCTGTGGGAAGCTCGCGCTCCTTCACGGCGAGGAGCTTCACGGTGATCTCCGCGGACTCGCCCTCGTTGTCACCGCCGAGCAGCTTGGACTCGAAGACGGTGGTCTCGCCGGCGCTGAGACCGTCGAGGGCCTCGTCGATGCCGTCGATCAGGTCGCCGGATCCGACCTCGTACGAGATCGCGTTGGCCGTGTCGACCTCATTGCCGCCGATGGTGGCGACGAGGTCGATCTGCGCGAAGTCTCCGGTGGTCGCGGGGCGGTCGACGGTGATGAGGGTGCCGAAGCGCGAGAGCAGGTTCTGCAGCTCGGTCTCGACCTCCTCGTCCGTGACCTCGATCGCGTCGACGGTGAGGGTGATCCCGTCCAGGTTCGGAACGGTGAACTCCGGGCGCACGTCGACTTCGACGGTCACCTCGAGGTCGCCGGAGAAGTCCTTCGTGCTCGGCAGGCCGGTGACATCCGCTTCGGGGCGACCGAGCGGACGGATCTTCTGCTCCTCGATGGCCTGGCGGTAGAACTTGTCGAGACCATCGCTCACGGCGTGGTTGAGCACCTCGTCGCGGCCGACGCGCTGGTCGATGATGGGCGGCGGAACCTTGCCCTTGCGGAAGCCGGGGATGTTGACCGACTCGGCGATGTGGCTGTACGCGTGATCAATGCTGGGCTTGAGCTCATCGGGAGTGACTGAAATGCTCAGCTTCACTCGTGTCGGGCTCAGCTTCTCGACCGTGGTCTTCACGTTGGTTCTCCTGCTTGCTCTTTTGTGCGTGATTCTTGGGCAGTTCTACTTGGGGGTCATGCGGGTGATGTCGGGATGACAGGAGTCGAACCTGCGACATCTCGGCCCCAAACCGAGCACTCTACCAAGCTGAGCTACATCCCGATGGGCCTGTCGGCCCCGGTGGCCCAGCGAAGGAACGCCGATAGGCGCCCGAAAATAGGCCTCGGCAAGCCTATCGCACCGATCCTGCGCGCTGGTTCTCGCATCCCCACTGATGTAATAAGGTGGTAACCGCGCAATCGGCCTCGGCCGGCAGCCCATGGGGATGTAGCTCAATGGTAGAGCCTCAGTTTTCCAAACTGATGGCGCGGGTTCGATTCCCGTCATCCCCTCCACCTCCAGGAGTCCCCCGCCCCTCAGCCCCTGCCCCTTCGCGATCGCCGGCGAGACGGCACATCCGGTCCTGTCCGGGCTCGGAAAGAACCGGATGTGCCGTCTCGACCTTCATCGCTCCGGGGCAAGGGGGGCCAGCCTGATCCGGCGAGTGGCCGCGCCATCACCGGGCCGGCTGCGTCATCCCCCTCAGCTTCGGTCGCCTGGGCTCCCCTCGATGAAACGTCGGTCCCGCACTCCCCCTCGACCTCCAGGTGAGAGTCGACGCGGACGCCATCGCTGTACGCCCCGAGCTCCTCGATTGCCGCTGCCGACAGGCGCGTCTTCGTCGCACCCTTCGTCGTGCGCCACGACGGCGATGACGATCGCAAGAGCCCCTTCGAAGGCGTGCCCGTCATCGACAGTTCGCTCTCCGGGGCCCGAGGGGAACATTTGGGCGCGGATTCTCCGCCTGATGTTTCGGCCATGTGTCGCAGAAGAACACGGCAGGTAACAAATCCGGATCTTCTCGAGTTTGCACTTCTGAGTCGACTGAAAAAGGAATAGGGTCTGGACTCTAGACCTAAAGAGGATTCATGCTGACCGAGCTCGATCACGTCATCGCGAGCAATTCCGAGCGCGCGTTTAACTTCTTGGAAGACCTGGTGCGCGCGCCGAGCACGGTGGGCCACGAACAGGGCGCACTCGACGTCTTCGCCGCAGAGATGGAAGACATCGGGCTCCGCTCGGAGAAACTCGCGTTCCCGAACACACCCCTCTCCCACTCGCGCGCAGGAATCACCCAGCCTGAGTCGATCGACGCGGCTGCGCGCTACCAGTTGCTCGCCCGTACGCCCGGTGACGGGCCTCTGAAGCTGCTGCTGAACGGCCACATGGATGTCGTGCCGGCAATGACCCCCCACCTGTGGACCTCGCCGCCCTTCGAACCCGAACGGCGGGGTGGCCGCCTCTTCGGAAGGGGGACCGCCGACATGAAGAGCGGGTTCGCGATCGGCTCGCTTGCCCTTCGCTCCCTCGCTGAGGTCGCACCGGCGCTCTTCTCCCAGCAGCGCCTGGGGTTCCTCGCGGTCATCGAGGAGGAGTGCACCGGCAATGGGGCGCTTCATTCGATCATCGATCACGGCATCACCGCGGCCGAAGTCGTGCTGCTCGAACCAACCGATCTCGGACTGATGGTTGGCGGGGTCGGAGTGCTCTGGATCGATGTCGACGTGACCGCGCTCTCCGGCCATGCCCAGGAGGCCAACCTCAACGCGAACGCCCTCGAGCTGGGGATGAAGGTCTTTCACGGCCTCACCAGGTGGTCGGAACAGCTCGCGTCCACGCTGCCGGAACCGAGCATGGCGATCGGCGAGAACCCCTACAACGTCAATCTTGGCAAGGTGCACTCCGGTGACTGGACTTCGACGGCGCCGTCGACGGCGACCTTGAGCATTCGCGTCGGGTTCCCCCGAGCGTGGACTCCTGACACTGCAGAGAAGGAAGTTCGCCGGGCCATCGAGGAGCTGGTCGAGGCGGAAACCGACTTCGCGCTTCCTCCCCGGGTGACCCTCACGGGTTTCCGGGCGGACGGATACCTTCTCGCCACAGACTCACCCCTGGTGAGAGACCTCAGTGCCGCGCACTTCGACGCGCACGGAACACTCCCAACGGCATTCACCCTCGGTAGCACCACCGATGCGCGCACCTACCTGAACGGGTTCGAGATTCCCGCCGTGTGTTACGGCGCAGTCGCTCACGACATGCACGGGGTGGATGAGTCTGTGGAACTCGACAGCATCGTCGCTGCCGCGCGCACCCTGGCGCGCTTCCTCCTCACCCGGTTCACGCGAGAGGAACAATCATGATCGCGCACGGCGCGGGGACAGAGGCTTCTCTCGCCGCGAATGACAGCGCCGCCGCGACCCTCACCTGGGGAAGCCCCATCGTGGCGCGGCACGTCGCCGACGATGTGGCCGACCGGCTGATCACCGCCATCGCCCTCGGACTGTATGTGCCGGCACAGCAGCTTCCGACCGAACGCGAACTCGCGTCGATGCTCGGAGTGTCGCGCACCTCGGTGCGCGAAGCACTGGGGCAGCTCACCGACACGGGGTACCTCGAGGTGCGCCGCGGCCGCAACGGCGGGTACTTCGTCCTCTCCACCTGGGGACCGACATCGGCCGAGCATGTTCGCCGCCATCTGGTGCCGAAATGGTCCGAATTCGAGGAGCTGTTCGACGCTCGCACTCTGATCGAACCGCTGATCGCCCGCACGGCGGCTCTTCGGCACACGGAAGACGACGACATCAGGATTCAGGCAGCTCTTCAGGCCTACCAGGATGCGCCGAACCACGATGCCTCCCGCAACGCCGACTCGATGCTGCACCGCGCAATCGCGGAAGCCAGCCACAACCAGCTGTTGGTCAACCTGTCGGTCGACCTTCGGACGAAGATCAGCCTGAACCTCGGCGCGGAGCCCTACACCGACTCGGTGCGCCAGACAGCCATCCACCAGCATCACGACCTCGTGCAAGCGGTCATCGAGGGAAGGGTCGACGACGCCGGCGACATCGCAGCCCTCCACTTCGTGCTCTCCGAAACGCTGATCAGGGATCTGATCGCGCGCGCGGAACGAGACGACGAGAGGGAGGATGAGCGATGACGTCCCGCTTCGCTTTCGTCGTGCGCAGGATACTGCTCACGATTCCGGTGCTCTTCATCATGAGCATCGTGGTCTTCCTGATCATCCGGCTCGTGCCAGGCGACCCGGTGCGCACGATGCTCGGATTCCGGGCAACGGCCGCGAATATCGCGGAGATTCGTCACCAGCTCGGGCTCGACCAGAATCTCTTCGCGCAGTACCTGAACTGGATCGGAGCCCTTCTCCGCGGGGATCTCGGCACCGACATCGTCAGCCATGCCTCCCTGGCCGAGTTGCTCTCCCAGCGACTGCCGGTCACCTTCGAACTCGCGGGATTGTCCATGCTTCTTGCCGTCGCCATCGGTGTGCCGCTCGGAGTCCGCGCCGCCGTCGGGGGGCGTTGGGTTCGCCGGCTCACCGAAGGGTTCGTCATTCTCGGCGTCAGCATCCCCGATTTCTGGCTCGGAATCATGCTCGTGCTCCTGTTCACGGGCACTCTCGCGGTGCTGCCCCCCTCCGGCTATGTGCCATTCACCGACAATCCCCTCGACAATCTGCGCTACATGATCCTGCCTGTGCTGACCCTCGCGGTGGGCGAGGCCGCCTACATCCTCCGCACCACCCGCGCTGCGGTGTCGACCGTCCTCGACCAACCGTTCGTGCTGTTCCTCCGGGCGAAAGGGATCCGTCCCGGCCGCATCGTGTTCGGGCATGCGCTCAGGAACGCCGGCCCGGCCATCGTCACCGTGATCGGAATCCAATTCGGCGTGCTGCTCGGAGGGGCCATCATCATCGAGACGCTCTTCGCTTTGCCCGGTGTCGGCAAACTCATCGTGACCGCGATCAACCAACGGAACTACCCCACCGTGCAGGTAGGCGTTCTCGCCATCGCGACGACATTCATCGTGGTCTCGCTGCTCACCGACCTGATCGTCGGCTGGCTCGACCCGCGTGTCTCGGACGGAGCCTCCACATGACCACGGCCCTCGTTCCCGACACGACTTCGACACGGATGCGACCACCCCGCAAACGGCGTCGAACGGCGAACCGTTTCATTCTCGCCGGCATCCTGATCCTGGCCGCGCTCGCCGTCGTCGCGATCCTGGCGCCGATCCTCGCGCCCCACGATCCGGAAACCGTCGAGGTGAGCAGGGTGCTCGGCACCCCCAACCTCCAGCATCCCTTCGGCTCGGATGTGCTCGGACGAGACGTGCTCAGCCGGGTTCTCTTCGGTTTGCGCGTCAGTCTCCTCGTCTCGATTTCGGCGGTCCTGGTCGCCACACTCGTGGCCGTACCGCTCGGACTGGCCGCGGGCTACTTCGGCAGCTGGGTGGACACGGCGATCTCGCGCACCCTCGACATGGTCCTCATCCTGCCGGCCATGCTCCTGGCGATAACGCTGATCGCGATCCTCGGCCCGGGAAGCACGGTTGCCGGCCTCGCCATCGCCGTCATCTACCTGCCCATCCTGGCCCGGGTGATGCGAAGCAGCACCCTCGTCGTGACGCGCAACGACTACGTGGCCGGAGCGCGGGCGCGGGGAGCAAGCCACCTTCGCATCATCGGGACCCACGTGGCCCCGAATGCGATCGGTCCGGTCATCGTGCAGGCGTCGATTCTCAGTGCGTTCGCCCTTCAGCTCGAGGCGGGACTCAGCTTTCTCGGCCTCGGAACCCAGCCGCCGACCCCGTCGCTCGGAGGCATGCTGGCCGACGGTCGGGATGTCCTGATCCAGGCTCCCTGGGTCGAGGTCTTTCCCGGCCTCGCGATCGTGATCGCGGTGCTCGCATTCACGCTTCTCGGCGAGGGTCTTCGCCGCGCCTTCGATCCGGCAGGAGTGGCCGAATGACCGACATCCTCGCTCTCTCCCAGGTGTCAGTGCGCTTCGGCGCACAACCCGAACCCGCCGTGCGCGATGTGTCGCTCACCCTCAACCGTGGCGAGATCTTCGGGATCGTCGGCGAAAGCGGCAGCGGCAAGAGCACCCTGGCGAACGCCGTGATGAGCCTGCTTCCGACTATCGCCCAGACCACGGGAAGCATCTCCATGAACGGGCGGGAGATCACGCACCTCGACACCGCCGAGCTCCGAAACCTTCGTGGCAACGAAGTCGCGATGATCTTCCAGGATGCCTCGGCGAGTCTCGATCCCACCTGGTCGGTCGGTGACCAGATCGCCGAGACCCTTCGCGCGCACAGTCGCATCTCGCTGCGGGAAGCTAAGGCGCGGGCAATCCAGCTCATGAGCGAAGTGGGAATCCCCGACCCCGCCTCCCGCTATTCCGACGCTCCCCACCGCCTGTCCGGCGGCCAACGGCAGCGTATAGTCATCGCCGCCGCCCTGGCGAACCGGCCGCAGCTGCTCATTGCGGACGAACCGACCACGGCACTCGACGTGACGATCCAGGCGCAGGTCCTTAACCTGATCGACACGCTGCGAACCGCCCACGGCACCACCGTCCTGCTCATCACCCACGATCTCGGCGTTGTCGCCCAGGTGTGCGATCGAGTGGGGGTGATGTACCGGGGGAAACTCATCGAGGTCGCGGAGACGACGGATCTCTTCAACGCACCCCGACATCCCTACACGCGCGCACTCCTGGCCTCCAACCCGGCTGGCGCCCCGCGCGGAAGCCGCCTTCCCGTGATCTCGGACGACTGGAGCATCGACCGACCGGCAACGGAAGGGTCACTCCCCGAAATGGACGGTCGATCATGAACTCTCTCCTGACGGTCGAAAATGTGAGCAAGTCGTTCCCCGCGGGAGGGCCTCCCTGGAGGCGCCGCAACGCCGTGGCTCTCGACCGTGTCTCGTTGACGCTCGAGCGTGGCCAGACACTCGGTCTCGTCGGGGAATCGGGAAGCGGAAAGAGCACTCTCGGTCGCTGTATCCTCGACCTCACCGCGCCGTCCGAGGGAGTCATCACCTTCGACGGGAAGGAACTCAGCACGATGTCCCGGGCCGACCGCTCGACTTTCCGCCGGCGCGTGCAGCCGGTGTTTCAGGATCCCTACGGGAGCCTCGATCCGCGGTGGCCGATCGGGCGAAGCGTGCGGGAATCGCTGGACAGCTTTCGGATCGGCACTCCGCTCACCCGGGAGCGACGCGTGCTCGACCTGTTCGACCGGGTCGGACTCAGCACGACCCTGGTCGACCGCCTGCCGACCACGCTCTCCGGCGGCCAGCGTCAGCGCGTCAGTATCGCCGCCGCTCTCGCGAGCGAGCCCGAACTCATCGTGGCCGACGAGCCGGTGAGTGCTCTCGACATGAGCGTGCAAGCACAGATCCTCAACCTGTTCATGGACCTCCAGCACGATCTCCATGTCGCCTGCATCTTCATCTCCCACGACCTGGGGGTGGTCGAGCACATCAGCAACGAGGTCGCCGTGCTCTACCACGGAGTCATCGTCGAGAACGGTGAAACCGAACAGGTCATGAACCGGCCCGGTCATGACTACACCCGAGCGCTGATCGGCGCGATCCCCCGCCCGAAATGACCCCGACCGAGCCCACGAACACGCACATCACCGACAGAAGGAGCGCACCGTGCCCACAGCACACGTGAACGGAATCACCCTGAATTACCGTCTCGACGGCGAAGAGAACACCGGAGAGACGATCGTTCTCATCAACGGACTCGCCGATGATCTCTACTCCTGGGACTTTCAAGTTCCCGCGCTGCTCGAGGCGGGATGCCGCGTGCTGCGATTCGACAATCGAGGCATCGGGGTCTCCGACAAGCCTGCCGGTCCGTACACCTCCACGATGATGGCCGAAGACGCGAAAGCCCTCGTCGACAGTCTCGGGATCTCCGACTTCCACCTCATGGGTGTCTCGATGGGCGGCATGATCGCCCAGGAGTATGCGATTGCGTTCCCCGAGGATCTCAAGTCGCTCACCCTCGGCTGCACGTACGCGAAAGCGGACGCGTTCTGTCTCAACATGTTCGCCATGTGGGCCGATCTCGCCACCGGACTCGGTGTGCCCTTCGTCATGCGGGATGTCGCCCTCTGGGCCTTCACCGGTCCGTTCTTCGAAGAGCGTCCAGAAGACGCTGCCGAATTCGCGGAGGCGATGGCATCGCTGCCGATGACCGTCGAGGCGTACCTGTCACAGCTCAACGTCATCCAGACCCACGACACCGTCGACCGGCTGGCACGCATCACCGCACCGACCCTGGTCCTGGCCGGCGAAGAGGACATCCTGATCCCGGTGCGCCTCTCAGCTCAGCTCCAGTCCAGCCTCCCCGGCTCCAGCTGGGCGACGGTTCCCGGCGGGCACGCGTGCCTGTGGGAATCGCCGGATCCGTTCAACCACAGCTTCATCGAGTTCGTCACCCGCACAGCAAATTAGTCCATCACATTCGGAAGAGGCACCAATGAAACCGCACTCCCGCCCCCGGCCCTCGACAGGCCACCGGGCAAAAATCGCCGTACTCATCACCGCAACCGGACTCGCCGCCGCCCTCGCCCTGACGGGGTGCGGCACCAGCTCGACGCCATCGGCGAGCGGCGGAACGTCGTCATCGGGCATCAAGGACGGAGGCGACCTCCGGGCCGCGCTCACCGGCGAACCCGATGTGCTCGACCCCGCCACATCGTCGATCTACACGGGCGCGCAGGTGTACGAAGGCATCTTCAGCATGCTCATCGACCTCGACGCCAACGGAAAGTTCGTTCCCGACCTCGCCACGAAGTGGAAGCAGGATGACGCGACGACCTGGACCTTCACCCTGGTCGACAACGCCACATTCCAGAACGGCGAGAAATTCACCTCGGCCGACGTGAAATACACCTTCGAGAGACTGCTCAACCCCGCAACCGCCAGTGCCTATGCCGGGCTCTACTCCCAGATCGACTCCATCGACGCGCCAACGCCCACCAGCGTCGTATTCCACCTGAAGGCCGCATTCGGACCCTTCCTCACCAACCTCGCGACCAACGGCGAGATCGTGAACAAGAAGGCCATCGAAAGCTCCGACCCTGCCCGCAACCCAGTCGGCACCGGTCCTTTCGAATTCGTCGAATGGGTGCAGGGAGACCACATCACGCTGAAGAAGAACCCCAACTACTTCAAAAAAGGGCTTCCTCATCTCGATTCGATCACCTTCAAGTTCCTTCCGGTGGACCAGAGCCGCATCGACGCCCTGTCCTCCGGTGAGATCGACTGGGCCGATGCCGTTCCTCTCCAGCAGGTGCCCGCCCTCAAGAAGGACCCGCGTTTCACCCTGGTGACGAGCCCCGTTGCGGGAATTCCCGACTACCTCGCGCTCAACACCACGAAGGCACCCTTCAACGACCCGAAGGTGCGCCAGGCGATCGCCCTGGCCATCGACCGTTCCGCCATCCGGGATGTCGCGTACCTCGGCACCGGCGAACTCGGTCTCGAGGAGGTTCCCACCGGGTCATCCTGGTACAACGAATCCGGCATCTTCGGTGCGAAGCAGGATATCACCAAGGCGAAGAAACTGATGAGCGAGGCCGGCTACGGCAGCGGACTGAAGGTCGAGTACCTCGGTCTGTCCCAGTATCCAGAGTTGCTCAAGACCGGGCAAGTGGTTCGAGACGAACTGAAGAAGATCGGTATAGACATGTCGATCAAGGCCGTCGATGTCTCCGTCTGGTACGACGCTTTCAGCAGCGGTGATTACCAGATCACCAGCGCGTACCAGGAGCGCACCATCGATCCGGACAACTTCTATTCCCTGGTCATCAAAGCGGGCGGGCCAATCAACACCACCGGATATGCGAACCCGCAAGTCGATGCGCTCATCGACCAGGCCGCGGCGAGCAGCGACACGAAGGAGCGCGAGTCCCTCTACGAGAAGATCCGCACCCAGATGACAACGGATGCGCCGCTCATCTTCACGCACTACGAAACGCTGAACTACCTCATGAACAAGAAGGTGGTCGGATCGGCGATCACCCCGACTCTGAGCCTCAACATGGCGAAGATCGGTTTCAGCAAGTAACTCCGATCACCCTGGCCGGACGGGGAGCGAACACCACGCTCCCCGTCCGGCATCAGTGTCGAGGAGAGCCCTGGTCTAGGCGCCGAAAAGCTCCCGGCCGTGCTTCTCGAGGAGTTCCGTAGCGTCCGCATAGGTCTTGGGGATCGGGTCGCCCGGCTGCCCATACTTCGCGAGCAAGACGCTCAGCAATCCGACCGCCGGCGGGGTGAGCGCCGCATTCGGCTTCGCCCCGACTGGTCCACTCAGGGCCTCGGGGTTGAGCGGCACGTAATGCGACGTCGTCACTGGCCAGGTGGAGGGCTGTCGCGGCGCGGGCAACGTGGCGGCATTGTCGAGGGTCGCGGCGTGACGATCGCGCTCCGTCAGTGGCTTCAGCCCCCACCGAGCACGCAGGCTGCTCGGGATCGCACCGTGGTGCATCTCATCGTTGATGACAGCTCCCGCGGGCGTATAGGCGGAGATCGTCAGCGCCGGCACTCGCACCCCCAGCCGGTCGAATGCGAATCCGAGCTCTCCCGGTGCGCCATCGCCCGGGGGCTCGGCTGCCGGAGGGGGAACGTGATCGTAGGTGCCCCCGGTCTCGTCGAAGGTGACGAGGAACATCGTGTTGAGCGCATTCGAGCCCTTCACGGCCGAACTCTTCCTGATCGAGGTGTAGACCTCATGGAGCAGTTGCTCACCGGCCCGCGCATCGGAAAAGCCGCTCCCCAGGATGACCTTGCCATCCACTGTCTGCTCGGTGACGGCTTCGGTGGCCGGGTGCATGTCGTTGTGGTTGTAGATCATGCGTGGCTCGATGAAGCTGTAGGCAGGCAGGGTGCCCGCGGCGACATCCGCGTGGAACTGGGTCATGTTGCGGAAGTTGGTCTTCCAGTAGGGCTGGAGGCGCGCCGCGTGGATCAGTCCGGTGAAGGAGATGAGCTGGCTCTCATCGAAGTACACCGCCCAACTCACCCCCGCCTCGTCGAGTTGGTTGAAGACGGTCGGCGCATCGTTGAGTGCCGGATCGATCCATTTGCCGAAGCCCTGAACGCCCTTGTTCTCCACGAATCCACTCGAGGTGGATGCGTGAATGAACGATCGGTTCGCGAAGGTCTGGGTCGGCACCGGAGCGTGCCAGTGATCGTAGATCGCAAAGCTCCGGGCGAGCGTGGTGAACACGGGCAGCATGTCGGGAGTGAATGATCCCATGATGGCGCCGTATTCGTCCGGCGTGAGGACTGCACCGGTCTTCGCGGCATGGTTGTTGATGTAGTCCGTGACGAATCCGCTCATACTGGGCTTCGTTCCCGGCGGCGGCGCGTTGTACGGCGCCAGCGGAACGGTGGCCGTGGCGTTCGTTGGCGGATCCACGATGCCGAAGAGCTGAGTATTGATGTGCGCATACTCCTCGCCGGCGTTGGGCGAGGGGCTGGCCATGATCGCGTCGGTCGACCCGGAGTAGGGATGCGCGTCGACACGGGTGCCATCGGGAGCGAGGCTGAACCGGGCTCCCCCGTCCAATCCCTCGAACGACTGGCCCGCAGGGACAGGATGCCCGAGAGAGGAATACAGGTATCCGAAGAGGTTGTCGAACGACCGATTCTCAAAAGCAAGAACCACCAGGTGATCGAAGCCCATGCCGCCCGGCCGCTCGGGAAGTTCCCACTCCGCGACTGTTGCGCGGGGCAGGGCGGCACCGAGCGCCGTTCCCCCCGCAAGCCCCGCGATCCCCCACACCGTTCCGGCGAGCACCGAGCGTCTGCTGGGTCGATGCGATCGAGCAGTGGATTCGGTCATCTACACACCCTGCCACCTCCCCTGGTCCTCGATGCTCGAAGCCGTCTCGCGATCGGTCGGGGGCACAGGCTGCACGCGGATCTCACGAACCTTGCGGGATTCTTAGAGAGCGGAGGCAAGGTTGGGCAGGTGAGCATCCCCCCGGCACCCCAGGTGCGCCCGTTCGTCAGCGACAACTCCCCGTCACCACTCGGTCGTCGGCTGCCCGCAGTCACGGCTGTCGCCGTGCTCGGGGTGGTTGCCGTCGCCGCCCTCGGGCTGGGTGTCACCCGGTTCGGCCTGCTCTCCGGGTTCGACCGGGGGGCGTCGCAGGCACTCAATACGCTGCATTCAGGCGGTCTTGGCGCCCTCACCTCCGGCCTCTATTCGGTGCTGAGCCCGATCCCGGCCGTGATCATCACTGCCGCCATCGCCATCGTCATCTTGGCGATCACGCGCCGATTCCGCGTGGCCCTCACCTTCGCGGTCGTGGTGGCCGTCACCTGGCTGCCGAGCGCCGTCATGAAATTCCTCATCCACAGGCCTCGACCGGATGTCACCGCGCTGTCGCATCCCTTCGCCCACCAGCCGGTCGATGCCTCGTTCCCCAGCGGTCACCTGGTGTTCGTCGTCGCGGTGGTCGTCGCATCCGTGTTCCTCGCCCGGCGGGGCCCCTGGCGAGCTTTCGCCCTCATAGCGGGGACGATCTTCTCGGTCCTGGTCGCGTTCGCCCTGATGGTCGACGGGGTGCACTATCCCACGGATGTCTTCGCTTCGGCGCTCTGGTCGGTCACGGTCGGCCCGCTCGTGTGTGCGCTGTGCGCCCGCGTCATCCTGCACCGTTCGAACCCGAGGGACGTGACCTAGCCGCCGAGCCGCTGCACCAGCACTCTCGTCGATCCGGGCGGAGCCCCCCGCTCCGAATATTCGGGATGCAGACGAGCTCGTGAGTAGTGAACCCGGCCGCGCGAGTCCGGCCACCGATGCACTGTTCATGCTCGGGATCGGACCCCGCACCGCTGCCATCGCCGCCTCCGCCAACCCGGCTGTCCACCGCGACGTCACCTGCTCGCTCTCCCTCGTCGTGATCGCCACCTCTGGGCGGGCGGCACCTCGATTTCGACCGCGCCACGAAGAAGCTCACCTCCCGGGCGCACACCGCTTGCTCATCCAACGGACCACGGGAGGGCCGGAAAAAGTGGAATCGACCACCACAGCGCGGCGCGGCGGCCCGGCGAACGTCTACCGTTAGAGCATGACGCCAGCTGACACAACCGCGACCAGCGAGGCAACCGCTGCCCCCGCCACGCTCACTTTCTCCGAACTCGGCCTCACCGACGCCGTCCTCAAGGCGCTCAAGGATGTCGGGTATGAGACCCCCTCGGCCATCCAGGCGGCGACCATCCCTCCACTGCTCGCCGGACGGGATGTCGTGGGACTCGCCCAGACCGGCACGGGAAAGACCGCGGCATTCGCCCTGCCCATCCTCTCCCGTCTCGATCTCGCCCAGAAGAACCCGCAGGCCCTCGTGCTCGCTCCCACTAGGGAGCTCGCCCTTCAGGTCTGCGAGGCCTTCGAGCAGTACGCCTCCGGAATGCGTGGCGTTCACGTGCTCCCGGTCTACGGCGGGCAGGCCTACGGGGTACAGCTCTCCGCCCTCCGGCGCGGCGTGCACATCGTGGTCGGCACTCCCGGACGCATCATGGACCACCTCGCCAAGGGCACCCTCGACCTCTCCGAGCTCAAGTACCTGGTGCTCGACGAGGCCGACGAGATGCTCAAGATGGGCTTCGCCGAAGATGTCGAGACGATCCTCGCCGACACCCCGGACGACAAGCAGGTGGCGCTGTTCTCGGCCACGATGCCTCCGCAGATCCGTCGGATCTCGAAGAAGTACCTGCACGATCCGCAAGAGATCACCGTCGAGAACAAGACCACGACGTCGGCCAATACGACGCAGCGCTACCTCATGGTGTCGTATCCGCAGAAGGTCGATGCACTCACGCGCATCCTCGAGGTCGAGAACTTCGAGGGAATGATCGTCTTCGTCCGCACCAAGAACGAGACCGAGACCCTCGCCGAGAAGCTGCGGGCGCGCGGCTACTCCGCCGCAGCCATCAGCGGCGATGTCGCCCAGGCCCAGCGCGAACGCACGGTGAACCAGTTGAAGTCGGGCAAGCTCGACATCCTGGTGGCCACAGATGTCGCGGCCCGCGGCCTCGACGTCGAACGCATCAGCCACGTGGTCAACTACGACATCCCCATCGACACCGAGTCCTACGTTCACCGCATCGGTCGCACCGGTCGCGCGGGACGCAGCGGTGCCGCGATCAGCTTCGTCACCCCGCGCGAACGTCGGCTGCTCGACGCCATCGAGCGCGCGACGCGCCAGCCGCTCACCCAGATGCAGCTGCCGAGCGTCGAAGACGTCAACGTCACCCGCCTGACCCGCTTCGACGACGCCATCACCGAGGCTCTCGGCCAGGGCGATCGCATCGCGGGCTTCCGCGACATCATCAGCCACTACATCGCGCACCACGACGTGCCGGAGGTGGATGTTGCTGCCGCGCTCGCGATCGTCGCGCAGGGCGAGACTCCGCTGCTGCTCTCCCCCGAGCGCGCGCAGCGCCACGACCGCGCCGAGCGTGCCGACTGGGGCGATCGTCCGGACCGCGGTGACCGCCCGGAGCGAGCGGATCGCACCGAGCGACGCGCGCGGCCCAACGCCGGCCCGATGTCGACCTACCGCATCGAGGTGGGCAAGCGGCACAAGGTGGAGCCGCGCCAGATCGTCGGCGCGATCGCCAACGAGGGTGGCCTCAGCCGCGAAGACTTCGGCCACATCAAGATCCTTCCCGACTTCTCGCTGGTCGACCTGCCGGCGAGCCTCCCCGGCGATGTGCTCGACAAGCTCAAGGGCACCCGTATCAGCGGCAAGCTCATCGAGATCCGGCCCGACCGTGGCGGGGCACGGAAAGACGCTGCCCGCGGCGACGACCGGGGCGAACGCCCCCCGCGCAAGTCCTACCGGGACTAGGCACAGTACGCGGTGGCTCACCGACGGAGTCGACGAACCCCGATCGGTACCGCCCCCATTCTTTAGAGAATTCTTAGAGGGAAATGGGCAGACTGGGCAGATGACGACGACTGTGCACCCGAGTCTCCCGTGAACGACGCCCGGCCCCGCCTGTTGCTCATCGAGGATGACCCCCAACTCGGTCCCCTCATGCGCGAGGTGCTCGACGAGGTGTACTCCGTCACCCTGGTCGCCGACGGCACCACCGGGGTCGCCGTGGCGCTCGAGGGCACGTTCGAGGTGATGATCGTGGATCGTCGCTTGCCGGGACTCGACGGCCTCGGGGTGATCGAGACCCTTCGCCGCAAGCGAATCACCACCCCCATGCTGATTCTCACGGCGCTCGGCACCATCCAAGACAAGGTTCGCGGTCTGGACGCCGGAGCGAACGACTACCTGGTGAAGCCATTCGAGTTCGACGAGCTGTTCGCCCGGTTGCGGTCGATCCGGAGGGTCTACACGGGCGAGGGGCCGTTCGTGCGCATCGGGCTGTGGGAGTTCTACCCGGAGAGCCGCACCGTCTACTCGCCCTATGACGGCCGCACCATCCTCACCGAGCGGGAGAACGAGCTGCTCCGGCTGTTCGCGGAGAATCCGCATCGCACCTACTCGCGCGAACAGATCCTGGACCAGGTCTTCGGCTCCACCGACCAGCCGGGCACCGTGGACACCTACGTGCACTATGTTCGCCGGAAGACCGACACAGACCTCATCACCACCGTCCGCGGGCAGGGCTACCGCCTGGGGGCACCGTGACCAAGCGGGACACCGTGACCAAGCGGGGCACCGTGAGAATACTCGGCATCGCGCGCAAGACGGATGACTCCGACGCCCGGGCGATTCGACGGGCATCGCGCACGGTCGGGCTCCAGATCACCATCACCTCGACCGCGCTCGTGCTGGTCGTGCTCATCGCCGCCTTCACCTTCGTCTTCGCGCACATCAAGCCCGGACGCCTGTTCCCCCAGGGGGGATCCCACGAGACGACCATCGATGTCGGTGGCCTGGAGATCCTGGTCGGCGGGCTCGTGATCGGCACCGTCGCCATCATCCTGGCCGGCACGATGAGCTTCTTCGCCACCCGTCGGGCTGTTCGACCTCTCGGCGACGCGCTGCGCCTGCAGCGGGCCTTCGTCGCCGATGCCAGCCATGAGCTTCGCACCCCCCTGACCGTGCTCGACGCGCGCCTCCAATTGCTGCAACGCGGCCTTGCCCCGGGTGATCCGTCGGCGCCGACGGTGAACGATCTCCGCCGCGACACCCGGACCCTGATCGGTATCGTCAACGATCTCCTCGCCCTCGCGGAGCTCGACCGCTCCCCGGGCAGCGGCGAATCCATCCCGGTTGCCCCCATCGCACAGCGAGCCATCGACTCGATGTCCATCCTGGCTGCGGAACGCTCGATTTCGATCCACCTGGAGGCGGCAGAGGGGTGCGCCACCGCAGTTCCGGCCACCAGCATCCACCGCTGCGTCCTGGCGCTCCTCGACAACGCTCTCGATTTCTCCCCCGCGGGATCGACCATCGAGGTGACCGTCGAAGAGATCAAGAACACTGTGGTGATCCGCGTGCGGGACCGCGGACCGGGAATCACCGGAATCGAACCGGGTCGCATCTTCGACCGCTTCGCCCGGGCGGGAGCCGCCGTCGGCGGGGGCGGGACCACCCATACCGGTTTCGGCATCGGACTGTCGCTCGTGCGCGACACCGTCGAGCGTTTCGGCGGCACAGCGACCGTTCTGGAGACATCTCCGGCGGGCACCACCATCGAACTGCGGATTCCCCGGGCTCGAGAGCAGCAGCCCGCGCCTACGTCGTAGGGACCTCGATTCCGGAGGCGTCATCTGCGGCAGCTTCCACTCGCGAACCGCGGACTGACAGCGCGATCACGAGCAGCAGGATCACCCCGAGGAAGAGCGCGCTCGTGGTCGTGGTCCCGAGGCCGAGTCCGCCATCCTGTGTGCTCTGCGACAGGAGGTCGCCGGCGGATGCGCCGAGTGGCCGGGTCAGGATGTAGGCGATCCAAAAGGCGACGACGGAGTTGAGCCCGACCGCTGAATGGGCCAGGGCCCCCAGGGCGATTGCGACCGCGAACACGACGAGCGAGAGCAGATAACCCAGGTTGAGGCTTTCGGCCAGCAGGTCGCCGGCGGCGGTGCCGAGCGCGAAGGTGAAGAGCACTGCAAGCCAGTAGAACGACTCACGCCGGGAGGTGACGATCGAATGGATCGACAGGGTCTTCTCGCTGGCGAACCACGCGATGAAGGTGCCCGCGAGCGCGATGGCGAAAAGAACAGCGGTGATCCAGAGAGGCACTCCGAAATTGTCCGTGAGATTGTCGGTGATCAGCGTGCCGACGACGCTGATCAACACCACCGCCGACCAATACACCGCAGGGATGTACTGCTGGCTCCGAAACTGCGCAACGAGCACAATGGCAAGCGCCACCGCCATCACCAGGCTGGTGGTGGCGAGGCCGAGGTTGAGATTGACGTTGAGGAAGTCGGCGAAGGTCTCCCCGACTGTCGTGGCGAGCACCTTGATGATCCAAAACACCGCAGTGACTTCCGGGACCTTGTTGAGCATGCTCCGACCAGTGATCATCGAGCCGAGTGTGTTGCGTTGCATAGGGCGCGCTCTTTCAGGTGGGGTGGTGATCGCGGTACGGCGACACCTAGGAATCGGTCGGGGTGAGAAGTCGACGAGGTTCGGTGGCGGCGATGACCGCGATCCCGGCTGCGATGAGGATCGCCAGCACGACGCTCACCGGGCCGGTGCCCCACTGCAGTCCGCCGCGCGCGTGGGAGACCCCCATCCAGTCGGCGAAGGATGCCCCGAGCGGTCGGGTCGCCACATAGGCGAACCAGAACGCGAACACCGGGCCGAACCGGCGCAGCCGGAATGCCACGGCCGGGATCGCGATCACCACGGCGAACAGCAGGCCAGAGGCGAGATATCCGAGATGCAGCGTCGTCGCCGTGAGGTCCCCTACCGCTGTGCCCAGGGCGAAGGTGACGACCACCGCGGCCCAATAGAACAATTCGCGACGCCGCGAGGTGATGCTGTGGATGGACAGGGTGCCTTCGCTTCGATGCCAGACGAGGAAGACCAGTGCGAGGGCACCCCCGAAGACGATGCTCGAGACCAGGTACGGCACGCCGAGCACGATGTGGGTGACATCCGCCGCCATCGTGCCGAAGATACTGACCGCGACCACCGTGAGCCAGTAGATCCACGGTCGATAGCGAATGGCGAGGAACTGCAGGGTCAGCGCCCCCGCGAAGAGAGCCGCCCCGATGCCGACCGCGACGACCGGGTCGATCGAACGCACGAGGAAGTCCGAAGTCGTCTCGCCCATTCCAGTCGTCAGCACCTTGACAATCCAGAAGAGCACCGTCACTTCGGGCACTTTGCTCGCGATGGTGGTCGCCAGACGCCGGCTGCGCGAGGGTGAGGGGCGAACTGTCACGACTGCAAGGGTCCACGGGACGCCCTAAGAAGCGTCTGAGAATTCGGTAGCTTGGAGCTTTCTTAGACCCGCGTTGGGCAGACTGGGAAACCATGATCTCCTCTTCCCTCGTCTCTCTCGGAATCCTCGACCCCCAGTCCCTCATCACCGGGGCGGGAATCTGGGGGCTCGCGATCGTCTGCGCAGCCGTATTCGCCGAGACCGGCCTCCTCGTCGGATTCTTCCTCCCCGGAGACACCCTGCTGTTCTTCACCGGGGTGCTCACCCTCAGCGGAGCCATCCGCCAACCCCTGTGGCTCGTCGTGCTGGTCGTCGCTGTCTCCGCCGCGCTGGGCGATCAACTCGGTTACACGATCGGTCGACGCACGGGGCCGAGGGTCTTCGAACGCCGCGAGTCGGGGATCTTCAGCAAGAAGAGTGTGGACCGCACGGAGGCCTTCTTCACCCGCTTCGGACCGGTCGCGGTGACCATCGCCCGGTTCGTCCCCGTGGTGCGCACCTTCGCTCCGGTCGCGGCCGGTGTTGGGCACATGTCGCGCCGACTGTTCACGCTCTTCAACCTCGCGGGGGCCGCTCTCTGGTCGGGCTTGATCATTCTGCTCGGCTTCGGACTCGCTCACGTGCCCGGGGTGACCGATTTCGTCTCGCAGTACATCGACATCGTGCTGGTCGGGATCGTGGTGATCTCGGTCGTGCCGATCGTGGTGCGCACGATCATCGTCCGTCGACGCACCGTGACCACATCACCCGAGTCCGACTGATCCCACCCGCGACTCTGCAGCCCGGCTACGACACGATCCGCTGCGCCTTCGGGTGCGGGCTCGCCACCGCGCAGAATTCCGCCAGCGCGGACCGGTTGTACGCCACCCCATCGAGCGCGGCCGCGGCCACCTCACCGCGGAGGAACGCCCGCATGCCATCGGCGAGGCCGCTGTCGCTCTGGGGGACGATTCTGATCGGGGAATCCGGCAGTGCATCACGAGCGGAATCGAACTCCACAGAGACGATCGGAAGCCCCGCCAGTGCCGCTTCCAGAATCACCATCGGCTGCCCCTCATAGTCGCTCGACAGCACGAAGCAGTCAGCCGCGGCGAGAATGGGAAAGGGGTTGGCAAAGGGTCCGACGACGAATGCGAGCTCCGAGAGCCCGAGACTGTCGATGAGCTGTTGCAGGTGATCGCGCAGCGGTCCGTGACCGACGATGACCAGGCGTGCGGCGGGAGTCTCGCGGGAGATCTCCGCGAAGGAGCGGATGAGTCGTGCCTGGTTCTTCTCCGGCGAGAATCGGCCGATGGTGACGAACCACACGGTGTCGTCGTCGCGCTGCATCCCGTCGATCCAGCCCCGGTCGCTCGAAGCCTGCGCGCGGTCCTGCACGGCAGCCTCGTCCGCCTCGAACTCTTCGATCGACGACAGCGGGGCACGAAGCCCCTGGAGCACGTGGGTTTCATCCACGAGGTTTCGAGCGAAGACGAATGATTCTGCCGGCAGCGCGTAGCGGGCGCCGAGAGCGTCGCGGTTGATCCTGTTCAGGCTCTCCGACACGGACACCAGGGCGTCGAAGTCCCGGTACACGCTGAACACCGCGGGCAAGGAGCGCTTCATGCGGCGACGACTCCCCACGAATCGCCGGGTCTCGAGAAACAGGTCGTTGTGCAACCAGATGGAGCGAAAGGCCCGCGGGGAATGCAGGAGGAGAGAGGCCCAGAACGCGGTGTAGCCGCTGAACTCGACGACGGAATCGAACTGCGTGTCGCCGAAGCAGCGCGCCCACTCTGTGCGCCACATCCGCTGCTCTATCGCGGTCTCCGGCCTGCGCCTCAGCACGGGGTAGTGCTCCTGCAGCCGACGAAACAGGTGCGTGAGCTTGCTGCCGTTCATGCCGCCGACCCGGTGGAATTGCCTCACCTGGTGCGGAATGCGCTGCTGGTTCGACAGTTGCTGGGCGCGGCGCGGTCGGTTGAAGACGACCGACACGTCGTAGGCATCGTGGTCGATCGCAGCAAGCAGATTGAGCGCGGAGTTGGTGATGCCG
Source organism: Lacisediminihabitans sp. H27-G8 (assembly GCF_046156175.1). Taxonomy (NCBI): domain Bacteria; kingdom Bacillati; phylum Actinomycetota; class Actinomycetes; order Micrococcales; family Microbacteriaceae; genus Lacisediminihabitans; species Lacisediminihabitans sp. H27-G8. The sequence goes on from NZ_JAYLVL010000001.1 coordinate 620,937, forward strand.
TTCGAACGCATCCCCCCGATGCTCAGCAGCATCGACGTGCGAGGGTCCTCTGCAAGCGACCGCGTTCGAGCGCGATCCGTCTTCCCTCGAAAGACGACGTCGACGACACGACGCGCGGCTCCCCCATCGTCGTCCGGTGAGAACCGCGCTCTCCACTCGGCAGAGCGGGCAGCCGGACCTGACCGGGCTTCCGGGACTTTCGAGCCCTTTGGGACTTCCGAGGCCTTCGCGGTGATGCAGGACCGGATGGCCTCGCCGAGCTCCGAGATGTGTGCCACCACCGGCCCCGGAAGCTCGTCGAGCGGAAAGTAGAGACCGCGCGATGCGGAGTAGTCCAGATCATCCGGGGTGAAGAACACGACGGGGCGCTCGAGCGGGAGAAAATCGAAGAAGATCGACGAGTAGTCGGTGATGAGAATGTCGGTGATGCCCAGCATCAGGTTCGTCGGCAGGTCGTTCGACACGAGAATCTCGCGGAATTCGGGGCGATCCCTCGCGAATCGGTGCACCACCTGATGGGTCTTGAGCAGCACCAGGAATGAGGGTCCCACCTGCTTCTGGATCTCCTGCACCAGCTCGAACAGCTCGTTCGCATCGTCCGCCGGCGAACTGAAATCCGTTCCCTTCCAGGTGGGGGCGAACAGGATCACCGAGCGATCGCCCAGCGTGATTCCCTCGGCCTCGAGGCGGGATCGCACCTCGATCACCTCCTCGGCGCCGAGGAACTGGCGGTCGACGCGAGGGTATCCCTCTTCGATGACGAGCCCGCGGAAGGCCCCGCGCAAGCGGTAGGCCTTCTCGTACATCTGCTCGGTCATGAAGGGGTTCTGGGACAGCAGGAAGTCAGCAGCCACGAAGTTGCGCATCGTGTTCGCGGAGTCGAGAGCGCCGTTGGGCATGTCGTAGCCCATGCGTTTCAACGGTGTGCCGTGCCAGGTGTTCAGGTAGACCTGCCCCGGCCGCTTGCTGAACTCGGCGGGAAAAGTCGCGTTGTTCACCAGATAGCGGCTCGTCGCGAGGGCACGCACGTAGGCGAGGGAGCGACGCCTCACAAAGCGCACCCGCCGATCGGCGGCGAACTCGGCCTGCACCGCCCGGTGTTCCGTGAGGCTGTCGAGCGCCCAGATGTGGTGAAGGTGGGCGAGGTCGGGAGATCGCAGGACCTCACGGAAGATGGCCTCGGGATTGCACAGCACACCGTTGCCGGCGAAAGACTCGTACAAGACGACATCTGCGCGCACTGCACCCCGTCGGGCGAATGCCTGGAGTTCCGCCCGGCTCGCTCCGCCCACGAGCCTGAGCACCTGGCGGATCAGACGGATCACTCGCTTCATGGCGCTCCCACTCTCGAGCCGGCCGTTCAGCCCAGCACACGAGTCGAGCGTGCTCGCCGGCTCCCCAGAAAGTTCTAAGAATGCGCCGCACACTCTCGCCATGAGGTAACCCGCAGTCTTAGAGCCATCTGGGAGAGCGCTTGGCAAGCTGGCCCCCGACGGATTCGAGATCCCGGGAGGCGCTCTGTGGTGTGGCTGATATTCGGTGGTGTCGGTGTTCTGGTCATCGTTGCTGCGGTGTGCGTCTGGGCGGTTGTCGCGCTCCTCGCAGAGGTCGGGGACGAACAGAACGACGATCAGGACGCGTCGATAAGCGATCCCCTGGGTGTCGAAGACCGTACCGACAGCTCGTCCGAACGAAAGCGGGTTCACCACCGTGTCGCTCGCTACTGAACTCTCCGACGGCGCAAGGTCGCCCCTGTCCCGGCTTGCGGGATGGCGGCCGTCGGTTCGGTCGAGCCTTGCACTGTTTCTCGGCGCCGCGGCAACTGCCGTCTCCGCCTCCGGATCCTGGATCCCCTCGCTGTGGGGCGATGAGGCGGCAAGCGTCCTGTCCGCCGAGCGTTCGCTTCCCTCGCTGTTTCGCATGCTCGGCAGCGTTGACGCCGTGCACGGCACCTACTATCTCTTCCTGCATTTCTGGGTGCAGGCGTTCGGCGCCTCTCCCTTCTCCGTGCGATTCCCCAGCGCCATCGCCGTCGGAATCGCCGTGGCGGGGGTCGTCGTGCTTGGCTCACGCCTCGGAGGAATCCGGGTCGCGGTCTTCGCCGGCATCATCGCCCTGATGCTGCCTCGCATCACCTACATGGGCGAAGAGGCACGGGGCTATGCCATGAGCACGGCCGCCGTCGTCTGGCTGACGATCCTGCTGCTTCACATCGTCGGTCGCGATCGGCCGGAGAAGCGACTGTGGGTGGTCTATGCCGTTGGACTCGCCGCGTGCGGGTATCTGTTCCTCTTCAGCCTCCTGATCGTCGTCGCCCATGCGGTGGTCGTGCTTTCCCAGCGGCGTCCCACACTCCTGCGCGGCTGGGCACGGGCGACGCTCGGTGGCATTCTGATCGCCGGGCCGGTGATCGGGTTCGGTATCGGGGAGAGCGGCCAGATCGCGTTCCTGGCGAGCCGAGACTCCACCAACATCCGAACGCTCGTCGTGACCCAGTGGTTCGGGAACAACCTGCTGGCGATCGTCGCCTGGACGCTCATCGCGGCCTCGATCATCGTCTGGACCGTGGTCTCGCGCCGAAACCGCAGCTGGGTCGGTGGCCCGAATCCCGACCCCACCTCCGGCGCCCGCACTCCGGCCCTCGTTCCTCTTGCGGCGACCTGGCTGCTCGGCCCTCCGGCCATCCTCCTGGCGGTCAATTCCGTGCACGCGGTCTATTCCTCCCGGTACCTCTCGTTCGCGGTGCCCGCCGCAGCGCTCCTCATCGGATGGCTCTTGGCACGAATCCGACCGCGCATCTTCGGGATCGGCCTGCTGGTGGCCGTCATCGGCGCCTCCTCGATCAGTTACCTCAGCGAACGCACACCCTTCGCCAAGAACAACAGCGACTGGGCGCAGATCGCGCAGACCATCCAGGCTCACGCGCAGCCCGGTCAGGGCATCCTCTTCGACGAAGGGAGTCGTCCGTCCCGCGCTACCCGCCTGGCGATGCGCACGTACCCTGCGTCATTCGAGGGACTGACGGATGTCGCGCTCGAGACCCCCTGGTACGACACGAGCAACTGGCACGATGCGGTGGCGCCGACTACGACCGTCGCTTCGAGACTCGACTCGGTCTATCGCTCGACCAAGACGGTCTGGTTGGTCGAGTACCGCCTCCCGGGCGGGGAAGCCGATACCTACGACCGATCGATGCTGGCAACGCAGGGATTCCTGGTCGTGGCGGAGTACTCGCAACACACGAGTGTCGCGCTGGAACTCACGCGTCCGTAGTCGCACCGATCGCCGGGATCGCCCCGATCGCCCGGTAGAACGTCTCGATCGCATGATCGTCGTGCGCGATCCAATCGATCGACGACGGCCCCACCCGGCCGGCAAGGAACTCGAGCATTCCCTCGGCGATGGCCTGGTCGTCCGCCGTGACCTCGAGGGTCCCCGAGAAGGGTGCGATGCCGACTTCCGGGCCGATGACCCGGACGACGGGCAATCCGAGCACCCGCGCTTCCCCGATCACCCTCGGGATTCTGGCACTCCCGGAGACGAAGACGAAGCAGTCTGCCCGCCTCAGGAGGGGGAAGGGGTTGGATCGGTACCCCACGAGAGCCACGACGCCGGTGAGGCCGAGGGCGGCCACCTCCGCGGCGAGGATCGACGTGAGCGGGCCATCCCCCACCACAAGCAGTCGCGAAGTCGGCACAGCGGCATTCACCAGCGCAAAGGCGCGCACCAGTCGAAGTGGGTCGTTCTCCGCAGTGAGTCGGCCGAGCGACACGAAGATCCGGGTCGCGCCGCTCGCTTCTCCGGAGCCGTCAAGACCCAGCCAGTCGGGTAGCGCTGGATCTCCGTCGTTGCGCTGTACGGGCAGGGCCGCCCGGGCCAGGATGCTCTCGCCGCCGATCACGGGCTCCGCGACGGCCACTGCCCGAAAGGAGGGATGCCGCGAAAGCGAAGGCGAAACCAGACGATCGAAGGCGTCGTAGAGGGAACGGATCCCGGCGATGTCAGTCCCGCGCCGACCGGGGGTATCGGTCTCCGGAGACCGCGTCGCGGCCGGGTCATCCCTCAGCCAGATCGAGCGTTCCGAGCCGGGCGACTGCAGCATCAGGCTCGCCCAGAATGGGCTGGTGCCGACGAAGTCGAGTGCGAAGTCGAAGGCGGCAGCCCCGAAGCATCGATCCCACTCGTCCCGCCAGAGGTCGTCCCGCCGGAGCTCGTTGCCCACGGGAGACGTCCGGCGGCGAGGTCTCGAGCCGGCTGCTGCCGCGCGCGTCGACCGCAATCGGGCCAGGGCGAGCTTCGATCCGTTCATCCCGCCCACCCGAGCGAACTGCCGCACCCGCGGATCCAACAGCCGCTGCTGGTCGAGCACCGGCCGGGAGCGGATGGGCGGGAAGATCACCGACACGTCGAACCGGGAGTGGTCGATCACGTCGAGCAGCGCGACGAGATCCGCGGTGATGGAACCGGGCCTCATGCTTCCGGCGGCGATGAGGATCCTCTGCCGCCCATCACCGGGGAGCGGCGCAACCGCGTAGTTCTCGGTCCTGCCACGAAACACGATGTCGAGGATGCGCTGGGTGGCGTTGCCGTCTTCGCGCGCGACGAACCGCGCCTGCATCTCCCGGTAGTTCGAGGCGACCCGGTCGTCTACGCCGCCGTTGTCGAAGTCGTTGATGGCGTCGGCGAGTGCACCGACGCTGGGCAGCACCGGACCCGGCCAGTGCTCCGGCTCGATGTACAGGCCGCGGTATCCGCTGTAGTCCGCGAGATCCGGGGTGAGGAAGAAGATCGGCCGGCCGGTGGCGAGGAAGTCGAAGAAGATGCTCGAATAATCGGTGACCAGCACGTCGGTGACGCCGAGGATGACATTCGAGGGGATCTCGTTGGGTACCACGCGATCGCGGAGGCCCGGGATGTCCGCCGCGAAGCGGTGCACCACCTGGTGCGTCTTCAGGAGCACAACGTACTTCGTCGGGTCGATCAGCGACTCGAGCTGTTCGATGCGGGACACCAGCTCGCTGATGTCGTCTTCCGGCCGGGAGAACGAGGTCCCCTTCCAGGTGGGCGCGTAGAGGATGATCCGGCGTCCGTGCAGGGCCAATCCCCCGGCTTCGAGGTCGGCTCGCACCGCAGCGGCGGCGGGTTCAGCCAGGAATTGACGATCGATCCGCGGGTAGCCCTCCTCGATGATCCGCCCGCGAAAGATGTTGCCCAAGCGGTGGGCATCCTCGTACATGTGCTCGGTCATGAACGGGCTGGCCGAGAGGAGGAAGTCGGCCGAGAGGAGGTTGCGGATGACGTTGGCCACGCGGGTGGCCGGATCCCCGATGTCGAAGCCCATGCGCTTGAGCGGAGTACCGTGCCAGGTATTCAGATAGACCTGGCCGCTGCGCTTGCCGAACTCGGTCGGGAATGTCGCGTTGTTGACAAGGAAACCTGCAGTGGCGAGTGCCCGAAAGTAGCCGAACGTACCGGGGCGGACGAACCGCACGGAGCGCGATCGCGCGAACTCCCGCGCGACAGCCGGATTCTCTCGCCGACTCGCGAGCACCCAGACGTGGGAGAAATCGCCGAATTCCGGGTCGGCGAGAAGTGCCCGGAAGATCGCCTCCGGATTGCAGAGCATCCCGTTGCCGGCGAAGGACTCGTACAGCACCATCGTCGGGCGCACCGCGCGGCGTCGCCAGAACGCGTAGACCTCGGTCTTGGCCGCCTGCCGAAGACGACGCGCAATGGCGAGGAGTCGGCGACGGATGCCGGTGAGGCCGGGCACATCCGTCAGACTCATCACCACCTCACTATAAAGTCCGCCACGCAACGCGCCGTCCGCGGTGAGCGGAACTCCTCGGCTCTAGAGCTGGCCGATCACGACGCCGAGCACCACGAGCCAGGCGAAAACGGAGGTGCTCACCAGACTGAGCAGGATGTGGACGGCCTCTCCAGCCGACGGCCGAGCGGAATCGATCCCCCGCTGCTCGCGCCGGCGGACGATGAAGAGCCAGTGCACGATGAAGAAGGCGAACGAGAACCCGAGCATCACCAGCGTGATGACGCGGCCGAGGCCGGAGGGCGGCTGTCCCACGAGCAATCCGGCGATCTGATGCAACGCGATCACTCCCCACGGCACGATGCCGATCGCGGCGCCGAACCAGAGGGGAAGCATCCGCTCGGTCGCCGGTCGCGGGGTGCGCTCTTCGAGCACGAAGAACAGGGTCATCGCGCTCGTCGCGGCATAGCTGAGCACGAGGGTACCGATGTCGGTGATGCCGTTCAGCTGGGCGACGAGAAACACGACGATTGACGAGCTGAAGGCGAACTCGAACCAGCGCGCGGGGTGGCGATCGCGGGACATGTGCGCGTAATAGATCGGGAAGATCCCCGGGGTGATCGCGAGCAGGCGAGCCACCCCCACGAACAGGCAGAGCACGACGGCACCGAAACCGAGGTCGAGGTGCACGAGCACGAAGCGGTGCGGATCTGCGGCAAGGTCGAGAGCGATCGGCAGGAGCACCCGCGTGGGAGCCGTCGCGAGCAAGAGCCACAGCGCGATCGCCTCGATCAGGAGCAGCGCTCCGGAAAGGCCGGAGATTCGACGAAGGTGGGCGCCCGTCACCGGCGGCCCACCCGCCAGCCGAGACAGAAGAGCAGCACGGCGATGCCGACACCGATCAGGATCGCGCCCACCGCGTGCGGCGTCGATGAGAACCACGGCATCGGCATGAAGGCGGTGCTGCTGAGCGGCGCGTAAGCGAACCACCCGAAACTCGCGGCGGGATCCGGCCTGAGCAGAAGGATCAGCCCGGAGAGGGCCAGCACCCCGGCGGTGACGGGGAGGATGATGCCCAGCATCAGTTCGCCGCGCCGGCGCGGGGAGTCTGCAGGCCGTTGAGACATGAGTGCAGCCTAGTTCTCGACCCTCCTCCGCCGCCGCCGCCAATGACAACGACAATGACAATGACAATGACAATGACAATGACAACGATGACGACGACAGTGCGCGATGGGGAGAAGGACGCGGGGATCCGTCAGTCCGGAGGTCGCGGCGCCCAGGTGAACTCCGGGGCCCGCTTCGCAGCGAAGGCGGCCGCACCGATCGCCGGGTCGTCGCTGCCGGCGACCTCCCGCTGCCACCGCTGATTCACGGCCGCCGCATCCGCACCCGATGCGATGGCATCGACGATCTGCTTCATCGCGTGGATCGAGAGTTGCGACCGCGCTGCCAGGCTGTTGGCGAGACTGGCGGCCTCACTCCACAGGTCTTGAGCCTCCACGACCGAGGTCACCATGCCCCAGCGTTCCGCCGTTGGCGCGTCCACAAGGTCGCCGCTGAAGAGCAGGTATTTCGCGACGGCGATCCCCGCGACGCTCACCAGTCGCTCGATGCCGGACAGCGGATAGACGATCCCGATGCGCGACGGGGTCACCCCGAAGGTCGCCCGGCTCGAGGCGAGGCGGATGTCGCACGCCGCCGCGAGCTGCCAGCCGCCGCCCACGCAGAATCCGTCGATGGCCGCGATGGTCGGCTGGGGGAACCGTGCCAGGGCATTCTCGCCCTCGGTCAGATGGCCGCCGTCCTGACCCGTCGGGGCATGCAGGATCCCATCGAGCTCACTGATGTCCGCACCGGCAGAGAAGTCCTCACCGGCACCGCGCACGATCAGCACCTTCACACTGTCGTCGCGCGCGAGCCGGGAGAGAAGCGGCGGGAACTGCTGCCACATCTCCGCCGAGAGCGCGTTGCGTTTGTGACCGTTGTCGATCACCAGCGTCGCGACGACTCCGGACTGGTGCACCGACAGCCCTGGCATGTCAGGAGGCTGTCTGCGTGGCTGCAGTCTTCACGATGCCGGAGGCGAGGAGCCCCGCAACCTGTTGATCGGTGAGTCCGAGCGCGGCGAGCACCGCCTCGGTGTCCTCCCCGAGCGCTGGTGGGGCTTTGCGGATCGGGAGCGCCTGGCCGTCCACCGAGATCGGCCCCCGAAGCAGCGGGAGGTCGGTGCCATCGGCCCTGGTCACGTGTTGCACCATGTCCAGGTGCTTCACCTGCGGGTCTTCGAAAACCTGCTGGTAGTTGTAGATCGGACCGGTGGGGATGCGCGCGTTGCGCAGTGCCTCGACCCATTCGAGTCCGGGGCGCGCGGCCAGGGCGAGTTCGAGCCGGGCGGTGAGGGCGTCCCGGTGGCTCAGCCGAAGCGAGCCCGTGGCGAAGTCGGCCTCCGAGGAGAGTTGCGGGTCGCCGACGAGTGCGCACAGATCCACCCACTGCTTGTCGTTGCCGACCGCGATGATGATCGGGATGTCTGCCGTCGCGAACATGCCATAGGGCGCGAGCACGGGATGGTTATTGCCCTGGGGCTCCGGCACCACCCCGGTGCTGAGGTAGCGCTGCCCCTGGAACGCGGAGATCGCGATCGCCGCCTCGAGGAGCGAGGTCGACACCTCACGGCCGCCTCCGGTGCGCTCCCGCCCAACGAGCGCCGCGACGATACCGAAGGCGGTGAAGACACCGGCATAGATGTCGATGATCGGGATGCCGACGCGGTAGAGCTCACTCGCGTTCTTGCCCGTCACCGACATGAGCCCCGACATCGCCTGCGCCACCTGGTCGAGTCCCGCCGTCTGGCTGAGCGGTCCGGTGCTACCGAAGCCACTCACCGAAGCGATGACGATCGAGGGCTTCTCGGCCCGGAGCCGCGCGGCATCCAGTCCCATATCGGCCATGACGCCGGGGCGGAAATTCTCGATGACCACGTCGGAAGCGAGGGCCAGACGGCGCAGGAGCGCCTTACCCTCCGGAGTGTAGAAATCGAGGGCGATCGAGGACTTGCCACGGTTGACCGAGTCGAAGTAGAGGCTGTGTTCGTTCTCGAACGGTGGCCACGCGCGCGTCGAATCCCCGCCCTTCATGCTCTCGACCTTGGTGATCGTGGCCCCCATGTCCGCGAGGAGGGCGGTCGCGTATGGGCCGGCGAGCGCGCGAGTGAGGTCGAGCACCGTGATGCCCTCGAGGGGCAGTGGCGCGCTCATCCCCGGAGCCGCACGTTGATCTGCTTCGTCTGGGTGAATCCGGCGAGCATGCCCTCGAGCGACACCTCGCGCCCGATTCCGCTCTGCTTGTAGCCGCCGTAGGACTGGCCGACCACCTGGCCGCCGCCCTGGTTCACCTGCACCCACCCGGCCTCGACGCGATGGGCCGTGCCCAGCGCCGCATCGAGATTGTGGCTCCAGACGAAGGCGGCGAGCCCGTAGTGGGAGTCGTTGGCCATGGCCACCACATCGTCGACCTCGCGCCACGGGATGGCGACGAGCACAGGCCCGAAGATCTCCTCCTGGGCGAGACGGAAGTCGTTGCGAGCACCGGCGAAGACCGTCGGCAGGTGGTAGAAACCCTCGGTGAGCGCACCTTCCGTCGGCGCTGAACCGCCGAGCGCCACCGTCATCGCGCTGTTCGCCCGACCGTCCGCAAGATACTCGTCGATCGAGGCGTGCTGCTTGCCGTTGATGATCGCACCCATATCGGATGCCTCATCGAGGGGATCCCCCACCGTCAGGGCGCCGAGGCGACCGACGAGACGGTCGAGAACCTCGTCGTAGATGTCTTCGTGCAGGAAGAGGCGGGATCCGGCCGTGCAGCTCTGTCCCTGGCGGGTGAATCGCGAGGCGAGAAGCAATCCGTCGATGAGTTCGTCGGTGTCCTGCGGTGTCGCGGTGGCGTCCGGGAACACGATCGAGGGGTTCTTGCCCCCCAGTTCGAGCGAGACATGTGCGAGGCGCTCCCCCGCCTGGCGGCCGACCCCGCGACCGACCTCGGTGGAGCCGGTGAAGGAGACCTTGTCAACGCCACGGTGCATCGCGAGAGCAGAGCCGATGAGGCTACCGCGACCGGTGAGCGCGTTGACGACACCGGCAGGGAGGTGGCGGTTGCAGACCTCCGCGAGCAGCAGGATCGTGAGTGGGGCGTCATCCGCGGCCTTGAGGATCACCGTGTTGCCCGCGGCGAGCGCCGCCGGCACCTTGAAGCCCGCGATCATCAGTGGCGAGTTCCACGGCAGGATGCACGCCACGACCCCGAGCGGCTCGAGCCGGGTGTACTGCAGCTGGTTGTCTCCGGCGGGCAACGTCGTGCCCTTCACCTCTCCGGCGATTCCGGAGAAGTAGCGGAAGAGCGCGACGAGGGTGGTCACCTCCGGGCGGGCCTGCGTGCGCAGCGCATTGCCGGTGTCGAGGGCGGTGAGGCGGGCGAAGTCCTCCGCTCGGGCTTCGATCTCGTCCGCGATGAGAGCGAGTGCCCGCGCCCGCTCGGTGAAGTGCCGAGCCCGCCAGGCCGGGAATGCGGCGCGCGCTGCGGCGACCGCGCGGTCGACGTCTTCGACCCCCGCAGCCGGAACGCGGCAGATCACGCTACCCCGGTGGGCGGGGTTGCTGACCTCTCGCCACTCACCGGTGGCGGACTCGACCTTTTCACCGCCGATCCACATGGGCTGGTCGGGGCCGGGAGTGGTGGCGAAGGTATCGACTGCGCCGGGAAGGAGGGTGGTGTCTGGCATGCGGGGCGTCCTAGCGGTTGGTGAAGTGCGGGGAGCGCTTCTCGATGAAGGCGCGCATCCCCTCCTTCTGGTCATCGGTGGCGAATACGGAATGGAAGACCCGGCGTTCGAAGCGGATGCCGGCATCCAGCGTGGTCTCGAAGGCAGCGTTCACGGCCTCCTTCGCGAGCATCGCAACCGGCAGAGACATGCCGGCGATCGTCGTCGCGGTGGCGAGCGCGTCGTCGAGCAGCGTGTCTGCGGCCACGACCCTGGCGACGAGACCGGCCCGCTCCGCCTCGTTCGCATCGATGGTGCGCCCGGTGAGGATGAGCTCCATGGCCTTGGCCTTGCCGACCGCCCGGGCGAGCCGCTGGGAGCCGCCGATGCCGGGGATCACGCCGAGCTTGATCTCCGGCTGGCCGAACTTGGCAGTGTCGGAGGCGATGATGAAGTCACACATCATGGCGAGCTCGCATCCCCCGCCGAGCGCGTGCCCGGAGACGGCGGCGATGAGCGGCGTGCGCACGGCGGCGAGCCTGTCCCAACCGGAGAACCAATCGGCGAGGTACATCTCCATGTAGCTCTGCGTCGACATCTCCTTGATGTCCGCTCCGGCGGCGAAGGCGCGGGCCGATCCGGTGATCACGATGGCTCCGATCCCGGCGTCGGCGTCGAGCTCGGTCGCGGCCGCCACGACGTCGTTCATCAGGGCGAGATTCAGAGCGTTGAGCGCCTCTGGCCGGTTGAGGGTGATGAGGCCGACGCGTCCACGTTGTTCGAGCAGGATGTTCTCGTAGTCGGTCATGCTGCCCTGCCCTCGGAGTTCTCACGGATGGTCTTAATGATGGCCGAGAAGTCGAGGCCGGCGCCGCCCTCGTCCGCGAATCGCCGGTAGATGGATGCCGCGAGCGGCGCGAGTTCGGCGGCGGTGCCGGTCGACTCCAGCGCCGCGAGCGCGAGCCCCAGGTCTTTCGCCATCAGGGCGCCCGCGAAACCGGGCTGGTAGTCGCGATTGGCGGGGCTCGCCGGCACCGGTCCCGGCACCGGGCAGTTGGTGGTGAGGGCCCAGCACTGACCGGAGGCCGTGGACGCCACATCGAAGAGCGCCTGGTTCGACAGCCCGAGTTTCTCGCCGAGCACGAATGCCTCGCTCACGGCGATCATCGAGACGCCGAGGATCAGGTTGTTGCAGATCTTCGCGGCCTGGCCGGCACCCGAGTCGCCGCAGTGCACGATCCGGCCGCCCATCACGGAGAGGATCGGCTCTGCCGCGGCGAAGTCCGCGACATCCGCTCCGACCATGAAGGTGAGGGTGCCGGCGGTCGCTCCCCCGACGCCGCCCGAGACCGGCGCATCCATCCCCCGGTGGCCCGCCGCCACGGCGAGGGACCGTGCGGTGCGGGCGTCCTCAACGTCGATCGTCGAGGAATCGATGAACAGGGTGCCCGGGGCCGCTGCGGCGAGCAGCCCATCGGAGTAGGCGTCGATCACGTGTTTCCCGCTCGGGAACATCGTGATGACCACCTCGGCGCCGGAAACTGCGGAGCCGGGATCCGGCGCGACGGTGACGCCGTTCTGCCTGGAGTGGTCGAGCGCGGCGGGCACCGGGTCGAAGCCCACCACCTCGTGACCGGCCTTCACGAGGTTGGCGGCCATCGGGCCGCCCATGTTGCCGAGTCCGAGAAAAGCGATTCTGGTCATGGGGTTCTCCTGTCTGCGGCGGCCGTCGTCGATGACAGGCCGAGTTCCTGAATCGGGGGTTCGCTGCCGTCGAGGCCCGCGAAATAGGCCTCGATGTCGCCCCGGGTCACGTCGACGAGAGCCGGCGGCGACCAGTGCGGGGTGCGGTCCTTGTCGATCACCTGGGCGCGCACGCCCTCCACGAGCTCCGTGCCCCGAGCGAAACGCACGGAGACGCGGAACTCCTGGTCGAGCACCTCTTCGAGCGTTCCGAGCGCTCGTGCCCGGCGCAGGGACTCGAGAGTGACGCTGACCGCCGTCGGCGATTTGGCGAGAATCGCGGATGCCGCGGCCCTGGCCGCTTCGACCGGTGAGGCCGAAAGCCGCTCCACGATCTCCGTGGCGTCGTCAGAGGCGTAGCAGGCATCGATCCACTCCCGCTGCTCGAGCAGCGCGGATACCGGCGGAGCCGTGGCGACGGCGGCGACCGCCTCCGCGGCATCGCGCGTTTCCAGTGCGATGGCGAGGCCGGCGAGCGCCTCGCTCGGCACGAAGTGGTCGGCGAGGCCGAGGGCGATCGCGTCCGCCCCGGTGACCGTACCGGCGGTGAGTCCGAGGTGGGTGCCGAGCTCTCCGGGCGCACGCGAGAGCAGGAAGGTGCCGCCGACATCCGGAACGAACCCGATTCCCGTCTCCGGCATGCCCACCCTGCTGCGTTCGGTGACGATGCGCACGGATCCGTGCGCGGAGATCCCCACTCCTCCGCCGAGCACCACGCCGTCCATCACTGCCACATAGGGCTTGGTGTACCTGGCGATGTGCGCATTGAGCGCGTACTCATCGGCCCAGAACTTCGCCGATTCGTCACCGCCGGCTTTCGCGTCCGTGTAGATCGCGACGATGTCACCGCCGGCACACAGGCCGCGTTCCCCCGCGCCCGTGATGAGCACTGTCGACACGGAGTCGTCGCGCTCCCACCCATCCAGCGTCGCCGCGATGGTCTGCACCATGCCGTGGGTCAGGGCGTTGATCGCCCTCGGCCGGTTCAAGACGATATGGCCGAGCCGTCCGCGGCGCTCGACCAGCACGTCCTCGTCGGTCGACGTCCCCGGGCCCATCAGGCTTCCGCCAGGCTTCGGCCGATGATGAGGCGCATGATCTCGTTGGTCCCTTCGAGGATCTGGTGCACTCGCAGGTCTCGCACGATGCGTTCCAGTCCGTACTCCGCCAGATAACCGTAGCCGCCGTGCAACTGGATGGCCGAGTTGGCGACGGTGAATCCCGCGTCGGTCGCGACCCGTTTCGCCATCGCGCAGAGGCGCACCTTGTCCGCATCGCCGCGGTCGAGGGCATCCGCCGCTCGAGCGAGGAGCGTGCGTGCCGATTCGAGTTCGGTGTCCATGTCGGCGAGCTGGAAGAGCAGTGCTTGTTGCTCGATCAGTGGGGCTCCGAAGGCCCTGCGTTCCTTGAGATACGCGACGCTCTTATCGAGCGCAGCCTGGCCGCCTCCCAGCGAACAGGCGCCGATGTTGACCCTCCCGCCGTCCAGTCCGCTCATCGCGATACCGAAGCCGTCGCCCTCCCGGCCGAGCAGGTTCGCGACGGGCACCCGCACCCCGTCGAAGAAGACCTGCCTGGTCGGCTGGGCATGCCAGCCCATCTTCTTCTCCAGCGGTCCGAAGCTGAGTCCGGGAGTGCCGTCCGGCACCACGATGGCGCTGATGCCATGGCTGCCGGTATCGGCGGTGCGTGCCATCACGATGTAGAACGCCGAAGTCCCCGCTCCGGAGATGAACTGCTTCACGCCGTCTATCACGTAGTCGTCTCCGTCGCGCACCGCTCGGGTGCTGAGGGCCGCGGCATCCGATCCGACCCCGGGCTCGGTGAGGCAATAGCTGCCGAGGGCCTCCATCGAGGCGAGCTGCGGCACCCATTCGGCACACTGCTCGTCCGTGCCGAAGCTGTCGATCATCCAGGTGACCATGTTGTGAATCGAGATGTAGGCCGCGATCGTTGTGTCGCCCTTGGCCAACTCCTCGAAGATGAGCACCGCGTCGGCTCGGCTGAGACCCGATCCGCCGAATTGTTCCCGGGAGTAGATGCCGCCCATGCCCAACTCGCCCGCTTGGCGCAGCACGTCGACGGGAAAGTGGTGGGTCTCGTCCCACTCGGCCGCATGGGGCGCGAGCGATTCGGCGGCGAATTGGCGCACCATCTGAACGATCGCCGCCTGGTCTTCGGTTACTCCGTACATCTCCCCCAATTTACTAGGACTTCCGAGTATTTTTACTAGGACTTCCGAGTACTTTCAGAAAAATGCGAATTGGTGAGGGCCGCGCCGCTTGCGAGAATGACGGTATGCGCGCCCCTTCCGTGGTCTCGGTCAGCCGAGATGACCGTCACCGGTTCAGCAAGCCCGTGGTGGACCGGATAGTGCTCCTCGACGGGCTCGGAATCGAGGGGGATGCGCATTGCGGGGCGACGACACAGCACCGGTACCTCGTGAAGAAGGACCCGACGCGGGCCAATCTCTGCCAGGTCCACCTGATCGGCGTCGAGCTCTATGACGACCTCGTGACAGCCGGCTGGGTGATCGCGCCCGGTGAGCTCGGCGAGAACGTGACGACGCGCGGTATCGACCTGATGGGGCTGCCGACCGGAAGCATCCTGCACCTGGGCAGCGAAGCGAGCATCGAGATCACCGGCAAGCGAAGCCCGTGCAGCCAGATCAACGGCTTCCAGCCCGGACTGGTGAAGGCAGTGTTCGGAGTGGATGGGTCGGGCCGCACGCAGTCACGGGCGGGCATCATGGGCATCGTGCTCAGTGGAGGGGTGGTGCTCCCGGGGGATTCCCTTCGGGTCACTCTGCCCGCGGAGCCCTTCCGTGCGCTGGTCGCGGTCTGATCACCGAGCCATGCCGGTGGCAGGAATCAGTCGACGATGACACCGAGGTGGGACGCGAAGAGCGGGGCGAACAGGGATAGCTGGTAGTCGTCGATCGTGACGCCCCGCAAGCCCTCGAGTCCGTTCACCGTTGCGAGGGTCGTCGATCTGAGGTCGACATCCGCCAGTGTCGCTCTGGTGACATCCAGGGTCTCAACGCGGCAGTTGCGCAGGGCGATGCGCGTGCCGCGGCAGCCTCCGAGATCGAGGTCGGTGATCGTGCAGTCCTCGATCAACAGATCGGTGATGGTGGATGTGCGCAGGTTGAGGTAGTCGATCTTGCCCCCGCGCAGATGCAGCGAGGTGATGTTCGCCTCGAAGAGTTCCGCGGAACCCCAGCGGGGATTGACGATCACCACCTCACGCCAGGTCGTGCGCGCGGCCAGCAGTGAAGGGGCGAAGGAGTCCGAGATACGGCACTCGACGAACCGAGCGCCCCGCAACTGTGTGCCGTCGAGGGTCACTGCCGAGAAGTCGCACTCGGTGAAGAGGCTGGCGGTGAGGTCGTATCCGGTCAGGTCGCTTCCCTCATAGTGCTCGCGTTCCCTCTCGTCATTGCGGGTGAGCCGGGTGCCGTCGGTCTCGTCGAGGGGCGGGAGGGATGCGAGCGGCATCCGGGGGGCTTTGGCGGGAGCGGTCACGCCCTCCACTCTTCCACCTCGGCTCGGGGCATCCGTTCCTGCACCGAATCGCGAGCTGATTGATCCTCGCACTCGTCAGCCACTAACCTGAGCGGACGCCGTTCGAGGGGGAACCAGAACATGGCCGAGACAGGTCCACCGAGCGCACGGGGTGCCGGCGGAGGGACGCCGACCGGGCTCGATCTTCGCCGCTTCGCCGGCCGTGTGCTGTTCCCGCGCACTCCCGCCGACCTCACCGACACCACGCGGTGCCCCGCCTGTTTCTCGTCGTTGGTCGGCGGGGCCTGCCAGGACTGCCGACTGGACCTGTCCCATCCCGCAGCCGTCGAGATCGTCGCCCTCTCCCAGCAGAGCGCCGAACTCCTCGACCGGCGCCTCGAGGTCATCGGCAGGATCCGCTACGACACGGGTCAGGCCATACTCGCGCTGGAGGAGCAGAGGGAGGAGAAGGAGCGGGCGCGGGATGACGTCCCCGTCTTCTCGGCGGCTGCGACGGACCCCTTCAGCGCCCTCATTTCGACACCGCTGCCCCCGGCTGCGCGAGCGGGCAGCGTCCCGGCCGCCATCCGCGGGACGACTCGACCGGAGCCGACTCCCCCCGAGGGGGCAAACCCTCAGACGGCCGACCCGGGGGCACCGGCTCCCCGACGCTCGAGCGTGCAGGTGCTCCTGCTCATCGTCGGCATCTCGCTCCTGTCGGTCGCCGCGATCTTCTTCCTCGTCTATGCCTTCATCAATTTCGGCATTCTGGGCCGATCGCTCGTCATCGCCGGGGTCACGATCGCCTCCTTCGTCGTCGCCTCGACTCTGCGCCGCCGCTCTCTCACCTCGACCGCCGAGGGCATCGCGGTGCTCGCGGTGGTCCTCGTCTATCTCGACGCCTTCGCCATCCGCGCCAACGACTTCTTCTCGCTGGGGTCTACAGATGTCACTGCATTCTGGGGAGCGACCCTGCTCGTGACCGCGGCGGGCTTCCTGGCCTGGCACCGCTTCTCAGGTCTCCGAACCGCCCACCTGATCGGATTCGTTGCCATAGTTCCGGGGACCGCCCTGTTGGTCGGCGCACTGGCCGATGGCGCGGATGACGGCACCCGGATCTTCGTCGCGTTCGCCGCTGCGGCGCTGGCGGGTGTCGCGCATCGCTTCACCGGGCGGCCGGCGACCGCCACGCGAGCGGCCTTCTCCGGTCGTGCCGAGCGCCTGATGGTGGTCGGTTTCACCGGCGGAGCCCTGGTCGGCGCGCTCGTCGCGGCCGCCACGCTGGCGCCCGGCCAGCCCTGGGCATCGACACCGGCGTTCCTGGTGGTGGCGGCCATCGCCGCCCTTCAGGCCCGGCTCGTGGGCTCAGATCCCCGCACTCCCGCCGTGCCCTCCACCGCCGTCTCCGCCGCCGTCTCCGCCACTGTCGGCGCCAGTGTCTTCGCCGCTGTCGGCGGGGTGGGCGCAGCGGTGGCCGTGGCCGCGGGAGCGCTCCGGTTCGGCGAGCTCACCGCGGTAGTGATCCTCGCCCCGGTCTGGGCCGTGCTGGTCACCCTCGCGGGGGAATGGCTCTGGCGGCGATCCAGACACTCCCCGAGTGCCGCGATCGCGCATCGCCGCAGCCTCGTGGTCGCCACGATCTCGGCCGGAACCGTGGCGGCGATCGCGCTGCTCTACCCCCTGGGTGTGACCATCTCCTCCGTCGTGGGCGCCGTCTCCCGCAGCATCTCGTCGGCCTGGGCGCTGGGGCCTAACGACGAAGTGTTTCGCGCAACCAACCTCGACGCGCTCGCGGTCACGGCGCTGGTGGCCTGTGGGCTGATGACAGCGGCGGCCTGGGCGGCCGGCGGTTCCGTTCGGTCTCGGGACAGCATCCTGGGCGGGTTCGCCGCCTTCGTCCTGGTCGTCGCCGTTCCGCTCGCGGTCACGGTGGCTCCGGTCGTGACCGCGTGGCTCGTGATTGCCGCGGCGGCCCTCACCGGGCTTCTGCTCTCTCACCGCTACCGGCGCGGCGCCCGGCTTCGAGCGCCAGCGATGGTGCTTCTCGCCGTCTCCGGGGTGCTGGGCTATGTGGTCTCCTGGGGCAGCACCTCCACCTGGTGGATCGGTTCGCTCGCCGCTGTTGCGCTGCTCCTCGCCTCACGGCTTCTCCCGGGCAGTGCCCTCGGTCGTGCCACTGCGGCCGGAACTGCCGCAATCATCGTGCTCATCGGGTCGGCCGCGGCGGCACGCCAACTGGCTCTGCCCTTTCAGCCGGATTCCCCGGTCGATTCCTCCAATACCCTTCGCTTCGTCGGCTGTGCCGCGACAGTCCTGATCGGTGTCTCCGCGTTCCGCCTGACCGCGGGTTTCTCGCGGCTCGATCGGCGGGTGGTGTTCTGGGTCGGCCTCGCCGCCGCCACGGCGTCGTTCGGCGTGCTCGCCCTGTCGCTCTGGTCGCTCTCTGCGAGTGAACGGATGTCGCTGCTGCTGCCCGAACCGGGCACGAGCCTCGCGGCGAGTGCGGCCCTCCTGGCGGCACTGCTCCTCGTGGCGTTGCGCCCTCCGGGCCGGGGGCTGCCCGCTTCGGGGTCGGGAGTTTCGGGGACGGCGGTTTCGGGGCTGGCAGTCGAACGGGTCGTGGCATCGATCGCGCTCTCCCCCGTGCTCTCGCTCGTGGTGGACTCCTTCGCCCGGGTGATCGGGCTGCCGGAACTGGTTCGATCGGTCGGGCCGATCACCGCCGCCCTTTTCGCCGCGGTCGGAATCCTCGTCGTCGCGGCTCGTCGCGTCCGGCCGAGCACGCTCGCAGCAGAGAAGCTCGCCGTGGAGAACCTCGCAGCAGAAGGCACAAACGCGGTTCCGAACAGGAACAGATGGCTCGGTCGACGATGGGCGCGGGAACTCGGAGTGCTTCTGGTCGCCGTTCCGAGCGTCGTCGTCGGCGTGGCCCGCCAGGACTCTGTGACCTGGCTCGTGCTCCTCGTCGCCGCGCTCGACGCCCTGGTGCTGGCGACGAGTCCCGACGGGCTGGTGGGTTCTGTTTCCCCGAGACGCCACATTGGCTGGGTCTCCCTCGCGCTGGCGACGGCCGGACTCTGGTGGCAGCTCGTGAGCGCCGGCATCACGAATCTCGAACCCTACGTCTTGCCACTCTCGGGGGTGCTGCTACTCGTGGCGCTGTCGGTCTGGCGCGCGACGCCCGTGATGACCGCGTCCGGGCCGAGTCTCGTCGCGCCGGCGATCACCCTCGTGGCTCTGCTCGGGTCGATTCTCCCGCTCGCGGCGAGCGGAGCGACCGGTCCACCGCTCCGCGCGCTGCTGACCGGAGGCATTTCGGCGGCACTGCTGCTCGTGGGCGGCATCTTTCGCGGCAGCACCGCGTCCCGCCCCTATCTCGACTCGATCGGCCTCGCCGGTGCACTCGGGGTCATCACCGTCGAAGTCGGTCGCAGTACAAGCCTCCTCACGCAACCCGGCGCACCCGACATCCGTCTCGACGGCTTGCTGACTGCGGGTCTGGTCCTGCTGCTCGTGGCCGGGATCGGCCAGGCGCGGGATCGGGGAGACTACAGCGCGGCCTGGCGCTCTGTGGTGAGTCAGTTGCTCGGGCTGTTTGGGCTCGTGATCCTCCTCACTTTCGAACTCGCGGCGCTCGACGCGACATCTCTCGGCGGAATCCGGGCGGTCGGGGTGATACTGCTCCTCTGTGCCGTGCACGTGGTCGCCGTCCTCCTGCGCCGCGCGCCCTTCACGCACGCGGTCGCGTGGATGGCGATCGCCGGAGCCGCGGTCGCGGGCATCGGTGCCCTCGTCACGGGAGCCGTCGACGTCGTCGAAATCGCCTCCGTGCCGGTGGCCGTTGCGCTGATCCTCACCGGCGCGATCACGCTCTCACGGGTGCCGACGGCCCGAACCTGGCCGTGGCTCGCACCGGGGATCGCCGCGTTGCTCCTCCCCTCGCTCATCGCGACCGCCGGCCAGCCGCCCCTCTGGAGGCTCGTGGGACTCGGGGTGGTAGCCGTGGCGATCATCGTCGTGAGTGCGATCCTGCGCCTGCAGGCGCCGTTCCTGATCGCCGTCGTCATCGTGCTGGTGCATGCGGGCGCGACCTTCGCACCGCAGATCCGCGTGATCTACGAATCGGTGGAATGGTGGCTCTGGTTCGTGCCCGTCGGCATCGCGGTCGTGGTCTTCGCGGCCCGATTCGAGAAGAGCGTCCTGGGGATGAAGAGCGTCGCAATGCGCATCCGCGCCCTCCGCTGAGAGCCCCGTACCGCCTCTCGAACCGAGGATTTCCCACACCCCCCATTCGGGGGTCTGTGCTGTCCCCCCTAAGGGGGACTATCGTGATCTCACCGCACCCGAAAAGCCCTTTGCGGTAGGGCAAATCCCCACAGGAGCTCCCCGATGCCTTCAGTGAACAACTCCCCTGTACCCGCCGGCTGGTACCGCGACCCGCTCGGCCTTCCCCAGCTGCGCTGGTGGAACGGCCTCAGCTGGACGAACCGGATCGAAGAACACCGACCGGAGATCCAGATGGCGACGCCCGACGCCGAGGAGTCGAACCTGGTGGCCGCTCGCTGAGTGACGCTTCACCCGCAGCCTGAGCAATCAGCGCTGCAGCCAGGCCAGTACCGCAAGCACGCGCCGGTGGTCATTGCCCGAATCGTCGAGTCCCAGCTTCTGGAAGATCGACGTGACGTTCTTCTCCACCGCGCCAGTACCGACGACCATGGCAGCCGCGATCGCCGCATTCGTGCGACCTTCCGCCATGTGAGTCAAGACTTCACGTTCCCTGGGCGTGAGCGAGCCGAGCGGATCGTGTCGGCGCCCGAGTAACTGTGCAACGACTTCGGGGTCAAGCACAGTTCCGCCCGACGCGATCCGTTCGATCGCTTCTTCGAGCTCCGCGAGCGATGCGACGCGATCCTTCAGCAGATAACCGATCCCGCCGGTGCCCGAGGACAGCAGTTCCTGCGCGTAGGCGATCTCCACGTACTGCGACAGCAACAGGATGCCGAGCTTCGGCATCAGTTGCCGGGCTCGGATGGCGGCGCGCACCCCTTCGTCCCGGAAGGTGGGCGGCATCCGCACATCGAGCACGATCAGGTCGGGGTTCTTCGACTCGAGGTCTGTGAGCAGCGAATCGGCATCCGGGTAAGAGCCCGCGACCTCGAGTCCAGCCTCGACGAGCACGCGCACCAGACCCTCCCGCAGCAGGACGGAGTCGTCCGCCACGAGCACTCGGAGCGGAGCGGAGGCTTCGGTCGATTCGGTCACGCCACCACCCTAGGGGCCGGTGGCCTCGTCTTTGAGGAGGGTGGCCCGGGAGCTGCGCTCAGGAGGACCCGGGAGCTGTGCTCAGGAGAGGGGCAGAAGAGCGGAGACGACGGTCGGACCGCCGTCGGGACTCTTCAGCACCAGGTGGCCCCCGAGACCGCGGAGGCGCTCCTCGAGACCGGCCAGCCCGTGCCCGGCCACCACCGTCGCACCGCCCCTGCCGTCATCCGTCACCGAGATCTCCAGGCCGCCCCCGTCGCCCAGCCCGACCCGCAGCGCGATCGAGGTCGCCGAGGCATGCTTTGCCACGTTGGTGAGCAGCTCACTCGCCACGAAATACGCGTTGCGCTCGATCTCCTGTGGCAGCAGCACCGGCGTGGGAAGCGCGTTCACCAGCGTCACCGGCACGGGGCTGCGTACCGCGAGGGAATCGAGCGCGGCGATCAGGCCACGATCGAGCAGGATGGGTGGGGCGAAGCCGCGCGACAGCGCCCGAAGCTCTTCGAGTGCTTCACGGGACTGGTCCCTGGCCTCGGAGATGAGGGTTCGCGCGGCATCCGGGTCCGAGGCGAGCTGTCGCTCGGCCGCAGCCAGATCCATCTGCAGTCGGACGAGCCGCTGCTGTGGCCCATCGTGGATGTCGCGCTCGAGGCGACGGAGCGCTGTCCCCTCGGCCGACACAGCGGCCGTCCGCGACGCCGAGAGATCGGCGACTTCGCCCTGCAGCTCGGCGATGCGGAAGCGTCCGAGCATCCCGACCGCGACCACGTAGTGGAGCATCGTCATTCCGCGGGTGATGAACGGCAGAGTGACCGCGAAGATCACCCCGATGGCGAGGTAGACGAGGTCGTCGGCGAGCACCGGATCGGGGGTCCAGCCCGGGGCGAAGGTGCGGGCGATCCAATCGGAAACGTGCCAGTCCCCGCGCCCGGTGGGAATGAACCGGGAATAGAACCAGTAGCTGAGGCCGGACAATGCGACGACGGTCCACGTGAAGGACAGGATCCAGGTGAACAGTCCGACCGCGAAGTTGACGACGAGGCCGTGCAACAGGTAGAGCTAGTAGTGCGGGTTGAGCAGGGTGCCGAAGAGCCTCGCCCAGAAGCCTGTGGCGGTCGGTTTCGTCCAGTCCGGGCCGGCGATGGCTGGACGACCCGCCCAGCGGAGGCGCAGGAGTTCGAGCATCCCGAATCCGCGCGCCGCCCAGAGCGAACCGATGATCAGGAAGATGCCGAAGAAGGTCACCAGGGTGCCGAAGCCGGTGGAAATGCCGGTGACCAGCACCGTGAACGACACGATGACGAGGGGAAGGGTGAGCAGCAGGAACCCGAGCTCCCGCGGCACAGCGCGCCAGAGACTCCCGTACAGGGATCGCGGGCGCGGAACTGTGATGGTCACAGGGTCCAGAGTGGCAGAGTCGGTGGAGGTCATGGAGCAAGCCTCGCGAACGGCCGCGCCGCGCGACATCCGGTAGCCACACCGGTGTGGAGTGGGGTTAGCCCCCGGGCGTGCAGAGCTCGCCGGTTTAGGAGGATCCGCTCCAGGCCGCCGGGACGATGGTCCAGATCAGCTCGGTCTCGGCGTCGGATTCGTTGTCCCAGGAGTGCGGTTCGCGTCCGGCGAAGGTCATGGTGTCCCCCTCCGCGAGATCGACCCGACCGCTGACCAACCGCACCCGGAGGCTCCCCCGCACAACGTGAAGCACCTCGACGTCGCAGTTGATCGTGTAGAGCTCTTCCCCTCCGGACGCGCCGGGCTCGAGCACCGACCGCAGCAACTGCACCCGAGCCTCGCTGCGCGGAGTGAGCAGCTTCTCCACCGCGCCGATGCCGCCCATGTTGATGCGCGGTGCCTCGGCGAGCGCGACGACCTCGTTCTCCGGCGGCTCGAACAGCGAACCGAGTTTGAGCGAGAGCACCTGGCACAGCGTGACGAGGGTCGACACGCTCGGTGAGGTCTCATCGCGCTCCACCCGACTGATGAAGCCGGTGCTCAGCCCGCTCGCCGTGGCGACGTCCGCCATGGTGAGCGACTGCGCCAGTCTCGTCGCCCGCAGCTTGGCGCCGATGGCGAGCGGGGATCCCGATGGCGCGGGGTGGACTGCTCGCATGTACGGTTCTCCGGTCGGATCAGCGGGGTGTCATCGCTGAAAGGATCTCATACGCGACGTGTGAGGCGGCGACAGCCGTCACCTGAGCGTGATCGTAGGCCGGGGCGACCTCCACGACGTCGGCTCCGACGATCGTCAGCGGGCTGAGGGCACGGATGATCGCGAGCAGCTCGCGACTCGTCAATCCACCGGCCTCTGGGGTGCCCGTTCCCGGGGCGTGGGACGGGTCGAGCACATCGATGTCGACCGAGATGTACACCGGCCGGTCGCCGAGCCGGGCGAGCATCCGTTCGATGACCCGCGCCAGGCCGTCGGTCTCGAACTCGTGGGCGGCAATGACGGCGAAACCGAGGCGGGCATCATCCGTGAGGTCCTGCCGGCTGTAGAGGGGACCGCGGATGCCGATGTGCAGGCTCGCCTCGAGGTCGATGAGCCCTTCCTCTGAGGCCCGACGAAAGGGTGTTCCGTGGGTCACCGGGGCGCCGAAGTAGGTGTCCCAGGTGTCGAGGTGAGCGTCGAAGTGGAGCACGGCTACCGGGCCGGTGCGCTTGGTGACGGCCCGGAGCAGTGGCAGGGCGATGGTGTGGTCCCCGCCGATGGTGAGAAGGCGGGTGCCGTCGGCGCCGAGCCGCGTTGCCGCCTCCTCGATCTGGGCGACTGCCTCCTCGATGTTGAACGGGTTGGCAGCGATGTCCCCCGCGTCCACGATCTGCTGGGTCGAGAACGGCTCTACATCCTGCACCGGGTTGTAGGGGCGCAGCAGGCGGGATGCCTCGCGAACGTGCGCCGGCCCGAACCGGGCGCCCGGACGGTAGCTCACTCCGCTGTCGAATGGCACGCCGACGACCGCGATGTCGGCGCGGGGCACGTCTTCGATCCGCGGGAGACGGGCGAAGGTGGCGATGCCGGCGTATCGGGGCGAGACGCTCGCATCCGATGGTCCGAGGGGTGTTGTCATGGGGTTCTTCCTGTTGGAGGGTTCGTGCGGCGGAAAGATCAGTCGGCAACCCGCAATGCGACGGCGCGCACGGGAGCGCCATCGGCGGCTTCGAAGGCGATGGGCAGCAGGGAGATGAGCGGGTCCTCGAAGTCGATCGACTGAAGGTTAGTGAGATTCTCGCTGATCACACCGGCGACATCGGCGATGAGGTGATGCACCGGGAAGCCCTCGCCGGGATGGTCGTCATCGGGAGTCTCGTCGATATTGATCGCGTCGATCCCGAAGGTGCGCACCCCGAGGGCGATGAGGCGTGCACACGCGTCCGCATCGAGGAAGGGATTCTCGAAATATTCGTCGGTGCCGTAGTGGGCACTCCACCCGGTGTGGAGCAGGACGATGCTCCCGGCCACCAGAGCATGTTCGAGCCCGGCGAAGTAGTCCCACGTGATGCGCCCGCGTGCCCCGGCTCTCCGGGCGTCGACGACCACGCCCGGACCGATGAACCGGTCGAGGGGCAATTCATCGAGTTTGGGCGCGTCGGCATCGAAGTGGAACGGCGCGTCGACGTGGGTGCCGGTCTGCGACCCCATCGAGACGCTGAGCAGGTTGAATCCGTCGTGCTCGATCGTGGAGTGGGGGCGGAATCGCGGCACGGGATCGCCGGGGTAGACCTGCGTCGTGGCATTGACCACCAGCGAGAGATCGACGACCGCTTTTAGCTTCATAGTCAAAAACTATTGCACATGGAACAACACCCCGCTAGTGTCGGGCCAACCCTCGAGCCCTCGCCGGGCCCGTTCGCTTCGTCGAAAGCACTTCACATGAGCACACGCCCCGATATCCGCCCCGACTCCCCCACCGAGGTGTTGAACGCGCGCCCCAAGATCACCGAGGTGGAGGTTCATGGGGTCGACACGATTCCCGACGCCGACCGCACCTCCACCTGGCTCGACCTGCTGCGAATCCAGTTCGGCGGCGCCAACACCTTCGCCACCGTTCTGCTCGGCACCTTCCCCATCGTGCTCGGACTCTCGTTCTGGCAGGCGGTGCTCGCCACCGTCTCCGGTGTGCTGCTCGGCACCATCTTCCTCATGCCGATGGGACTGTTCGGCCCGAAGACGGGAACCAACAACGCCGTCTCGTCGGCCGCCTTCTTCGGTGTGCGCGGTCGGATCGTCGGCTCATTCCTCTCACTCCTCACGGCGGTGGCGTTCTACTCGATCTCGGTCTGGGTGAGCGGTGACGCGCTCGTTGGCGCGCTGACCCGGCTCGGCGGCATCCCCGACTCGCTCGGCCTTCGCACCCTCGTCTACGGTGTCATCGGCGTGATCGTGATCGTCGTGGTGGTCTTCGGATTCCAGTTCATGTTGCTGGTGAACAAGACAGCGGTGATCGCCAACACCATCCTGATCCTGCTCGCGATCGTCGCCTTCAGCGGCACCTTCGACAGCTCCTACGACCCCGGGCCGAAAGGCTTCGCCCTCGGCGGGTTCTGGGCGACCTTCGTCGCCGCGGCCCTCATAGTGGCATCGAACCCCATCTCGTTCGGCGCCTTCCTCGGCGACTGGGCCCGCTACATCCCGCGCAACACGCCCCCGCGCAAGCTCCTTGCCGCGACGCTGTTCGGGCAGCTGCTCACCCTCATCCCCTTCCTGTTCGGGGTGGCGACCGCCACGATCGTCGCCGGCAAGAGCGACTACGTCGTCGCACTGATCCAGGCCTCACCCATCTGGTACGCCGTGCTGCTCATGGTCGTCGCCTTCATCGGCGGCCTCTCCACCGGCACCACCTCGCTCTACGGCACCGGGCTCGACTTCTCCTCGGTGTTCCCGAAGTTCAGCCGGGTGCAGGCCACCATCGGCATCGGAGTCGTGGCTTTCCTGTTCATCCTCACCGGCCGGATCTTCTTCGACCTGCTCGGCGCAGTCAACGCCTTCGTGGGCGCGATCATCGTGACCACGACTCCGTGGATGGTGATCATGGCGATCGGATACATCGTGCGACGCGGAAGCTTCCGTCCCCGTGACCTCCAGGTGTTCAACCGCGGCGAGATCGGCGGCAGCTACTGGTTCCGCAACGGGGTGAACTGGCGCGGCATGGTGGCGTGGCTCGGCGCGGCGGCCCTCGGCCTGCTCTTCGCGAACTACCCGCCGATCATCATCGGACCGTTCATCAACGTCGGCGGCGGCATCGACCTCAGCCTCGCTGTTGCGGTGGTATCCGGCGCGGTGCTGTACCTCGGTGCTCTCTGGCTGTTCCCCGAACCGCGCTACGTCTTCGGGGACGAGGGCCCGCGGGGAGTGCGGAGCCTGCCGGGCGAACCCCGCCCGATCGAGACCGATCACACCTCCACCGCAGCCCGGATCGCCGCCCGCCGGACGGAAGCGGCCTCATGATGGACGCCACCGTGCCGACCGAGGCGGACGCCCTGGCCGCAGCGGACCGCATCATCGACGACTTCGCCCACCACCGTCGGGATGCCTACTTCGCAGGATTCTCCCCGGAGGCCACATTCCTGTTCCACAACGTTGACCACCGCCTCGAAGCCCGCAAAGCCTACGAGGAGCTGTGGGCGGAGTGGGAGGCCGAGGGATTCCACGTGCGGGGGTGCAGGTCGTCGAATCGTCGCATCCAACTGCTCGGGACGGTAGCGGTGTTCAGCCACGATGTCGACACCGACGCCGAGGTCGCGGGGGTCGCGGAGACCTCGCACGAACGCGAGACGATTGTGCTGGCCTTCGATGACGGGGCCTGGCTCGGGGTGCACGAGCACCTCTCGAAGCGGGAGTAGCTCCCGCCAGACGTGCCGCTAGGCGCCGAGCGTGTCGTGGGTGAACCGGCCGGCGATCAGGGTCGCCGACACCGGCATCGTCCGGAGCGCGTCGCCACTGGCCGTGAGAGGGTTTGTGTCGACAACACAGAGGTCGGCGACATCCCCGGCGCTGACACGACGACGCCCGTGTGCCGATGCCGCGACAGCCTCTGCCGCGGTGATCGACTGCTCCGGATGCCACGCGGCGCGCCCGTCGCGCGCCCGTGCGACCGCCGCGGCGATCGTGATCCACGGATCGAGCGGGGCGACCGGCGCATCCGACCCCAGCACCACTGTCGCCCCCGCGTCGAAGAGGCTCCGCAGCGGGAAGGCACGGGAGGTGCGGCCCGACCAGTAGCGGTCGGCGACATCGCGGTCGTCCATGGCCTGTTCGGGCTGCGCGCTGGCGGTGACCCCGAGCGCGGCGAACCTCGGAAGGTCAGCGTCGCGCAGCAGCTGGGCGTGCTCGATGCGCCCGTGGTATCCCGCCGCCTCGAAGGCGTCGAGAGCGATGCGATTGGCGTCATCGCCGATCGCATGCACGGCGGGCAGGAGCCCCGCGGCCGAGACCCGCCGCAACAGCGGCAGCAGGTCTTCGGGAGCCACGGTGAGCATGCCGTGGGAGTGCTGATGCCCCTCGAGTCCCGGGTATTCGTCGACGCAGAAGGCCGTTCGGGTGTTGAGGGACCCGTCGATGAGAATCTTGAAGGGCCCGACCGCGAGCAGCTCACCGGTGCCGGGCATGACCTGGCCGGTGCGATGGCCGGCGGTGATCGCCGCATCGAGGTGCTCGGTGTAGATCCCGGCGGAGATCCGCAGGGCGCGCGAACCTCCGGCCATCCGGCGGGCCCAGACCGCGAGGTTGTCGGCCATCTCGAAGTCCACGACCCCGACGACACCCCGGGAGGCCGCGGTCGCGGCTGCTTCGGCCACCCAGCCGTCGAGCACGCTGTCTGGAACATCCTGCAGCGAATCCGTCACCCGGAAGGCGTCGTCTTCCCGCAGGATGCCGGTCGCGTGACCGCCGAAGCCGAACCGGTCGAGCGCCGCGCTGTTCAGCCAGCAGCAGTGCAGGTCCCCGCTGACGAGAACGGTCGGCAGCGCGCCGGTTGCCTCGTCGAGCACCGCAGCCGTCGGGAGGTCCGGCCAGAGTCCATCGCGGAAACCGAATCCGACAAGGGGCACCCCCGGCTCCGGTGGTCGCACGATGGCGGCGCCGCGCATGATCGCCGCGGCCTCCGCGGCGGAACCGGCCGCCGACACATCCACCCGGCGCTGGGCGAGGGCATGCTGGCTGAGGTGCACGTGGTCGTCCCAGAGTCCGGGCACGACATGACGCCCCTCGAGGTCGATGGACCGGCTCGCGGTGAGACCGGTGCCGATCTGGGCGACAGCTCCGTTCTCGAGCAGGAGATCGACAGGTTCTGCCCCCTCGATTCGGCCGTTGCGCAGCACCAGCCCGGTCACGGGGTGACCGGGTTCGCGCGTCGCATCTCGGCAGCGAGCGAGGGGCTGGAGTAGGCCCCGTCACCCTCGAGGTGTTTCACGATTCGCTCGATCACGGCGGGCTCCTTGTTCTGGCTCAGCTTGAGCCGGGCGTCGAATCGCGTGACCCGCAACCGCAGCCCGACGGTACCGCTGGCAATGTGGCGGGCCGCGGACTCATCGATCTGCAGCGACATCGGCTGGGGCATCCGCTGTTCGAAATGATCGACGAGCCGGCCGAGCACCGCGAAATTCTCGTCGTCGGACAGGAGTTCCGGGGTGCCGTAGAGGTGGGCGGTGACGTGATTCCAGGTGGGCACGAAGTCCTCGGACTCGTACCATCCGGGTGAGATGTACCCGTGCGCGCCCTGGATGATCACCAGCACCTCGTGCTGGCCCAGTTCATGCAGCCTCTCGTCCGGACGCCCGACATGGCTGACGATGCTGATGCCCTCGGCGTCTTCCTCGAGCAATACCGGATAGTGCGAGGCCACCATGCCGGTCGCGGGGCTGGAGACGATCGTCGCCCAGGGGTTCTCGCGGATGAGCCGCTTCACCTCATCCGGGTCCGTGAGCAGGTAGTCGGGCGTGAAGCGCATGGTTCCATTCTGGCGCAGAGAAACTCAGGCCTGGTCGGTGGGGCACCAGTAGAGCTTGCGCCCGCCGAGCTCCTCCAACGCGATGTTCGTGCCGCAGACCCGGCAGGGCAGGCCGGCGCGGTGATAGACCCAGTGCCGATCATCCCGGTGCGCGAGAGCCTTGCGTCGGGCCGCCGGGGTGAGTCCGTCCATCGTGAGCATCTGGCCGGTCTTCACGCCGATGGCGAGCAGCCGACACCAGTCCCGCCACAGGGCACGCAGGGTCTCCTCCGGCACGAGTTTCCCGGGGGTGTGCGGGTTGAGTCTGGCGCGGAACAGCAGCTCGGCGCGATAGACATTGCCGATGCCGCTGACGACCGACTGGTCCATGAGCAGCAGCGCGATCGGGGTCGGCTTCTTGTGGATGACGCCGACGAACCGCTCCTCCCCTGCCTTCTGGTTGTCGACCAGCGGATCCGGGCCGAGTTTCGCGATGGAGGCTTCCACCTGCTCCGGTGTCTGAACCTCGCAGGCTGTGGGTCCGCGCAGATCGGCGACGGTGTCGTGGGTGAGCAGGCGGACGCGAACGGCGCCGATCGGATCGGGAGGGAAGGGCGTGTCCGCGTCGCGCAGCACCTCCTGCTCCGACATCCGCAGCCGGGTGCGCCGCGGGGCGCCGATGCTCGAGAGCGAGTCTTCGGCAGCGTCCCGGTCCACGATCGTGCCGCGCTGGTTGGTCTGGCCCATGCGTCCATTGGCGGATGCGACCGTGGCATCCGCGGTGAAGTCGCCGGCGAAATCCCAGGCTCCGTAGAGCCCGAGGTGCACCCGAAGCCACAGGTGGTTGTCGAACTCGAGGAACATCTGTTTGCCGACGGCGCGTGCGTCGATCATGCTGTGCCCGTCGAGCAGTGCCGCTCCCTCGGCGAAGCGGCCCTGCGGCGAGGACACGGCGGTCTGCTTGCCCACGAAGTGTCGGGCGAACTGGCGGGCGATGCGGTGGACGGAATGACCTTCTGGCACTGTCAGTCGATCTCGTGGCCGGCGATCAGGCCCGTCGCCTCGTACTCGGAAAGCTGGGCGATGCGGCGAGCATGCCGCTCCTCACCCGAGAATGGTTCGCCGATGAAGGTGTCGATGAAGAGCTTCGCCTCGTCGACGCTGTGCTGCCGCGCGCCGATAGCGATGAGATTCGCATCGTTGTGCTGGCGGGCCAGCAGCGCGGTCGACACGTTCCAGACCAGGGCGGCACGGGCGCCGAGCACCTTATTGGCCGCCATCTGCTCGCCGTTTCCTGACCCGCCGAACACGATCCCGAGGGCCTCGACACCGGCCTTCTGGTCCGCGACGGTGCCGCGCGCCGCATTGATACAGAAGCTCGGGTAGTCATCCACCGCGTCATAGACCTTCGGGCCGTGGTCGACGACCTCGTGGCCGGCGGCACGGAGGTGCTGCTGCAGATCCTCGCTGAATTCGAGCCCGGCGTGGTCGGTGGCGATATGGATGCGCATGCTTCCCAATTTAGGCGATGCACTCTGGGGATACGTGCCTAGGCGAGGTAGACCTTGCGAATCGTCTCGGTCACCGTCCACACCGTGCGTTCGCCGTCCGAGAGTCGGGCGACCGATCCCGCGGAGAGGTCCATCACCCGGTCGTCGGCGTCGAAGGTGACCGTGGCGCGACCGGCGATCACGACGAACACCTCGTCGGTCTCGACATCCCGCATCGATCCCACCGTCATCTCCCACACCCCGACTTCGAGGTCACCGAGAGTGGTGATGGTCGTGAAGCCGGTGCTCGGCGCACCGCCCAGGACCTGCTCGAGCGCGACCGGCTCCAGGATGATCTCCACCGCACCGGCGGCGACCGCGACGTCTCCCGGGATCGTCACGGAACCCAGTATCCGACGCGAGCGAGGAGCCGGGTCTCGGCATCCGCGTCTTCCGGCACCGTGATCTCGGGCGGGAAGACCCCCATCGCGCGGAAGCCGTCGATCTGCGGCCCCACGATCTCCCACAGTCCGTCGACGAGCGCATCGGGCAGCGAGTAATCGAGGCCGATGAACTTCGCGATCGACCACGCCTGGAATGCCCGATACGTGCTCGTGTGCACGAGGTAGTCCCCGAGGGGGAAATCGCCGTAACTCAGGTGAACCGTGCGCGCGAGGTCGAGATCGCCGGTGACGGCCTCGGTCGCCGCGTCGTTGATCTCGCCGTAGTTGCCGATCGGGTCGTCACCGAGCAGGTCGCCGTCGTGACGCGTGCCCACTTCTTCCGTGGTGCGCCCCGCCAGTACGTCCGGAACCCAGGCCTCATCGAAGGCGTGGTAGGCGAGGATGTCGCGCAGGCTCGGGTTCGGCTTTCGGGACCAGTCGGCCGGGGCGGCGAGGGTGAGCTGGTCGGCATCGACCATATCGATGACCTCCCGCAGGGCGGCGTCGGACATGAGGAAGAGATCCTGTTGGTTCATGCCCACACGCTACTGCCGGCCGCCGACGCCCGAAAGATCAGGAATCGAAACCGAGCCCGGCCGCATCCAGGGCCTTCAGAAGCAGGTTGCGGCGACCACCGTCGTGGTCCGCCCGGTCGAGTGCCCATTTGGTGGCCTGCACGCCGGCGTAGGTCGCCGGCTCCGGCGGGAATGGCAGGGGTGTCGAGCGCACCATCTCGAGCTCCGTGCGCTCGGTCGGCTCCCCCGACAGGTGATCGAGCATGACGTTGGCGGCGAAACGGCTCGCTCCCACACCGAGACCGGTGAAGCCGGCGGCGTAGGCCACCCGCCCTCGACGGGCGAGGCCGAAGAAGGCGCAGAATCTCGTGCTGGTGTCGATCACCCCTGCCCAGCGATGACTGAACTTCACCCCTTGGAGCTGCGGGAAGGTCGTGAAGAAGTGGCTGGCGAGTCTCTGGAACGACTGCGGCCGGTCGTCGTAGCGTGCGCGGATGCGTCCGCCGTAGTGGTAGATCGCGTCGTAGCCGCCCCAGAGGATGCGGTTGTCGGCGCTCAGTCGGTAGTAGTGGAACTGGTTGGCCAGATCGGCGATGCCCTGCCGGCCCTCCCAACCGATGGAGGCGAGCTGGGCATCCGTCAACGGCTCGGTCATGAGCACGTAGTCGTACACCGGCACGGTGTGCAGCCGGTAACGCTTGAGCAGAGACGGGAAGGCGTTCGTTGCGAGGGCGACCCGCTCGGCGCTGACGAAGCCGCCATCGGTGGTGAGGGTCACAGCGCCGGTGGGCAGCTCGCTGTCGATGCCTCGCACCGGCGAGTTCTCGCGGATGTCGACTCCCGCCTCCACACAGGCCCGGGCGAGCTCCGCGGCGAGTTTCGCCGGGTGCACGAGCGCCGTCGCGTGCCGGCTCCACAGTCCGCCCTCGTAGGTGGGTGAATTGACGAGGGAGCGGATTCCCGCGGCGTCGTAGTACAGCTCGCCATCGCCGTCGTGGGCGGCCCCGAGTTCGGGAAGCTGGTAGCGCTCGGTGGCCACGGCGAGCGAGCCGGTGCGCTCGAAGTCGCAATCGAGCCCGAGCCGCTCGACGGTCGCCTGGATCTCATCGAGGTTTTCCTCGCCGAGCCTGTCCAACTGCGGCAGCTCCCGGGGAAAGCGGGCGAGTCCGTTGGACTCGCCATGGGTGAGGGATGCCTCGCAGAAACCCCCGTTGCGCCCGGATGCCGCCCAGCCGATGGTCTTCGCCTCGAGCACGATGACGCGCGTGCCCGGATCCCGCTCGACGGCCTGCAGCGCGGTCCACAGCCCGGTGTAGCCGCCACCGACCACGGCGAGGTCGTAGTGCACAGTGCCGGAGTGGCGCGGGTAAGACTCTCGCCGGCCGAGGTCGTCGAGCCAGAACGGCGCGAGCCGGGCATCCGCCAGTGAGTCTGTGATGATGCGGGCGTCGGGTGCGGATCGTTCGAAAACGGTGCTTGCCATGCTCGCAACACTAGTGTCGAGCCACCGCGCCCGGCAGCGCACCACGGTTCACACCGAACGGATCGGCTGCCGGATCACGGTCCTGAGATTCTCCGGTTTCGCCCGGCGGGGGTCGCCGAGATAGATCTCGTGGTGGTGGCCGTCCTCGCTATAGCCGTTGGCCGAGATCCACTCGTGAAGGCGGAGGATCGTCGGTCCCTCCGCGCTGTACCGACCGACGTACATGATCTGCACGCACTGGCCCTCATTGAAGGTCTCGAGCCGAACGGCGGGCAATGCCGACAGCGGCTTCCGTGCGGCCGTGGCGCGCACCCCGTCCCAGGTCGCGGCGGGCAGGGGAACCGGCTGGCGGATCATCATGGTCCACGACCAGGCCTCCTTGGTTTGGGTGACGAACGCCTCGAAGTCATCGGCCCACCACAGTCCCTCGAGGGGAAGCACCCCGTAGTCGCGACCGAGCTCTAGCTTGCACGCGAACTTGGCCGCGTAGGAGAGGCTGTAGAGCGCTTCGACAGCTGCGACGTAGTCGGGGCTCGTGTTCGGGTCACCGTGACCCTCGATCATCAGGAATTCGAATGACGGGACATCGACGACCCCGAAGTCCTTCGCGCCGGGCGCGTACAGGTCCTTGCGGTCGTTGCGGAAGTCGAGTTTCTCCATTGCTGGAGTCAACTCCTCCCTCCCGGCCGGGCTAGGGACCTTTGTCATGGCCGGCGCGAGACCTTCCCCCGGGGCGGTCCGATCGGACCGTTGATCGAGCGCTCAGTCGAAGACCGGCCCCCGCGTGCGGGAGCGCTTGATCTCGAAGAAGCCGTCGTAGCTCGCCAGCGCGACGACGCCATCCCACAGTGTCGCGGCCTGCTCGCCTTTCGGCGCGGGAGAGAGCACCGGACCGAAGAAGGCGTAGCCACCGACCGCGATCACCGGGGTACCGACATCCTGGCCCACCCTCTCGATCCCGTCGAAATGGGAGGCCCGCATCTGCGGGTCGTATTCGTCGGTGTCGGCGAGGGCCGCGAGCGAAGCGGGGAGTCCTGCCTCCGCGAGAGCCTCGGCGATGATCGCGTCGGCATCGGTGCGGGCACCGGGATGGATGCGCGTCCCGAGCGCGTCGTACAGGGGCTTTACCGCGGATTGGCCGTGCAATTCGGTGACCGCCGCGACCAGGCGCGTGTACCGCAGTGCACGCGGCAGGAATTCGCGATACTGCTCGGACAGATCGGTGGCGTCCTCGTTGAGCACGGCGAGGCTCATGACGTGCCAGGTCACCTCGAGGTCGCGAAGCACCGCCACCTCGTCGAGCCACCGGCTCGTCATCCAGGCCCAGGGGCAGGAGGGGTCGAACCAGAAGTCGACAGCGGTCGGGGCGGGTGGAGAAACAGTCATGAACCGAAACGTACCCTCAGTCGCCTGAAAATACGGTCGGGGTATGGATTAGCGGGGCCCGAAGGCGCACACTGGACTGACAGAAATCGTCAGTCGTGGGAGGCCCTCATGCGCACAACTCCAGACCTGCTTCCGGTGCTGTCCCGAGGCAAACATCGCACGCCGCGGCGCGGTGCCTGCTTCATGGAGTACGCCTCCTACCTGGCCGGTGAGCCCTGGAGCGACCACCCCGCGTGCACCGATCCGGCGCTCGCCTCCCTCGCCCGCATGGTGAACGACTGCACCTCGGACGCGGCGCGCGGTCGCCTCGTCACCCTCATTCCAGCGGTCATCGGCCTCACCGGCGCTGGCACGATCACGGGCATCCGTCTCGCTGCGCGCGCGGCGAGCGCCGCACTGCCGATCGCGAGCGAGGGACGCCAGCGTGCCCTGGCAGCGGGACTCCTGCGGTGCGATGAACTCCTGGCCGGCTTCGGCGAGAGCGCGGCGAGTGTGAGCCGCACCCTCATCCGTCGTGCCCTGGAATTCACCCCCGGAGCCTCCTCCTGGGCCGCAGAGTTCCTGGCGGCAGCGGGAGCCGTCAACCCTCGGTCGATCCCCCTGATGAGCGACGCGATCATCCGCACCGCCGTCGTGGGAATCGCGGACGCGTGCGTGCAGGATCCGGACGACCGTCTCCGGCAGCTTCTCGGCGAGGCCATCGCGGACTGCGCCGTCGCGGCCGAAGCGCCGGCCCGGGAGCTTCAGCCGACCACCTGATAGGCGCAACTAGACTCTTTCGTTGGACACGATCCATTGAGCGAAGGAGCCGCAATTGCCTGGAGAGAACCTCACCCGCGTCGAAGCCCAGGAGCGCAAGTCGCTCGTCTCCGTCGATCACTATGACGTGACGCTCGACCTCACCACGGGGCCGGAGACCTTCCGCAGCACCACGACCGTCACCTTCGACGCCACCGCGGGATCATCGACCTTCATCGACGCGATCACGCGCACGGTGCACTCCGTCACTCTCAACGGCACCGAGCTCGACGCCGCTGTGGTAAGCGATGGCATCCGGATTCAGCTGGACGGTCTCGAGGCAGAGAACACCCTCACCGTCGTCGCCGACGCGGAGTACACGAACACCGGCGAGGGACTGCATCGCTTCGTCGACCCGGTCGACAACGAGGTCTACCTGTATACGCAGTTCGAGGTTCCGGACTCCCGGCGCGTCTTCGCCGTCTTCGAGCAGCCCGACCTCAAGGCGACGTTCGGATTCACCGTGACCGCGCCCGCCGCCTGGCAGCTCGTCAGCAATTCGCCCACCCCCGAACCCGTCGTCGACGGCGATTCCGCGACCTGGACCTTCGAGCCGACCCCGATCCTCTCCTCCTACGTGACCGCGCTCGTCGCCGGCCCCTACGAGGTCGTGCGCTCCGAACTGACGAGCAGCAGCGGACGCGTCATCCCGCTCGGCCTGTTCTCGCGCAAGTCGCTCAGCCAGTACCTCGACGCCGACTACATCTTCGAGAAGACCCGCCAGGGCTTCGCGTACTACGAAGAGAAGTTCCAGTACCCCTACCCCTTCGCCAAGTACGACCAGCTCTTCGTGCCGGAGTTCAACGCCGGCGCGATGGAGAACGCGGGTGCGGTCACCTTCACCGAGACCTATGTGTTCCGCTCGAAGGTGACCGACGCCATCAAGGAGCGTCGTGTCGTCACGATCCTGCACGAGCTCGCCCACATGTGGTTCGGCGACCTCGTCACCATGAAGTGGTGGAACGACCTCTGGCTCAACGAGTCCTTCGCGGAGTGGGCCTCCACCATCGCGACAGCCGAGGCCACCGAGTGGACCGAGGCGTGGACCACCTTCCAGGCCATGGAGAAGAGCTGGGCCTACCGCCAGGATCAGCTGCCGTCGACGCATCCCGTCGTCGCGACCATCGAGGACCTCGAGGCCGTGCAGGTGAACTTCGACGGCATCACCTACGCCAAGGGCGGCTCTGTGCTCAAGCAGCTCGTGGCGTGGGTCGGGATCGACGCTTTCTTCGCCGGAGTCGCCGCCTATTTCGCCAAGCACGAGTTCGGCAACACCGAGCTCGGCGACCTGCTCGCGGAGCTCGAGATCACCAGCGGCCGTGACCTCAGCGGTTGGTCCGCGCTCTGGCTCGAGACCGCGGGTGTCAACACACTGACACCGGAGATCGAGACGGATGCCACGGGGGTCATCACCTCGTTCGCGATCGTGCAGACGGCCGCGGCCGACTACCCGACCATCCGTCCACACCGCCTGGCCGTCGGCTACTACGACCTCTTCGATGGATCGCTCGTGCGCACCCACCGGGTGGAACTCGACGTCGACGGCGCGCGCACCGAGGTGCCGGAGCTCGTCGGCACCACCAAGCCGGCGCTCGTGCTCCTCAACGACGACGACCTCGCCTACGCGAAGATCCGTCTCGACGCCGACTCGCTCGCCGTGGCGATCGACCACCTCGCCCACATCGAGAACCCGCTCGCCCGGGCCATCGTCTGGGGAGCAGCCTGGGATGCGACCCGCGACGGCGAGAGCGCCGCCAGCGACTACGTGCGCCTGGCCCTCGGCAACATCGCGAGCGAGACCGAGTCGACGACCATCCGCACGACGCTCAGCCAGCTCGGCCTCGTCGCCAAGCAGTACGTGGCTCCCGAGCGGCGCACGGAGACGCTGACGCGGGTCGGCGACACCCTGTGGACTCTCGCGACGGACGCGACCCCCGGCTCCGAC
This sequence comes from Lacisediminihabitans sp. H27-G8, assembly GCF_046156175.1. Taxonomy (NCBI): domain Bacteria; kingdom Bacillati; phylum Actinomycetota; class Actinomycetes; order Micrococcales; family Microbacteriaceae; genus Lacisediminihabitans; species Lacisediminihabitans sp. H27-G8. Next base: position 657,956 of record NZ_JAYLVL010000001.1, read on the forward strand.
GCGCAGTTCCAGTTCGTCAAGTTCTTCGCCGCCTACGCCTCGACGCCGGAGCATGCCGCGGCCCTCGCCGGGCTGCGGGACGGCTCCGCGCCGCTCGAGGGCCTGGAGATCGACACCGACCTCGGTTGGGAGATCCTCGAGGGACTCGTGCTGCTCGGTGCCGCCGGACAGTCGGAGATCGACGCGGCCCTCGCCGCCGACAACACCTCCAACGGGCAGCAGGCGGCCGCACGGGCATCCGCCACGATCCCGACAGCCGAGGCCAAGCGGGCCGCCTTCGACTCCCTCGTCGACAGCGATGCCCTGCCCAACTCGATAGTGCGCAACGTGACCATGGGCTACCTGCACGTGAACGATCCCTCGGTACTCGAGTCGCTCATCGAGCCGTACTTCGCCGCGATCGCCGACATCTGGGCCACGCGCTCCTACAAGATCGCGGAATACATCGTCTTCGGGCTGTATCCCTCGCCGCTGGCATCCGTCGCCCTCGTCGATGCGACGACGGCGTGGCTTGCCGCCAACCCGGACATCCCGGCGCTGCGTCGACTCGTCACGGAGAACCTCGCCGGGGTCGAGCGCGCGTTGGCCGTGCAGGCGAAAGACGCGTAGCCCGCTTCCGCATTGGCCGCCGTTGCGGGCGTGTGCGGTCATCCCGGGCTGGCAAGTCGGCCCGGAATGACCGCACAGGCCCGTGTCGTGCTGGGCGGCGAATATCCCCCGGAGGGATGATTCGCCCGGGAAACGGCCTCGCTAGGCTTGAATCATGAGGATGAATTCGTGATCGAAGCGACCGGCCTGACCAAGCGATACGGCACGAAGACCGCCGTGGACGATGTGACGTTCTCGGTGAAACCCGGGCTGGTGACGGGGTTCCTCGGGCCGAATGGCGCGGGAAAGTCGACGACCATGCGGCTCGTAGTCGGTCTCGACCGTCCGTCCAGCGGATCCGTCACGGTCAACGGGAAGAGCTACAGCGACCTGAAGGCGCCGCTCCGCGAGGTCGGCGTGTTGCTCGACGCCAAGGCCGTGCACACCGGCCGGTCGGCGATCAACCATCTCCGCGCCCTCGCCGCCACGCACAGCATCGGACGCGCGCGCGTGGATGAGGTGATCGGCCTCACCGGTCTCGATCCCGTCGCCCGCAAACGCGTCGGCGGCTTCTCGCTCGGCATGGGGCAGCGGCTCGGCATCGCCGCCGCCCTTCTCGGCGACCCGGCGACGCTCATCCTCGACGAGCCGGTCAACGGTCTCGACCCAGAGGGAGTGATCTGGGTGCGCAACCTCGCCCGGTTCCTGGCCTCGGAGGGCCGCACCATCTTCCTCTCCTCGCACCTGATGAGCGAGATGGCGCAGACCGCCGACCACATCATCGTTCTGGGGCGCGGACGGATCATCGCGGATGCGCCGGTGGGAGAGATCCTCGCGCTCGCCACGGGAACCGCCGTGCTGGTGCGCACACCGGACGCGGAGCGCTTCGGTGCACTTCTCTCCGCGCCCGACATCTCGATCACCCACCGCGAACCACAGCTCATGCAGGTCACGGGGCTTTCCTCCGCGCAGATCGGAGAGCTCGCTGCCAAGAACGGCGTCGTGCTCCACGAACTCTCGCCGCAGGCCGGCTCGCTCGAAGACGCCTACCTCGCCCTCACCAAGGACGAGGTCGAATACCACGCCGGAGGAACCCCACGATGACCACCACCCAGGCCTACGTCGCTCACGGATCGGGACTCAGCTTTCGAGGACTGCTGCTCTCGGAGTGGATCAAACTCTCCTCCCTCCGCTCCACGATGTGGTGCTACGGCATCATCATCCTCATCAATATCGGCCTCGGAGTGCTCCTGGCCGTCTCGTTCCAGCCACAGGGAGCATCGACGGCCGCGATCGACCAGGGCTACTGGGTGCAGTTCTCCACCATCGGCATCGCTTTCAGCCAGCTCGTCGTCTCCGTTCTCGGAGCGCTCGTCATCACGGGCGAGTACGGCACCGGGATGATCCGCTCCACCCTCGCCGCGGTTCCGAAGCGGATTCCCGCGCTCATCTCCAAGGCCGTCGTGTTCTCGGTTGTGAGCTTCGTGATCTCCCTCGTGAGCATCGTGGTCGCGGCGCTGCTCGCGCAGGGGATGCTCACCGGAAAAGGGCTGACCCTCGACCTGTCCGACGGCAGGGCCTGGGGTGCGATCGTCGGAGGGGCGGCATTCCTGGCCCTCATCGGTCTCGTCGCCCTGTTCCTCGGTGCGGCCGTGCGCAACAGTGCGGCGGGGATCTCGGCCGCACTCGGCCTGATCTTCGTGGCTCCGATCGTGTTGCAGATCTTCGCCGCGGTGACCCGGGCGGCCTGGGTGCAGAACCTCTTCGAATTCCTGCCCAGCAGCGCCGGGGCGCGGATGTACAGCTACACCGCAACGCCGGCGCCGAAAGTGCCCGATGTGATCGTGCTGGATCCCACTCAGGGGCTCCTCGTCCTTGTGGCCTGGGTCGTGCTGTTCGGCATCCTCGCCGGCGTTCTGCTGAAGCGACGGGACGCCTGACCCGCCCGCGGAGGGAGCGCACAACCGGTCGCCGGTAAACTCGGTGACCATGGTGACTGCGGTAGCGATCGACGGATGGACCGCCTTCTGGGCGACCGTCAAGTCCATCTACGAGATGACACTCGTGCAGGTGATCGTGATCATCGTCGTGGCTGTCGTGTTGCGCGTTGTGCTCCGGTTCGTGATCGACCGCGTGGTCAAGCGCATCGTCACCGGCGTGAAAAAGCGCCAGAACGTGGAAGACACCCAGGCACTCAGCACCTCCCCGCTCAGCGCGGTGAGAGTGGTCCAGCGCACGCGCACCCTCGGCAGTGTGCTCAACAACATCGTGGCCGTCGTGCTCGTCATCGTGGCCGGGCTCTCGGTGATCACCGCCATCAACCCCAACATCCTCGGGTCGTTCGCTCTCATCACCGCGGCCCTCGGCGCCGGCCTCGGCTTCGGCGCGCAGAACATCGTCAAGGACGTGCTCAACGGCCTGTTCATGGTGGCCGAAGACCAATTGGGCGTCGGGGATGTGGTGGACCTCGGTCCCGCGACCGGGGTCGTCGAGACCGTCGGCATCCGCATCACGCAGATCCGCGACGTCAACGGCACCGTGTGGTTCGTGCGCAACGGTGAGATCATCCGGGTGGGAAACATGTCGCAGGGTTGGTCCCGGGTCATCATCGACCTCGCGGTGCCCTACGACGCGGATGTCGCGGCCGTGCAGGATCGCATGCTCGGGATCGCGACACAGATGGCCGCCGACCTCAAGTGGCGCAGCCGCATCCTCGAGAAGCCCGAGATCTGGGGCATCGAGTCGATCTCGGCCGAGGCGATCGTGATCAGGCTGGTCGTGAAGACGCGACCAGGAACCAAGGACGACGTCGCTCGCGACCTGCGCGCACGGCTCAAGTCCGGACTTGACGCCATGGGCATCAGGCTGCCGGCCCTCAACAGCATCGTGCTGAGCGGGTTCGAGGGCGCGGAGAGCGTCAAGGGGGCACGCCCGCCACGCACGGCCCCGAATCCGATTGCAACGACAGCGGATCCGAAATCACTGAGGAAGCCGCGCTCATGAGCACCGAGATTCCCGGCATCCCCGGCGGGCAGATCAACCCGGTGACGCTTCGCGTGAGCGAACACGGCGAGGCCGCGATGGGCAGCTTCTACGAGAAGATCGGTGGGCGGGCCGCATTCGAGCAGCTCGTGCGCGCGTTTTACGATGGCATCCGCACCGACGAGGTGCTGATGCCGATGTATCCGGAGCAGCCAGCGCTCGAGGGCGCGATCCAGCGCCTCACCGGCTTCCTCGAGCAGTACTGGGGCGGACCGGGCACGTATTCCGAGCAGCGCGGGCACCCGCGGCTTCGCGCGCGGCATCTGCCGTTCAAGGTGAACCCGGATGCCCGCGACCGCTGGCTGCACCACATGCGCGCCGCCGTCGACGGGCTCCACCTCTCCCCGCTCGATGACGCCATGCTCTGGGGGTACCTCGACCGGGCGGCGCACGCGATGGTCAACACCTTCGAGGAGTGACGTCCGCCGATCGAGTAGCGAGCCCCGGCCAACGTATCGAGATCACCGGGGCACGGCCTCGGTCCGCGCCCGCTCCTTGCAGGCACTCGACCAGCGGCGAAGCCTGACCGACGACTGGGAGTCCGCTCCGATCATCCCACCTGCATAGCGGTCAGTTCCGAACTACCCGTTACCGTGGATGCAGGTTGCCCTGGATTCCGGTCGCCCCACCGACCACCCACCAGAGCGAGGCTCAGCATGAGCACGACCACCAGCACTCCCGTCGTCACCTTCACCAAGACGAAGCCGCGCGGCGACCGGTCGAATCCGACGACCGAGTACTCGGCGCTTCTTCGAACCGTCCGGGACGCCGGCCTCCTTCAGCGCAGCCGGGGCTTCTACTACGGAATGTTCGCCGCTCTTCTCGGGGCACTCGCTGCCACCGTCACCGGCATGGTCTTGCTCGGCGAATCCTGGTTCCAACTGCTGCTCGCCGCGGCGCTCGGGCTGATCCTCACCCAGTTCGCCTTTCTCGCGCACGAGGCATCCCACCGCCAGGTCTTCGAGTCGGGCAAAGCCAACGACCTCGCCGGACGACTGATCGCCAACCTCTTCGTCGGCATCAGCTACTCGTGGTGGATGACCAAGCACAGCCGCCACCACGCGAACCCCAACATCATCGGCAAGGATCCCGACATCGAGCGGGACTTCGTCTCGTTCGTGCCCGAGGATGCGGCGAAGGCCGGCGGACTCTATGGCTGGTTCACCCGCCGCCAGGGCTACCTGTTCTTTCCGATTCTGATCTTCGAGGGTGTTAACCTGCACATCGCCGGCTTCCGCACGGTGTTCGGTCGCGCGAAGGTCGATCGTCGGGCGCTCGAGATCTCCATGCTCGTTCCCCGTATCGCCCTCTACGTCGTGGCCATCTTCCTGCTGCTTTCGCCCGGCATGGCCTTCGCCTTCATCGGCGTGCAGCTGGCCGTCTTCGGCGTGTACATGGGCGCATCCTTCGCGCCCAACCACAAGGGGATGCCCGTGCTCCCCCACGACTCGACCGTCGACTTCCTCCGGCGCCAGGTGCTCACCTCGCGCAACATCCGCGGCAACTGGGCGATGGATACCTTCATGGGCGGGCTCAACCACCAGGTCGAGCACCACCTGTTCCCCAACATGCCGCGCCCGCACCTGAAGAAGGCACGCGAGATCGCCCGCGAGTACTGCGAGGCTCACGCCATCCCCTACACGGAGACGTCGCTCCGCGCGTCCTACGCCATCGTGGTGCGTTACCTCAACCGCGTCGGACTTGCGGCCGGCGGCGACCCCTTCGACTGCCCGGCCGCGACCGCCTTCGGCCGCTAAGGCTGCTGAGGCTGTCCAGTCCCGCGCGCCAGGACCGCTCGCGCGTGTCGCAGGACAGGCTCGTCGACCATCCGTCCGTCGAAGCGGAAGACGCCACGCTCCCCCTCGGCCGCCAAGAGCATCGCGGTAGCGGAGGCGACTTCCTCCGGTGACGGGAGATAGGCGGTCCGGATCGCCGACACCTGGCTCGGATGGATGCACGCGGTGGCCGAGAATCCGCTCGCCCGGGCATCCTGCGCCTCCCGTTCCAGACCGGGAAGGTCGGGGATATCGACGTATACCGAGTCGATCGCGGCTTTGCCCGCGGCACCCGCTGCGAGAAGCACGCTCGAACGGGCATGCACGGCGACGGCGCGATAGCGTCCGTCGTCATCGCGACTCGAGGTGCCCCCCAGGGAGGCCAGGAGGTCCTCTGCGCCCCACATCAGCGCGACCACCGAAGGCGCGGCCGCAATCGATGCGACATTCACGATGCCGGCCGCCGTCTCGCACAGGGCGATGACCTCGAACCCGTCGAGCCGATCCACCTGGACTACCGTCTCGGTCTTCGCGAGCATCACCCGGCGATAGCCGGTGCGGGCGAGCGCGGCGAGGTCGTCATCGAAGTATCCGGAGTCCACCGCGTTCACGCGAACGATCGTGGTTGCCGCATCGAGCGGGTGGGCCACGAGCGCCTCGCGGGCGGCCGCCTTGTCGCCGGGGGCCACGGCATCCTCGAGGTCGAGGATCACGGCATCCGCCCGCTCCGCCGCCTTGTCAAAGCGATCCGGACGGTCGGCCGGGCAGAACAGCAGTGCGGGGCCGAGGTCGAAGGTCACGACGCTCCCTCGCACCAGACCAGCGTGGAGCGTACCGCCGTCGCCACGACCACATCATCCTGGTTCTGGCCGCTGTGACGAAACACCACGATGCCCTGACCCGGGCGCGACTTCGACAGCCTCTTCTCCTCCACGACCGTGGAGCTGTACAGGGTGTCCCCGAGAAAGAGTGGCGCCGGAAAGGTGACGTCGCCGAACCCGAGGTTCGCGACCAGTGTGCCCTGGGTGAGTTGCGCCACCGAGCTCCCCACCATCGTCGAGAGCGTGAACATCGAGTTGACCAATCGTTGCCCGAAGGGCTGAGTCGCGGCGAACGCCGCATCGAGGTGCAGCGCTTGCGTGTTCATGGTGAGCGTCGTGAAAAGCACATTATCGGCTTCGCTGACGGTGCGTCCCGGGCGGTGAAGGTAGCGGGCGCCGAGCTCGAATTCCTCGAACCAGAGCCCGCGCTGCAGGATGTCCCGGTGAGCAACATCCATCAGTCGGAGAACCCGAGGTCTCGCGCGATCACCATGAGCTGCACTTCGGTGGTCCCTTCGCCGATTTCGAGGATCTTGGAGTCACGGTACTGCCTCGCGACCGGATTCTCGTTGAGGAACCCGTATCCGCCGAAGATCTGGGTGGCGTCGCGCGCGTTGTCCATCGCCGCCTCCCCCGCCACCATCTTCGCGATCGAGGCCTGCGCTTTGAACGGCCTCCCGGCGAGCATACGGCGCGCGGCGTCGTAGTACGCGAGGCGGGCCGTGTGGGCACGCGCCTGCATTCGCGCGATCTTGAACGAGATGGACTGGTTGGACCCGATGCTGCGCCCGAAGACATTGCGCGACTTGGCGTAACGCAACGATTCATCGAGACAGCCCTGCGCGGCGCCGGTCGCGAGAGCGGCCACAGCGATGCGGCCCTCATCGAGGGTCTGCACGAAGTTGGCGAAACCGCGACCCCGCTCGCCGAGCAGATTCGCTTCCGGCACGCGCACGTTGCGGAGGGTGAGCGGATGCGTGTCGCTCGCGTGCCATCCCACCTTGTCGTAGCCCGGCTCTACGGTGAATCCGGCGATCGGTGTCGGCACGAGGATCGCAGAGAGTTCCTTCTTGATCGATCCGTCTTCCCGCGTGGATTCACCCGTCACCGCGGTGATCGTCACCAGCCGCGTGATGTCGGTGCCGGAGTTGGTGATGAATTGCTTGGTGCCGTTGATCACCCATTCCCCGTCGACGAGTTCAGCGGTGGTCTTGGTACCCGCGGCATCCGATCCGGCGTCGGCTTCAGTGAGTCCGAATCCGGCGAGCGCTCGGCCGCTCGCGAGTTGGGGCATCCACTCCTCGCGCTGCGCGTCGGTGCCACGGCGGAACACCGGCATCGCCCCGAGCCCCACGCCGGCCTCGAGGGTGACCCCGACACTCTGGTCGACCCTGCCCAGCTGTTCGACAGCAAGGCACAGGGTGAAGTAGTCCTTACCCTGGCCGCCGAGTTCGGTGGGGAAGGGCAGACCGAAGAGTCCGAGGTCGGCCATCTGGGAGACGACCTCGTAGGGAAAGCTGTGCTCGGCGTCGTGCTTCGCCGCCACCGGTGCAACCACCCGGTCGGCGAAGTCTCGCACGAGGTCACTCACTCGCTGCTGGTCATCGGTGAGGTCAAAGTGCATGGTGTCTCCGTCGACAGTTCGGGCGCGCGCTTCAGTAAGTCCTGACTAACTCAATCAGGTTAGTGATGACTAACTGGATTGTCCACACTAGAGTGTGAATCCACACGATCGGAGGGCTCGGATGACTGTCGAAACCGACTCTCGCGAGACCCCCCGGGCTCGCGCCAAGGCCGACCGCCGCACGGCTCTGCTCGACTCCGCCGCCCGACTGTTCGCCGAGCGCGGCTTCGATCGAGTCTCGATGGAGGATCTGGGTTCCGCTGCCGGAGTCAGCGGGCCGGCCGTCTACCGGCACTTCCCGGGCAAGCAGTCCGTGCTGGCCGCACTGCTCATCGACGTGAGCCAGGGGCTTTTCGACGGCGGCACGACCGTGATCGAACGCGGCTCGGATGCCACCCTCACCCTTCACGAGCTCATCGCGTTCCACGTCGCGTTCGCGCTGGCGAACGCCGATGTCATCCGCGTGCAGGATCGCGACCTGGAGAGCCTCGCCCCCGCCGACCAGCACCAGGTTCGTGCTCTTCAGCGCAACTATGTCGAGCTCTGGGTCGGGGTGCTTGCGCGGCTCGACCCCGAGACTCCCGCCGCCGCCCTGCGCGTGAAGGCGCACGCCACCTTCGGACTCATCAACTCGACCCCCCACAGCGGTCATTCGGCCGGCACCGGTCAGATTCTCGAGGCGATGGCCCGGGCGGGCCTGCGGGCCTGACGGCGGCGGATCCGGCCCAGCGGCCCTTCGGCACCTCGTCTTGTCGAGCCGGAGTGTGCTCGGTGCACACCCGACGGCCCGAATGCGATTGTGCGACTGTTCCTCGCGTCTGGATTCTGCGATGCTGGGGCTCACGAAGGAGTGACCATGAGATCGGCGAAGACCTTTCCTGCGAACGGCACCCCTCCCGTATTGGCCCCCGCACCCGAAGCGCCAACGGTCGGGCTGGGACGCCTCGTGGTCGCGGCGCTCTTCACAAGCCTGCTCTACGCCGCGCTGAGCACGGCGAGTGCCGGCATCTGCCCGGGAGGCGTCGACAGCAGTGGTGGTTTCATCGACGCCGACGGCCTGCCCACCACCGCACGGCCGGTCTGTCTCCTGGTGAACTTCCACCCGCAGCGATGGGTGCTGCTCCTGCTCGCCGCCATCGTCATCGTCGCCGCCGTCCTGACTGCCCGCGCAACGAGGGTCGAGCGTGCGCGCCGCATCGTGGTGATCGCCACGCTGTCGATCGTCGCCATCGGCATCGTGGCCACCCTCGCGAGCTTTCCGGCCTTCTACTCCGGTGCGGTGACCCAGTGGCGGGGCGGCCCCGTTCCCCACTTCTGGTTCGACGCCGTGACAACGATCACGAAGGAGTAGAACTGATCTCGGGTACCGATAGCGTTGCACCACGCGCACCGCGAGAACACCGTGACGAAGGAGCCACCGGATGCCCGACCCATCCACCACTGATGTTCTGATCGTCGGCGCCGGCCTGGCCGGCCTCGTCGCCGCGGCCGAACTCGTCGACGCCGGCAAACGGGTCACGATTCTCGAGCAAGAGCCCGAGGCGAGCTTCGGCGGGCAGGCCTGGTGGTCATTCGGCGGAATCTTCCTCATCGACTCCCCCGAACAACGCCGCCTCGGTGTGCGTGACTCACTCGAACTCGCGCGGCAGGACTGGATGGCGACTGCCGGATTCGACCGCGACGAAGACGCCTGGCCCCGGAAGTGGGCCGAGGCGTATCTCGACTTCGCCTCCGGAGAGAAACGGGCCTGGCTGCGTGAGCAAGGCGTGCGGTTTTTCCCGGTGGTGGGCTGGGCCGAACGTGGTGGCTACACGGCCCTCGAACACGGCAACTCGGTGCCGAGATTCCACATCACCTGGGGTACCGGCCCCGGGGTGCTCGCCCCCTTCGTACGCCGCGTTCGTGCGGGAGTCGACAGCGGACTGGTCACCCTGGCATTCCGCCACCGGGTCGACGAACTCATCGTCGACGAGGGGTCGGTCGTCGGGGTGCGCGGCGCCGTGCTCGCTGCGGATGCCGCGGAACGCGGCGCCCCCTCGAACCGTGAGGTGGTCGCCGACTTCGAACTGCGTGCCTCTGCGGTCATCGTGACGAGCGGCGGCATCGGCGGCAACCACGACCTCGTGCGCCAGCAGTGGCCGACGCGAATGGGCACGCCACCACAGAAGATGCTCTCGGGAGTTCCCGCGCACGTGGACGGCCGCATGCTCGGGATCACCGAGAAAGCCGGCGCGCACCTCATCAACGGCGACCGCATGTGGCACTACGTGGAGGGGGTCGAGAACTACGCGCCGGTGTGGGAGCGCCACGGCATCCGCATCCTCCCCGGGCCGTCGTCGCTCTGGCTGGATGCCACCGGCCATCGCCTGCCGGTGCCACTGTTCCCCGGCTTCGACACCCTCGGCACCCTCGAGCACATCGTCGCGACCGGCCATGACCACAGTTGGTTCGTGCTGACGCAGAAGATCATCGAAAAGGAGTTCGCGCTCTCGGGCAGCGAACAGAACCCCGACTTCACGAACCGGGACTATCGCCTCCTCGCCAAGCGGCTGCAGCCGGGGGCACCGGGGCCGGTCGAGGCATTCAAGCGGAAGGGACCCGACTTCGTCGTGGCGGACACCCTCGACGAGCTGCTGGCCGGCATGCAGAAGCTCAGCCCGGAGGTGGCGATCGACGCGGCAAGGGTGCGGCAGGAGATCGAGGGCCGCGACCGCGAGCTGGCCAACGACTTCTCAAAGGATGCGCAGGTCAACGCCCTCAGGCAGGCGCGTCGGTATCGGGGCGACAAACTCATCCGGGTGGCTACGCCGCACCGCATTCTCGATCCGAAGGCCGGGCCGCTCATCGCGGTGAAGTTGCATATCCTCACCCGCAAGAGCCTCGGGGGCATCGAGACGGATCTCGACGGCCGCGCGCTCACCGCGAACGGCGAGCCGATCCCGGGCCTGTATGCGGCCGGCGAGGCGAGCGGATTCGGCGGTGGAGGGATGCACGGCTACCGCTCCCTCGAAGGGACCTTCCTCGGTGGGTGCCTGTTCTCGGGTCGGGTGGCGGGCCGCGCCGTCTCCCGCGCGCTCTGAGCGGGCACAATGGCACCATGACTGATTTCAACGACCGGATCATCGCCGAGTTCCGCGCCAACGACGGAGTCGTCGGAGGACCGTTCACCGGAGCGCACCTGCTGCTCCTCACGACGACGGGCGCGAAGTCCGGCGCACGCCGCGTCGCCCCCATGATGTATTTCGCCGAGGGCGACACGAGCTACGTGATCGCGTCCAAGGCCGGCTCCCCGACCAATCCGGCCTGGTTCCACAATCTCGTCGCACATCCGACAGTCTCTGTGGAAGCAGCGACCGACGACGGGATCGAGAGCTACACCGCCACGGCAGAGCAGGTCACGGGAGAGCTGCGGGAACGCCTCTACGCGAAGTTCAGCAGCACGAACCCCGGTTTCGCCGAATACCAGCGGAAGACGGATCGGGTCATCCCGATCGTCGCCCTCACTCGAACGGGCTGAGTTCCCCGGGCCGACGGAACGGTCCGTTGAGTGCGGCCCACTGCAACAGCCTGATGGTCTTCGCGTCGGCGATCGCGCTGCTCGGTCGTCACCGAGCCATCCGCGTGGCGATGCTCGAAAGTGCTCTTCCTCAGCATGTGCCAGCCAGAAGCGAGGAGCTCGACGGCCGTGACCGTGATGTCGGGATTGCCGGCCAGGTCGATCCCGACACGGTCGAGGCCGGACCGGCCACGATGGTCCGGCTCGTCCAGGCCGCGCATCTCTCTCCCGGCATTCGGGCCGATCAGCGCTGCAGGCTCCACGCGCGGCGCTTGACCAGCACGTGACCCCGGTCGGAGGTGAGTCGGGTCCAGGGACCGGTCTCGTAGATCTTCACGGGGGCCGATCCGCCGAGGAAGCCGAGGGACAGTCCGGCGAATGCCGCTCCGGCCGGCACGTATTCGAATCCGGGGATCGGGTGGCCCCAGACCTCTGAGCGCACCCGCTGCACGATCTGCTCGCCGGTGCCGGTCGGAATCGCGGCGGCGACCTCGTCGATGCCCGATTTCGCAACGGCTTCGAGCACGGATGCCTCCACCGACTCGAGGGCTTTCCACCCGCCCCGGGGCGGCGAGATCGCGGCCCAGGTGACGGTGTTCACCTGCATGGGCAGGTTCACGGTGACGGGAGCGGTCGGGTCGACGATCTCCCCCTGAAGCCGATTGAGTCGTTCGAGCAGCGAACGCACCGGAACCACCGCGTCGAAGGAGTCCGGCGCCGCGTCATCCCCCGCGCTCAGGGCGAAGGTGCGCAGCCCGAGCACCGTCGGGCTCTCGTCGAGCAGCCCGGCCGGAACGAGTATCGCGACATAGACCGCGAGCACCCCCTGCCCCGCAATCAGGCGCACCGAACCATCCTCCACGCGCTGGGCACGACTGAGGAATACCTGCAGGTCGCCGAGGGAGAGGGAGTCAACAAGGGAGAATGTCTGGCTCATCTGCTCTCTAAACTATAGGAGCGCCGGGGATCTCGCTGCCCCGTGACCGCCGGACCACGGGAGAAGACCATGACCGACCCACTCGTCGACCTGCTCTCGGCACTCGATCTCACCGATACCCACGCTCGCACGAGTGAAGACATCTTCATCGGCGAGAGCCAGTGGTCGGCCCTCGGCCGCGTCTTCGGCGGTCAGGTGCTCGCCCAGTCGCTGGTGGCCGCCCAGCGCACCCTCTCTGAGGGGCGCACCGTGCATTCGCTTCACGGCTACTTCCTCCGGCCGGGCAACATCGAGCTCCCGATCACCTTCTCGGTCGACCGCATCCACGACGGCCGATCATTCTCGACGCGACGCACGCAGGCCTACCAGGGCGGGCTGCCGATCCTCTCGATGATCGCGTCGTTCCAGGATTCCGACGACGGTCTCGAACACCAGGTGGAGATGCCGACGGATCTGCCGCAGCCGGAGGATCTGCCGACCGCGGCCGAGGTGCTCGGTGCCGTGGACCATCCGATCGCCAAGCAGTGGGCGGAGGGCCGCCCGTTCGACATGCGCCACGTGCCCTCCCCCGTGTTCCTCACCGTCGACGGTCCGCATGTGGCCCACCAGGCCGTGTGGCTGAAGGCCACCGGCCGACTACCGGATGACCCCGACCTTCATCGCGCCGCTCTCGCGTACGCGAGCGACTATTCGATCCTCGAACCGATCTTCCGTCGTCACGGAGTCGCCTGGTCGACTCCCGGTCTCAAGGCGGCCAGTCTCGACCACGCGATGTGGTTCCACCGCTTCGGACGGGTGGACGAGTGGATGCTCTACGTGCAGGAGTCCCCCAACGCCACCGGCGGTCGCGGGCTCTCGCTCGGGCGCATCTTCAGTCGCGACGGCGTACTTCTCGCGAGCGTCGCCCAAGAGGGCATGGTGCGGGTACCGCGACGCGACTGAGGCCTTTCAGTCCCCGGCGAGGATGCTCGTGCGTTCCGCGAGATAGGACTCGAGGTTCGCAAGGCCCTGGTCGCCCTCACCGGCCACCCAGCGCACCATGACCGTGTCACCGCGCAGCGACAGCGGTCCGGTCTCGGCCCGCAGGCTCGCGGCATCCAGGGCGATCTCCGTCACGTCGAAGTTCACGGTATCGCCGAGCGCGAAACCACCGCGGGTTGCGGCGACCCGAAGCTCCCGGCGATGCAGCGCTTCGGCGTTCATGTACACGGTCTCGTGGGTCAGCTCGATGGCGCGGGTGATTCCCCCGACGGCGAACAGCCGGCGGTCCCGGTCGAGAAGCAGCACGCCGAGCCGCCAGGCGCGGCCAACGCCGTCCATCACCGCCGGCCGCGGGATGAAGCCGATGCGACGTGCCGGACGCAGGGTGGCGATCGCCTCGTCGCCGATGGCCATGCCCTCCAGCCTGGCGATCGTCGCCGCGAGCATCTCCCGGAGATCGGGGCTGATCCCATCCGCATCGGTCATGCTGCCAGTATGCCTCCCCGACCCAGAACCGGATGTCGATGGCAGCCTCAGGGCCTCCCCGAAAGCAGTACCCGCCCATCCGAACCCGATCGGATGTCGACCGAGCTGATGTCGGCGACCGCGAGGCTCGTGGTGCCAGAGGGTTCGACGATGCTGCCCGGGGTGGCCGTCCAAGTCGCCACCTGCATGGACCGGCCGGCCGCATCCGTCACGAACATGGCATAGCCCGCGCCCTCGCCCGTGCTGTACCCGGGTGGGGTGCTCGCCGTGGCGTCGTACCGGCAGTTCATTTCGAGGCGCGTGCCCCAGCCCTCCGGCACCAGTTTCACGTCGGCATGCAGCGGACTCGATACCACCGGCGTGAGCACGACGGATGTCACAGACGCGGTGCCCGTGGGGGTGACAACTTGAGGCGTGGGGAGGATGAGAGGAACCGCGAGGACGATCGCGGCTGCGGCAGCAGCGGCAGCGGCAGCGGCAGCGAAGATGCTGCCGACGACGAGAGCGCGCGATCGACGACGGCGGCGCGCGACGGACCGCACCAACCGCGGAAGAAGCGTCTGCGGAACGGGGAGCGGAGGCCTCTCGCTCATCTCGACCTCGGCGACCGGAACCTTGGCGAGCAGGCCAGGAAGCCCGGCGAGCTCCGCGACAGCGGCAGAGCATTCGGCACAGCCTGCCAGGTGGCGTTCGAACTCGCGCCGGTCAGTTGCGGCCAGTGCGCCGAGCACATAGGCGGCATCCCAGTCGGAGTAGGCATCGGTCGTCATTGGGTCACCCCTCGTTCCTGCAGGGCCAGCCGGAGGGCGCGGAGCGCGTAGTGCAGCCGCGACTTGACGGTGCCCTCCGGGATCTCCAGCGCCCGGGCTGTCTCCGCGGTCGACAGTCCGAGGTAGTACGCGTGAATCACAACGAGCCGGTGATCCGTCGACAGGGTTGTCAGGGCATCCGAGACCAGCCAGGCATCCAGCAGCGCATCGGTGTCGTCATCGGCCGGGCGTTCGGGGAGCTGTTCCGAGGCGATCTCGTGCCGCGTGTGGGCGCTTCGCCGGTCGTCGATCACGAGGTTGCGCGCCACAGTGAACAGCCACGAGCGCGCCGAGTGATCACTCTGGTCCAGTACCTGCGGGCGACGCCAGGCCCGCATCAGGGTCTCCTGCACGACGTCTTCGGCGAAGTGTCGGTCACCGGTGAGCCAGACCACATATCGCCAGAGAGCGGGCGCGTGCTCGTCATGAAGCGTGCGTAGCAGTTGCGCCTGTTCGTCGACCATCGTCACCCTCCTGCTGGTTACAACGTAGTCCGAGCCCTCTCGGTTCATTCCCAGCCGAATTGAACCGAATCGGGCTCGCATTCGTGCATTCAGGTGACAGGCTTTTCACGTCGCTCTCCACTCATCCCCCGGAGGAATCAGCTCATGACTGCATCACCGTCTCTCACCCGTCGCGCCCTGATCAGCGCCGGCAGCGCCACCGTCGTCGGAGCGGGCGCTCTCGCTCTCGCGGCATGCAGTTCGCCCGCGACCGGCGGATCCGCAGGCGGGTCCGGTTCCGGATCCCCGACGTCCAAGATCGCTGCCGGCACCGAGGTGGCAAAGGTGGCCGACATTCCGGTCGGCGGCACGAAATCGGCCAAGATCGGGGATGCGCCGGTGTTGCTCTCCCAGCCCACCGCCGGCACCGTGATGTGCTTCAGCGCCATCTGCACCCACCAGGGTTGCACGGTGGGCGCTGCGGCGAAGGAATTCGACTGCCCCTGCCACGGATCCAAATTCAATGCGGAGACCGGCGCGGTCCTCAACGGTCCGGCGCAGACCGGCCTCACCGCCATCGCGGTGAAGGTCTCCGGGGATTCGGTGGTCACCGCCTGATGGACTTCGAATTCAACGGGCTGCCCGTCCACGTGCTGCTCGTGCATTTCGTCGTCATCGTCGTGCCCCTTGCGGCGCTCTGCACTGTCCTGGCCGCATTCTGGCCCGCCGCCCGCCGCCGGCTCGGAGTTGTGACGCCGATCATCGCTCTCGCGGCGTTGATCTCCGTACCGATCACCACGGAAGCCGGCGAATGGCTGCAGGCGCGAGTGGGTCGCACCGATCTCGTCGCGGCCCATGCGGCGATCGGCAAGACCCTGCTTCCGTGGGCCGCAGCGACATTCCTCTTCGCCGCGATCCAGTGGTTCTGGTTCCGCTTCGTCACGGCCCCGGATGCGAAGTTCGCCGCCCGGGTTCCCGGCACGACCGCGCGACTCGTCATCACCGTCGCACTCGCGATTATCGTCGTCGTGCTCGCCGTCGGCTCGGTGATCACGGTGGTGCAGATCGGCGAGTCCGGCGCGCGGGCGATCTGGACGGGTTCGTTCACCCAGAATCCGAAATAGCGCGGTATCCGCCGCAGACTTCAGCGTCGGCTGAAGACCAGCGGGTCTTCGACGTAGGGTTTCCACGCCGCTCGTTCCTCGGCGGAAAGTCGTCGGGGGCTCATCGTCTGAGAGTCGCACAGCACCACCCGGGTGGTGGCCCGGGCGTACAGCTCGGCGGGTTCGGCGCCGATCGGCGACCGGATCTCGTAGCAGACGTCGATATCCGCTCCCCCGAGACGACCGATCCAGACCTGGATGTCGAGGGGGCTGCGACGGTAGTCGATGGTGGCGAGATACTCGATCTCGGTGCGCGCGATGATGCTCAGCGTCGGCGACCCGAGCCGGGCATCCAGCACCGCGCTCGGCGGCGTGCCCGGGCGCTCCGCCTCGTCATCGGGCATCCACAGTGCCTGAACGCGTGCCTCTTCGAGCAGCCGCAGGATCTCGACGTTGTTCACGTGCCCGTAGGCGTCGAGGTCTCCCCAGCGCAGCACCGTCGGGATGTGCAGCCGCGCCACGGGCGTCAGTCCCTGGTGAGTTTGCGGTACGCGGAGCGGTTCGGCTTCGCCGCATCCGGTCCGAGTCGCGCGATCTTGTTCTCTTCGTAGGATTCGAAGTTGCCCTCGAACCAGTGCCAGTTGCCCGGATTCTCTTCCGTGCCCTCGTAGGCGAGGATGTGGGTCGCGATGCGGTCGAGGAACCACCGATCGTGAGTGATGACCACGGCGCAGCCGGGAAACTCGAGCAGCGCGTTCTCGAGGCTGCCGAGGGTCTCGACGTCCAGGTCGTTCGTCGGTTCGTCGAGCAGCAGCAGGTTGCCGCCCTGCTTGAGCGTGAGGGCGAGGTTGAGGCGGTTGCGCTCTCCACCGGAGAGCACGCCGGCCTTCTTCTGCTGGTCGGGGCCTTTGAAGCCGAACTGCGAGACGTAGCCGCGGCTCGGGATCTCGGTCTTGCCCACCTGGATGTAGTCCTGCCCGTCGGACACGACCTCCCACAGCGTCTTCGTCGGGTCGATGCCGCCGCGATCCTGGTCGACGTAGGAGATGTCGACGGTGTCGCCGATCTTCAGGTCGCCGCCGTCGAGGGACTCGAGCCCGGTGATGGTCTTGAACAGCGTGGTCTTTCCCACCCCGTTCGGGCCGATGACGCCGACGATACCGTTGCGGGGAAGCGTGAAGCTCAGGCCGTCGATGAGCACCCGGCCGTCGAAGCCCTTCTCGAGTCGCTTCGCGTCGATCACCTGGGCGCCGAGACGCGGGCCGATCGGGATCACCAGCTCTTCGAAATCGAGCTTGCGAGTCTTCTCGGCCTCACTCGCCATCTCTTCGTAGCGTGCGAGGCGCGCCTTCGACTTGACCTGGCGGCCCTTGGCGTTGCTGCGCACCCACTCGAGCTCGCTCGAGAGGCGCTTCGCGAGCTTGGCGTCCTTCTTGCCCTGCACTTCGAGGCGCGCGCCCTTCTTCTCGAGGTAGGTCGAGTAGTTGCCCTCGTAGGGGTAGAGGTGGCCGCGGTCGACCTCGGCGATCCATTCGGCCACGTGATCGAGGAAGTACCGGTCGTGAGTGACGGCGAGGACGGCGCCGTGGTACTGGGCGAGGTGCTGCTCGAGCCACAGGACGCTCTCGGCATCGAGGTGGTTGGTGGGCTCATCGAGAAGCAACAGGTCCGGTTTCTGCAGCAGCAGTTTGGTGAGCGCGACGCGGCGCTTCTCACCACCGGACAGGTTCGCGACGGTGGCATCCCCGGGCGGTGTGCGCAGGGCATCCATCGCCTGCTCGAGCTGGGAGTCGAGGTCCCACGCGTCGGCGGCATCGATGGCCTCCTGCAGAACGCCCATCTCGGCGAGCAGCGAGTCGAAGTCGGCATCCGGATCCGCCATGGCGGCCGAGACCTCATTGAAACGGTCGACCTTCGCCTTGATCTCGCCGACACCCTCCTGCACGTTCTCGAGCACGGTCTTGGTCTCGTCGAGCTCCGGCTCCTGCATCAGGATGCCGACGCTGTAGCCGGGGCTCAGTCGCGCTTCGCCGTTGGACGGGGTGTCGAGGCCTGCCATGATCTTGAGGATCGTGGACTTGCCCGCTCCGTTCGGCCCGACGACGCCGATCTTGGCGCCGGGGAAGAACGACATCGTGACGTCGTCGAGGATGAGCTTGTCGCCGACCGCTTTGCGGGCGCGGACCATCGAGTAAATGAATTCGGCCATACGCCAAGTTTAGGTGGCTGTCCTTCGCCACCCGAACCGCCCGAGAATTGTCCGCGCCGCTCGGCCCGCCCATTCTGGGCCGGGTCTTTCGTGCCGCGCTATCGGCCGATCGGGTGGGTCCTGCCGATCGAAGTCACGGGTCAGGACAGTTTTTCGAACACCAGGGTCGCCTGGATGCGATCGCCGCCGCCGAAGCCCTTGCTTCCGGAGGACGCCGTGGTTCCACTGATCCGACCGGTCGTGGCCGACAGCGGATTGGGGGACGACACGCCGGGAGCGGCGCACTGCAAGCGGCGTGTTGCGAGGGTCTCCGCCCCGAGACTCCGAACGCGCCTCCGTGATCGCGCAACTCACCACCCTCACGCGGCGTCGGACCCGTTCACTACCAGTCGATCGTGCGGGTCTTGCCGATGAGGCAGAGCCCGCTCGACAGCGCCTTTTCGACCGCGCTGCTGTACCCGCCCCCGCCGTGCTGGCCGAGCAGGCAGGAGTCGCCGATCTTCACCGAGAAGAGGATGGAGTCGACTCCCCCGTTGATCGACGTCTTGTCGGGCGTCACCTGCATCGCTGCTTTGTCGAAGCCCGCGGAGACCAGTGAATCGATGATCGCCCGCCCGTTCGCTCCGCCGTTCGCTGCGAAGAGCTTCGTGTTGACCGCATCGAACCAGGCCTTGTTCGCCTGCGCGGTGCCGTCGGGCCGGTAGCTCGGAGTCGGTGCGGGCGTCGCGGTGCGGCCCGGGCTGGCTGATGCCGATGCGGATGCGGGCACCGCAGTCGGCGCGGGCGCGGCGGGCGAGCACCCCGCCAGGGTGACGGCGAGCACGAGCAGCGGTGCGGCGAGCAGTATGCGGCCCCTGGCTGACATCCGGTCGACCTCCCCAGTCGCTGTGCGGGGCCGATCCCCCGTCGCGATTCTAATTCGTCCGCTTCAGCCACCATCGACACCCCCGCGCTCGACTTTCCAGTTAGTCGCCACTAACCTGTTTCAATTAGCGTCCGCTAACTGAAACGGAATGGTCGATGGAGACTCTGTCCAGCACTGCACGTGCGTCGAGTGCCGGGTTCCAGGCGAATGCGGCGGCCCAGGGCGCGCTGGCGGCGGAATTGCGGGCCCGGCTGGCCGAAGCATCCCGCGGCGGCTCGGAACGAGCGCGCGAGCGCCACACCGGTCGCGGAAAGCTGCTGCCACGGGATCGGATCGACTACCTTCTCGATCCCGGAAGCCCCTTTCTCGAGATCGCTCCGCTCGCCGCCTGGGGACTCTACGACGACGAAGCGCCGTCGGCCGGCATGGTCACCGGCATCGGCCTGGTCAACGGTCGACACTGCATGATCGTCTGCAACGACGCCACGGTGAAGGGCGGCACCTACTACCCGCTCACGGTGAAGAAACACCTCCGGGCGCAGGAGATCGCGGCGCAGAACCGGCTTCCCTGCATCTACCTCGTCGACTCCGGCGGCGCCTTCCTGCCTCGCCAGGACGAGGTCTTCCCCGACCGCGACGACTTCGGCCGCATCTTCTACAACCAGGCGCGGATGTCGTCCCGCGGCATCCCGCAGATCGCCGCGGTGCTCGGCTCGAGCACCGCCGGCGGCGCCTATGTGCCCGCGATGAGCGACGAGACCGTGATCGTGCGGAGCCAGGGCACGATCTTCCTCGGCGGACCTCCGCTCGTGAAGGCGGCCACCGGCGAGGTCGTCACGGCGGAGGACCTCGGCGGCGGAGACACCCACGCCCGCCTCTCCGGCGTGGTGGACCATCTCGCCGACAACGACCAGCATGCGCTCGAAATCGTGCGGGACATCGTCGGCACCCTTCCGCCCGCGGCACCCCGCCCGTACGATCTGCGCGACCCGCTCCCACCGACGGTCGACCCGCTCGAGCTCTATGGCGTCGTGCCGACGAACCTGCAGTCGCCCTACGACGCGCGCGAGATCATCGCGAGAATCGTCGACGGCAGCGAATTCCACGAGTTCAAGAAGAACTACGGCGAGACCCTCGTCACCGGATTCGCTCACATCCACGGCCATCCGGTGGGCATCGTCGCCAACAATGGGGTGCTGTTCAGCGAGTCGGCCCAGAAGGGCGCGCACTTCATCGAACTGTGCGACCAGCGCAAGATCCCCCTGCTGTTCCTTCAGAACATCACCGGCTTCATGGTCGGTCGCGAATACGAGGCCGGGGGCATCGCCAAACACGGGGCGAAGATGGTCACCGCTGTCGCCTGCGCCCGGGTTCCGAAACTGACGGTGGTGGTCGGCGGATCATTCGGCGCGGGCAATTACTCCATGGCCGGCCGTGCCTTCTCCCCTCGATTCCTCTGGATGTGGCCGGCGAGTCGCATCTCGGTGATGGGCGGCCCGCAGGCGGCCTCGGTGCTCGCCACCATCCGTCGCGAGCAGGCGGAATCGAGCGGGGCGACCTGGACCGAGGAGGAGGATGCCGCCTTCCGCGCCCCCATCACGGAACAGTACGAACGACAGGGCAACCCCTACTACTCCACGGCCCGGCTCTGGGACGACGGCATCATCGACCCGGCCGACACCCGCACCGTCGTCGGCCTCGCCCTCGAGGTGTGCTCGCACGCCCCCCTTGACGACGTCTCCTACGGCGTCTTCCGGATGTGACCCGGATGCCTTCACACACCATGTTCGACACCGTGCTCGTTGCCAATCGCGGCGAGATCGCCTGCCGCATCATCCGCACGCTGCGCTCGCTCGGTATCCGCTCGGTCGCCGTCTACAGTGACGCGGATGCCGGGGCCCGGCACGTCTCGCTGGCGGATGTCGCCGTGCGCCTCGGCACCGCCAGCGCGGCCGACAGCTACCTCAACATCCCTCGGATCATCCAAGCCGCCCTCGACACCGGAGCCGGGGCGGTTCACCCCGGCTACGGATTCCTCGCCGAAAATGCGGAGTTCGCAGAGGCCTGCGCGAGCTCCGGCCTCGTCTTCATCGGTCCGGGCGTGGAGGCCCTGGCGGTGATGGGCGACAAGATCCGCGCCAAGAAGCAGGTCGCCGGCCGGGGAGTCCCGGTGGTTCCCGGTGTCGCGGACCCCGACCTCAGCGACTCAGAGCTCGCCGCGGCGGCGATCGGGGTGGGATTCCCACTCCTGGTTAAGCCCTCCGCTGGCGGCGGCGGCAAGGGCATGCATGTGGTCGACGGACCAGAACAACTTCACGAGGCGATCGCGTCGGCCCGACGCGAGGCCCTGTCGTCCTTCGGCGACGACACGATCTTCATCGAGCGATTCGTCTCCCGCCCACGCCACATCGAGGTGCAGGTCCTCGCCGACAACGACGGCACGACGGTGCACCTCGGCGAGCGCGAGTGCTCGCTGCAGCGGCGCCACCAGAAGGTGATCGAGGAGGCACCCTCCCCCCTGATGGACGAGGCGACTCGTGCACGGATCGGCGAGGCCGCCTGTGAGACTGCCCGCAGCGTCGGCTATCGGGGTGCCGGGACCGTGGAGTTCATCGTCTCCGCGGACGCGCCAGAGGAGTTCTTCTTCATGGAGATGAACACCCGGCTGCAGGTGGAGCACCCGGTGACGGAGCTGGTCACCGGTATCGACCTGGTCGAGTGGCAGCTGCGCATCGCGGCCGGTGACACCCTCGACTTCGGCCAGGCTGAGGTGCACCTCACGGGGCACGCGATCGAAGCGCGTATCTACGCGGAAGACCCGCAGAACGGGTTCCTCCCCTCGGGCGGCCGGGTACTCGGGCTGCGCGAAGCGCGCGGCGAGGGCGTCCGGGTGGACAGCTCCCTCATCGAGGGACTCGACGTTTCGGCAGACTACGATCCGATGCTGTCGAAGGTGATCGCGTGGGCTCCCGACCGCGCCGGTGCCCTTGCTCGCCTGCGCGGCGCGCTGCGGCAGACGGCGATCGTCGGCGTCACCACCAACATCGAGTTCCTCGGGCTGCTGCTCGCGGACGAGGATGTCGCGGCGGGGCGACTCGACACGGAACTCATCGGCCGCCGTCTCGCCACCCTCGACTTCGCCACCGTCGACGACGGGTTGCTCGCGCGCGCCGCGCTCATCCTGTTCGCGGTGGCCGGCCATGAGGCCCCGGAGTCGCCCTGGCAGGCCAGGGACGGATGGAGGATCGGCGCTCACGCTCCGACCGTCTTCCGCCTACGGGTCTCCGGCACGGAGTCCGAGCAGGTTGTCGCGGTCTGGGGCACGCCCCGGCAGGCCACGGTGAGCGTGAACGGGCAGCCCCCGCTCCCCGCCGGCGTGCGACGCACCGCAGCGGCGGACGGCCCGGTCACCCGCACGACCATCGGAGGTCGGTCGATCGAATCGCACTGGTCCCTCTGTGACGACATTCTCTACCTCGTCGAAGACGGCCGGTCGTGGACCGTGCGCCGGGTGTCGACGGCTCCACGCGCTGCCGCCGACACGATAGCCGTGCCCGAACTGCGCTCCCCGATGCCCGGTGCCGTGGTGGCGATCGCGGTGAACGACGGTGACCTCGTCGAGGAGGGTGCGGCCATCATCGTCGTGGAGGCCATGAAAATGGAGCACGTTCTGCGGGCGACGACCGCCGGACGGGTCGAATTGCAGGCGACGGTCGGGACCCAGGTCGTGCGCGACCAACTGCTGGCGACGGTCGTTCCCCACGCCGCGGCTGAGGGCGCTTAGAACGGCGCCTCCGTGCCCTGCACCGCCGTGCCGACCAGATCATAGACATCGTGTGTCTCCGCCTCCTCAGGAGCGCCCGGAGTCGTGGTCGGCCAGCCGTTGTCGAGGGAGGCCGCACCGGTTGCCGCGGACGGATCGGGTGCCGCAGCGTCCGCCTCCGCCCGCGTGGACGAATCGACGGCGGCGCTCGACAGGCCGCGGGTGAACGATGCCGTGCCCCAGGTGAGGTCGTGACCGATCGAATCCGCATCGATTTCGATGGACGTGCCCACTTTGTCGCCGGCGGCCCAGTCCCGGATGCGGAGGCGGCCGGTGACGATCACCCGCTCGCCCTTCTTGATCGAGCTGTTGGCATTGAGCGCGAGCTGCCGGAACGACGTGACGGTGTACCAGTTGGTGCCGTTGTCGACCCACAGGTTGCGGGAGCGGTCGAAACGACGTTGCGTGGAGGCCAGCCGGAAGCTGGTGATGGGAAGCCCCTCGCCGGTGACGAGGTGATTCGGGACGGTGGCCACAAAGCCGGTGAGTGTGATGGTGTCGGTCATGCGGCAAGTGTGGTCCGGCATCGACCCCCGACCGGCTCATACCCCCGAGGACGGGGAGAGTCCGCCCTCAGAGGTAGGTGTGGAGGAGCTGCCATTCGCCCAGGGCCACGTCGTAGAGCACATCGAACATGCGGCAATCCCCGCTGTCGGAGGTGCCCTGGAAACGCCACCCGAGCGGCATAGCGCCGGGATGGGTGATCGCCGCGTAGTCGACGTCGAGAGGAGTGGGAGTGTCCGTCACGCGAAAACGGCTACCCGCCCACACGAATTGCTCCGGAATACCCTCGGCTCCGGTCCACACAGTCACGGTCGCGCCAACCAGCGTCATCTTTCCCACCTCCGACATTCGAAACTTTGTTCGATAGTCGACTGTAAGTGACCGCGGCGCGACACGCCAACAGGGAATTACCGAGGGCTCAGTGCTCTCGGAACTCCGGCCACTCCGAGCCGGGGAGCAGGCTCGCGTACAGCGCACTCTGGGCGACATCCAGTGTCGGATAGATTCCGCGATAGCCGGCATCCGTCATCAGTTTGAAGGTGAAGCCGCCCTCGACGCTGTGCACGGACCCCACCGCGCCGGCCGGGCCCATCGCCACCCAGCGGTTGCCCGTCAGAACGTGGGAATCGGACGTTGACTGCATTGTGTTGCTCATCATTGAGCTCCTTTTGTTCACACCTGCCGATCCATGCCGGCAGGAATAGCCTAAGTCTGCGTGACGCGATCGTCACGATGCGCGAACTGTCAATTTCATGAACTCCTGGGAGACCACCGATGCCCTCCACCCGACTCGGAGTCGTCTTCGACTATGCCGATGACTTCACCACCAACGCGGCTGAGGTCACCGAATTCGAGCGGGCAGGGGTGGACCTCGTCACAGTGGCGGAGGCGTACTCGTTCGACGCGGTGAGCCAACTCGGGTATCTCGCCGCCATCACCTCGACCATGACCCTCGCCTCCGGAATCCTGCCGATCTTCTCCCGCACGCCGGCGCTGCTCGCCATGACGGCTGCGGGGCTCGATTCGGTCTCCCGCGGCCGGTTCGAACTGGGGATCGGGTCCTCCGGAGCCCAGGTCATCGAGGGATTCCACGGCGTGCCGTTCAGCGCACCCCTCGGCCGCATCCGCGAAAACGTGGAGATCTGTCGCGCCATCTGGCGACGCGAACGCCTGGACTTCCGGGGCGCGCACTACACGATTCCGCTGCCCACGAGCCAGGGCCGCGGGCTCGGCAAGCCGCTCAAGATCATCAACCAGCCGGTGCGCGAGGCCATCCCGATCTCGATCGCCGCCCTCACCCCGAAGGCCGTGGCGCAGGCTGCCGAGATCGCGGACGGCTGGCTTCCGCTCTTCTACCTGCCCGAGAAGGCGGATGCCGCGTGGGGCGCCGCCCTCGCCGAGGGAAGGGCTCGACGCTCTCCCGATCTCGGGCCTCTCGACGTCACGGCCCAGATGCCGTTCTACCTCGGCGACCATCCCGACCGTGCCGTGGAGGCGTACCGACAGAACGTCGCGCTCTATGTCGGAGGAATGGGTGCTCGGGGGGCGAATTTCTACAACGATCTCGCCGTGGGATACGGCTTCGACGACGAGGCGGCGAAGGTTCAGGAGCTGTACCTCACCGGCCGCAAAGCCGAGGCGGCGGCAGCCCTGCCGGAGCAACTCGTGTCGGGCACGGCGCTCATCGGCACCGAAGGCGAGGTGCGCGCCCGCGTGCACGCACTCCTCGCCTCCGGGGTCACGACGATTTCGGTGAAGCCGCTTGCGCCTTCACGCGGAGAGCGCATCGAGCAACTCGAGGCCCTCCGCGCCATCCTGGGCTAGCACCGCTCAGGAAGCGAGCACGTACTCCGCGAAGGACTTACGGATCTTGTTCACTTTGGGAAGCGCCACCGCCATGCAGTAGCCCTGGCCCGGGTTCTTGGCGAAGAAGTCCTGGTGGTACTTCTCGGCCTCGTACCAGGTGCCGAGCGGCGAGATCTCGGTGACGAGACCGCCATCCCAGTACCCGGATGCGCGATCGCGAGCGGTCTCGAACTGCTCCTTCTGGGCGTCATCCGCGTAGAACATGGCCGAGCGGTACTGCGTGCCCACATCGTTGCCCTGCCGGTTGAGCTGGCGCGGGTCGTGCAGGGAGAAGAACACGTCGAGGATGACATCCGCCGGGATGATCTCGGGGTCGAAGGTGACCGCGACCGCCTCGGCGTGACCGGTCATCCCGGTGCAGACGGCGTCGTAGTCGGGGTTCTTGGTGACACCTCCGGTGTAGCCGGAGACGACGTCACTGACCCCGCGAAGAGTGCGGTACACCGCGTCGAGACACCAGAAACAGCCACCGGCGAGTACGAATGTTTGCATGCGAGGAGCCTACTTTCCGCTTATGGGGATGGCAGCATCGCTGCCTCTCAAGACAACACCATGCCGCTCGGCACCATTCCTCACTCACAGCCGCCTCTAGGCTTGGACCATGACCTATGTCGCCAATCCAGACCGCTACCAGTCCCTCGACTATCACCGCGTCGGCCGTAGTGGCCTGAAGCTGCCCGCCGTCTCGCTCGGCCTGTGGAACAACTTCGGATTCGATCGCCCGATCGACACGCAGCGCGCCATCCTGCGCCGCGCCTTCGACCTCGGTGTCACCCACTTCGACCTCGCCAACAACTACGGACCGCCCGCGGGGAGCGCCGAGACCAACTTCGGCCGCATCTTCGCCGATGACTTCCGTCCGCACCGCGACGAGCTCATCATCTCCACCAAGGCCGGCTACGACATGTGGGAGGGGCCCTACGGTGAGTGGGGATCGCGCAAGTACATGCTCTCCTCGCTCGACGCGAGCCTCGGTCGGATGGGCCTCGACTATGTGGACATCTTCTACTCCCACCGCCCCGACCCGGAGACCCCGATCGAGGAGACGATGGGGGCACTCGCCACCGCCGTCACCTCTGGTCGCGCGCTCTACGCGGGCATCTCGAACTACAACACCGAGCAGACCGTCGCCGCCTACACGGCTCTCGCCGAGCACAAGATCCCGTTGCTCATCCACCAGCCGCGCTTCAACATGTTCGACCGTCACATCGAGACCGAGGGTCTCCTTCCGGTTCTGGATGATCTCGGCATGGGCAGCATCGTCTTCTCGCCCCTCGCCCAGGGCATGCTCACCGACCGGTACCTCAGCGGCATCCCGGCGGATTCGCGGGCAGCGGAGGGCCGCTGGATCAACTCCGAAAACATCAGCGAGCTGTACCTCGAGCGGGCGAACGCCCTCAACGAGATCGCGAAGGGCCGCGGCCAGAGCCTCGCGCAACTCGCGCTGACCTGGGTGCTGCGTCATCCGCAGGTGACCTCGGCTCTCATCGGGGCGTCGAGCGTCGCCCAGCTGGAGAACAACATCGCGGCGCTGTCGAGCGCTCCGCTCACCGACGAGGAGGTCGCCGCGATCGAGCCATTCGCGGTAGACGGTACCAGCGACCGGTAGCGGCGCGGATGTCAGCGGCCCCACCTACTGTGAACACCACACAGACAACCGGGCCGGCTGACACTCGAGGGCATCCTCGAGACGTGAAGGAACGCGCATGACCACTCTCGCTTTCACCGGCTCCCAGGCCGTCACCCGCCCCGGGCTCCACCTCGTGCAACTGCACGACGAGCTCTGGCGGGTGACGCGCCCCTCGGGCGACGTGCTCGGCTATGTCGAGCAGTTCCGCGTGCGCGCGGGACTCCGCTTCCGCGCCAAGCGGTTCATCGCGCGCCAGCGCCGCTTCGTGGAGATGGGCGAATTCTGGAGCATGGATGACGCGGTGGATTGTTTCGGCTTCTGATTTCCGCTCGCCTCCACTATTCCCGCGGCTGAACCGGGCCGAAACCAGTTGGAGACTCGCCACGGGCGATTGCTGAATGTCGCCTGTGGCCGGGTTAAAGTTCGTCCATGCAATGGTGGACCGACTTTCTCGACTGGCTCAACTCCGACGACGGGTGGCGCATCGTGTCGACGGCGGTCATCCCGTTCGTCGCCATCGTGGTGGCGGGCATCGTCGCTGCCGCGATCGGCCGCGTGTCGGCCCGCAAGGTGATCGAGCTGAGCGAGCGGGAGGTGCGGGCATCCGCCGTCACCGCTCTCATCAGCGCGGCGCGCAAGGCGGCCGTGTGGAACACGCTCCCGGCCCCCGAGCAGCAGCACATCGACCACCTGATCGGCGACGCCGAGATCCGCTTGCGCCTTCTGCCGATCGCGGGAACCGCGCTCGCAGCCGACTGGTCGCGCCACGAGATCGCGGGGATGAAGCGCAACGCCATCTCGTTCAGCTTCCAGGCCGAGCAGTCCCTGCTTGTATTCCGCGACCGCCTGATCGAATGGCAGGGACGCCCGAGCCGCGCCAAGAAGCTCTTCAAGAACGACCTCGACTCCTGGGCCTATGACTCCTCGGCTAGCGAGCAGGAGCTCGTGCACCAGCAGCAGAAATGGGCCGCGCAGCAGGTCACGGAGACCGGTCCGATCACCACCGTCACGACCACGCCGTTCACCCGGCCACCGTCGCCCGCGCCGATCCAGGCTCCGCTGGTCGAGTCCACCGCGGCCGTCACCGCCGGAGCCGCTGCCGCTGGCGCCGCCGCTGCCGGAGTCACTGCCGCCGGCCTCGCTGCCGCGGCTGCCCCCGTCCCGGCCACCGTCGAGACGGAGGTCGATCCTCCTCGCGGGGTAGTACCCTCGCCTGCCGAAGCGGCAGCTGTCGACGCCGCTCGGCTCGAAGGAGCCACCGCCAAGCCCGAGGTGCCCGCGGCGGGCCTGATCGAACCGAGTTTCAGCTCTCCCGAAGCCACCGTGCCTGCTGAGTCCGCCGTGCCCGCTGAGTCCGCCGTGCCCGCTGAGTCCGCCGTGCCCGTGGGCGATGAGCCGCATCCTCTGGTGGAGCCTGCCGACACCTCCTCGCACGATGTCTCTGAAGCATCCATCTTCGGGGGAATTCCGCCTCAGGGGTCCGCAGAGCCGCAGAGCAACGCGCCAGACCACACCGCGTCCGCGTTCACGGGGCCCGAGCACACGGGGCCCGACCACACGGGGCCCGACCACACGGGGCCCGACCACACGGAGCCCGAGCAGAACGAACCTTCCCTGTCCGAGTCCCACATCATCGATGGTGAAATCGTCGAGTCGGATGCCGAGCACGGGGACGCGTCGCACGATTCTGGAGCGGACCAGAACTCCGGCTCCGACGATGACCATCATGGTGACCACGAGAACAATCATGACGATCATCAGGACCACGAGCACAATCACGACGAGCACCAGCACGACGAGCACAATCACGACGAGCACCAGCACGACGAGTGGCGCGGCTGACCCGAATCGGGCACGAAGAACAACGCACTGACTGGCGCTGGGTCCCCCCGGAGGGATTCGAACCCCCGGCCAAGTGGGTAGAAACCACACGCTCTTCCGCTGAGCTACGGGGGGAGGACGGTCCCCAGATTACTACGCGGGCGTGCATCGCCCGTTGCTGCAGCGCCGCACACCAGTTCTCGCCTGACCCTTGCCCGACGGGTCTGAGGCAACGTCCGCAGCGCTGCAGTCCTCTGGAAACCGAGTCTGGACCTTCTAGACGGATATCGCTAGGGGCGCGCACAGAACCGTGCGAGCCGCCATCCTCGGGATGAGCCATCTAGTAGATTGAGGCGATCGAGCCCTCTCCGCAGTCCCTCCCGGGTACCGATCCGTTCGCGCCCCCCCACCGGCCCGCCCTCCCCCCGGTCGATGCCGCGCGGCTTGCCGATAGCGGACTGGATCACACCGAGGTGGCGGTTCGCGTCCGCGCGGGGGTGACCAACATCCTTCCCAGCGGATCCAGCCGCAGCTTCGGACACATCCTTCGCGCCAACCTGTTCACCCTCTTCAACGCGGTCGTCGGTGCCGGCACGGTGGTGCTCATTCTCTTCGGCGACTGGCAGGACGGGCTGTTCGGGCTCACCGCCCTCGCCAACGTGCTGATCGGGGTGTTTCAGGAGTTCCGCGCCAAACGACTCCTGGACTCTCTCGCCCTTCTCAACGCGACCCCGGCCCGGGTCCTTCGCGGGGGCGAAACCCACGAGATCGCCACCGAACTGGTCGTGCTCGATGATCTGCTAGTGCTCCGGGTGGGAGACCAGGTGCCGGCCGATGCGGTGATCGTGAGCGAGGTCGGTCTCGAGATCGACGAGTCGCAATTGACCGGTGAGACCGTCCCGGTGGGAAAGCGGGCGGACGACACGGTGCTCTCCGGATCCGCCGTCGCCGCCGGGCACGGCACGGCCCGCGTGGTGCGGGTCGGCGCGGATTCCTACACGAGCCGACTCACCGCGGAGGCGAAGCGCTTCTCCCTGGTCAATTCCGAGCTCCGCAATGCGGCCAATCGCATCGTCCGGTGGGTGAGCTGGGGCTTGGCTCCCCTGATCATCCTCGTCATGAACGCGCAGATGCACGCCGCGGGCGGATGGGATGCGGCGATCCGGTCCGGGCACTGGCGAGAGGCCCTGATCGGCACAGTGGCCAGCGCGTCCAGCGTCATCCCGCAGGGCCTGATCCTCATGATCAGCATCTCTTTCGCCCTTGCGGCGGCAAAACTCGCACAATCCCAGGTTCTGGTGCAGGAGATCGCGGCCATCGAGATCCTCGCCAGGGTCGACACTCTCTGCTTCGACAAGACGGGCACGCTGACCGACGGCGCCATCGCCTTCGATGGTGCCTATCCGATCGAGGCCGACGGCGAGATGGCTGGTGCCGAATCAGCGGATTGGGAGGCCGTGCTGGGCTGCTTCGGTGCCGACGACGATGCGAATGCGACGGCGCGCTGCCTGCGGGCCGCCTTCCCGGACGGAGACCTGCGGCCGAGCAGATACGCGCCGTTCTCATCGGAGCGCAAGTGGAGCGCGCTCGGCATCTCGCAGGGAGCGTCACGGGGCACCTGGGTATTGGGAGCGCCCGAGATGGTCTTCGTGCACCTCCCCGATACGCATCCCGACCTGCAGAAGCGCCTCTCCGGCCTCCTCGCGCGCGGGCTCCGCACCCTGGTGCTCGCCCACAGCGTCGATCACCTGAGCGAGGCAGCTGTCGCCGGACACCGCTTGCCCGGCTCTCTACAACCGGTCGCTCTCGTCACCTTCGCCGAGACCATCAGGCCGGATGCGGCGGAGACCGTCGCCTACTTCCGAGCGCAGGGAGTCGAGCTGAAGGTGATCTCCGGGGACAACCCGCACACCGTCGCCACCATCGCCCGCGCGGTGGGCATCCAGTTCGAGGGTTCCGGCTACGACGCGAGTGAGCTCCCCCCAGACCTCGCGGCGATGGGCGAGGTCCTCGAAATGAACTCGGTTTTCGGCCGGGTGACGCCGGCCCAGAAGCGGCAGATGGTTCGGGCCCTGCAGCAGCGCGGACACGTGGTGGCCATGACCGGTGATGGCGTGAACGATGCGCTGGCCCTCAAGGCCGCCGACATCGGCATCGCGATGGGATCGGGGGCTTCGGCCACGAAAGCCGTGGCCCGCATGATCCTGCTCGACGGGCAGTTCTCCCGGCTCCCCAAGGTGGTCGCGGAGGGCCGACGCGTGATCGTGAACATCGAGCGAGTGTCGAAACTGTTCCTCACCAAGACCACCTACGCCATCCTGCTGTCGATCGTCGTGGGGGCGCTGCTCTGGAAGTTCCCGTTCCTGCCCCGCCAGTTCGCTCCGACCGACGGCCTCACCATCGGCATCCCGGCGCTGCTTCTGGCGCTCGCCGCGCAACAGAAGCCGTACCGGCCGGGTTTCCTGCGCCGCTCGCTGACGTTCTCGCTCCCGGCCGGAGCAGTCACCGCGACGGTGATCGTCGTGGTGCTCGCATTCGCCCGCCTCTCCGGAGGTTTTTCGAACAGCGAGATGTCCACCGCAGCGGCGATCGCGCTGTCTATCGTGGGATTCTGGGTGCTCGTGGTGTCGGCGCGCCCCCTGACCGCACGGCGTTACGCGCTGTTGCTCACCATGGCGACCGTACAGGCAGCCTGTTTCCTCGTGCCGCTCGTGCGCACATTCCTCGCGTTCACCCTGCCGACCGGCCCGCTCTTGGCGGTCGCATTCGGAGTAGCGGCTACGGGTTGCCTCGCCATCGAGATCATCTTCCGGGTGACCTCACGAAGAGCTCCGCTCAGCGCTGTCCCGCCGCGACTTTAGTCTCCGTGGGTGTGCCGGGGTCCGTCGATGATGTGTGCTTGTGCGCACGACGGTGCGACGGCCACCAGAAGAAGTCCTTCGTGATGAACACCATCGCTGGCACGAGCACGGTGCGGATCACCAGGGTGTCGAAGAGCACCCCGATGCAGACGATCACGCCGATCTGGGTGAGCGCCACCACAGGCAGTACCCCCAGCACCGCGAACACCGCCGCGAGGAGGATGCCGGCGCTCGTGATCACCGCACCCGTCGATGACAGCGCTCGGATCATCCCCTCCGAGGTGCCGTGCAGTTCTCGTTCCTCCCGCGCCCTGGTGGTGAGGAAGATGTTGTAGTCCACGCCGAGGGCCACCAGGAACAGGAAGGCGAACAGGATCACATTGGTGTTGAAGGCGGGGAAGCCGAGCAGGTGGGTGAAGATCCAGTTCGCCGCGCCGAGGCTCGCGAAGAAGGTCGCGAGCACGCTCGCGATCAGGAGCACGGGGGCGATGAGCGACCGAAGCAGGATGGCGAGGATGGCGAACACGATCGCCAGGATGATCGGGATGATGAGGTCCTGGTCGCGCTGCGAGGTCGTGAGGCTGTCGAGGGCCGTCGCATCCCGCCCGCCGACGATCGTCGTTCCGACCGCGCCGGACTGGTCGGCGTAGGCCGACCGGAGCTTGGTGATCGTGCTGAAAGCCGCGTCACTCCCGGGAGCGCTGGTGAGGGACACGTTGAGCTGGGTCAGCCCGTTGGCGCTCTCCCCCGGGGTGACGGAGTCGACGCCGGAGACGCCCTTCGCGATCGAGGTGGCATCTGCCGCGGCATCCTCGGGGGCGAGTACTGTCGTCTGGCTGGTGAGACCGGCAGAGAAGGACTTGTCGACGATCTTCTGGGCGACCACCGACTCCGGGTTGCCGAGCAGCTGCTCGGTCTGCGACAAACCGACGGAGAAGCCGGACAGCCCGAGGGTCAACACCCCCACGACGGCCACGGAGAGCACCGTGATGATCACCGGGCGGTGCGAGACTCCGCGGCCCAGTCGGGTCCAGAAGCCGTCCTTCACCACAGCGGATGCCTCGCGCACGCGCGGCACGAAGGGCCAGAACAGTCCGCGGCCGCACACCACGAGCGCTGCGGGAAGCACGATGAGGGCGAAGAGGATGGCCACGACCACACCGATGGCACAGGCGAAGCCGAGGGCGCGGTTGCCGGCAAGCTCCGCGAAGAGCAGAGTGATGAGGCTCAGCGCCACGGTGCCGCCGCTGGCCGCGATCGCCGGTCCCGCGCTCTTCACCGCGGTGAGCATCGCGACCGAGCGGTCCTCGATCTTCAGCAGCTCCTCCCGATAGCGTGCGACGAGCAGGAGGGCGTAGTTCGTGCCCGCGCCGAAGACCAGCACTGAGAGGATGCCGCTGACCGACGCATCCAGCGTGATACCGAATGGCTTGGCCAGAGCGGTGACGACGGCTCCGGCGAGACCGTCCGCCGTGCCGACGACGGCGAGCGGCACGATCCAGAGCACGGGGCTGCGGTAGGTGACGATGAGCAAGACGGCGACGACGATCACCGTGACGAGGAGGAGTTTGAAGTCGGCGCCGGCGAAGGCGTTGGTGATGTCGGCCTGGAATCCGACGCCTCCGGTGAGGTAGCTGTCGAGTCCGGTCGGCAGGTTCTTCGCCGCGGCGGTCCGCAGCGAGTCGGCGGTGCCCGCGACATCCTTGTCGACGGCCTTCACACTGAGGGGCACGACCGAGATGGCCGCCTTGCCGTCATCGCTGAATTGCGGGGCGGTGGCGCGGGGAGCGGTCGAGAGCTCGCCGAGGGCGGCAGCGCGGCTGGCGATCGCGCCACGATCGGCGGCAGTGAGGGTCGAGTCGCCCCGGCTCCAGACGAGAATCGCGGCGGTCTGCTCCGCGGAAGGGAATTTGGCCAGCGCCGCATCGACCTGGGCGGCCTGGCTGCTCGAGGGGAGCCCGGTGCTGGGGAAGCTGTCGCCGGAGTTCTTCGGAAGGAGCGAGAAGAGCAGCCCGACAGCCACGATGGTGCCGACGAGCACGATCCATGCCGTCCGTCGGCCGCTGATGAAACGCCAGATCGCGGTCACGATTCCTCCACATCGATTGGTAGCTAGTTTATTTAGCTATCACATCGTTTAGCATGTCTGTTATGGAAGATTCGCGCAAGTCGAGGGTGCCGATCGCGCCGGAGCTTTCCGAAGACGTCAGTGCTCAAGCCGTGACGCCCCAGGTCATCGCGGAGCAGCTTCGCGAGATCTCCGCCCTCTCGACCCGATTTCAAAAGCACGTCGGCCACTCGTTGTCCGTCAACGACACCGACCTGTCGGCGATGGAACACCTGATGACGAGCGGACCGCTCACCCCAACGGACCTATCCCATCGCCTCGGCATCTCGACCGCGGCCACCACGGTCATGGTCGACCGGCTCACCGCTCTCGGTCATGTGCATCGCGAACCGCACGCCCACGACCGGCGAAAGGTCGTCGTGGTGCCGACGCCGGCATCGGTTCAGGAGGCCTTCGCGACGCTCGAGCCCATGATCGCGGGGGTGACGCGGGTGACCGCCGCCCTCCCCGCGGAGGAGAGCGCAGTGGTGACCAGATTCCTCTCCGAGGTCATCGGAGTGTTCCGGGGGGCGATCCCCGCGGCCGACTGAGTCGTACTCAGACCGCTTTCGCCAGGGCGACGAGCACCTGGTCGAGGCTGGGGGCGCCCTCGGCGCGGAAGACCTCCGCGCCATCCGCGAGCACGATCACCGTCGGAGTCGAGCGGATGCCCGCCCGCTCCGCCTCGTCGCCGTGAGCGGCGACATCAAGTTCAGCGATCTTCAGCGCGGGAACGAGCTTCGACGCCTGGTCGAGCACGGCCCTGGTCTGGATGCACGGATCGCAGAAGGCCGAAGAGAAGAAGAGAAGCTGCACGGCGCGAATCGGCTACTGGCGGTCGCCGCGGTCCTCCGGAGCATCGAAGGGCTCGCTGTCCTTCGCGTCGAAGGTGTAGTTCACGTGATACGTGCCACCGACCTCGGTGAAGTCGACCAGGGTGTAGTCCGTGAGGGTCTCTTTGCCTCCGACAGCGGTGAGCACCGTGATCTCGGTGTCGAAGCCCCCGTCGGTGGAGATACGGGTGTCGGTGCGCCCGTCATTGGGACCGCCCGAGTAGATGGCGATGTATTCGTCGCCGTGGGAAAGGGTCGGTTGCGCGTCAGTCATGCTCCATTAGTACCACGACCGGGTGGCAACCTCAGAAGAAGGAGACGATCGCGGCCACGGCCGAGGCCGCCGCGATCAGGTAGGCGATGCCCACGATCACCCGATGCACGCGGAGAAACCGAGTTGCCGCGCCCGAAACGTCCCGTGCCCGGCTGTCTTTCGCCACCCGCCGGTAGAAGGTGGGCCAGACGATCACGGCGAAGGCGGCGTTGACGAGGAGCAGGATGGCGAGGAGGGTCACACCCTCCAGCCTAGGGTCGTGACGGATGCCGGTCCGCAGGCCCGAGAGCGGACATCCTCGCGGGCCGCGGTGTGTCGCGGGCCTCAGGCGGCGCGTCGCGCGGGATCTCCGCTCTCGGACGCAGGGAAGCGCGGCAGCCCCGGCACGTCCGCTCCACCCGCACACGCCGCACCCGCGCACAGCGCACCCCAACGCAGCGCACCCGCGCACAGCGCACCCCAACGCAGCGCACCCGCGCACCGCGCACCCCAACACAGCGTACCCGCGCCCTCAGCCGGCTCACGGCTCACGGCTCACGGCTCACGGCTCACGGCTCACGGCCGCACATAGACAAACTATATAGTTTTGCTATATAGTTTTTCTATGCCTGAAAGAGAACGTCCCCTCGTCGAGAAACTGATCGTCGAGGCCAACCGCCTCACCAGGGTTGCCGCACAGGCGACGGGGAGCACCACTCCCGCCGCCGTGTGGCGCACCCTGTCGATCCTCGCCAGCGACGGCTCGTACCGCATCGGCGATCTCGCCAAGGCCAGCCGCGTCACCCAGCCGACCATGACCAAACTCGTCCAGAACCTCGCGGAGGACGAGCTGATCTACCGGATCGCAGATGTCGCGGACTCACGCGCGTGGCTGATCGCCATCACCGAGAAGGGCACGAACGCCCTCGCCGCCTGGCGCATCGAACTCGGCACAGCCCTCCAGCCGATGTTCGCGGACCTGAGCGCCGACGAGACAGACACCCTCGAACGCGCCGTCACCATCCTCGAATCCCTCACCAACCCCGTACGAAAGGGGGCCTGACATGGTCCACGAACAATCCTCCGGAACGAGCATCCTGAAGCAGCCAAAGGAGGTGTGGGCCGTCGCCTTCGCCTGTGTCGTCGCCTTCATGGGTATCGGCCTCGTCGATCCGATCCTCCCGGCGATCGCCCACGAGCTGTCGGCGACCGCGGCCCAGACCGAACTCCTCTTCACCAGCTACCTGCTGATCACCGGCGTGATGATGTTCTTCACCAGCTGGATCTCCAGCCGCATCGGCGCCAAGAAGACGCTCATGATCGGTCTGGCCTTCATCGTCGTGTTCGCGCTGCTCGCCGCACTCAGCGGCAGCGTCGAGGCCGTGATCGGCTTCCGCGCCGGCTGGGGTCTCGGTAACGCCCTCTTCATCTCGACGGCGCTCGCGACCATCGTCGGCGCCGCGAGCGGCGGCACGTCATCGGCGATCATCCTCTACGAAGCCGCACTCGGCCTCGGCATCGCGATCGGTCCCCTCCTCGGCGGTCTGCTCGGCAGCGTGAGCTGGCGCGGACCGTTCTTCGGTACCGCGGCACTCATGGCGATCGCCTTCGTCGCGATCGTCGTGCTGCTCGGCAAGGAAGACAGGTCCGCCCGGGTGGCCACGAAGCTTTCGGCCCCGTTCTGGGCGCTGGGGAACCCCGCCCTCGCGATACTCGCCGGTGCCGCGCTGTTCTACAACATCGGATTCTTCACGCTGCTGGCCTGGACCCCCTTCGCGCTCGAGCTGCCCAAGGAGAGCGCCGCCCTCCAGCTCGGCCTCATCTTCTTCGGCTGGGGACTCTGTGTCGCCATCGCGTCGGTGTGGATCGCACCCTTGCTCACGGCCCGGATGAAGCGCACCACCGCACTCACGCTCGTCCTTCCCCTGCTCACCCTCGACCTCGTGGCGGCGGGCATCTTCGCGGGCAGCAAGCTCGGACTCATCGTCTGCGTCGTGCTCGGTGGGCTGCTGCTCGGCATCCTCAACACGGTGCTCACCGAATCCGTGATGGAGGCGACCGAATTGCCTCGCTCGGTGGCGTCATCCGCCTACTCCGGCGTGCGGTTCCTCGGAGGGGCCGCCGCTCCGCCGCTCGCCGCACAACTCGCGATCTGGTTCAGCCCCTCGGTGCCGTATTACGTCGCCGGTGCATCCGTGCTCATCGCCGCCATCCTGGTGCTCTCGGGGGTGCGCTTCCTCGGCCGCGTGAACAACGGCCCGGAATCGCTTCTCGCCGAGGCAGAATCGATCGGCGTCGGCGAACCCGCCTGATCTCCCCCCCGCTGCCGATGCCGGCCCGGCCGCGAGCCGCCGGCATCGGTACCCGACGATAGAATTCACGGATGCCAGCAAACACCGACCGCCTCGTCTGGATCGATTGCGAAATGACCGGGCTCGACGTCACCATCGACGAGCTCGTGGAGGTCGCGGTGGTCATCACCGACTTCGACCTCAACATCATCGACCCCGGCTTCGAAATCGTGATCAAGCCCGACCAGGCCGCCTGGGACAACATGGGCGAGTTCGTGCGCGACATGCACACCAAGTCGGGCCTGATCGAGGCGATCCCCCACGGTGTGAGCCTCGCGGACGCCGAGTTCGCCGTGATCGAGTACATCCTGAAGTTCATCCCCGCGGAGCAGCACGCGCCGTTGGCCGGTAACACCATCGGCACCGACCGCACCTTCCTCGCCAAGTACATGCCGCGCGTCGACAACCACCTCCACTACCGCAATGTGGATGTCTCGTCGATCAAGGAACTCTCCCGACGCTGGTTCCCCCGCGTGTACTTCAACGCTCCGGCCAAAAACGGAGGGCACCGTGCACTCGCGGACATCCTCGAATCGATCCGCGAGCTCGACTATTACCGCAAGGCCGTGTTCGTGGCCGAACCGGGACCCACCACCGACGACGTTCAGGCTGTTTCCGCAGCCGTCGTCGAGAAGTTCCTGCCGCACCTCTCCTAGCGTCAGACGAGTCGCAACGCCGCTCGAAGGGTCGACGTGGCCGGTCGGGGTGCCCTCTGGGCACCGCCGGGTGCCCGAAGCGCACCGGGTCGACCGCGCGCGGATGCCGCGGCAGCAAAACTTCTTCGGTTGTAATAAGCTTGTGGAGTTGTGTCGGTCGCGAATCATCGTGGACGGCACGCATGGTGGTCGTAGCTCAGTTGGTAGAGCGCTGGCTTGTGGAGCCGGATGTCGCGGGTTCGAGCCCCGTCGGTCACCCAGGGAGTTGCACGGTGTGCAGCAGAACAATGTGTCAAGAGAATGGCCCCGCGGAAACGCGGGGCCATTCTGCATGTGTGAGGGTTGACCTATGACCGATGTCCTCGAGCAGACCGAGCTGGTCGAGTCGACCGTTCTCGATTCGCCCTGGGTCACCATCGTCTGGAACGACCCGGTCAACCTCATGAACTACGTGTCCTGGGTGTTCCGCAGCTATTTCGGTTTCACGCGGGCCGAAGCGGACCTGCGGATGCTGCAGGTGCACAACGACGGACGCGCGGTGGTCGCCACCGGCAGCCGCGAGGAGATGGAGCGCCACGTGGAAGCGATGCACGACTTCGGGCTGTGGGCCACCCTCGCCAAGGCGGACGAGTGAAGGCCTTTCGCCGCTCCCGCCACCAGTTCGTCGCGGTCTTCGAACCGGTCGAGGCCGGCACACTCTCGCTCCTCGCCAGCCAGCTGTCCGAGCTGATCGACTCTCGTGCCGACCACGACGCCGACCCGGCATTGGAGCGACTGCTTCCGGACGCCTACCCGAACGACGTGGAGGCATCCGCCGAATTCCGCCGGTTCACCGCCGACGACCTGGCCTCCCGAAAGAGTGCGAACGCGCATCGCATCGTCGCCGACCTCGCCACCGCAGCCCAGGCGAGCTCGCCGACCGCGGTGAAGGTCGATGAGCAGTCGGCCCAGGCCTGGGTGCGGTCGCTCACGGACATCCGACTCACGATCGCCGCGCGGTTGGGCATCGAGGCGGACGGCGATCTCGGGTCGGAGGATCCGGTGCTGCTCGATCTCTACGACTGGCTGGGCTTCGTGCAGGGATCTCTCGTCGACTGCCTGGACCACTGATGCAGGCGCTGGGGTCGGAAGAGTTCGAGAGGCTGGTGGTCGATGAACTCGACCTGTTGCCGGACGAGATGGTCGACGGACTCGAGAATGTCGTCTTCGTGACAGAGGACCGCCCGGAGGACGGCTCGCTCGACCTCCTGGGACTCTACGACGGCGTCGACCTCACCCGACGCGGCAACTACGGTTTCGGGGAGCTGCCTGATCGCATCATCCTCTACCGGGAGCCGCTGCTCGCCGTCGCCGCAGATCTCGAGGAACTGAAGGACCAGATCCACGTGACCCTCGTGCACGAGATCGCGCACTACTACGGAATCGACGACGACGAGCTGCACGACCTCGGGTGGGGCTGAGGGTCACAGCACGCTCTTGGGCAGTCGGTGCAGTGTCACCGCCCCGACCGCGTCGAAGGGATGCAGTGGGTCGGGTGCCACCGAGCCGGTCGGACCACCCAGCCGCGAGTGGCCCACGGCGCTCAACACGGCGTAGGCATCGCCGGAATCCCAGTCGAGATCATCGACCAGGAAGCCGAACAGGTCTTCATAGCCGCGGCGGATGCTCTCCTGCACGGGCGCCCCGAGGCCGACGAAGATCCACTCGTCGGCGGTCTCGATCCGTGGAGCGCGCAGGCTCATGCCGGTCACGAGTTCGACACTCACTACCGCGATGCCCTCGGCTTCGATCGCGACGAATGACGACTCGCCCTCCGCCATGATCGCGTGGATGTCGCCGATCGAGAGGAGGGCGCCCTCGGTCATCACGGGCAGGTACACGATCGAACCCGGGCGCACCTCCGTGACATCCATGTTGCCACCCTGCGGGTAGGAGGGCATGAGGGTGGAGTTCGAGCCCTGCGCGGGCGCTGTGCCGATGCATCCGATCATGGGACGGGCTTCGAACACATGCCGGCTGGTCACGTGGACCCCCTCGGCGTCGATCGGCACCTTGCGGGTGAACATCTCCTCGCCCATCACATGCTGAAGGGCCCCGGACCCGGGGATGCTGACCGACCAGCCGTAGTCCTTCAGCCTGATCTCGTGAATGGTCACCTTGAGTGCATCGCCGGGCATCGCGCCCTCGACCCAGACTGGCCCGGTCACGGGGTTGATCTGTGCCGTCAGGCGAGACATATCGTGGTGCTCGTGCAACTCCGCGTAGACGGCATCGCTGGTCTCGAATCCGATTCGCTCCCCGGTGCCCGGCACGATACGCAGTGCGGGTGATCCGGAGGCGGAGAATCCGGGCTTGCCGTGACTCTTGTCGAGGAAATGATCCATGGTCTACAGCTCTCCACGTTCTCCGGTGGCCGGCACGACTTCGTTGTTCTCCTCGCCGAGGGTTGGTGTCTTGCGCCCCGACCACCGGTAGTAGAGATAGACGCCGAGCCCGACGACCAACCATACGATTCCACCGATCTTCGCGGCGTCGTTGGCGTTCAGCAGCACGTAGCCGATGATGAGGAATCCGACGACCGGCACCACAAGGTGCAGCAGGTAGTTCTTCGACTTCTTTCGCACGATGTAGTGCACGATGACGGACACGTGCAGGAGCATGAAGCCGAAGAGGGCGCCGAAGTTCACGAGCGACGAGATCACGTCGATCTGGCCGACGAAGAAGAGCACCAGAATGGCCGACAGCGCAGAGACGGTGAGGATCGCGGCCTGCGGGACCTGGCGGCTGTTGATCTTGCTCAGGAACTTCGGAAGCTGGCGGTCCCTGCTCATCGAGTAGAGCAGACGGGAAGTCGCGGCCTGCGCCGCCATGGCGTTCGCAATTCCGACGGCGAGCACGTTGACGACGAAGAATGCCGTCGCCCAGCCACTGTTGGAGGCATCCCGCACGAGGTTGAAGAAGGCGTTTCCCACCTCGTTGTCGGGGAAGGACTGCCGGCCGGCCGCGAGGGCGCTCGCCAGCCAGGTCTCGAGTACGAAGAAGAACGCCACGATGAACAGGGCGATGATCATGGCCTTTCCCGCCGAGTTGCGGCGTCCCGTCGATTCTTCGGCGAGGGTCGAGATTCCGTCGAAGCCGAGGAAGCTCAGAACGGCGATCGAGAGGGCAGAGGCGATGAGCGGGCCGGTGACCTTGCTCGAGTCCCAGACCGATGCCGTGGTGAATTCGGCGCCGGGAATGGTGCCGTTGTTGAGAGCTATCACCGCAATGATCACGAAGATCACGATGAACACGACCTCGATGGCCAGGAAGATGCGGTTGAGCAGCTTGAGCGAGGAGATGCCGAGGAGGTTCACCACGGTGTTCACCGCGACGAAGATCAGGGCCCAGATCCAGCGCGCTGATCCGGGGAAGATACCGATCATCGACTCGGCCGCGAAGACGTAGAGCAGGGTCGGCACGAGGAGGTAGTCGAGCAGGATCGCCCAGCCGGCGAAGAACCCGAAGGTGGGGTTGATCCCCCGGCCGACATAGGAGAACACCGATCCCGCCAGGGGGATGGACTTGGCCATCTGCGCGTACGCCAGCGCGGTGAAGATCATGGCGACGAGACCGATGATGTAGACCAGCGGCACCATACCCGCGGAGGCATTGTAGACGGTGCCGAAGATCGCCCATGGTGCGATGGGCACCATGAAGATCAGCCCGTAGATGAGCAGGTCGACCGTGGAAACGGATCTCTTCAGCTCCTGTTTGTAGCCGTAGGACTCGAGCTGCTCCTGCGAGCTGAGCTCGGAGGCTCCCGGGGAATCACTGCGGATCGACATGGATGACTCTCTTTCTAAAGCGGGTGTGAAAGGGAACTGCGGATGGGGTGCTATTACAGGTCGTGCTGCGGGTCGTGTGTGTCGAGAAAGCGGGCGATGACGGCCCGGAACTCCTCCGGCTGTTCCAGGTGGGTGCAGTGGCTCGCTCCCGCAAACACGTGGCCGATGGATCCCGGGATCAGGTCGAGGAACGGCTGCCAGGTCGCGGGGGTCGCTTCGTCGAATTCGCCGGCCACCACGAGCGTCGGAACGCTCACACTGGCAAGGCGATCGATGACGCTCCAGTCGCGGAGGGTGCCGATCACGTGGAACTCGTTCGGGCCGTTCATCGTGTGGTAGACCGTGGGTTCTGCCTCCATCTGGAGCTCGCTATCCACGAAATCCTGTGGCGTCGGAACGATCCGGCAGACGTGTCGGGAATAGAAGACCCCGGTGGCCTCCAGGTAATCGGGGTCGGTGACCGTGCCATCCGCTTCATGGCGGTCGAGGGTATCTTGCACCTCCTGGGGAAGCAGTGCCCTCAGTTCGGCAGCCCCCTGCGCCCAGAGGCGCATCGACGCCGGTGAGTTGCAGATCGCCAGGCTCTGCACCTGGGGAATCCGGCGAACGGCTATCTCTGCCCCGAGCATTCCCCCCCAGGATTGACCGAGCACGTGCACGCTTCCAGAGCCGAAGTGGCGCAGCAGGTTCTCGAATTCATCGACGAAGAGTTGCGGCGTCCAGAATTCGGTCTCGGCATCAGGGAGGTGGGTGCTTCTTCCACATCCCAGCTGGTCGTAGTGGATGACGGTGCGACCCGTCTCATCGGCCAGCGCCGCGAGGTTACGCACATAGTCGTGGGCCATACCCGGACCGCCGTGCAGGACCACCAACGGAATCGTTCCGGAACGCGGCCGATCCGGCGTGGTCACGCGCACCCAGGTCTGCCACTCGCGGAACGGGACGAGCAGGGTGGAGACTGTCGACATTCAGGTGGCTCCTTGCAGAACGAGGGGTAATTCTTCGATGAACTACCGGGAACGGAAACGCTGTTGCTCATTGTGCAGGTGCAATGGTCTTACGAGAAGACCATTTGAAAGGAATTAATACGGTCGTAACACGGGCGGGGTTTTTGCGGTGGCACCGCTCCCCGCGCGCAGACAGCCGCCCTGATCGGAGATACGGTGGAGCCGTGGGAGACGACAGAGCTGGCGCACTCGGACGACCGATCGCTACGGCCTCCCGGATCGACGAAATCACCGACCGGCTGATAACCGCGATCGCCATCGGTGAGTATCTGCCGGGATCTCGACTGCCATCCGAGCGAGCGCTCGCCGAATCCCTCCGGGTGGGGCGCATGACCGTGAGGGCGGCGCTCGCCCGGCTCGTGGAGCGGGGACTGCTCGAAACCCAACGCGGCCGCGAGGGCGGGTCGTTCGTGCGTGAACAATGGCCGACATCGTCGAGCGCCTCGGTGCACCGAACACTGTCGGCGCGCTGGGAATCGCTCCGCGACACGAGCGAAGCGCTCAGCAGGCTCTACGGGGTGATCTCCGGCGCTGCGGCGGAGAACCGGAGTGACACGGATGTCGCCGTGCTGCATGAGAGGTTGAACGCGTTTCGGAACGCAGGTTCGGGGCTGCCATCACAGAAGGCCGACGAACTGCTTCACCTCGCCATCATTGATGCGGCAGGCAACGCGACCCTGCGCGATGTGGTCATCGAACTCGAATCGCGCATCAGTATCGCCGCCCCTGCACACCTCTGGGGCTCGCCGGAGGGCATGAGGACCATGGAGGCGCGAGCGCTCGTCGATCACATCAATCTCGTCGACGCGATCGCCGCCGGGAATGCAGACGAAGCCAGCGCAATCGGGCGGGAGCACGCGAAGATCGACATCGAACTACTCGAGTCGGCGCTCAAGCAAGCCGGCATCTGACGCATTCGCGGTGGGTCAGCCGAGCGCGAGCGGAAGCGACTCGTCGGCAGACCACTCCTCCAGTGAGCCGTCGTAGATGCGCACGGCGGAGATGCCGAGTTCGACGAGGGTGAGGGCGTTGGCGGATGCCGAGATGCCTCCGCCGCAGTAGAGCAGCACTTCCTCATCGCCGGTCACGCCTTCCGCCGCATAGGCCTCTCGCAGGGACTCGTCGCTCTTCACCGTGCCGTCGGTGGCGAACAGGTCACGCGAAGAGACATTCACGCTGCCGGGGATTCGGCCGCGACGGGAGTACCGGGAGGGGTCGGAGCCGGTGAAGCTGCCCGCAGGCAGCCCGCAGACCAGGGGGCGAGCATCCGATTCGGATCGCTCGACCAGCTCCTCCTTGGTCACCCACGACTCGAGGGTCGCCGAGGGGGTCCACGCGGGCGCGGGCAACGGCACGGGCTCCTCTCCGGTCACTGTCTGCTTGCCCGCCGCGGTCCAGGCGGCGAGGCCCCCATCCAGCACCCGCACGTCGACACCGATCCAGCGCAGGAGGTACCAGAGGCGGGCAGCGAAGAGCCCGCCGGTCGTGTCGTAGACCACCACAGCATCGGCGGCGCCGACACCGATGACCGCCAGTTCGCGCGCGATCGCCGCTGGGTCGGGGTGGGTGTAGTGCAGGGTCGCCGTACTGTCAGAGAACTGACTTGGCACGTCAACATGCTGCGATCCCGGGATGTGCCCCTCGAGCCAGCGCGGACGCCCAGAGTCGCGCCGATAGTCGCCATCGAACTGTGCCGGGTGCAACACGCAGCTGGCGTCGAGGACAACCGGCGGCACCGGGGAATCGAGCAGGACGGAGAGTTGGACGGCGGTGAGGAAAGGCGAAGTCATACCGATGACGCTAGCTCGTCGACCAGTCTCACGACGTCTTCGTCGCTGAGAACGACGTCGGCCAAGAACCAGGGATGCTCACGAAGGCCGAAGGAGCGTTCCTGCGCGGCCCAGCGGTCCCAGTGCGGAGCGTACGTGTCGCCGTCCCGCGCAAGCGCACG
The DNA here is from genome assembly GCF_046156175.1 of Lacisediminihabitans sp. H27-G8. Classification (NCBI taxonomy): domain Bacteria; kingdom Bacillati; phylum Actinomycetota; class Actinomycetes; order Micrococcales; family Microbacteriaceae; genus Lacisediminihabitans; species Lacisediminihabitans sp. H27-G8. Next base: position 702,685 of record NZ_JAYLVL010000001.1, read on the forward strand.
TTGCTTGCGAGTCGGGGCATCGAGTTCGACCCAGATGCCGAAGGTGGCGCGGGCGCGATTGGCGCGGCTGAGGCATCCGGAGCCCTCGATCACCAGCGGGAGCGAGGCATCCAGCGCCTTCCATTCCGCCGCGGTCTCGGTGACCCAGTCCCAGCGACGCCAGCCGGGACCGAGCGGGGCGAGCACGTCGTCGTGAACCGCGAGGCTCGCGGAATCCAGTCCGTCCCAGCCCGGGTAGATGTCGTCGAGTCGCACGAGCTGGGCGACGAGGGCGGGGGCGAGGGCTTCGGCGAGAGTGGTCTTACCGGAGCCGGAACCGCCATCGATGAGCACGACCGGGCGGGCTGCCCGGCGGAGGCGAGCCAAGAGGGTGGGCGCGCCGACGCCGAGGCCGTCAGGCCCCGGCAAGGAAGTTCCAGTGCCCGGTGAGTACCGAGGTGCCGACCGCGGCGAGCGCGATCACGAAGGACAGCGCAACGAGCATCCTCTCCCGCCCGCCGAACCGCGACTCCCGCGCCCAGCTCCGCGGTATCGACGAGCCGAAGCCCCTGGCCTCCATCGCGGTGGCGAGCTTGCTCCCCCGCCGGATCGACAGCACGAGGAGCGCGAAGGCCTGGCCGGCGAAACGGCGCAACCGTCCGCGGTCGGCGATCCCCCGGGCGCGGCGCGCGAGTTCGAGGGACTTCCAATCCTCGGCGAACAGACCGACGAGACGCAGTCCGCCGAGAGCGCCGAGCACGAACCGGGAGGGCAAGCGCACTACCTGGGCGAGCCCGTCTGCGAGATCGGTCGGATCGACAGTGACGAAGAGCACGACGGCCGGAAGGCCGATCGCAAGCACCCTCAGCAGGGTGGCCACGCACAGTTCGATCGACCCGTCGGTCACGTTCACCAGCAGGAAGCGCCAATGGCTGGTGCCGGAGGCCCGCCCGTAGAGCAGGATCGTGGCCGCTGCGAAGAGCGCCGCCACCGCCACCGGCAGTGTGCGGCGCACGAACTGCCGCGGGCCGAGACCGGCGAAGAAGAACAGCACCGCCTCGCAGGCGAGCGCGACGGATGCCGAGACCCAGTCGATCGACAGCACGAGAGCGATGCCGATCACCGCGGTCGCGGCGAGCTTGGCCACCGGATTGATGCGATAGATCACGCGGGTTCCGGCCGGAGGGGTGAGGATGTCGGCGGTCGTCATCGGGGCACCCTCGACTCGAGCAGGTGACCGGCCCGCGACATCCGCAGTTCGGTGTCGGCGAGGGCGTCGACCAGGTGAGCATCGTGGGTGACAGCGACGACGCTGCTGCCCTCGTCGAGGAGTTCGGCGAGGAATGCGACGAGTTCAGCCCAGGTGCGCGCATCCTGCCCGAAGGTCGGCTCATCCAGCACGAGGAGCGGCGGTCGGGTGACGAGAATTGTCGCAACCGACAGCCGACGCTTCTCGCCGCCGGAGAGCGTGAACGGATTCGCCGCGGTGAGGTGCCCGAGTCGGAGTCGTTCGAGCAGGGGATCGATGCGTCGAGCCGTCTCCGCGACGGACAGTCCGGTCGCTCGCGCCCCGACCGCGAGTTCGCCGGCGACCGTGCCACTCACGAACTGGTGCTCCGGATCCTGGAACACGCTGCCGATGCGGGTGACCAGCTCCCGGGACTTCCAGCGCAGCGGATCGGCGCCGAGACCTCCGGCGAGACCATCGGCCGCGACACGCCCGTCAAGCGCGGGCAGCAGCCCTCCGAGAGTGAGCCCGAGAGTGGTCTTGCCCGCTCCATTCGGGCCGGTGATCGCGAGGCACTCCCCCGCTCTCACGACCAGGTCGAGACCGGTCTGAAGCACCGAGGCACGCCCGATCGCGAGGGCATCGGTGTGCAGCAGCTGCTCGCCCGGCTGTCGGCGGCGGTTCGGATGCTGCGGCAGGTGGCCGGGAACCCACACTCCCGAGGCGGCAAGGGCCGCGCCTTCCCGGCGCAGGACGTGCTCGGGCGTGCCATCGGCCAGGACTCCCCCACCCGGCGAGAGCACGACCACGCGATCCACCAGGGGCCACCACACGTCCACGCGGTGTTCGACCACCACGAGCGTGCTGCCGGATGCTTCGAGCACACGAGCCACCGCGTCCCGAACCTCGATCACCCCCTCGGGGTCGAGATTCGCCGTCGGCTCATCGAGCAGCAGAAGGCCCGGTCGCATCGCGATCACCCCGGCGAGCGCGAGCCGTTGTTTCTGCCCACCGGAGAGTCCGCTCGTGGGATGACGCAGCGGCAGGGGCAATCCGACCGCCCGCAGAGACTGCTCCACCCGGAGCCAGATCTCCTCGCGCGGAACGCCCATGTTCTCGCAGCCGAAGGCGACATCGTCGCCGACCCGGGCGAGCACGACCTGCGAATCCGGATCCTGAAGCACCAGCCCGACCCGCCCTCGGGCGTGCGCGGCAGTGCTGCCCCCGATGAGCAGCTCCCCCATCGATTCGCCCTCTTCATCGCCTCCGAGCACTCCGGCGAGCGCCTGCAGAAGAGTGGACTTGCCAGCCCCGGACGCCCCGAGCAGCAGCACCCGCTCGCCTGGCTCGATGCGCAGGTCGAGGGCGCGCACCGCCCAGTCCGCACGACCGGCATGGCGCCATCCCCATCCGCGGGCGTCGACAGTGAGCGGCGTCGCCGGGGTGAGGGGTCGAGGTGACATGGCGGGGATCAGCGAGCCGCGACGCGGCCCGACGCGAAGCGGCTGAGCGCACCGGTGCGCGCGAGTCCGCGCACGATGAACCACGAACCGAGCCCGGCGATCACTGCGCCGGAGAGGATGCCAGAGACGGTATAGATCGCCTGGAACGTGGAACCGGAGGCGAGGTAGTAGCCGACGATGTCGTTGACGGCCATCGCGAGTCCCGCCGCGGCTCCCGCCAGCATGGCCACCACAACATTCCAGCGGTGGTAGAGGAACACCAGGAAGATCAGTTCCGCCCCCAGACCCTGCACGAGGCCGGCCTCGATCGTGGCGAAACCACCCCACTGCGCGCCGAGGAGTGCGGAGACGATGGCGGCGACGAGTTCGGTGAACAGCGCGGCGCCGGGCTTTCGGATGACGAGCCCGCCGAGCACCCCGGCGAAGAGCCAGAGGCCGTAGAAGAGGGCCTGGGATCCGGGAAGTACTGCCTCGAGCGGTGCGGTCACCGGGGCATAGACCTGGTTCCAGGCGAAGAAGACCAGGGCGCTGGCCACGCCGAGCACACTCGCGACGACGATGTCCACCACCCGCCAGCGCGGGTCGATGCGTCGAGCGGTCGGCCGAGAGGATGTTGCGGTTGCGTTCATTGTCGTGCCCCAATCGTGAGTGAGGGCACGGGTATGAGTTGTGCGCGGATGCGACAACCCGGAGAGAAAATCTGCCTCCCTGCGCTGGCATGATCCAGATCAGGTTCGACGGTCGGAGCTTGGAGAAGCTCCCTCTCAGCCCGGCATCACCGGACTCCCGTGTTCACGACAAGCTTAGCGCCGCGCACGGGTGCTGTGCTCGATAATTGCCCCCCGCGCAACCTTTGCCCGGACGCGGTCAGCCTGCCGGATCCCGGCGGATTCGCCGCGTGCCGCCGGGGAATTGCGCGCCCGCGGCATCCCCATCCACTCTCGGCCCGACTTGTCAAGGCTCCCCAAGGGTTCGACCTTCGCCGCGCCCGCAGGATACGGTGAAAGCCCCCGCTGAACGAGCCTGATCGAATTGAGAAAAACCCATGGAAACCTGGCCCGGATCTGCCTATCCCCTCGGCGCTACCTTTGACGGCAGCGGCACCAACTTCGCCCTCTTCAGCGAAGTGGCCGAAAGAATCGAACTCTGCCTGTTCGACGACGACGGTGTCGAGACCCGTGTCGAACTCTTCGAGATCGACGCCTACGTCTGGCACGCCTACCTGCCGCAGGTGCAGCCGGGCCAGCGCTACGGCTATCGCGTCTACGGTGAATACGACCCGGAGTCCGGCAAGCGTTGCAACCCCAACAAGCTGCTCCTCGACCCCTACGCCAAAGCGACCTGCGGTGACTTCGACTGGGACCAGTCGCTGTTCGCCTACAACTTCGGTGACCCGCTCTCTCGCAATGACGAGGATTCGGCCAGCCACACGATGATGGGCATCGTCATCAACCCCTTCTTCGACTGGGCGGGCGATCGTCATCCGCGCATCCCCTACAACGACACGGTCATCTACGAGGCCCACGTCAAGGGCCTCACCGAGCTCCACCCCGACGTTCCGGCGGAACAGCGCGGCACGTATTCCGGGCTCTCCCACCCCGCCGTGATCGAGCACCTGCAGAAGCTCGGCATCACGACTCTCGAGCTCATGCCCGTGCACCAGTTCGTGCAGGATTCGACCCTGCTCGACAAGGGCCTGCGCAACTACTGGGGGTACAACACCATCGGGTTCTTCGCTCCGCAGAACAGCTATTCCTCGACCGGGGATCGCGGCCAGCAGGTGCAGGAATTCAAGAGCATGGTGCGCTCCATGCACGACGCCGGCATCGAGGTCGTGCTCGACGTGGTCTACAACCACACGGCGGAGGGCAACCACCTCGGCCCGACGATCTCGTTCAAGGGCATCGACAACGAGGCCTACTACCGCCTCGTCGAAGACGACCAGCAGTTCTACATGGACTACACCGGCACCGGCAATTCCTTCAACGTGCGTCACCCGCACTCCCTGCAGCTCATCATGGACAGCCTGCGTTACTGGGTGACCGAGATGCATGTCGATGGATTCCGCTTCGACCTCGCCTCCACACTCGCCCGCGAGTTCTACGACGTCGACAAGCTCTCCACCTTCTTCGAGCTGGTGCAGCAAGACCCGATCGTCTCGCAGGTGAAGCTCATCGCCGAGCCGTGGGACGTGGGCCCCGGCGGCTACCAGGTGGGCAACTTCCCCCCGCAGTGGACGGAGTGGAACGGAAAGTACCGCGACACCGTTCGCGACTTCTGGCGCGGCGAGCCCTCAACGCTCGGCGAGTTCGCATCGCGGCTCACCGGCTCCGCCGACCTGTATGAGGGCGATGGACGTCGCCCCGTGGCATCCATCAACTTCGTCACCGCGCACGACGGCTTCACTCTCGCCGACCTCGTGTCGTACAACGAGAAGCACAACGACGCGAACGGTGAAGAGAACAACGACGGGGAGTCGGAGAACCGTTCCTGGAACTCCGGCGTGGAGGGCCCGACGGATGACCCGAAGGTGCTCGGCCTGCGCGCCCGCCAGCAGCGCAACTTCCTCGCGACGCTGCTGCTGTCGCAAGGCGTTCCGATGCTCCTGCACGGCGACGAACTGGGCCGCACCCAGCAGGGCAACAACAACACCTATGCCCAGGACTCCGAGATCTCCTGGGTGCATTGGGATGCGGCGGATGCCCCGCTCACCGAATTCGTGGCGGCTGTCACCCGGCTGCGCAAGGACCACCCCACCTTCCGGCGCAAGAGCTTCTTCGACGGGCGACCGGTCAAGCGCGGGGCGGGCGAACCGCTCGCGGACATCGTCTGGCTCACCCCCGGGGGCGAGGAGATGGAGCCAGAGAACTGGGACTCCGGATTCGGCCGCGCCATCGGTGTGTTCCTCAACGGAAACGGAATCCAGGGGCGCGACCTGCGTGGACAGCGCATCACCGACCTCAACTTCGCCATCTTCTTCAACGCGGGTGACGAATCGGTGGACTTCACGCTGCCCTCCGAGGAATTCTCCGGCTCGTGGGAGATCGTGATCGACAGTTCCGGCGAACTCGCCGACACCCAGCCGCGCAAGGCGAAGGACGTGCTGCCCGTCGTGGCGAAGTCCCTCGTCGTGCTGCGGGCGTGGGTTGCCCCGGAGGTGGAGATCGATCACTCGGTCGCGGCCTCGCTGAGCGCCCAGGCGGGAACCCAGGCGGCCGCACCGCGGATCCCGGAGTCCCACTGATGCGCATACCGGCCTCCACCTACCGACTGCAGATTCGCGAGTCCTTCGACCTGAACGCTGCGGCGGCCATCGCCGGCTATGTTCACGATCTCGGTGCGGACTGGCTCTACCTCTCCCCTCTCCTGAAGGCGGAGGAGGGCTCCGACCACGGTTACGACGTGGTCGACCACTCCCTCGTCGACCCGTCGCGTGGCGGCCGGGACGGTCTGGATGCCGCCTCAGCGGCCGCGCGGGCGCTCGGCCTCGGCGTGCTCATCGACATCGTTCCGAACCATGTGGGCGTCGCCACACCGAAGCAGAGCGTCTGGTGGTGGGATCTGCTGACCAACGGGCGCCAGTCCCGCTATGCGGAGGCTTTCGACGTTGACTGGGTGTTCGGTGGCGGCAAGGTGCGCATACCGGTTCTCGGAGACGAAGCCGATCCGGAGTTCCAGATCATCGACGGCGAACTCGCCTACTACGACAATCGCTTCCCGTTGGCTCCCGGCACCGCCGATGACGGAGCGTCGCCGGCGGAGATCCACTCCCGCCAGAACTACGAGCTGATGAACTGGCGCCGGGCGGATGCCGAACTCAACTACCGCCGCTTCTTTGCCGTGAACACCCTCGCCGGCATCCGCGTGGAGACACCGTGGGTGTTCGACGAGTCGCACGTGGAGATCATCCGCTGGATCACCGAGGGCCTCGCCGACGGACTGCGGGTAGACCATCCCGACGGCCTCGCGGACCCGGCCGGGTATCTGGATGCGCTCGCCGCGGCCACCGACGGTGCGTATGTGCTCGTGGAGAAGATCCTCGAGGGCGACGAACAACTGCCGACCTCCTGGGCGGCCTCCGGAACGACAGGCTATGACGCCCTCGCGGATGTCGACCGGGTGCTCGTCGATCCCGCGGGCCGCAAGGCTCTCGACGCGCTCGACTCCACCCTGCGTGACTCGACCGAACCAGTGTCCTGGACCCGCCTCATCCACAGCACCAAGCGCGCGATCGCCGACGGCATCCTGCGTTCGGAGGTGCTGCGCATCGAACGCGACCTCGGTGCCGATGGTGCCAACGAGCAGACGGCGGATGCCCTCGCCGAACTCCTCGCCTGCTTCCCGGTCTACCGTTCCTACCTCCCGCTCGGAATCGAGCACCTGCACGAGGCGGTGAGGCTGGCGAAGGAGTACCGGCCGGAACTCTCAGAGCGCATCGATGCCCTGCTGCCGACCCTCAGCGATCCGGCGCATCCGGCCGCCGTCCGCTTCCAGCAGACCTCGGGGATGGTGATGGCGAAGGGCGTGGAAGACACCGCGTTCTATCGCTACACCCGGCTCGGATCACTCACCGAAGTGGGTGCAGACCCATCCGAATTCTCGATCGGCATCGACGAGTTCCACCGCCGCCACCAGTTGAGGCAGGCGAGCTTCCCGGCCTCCCTCACCACCCTCTCCACGCATGACACCAAGCGGGGGGAAGACGTACGGGCGCGCATCAGCGTGCTGGCCGAGATCCCCGCGGACTGGGAGGCGGCCCTCGCCCAGTTGCGTGTCGCGGTTCCGCTCGGGGACGGTCCCCTCGAATCCCTCCTCTGGGAGGCGATCGTCGGTGCCTGGCCCGCCAGTCGGGAGCGGCTTCACGCCTATGCCGAGAAGGCGGCCCGCGAGGCCGGCAACTCCACGAAGTGGACCGCGCCGAGAGAGGAATTCGAGGCACGGATGCACCGGCTCATCGACTCCGCCTTCGATGACGAGCACGTCATCGGCATCCTCGACGGCGTGCTCGACACCGTGCGCCAGCCGGGCTGGTCGAATTCGCTGTCGGCCAAGGTGATCCAGCTCACGGCGCCCGGCGTGCCCGATGTGTACCAGGGCAGTGAACTCTGGGAGACCTCCCTCGTCGACCCCGACAACCGGCGCCCGGTCGACTTCGACGAACGGCGGCTCTACCTTGCCGCCATCGACGCCGGAGCACACCCACCGATCGACGAGTCGGGAGCCGCGAAGCTGCTGGTGACCTCTCGCTCCCTGCGGCTGCGGCGCGATCATCCGGAATTCTTCACCCGCTACGCCGCGATCGAGGCCTACGGGTCCGCAGCGAAGCATGTCGTCGCCTTCGACCGGGGCGAAGCGCTCACCATCGCGACCCGTCTGCCGATCGGGCTCGACCGCGAGGGCGGTTGGGGCGACACCTCGGTGATCGTCGCGGGGCGTCCCGTCACCGATGTCTTCACCGGCCGGCAATTCGAGGGCGGAACCCTGCTGCTCTCCGAGGTGCTCGAGCGGTACCCTGTAGCACTGCTGGTCCCAAGCGAGTAGGCGGACGATGATGACCACTGAAGCGATGAAATTCGACATCTGGGCTCCCGCGGCCTCGAGCCTCACCCTGCTGCTCGACGGGGAGCGCCACGAGATGACGGCGACCACCGGAGGCTGGTGGACCGCGCCAGAGGGAGTGTCGGGCACCGACTACGGCTATCTGGTGGACGGAGAAGAGACGCCGCTGCCCGATCCGCGCAGCCGGCGCCAGCCCGAATCCGTCCACGGCCTCTCGCGCACCTTCACCACTGATTTCGAGTGGACCGACACCTCCTGGACCGGCCGGCAGTTGGCCGGCGGTGTGATCTACGAGTTACACCTCGGCACCTTCACCCCGCAGGGGACCCTCGACTCCGCGATCGACAAGCTCGATCACCTCGTCTCCATCGGGGTCGACTTCGTGGAACTGCTGCCGGTGAACGGCTTCAACGGCGACCACAACTGGGGCTACGACGGGGTGCTCTGGTACACCGTCGACGAGACCTATGGTGGGCCTGCCGCCTACGAGCGGTTCGTGGATGCCGCGCACGCGCGCGGTCTCGGTGTGATCCAGGACGTCGTCTACAACCACCTCGGTCCGAGCGGCAACTACCTCCCACGGTTCGGCCCATATCTTCGCACCGGTTCGTCGAACACCTGGGGCGATTCGATCAACCTCGATGAGCCGGCCGTGCGGTCGTACATCGTCGACAACGCGCTGGGCTGGTTCCGCGACTTCCACGTGGACGGCCTGCGACTGGATGCCGTGCACGCCCTGGTCGACGAGTCACCGAAGCACCTCCTGCAGGAGCTGTCCGAGCGTACCGACGCCCTTTCCGCCTTCCTCGGTCGGCCTCTCAGCCTCATCGCCGAGTCCGACCTCAACGATCCGAAGCTGATCACCCCCCGCGAGGGTGGGGGCGGCGGTTACGGCCTGCAAGCCCAGTGGAGCGACGACTTCCACCACGCGGTCCACGTGGCCCTCACCGGGGAGACCACCGGGTACTACGCCGATTTCGCCCGGCTGGACTCCCTGGCCAAGGTGATGACCCACGGCTTCTTCCACGACGGCACCTACTCGTCGTTCCGCGAGCGAGATCACGGTCATCCGATCGACACCGAGTACATGCCGGCCTGGCGGCTCGTCGTCGCCAACCAGAATCACGACCAGATCGGCAACCGCGCCGTCGGTGACCGCTTGTCGGCCCAACTCGATGCGGACCAGCTGGCCATCGCGGCAGTCCTCACGCTCGCCGGCCCGTTCACCCCGATGCTCTTCATGGGCGAGGAGTGGGGCGCGAGCACTCCGTGGCAGTTCTTCACGGCACATCCCGAGCCCGAGCTCGGAAAGGCCACTGCCGAGGGGCGCATCGCGGAGTTCGCGAAGATGGGGTGGGATCCCACTGTCGTGCCGGACCCGCAGGATGTCGAGACCTTCCGGCGATCGAAGCTCGACTGGGACGAACCGGCCGATGGCGACCACGCCCGCCTTCTGCAGCTGTATCGCTCGCTCGCGGCCCTGCGCCGCGACCGCCCGGACCTCACCGATCCGCGGATGTCGCGACTCTCTGCCGAATTCGACGACGAGGCGAAGTGGTTCGCCCTGCACCGCACCGATACGGATGGCACGGGCACGAGCATCGTCGTGAACTTCGCCGACTTCCCGGTGGCGCTGCCCTACGGCGGTTCGGTGCTGCTGGCGACCACGAACACGGTTGCGGCGTCCTCCGCTGAAATCCTGCTCGGGGCGCGATCGGCCGCGATACTCGCCCGCTGAGCTCACGCTGGACACAGGGCGGATGCTGCATCGCATAGCGCTGCGCCCTCGAGCAACGGCGGACACGTCGCGCGGCGCACCCCCCCTGATCTAGCGGGAACTTTTTCACCTGACCTCTCAGCGGGACACGCGGTGAGGCTGTCCATTGCCCCCGTACTGGGGAAATCGAAATATCCTCCGTATCTGACATAGTGAATTCATGACCACACCCGAACAGCCTGTAACCCCGTCACAAGAGCCCAGCCCTGTAGTTCCGCCGTCACCGACGCACGTGTCTGCTGCGCAAGGCGCTACCGCGACACTTCCGCCTCAACCCTCGGTCGCTAGCAAGCCGATGGGGCTCGCGCTTGCCGCATTGCTGGTGGGCATCGGAGCGTTCCTTTTTGGGCTGATTCCTGTGTTCGGCGCGCTCGTGGGGATCACGGCGATCGTCTTCGGGTTCTTGGCCATCCGTAAGCAGCAGTCAAAGGGAATGGCAGTCACCGGCATAGTGCTCGGCAGTGTTGCCCTGATAGTGTCCGTCGGTGCCACCATCGGACTCGGAGCCGTGGTGAACAACGCCTCGGACACCCGGCCCGCGACGGCCCAGTCAGCAGCCGCGGAACCTGAGCCGACAGCTTCTGCAGATCCGATAGCGACTCCAGATCCGGTGGAGACACAGGCTGCACCCACCCCGCCGCCCGCCGCAGCTGTCCCAGTCGAGTACCGCTCTGCGTTGACGAAGGCTGCAAGCTATTCGAAGCTGATGCACATGAGCAAGGTCGGAATCTATGACCAGCTGACGTCCGAATACGGAGAGCAGTTCACTCCAGAAGCTGCTCAGTACGCGGTAGACACACTTCAAGCGGACTACGGAGCGAACGCTCTCGAGAAGGCCAAGTCGTACCAACAAACCATGTCGATGTCTCCAGCGGCGATCCGTGAGCAGCTCGTTAGCCCGTATGGGGAAAAATTCACCGCTGCCGAGGCCGATTACGCGATCGCCAACCTGAACGGCTGACCCGCTGTCTGGATACGAAAGCCTCGCCTGCTAGCGGGGCTTTCGTGGTTTAGGTCGCGACCCGACCGAATGTGTGACGGCATCCGCTCTGACCGGGAAGCCCAACAAGGATGCCAGGCCCAGGCTTTCCGGCCATCCATCAATGGCTCACGGAGATGGACCTGTCCTTCTACCACCCCGGAGCGATTCAAAGCCACCCTCCTCAGCCGAGTGCCGACGATGTCTTGACTCGGCACACACCGAGAGGCAGCTACGCGAACTGCTCGACGCTGCCGTGACAGCTGTCTCATGATCCGGAGGTCGCTGAGGTGGAACCGACCGTCGGGCAGTACGGCACGGATCCGGTCGTCGTCGAGGAATCGGATGGGACAGGAGGACTTCACCAGGACACGTCGTGGGAGGCGCAGCCTGGCTGATTCCTTCGGCGAGCATCGGCACTCGAGCATCGCAACAGAGTCCTCATGTTCGGCCGGGCGAGGACTCTAACCGCCCAGTCCGGGAGCGGTACGAACGGCGCTCGGCGTCCGGCGACTCGTGCGATCCGGCGGACGGCGGCACCGAACTCGAATTCTTCGATCTCCATGACCCAACCGTCGGCTCGGCAACGCGTCCCTCGATCGCGACGGATGACACGGTGACCGCGTCTTCGATGGGCACGGGCCGCCCCATCCTCTCGCGACGGCCGACAGCGAAGAGACCGGCCAACTGCGCGCAGCTCGAGTGCCGCACCACCGGACCGGGCGCCCAGCGCCACCAGCGGAATACAATCGCATGATCGAAGAGGGAGATCGCATGCGTCACCGCGTTGATTTCGAGAAGGTATCGACGTCCGGGCTGGAGTCGAGTCCGGTCGCGTCAGCGCTGGCGGGCCTGCGGGCCAATGAGGCTCGCTACTACAGGAACAAATACGATCATGTCTTCAGCGTCGGCCCGGCGGCGGAGGAGACCGAAGCCCTCGAGTGGGCGACTCGCATCCTCGCCGAAGAACGCGACATCGTCATCTCCTCGCCCCCGCTGGAAGCGACCTCTTTCGAGGTCGGCGGCTACCGCATGGTCTATGTCTTCTATGAATCCGGCCTGTTGATCAATGTGATGTACGCGCTGGATGAGGGAGGGAAGCGGGCGGTCGGATTCAAACTCTCGGAGGGGATGGAAGTTCCCGAAGAACTCGGCACGCGATTCAAGTTCGCTCGACAGAAGTCGAAACTCGCGGGTGTGATCCGCGGCTCCTACTTCGTGATCAAGAACCGATATTGACACCGGCGAAGCCGGGGCGGGCGAGAACTGAGCACTGACGATGTGCGGTTGGAGCGGATTTCGACCCCAGGACCCGTCATCGTGCACCGAGCGTTGGGACGCCCGCTCTCTGTGGCTCAGGCTCAGCGGGGCGGCTCGTAGTCGATGCGGTGCGCGTTCTGGGCGTCGCCCCGTGGGGCCTTTGCCTTCAGCAGGGAGGCAGGGCGCAGCATCCCGCGACCGAATCGCGCCGTGATCGCATCGATGGTGTCCTCGGCCTCGCGCCAATCCTCGTCTTCGTCCCAGAGACCGATCTGCTGCCCGTCACCCTCCGTCAGCTGTTCCATGCGCACCCCGATCAGACGCACGGGGTTGTGGCGGCCGAGGGCCTCGTAGATCGACCGGACCTCCTCGTAGATGCGGCGGCCGACATCCGTCGACTCCGCGAGGGTGCGCGAGCGGGTGATCGTGGTGAAGTCGTCGTACCGCAACTTGAGCACGACGGTGCGCCCCACCCAGCCGGCCGTGCGCATCCGCACCGCGACGGCGTTCGCCTGGCGCAGGAGCTCCCTGCGGAGCTCGTCGGCATCGACGGTGTCCTGTTCGAAGGTCACCTCGTGGCCGACGCTCTTCTCCACGGATGCCGTGGTCACCGAGCGGGGGTCGCGCCCGTTGGCGAGATCGTGCAGCTTGAGACCGGAGGCATCCCCGACCGCGCGCTGGAGAGCGGCGAGTGGGGAGCGCGCGATATCGCCGATCGTGCGCAGGCCGCGCCGGGTGAGAGCCTCCTCGGTGACCGCTCCAACCCCCCAGAGCGCACCGACGGGCAGCGGGTGGAGGAACGACAGCGTCTGGTGCGCGGGCACGACGAGCACGCCGTCGGGCTTCGCACGCCCCGACGCCAGCTTCGCAACGAATTTGGTGGATGCCGCCCCCACCGAACAGGTGAGCCCGGTCTCCTCGTGGACCCGCCGGCGGATCACGGCCGCGACCTCCGCGGGGTTCCCGATCAGTCCCGCCCCGGAGACGTCGAGGAATGCCTCGTCGATGCCGAGCCGCTCGACCAGGGGAGTCACATCATCGAAGATCTCCATCACGAGCTGCGAATAGTGCCGGTACTTTTCGAAGTGCGGCTCGAGAACGATCGCTTTGGGGCAGAGCCGCAGAGCCTGCGAGAGCGGGATCGCCGAGCGCACCCCGTACTTGCGCGCCGGATAGTTGGCCGCCGTCACGACCGAGCGCATCGACTTCCCGGCGACGATCACGGGCAGGTGCGCGAGTTCCGGGCGGTCGAGCAGCTCCACGGAGGCGAAGAAGGCATCGAGGTCGACGTGGAGGATCGTCGCGGTGCTGCTGTCGACCGAACTCGCACTGACCTGTCGGTCGCGGCCGTCCTGCTTGCTCATCGGTTCGGTCTGCTCTGTCTCATGGCACGACCGAATCTACCCTCGGCCGGCGACAGCGGCAGTGGTCAGCGCAACAGTGTTCAGAGCAACCCGAGCCGGGCGAGTCGACGGCGGGCGGCGTCCTCGCTCGTGGAACTCCGGCCGAGCAACGAGCCGACGAGCACCAGGATCAGGCGCGTGGCCGTGATCGCCGGCCACCACGCGCGGCGGAGGCCGAGCATCCGCCGGTATTCGAGCGGGATGGAGGCCACCGCTCCGGCGAAGAGGATGTTGTAGAACGGCAGCATTCCGGGGGGCAGCCCCGGCTTGCGGATGAACCGCACGGCCTCGGCGACCCGATCGTCGCTTTTGAGGATGCCGGCAGTACGGAAGGCCTCGAGCTGCGAGTGGAGTTCGGCCTGCGACGCGGGAGGGTCGACGACGCCGACGAGCTCGCCCGCCTTCGTCCATTCGCTCACGTACTGGTCGGGCCCTCCCGGAATCGCCGAACCCCAGACGAGATGGCTCCCGAGGAATGCGTCGGTGAAGACGACGTGCACCCAGGACAACAGCTCCGGGTCGCCCGCGGCGTACTGGCGCTCCGCGCCTTGGGCATCGAGGTAGGTGCCGACCACCCGGTCGTGGAAGCGTCCCACCCGGTTGGACTCTCGGACCGCCATCGTCGTGTCGGAGAAGGTGACGCCGATGAGCCACTGGATGGTTCCGGAGAGCCGTCCGAGCGGATCTTCCTTGTACCTCGACCAGTCGTGAACGCCCGCCATCGCTCCGGGGTGGAGGGTCTGCATCAGCAGGGCGCGGATGCCGGCGACGAGTGTCGCCATGCCGCCGTGAACCGCCCACGCAGCGGACCCGACACCGAAGAATCCGGCATCATCGCCCTCCTCGATCTGGCTGACCCAGTCCGGTCGTCCGCTCGAGTCGCCGGTGAATGCCGAAAGCAGTCGAGACCGGAACGGGGCGGTGAGAGAAGTCACCCCAGCACGCTATCCAAGGAGTCTGGGAGTGACGTTCAGCTAGCTGACTAATTGTGCGAACGCGCCGATCGCTCGGAACTAGCCCAGCCTTGCGTGCATCCAGGCCACCGGATCGACCGGCGTCGTGCCGCCGGCCCGGATCTCGAAGTGCAGGTGCGCTCCGGTGCTTGCGCCGGTGCTGCCGACGCGCCCGATGAGCTCACCCGCGAAGACCGTATCGCCCACGTGAAGAGGCATCGATCCCACCTGCATGTGACCGTAGGCGCTCGTAATCGTCTGGCCGTCGATCACATGCTGGATGGCCACGTGGATGCCGAGGGCAGCCCATCCCGGATTGTTGGTCTCGACCACGGTTCCGGCCGCAATCGCATGTACGGGCGCGCCGTTGCCGGCGTCGTAGTCCGCCCCTTCGTGTTGGGAAGAGCAGCCCGCGCACGGCGACACCCGCGGACCGAAGCCGTCACTGATCGGGCTCGACGGATCGACAGGCCACTGCAGAGGGGGCGGAACGGTGACCCCGTAGGCATCCCGCACCACGGCGACCGGCGGGGTCGCCGCGGCGACGGTGAGGCTCTGCAGGGGAAGCGTTCGCACCGGCGGAGCCGCGGTCGCCGCGGCGTAGGCCGGCACACCGAACCCGAGGGCGACTACCACCGCGAAGGATGCCGCGGCCGTGGCCACTCCCCCGCGCACCGCCTTCACGGCACGAACATGACGGAGGTTGCGCACGGACCGCCCGTTGAGGGCTGGGAGTTCTGGACTGTGTTCGGCGGGAACCGCCTGGACTGTACGGATGGGGGCGCGCGCAGAAGCGGCGAGGGGTTTTTTCAGCAAATGAGGATCTCCGATTGTCCGCAGCAGCGCAATCGCTAGGGTGACAGCGCGGCAACGGGCGGCGACACACGAGGCGTCGCGTGGCGGTGGTTGCTTCCCGAAACGGGTGGGAAACGGGCTTTCGACGGGATCCATAACAGGTGGAATGCTCTCACCGTCGGACCGCACTACTCGTCGATACCGCGTTCAACTGTTCGGTACGAAACTCCACGTTCCCTGTGAAGGAGGGGTCAGGCGCGCGTCGCGCGTAGAGCGATCAGCTGTGGAGGATGGCCCGAAGTTTGAGGACCGTGTTCCAGTTACGGGCCGTGACGGGTGCGTCGAACTGCTTCCAGAACGACCGGGGCACCCGGGTTTGGAGGCTCCCCTCTGGCATCCACTGGTACACCGCTGCGGGGCCGACGGCGAGCACTTCGGGGGCGAGGGAGGCGGCATCCGGGAGGGACAGCGAAGGCGGTATCGAAGTGACGAAGGTGACGAAACTCTTGGAGCCGTCGGTCGCGATGTCGAGAAGCGGATTGGCATCGAGAACGTCGCAGAACGCCGCGGATCCAAGGATCAGCACGCTCGATTGCACCCCGGTCGATGCGAGCACAGCGGCCTCGATACGGGCGGCAACATCCTCGGTCGGGGGCTCGGACGAGCCGAACACCACGTTTCCGCTGCGCAGTACGGTGTGGACATCCGAGAATCCGAGGGCGTCGAACACCGACGCGAGTTGCGCCATCGGAATCGCCTTCGCCCGGCCGACGTTGATTCCGCGGAGGAGTGCGACGCTTCGGGGCATGGTTCGAGGCTAACGAAGACGGCGGGCGAAGGAACAGTCCGTGAACTGCTGTGAATTGACACACAATTCGGGAATAACACACAGGTGCATGCACTTGCATAGAACTATGACAACCATCACTGACACTCATCCCTCCTACGTCGCCGGCACCTGGGTGCTCGACCCCACCCACTCCGAGGTCACCTTCTCGGTGAAGCACCTCGCCATCAGCAAGGTGCGCGGCTCCTTCGAGCGCTTCACCGCAACCATCGTCACCGCCGAGGACCCGGCGAATTCGACGGTAGAGGCCAGCATCGAGGTCGCCTCTGTCAACACGAACCAGAAGGACCGCGACAACCACCTCCGCACCAACGACTTCTTCAAGGCCGACGAGTTCCCGAACATGACCTTCGTCTCCACGAGCGTCGTTCTCGACGGGGACGACATCACCGTCGCCGGCGACCTCACCCTCCGTGGCGTCACCAAGCCCGTCACCCTCACGGGTGAATTCGGCGGAATCGTCACCGACGGCTACGGCCAGACCAAGGCCGGCTTCGCCGCGTCGACCAAGATCAACCGCCACGACTTCGGCGTGAGCTGGAACGCTGCCCTCGAGGCCGGCGGATTCACCCTCGGCGACGACGTCAGCATCAACTTGGAGCTGCAGTTCGTCCTGCAGGCCGCGTAGTCCCCATTCCCTCAGAAGGGCCCCCGCGTCGCGGGGGCCCTTCTTCGCGTTCGCGGTCGCGCACCGGGCCGGGTCGCTCAGTCGAGTTCAGCGGTGCTGGTCCACCTCGTGGTCGGCGTGCTCCTCGGGTTCCAGCTGGAAGGTGGAGTGTGCAACGTCGAAATGATCGGCGAGGCATTCGGTGAGGGCGTCGAGGAGCTGGTCGGTGCGGTTCTCGCTGAAGACCACCCGATCAACCACGACATGCGCGGAGAACACGTTGGCCCCGGGCGTGATCGACCAGACATGCACATCGTGCACCGACACCACGCCCGGCTTCGACAGCACGTGTTCGCGGATGAGCGCGACATCCGTTCCGCGGGGGGTGCCCTGGCTGAGCACGCGGATCACGTCCCGAAGCAGGCCGAGCGCCCGTGGCACGATCAGCGCGGCGATGGCGAGGGAGGCAATCGCATCGGCTCGCTCGAACCCGGTGAGCAGGATGACGATGGCAGCCAGGATCACGGCGACGGAGCCGATCAGGTCGCCGAGCACCTCGAGATAGGCGCCGCGCATGTTGATCGAATCCTTCGCTCCGCCGCGCAGCACGAGAAGCCCGGCGGTGTTCGCAATCGCCCCGAGCACGGCCACCCCCAGCATCAGGGGAGCCTGCACGGCCGCAACCGTCGGCTCGACAAGCCGCGTCACCGCCTCAACGACCACGAATCCCACGACCACCAGCAGGATGAGCCCGTTGGCCAGTGCCCCGAACACCTCGGCGCGCCGGTGACCGAAGGTGCGCGCATCCGTGGCCGGTCGAGCCGCCATGGTCAGGGCGACCAGCGCGACGAGCAGCCCGGTGAGGTCGGAGAGCATGTGACCGGCGTCGGCGAACAGGGCGAGCGAGCCGGAGAGGATGCCGCCGATCACCTCCGCCACGAGGACGACGGCGACGATGCCGATGGTGATCAGCAGGCGCGCGCGATTCGCTCGGCCGGCCTGGGGATCCAGGCCGTGCGAGTGGCTGTGCCCGTGCGCGTCGCTCACACTGCCAGTCTAAGAAGTCACGGCTGTCAGGGCGGTCACGACCCCGTTCAGACGGGGAACACCAGAAGGGTGCTGCTCGCGGTGGCGATGAGCTTGCCGTTCGAGTCGTGAACCGTGCCATCGGCGAAGGCGGCCCGGCTTCCCGGCTTCGTGACGATGCCGACAGCGGTGAGCTGGCCGGTGTCCGCGGTGACCGGACGAAGGTAGCTGATCTTGATTTCGAGCGAGGTGTAGGCCTGGCCCTTCGGCAACGTCGTCTGAACGGCGCATCCGAGCACCGAGTCGAGCAGGGTGCAGACCAGTCCGCCGTGAACCGTGCCGATGGGGTTGTAATGCGATTCGTCGGGGTCGCAGGTGAAGGTGACCTTGCCCACCTCGACCCCGACCGGCCTCATCTTCATGAGGTTCACGATCGGCGGCTCGGGGATACTGCCGTCGAGCAGACCCTGCATGTATTCGAGGCCGGACATCGTCTTGGCGAGAGCGGCCCCGACCAGCGGATCCTCCCACGTCACCGTCCGCGATCGATCGATAGGGATGCTGCCGGAATCTGTGCTCATCGAGTGGGGCCTTTCCGTTTTCCAGCCTACGGCGGGGCGTACGGTTGTATTCACCCTGCACCACCGATGAGGACTATCGCTCATGGACGACGATACGGATGCCGCTCCGCTGCGAGCGCGGATCGCACTTCTCCGGCGCGAGGTCTACTCTCGCGAGGGTGCGGAGTCTCCCCTGGTGGACGCCATCGACCCGGACTCCGGAGCATCCCTGCGCCTGCGCGCCAATGAACTCGAACTCCGGAATGCCGAACGCCAGCTGCGGAAACTGACCCAGCCGAACGACATCCCCGACCCCCGCGTCGCCGCTGTGGTCACCACTGACGCTCGGGAAGAAGAACCTCGCTCCGAGATGCCAACGCACGAGAGAGCGGAGCCCTTCACGCGGCGGTCGCGGCCGATCGGGCTCATCGCTGCGGCCTCCGTCGTCGGGCTTCTGCTGGCCGCAGGAGGATTCACCCTCGGGCGCGTGCAGCCGCCGGAGAGCCAGCCGGCGCCTGTCGCGCCGAGCGCCAGCGCGGCCCCCAGCCGCTCGCCCGGCCTCGAGGTGCTGGACAGCGTGCAAACCCCGGACGATGTACCGGCCGTCCTGCTCGGCTCCGGTATCGCACCATCCACGATCCGATCCTTCGGCAACTTCGGGTCCACTTCCCAGGACGCCCTCACCTATGTCGCGCGCACCGTCTCCGGCTTGGTCTGCCTCGCGGTGGTGCTCCCTGACCACACGAACAGCCTGACCTGCGTCTCAGAATCGCGCTTCTCCGCCGAGGGCCTCCGCCTGCGGCTGAGCACTGCCGAGACGGTGCCGGCCCCCGATGACGAGGGCGTCGCAGAACCGGTCTACTACGAGTACTACTGGGCGAACGACGGATCGCTGAGCATGTCGTCCAATAGCCGCACCTTCGCTGTCGGGGACGGCACCTAGTGTTGCGCCGCTCTCGGGGAATTGATTCGCCTCCGCTGCGTTGACACCAGCATGGAACCGAGCGAATCGACAGCCCCGACCTACGACTGGCTCTCCCTGCAGAAACAGGCTCACCGCGAATTCGGCGTGCGTCTCGGCCAGGTGACGGATTGGGATGCTCCCACTCCCGACACCGACTGGAGCGTGCGCGACCTGGTCAGCCACGTGGTTGAGGAGCAGCAGTGGGTGCCGCATCTGCTCGCCGGCAGTTCCGTCGCGGAGGCGCAGCGTCGCATCCAGCCTCTCGGTGACGATCTTCGTGCGGAGTGGCGGCTGTACTCGCTCGCAGCCACCTCGGCCTGGGACGCCGCAGCACCGGACGCGCCGGTGAGCCTCTCCTTCGACACTGTCGCGGCCCACGAGTACCTGCGAGAGCAGGTGAGCGATGTCACCATCCACTCCTGGGACCTCGCACGGGCGGTCGGCGCCGACGAGACCCTCGACGACGATCTCGTCGCCGCAGTCTGGACGGTCTTCGAACCGCAGCGCGACACCCTCTCGGCGAGCGGCCTGTTCGCCGCACCGGTGCCACTGCCCGCCGATGCCTCCCTGCAGGTTCGCCTGCTCGCCCTCACCGGACGCGACGCCCGCTGAGGGACTAGAACCCCGCGACGGAATGCGGGATGTAGTGCTCGGTCAGCGACGCGAGCTCGGCATCCGTGAGATCGAGCTCGACCGCGGCGACCGCGTCATCGAGATGCGAGAGCTTCGTCGCCCCTACGATCGGCGCGGATACCGCCGGCTGCTGGGCCACCCACGCGAGCGCTACCTGCGCGCGCGGCACCCCGCGAGCCTCCGCGACGGATGCCACGGCATCCGCGACCCGACGGTCGGAGTCCTCGAACTGGGAGTAGAGCGTCTTACCGAACTCGTCGGTCTCCGAGCGTGAGGAGGAGGCATCCCAGTCTCGGGTGAGCTTGCCTCGGGCGAGCGGGCTCCACGGCAGCACTCCGACGCCCTGGTCGAGGCAGTAGGGATGCATCTCCCGCTCCTCTTCGCGATTGATGAGGTTGTAGTGGTCCTGCATCGATACGAAGCGGGTCCAGCCGTTCAGGTCCGCCGCGTGCTGGGCGGTGGCGAACTGCCAGGCGAACATCGAGGATGCCCCGATGTAACGGGCCTTGCCCGATGTGACGACGTCGTGCAGTGCCTCCATGGTCTCCTCGATCGGCACCCGGGGGTCCCAGCGGTGAATCTGGTAGAGGTCCACATAGTCCGTGCCGAGGCGACGGAGGCTCGCGTCGATCTGCTCCATGATGTGCCCGCGGGACAGACCGCCCCCATTGGGACCGGGGCGCATCACCCCGTGCACCTTGGTGGCGATCACGACCTCTTCTCGAGTCGCGAAGTCCTGGAGGGCGCGGCCGACGATCTCCTCGCTCGACCCGTTCGAATACACGTTGGCGGTGTCGAAGGTGGTGATGCCCAGTTCGAGAGCGCGGCGGATGAACGGACGGCTCTGTTCCTCCGGCAGGCTCCACGAATGATTGCCGCGATCCGGCTCGCCGTAGCTCATGCAGCCGAGGGTGACGGCCGAGATCTCGAGGCCGCTGTTTCCGAGAGAGGTGTATTCCATGGTCCCAGTCTGCTCCTCGGATCTCTCCCTCGCGAAACGGGTCGACCGCGCAATACCATGGGCGCATGGTGGCCCACGAGTCGAAGCCGGTCATGCATTTCGCGACACCCGCGGAATGGGAGGCGTGGCTGCTGGCGGAGGGATCGGAGTCGTCGGGCGTGCGTCTCAAACTGCGCAAGAAAGGGTCCACGACGCCGGGGATCGTCTATGCCGAAGCGCTGGACGTGGCCCTCTGCCACGGCTGGATCGACGGACAGACGAATGCCTTCGACTCCGACTTCTATCTGGTCTCCTTCACCCACCGTCGCGCCAAGAGCATGTGGTCGCAGATCAATCGCGATCACATCGCCCGCCTGGTGACCGAGGGGCGCATGCGACCGGCCGGCCTCGCCGAGGTGGAGCGCGCCCGGGCGGACGGCCGCTGGGATGCCGCCTATCGCCAGAGGGACGCCGAAGTTCCCGAAGACCTGCGCGCGGCTCTCGCGGCGGATCCCTCGGCCGCCGCCGCGTTCGCTGCGCTCTCCTCACAGAACCGGTTCGCGATCCTCTTCCGCATCGGCGCGGTCAAGCGCGCGGCCACGCGAGCGGCGAAGATCGAGAACTTCGTCGCCATGCTCGGCCGCGGGGAGACGCCCTGACCGCATCAGCCGCAGAAGGCGGAGGCGACGCGGGTCACGTGGTGACGGGAGTGCGTGTTCTGCCGGGCATCCGCAGGGCATAGGCAGAGGCTCCGGCGAAGAAGACCGCGCCTACAGCGAAGGCAACTGGGTAGGAAACGGTGTCGGCGAGAAAGCCGGCGACGAGCGGGCCGATGATCGCCCCGAAGTCGGAGAACATCGAGAAAACGGCGACCGGTCGACCTCCAGCGGCACCGGCGGCATCCCCGACCGCCGCGGCCGGGGCCGTGCCCATGAACGCCGCCGCCACGCCGTAGAGGCAGAGGAGGGCGGTGAGGGCGAGGAAGCTCGTGACGAAGGGGACGGCGGCGATGGTCACGGCAGCGACCGCGAAGGATCCGACGATCGCGGGCTTGCGGCCGACCCCATCGATGAACCGCGCTGCCGGCGCGAGCGCGACGGTCTGGGCGACCGCGGAGAAGGCGAAGGCGATGCCGGTCCAGGCGCTGGGTCCCCGAAGCACCTCGACGATCAATACGGGCACCAGCGAATTGCGCACGCCGAAGGAGGTCCAGCCCTGGGCGAAGTTCGCGATACAGGCGGCGCGGAATCCGCGGTCGCGCAACACCTGACGGAAGGGGATGCTGACGGCAGCCCCGGAGTCCGTGGTCACGGCGACCGTGCGGGGCTTCAGCAACAGCACGCCGACGATTCCCGCGACAGCAAGGGTGCCGGCGTAGAAGAAGAACGGGGCGGTGAGCGAGATCGTCGCGAGCAGGCCGCCGAGGGCCGGGCCGGTCATCCCGCCGATGAGGAACCCACCCTGGTAGAACCCGATCGACCGTGCCCGCATCGCGGTGGAGGTCGATCCGATCAACAGGGTCATCGCCGACACGGTGAACATCGCCGAACCGATGCCGCCGATGCCCCGGAGGATCAGCAGCTGCGGATAGTTCTGGGCGAGGCCGACGAGGCCGCTCGAGAGCGCGACGATTCCGATCCCGATCGAGAGGATCGCCCGCTCCCCCGCCCAGTCGATCAACCGACCGCAGAAGGGGCTGGAGACGAAACGCATCAGCGCGAAAGCCGAGACGACGGCACCCACCTCCGCGTTGCCGACGCCGAAGCTGCGCACGTAGACGGGCAGCACCGGCACCACGACGCCGAAGCCCACCATCACGAAGAAGGCGATGACCCCGAGCACGATCACATCGCGCGACAGTCGGGGCCTCCGTGCCGAATCGACGCTCACGAGGCGAGGATTCTGGCGAGCGGATGCATTACCCCAGCGTATTGCGACCGACAACGGGTTGAACCCACGCCCACCGCGTGTACCGTCGTGCCCATGAAGGCAACCAAGCAACTCTCCGACAACATGCAGTCCGTTCTCGTCGACCTCATCGAGCTCCACATCCAGGGCAAGCAGGCCCACTGGAACGTGGTGGGCACCAACTTCCGCGACACCCATCTCATCCTCGACGAGATCATCGACGCGGCCCGCGGTCTCTCCGATGAAATCGCCGAGCGGATGCGCGCACTGCACGCCCTTCCCGACGGTCGCTCCGAGACCGTGAGCGCCACGACGACGCTGCCGAAGTTCCCGGCGGACCAGGTCGACACCTCAGAGGTCGTCAGCCTCATCACGGAGCGTCTCGATGCCGCCGCGGAAACCTGCCGCCGAGTGCACGACGAGGTCGACGAAGCGGATCCCACCACCGCGGACATCCTGCACAAGGTCATCGAGACCCTGGAGCAGTACGCCTGGATGGTGAGCGCCGAGAGCCTCAAGCCGCGCAAGCGCGACGCGAAGACCGGCCTCTAGGCCCGGTCAGAGCTCCGCGGCGAGAAGGGCAACGGTGACGGAGCCACCCTTGGTCTCCTGTTCGCCGACGCGCTCGAAGCCGAGGCGCGCGTGGAACGCGAGAGACTCCGGATTCGGCGGGTCGAGGTTCACCTCGCAGGTCACCTCTCGCATTCCCTCTTCGCGTCCGAGCGCGAAGACGGCCCCGTAGAGAGCGCGCCCGATGCCAGAGCCGCGCCGCGAGCCGTCGATCACGATGCGGTCGACGTAGAGGAAATCCGAACTGCGCGAGTCGAAGAAGCGGTAGTTCTCGCTGGAGTACTCCGCGCGAGGACGCATTCCGATCACGAATCCGATGAGGGTGTCGCGGTCGCGGGCCGCGAGAGTGAATCCGGAGGCATCGAGCAGGGCTGCCATCTCCAGCTCGGAGGTGATGGGCACCGCCGGCGATGCCGCGTCGTTCAACTCCACGAGTCGCGGGATGTCGGAAGCGGTGAGAGAGTCGAAGTTCGTGTCGTCTGGGTTCACTCCCCCAGTCTGCCGTGCCAAGAGCTACTTCTCGGGTGGCTACTTCTCGGCTGGCACAAAGATCCACAGGGCGATGTAGATCAGAAACTGCGGACCGGGCAGCAGGCAGGACAGGATGAACACCAGTCGAACCACCGTCGCGCTCCAGCCGTAGCGGTTCGCGATCGCCGCACACACTCCCGCGATCACGCGGCCCGATTTCGGTCTCTTCAATTCAGCCATGAGTCCACCTTGGCCGCTTCAGCTGCACGGCGCGATGGGGTTATCCCCCGCAATCGGTCCACCGGGTGATGTAATCGGCACATGCATCGCTATCACACCACGATTCGACTCCTCATCATGCTCGTCGCCGGGGTCGCCGCGACCATTGTCACCGGTGGTTTCGGCGAATGGACCTACGCACCAACGGTCGGCTGGTGTGTGGCAGCGCTCGTGTATTCGTCCATGGTCTGGGTGCGTGTCGCGCGACTCGACCCCACCGAGACCCGGGAGCGGGCCAGCCGGGAGGAGCCGGCCAGAGGGATCGCCGACCTGCTCGTGATCCTGCTCAGCGTCGCAAGCTTGTTCTCCGTCGCCTTCGTGCTCGTTCAGGCCGCCCAGGCGAGCGGCATTGCCAAGGGGCTGCTCGCCACTCTCGCACTGGTGAGCGTCGCGCTGTCGTGGATTCTCCTCCACACCCTGTACACGCTTCGCTATGCCAGCCAGTACTACACGGCCGACAAGGGCATCGACTTCAACCAGGATCGGCCTCCGCAGTACACCGACTTCGCCTATGTCTCTTTCACCCTCGGCATGACCTACCAGGTGTCGGACACCGACATCACGAACCACACGGTGCGCGCCACGGTGCTGCGTCACACCCTGCTGTCGTTCGTATTCGGATCGGTGATCCTCGCCACGACCATCAACCTGGTGGCGGGACTGTCCCACTGAGTTTCGAACGAGACCCGGCGGCTGGCCCGGGACGGTCACGCTGGCTTCAGGCGGTCACGAAGTCGATCAGCTGCTCCACTCGGCCGAGCACCACGGGTTCAAGGTCCGCATAGGTGCGTACCTGTCCGAGGATCCGTTGCCAGGCACGGGCGATGTCCGCCTGGTCCTCGTGTGGCCAGCCCAGGGCAGCGCAGATGCCGTGCTTCCACTCCACCGAGCGGGGGATCTCCGGCCAGGCCGTCAGGCCGAGCCGGGCGGGCTTCACCGCCTGCCAGACGTCGACGAAGGGATGCCCCACCACGAGCACATGAGCGCCGAACGGACCACGAGCCACGACCTCCGCGATTCGACTCTCCTTCGACCCGGCGACGAGGTGATCGACGAGTACGCCGATCCGGCGGTCGGGGCCGGGCGCGAAGTCCCGCACGATGGCGTCGAGGTCGTCGATCCCCTCGAGGTATTCCACGACCACTCCCTCGACCCGCAGGTCAGCACCCCAGACCTTCTCGACGAGCTCTGCGTCGTGCCGACCCTCCACGAAGATGCGGCTCGGAAGGGCGACCCGCGCCTTCTGGTCCGCGACGACGAAGGACCCGGAGGCCGTACGCGCGGTGCCCTTCGCTGCGGCGACCGGCGCGGTGAGCACCACTGGTCCACCCTCGAGAAGGAACCCGCCCCCGAGGGGGAAGAGCCGCACGCCCCCGCGATAGTCCTCGAGGTGCACCAATTTGTTCTCGACCCGCAGGACAGCGCCACAGAAGCCGGTGTCCGCCCACTCGATCACGAGGTCACGCTCGGCGGCGATCTGCCGGATCGCTTGACGTTTCGATCCGCGCCAATCGCCGGCCAGGGCATCCTCGCCGTAGTCGCCGAAGCTCATTCCTGGTCGCTCACCGGTGGTGCGAGTTCGAGGAACTTCTCGTGCACCTGGGCGGAGGGAAAGGGTCCGTCGCCATCCGAATTGGTCTGGGGCTCGTCGAATTCGACCCACCACATGCGTCCACCGCCGCCGCGACCCCAGACGCCTGCCAGGGCGGATCCGCCGGAGCGAACGATGACGCCGCTCGGCTCGTCCGGCCAGGGCGCGAGTTCACCGGTCCCGGCGGCACGAACGACCACCTGTGCCCCGATGCCGAAGTCGTCAGACATCGAGGGTGCCGAGCTCGCCGATCTCGAGGACCTAGCCGTCAACGCGCTTGAGCACGTGGAAGGGGATGGCGAGGGAGACCGCGACGCTCGCGATGCCGGCGAAGAAGAGGATGCCGTGGGGCGCATCCGGTTCGAAGGCGTAGCCCATGAGCAGCATGCCGAGCAGGAAGAGCCCCAGCGCGATGACGAAAGCGATGATTTTCACGAAGGGTCCTCCTGGTGGATCGACAGCGGTGGATCCAGTCTACGGATCCACCGCTGGGGAGATGGCGCGCGCCGCCGGCGCAGGGCTACTTCGCCGTGCCCTGCGCCTCGATCGACACGTCATTCCACTCATCCCAGAGCGCGATCCGCCCGGCGTAGTCCGCCTTGGCTGTGCCGAGGGGTGACTCACCGAAGAAGATCCGCAGTGGCGGGCGGTCGGCATCCACGACCTTGAGGATGGCGCCGCGGGTGGCGACGGGATCCCCGGGAGCGGCGAAACGCTGCTTGCGCGCGGCATCGACCGCGTCGTGCAGCTCGGCGTAGTCCGCGAGCGCTTCGGAACGCGTGGAGGAGGATCCGCTCCAGTCCGTGGAGAAACCGCCCGGCTCCACCAGGGTCACGAAGATACCGAATCCGGCGACCTCCTGGGCTAGTGCCTGGGAGAAGCCCTCGAGCGCCCACTTGGAGGCGTGATAGATGCCGACGAGCGGGAAGGCCGTGATACCGCCGATCGACGATACCTGGATGATGTGGCCGCTGCCGTGCGCCCGGAGGAACGGCAGCGCGGCCTGGGTCACCCAGAGGGCACCGAAGAGGTTGGTCTCCATCTGGGCCCGAGCCTCGGCTTCGGTGATCTCCTCGATGAATCCGAAGTGACCGAAGCCCGCATTGTTGATCACCACATCGAGGCCTCCGAAATGCTCGTGAGCCAGGGCGACAGCGGCGGTCGCGGCGTCCTTGTCGGTGACGTCGAGCGCGATCGGCAGGATGGCGTCGCCGTACTTCTCGACGAGATCGTCGAGGCTGTCGGTGTTGCGGGCCGTGGCGGCGACGCGGTCGCCACGATCGAGGGCGGCGATCGCCCATTCGCGGCCGAAGCCGCGCGAGGTACCGGTGATGAACCACACTTTTTCAGACATGTACTCTCCTGTTTCTGGAGTGGGGGATGCCAGAGGTAACAGCACCGCGACGGTTCGGTATTCCCTAGGACTGCGAGCTGCCAGCCCCCACTGTGGAGAGCGGCTCCGCGACATCCTCAAGGGACTGCCGCTCGGCGTTGGTGCCGAAGATCAGGGCGACGACCCCGCCGAAGATCATGATTCCCGCACCGAGAAGATAGCCACCGGTGAGCGGACCGCGATCCTTTCCGTCTCCGATCAGGGCTCCGTAGACGACCGGACCGAGCGCCCCCGCGAGCTGGCCGAGGGAGAAGAAATAGGAGATCGCCCGGCTGCGCAGCTCGAGCGGGAAGGTCTCGCTCACGGTCAGGTAGGCCGAGGACGCCCCCGCAGACGCGAAGAAGAACGAGACGCACCAGAAGATCGTCTGCGTCGTGGCATTCAGTGCCCCCGCACTGAACAGGAAGGCGGAGACCGCGAGCACAGCACCGGCAAAGGCGTAGGTGAGGAAGATCATCTTGCGCCTGCCCCACGTGTCGAAGAGGTGACCGAGCAGGAGCGGGCCGGCCAGGTTGCCGATGGCGAAGGGGAAGAAGTAGAGCGGCGTGGATCCGACCGGCACCTGGTAGAAGTTCTGCAGCACGAGCGCGTAGGTGAAGAAGATCGCGTTGTACAGGAACGACTGCGTGACCATCATCACCGCTCCGGTGAAGGTGCGTTTGGGGTACTTGACGAAAAGCACCTTCATCATCGCGATGAATCCGACGCGACCGTGTGACTTGACGGTGATCGCCTTGCTCTCGTCGACTTCAGGAAGGTCACCGCCCTGGTGGCGCACCCGTTCCTCGATGTCGTCGACGGTCTTCTCGGCCTCGTCCTCGCGTCCGTGGCTCATCAGCCAACGCGGACTCTCCGGGATGTGCCGGCGAAGGTAGATGATCACCACGCCGAGCACGGGGCCGATGAAGAAGCCGATGCGCCAGCCCCAGTTCTCGCTGACCAGGGCCGGATTGAGAAGGAAGAGGTTAGCTGCTGCGCCGAGCGCCGCTCCACCCCAGTAGGTTCCGTTGATGGCGATATCGACCCGTCCGCGGTAGTGGGACGGGATGAGCTCGTCGATGGCGGAGTTGATGGCCGCGTACTCCCCGCCGATGCCGAGCCCGGCGATGAAGCGGAAGGCGAACAGGAACCACATGTTGGGCGAGAAGCCGGCGATCCCGCTGCCGATCAGGTAGATCAGCAGGGTGAGGATGAACATCCGGCGACGGCCGATGCGGTCCGACAGCCAGCCGAAGAACAGCGCCCCCACGACCTGGCCGACGAGGTACACGGATCCGGCCGCGCCGACCTCGACAGCACTCATGTGAAGGTCTTTGGCGAATCCGGCGGAAGCCACGATCTGGATCTCGAGCCCATCGAGTATCCAGGCGACCCCGAGGCCCACGACCACCGACCAGTGGAATCGGGTCCACGGAAGCCGGTCGAGCCGAGCCGGGACGAGACTGCTGACTTCCTTGGACGTGTCTTCCGGTCGCGTGCGCGCCACGTTTCTCTCCCTCTGCCGCGCTCGTCGACGAGCACGGCAGTGTCAACCTATGCCCGGGGAGTAATTTGGTCAGTGGGCTTGAAATCGGAGCCCGACAGGAGGATGGCTAGCGCGAGCTGAGCACCGAGAGCACGTTCCCGGCGGGGTCGAGGAACCAGGCGATGTCGGGTCCGTTGCCCCTCATGATGCCCTTGCTGTCGCTCGGCATCTGCTCATCCGAATAGATTTTCGTGGTGACCCCGCGGGCATTGAGGTCATCGACGGCGGCCTCGACGTCGTCGGTCGGAAAGTTGAGGATGGTGAAACTCGCGGGCGTGTGGTCGGGCTTCGAGTAGATGAGCACCATCGCGCCGCTGCCGAGAGTGAGCTCAAGAAAGCCCATGTCGTTGGTGGCGACGTCGAGACCGAGCGTCTCCCCGTAGAACGTGCGTGCCGCATCGATGTCATCGACAGAAAAACCGCTGAATGCGCCGGTGGTGCTGAACATGGTGCCCTCCTGGTGGCTAGCCCGATATCCCGTCCTGCCCTGTCAACACTGGCACGGAGGGCACCGATGCTGCCAGTCTTTCCACGCCGGATGTCACGGTCTCGACCATCACCTCGAAGCTCCGATCCAGGTCGTCGGGCAGGCCGAAGCCACTCCCGAGCTCGAGAACCACGAAACCGTGAAGTGCCGACCGCAGCATGCGGATGGCATCGATCATCCGCTCCGGGGGGAGATCGAACGCCCGAAGCACTGCCGCGATCACCGCGACCGTGTCGGCGGATCGGGCCGAGAGCGGAGCATCGTCGGGATCCCGCGGGTTCGCCGCGACCTGGGTTGCGGCATAGCGCCCCGGATGCTCCAGCGCGAAGCTGCGAAGTGCGTGCGACATCGCACCGACGGCATCCCGCCCCGAACGCCCGGTCGTGGCGCGCGTCAGCGCCAGGGTGAGGGATTCGACGGAGTCGACGGCGATTCCGCGCCGGAGGTCGGCGAGGGAGCTGACGTGCTTGTAGAGACTCGGAACGGCGACCCCGACCTCTGCTGCGACGGAGGCCAGGGTGAGGTCGGCGAAGCCGGCGAGGCCCTGGCGATCGACCAGTTCGATGCCAGCGGCGATCACTCCCGCCCGGGTGAGCCCGACCCTAGGCATGGGCCCAGGCCTGGTGGCCGGTGCGGATGCGACCGAGGAATTCGAGCGTCGCGGGCACCGTGATGTCCGGCCGCTGCGCGTGCGGATAGTGTCCGGCGTCCGGCACCAGCTGAGTCTCGCCCCCGATGCTGTCGATCCACGCGGCCTCGGCGGAAGGATCCGAGAAGTCGGGATCCTCTGCCCCGAAGAAGACCCGGAAAGGCGCATCGACCTCGCCCAGGCGCTCTTCGACGACGGAGTGGTCGAGTTGCAGCGCGAGGTCGCGCAGCGAGCGGAGCCGACCGGGCTCACGAAGGGAGCCTCTGAGGTCGGACACATGCTCCTCGAGCCAGGCGGCGTGGGTGCCGCGATTGATCGACCGGTAGTAGCCGGCCCAGAACGCGCCACCCCAGAGGGGAGCGAGAGCCAGCCGGAAGAGCAGGCTCATGGCGATGCGGGCGACGGCCGGCCGGGCCGGCTCCCGCAGAAAGGGGTCGTACAGCACGAGCCCGATCACGGCATCCGCACGCTCCGCCGCGGCCCAGGCGGCCGCGCTTCCGCCCATCGAGTTTCCGAGCACCACGGCCGGGCCGCCGAGCTCGTCGATGAGGGCGATGATGTCTTCGCCGGTGGCGACGTCTCCGTGGGTGTGAAAGGTGGTGTCGCTCGCGCCGTGACCGCGGAGATCGGTGACGGCGACCCGGTAGCCGGCCGCGACCAGCGGCGGAACGATTTCGCGATAGCTCGACCGCAGGTCCCCCATGCCGGGAACCGCGACCACGAGCGGGCCGGATCCCTCGACCGTGTAGGCGATGCGTCCCTCGGGACGCGGGAGGAACTGAATGTCCTCGCCGATAAATGCATCCATAGCCAAAAAGCTAATGCCATTAGCTTTTTGGCGCAAGCCCCCATCGCGACGGACTCGACTACTGCCCGTCGTCGCTTGCGCTCGCCGAGGTGTCCCCCGCCGTCAGGTCGCCCGTGCTCTGGACCGCCGATCCATCGACTATCGCCAACTGGCGGTCGATGTCGGCGAGCGGGTCGGCCGATGGACTTGCCGCCGGCGACGGACGTGGCGACGACACCACCGGGCTCGGTACCGGAGACTGCTGCACCGCGGTGCCCGGGCGAGCGCCACAGGCCGTGAGGGCGAGAGCGAGGGCAAGGCCGGCCGCGGGGATGGCCCAGCGGGAGAGCATCACGTGAGTGCTGCCTTCACTGACGCGACATCCGCCCGCGCCTTCTTCGCGGCGGCGGTCGCGGCCTTCACCGAGACGCGCGCAGCGGCGAGGATCTCGTGATTGCCGTTGAACTGCTCGGGGGTCACCGAGAGCGCGAAGGCAGAGACACCGGAGACGGATTGCTGGGCTGCCCGGATCTGGCCGGCGAGATCCGCCATCGTGGCGTCGATCTGGGGAGTGTCCTTCGAGGCGAGTGGGCCGGCGATGGCGGCGGCGAGAGTCGCCTGGGCGGACTGGAGGGCCGGGATCGCCGCATCCTCGAGGCCGGAAGCGGCCGCGAAGTACGACGCTTGCGGAATCGCGACGGCGAAGACCCGGTACCCGGTGAAGATGGAGTGATAGTCGGCGGTCGCCACCGTGAGGTCGGTGTCGGCCGCGATCTTCGCCGCAAGGGTGACCATGGCGGCTCGATCGCCATTGAGGGTGCCAAGCACCCGGTCTTTGTCAGTCGCGCTCAGGTAGGTATTGGCGGTGACCCGGGGAATGGCCTTATCCAGGGCGCTGATTCGCGCGGCGGTCGCGGCGGCCCCCAGGGCCTGCACCGACGACAGGGTTCGTGGCGCCGCCGTTGACCGGGCGGAGGGTGCCGAACGTGTAGGCCCCGAACCGGTGGCCTCTGAACCGGTGGCCTCTGAACCGGTGGGCTCTGAACCGGCGGGCGCTGCGGCGAGGGCTGCACTGCACGACCCGACGAGGAGTGCCGCGGTGACGGTGGTTCCGAGGATGGATGCTGCGAGTGATGGTTTCATGATCGTGACTCTGCACTGTCATTGTTCGGCGCAGATGCCGCGAATGTTCGGAGCAGGTAAGGCCGAAGCCGTCACGCAAGCGGACGCAGGAAGCCCGTCGTCACCAGTTCGCGGATGCTCGGCATCAGCTCCGCCGACAGTGCGGCCTCATCCACCTCGAGCAGTTGCGCGATGGCGGCGATGATCGCCCGAACGCTGAGCTCACCGTCGCAGGCCCCGACCAGGGCCGCGAGGCCCGTATCGAGGGGCAGCGAGCGGCCGAATCCCCCGCCCTGCCTCAGGGTCATGACGGTGGGATCGGCGTCGCCCGGCCAGTAGTGGCGATCCTCCGTGACATCCGGGGCCAGCTCCAGATGCTCGCGGCCGATTTGCTCGTCGGTGAGAGCGGACTGCCAGTCCCAGGCCGCCAGGGTCTCGGCGATATGCACGCCGAGGCCACCCTCGATTGCGCTATCGAGTCGCTCCAGACGGCGCAGCCCGCGCGTTGTCGCCCGCAGGCTGAGATAACCGAAGCCCACGGCGGTCACGCCCCGCTGCTCGAAGTCGTCGAGCCAGGCACCGTACAACCGGTCGAACTCGGGGCCGGGGCGGGTGCCGCCATCCCGGATCCAGGTCTCGGAATAGAGCGCCGCATCCTGAACCTCCCGCTCGACCACCCAGGCATCGAGGCCGGTGGCGGAAACCCATTCGCCGGCACGATCGAGGCCGTCGACACCGTCGCGATACTCCCAATTGCCGAGAAGCTGGGCGATGCCACCCGGCTCGAGATGATCGGCCAATCCGTCGATGACCGACGCGACGAGCGCGTCTCCCACCATGCCGCCATCGCGATATTCATAGGAGGGGACGCCATCCGCGCGCGGCGTGATCACGAACGGCGGATTCGACACGATCTGGCCGAACCGCTCCCCCGCCACCGGGTCGAACAGGCTACCGAGCCGGAACTCGATGTTGCGGATGCCGTTCAACTCGGCGTTGAGCGCCGCGATCTCGAGCGCGCGGGGCGAGATGTCGGTCGCGACTACGCGGGTCGCATGACGCGCGGCGTGCATGGCCTGGATGCCGCAGCCGGTGCCGATGTCGAGGGCGGCGTCCACGGTCCCACCGACCATGAGTCCGCTGAGGGTGAGAGACGCCCCGCCGACCCCGAGCACGTGATCCTCCCGCAGCGCCCCACCGACGGTGAGCTCACCGAGATCGCTGGCGATCCACCAGCTGCCGACGCCATGAGCGTCGACGAAGCTGTAGGGGCGCAGGTCGAGAACCGCGCGAACTCGATCACCGTCGACCGACACGAGGCCGAGGGCGAGAGCCCCGTCGAGGCCGAGCTCGGGCAACGCCACAGCGAGCTGCCCCGCGGTCACCGGCATCCCCAGCACGAAGATCCGGGCGAGCACGCCGGCAGCCGTCTCTCCGGCGGGTCCGGTGAGAGCCCGGGAGGCGGGCACGCGCTGCCCACGGTGCAGGGCGGCATCCGCCCGGGTGCCCCACAACCTGGTGAGAACGTCGACGCTGAAACGGGCGGCGAGGAGATCGGATCGGAGTCGTTGTATCGGTTCGGAGTGCACCCCGCAAGTCAACTGCATGCCGGTTGATTTCGCGTGACGGCGGAGTATCACTGAATGCATGACCAATTTCGGGTACACCCTCATGACCGAACAGAGCGGGCCGAAGCAGCTCGTGAACTACGCGGTGCAGGCCGAACGCATCGGCTTCGACTTCGAGGTGTCGAGCGATCACTATTCGCCCTGGCTCACCTCCCAGGGGCACGCGCCCTACGCCTGGTCCGTGCTCGGTGCCGTCGCGCAGGCCACCGAGAGAGTCGAACTCGCCACGTACGTGACCTGCCCGACGCTGCGGTACCACCCGGCGATCATCGCCCAGAAGGCCGCGACCATGCAGCTTCTGGCCGACGGCCGATTCATCCTGGGTCTCGGCGCGGGCGAGAACCTCAACGAGCACGTGATCGGTGAGGGCTGGCCGCCGGTCGCCCAGCGCCAGGACATGCTCGCCGAGGCCATCACCATCATCCGTGAACTGCACACCGGCGAGCTGGTCACCTGGCAGGGCGAGTACTTCCGCATCGATTCGGCCCGCATCTGGGACCTGCCCGATGGCGGCGTGCCGATCGGCGTCGCGGTCTCGGGCGACAAGTCGGTCGCCCGCTTTGCCCCTCTCGGCGACCACCTGATCACCACCGAGCCGGAGGCGGGACTCCTGGCTTCGTGGGCGACGGTGCACGAGGGTCCGTCCCGTTCGATCGGCCAGATCCCGATCTGCTGGGGTCCGGATCGAGAGGCCGCCATCGAGATGGCCCACGACCAGTTCCGGTGGTTCGGGGGCGGCTGGTCCGTCAACGCCGACCTGCCGACTCAGGCCGGTTTCGAGGGGGCGAGCCAATTCGTGCGGCCGGAGGACGTGGCCGACAGCATCCCGTGCGGCCCCGATCTCGACGAGATCGCGGACGCCGTCCGTGAGTACGCCGCAGCCGGATTCACCGATGTCGCACTCGTACAGGTCGGTGATGCCAACCAGCAGCGCTTCCTCGACGAGGCTGCCGGCCCGCTGCTGGAGAAGCTGCGGCGCTGACGACCCGGCGGCAGGCGATACGGTGGACTCTGCGGTGCCCAGACCCGCATAACGAGGAGTTTCCATGGCCCAGACAACCGCGATCCTGTACACGATCCTCGGCGCGATCACCTTCTTCGGCGGCGCCGGCTTTCTCATCGCACTGATCGCGATGTCGAAGTCCTCTTCGCGCGACTGATCCGCATCCCGCGTGCGGGGCGCCGGCACTGGTCGCGCGCACCCTGGGCGGCCATCGTCGCCGGCGGCGTGGGCTCGTGCCGGTGACCAGCCGTCGACGGTCCGGGCGAGCGGAGGAACCGCGAGCATCCGACCGCACCGCAGGATCTGGCGGGTGTCGCTCCCGACGACACCGACAGAAGCCGGTCACCCCCGTCTCGCGAGCGTTGCGGCCAGGCTCGCTGCCGACGATCCGGCCGAGCCGAAGCGACGGAGACAGTGGGCGCAGCCGGGGCGAAGCTGGCTTCATCGTCGATGACCGGCGTCACGCTCCGCTGGGCGCGAACCGAATGCGGCCGGGGGCGGATTACGCTGGAAACAACCATCGGCTTCGCTGAGGAGCCGCTGCCCGGAGGAGGCCATGAAACCGCTCAACGAAACCGACATCCGTCGCAGCATCGTCAACGCCTCCAAGGGTGATATCGAGCGGATGCCCCTCCCGGGCCTGCACGAAGTGCTCTGGGGTGAGCGGGAGTATCTGGGCTGGCGCGACCACGGTGCTCCCCTGCGCGGTTATCTCGTGCACTGGGCGGATGACCGACCGGTCGGCATCGTGCTCCGGGCCTCTGGCGCGAGCATGAGACCCGGCATTTCCGCCATGTGCTCGCTCTGCCGCACCCCGCAACCCTCAGACCAGGTTGCCCTGTTTTCTGCCGCCCGCGCCGGACAGTCCGGCCGCGACGGAAACACGGTGGGCACCTACATCTGTGCCGACCTGGCCTGCTCGCTCATCATCCGCATCATGCCGCCGGCCTCCCCGATGCAGCCGGATCCCGCCGAGGTCGTCGCCAAGCGCGCGGAGGGTCTCCTCACGCGCGTGCAGAACTTCACCGCCGACATCATGAAGACGGTCTGACCCTCACCCGTTGCCCCGTCCCCACTAGGCTGTTCCGCTCATCATGAGTGGTGCCGTCCGCGGCGGAAAGAGGCCGACCGGAGGGAATCCTCGTGGGCATCGAGTCGCCGAGCACGAGCCCGGTCCAAGACAGCGAAGGCCCGGGACATCCTCACAATCGAGCGACGTCCCGGGCCTCCGGTCGAACTCAGCCGTTCGGCTTGTTCGCAGCCTTGGTCTTCTTGTCGGCGCGCTTCTCTTTGAGAGACTTCGACGCCGCCGTCTTCGAGGTTGACTTTTTCGGTGACTTGTCGGCCATGGTGAGCTCCCTCGGATCGGGAGCCCGATTGGCTCCCCGTGTGCCTTGAGAATACGCCGTCTTTCGTGGCGTCGCACGTGCACTGTCGAGGTGGAGGTGGAGGCCGAGGGCGAGGTCATTGCGCTCCCCGCCCCGGTCCACGACCATGGAGGGCACCGCGGCTGCAGCGCCGTTCACCGAGGAACGAGACATCGAAGGACTCACCGTGCCCACACCCACCGACATTGCGAACGGCGCCCCCGTCTGGCTCGACCTGCAGAGCTCTGACACCGCCCGGTCGATCGAGTTCTACTCTGGCCTGCTCGGCTGGACCCACGAAACCGCCGGTGCCGAGTTCAACGACTACGTCACCTTTTCAAAAAACGGCCACCGGGTCGCCGGCATGGTCGCCAACCGGTCCGGCACGCCGGACCTGTGGACCGTCTACCTCAAGACGGCGGATGCCGAAGCAACGGCCACTGCGATCGTCCAGCACGGAGGGCAGGTGTTCTTCAGCCACGCGGTGCCCGGGCTGGGAACGATGGTCGGTCTCGCCGACCCCAGCGGGGCCCAACTCGGAGCCTGGCAACCCGGCGGCCACTCCGGCTTCGACCTCGTGAATGAGGCAAGCGCGCCGGTATGGCATGAGCTGCACGCCACAGACTACGACGGCGCACTCGAGTTCTATCGGGACGCCTTCGGCTGGACCACCACGACGATGAGCGACACCCCAGACTTCCGCATGTCGACGTTCAGCGCCGGAGGCGATCCCCTCGCGGGGATCTTCGACGCCACCGGGTCCCTGGCCGCGGGGCAGACCGCCCGCTGGATGCCCTACTTCGGCGTCGAGGACGCGGATGCCGCGGCATCCGTCGTCACCGGACTGGGCGGCACCCAGCTCGACCCGGTCACCGATTCGCCCTTCGGCCGGATGACCCACCTCGAGGATTCGACCGGCGCCCCGCTCACGATCATCCAGGTGGGGTGACCATGACCGTGCTCCAGTTCAGATGCGGCGTGCGCGGCGGCGGAGCAGAAGCTGGCCGATGGCGCGCCAGCCGAGCAGGAAGATCGCCAGCACCACCGTCGTGACGATCACGAATCCGATCTGCACACCCTGCCCGGCCACCGCGCGCAGGAGCATGCCGACGATCACCGTCGCGGCCCAGATCGTGAGCCCGGACCAGCGGAGGGCGAGGGGCGTCCGCCAGGCGCGGGCGCCGATCCATCCGATCACCAGCCCCGCGAAGAACGGCCAGAGCGTCACCAGCGCGCCAAGGGGGCCCTCGTTGTGACTCGCGCGACCGATTAACACGAATGCCCCGACGAGCACGACATCGAGGAGGAAGGCAAGTGGCGGGATGATTTTCACCTCGCCACCCTACGCGACCCCTACTGAGGATCCTCGTCCGGCGGCACCGGGATCGAACTGGTCACCGGATCCCCGGTCGTCGCGTCGATGACCTTCTGACCGGGCGGCAGGTTCGAGCGGTCCGGCGCGATGACCTCGGCCATGCGCCCGGAGTCCGGCAGGCCGAAGGTGGGGATGCGACCCTCACCGGGGGCGAGCACCAGGTCGTCGGAGCGGCGCGGAAGCGTCTTGCCCTGGAAGAATTCGGGCTGGCGCAAGAACCAGAGGAACATCAGCACGGCACCGAGCAAAAGTCCGATCACTCCGACGACAGCCGTCGCACCGATGCCGAAGATCGTGACGTTATTACCCTTCGCGTCCTGAATCCAGTCGGGCAGGGCGAACTGCTGCAGACCGTAGACGAAGACGAAGAGCAGTATCGCCCCACCGACGAAGGGGAAGAGTCCCCGCATGATGAAGTGGCGGAACGACGAGGTGAGCGTCTTGCGGTAGAACCAGACACAGGCGAATCCGGTGAGGCCGTAGTAGAACGCGATCATCAGTCCAATGGATCCGACCAGGGCCTGAAGCAGAGTGTCTGCACCGATCAGCGTGAACACCAGGTAGAACGCGGCCGAAATGATCCCCATACCGATCGTGGACCAGGTGGGCGTGAGGTACTTCGGGTGGATGCGCGCGAACTTCGACGGGATCGCCCGGTAGACGGCCATGGAGAGCGCGGTGCGAGCCGTCGGCAGGATCGTGGTCTGCGTGGAGGCTGACGCCGAGGTGAGGATCGACGCGGCGAGCAGCAGGAGCAGGATGTGCCCGATGAGGCTGTTGCCGAACAGGTCCGGACCGATAGCGGAGAACACGTCGCTGGCGTTGTCCGGGTTGCCGAGGCCGACGCCCTTGGTTCCGACCCCGGCGAAAGCGACGACCGCGACGGCGACGAGGGCGTAGGTCACGAGCAGCAGCAGGGTGCTGATGATGGCAGCTCGACCGGGCGTCTTGGCCGGGTCGGCGGTCTCCTCGTTGACCGAGACGGCGGTGTCCCATCCCCAGTAGATGAAGATCGCGGTGAGCATGGCAGGCGCGATCACCTTGGTGAAGTCGAGGGTGAAGGGGTTGAACCAGTCGAGGCTGGGCACCAGCGAGTAGGTCTCGGCATTGCCGGAGTACACGCGCACGAGCGCGAAGATGGCGAAGGCGATGAGGATGATCACCTCGATGCTGAGCAGGAAGTACTGCAAGCGCGCCGAGATCTCGATGCCGCGATAGCAGATCCAGGTCATCAACGTGATCCAGAGCAGGCCCGCGACAGTCGACCAGAGCGTGCTGCTCGACAGGTCGGCCATGCCGGGGACCCCGAATTCGCCGAGGAGCGTGAAGGTGTACGAGCCCGCGATCTGAGCGAGGTTCGCCATCACGATGACGTCGGCGACGATGATGCCCCAGCCGCCCATCCAGCCGGTGATCGGACCGAAGGCCCGGGTCGCCCAGGTGAAGGTGGTGCCGCAGTCCGGCTCGGCCTTGTTGAGCTCCTGGTAGGCGACGGCGATGAGGTACATGGGGATGAAGGCGAGAAGCACGATGCCGGGAGCCTTAACCCCGGCGAGGAGCGCGCCACCGCTCGCGACGATGAAACCGAGACTCGCGGCGAGGCTGTAAGCCGGGGCGGTGGAGGCCACCCCCATCACAATGCTGGAGATGAGTCCGAGGGAGCCACCCTTCAGGCCCTTGCTGTCCACATCGTTCGTGGACGGAACGGTTGCGGTCATGCGCACACTCCTTGCGTGAAGGCCGCAGACAGAACGGCACAGCCGGGTAGCCAGAATCGCTCGTCGTCGAACGGCCTGTGTGGCTCACACTAGTACTTCAGCGCACCAATTCCGAAGAGTTTTTGCTACGGATTTGATTGCGTGAGGGTCGCGAATACGACGAGATTCTCTGTGTAGTGTCCCGTCGAGCGATCAAATGGCCCGTCGCAGGTGATCAGCCGAAGTTGCGGGGTCGGCACGGTGCCGTAGACGGCATCGGTGGGGAAGGCCGATTTCGGCACGAGGGAACTCGATGAGACGACGAAACTCACGGAGGTGCCATCCGAGAGGCCCACGCTGATGGCGTCTCCGGGCACCAGCTCGGGAAGGTGCTCGAACACGGCGGGCCTGACCACCGAATCGAGGTGGCCGGCGATCACCGCCGGCCCGATGCGGCCGGGCAGCACTCCCCCGGAGAACCAGCCGGCACGATCGAAATCGATCGGAGGATGAAGGACGCCGCTCGAATCGACCGCGAGGGACTCGAGATCGGTCGACACCCCGATCGCCGGAATGTCGAGGTGGGTCGCCACGATGCCGGCTCGGGGCGGAGCATCCGTCGTCGCGATGGGATCCTGGAGAGGCCCCCCGGAGCCAGTCGAGTCCGCGACCGGCTGCTGGAGCTCTCCCGCACCGCTGATGTGGGCGGCGGCGACTGGGCCGACACCCTGCACTCCGGCGATGACCAGGGCGGCCGAGAGCCCCAGGACCGTTCCGCCCGCGAGGATGCCCGCTACCCAGGGTGCACGGCTGACCCGTGCGTGACGGCCGCTCATCGCAGCATCTCGGGCGCCACGTTCGCCGGGGTGAGGCTCGTCGTGGCGCTGCTCGGCGAGGCATTGCGAGCGAGGAATCCACCGCCCGTTTGCACGGCGCCGAGAGGAATCTGCTCGGCCGCGGCACTGTCCACGATCGGGCGGGCGGTGAGAGCCCCCCGGGCGGTGTCGAGTACAACCAGGGTGGTGACAGAACCGGGAACCAGGGACACCGTGGTGCTGAAATCCCGTGACTTCGCCTGGAGCAGGAGCGTCCAGGTGCCCGCCGGCACGTCGATGTACCCCGTCGCCGTGCCGCCACGAGCTTTGGTGGCGATAGTCGTGCCCGTAGAGGTTGCGACCGTGACGCTCGGCACCATCGCGGAAGCTTGAAGCAGACGGATGCGGGCGATGCCCGGTGCCGGGGTCGCGAGTTCGTCGGGGAAGGCCTTGAGGTGCAGCCGCGCGTTTCGCCCGTAGGCGGCGACCGTGGTGCTCTTCCCCTCCACAACCGTCACGGAGGAGCGGGCGACGGGAGTGCTCGAGGCGCGCGAACCGGCGCGCGTCATGGTGACAAGGTAGGTGCCGGGTGAGAGCGGCTGGTAGGCGGAGATCGCACCGTACGCGACAGAGTCGAGTCGAACTACGGCGGAATCCCGTCCGAGCTGGGTGAGGCGCACATCCACGGACCGGGTGTCGGGAGAGAGGTGCGCGACCCGCACCCATCCGGTCTGCGGCGCGGGAGTGGCGAGCGCGGGACTCGCTCCGGCGATGGTGGTGAGCGCGATGATCGCGAAAGCGACAACCGCGGGGACGAGGCGCCGGGGATTCGGCCGGGTATTCGACTGTGGCATGGGTAAGTCCTCCACGTCGCCGCGTGTCGGGTCGAGATTTCGGGTCACGATGTCGGGTCAAGGCGGTTCGGGTGCTACGACGACGTATTCCGGTTATTCGGAGCGCCTTCGAAGATCGGATTGGTGGGGGTCCGAGATTCGTTCGGCGGGTGACCACCCTGCCCCTTTCTGCGTAGGGTGGACACATGCAACCAGGCAACCAGTTCGGCGAATTCTTGCGCGCCCGGCGCGAACTCCTCACCCCCGAAGACGTGGGGTTGCCGGCCACCGGCCGACGTCGAATCCAGGGCCTGCGGCGGGAAGAAGCGGCCCTCGTATCCGGGCTGTCTCCCGAGGACTACCTCCGCCTGGAACAGGGTGTCGAACAGAACCCGACTGACGACGTGCTCGACGCCCTGACCAGGGCGCTCAAGCTCGACGACGACGCGGCCGCCAGCCTGCGCGACCTCGCTCGGCCCGCACCGGTGGAGCACGATGCGCTCCCGATCGCCCCGGACGAGGCGCCGGAGGGACTCGCCGGAGTCATCGACACCTGGCCCCACCAGGTCGCCTGGATCGAGGGAAGGCTCACCGAGGTGCTCTCGGCGAACCCCCTCGCCCGCGCCCTCTCCCCCCGCTTCGCCCCCGGCACCAACCTCATGCGCTCGGTGTTCCTCGACCCGGCCTCCCGCGAGCTCTATCCCCAGTGGGACCGGATGCTCGTGGCCACCGTTGCGCGGCTGCGTACGCTCATCGGTCCGGACATCGACGACCCGGCCCTCACCCAACTCGTGGGTGAACTCTCCGTTCGCAGCGGTGAATTCCGCGCCCTCTGGGGAGCGGCGGAGCTCCCCGCCGACGTCGACTCGATCACCCGGATCACCCACCCGCAGGTCGGCGCCCTCGAACTCGAGACGGAACGTCTCGCCATCGGCACGCCCGGGGGATCCGACACGCGATCGCTGGTCATCCTGCACGCCCGCCCTGGTTCGGAGTCGGAGACGGCCCTGCGCCGACTCGCCGCGATAGCATCCGGAACCTCGCCGGCGGAAGCCCAGCGCATCCTGCCCGCGCCCGTGCCGATCGAATCGAAGCGCCGCCTCCCGTGAGCCGGAACTCCACAGTGGGAGCGCCGGGCGGGACTCGCGTCGGCCGCCGCATGGTCCAGATCCTCGTCGCCATCCTGCTGGTCTTCGTGCTCGCGATCGTCGCCCTGGTCACCTGGGCGAACATCGTGATGCAGGGCGAACGCGGACCGGCTCTCGCCGCGTGGCGCGACCCAGGGATCTCGATCACCTCGACCGACCATTCGGTGATCCTCACTCCGAAGAGCGGAGCCACGGGCACCGGGCTGGTCTTCATCCCCGGTGCGAAAGTCGATCCCTACGCCTACCTGTACAAGCTCTCCGGCATCGTGGAGCAGGGGGTTACCGTCGTGATCACCAAGCCGACCCTCAACCTCGCGTTCTTCGACCAGAGACCCCTTGCCACCTTCACGGCGGATACCAGCGGGGTTACGCGCTGGTTCGTCGGCGGCCACTCACTCGGTGGGGTTCGCGCCTGCATGCTCGCCGATTCGAGCGAGGCACCCGCGGTCGCGGGCCTCGTGCTCTTCGGCAGCTACTGCGCCAACGACCTCTCCCGCACGGATCTCAGCGTGCTGAGTATCGGCGGGGAGCGGGACGGGTTGAGCACTCCGGCGAAGATCGCGGCGGGCAAGAGCCTGCTGCCGGCATCCGCGGTCTTCGTGGAGATCCCGGGCAGCAATCACGCGCGCTTCGGCGACTACGGTGTGCAGCCGGGTGACGGCACCGCGACGATCTCGAGCGCCCGGGCCCGCTCGGAGATCACCGCGGCACTGGCTGCGGTTCTCTCCGGCGGGTAGTCCGGCGCGCGACGCGGAGACACGTACCGGGTCAAACACAGAGCCAGGGCGGGCGAGTCCGGCCTTTCCGTGCCGGCGTGCCGACCCGCAAGGACCGGACTCGCCCGATCGTGCTGCTACTTGTCGCCGGTGAGCGCGTCCTTCACGCTCTCGCCAGCCTTCTTCACCGATGCCTTCGCCTGGTCGGCCTTGCCTTCGGCGACGAGGCTGTCGTTGTCGGTGACCTTTCCGAGCGCTTCCTTCCCCTTGCCGAGAAGGTCCTGCGCGGTGTTCTTGATGTCGTTGTCTGCACTCATTTGCGAACTCCATTTCTGGTTCGGTTTGCACTGGTTTTCACGACTGAGACGGGTACTGTGAACAATTCGTCACGCTCTGGGGCGAAACTTTTTTGAGACGGAACGGATGGCCGGTGATCGACCTCTCCACGGCCTCCGACCGCATCCTCGCCGAGCGGTCGGCCGATGGCGACACGAACGCCTTCTCTGTGCTGGTGAGGCGTCACGCCCCCTATTTGCGCGCCTTCGCCCACCGCCTCACCGGCTCTGCGGCGGATGCGGACGACGCCGTGCAGGAAGCCCTGATCTCTGCGTGGAAGCAGCTTCCTACGCTGCAGGACCCGAGCAAGGTGCGGTCCTGGCTGACCAGCATCGTCAGCCGGAAGGCCACCGACCGTATCCGCAGCAGGCGGCCGACTGGCGAGCTGGATGACGAGCTCGTGGCCGAGCACGGTTCCGGGCCCGAAGAACGTGCGATCGAGACATCCCGCATGGAGGCGCTCACCCGCATCCTCGACGAGCTGCCCGAAGGCCAGCGCCAGTGTTGGGTACTGAAGGAGGTGGGCGGCTACTCCTATGACGAGATTGCCGAACGGCTCGATCTCAGCGTGACCACCGTGCGCGGAAAGCTCGCGCGCGCCCGACAGACTGTAGTGAGAGAGATGGAGGTGTGGCGGTGACCGAAGCCTCTGCCAGCGACGACGTCGGTGGCTCCGGATTCTCGCTCGACGATCTCAGCGACTATCTCGACCGCGGGCGGGAGCCAGCCATTGCCGCCATCGACGGCAATGCCGAATGCCAGGCGATGCTCGCGAGCCTCGAACGTGTCGGAGCGCTCTCCCGCGACCTCGTCGTGCGGGATGCCAGGGACAACCCCGGGATCGAGGAGAGCTGGTTGCAGGGAGTGCTGACCGCGATCTCGCGCGAAGTGCGGGCGGGGCGGGACATCCCGCTCAGCAGCTCCGAACCGAACACTCGTCTCACCATCACCGAGGGCGCGGTGCACGAGCTCGTGAGAGCGGCCGGCGACTCCGTGGAGGGAGTACTCGTGGGGCGCTGCACCCTCGACGGCGACCTCGACGATCCTGATGCTCCCGTGCGCATTGCGCTGACGATCAGCGTCGTGCTCAGTGCACCCATCATTGACCTGGCCGACGCCGTTCGCGAGCGCGTCTATTCCGAGCTTCTGAAACACACCGAGCTCACCATCGAGAGCGTCGATGTCACAGTGACCGATGCCCACACCCTGGAACGCCCCGTCGAGGAGGACGAAGCATGACCGACGAACTCGACTCCCTCGCCGCTCAGCTCGATGCCGTCGTGCGTTCGGTTCCCACGGTCGCCGCGCTCTACGCCGCCGAGCCTGGTCTGTTGCGCTCGGTACGAGAGCTCACGACCGGGACCGACACCCCGCTCGCGTTGATCTCGGTGCGCCGGGCGGAGCAGGGTCTGGCGATCGTGGCGAGTGTCGCCGCATCCGGCCGACAGCAGGCCCCCGTGACCGCGCTCGCCGTGTCGACGGCGATCCGCTCCGCGCTTGCTCCGGGCGTCGAGGCGGAGATCCTGGTGCGGGTGAGCCGCATCGAGGGCTGAGGCAGCCCGTCAGCCGTCGTTGCGATTGTTGTGGCGGATGACCCGCACGGCGATCTCCTCGGCATCGATCGACGCGAGGA
Source organism: Lacisediminihabitans sp. H27-G8 (assembly GCF_046156175.1). Taxonomy (NCBI): domain Bacteria; kingdom Bacillati; phylum Actinomycetota; class Actinomycetes; order Micrococcales; family Microbacteriaceae; genus Lacisediminihabitans; species Lacisediminihabitans sp. H27-G8. The sequence continues at coordinate 746,991 of NZ_JAYLVL010000001.1, forward strand.
TGGCCCGCACGGCCGGCTCCTGGTATCGCCCCTCGCGCCGGGCGGCGAGTACAGCCGCCCGCTCGGCCTCGATCATCGCCAGTCGAAGGCGACCGAACACCGCCTGCGCGGGCTCCACGCCGTCGTCTACCGGATTGAGGAGGGATTCGCCGAGCAGCGTGGCATCGTTGCGAAGGCGTTCGACCACGGCCGCGTCATCAGCCTCCATCCTCTCCGCGTCGAGTCTGACGACCCCGGCTGCGCGGGCCTCCGCCATCAGCATCTGGGCCTCCACGAGCTCCTGGTCCGCATTCGGCGGGGGAAGCTTCAGCCGGCGGATGATCCACGGCAGCGCGAGTCCCTGCACCAGGGTGCCCACGACCACCGCAAAGGCGAGGAATTGAAGAAAGGATTTCTGCGGGGTGGCATCGGGCAACAGGAAGACCGCCGCGAGTGTCACCACCCCGCGCATGCCGGAGAATCCGATGGCGACCGTGGCTTTCCCGCTCCAGCTGCGCTCGCGGAAGCGCTTCGGACCGACACGGTAGAACCCGCTCACCGCCAGAATCCAGGCGAATCGCGCCGCGATCAGGAACACGAGCATCCCGACGCAGATGAGAACGACCTGAGCGATTCCGAACCCGGAGTCGGCCACACCGCGCAGGATGCCTTTGAGGTTGAGGCCGATGAACAGGAACACGGAATTCTCGAGGAGGAACCGGATGGTGCGCCAATTCACGGAATCCGCGATGCGCGCCTGTGCCGATTGCACCACCGGCGCCTGGGTCCCGATGATCAGGCCGGCGATCACCACGGCGAGCACCCCGGAACCGTGAAGCAGTTGGGTGGGGATGAACGCCACGAAGGGTGTCGCCAACGACAGGCTCGTGTCGAGCACCGGCGCTTTCAGCGTCTTACGGATGGCGGAGAGACCGAATCCGGCCGCCAGACCGAACCCCACCCCCACGACGACGGCGAGCACGAAATCCGCCGCGACCGCCCAGGGGTTGAGGGTGCCGACGATCGCCGCCATTGCCGCGGAGAGGGCGACAAGAGCCGCAGCGTCGTTGAACAGGCTCTCACCCTCGAGCACGGTCACGACCCGTCGGGGCAGCCTGAGGCGGCCGGAGATGGAGGTGATGGCCACCGCATCCGTCGGGGCGACGACCGCAGCGAACGCAAAACCCGTCGCGAGGCTGATCGCCGGCACGATCAACCAGGTGAAGAAGCCGACGACAACGACCGTGAACAGCACAAGGCCGACCGAGAGGGTGAGGATGCTGTCGCGCCGGGCTCGCACGTCCACGAGGGACGTGCGGATGGCTGCGGCGAAGAGCAACGGCGGCAACAGCCCGTAGAGCACCAGCTCCGGCTGCACCTCGATCCTCGGCAGCCACGGCAGGAAGGAAGCGACCGCGCCGACGGCCACGAGCGTGACGGGCGCCGACCAGCCCACCCGCCGCGAGAGCCCCGTCACCGCGACGGTCACGAGCACGAACGACACGATCCAGATGATCGTCAAGACCGAGCCATCCATGCCGTATCCCTTCCCGTGTTGCTATCCGAGGGTAGAGGACGCGGGCAAACGACGAGAGCCTACGGCGCCGACAGCTGCTCCCTCACCACCCGCCGCAGCACCTTCCCCACGATATTGCGCGGCAACTCGTCGACGACCTCGATGCGCCTCGGCACCTTATAGGCCGCCATCCGCTCCTTCAGGTGCTCGCGAATCGCGGGCACATCGAGGGTGGCCCCGGGGCTGAGCACGACGGCGGCGACGACATCCTCTCCGCCCTGCGGAGTGCGGATGCCCACGACGGCGGCATCCGTGATGTCCGGATGCGAGATCAGGGCCTCCTCGACCTCGGTCGGCGCCACGTTGAATCCGCCCGTGATGATGAGCTCCTTGATGCGGTCGACGACGGTGACAAAACCGTCGGCGGAGACTGTGACGATGTCGCCGGTGCGCAGCCATCCACCGGCGAGCAGCGTCTCGGCCGTCTCGGTCGGGCGGTTCCAGTAGCCGCTGAAGACCTGCGGTCCGCGCACGAGCAATTCGCCCTCTTCGTTCACCCCGCGATCGATCGTGGGGTCGTCGGGATCCACCACCCGGATGTCCGTGCTGGGGAACGGCACGCCCACCGTGCCGGGCCGCCGAGAGGGTCCCATCGGGTTGCCGACGACGATCGGGGATGACTCGGTCATTCCGTAGCCCTCGACCAACAGGCCCCCGGTGGCCTGTTCCCAGAGCTCCACGATGCGGGTGGGCAGGTTCATCGCTCCCGAGATCGCAAACCGGATGCCGCGAAGGCCCACGCCCCGGTCCTCGGCCGCGGCGACCAGTCGTTCGTAGATCGGCGGCACGGCGGGCAGGAAGGTGGCGGGAGTCTTGCGGAACGCATCCAGCACGAGCTGTTCATCGAATTTGGGGAACAGCACGAGCCGGGCCCCGATGCTCAGCGCAAAGCTGAGGCACAGGGTGAGACCGTAGGCGTGGAAAAGGGGGAGCACCCCGTAGACGACCTCGCGGCCGGCGCGCAGTCCGGGAATCCAGGCCTCCCCCTGCATGGCGTTCGCCCGCAGGTTGCGGTGCGACAGGATCGCGCCCTTCGGCGTTCCCGTCGTGCCGCTGGTGTACTGCAGCACCGCGGTGTCATCGAGGGCCGCGCCGGGGAATCGGCGGGGAAGCGGTCGGGATGACTCGAGGTCGTGCCAGTCGATCGAGCCGCGCACGCGGCGTCCGCTGGTCAGCGCGGCTCGCGCAAGACGGGCCTTCTTCACCGGGAGCCGCAGGGCGACCTGGGTTCGCAGCGGCATCTCCCGCGTCACGTCGACCGAGACCACGGTCTCCAGTCCGAGGTCGTCGGGCATGTTCAGAAGCGTCGGCACCGTCTTGTCCCACGCGATCGCGACCCTCGCGCCGTGATCCTCGAACTGGTGGCGGAGTTCTCGCTCGGTGTACAGCGGGTTGTGTTCCACGACGATGGCTCCGAGACGCAGTACCGCGTAGAAGGCGATCACGTGTTGGGGGCTGTTGGGCAGCACGAGCGCGACACGATCCCCCTTCACCACTCCCCGGGCGCGAAGCCCGTTCGCGAAGAGCGAGATCCGGTCTCCGAGCTCGCCATAGGTGATGGTCGCGCCGAAGAACTGCAGGGCGACGTTCCGTCGGTATTTCCGCGCAGAGCTGGACAGCATCTGGCTCAGAGTCTCGGTGGGCTCCGCGATGTCGCGAGGCACGCGGAGCGCATAGGAGTCAAGCCAGGGACGATCGGAGAATGGGGTCATGTGCGCCTCGGTGGTCGAACGGTGTTCATGGGGAATTGTGTGTGCTGTCGTACTAGTTCGGAGCCACCGGCCGGGAGGAATGGTCGAGGGACTTCCAAGCTAAGGGGAGCAAGATCTCCCCATGCGCAATGATGTCACTCCCCTGACCCCCGGCCCTGGACAGGAGTCGGTGTGGGACTACACCCGGCCGCCCCGGGTCGAAGCCACCACCGATCGCATCCGCATCCGTTTCGGCGGCGAGACGATCGTCGACACCACGGATGCCGTGAGAGTGCTCGAGACGAGCCATCCGCCGGTCTACTACCTGCCTCGCTCCGCGTTCCCCGCGGGGTCACTGGAGAAGGCGCCGGGGGCGAGCTTTTGCGAGTTCAAGGGTGCGGCGAAGTATGTGACAGTGCGTGGCGGTTCGGCGCGCGCCGAATCCGCCGGCTGGTATTACCCCACCCCGAGCCCGGGCTACGAGCTCCTGGTTGACCGGGTGGCGGTGTATCCGTCGGCGATGGACTCGTGCGAGGTCGCCGGAGAGACCGTGACGGCACAGGCCGGAGACTTCTACGGGGGCTGGATCACCTCGCGCGTGGTCGGCCCCTTCAAGGGTGAACCCGGCACGATGGGCTGGTAGGGCTCGATACGCTCGCTCGCGCTTCCTACTCGACCCGCGGAGGTCGAGTAGGGCGCTCAGCGCCCGTATCGAGACCGGAAGGTCAGACCGAGACGGTCGCGAGCACCTCGTCGAGTACGGCGGAGGCCTCTTCGTCGGTGGAGTTCTGGGCGAGGGCGAGCTCTGAGATCAGAATCTGGCGGGCCTTGAGCAGCATCCGCTTCTCTCCGGCCGAGACACCGTGGTCCTGGTCGCGACGCCACAGGTCACGAACGACCTCGCTGACGCGGTAGACGCTTCCGCTGCCCATCTTCTCGGTGTTGGCCTTGAACCGGCGAGACCAGTTGCCCGGCTCCTCGACCATGTCACTGCGAAGCACGTCGAAGACGGCCTCGACGCCGGCGCTGTCGATGACGTCGCGCACTCCGATGAGCTCGACGTTCTCGATCGGCAATTCGATGGTCAGGTCCGTGGCGTGCACGTTGAGAGTGATGTACTCCTTCGGCTCGCCCTTGATCGTGCGGGTCTTCACCGCGGTGATCGTGGCAGCGCCGTGGTGGGGGTAGACGACAGTCTCTCCGACTTGGAAAATCATGCGGTAATGCCTTCAATCCTTGATTCTGTATCGCAGGGGCCTATCGCTCGCGACGAGAGCGCGATGGGAGCGGGTGGCTGCCTGGAGGGACATCGAGCGGTTCCACGTCCGAGACCGTATACATGATAACGCGTGTGGGCACCATTAAATTGCCAAACGGCCGGTCGGAGGCTGATCTGGCCGGGCGTAGCCTTCGATCATGACTCGAAATCTGCCCGACATCGACGTACCCGACCTCTCCGGACGACTTGCGATCGTCACCGGCGCGAACAGCGGCCTCGGCTTCGCACTCACCTCCCGACTGGCGGCCGCCGGTGCCGAAGTGGTGCTCGCCGTGCGCAACTGGGCCAAGGGAGAAGAGGCGATCGCCCGCATTCGCGCGGACGTGCCGACGGCGCGACTGAGGATGCTGCCGCTCGACCTGTCCTCGCTCGGCAACATCTCCACCTTCGCCGCCATGTTCACGGCGGAGGGCCGCGCCCTCGACCTGTTGATCAACAACGCGGGGGTGATGATGCCGCCGAAGCGCGGGACGACCGAAGACGGCTTCGAGCTGCAGTTCGGAAGCAACTATCTCGGACACTTCGCTCTCACCGCGCACCTGCTGCCCCAGCTGCGCGCCGCCGGGAGTGCCCGCGTCGTCTCTCTCAGCAGCATCCTCGCGCGCGCCGGTCGCTTCGACTGGGATGACCTCCAGGCCGAGAAGCACTACAGCCCGCAGGGCTCCTACGGCCTGTCCAAGCTGTCGATGCTGGTCTTCGCCCGCGAACTGCAGCGTCGAAGCGATGCAGCCGGGTGGGGCATCCGCAGCCTTGCCGCGCATCCCGGATCGACCCTCACCAACCTCCAGGTCACGGGGCCGCAGTCCGGCGGCACGAGCGGCGGTGCGATGACCGCGTACCTGAAGCTGACCTCGGGGATCCCCTGGCTGTGGCAACAGGCGCCGCAGGGCATCCTTCCCGCCCTGTATGCCGCGACGAGCATGGATGCGGTGGGCGGTGCGTACTACGGTCCGGGTGGATTCGCCGAGCTCACCGGCCCGCCGAAGCCCGCCGCCGTGCCGAAGCGCGCACTTTCGGCCGCCGACGCCGCCCGCCTGTGGACGGTGTCGGAGGAGCTCACCGGGGTGTCGTTCCCCGGCTGATCTCGCGGTGAAGCGTCACAGAGTGTCGGTTCATGCCGACAAGGGGCCAGATGTGACGGTTCGCGCGCGAAGACGGCGGGAAAACGGGTCAACCGCGCGCGGGATCGCTCTGCGCCGCCGCCCCGCCGGCTTTCGCACTGCCCTTTTCCGGCAGCAGCGTGTTCGCCTCCTCGAGCGACATTCCATTCGTCTCGGGGATGAAGCGGAAGACGAACAGGAACGACAGCAGCGCCATCGCGGCATAGAGCCCGTAGGTGAGCACGAGGGAGACCGCCGCGAGCGGCGGGAACGACACCGTCACGAGGAAGTTGGCGATCCACTGCGCCGCCGCGGCGACCCCGAGCGCCCGAGCCCGGATACGGGTGGGGAAGATCTCGCCGAGCAGCACCCACACCACGGGACCCCAGGATGCGCCGAAGCTCACCACGAAGACGTTGGCGACGACGAGCGCGATCGGCCCCCAGGCGCCCGGGAGCGAGGGCGCACCCTTCACGATGTCGGCCTGGCTGAAGGCCAGCGCCATGGTGGCGAGCGACACGGTCATGCCGGCGGATCCGAACAGCAGGATGGGACGGCGACCCACCCGATCGACGAGGGCGATCGCGACGAAGGTCACCGCGATGTTGGTGACAGCCGTGATCACCGAGATCGTGAAGGAGTCCTTCTCCTGGAATCCGACCGACTTCCACAGCGTGGTCGAGTAGTAGAAGATCACGTTGATGCCCACGAATTGCTGGAAGATCGACAGGATGATACCGATCCAGACGATCGGTTTGAGTCCGAAGCGATCCCCTCTGAGAGCCCCTTTCTTCGAACCCTCCTCATCGGTGTGGATCGCATCCCTCATGTCGCGGATGGCCCGCTCCACATCGTCGTCGGGCCAGATCCGGGCGAAGATCGCGCGCACGTCGTCGTCGCGCTTCTTGAGCACGAGGAATCTCGGCGACTCGGGAAGGAAGAAGGCGATCGCGCCGTAGACGACGGCCGGCACGACGCCGGCGAGGAACATCCACCGCCAGGCCTCCAGTCCGAGCCAGAACGTGGCGTCGGCCGCCCCGGCCGCGTTGGCGAACAGCGTGTCGGAGAGCAGCGCAGCGAAGATTCCGACGGTGATGGCGAGCTGTTGAAGGGACCCGAGCCGACCGCGCAATTGGCGGGGCGAGATCTCTGCGATGTAGGCCGGTGCGATCACCGATGCGATGCCGATGCCGAGCCCGCCGACGAGGCGCCAGACCACGAGGTCCCAGACTCCGATCGACAGCCCACAGCCCAGCGCGCTGGCGAGGAACAGGATCGCCCCGACGATCATCGCCGGGATGCGTCCGAAGCGGTCGGCGAGCCGACCGGCGAGGTAGGCGCCGACCGCGCATCCGATCAGGGCGCTCGCCACTGCGAAACCGGTGAGAGATGCGCCGAGCGAGAACTGCTTCTGCACGGCGTCGACCGCTCCGTTGACGACGGAGGAATCGAAACCGAAGAGGAAGCCACCGACCGCGCCGGCGATCGCGAGGGCGATGACCTTGAGGTTGGTGCGGGGGCTGGAGGTGTCTGACATCACTGGCTTTCGAACAGGAAACGGGGAACGCCTGTCACCCTACGCTCGGCTTTCATCACTAGTTCAGGGTGTGAACGAGATGCCCGGCGCTACAGTGAAGCGGTGCGGCAGGCGGTGATGGCAGGGGTGTGGGTGAGCATCCACCGGTCCACCGGTGACCGACTGCGAGACCGCGGATTCCTCGGCGCGGCGCTGGCGGAGACTCTTCCGCCGGATGCCTCGATCCCGCGTGTGCAGCAGCGGTGCGTCGACTGCGGGGGTGATCACGGGCAGCCACTCGTCGGGGACGGGGATGCCGTGTGGGCGAGTCTCACCCGCGCTGGCGGAGTCGTCGCGGTGGCGGTCAGCACCGCGGGGCCGGTGGGCATCGACCTCGAGGATCCCCTGGCGCTGGCCCACGCGCCGCTCGACGCCTTCGGATCGGACGAACTCGCTCTCATCCGCGAGTCGAGGGACTTCGCCCGCACGGCCACCCGACTCTGGACGGCGAAGGAGGCGATCCTGAAGGCCGACGGCCGCGGGCTCCGCTGCGAACCACGCGAGCTCCGGCTGGGCATCGAGCCGCTGGCCCTTCTGCGCTGGGACGACTGCCCGGTGCCGCTCGACACCGTGGTCATCGACGGTTTCGACGGGCCGGACGGGCTCGTCGGCGCGGTCGCGAACTTCAGGTGAGACGAGGAAGAGCCTTCGAGTAGACCCAGCGGCTGACGATGCCCTCGATCGCCGTCGAGCTGCCGAATTTCGCGAAGGTGTCGATGACGTCGGGAGGCGTGATGTGCCCGAAGCGCAGGCGGGATCCCAGGTCGCGCAAGGCCTCGAAGAAGGCCTCGTCGCCGATCGCTCGGCGCACCACGTGGAGGGCGAGTGCACCGCGCTTGTAGACCCGATCATCGAACAGGAGCTTCGTGCCCGGATCTCCGACGACGATGTCCTTGGGCTGGTCGTTCACCAGCGCCCAGTGAGAGCGGGCGCACTCGTTTGCGGTGGGACCACCGCTGGCTTCCGACCAGAGCCATTCGGCATAGCAGGCGAATCCCTCGTGCAGCCAGATGTCCTTCCAGCGGTTCACGGTGAGGGAGTTGCCGAACCACTGGTGGGCGAGTTCGTGGGCGATGAGCCGGTCGCAGCCATGGGTGCCATCGATGTGATTGCGGCCGAAGATGGCGAGACCGTGGGCTTCGAGCGGGATCTCCAGTTCATCCGCTGTCACGATCACTCCATAGGCCGGGAAGGGATACGGCCCGAACCGTTCCGAGAACAGCGCGATCATGTCGCCGAGACGGCTGAAATCCTCGGTGACCTCCGTGCTGAGGGCGCTCGGGTAGGAGATGGTGGTCGGTACCGCGGCATCCACCGGAAGCGCGCGATAGCGTCCGATCTGCACGGTCGCGAGGTAGGTGGCCATCGGTTCCGCAACGTCGAACTCCCAGCGCGCGCGACCGGCGCGACTCGTGCGGGAGACCTGCTCGCCGTTGGAGATCACCTGGTACACCGACTCGCAAGACACCACGATGTGGAATCTCGCCTTGTTGCTCGGGTGGTCGTTGCAGGGAAACCACGATGATGCTCCGTTGGGCTGGCTGGCCACCAGCGCGCCGTCGGCGAGCTCTTCCCAGCCGACCTCGCCCCACTCCGAGCGGATCGGATGCGGCGCGCCCCGGTATCGCACCGTCACGGTGAATTCCTCTCCAGCCACGATCGTCTCGAGCGGGGTGATCACGAGCTTGCGCGCGGTCTGCGTGACCTTGCGGGGGCGTTCGGCTCCGATGGTGACCTTCTCCACGACCAGCCCGGCGAGGTCGAGGCTGAAGCGATCGAGGTCATCTGTGGCTCGGGCGGAGATGACGGTGCTGGCGATCAGCCGGTTCGTCTCGACGCGATAGTCCAGATCGATGTCGTAGTGATCGACGAGGTAGCCGCCGTTACCGCTCGTGGGCAGGTAGTCGTCGCCCGCGGAGGGGGAACCGAGGGACGGGCGCGAAGTCTGGGGCATCAGTGCGCTCCAGTATTCCACGGCGCAGAAAGCGGCGATGCCCAGGGCGCAATCGGGTTGCCCGACCACAGCGTGCCCTCCGGCACCCGTTCTCCGCGCATGACCAGGGGTGCCGGCCCGACGGTCGCCCTCCGGTCGATGGATGCCGCGGGCAGGATCACGCTGTGCGGTCCGAGAGTCGATCCTTCGGCGAGGTTCACGGAGTCGAGTTGCATGATGCGGTCGTGGAAGAGGTGGGTCTGTACGACGCATCCGCGATTCACGGTGGAGCCGTCACCCAGAGCGACCAGGTCGGCTTCCGGTAGCCAATAGGACTCGCACCAGACCCCCCGACCGACGGAGGCACCCAGCGTGCGCAGCCAGACGGCGAGCGCCGGCGTTCCGGCGGCGTTCGCGGCGAACCACGGCCGAGCGACCATCTCGACGAAGGTATCGGAGACCTCGTTGCGCCACACGAATGACGACCAGAGCGGATGCTCCAGGGCCGCGATCCGGCCGGCGAAGGCCCATTTCGCCGCTGTGGTGATGCCGGCGGCCACCGCTCCGGCGAGCAACAGCACCACGCCGGAGAGCAGGATCGCCGCACCGGCACCGAGGGCGAGCCACAACGCCTCGAGTGCCGCGAGTACGGCGAGCGCGATCCAGCCGGTGACGAAGACGGGAGCGATGCGCAGCACCTCCCACGCGGCGCGGGCGACCCGCAGGCGCAGCGGTGGCTCGAAGGTGCGGGCCTCGTCGATGTCGCTGACGGTGCGACGGAGTCGGGAGGGCGGATTGCCCAGCCAGGACGATCCCCGTTTGGCCTTGCGCGGGGTCGCGGAGAGCACTGCTACCAGCGCGTTGCGCGGCACGGACCGACCGGGGCCCGTGATTCCGCTGTTGCCGAGGAAGGCGCGGCGGCCGATCTTCGCCCGGCCGATGCGCATCCAGCCACCGCCCAGTGCGTAGGTGGCCACCATGGTGTCGTCAGCCAGGAATGCGCCGGGGGCGATGGTGGTGAGACGCGGGATCAACAGCACCGTGGATGCCTCGACCCCCGCACCGACAGTGGCGCCGAGCATCCGAAGCCAGACCGGGGTGAAGAGGCTCGCGTAGAGCGGGAACAGGAGCGTCCGGGCGCTGTCGAGCAATCGCTCCGTGCTCCAGGCCTGCCAGCCGACGCGGCTGCGGACGGGATGGTGCCCTTCCGTCAGTCCGAGCCCCAACAGCCGCACCACAGCAACGACGAGGGCGGCGTAAGACAGTCCCGCCACGATCACGGCGAGCGGGACCGCGAGCGTCGCGCGGCCGAAGGCCTCTCCGAGGGTGACCGCCGGGCCGATGGCCGCTCCGACGACGAGCGCCCCGAGAACCACCGCGGTCGCGGGGATGGCCGAGAGTGCGAGCGAGCCGAGTCCGTAGACGATCAGCCACCGCGTTCCTCGCGGAGGGCGCGACGGCGGCCAGGCGTGCCGGGCGGAGCCGACACGTTCGGCCGGTGATCCCGCCCATCTCTCCCCCGCCGGAACCCGGCTGGAGACCGCGGCCCCCGCCTCGATCTCGGCGCCGCCCCCGACGCTGGCACCGCCGAGCATCGTGCTTCGCGTGCCGATGACGGCTCCCGCCCCGATGTGAACGGCACCGAGGCGTAGGGTGTCGCCGTCGACCCAGTACCCCGAGAGATCCACCTCGGGTTCGATGGCCGCCCGCGGCCCGATCGACAGCATGCCGGTGACGGGTGGGAGCGTGTGAAGATCGACGCCCTCCCCGATCTTCGCGCCGAGCGCGCGGGCGTAATAGCTGATCCAGGGCGCGCCGGCGAGACTTGCTCCGCCCACGAGGTGAGCCACCTGTTCGACCAACCACAGGCGCAGGTGCACGGATCCGCCGCGCGGGTAGTCGCCCGGGCGCACACCGGCGAGCAGGAGGCGGGCCGCGACCACGGTGATCGTCATCTTGCCGAGAGGCGAGACGAAGAGCACCAGCCCAGCCAGGATCCACCACCAGGAGAGGGTCGGCACGAAACTCGCACCGGTCACGGCGTCGAGCAGATTGTTGGCCGCGGCGAGATAGACCAGGTAGCGCATTCCCACCAGTGCGTGCAGAGGGACCCCGAGCAGGGTCTGGACCAACTGGCTGCGCCGGGGGGTCGGCGTGACGGTTCGCAGCGCGCGCTTCTCTGCCGGCACCCTCGCATCGAGTTCGTCCGCGAGCGAGCCGATGCGCGGATGATCGTAGATATCCGCCACCCGAGTCTGCGGATACCGCACCCGGATGGCCGAGACCAGTTGCGCGGCCGTGAGGGATCCCCCACCCTGCGCGAAGAAGTCGTCGTCCGGGCCCTCCACCGGCGTGCCGAGGATGGCGGACCACTGCCCGGCGATCCAGGCCGCGGTCTCCGACAGAGTGTCCGCAAGATCCCCGCCGACCGCGGGAAGCGGCCACGGCAGCGCCGCCCGGTCCACCTTGCCGGAGGTGCGAGTGGGGAGGGACTCCACCACGGCGAGCAACGGAACCAGAGCCGCCGGAAGCTCGGCACGCAGGAGCTCCGTTGCACCGGCCCGATCGAACTCCGTCGTGCCGTCGGCAAGGGCGAGGTAGCCCACCAACACGTGGTTGCCCGCGGGAGTCGTCTGCACGACGGCGGCGGCACCGGCGACTCCGGGAAGGCCCTGGAGCGCTGCATCGACCTCGCCGAGTTCGATCCGGCGCCCCCCGAGCTTCACCTGGTCGTCGGCGCGCCCCACGAAGATCAGGCCGACCGGGTCGTAGCGCACGAGGTCGCCGCTTCGGTAGGCCCGATCCCAACCGAGTTCGGCGAAGGGCGCATACTTCTCGGCGTCTTTGGCCGCATCGAGGTAGCGGGCGAGTCCGACCCCGCCGATGATCAGTTCGCCGATTTCTCCGGCCGCGACTCGTGCGCCAGCGGAGTCGACGACAGCGAGATCCCAGCCGTCGAGGGGTAGGCCGATGCGCACGAGGCCGGAGCCGTCGAGCACTGAGGCACAGGCGACCACCGTCGCTTCGGTCGGGCCATAGGTGTTCCACACCTCGCGTCCGCGGGAGACGATCCGGGTGACCAGCTCCGGCGGGCAGGCCTCACCGCCGAAGATGACCAGGCGCACGAGTTCGAGGGATTCCTCCGGCCAGAGAGCCGCGAGCGTGGGGACCGTGGAGACGATGGTGATGCCGTGCGCGATCAGCCAGGGGCCGAGGTCGACCCCCGAGCGCACCAGCGATCGCGGCGCCGGCACCAGGCAGGCTCCGTTGCGCCAGGCCAGCCACATCTCCTCGCACGAGGCGTCGAACGCCACGGAGAGGCCGGCGAGCACCCGATCTCCGACCCCGATGGGTTCCGCGGCGAGGAAGAGCCGAGCCTCCGCATCCACGAAGGCCGCCGCTGAGCGATGGGTGACCGCCACGCCCTTTGGCACTCCGGTGGACCCGGAGGTGAAGATGACCCAGGCGTCGTCATCCGGTGTCGGCGGGTCGATCTGGGTGAGCGCTCCGGTCTCTGGGGTGGGCGGAGTCGTGCTCGCCGACACCCGGTCCGCCGTTCCGCCGGTGCCGGCGAAGACACCGCCAGCGCCGATCACGCCCACCACCGCGGCTTCGGAGAACACGAGTTGTGCCCTCTCCTCCGGATCGTCGGCGTCCACCGGCACATAAGACGCCCCCGCCGCCAGAGTCGCGAGAATCGACACGTACAACTCGCGCGTGCCCGAAGGGATGCGGATGCCCACGCGGTCGCCCCGCGACACGCCTAGCGCGATCAGCTGTGCCGCTTGCGCGTTCACCAGCCGAAGGAGCCGCCGGTAGCTGATTGCGCCGAAGGGATCCTCAAGGGCGAGAGCGTCCGGTGTCGCTGCCGCCGTCGCCACCAGAATGTCGATCAGGGTGCGCGGCGGAGTCCGCCGATCTCCCCCGAGCAGCGGGGACTGGAGCGAACCGGGTTCGGGACGTTCCTGCTGGTCGACCGGATCGGGGGTCACTCGTCCTCCATGGTTCTGGGCGATCGGCGGGGTCAGCCGACGTGGCCCCATCGTCGCAGACCGTATTGCGTCGTGGTGACCAATGGGTGAACATCACGACGGCGACGGGCTCGCCCGGAGAGGCGGCTCAACCGCGGTCACGATCGATTTTTGGCTGATCGTCGACCGCCGTTAAGCTGCGAGCCACCCGCGGCGGCAAGGCTGGGTTCATGATCGCAATCACGCTCATGTTCGGCCTCAGCATGACGAGGGGCCTCGATGCGCTCGGCTGATACCGCGCAATCTCCCGCCATCGCCTGGGTCGAGTCTCCGCTCCAGTTGGTCGCCGCGGCGGAGTGGGCCGAGACCCAACCGCACCGGATCGTCGTTGCCCTGCGCATCACGAGCCCACAGATGCCGGCGACGGCCGCAGAACTCCTCTCCCGGGGTGCCCGCTTCGCAGAGTGCGTGCCTTACTTCGGCATCCCGTGGCAGTTGCTGTCCCGCCACCGCTCCTGGGCAGTGGGTGACGCCTTCTCCGGCCAGTTCCGACTCGCCGCCGCTGTGCGCCCGCCGCAATCCCTCACCCTTCTCGACGACGGATCGCAGGCCACCGCCATCGTCGACGCTCTCGTCGGCCGCACCAGTTTCGGGCGCCCGCACCAGCGCGATTCGGCCGCCCTCACCACTCTCGGGATCCTGGCCAGAGACCGGATGCTCGCCCTCGCCGCGCGCGACCGCCTCGAGATCGCCACCGCCTTCGAGTTCGGCGCGGTGCGCACCGTGCTGCTGAGCGATCAGCGCATCCCCGTCACCTCGCACCGTTTCGACTGGGTGCGTCGCACCGCACGGCCGATCGCCGTGCCCGGCAATCGCGTGCTGCTCGGCAGTGCCCTGCCGACGGACGGCCGGATGCCCGTCGACCGCTACCTGCGCTGGGTGCGGTCGGAGGCTGCGGACGCCCCGCTCATCTATCTGCCCCACCGCCGGGAGACTGCAGCGGTCCGGGAAGCGGTGGCCGCCATCGCCGGCGTGCGCATCTTCGACTCCGGCTTGCCCGTCGAGCTGGTACTCGCCGGCGCGCAGGAGCCGCTCGAGGTGATCACCCTACCGACGAGCGCGCGCACGACGCTCACGCACATCCTCGAGGGCACCGGCAGCAGCATCCGCACGCGCTCCCTGCACCGCGAATCGATCCGATGAGTGTGGCGACGGTGAGTCACGCCGAGTGGTTTCTCGTGGAGTCGGGCGGACTGTGTCGGTGGACGATCCGGCACCAGGTCACGGGTGAGCTGGCCGGCACCGTCACGCGCACCCCCGCCGGCTATGTGCTGACCGACGACCAGTCGCAGCGGATCGGCAGCTTCCCCACCCTCGAGCGGGCGCTCGACGGGCTCTACGACTTCGTCTGACCCACGCCCGCGAGAGCATCCGGGCTCAGGATGCCTCCCGGCGGAGGGAATGACCGAGGGTGGACTTTAACAGGAATCTCAACGCGTCCTCGACGGAGTCGAAGTGACCGATGGGCCGGTCGAGCCAGTCCATCAGCTCGAAACCGTCGCTCGTTCGCCAGACCTGCCCCGCGATCAGGAGAGTGCCGTGATGTTGCACATCCCAGCGTCCCTGGCCCGCCTCGACAAGGTCGAATGCCTCCGCGTAATTCATGTCCTGGGCTCCTTCCGACGGTAGAGCGCACCTTCGATCACGCCACGCTAGGCGACGTGCGTTAACGCCGACCGACCGGCGGGTTAAGACATCGCCCGGGTCCGCCGACCGCGCGCATTGACGGTCCCCGCTGCAGGGCGCACACTTGCGATATGCCCCCACTGTCAACGGAAGCCGCTGTCGGAAGAATCGTCGACCGCCTTGCGCTCCGTTTTCCGACCACCAAGCGGGAGCACATCGCGTCCACTGTCGCCGAGGAATACGCTGCGCTATCCGGTAGCCGCATCACCACGTACATCCCGAACCTCGTCGAACACGGCGCCAGATCGCGCTTGCAGCACGAGGTTCACCCCCTGCACCGGGATGTTCGTCCGCTCGCGCCGGCCGCCTGACACCGTCTCCTGTGCGTGACGGCTCGTCGCGTCGGCACCGCCGCCCGCGTCTGGACGCAGACGATGCGCCGCGAGGCGGGCAGCCTGATCTGCCACTGACCGCGAAGGTGAACAGCGAGCGAATGTCAACTGAACACTGCGGGTTGACGGCCCGGGCCTCCGGGCGCAACAATCGTCCCATGGATCAGGTGCAGGAGGACCAGGGCATCGCCAAGGTCATCGACCGGCTGGCGGAGCGGTTCCCGGCCCTCGATCGCGCACGGGTCGAGCAGGTGGTCGCGGATACACGCTCGTTGCTCGACGGCAACCCGATCCGGGACTACGTCCCGGTGCTCGTCGAACGCACCGCGAGAGACCAGCTCCGCCGCATCGCGGCCGGCGATCCGTCCCTGGCGCTGGTCCGCTGATCCGTTCCCAGACCTTTCTTCCTGTCGGGGGAATACTGCAGACTGTGAGAATGCTCTCTTAGAGGTCGCTCGGCTCGCTCAACCGGGCCTCGCATCATCCAGCATCCCCCCTGCACCTCCGGGCACCGCGGCCCACGCGCTCACCTCTGCGCCGCCGGCCCCACCAACGACCAGCCTCTTCCGACGGGAATCACGATGACCAGCACCGTCTCGACCGAATCCACCGCACTTCACGGCGAACCAGACGCCGCGCTCGGCGCGCGCAATCGCGTGGTGATCTTCCTGCTGCTGATCTCCGTGTTCGTCATGATCCTCAATGAGACGATCATGGGCGTCGCGCTTCCCACGCTCACCAAGGACCTCGGCATCACCCCGAGCGCCGCGCAGTGGCTCACGGCGGCGTTCCTGCTCACGATGGCCGTCATCATCCCGATCACGGGTTTCCTGCTGCAGCGCTTCCACACCCGACCGCTCTTCATCGCGGCCATGGGGCTCTTCACGCTCGGCACACTGATCGCGGCGGTCGCCCCCGGTTTCGAAATCCTGCTTGTGGCCCGCATCGTCCAGGCGAGCGGAACCGCGATCATGTTCCCGCTGTTGATGACCACCGTGATGAACCTGGTCCCGGCGGCCACCCGCGGACAGATGATGGGCAACATCTCGATCGTCATCTCCGTCGCGCCGGCCATCGGACCGACGATCTCGGGTCTCATCCTCAGTGTGCTCGACTGGCGGTTCATGTTCATCCTCGTGCTGCCGATCGCGATCGCCGCCCTCATCGTCGGCGCGAGCCTCATCACCAATGTGACCGAACCGGCTGCCACCCGCATCGACCTGCTCTCGGTCGTGCTCTCCGCCCTCGGTTTCGGTGGCCTGGTCTTCGGCCTCAGCAACCTCGGCACCGCGACCACCCCCCTCGAGACCTGGCTGCCGTTGGCGATCGGTGCCGCGGCGCTCGCCAGCTTCATCCTTCGCCAAGTGCGCCTGCAGCGCCGCGATCGTGCCCTACTAGACCTTCGCACGTTCAAGACCCGCGACTTCACCTTCTCGATCGTGATGTTCGCGATCAGCATGATGGCGATGTTCGGCGCCATCGTGTTGTTGCCGTTCTATCTCGTCGGGGTGCTGCACGTTCCGGTGATCACCGTCGGCCTGCTCTTGCTTCCGGGAGGTCTCATCATGGGCCTCCTCGCGCCCATCGTCGGTCGCATCTACGACCGCGTCGGCCCGACCGTGCTGCTCATCGTGGGTTCGAGCATCGTGAGTGCCGATCTCTGGGCGATGAGGATGCTCGACGAGAACAGCTCGTTCCTGTGGGTGCTCGCCGCCCATGTTGCACTGAGCATCGGCCTCGCCCTGCTCTTCACTCCCCTGTTCACTGCGAGCCTCGGATCCCTCAAGCCGGAACTGTACTCACACGGCAGCGCCATCGTCGGCACCGTGCAACAGCTCGCCGGCGCGGCAGGAACCGCTCTCTTCGTCACGGTGATGTCCGCGCAGGCGGCCACGCTGATGGCATCCGGAGCCTCCCCCGAGTCGGCGACGGCGGCCGGCATCCACGTCGCCTTCACCTATGGTGCGATAATCTCGCTCTTCGCGATTCCCGCCGCCTTCTTCGTGCGCAAGCAGCGCACAGACGAAAGCCCGCAGGCACCGGCGCAGCTCGCCTCGCACTGATCGCCGCCGCACGGGAGCGCCCAGTTCCTCGGATACAGTACTCACAGAAGCTCGAGGAGAACACACACAGCATGGGCAGTTTGGTGTATGGGAATTCCACCATCGAGGTGGCGTTCGACGATCGAGCGCTCATGCATCTTCAGATCGTGATCACCAACAAGCTCCGGCGCAACGAGAGCTTCATCTTCACCTGGGTGAATGCTCCAGAGCTCGGCAGCGGTCGCAGCACCATCTGGCTGGATCCGAGCAGCACCCTGTTCTACCGTTACTCCGGCAGCCGCATCCCGAGCATCAACCGCGAGTGGATCGAGGTGCTCATGCTCTCGGCCAACAGCGCGAGCGGCCTGTTCTTCACCCCGGAACCTCCGAGCGGGATGAGCTCATGACATCGCCAGTTCCACTCTCTTCTCACTTTTCCCGACGGATCGCAAGGCCCTCCCGTAGCGCCGCGACCAGGGCGCACACTGGAGAGTGATGATTCCTGCAAGCACCGCTCCCTGGAACGCGACACTCACCCAGCCGGAGTACCTGCTGTCGTTGTATTTCCTGGTGATCGCGGGCCTCGCCCTGTTCGCGGGATTCCTGCTCACCTGGACGACACGCAACGAGGTGGGCTCGCGCTATCGCGGCGCTGTCGTCGCGCGCCTGAGTATCACTATCGTCGCGAGCCTCAGTTATGTGCTCATCGTCGTGGAGTTCCTGCGCGGGTATGACGCCACGGGCAACGGCTATCGTCCCAATGCCGAGGCGATCCTGGCCTTCGCGCCGCGTTTCATGGACTGGTCGATCACGGTGCCCCTCCTCACCGTCGAACTGCTCGCCGTCTGCACCCTGGTGGGCGCCGCGGCCCGGCGCACGCAATGGCTGGCGGGGGGCGGTGCGTTCCTCATGATCTTCACCGGATTCCTCGGGACATTCATCTTCGGAGGCGGTGAGGACACCGCCCAGCTCCTGCTGTGGGGTGCGATCAGCGGCGTGTTCTGGATCTTCACCACGATTGTTCTCATTCGGTCCGTACGAGCCTCCGCGGTGATACTCACCCCGGAGGCGGCGCAGCTGCTGCGCCAGGCCACCGGGCTGCTGCTCGGCGGGTGGGCGATCTATCCGCTGGTCTTCGTCATCCACGTCTTCGCCTTCGGCGGTGGCTGGACGACGACCATGCAGGTCGCGCTGTGTGCCACCGACGTCGTGGTGAAGATCGGATTCGGCGGCCTGGTTCATCGAATCGCGAAGCTGCGGACCGCCGAAGACGTGCGAGCGGGCGATGACGTGCACCCCGAATCCATCTGGATCTCCTCGATCAAGCAGTCGGATGCGGGCGCGGCTCGCGAGGTCTACCTCTCCGAGGGGGCGATCATCCACCCTCGCCGAAGCCGGCCCCCGTTGAACGCCGCCGTTGCCGCGGCACCGGATCCGGAACTGCCCGAACTCGACGACTGAACCGGCGGCACCGTCCGCCTACCGCTCATCGGGCTCGATAAGTCAAATTTGAGTTCACAGGTGCGCTCGTTAGGGTTATGGGCGGCGTCCACCCCCCAAACGGGGGGCGCGTTTCGATCAAGAAACGTGTGAGGTGTTGCCCATGTGGGATTTTATCCAGAGTCATTTCGACCAGATCGCGTTCTCGTCGTGGCAACATCTGAGCCTCGTGGTCCAGTGCCTGGTGCTGGCGAGCATCATCGCCGTCGGTCTGGCCGCGCTCGCCTACCGCAGCAGAGCGCTCAGTTCGGCGGCCAACACGCTTTCCGCGATCGGCCTCACCTTCCCCGCCTTCGCTCTCGTCGGGATCGTGATCGCACCCTTGGGATTCGGCGTTCCCCCGGCGGTCGCGGTCGTCACGTTCTTCGCGATCCTGCCGATCCTGCGCAACACCGTCGTGGGACTGAATGGTGTCGACCCGGCGATCGTCGAATCGGCGCGCGGCATCGGAATGGGGCGCGTTCGCACCTTCCTCCAGGTTGAACTTCCTCTCGCCTGGCCCGTGATCCTCGGCGGCATCCGTGTTTCGGCGCAGATGGTCATGGGGATCGCCGCCGTCGCGGCCTACGTGCTCGGCCCGGGTCTCGGCGGGTTCATCTTCTCCGGGCTCTCCCGTCTCGGCGGCGCCAATTCGCTCGAGTCGGTGCTCACCGGCGTCTTCGGCGTTGTCATCCTCGCCCTCATCCTCGATCTCGTTCTCGTCGGCGTCGGCCGGCTCACCACACCAAGGGGTATCCGTGTCTGAAACCATCGCAACTGAAACCACCGCGGTCAGCGGCAAATCGATCATGCTCGAGGGCGTCACCAAGCACTATCCCGGCCAGAAGTCGCCCGCGGTCGACGGCATCACCCTCGAGATCCCTGCCGGCAAGATCGTCATGCTCGTCGGGCCCTCCGGCTGCGGCAAGACGACGACCCTCAAGATGATCAACCGCCTGATCGAGCCGAGCGATGGTCGTATCGTGCTTGGCGGAGAAGACGTGACCGATATCGACGGCGATGAACTCCGCCGGCGCATCGGGTACGTCATCCAGGCCGGCGGACTCTTCCCTCACCTCACCGTCGCGGCGAATATCGCGATCGTGCCGAAGATGCTCGGCTGGGACAAGAAGCGCATCGCCGATCGCGTCGACGAGCTTCTCGAACTGGTGTCTCTCGACCCGAAAGACTATCGCGACCGCTTCCCCAAGGAGCTCTCCGGTGGGCAGCAGCAGCGCGTCGGTGTTGCGCGCGCTCTCGCCGCGGACCCGCCGGTGCTGCTCATGGATGAGCCATTCGGAGCCGTCGACCCGATCACCCGCCAGCGGCTGCAGGACGAACTGCTCCGCATCCAGGAGGAGCTCCAGAAGACCATCGTCATCGTTACCCACGACTTCGACGAAGCCGTGAAGCTCGGTGACTGGATCGTCGTCTTCAGCGACGGCGCCCGCATCGTGCAGTACGACACGCCCGAACGGATCCTGGCCGAGCCCGCCAATGAGTTCGTCGAGAACTTCATCGGATCCGGCGCCGGTCTCAAGCAGCTCACCCTGAGCCGGGTGAATGATGTCACTCTGGCGGATGCCGTGCTCGCCCACCCCGGCGAGATCGCCTCAGAGGTGCTCGCCCGCGCCGTCGCAGCGAAGCACAACCACGTGGTCGTCATCGACGAGCGTGAGCGCCCGATCCAATGGTTGTCCCGCCGGCAATTGTCCCGTCTGGAGACGATCTCCGCCGGGCGAGAGGACCGCCTACCGGTGGTCGGCAGCCGTGCCACCCTCAATGACGCGCTCGACACCATGCTGGTCTCCAGTGCCGGGGCTGCGCTCGTCACTGGTAAGCGCGACAGGTTCCTCGGCGTGATCGATGTGGAGACGGTGATGGCGGCGATCACCTCTGCGCGCGCCTCGGCGGCCGCATCCGCCGCCGCGCCGACCGGCACGAATTCGGGCGAGATCCCCGTGGTCGCCGGCGCGGCCGCCACCGGAACGGTCGCCGCATGACCGCCGTCATCACTGACACGTCGTCGCCGGGGATCTCCCCGGCCCGTGTTCCGTCAGCGGTTCACTCCTCATCCTGGCGTGGACTCATCGTGCAGCCGATCGCCATCCTCGTCGTGCTCGCCGGATTCGTCGTCTGGCTCAACGTCGCACCGATCACAGCGACGGAGCGCACCACTCTCGCTCCGGACGCCCTCTGGGCCGCCACGCTCCAGCACCTCTCGCTCACCTTCGTCTCCGCTGCGATCGTGCTGGCCATCGCCATCCCGCTGGGAGTGCTTCTCACCCGGCCGAGGTTCCGGCGACTCGGGCTGCCGATCCTCGCCATCGCGAACTTCGGGCAGGCGGCTCCCGCGATCGGACTCGTGGTGTTGCTCGCGATCTTCATCACCTCCGGCTACTGGGCGTCGATCCTCGCCCTGGTGCTCTATGCGGCACTTCCCGTGCTGCGCAACACCATGATCGGCGTGCGCGGGGTCGACGAGCGCCTGGTCGAGGCCGGACGCGGCATGGGGATGAGCGCGGTCGCGGTGCTCTTCCGCATCGAGCTGCCGCTCGCGGTGCCGGTGATGCTCGCGGGCATCCGCACCGCCCTCGTGCTGCTTGTGGGCACCGCTGCCCTCGCGGCGTTCGTCAACGGTGGCGGCCTCGGCATCCTCATCGTCACCGGCGTCAACCTCTACCTCTACAGCGTGCTCGTCTCCGGGGCGCTGCTCATCGCGCTTCTCGCGCTCGCCATCGACTGGCTCGGACGCATCGTCGAGCAGGTCGCCCGTCCGAAGGGACTGTGATGAAACGCACCGCCATTGATCGTCTCGGGCGCTCCGTCGCCGTCGTCGCCGCCGGAATGCTCGCACTCACCGGATGCGGCCTGCAGCCGGCCACCGCTTACGTGCCGGAGGTCTCTCGCGGATCGATCGCGCCGCTCGATCTCCCTGCCGGGGCCTCGCTCACCGTCACCTCGAAGAACTTCACCGAGCAGCTCATCCTCGGAAAGATCGCCGTGATCGCCGCGAAGGCCGCTGGGTTCTCCGTGACCGACCTCACCAACGTGCCCGGCAGCGTTCCCGCCCGGCAGCTGATGACCTCCGCGGGCGCCGACATGATGTGGGAGTACACCGGCTCGGCCTGGCTCACCTATCTCGGCAAGGCGAAGGGCATTCCCGACAAGCAGGGGCAGTACCTTGCCGTGAAGAAGGCGGATGCCGCGAACGGCCTGACCTGGCTCGAGCCGGCGCCGCTCAACAACACCTACGCCCTCGCCATCCGCTCGGAGGAGGGGGAGAAGCTGGGAATCACGAAGCTGTCCCAGATCTCGACCCTCCCGGTCGCGGACCGCACCTTCTGCGTCGAACCGGAGTTCAACTCTCGCGTCGACGGACTGAACCCGATGCTCAAGGCCTACGGCCTCACCCGCGGCAAGGCCAGCAGCGTTCCGGCCTCCGCGGTGAAGGTCTTCGATACCGGAGCCGTCTACACGGCGACCGATCGCGGCACCTGCAACTTCGGCGAGGTGTACACGACTGACGGACGCATCAACAAGCTCAAGCTCACCGTGCTCGAGGACGACAAGGCCTTCTTCCCCGCCTACAACGTCGCTGCGGTACTGAACTCTGACGCCCTCGCGAAGTACCCGGGACTCGCGGGTGTCTTCGACAAGATCTCCCCGCGGATCACCGAGACGACCCTGCGCAAGCTCAACCTGCGGGTGGATGACGGCGGAGAAGAGCCGGCCGACGTCGCCCACGAGTTCATGGTGAAGAACGGATTCATCGGCCCGGATAAGTAAGGGCGGCTCTCGCGCTGCGCGCGCTGACTGCGGCGACTGTGCTGACTGCGGAGATCGCGCTGTCTCCGCTGCGGGCGCTGAGTGCGGCGGCTTCGCCGCCGGCGCCGGCAAGCGCTGCAGGCTCGGGTTGTGCAGGACAGCGTCCTGCGTAACCGCGGAACCCCCCAGATGGTGGCCCCGTCCGCCAGGCGGCACGACGGCACCGGGCAGACTCCAGTTGTGCAAGTCGATGTGCTGCACAACCGCGCGCACTCTCCGTAGGCCGGCGCTCGGAACGCCCAGCTCTACGGCACCTCGTCGCTTACCTCTCGAAGCCCTGCGGTTCTGCGGGGCCTCGACCTGACGAACTCGAGCCGCCGCTGGGGAACACCGCAGTCCCAGCGACTCACGTCGCCCCCGTCTGCGCGCCGGGGCCGGGCCGAGGAGGGCGGATATTCCCCGGACCCAACGGCGAGTCCGCCGCGAGCGGACGGCGTGTCGCGGGAGCGTCCGCCCTCGACCGGGCGCGAAGCCTTCACGGCCGAACAGGGAGGGAGCCGAGTGACTGCAAACCCCGGCGACGCTGCACGACACCACTCCCGACGGCCCGATGCCCGAGCGCCGGGGCGGCTAAAAGCCGCCGAAGTCTCCCCCGCCGAAATCTCCGCCGAAGTCCCCGCCGCTGTCATAGCCGCCATCCCAACCGCCAGAGTCTGCGGCCCCAGAGTCTGCAGCACCCGCGTCCGAAGTACCCGAGTCCGAAGCACCGGCATCGGTGCCATTCGCGTCGGCGGCGCTGGCGTCGGAGCCCCCATCCATCGGCATGAAGCTGCTCACGAGGGCGGAGCCGATGACGTAGCCCGCGACGCTGCCGAGAAGCGAGCTGGCGAACATCCCGCCGAGCCAGACCCCTCCGGCGCCGCCGAGAGCGGATCCACCGAGAGTGCGGGTGAGAGTGCCCGGCTGCTGAAGTTCTGCGCGTGTGGCCGCCTTCGCGAGGGTCGCCGGAGCGGCATCCGCCGGGCGTTCGTTCGCGTCGGAGTTCGCGTCGGCGTTGGCGGTGAGCTTCTCGAACAGGATGTCGCGCTGTTGCGGGGTGAGCTTCGAGAACGCCTCGGTGTGCACCTTCTCGATGGTCTCCGGCGGCGCGGTGCGCAGGAGGTATTCGTAGCGCTCGACGGCGATCTCGTCGTCACTCCGGCGGTTTGCGGCCGCCGGGCGTTTCGTTGCCGCCTGATCCTCGCGGCCGAAGAGTCGGTCGAAGAAACCCATGGTCCTGCTCCTCTCGGGGCTGATAGACCCCATCCTCGCCGTCGATTCTTGCGAACCGCTGCATGTCCGCCAGAAACGGAAGCCGTAAGCCGGAGGTGCCGGCAGAAGACGGGAGGACGGGGTCGTTCAGTGGGGCTAGCCGAGGAACGCGCCGATCCTGGCCGCGATGCGCCGGCCCTGGTCGCGCCCGGCCAGCGCCGACACGGATGCCGTGGCCGGGTCGAGCGGGTTGGTTCCAAACGCGAAGATCGACGCCTCGTCCGCGCACACGACGTGGACGCGGGCGGGCTCGAGCGCGGCAAGCTCATGTGCCGGCAGCGCAACCGGCAGGTTCGCCTCGGCGAGCGGAGCGAGGATCAGCACCGGATCCGACCCCGCGGCGAGGTCCGAGTTCGCGATCGTGCGCACTCCACCGTCGGTGTAGCGCTTGCCTTCGATCTCGACGGTCGGCCAGATTCCCGGAACGGCGCAACTCGCGGAGACGGCGTCGATGAGGTCGACCCCCGAATCCCGGTCGAAGACGCGCAGTTCCCCGGTCTCGGCGTTCACCGCGGTGATGAGCAATCGGCGTTCAGGCCAGTGCTTCACGGTCAGGCGGGCGTCGATCACCGCTCGACGGTCGCCGGCGGCGACGGTCGTGGCGTCGATGGCGAACCGCCCGACGCGACGACGACCCTCCTCGGCGGAGGTCACCCCGTCGAGGAGTTGCGCGAGCTTCTCCTGGAACTCCTGCACGTCGAACTTCGCGCCGACCTCGGCGGTGTGCTGCTCGAGTTGCTGCTCGAACAGCGTCCGCAGAGGCACTCCCCCGGCAACCTGCGAGGCCACGACGGACCCCGCCGAGGTGCCGATGAACGCGGAATCCGCGTGGAGAAGCCTCGACGCGGCCCCAGGCTCGCGCTCTTCGATTCCGAAGAGCACGCCAACCTCCCACGCGATTCCGGCAATTCCCCCGCCCGCCAGTACCAGCGCGCCCACGATCAGGCCTTCGGCACGTAGTCGAAGGTATCGGGGTCGGGGCCGGTGCGCTCGTTGCGGTCGAGCTCGGTGATCGACTGGATGTCATCGTCCGACAGCTCGAAGTCGAAGAGCGCGAAGTTCTCCTCGACACGGGAGCGGGTCACCGACTTGGGGAAGACGATGTCGCCGCGCTGGATGTGCCAGCGAAGGGTGACCTGCGCGGGAGTCTTGCCGACCTTCTCGGCGATCGAGACGATGACCTGGTCGTCGAGCACCTTGCCCTGGGCGATGGGCGACCACGCCTCGGTCGCGATGCCGTGTGCCTCGTCGAAGTCGCGGAGGCTGTCCTGCACGAGGTAGGGGTGAACCTCGATCTGGTTGACGGCGGGCACGATGCTCGTCTCGTCGAACAGTCGCTGCAGGTGCGCCTGCTGGAAGTTGGAGACGCCGATCGCCTTGACGCGTCCCGACTCGTACATCTCCTGCATCGCCTTCCACGTTTCGACGAAGTCGCCGATCGTCGGCAGCGGCCAGTGGATGAGGAACAGGTCTAGGTAGTCGAACCCGAGGGCGTCGAGGGTGCCGTCGAAAGCGGTGAGTGCGGCATCCCGCGCGTGGAATCCGTTGTTGAGCTTGCTGGTCACGAAGATCTCGGAGCGGTCGATGCCGGATGCTGCCACCGCTTCGCCGACCTGCTTCTCGTTGCCGTACATCTCGGCGGTGTCGATGTGGCGGTATCCGACCTCGAGGGCATCGAGGGTGGCCTGCTTCGCGTCATCCGGGGTGATCTGGTACGTGCCGAATCCGAGTTGCGGGATGACGACCCCGTTGTTCAGGGTGATCGTGGGTACTTCGGTCATAGTTATGGTTCTCCTTGCGTTCGTTTCGTGTCCATTGGAGGCCAACACCACCCGCATACCGTGTATGCCCAGCGATTGCCCAGAAAAATATTCGACGGAGAGACCGTCAGGCCGAAGTCACGTCGATCAGCACCTTGCCCACGATGTCGCCCTCGACCGCGGCGTGCGCTTCGGCGGTCTCGGCCAGCGGGTAGCGGTGAAGCGGGAGGCCCGCGTCGTCTCCGATGGGCAGCGCCCCGTCGATGATGGCCGCGTTGATGTCCTCGGCGGCGGCGTCCCGCACGTCCTGCCCTTGGGTGTACAGCAGCTGGAACTGGTAGCGCACATTGAGAGTCATGAGCACCCGGATGTCGAGCACCAGCGGATCGCCGGTCGTCGCGTAGACGGCGATCGACCCCCGGTTGCGGATGACCTTGCCGTCGAGCTCGGCATTCTTGTCGGGAGCGACCTCGACGATGAGGTCGACGCCGTCCGGGGCGAGCCGGCGGATCTCGAAGGCGGCATCCGTCTCGCGGTAGTTCACGACGTGATGGGCGCCCGCTGCTCGCGCAAGAGCCGCCTTCGCGGGTGAGCTGATGGTCGTGACGACGGTTGCTCCGGCCCAGCGGGCCAGTTGGATGGCGGCGTGCCCGACGGCTCCGGCTCCACCGGCGACCAGCACCGTGGTGCCGGCGAGTGCTCCGGGAAAGAGCCGCGACGGGCCGTCCTCTGCGACGGTGAGCGCGCGATGCGCGGTCATGGCGGGCACACCGAGAGAGGCACCGAGATCGAAGCTCGCGGAATCCGGGAGCGGGTAGACACGATCCACCGGCAGCACGGTGAACTCCTGCGCGGTCCCGCCGCGAGCGCTCCGGTACGCGGCGATCGCGGTCCAGACCCGATCCCCCACCGCGAACTTCCGCACACCCGCGCCGACCGCATCGATCACGCCGGCGCCGTCCTGATTCGGCACGACTTCGGCGAATTCCGCCGGATCCCCCGGCCGCGATCCGCGACGGGTCTTCCAGTCGGTGGGGTTCACGCCCGAGACGACCAGGCGGATCCGCACCTCACCGGCCTCCGGTTCGGGCACCGGCCGCTCGACCAGGTGGAGCACGGAGGGGTCGCCGGTTTCGCTGTACACGATTGCTTTCATGATGGAACCAACGCTACGCCCCAAAGAACTCCGCAAGGATCGGCGCGAGCACGGACTGGTCGACGCCATGGTTCTGCCCGTCGACGGTTCGCCGCGCGCCGTGGACGACGGCCGATGAGACGCCCACAGCCGCGCGCGCCGCCCAGGCCGGGCTCTCGCCACCGTCGAGGGCCAGCACGGGCACATCGACGACGCCAAGGCGATCGGCCGGTACGCGTCCGTCACCGGTGAGCGCGATGTCGTGGGGAAGCGTGAGGGCGGTGCTGATCATGCCGGGCCACCAGGGTGCGGCACTCATGCCGGCGACGGCGCCGGCCGGCATGCCGGTGATCTGCAGGAAGGCGCGAGCCGCCCCATCCGTGTCCCCCGCCGCGATCGCCGCGGGGAAGCCGAAGTCCTCCCCGGGTTCGGGATGCTCCGGATCGAAGCTGTACGGCGGTTCATAGACCGCGAGGCGGGTGATGGGCACCCCCGCCATCGCCGCCTCGAGGGCGAGGATAGCGCCGGAGGAGTGCCCGTAGGCCATCGCGGCACCGCCGGCCGCGGTCACCACCGCGGCGAGATCCTCCACCTCACGCGTCACGGTGTCCTCGCCGGCATCGCCAGTGCCCGCACCGCTGTCGCCTCGACCGCGGCGGTCGTAACTCAGGACGGTGAACCGTTCGGCGAGAAGCGTCACCAGGGGGTAGGGCGAGAGTCGGGTGTTGAAGGCTCCCCCGACGACCACGAGCGCGGGACCCTCGCCCACCCGGTCATAGGCGATCGGGG
This sequence comes from Lacisediminihabitans sp. H27-G8, assembly GCF_046156175.1. Lineage (NCBI taxonomy): Bacteria > Bacillati > Actinomycetota > Actinomycetes > Micrococcales > Microbacteriaceae > Lacisediminihabitans > Lacisediminihabitans sp. H27-G8. Next base: position 774,458 of record NZ_JAYLVL010000001.1, read on the forward strand.
TACCGTCGGCGGACGCCGCAAATTGGGTCATGGAGTCTCCCTCGAGATGTGAACTGGGTCCACCCTCACCGCCCAAGGCTGTCGAGTCAAGAGCGGTTCGGTGAGGCAACCCCCAACCACCGCGTGCCCCGCACCCGCAGACCGAGGGCCAGCGCCCGTGCACCGATGTAGCCGAGCCCGAATGCAGACCAGACCGCCAGCACACTGTGCTGCTGGCCGACGGAATACAAGAGGGGCAGATAGACCGCGACAGTGAGGATGCCGCTCAGCGCGAGGTACCGCCCCTCGCCTGCCCCGATCAACACCCCGTCGAGCACGAAGACGAATCCCGCCAGCGGCACCCCGACGGCCATCACGAGCAGCACGGGAGGCAGGGCCGCGATCACGTCGTCATCGCCCGTGAATACGCGGCCGAGCAGCGGCGAGAGGGCGGCGACGATCACGCCGATCACCAGGCCCGCACCCACACCGAACCGCACGAGTCGGCCGGTCACGAGTCTCACCCGGTCGGGCCGGTCCGCTCCCAGCCCGTGCCCGACCATCGCCTGGCCGGCGATCGCGAGCGAGTCGAGCACGAACGCGAGCAGTGAGAACACCGCGAGTGCCACCTGCAGGGTCGCGAGCCCGGTGACCCCGAGAAGGCTGGCGGAGAACACCGTGGCGAGCATCGCCGCCCGCAATGATGCCGTGCGCAGGAGCAACCAGCCCCCGGATGCCGCGGCCAGCCGCACCCCCGCGAGACCGGGCCGCAGCCGTGCGCCGGTCGCACGCGCGGCGCGCACCACGGAGACGGCGAAGAGGGCCGCGATTCCCCATTGCGAGATCACCGTACCCGCCGCGGAACCCGCGATCCCCCAGCCGAATCCGTAGAGGAACAGCGCGTTGAGGGCCGCGTTGGCGGCGAATCCGACCCCGACGACCACGAGCGGGGTGCGGGTGTCCTGGAGTCCGCGGAGCAGGCCGGTCGCCGCGAGCACGAAGAGCATCGCGGGCAGTCCCCAGGCGGAGATGGCGAGGTAGCTAGCTGCGGCGGCCGAGACATCCGGCGCGACGCGGAAGGCCGCGACGGCGGCGGGCGCGAAGACGATCCCCAGCACGAGGAGCGCCGCTCCGACAGCGAGGGCGAGCCACGCGCCATCCACTCCGGCACGCACGGCCGCACGGCGGTCCCCGCCGCCAAGCAGCCGCGCGACCGCCGGGGTGGTCGCGTAGGCGAGGAAGACGAGAAGGCCGACAGCGGTCTGCAGCACGACGCTCGCGATGCCGAGGGCCGCGAGGGGGACGCTGCCGAGGTGGCCGACCAGGGCGGTGTCCACGAGAAGGAACAGGGGTTCGGCGACGAGGGCGGCGAGAGTCGGCACGGCAAGGCCGAGGATCTCGCGGTCGAGCGGATGGACCCTCACCGGGTCAGCGCCGCCGAAGGCTGATCGCGAGGGCGACCACCGCCACGATCACGAGAATGACAAGTGCCGTGGGAATCCATCCGATGTCGAACGCCGTCGCCGTGTCGTCGCAGTCCGGCACGCTGGGAACGCACGAGAGCCGCACCGTCAGCTGGTTCATTCGGCCAGCCTATTGGTGGGTCGATCGGCACCGACTCAGTGCGAGCGCTCGATCTCCGCCACGATGCCCGGCAGCACTCGTGCCATGTAGGGACCCCAGAGGAACTTGATGATCGCCGCGAGCGGCAAACCGTAGCCGGGCTTCGAGTGGAAGGTGTACCGCCAGCGGATGAGCGTGCCGTTCGGGGCCGTGGTGAACGTCCACTCGGCCCGGGCGCTCGCCACCATCACGCCGAAGATCTTTTGGAAGTCGGTGAGGTTGTAGGCGAAGAATTCGAGGCGGTCCACGTTGGTCGTGTGCTCGATCACGCTTCCCCCGTCGGAGAGCATGAGCTGCCGGGTCTGCCCGACCCCGTCCCAATCGCCGGTCTGGTCGCGTACTTCGACGACCGCCGGAAGCAGGCCGGCCTTGGGGTAGAGACCCACCGGTGTGTGCATCGTGGCGACGTCCCAGGTGTGATCGAGGGAAGCCGTGGCGAGCAATTCCGTGATGGCGGTCGCGCTGCGTCCGGACATTCGATTCCTCATTTCACTGACGATGACTGGTGTTCGGAGCGGAGCGTTTGCGGGTTTGCCCGGGCTACGCGGCCGCGGGTTCCAACCTACGCGGCTGGGGCGGTCTCCGGGATGAGGACGGTCTCCGGGATAAGGGCGATCTTGCCGCCCGGATGCCCGGCGGTGAGCACGGTGAGCGCGTCGATCGCGTTGGCGAGCGGGTAGGTTCGCGCGATGGGCACCACGAGGGTGCCGGCGCCGGCGAGTGCGATGAGCTCGGCTCGAACCTTATCGCGATAGGCCGCACTCGCGGGAAGAGCACCCATGATCACCCGGATGCCGTCACCCTCTGCCCGCTGCATGGCGGCGATCGTGACGATCCTGCCGCGGTCCGCGACAAGGGAGAGCGAGACATCCACCGCCTCGTCGGTGCCGACGGTGTCGAGCGCGGCGGCAATTCCCTCGGGAGCGAGGTGGCGGACGCGCTCTTCGAGACCCTGGCCGTAGGCGACCGGCTCGGCGCCGAACCGCTCGAGCACCGGGAAGCTGCCCTCACTGGCCGTGCCGATCACGCGTGCCCCGAGCAGTCTCGCCTGCTGGATCACACTGACCCCCACCGCGCCGGATGCGCCGTGCACCAGCACGGTGTCGCCGGCGGTGACTCCGGTCACGTGCAACATCTCGGAGGCGGTGGTGGCCGCAAGCAACAGGTTCGCCGCTTCCGGGAATCCCAGCGAGGCGGGTTTCGCGAACACGTTCCTCGAGTCGACGGTGATCGCGGTGGCGTATCCGCCCTGCACCCGGAACGCGATCACCTCGTCGCCGACCTCTCCACCCCCGGATGCCAGGGTGGTGTCCGGGCCGATCGCGCTGATGACCCCCGCGACCTCGTAACCGACGGCGATCGGCAGGAGCGAGCGATCGGATCCGCGCGCGACGTGCTTGAAGTCGGCGGGATTCATGCCGGCGGCACGCACCGAGATCGTCACCTGCCCCGGTGCGGGAGGGGCGACCTCCACCTCGTCGAAGCGGAAGACATCGAGCCCCCCGAAGTCAGTTGCGACCCAGTGCTGGTCCACGGCTACGCCTCCCTCGCGTCAGGGTTGGGAAAACATCAGGTTAGTCCCGTCGCGAGGAGTCAGTCGGCGAGAGGCCCCCAATCCATCGTCTCCGGCGCGAGATCCGAGAGCGGAGCTAGAGGATCCTCGTGCGGGATCGACCGCGACCGAGCACCCTCGCACCCTCCCGGATTCCGAGGAAGATGACGGCGGCCGTGCCGACGAAGGCCCAGTCGACCAGGCCGAGGGGTGCCGTGCCGAAGAAGCCAGCGACCAGCGGCACGTACAGGATGACGCCCATGATGCCGATGGCGAGGGCTATGGCAAGCCAGAAGGTGCGGTTGGAGAACTGGTAGCGCGTGAAGAATCCGTGGATGCTGCGGCGCTGGATGATGCTCACGAGCTGGCAGACCATGATCGTCGCGTAACTGATGGACATGGCCGGCGCGAGGACGGCCGACGGCACCGAGCCGACGAACGGGTCGACCCCGCTGCGCTGGTAGAAGAGCAGGTAGTTCACGATCGAGAAACCTCCGATGAGGGCTCCACACCACGCGAGGTCCCAGAGCGACCGGCCATTGAGGATGCGCGCGCGGGGGTCTCGCGGGGCCTCCTTCATCGTCTCGCCCTCCTCCGGATCCCGCCCGAGAGCCGCGATCGGGAAGATCTCGCCCAACAGGTCGATGGCCAGGATCTGCAGCACGTTGAGCGCGAGGGGCACACCGTAGAGGGAGGTGAGACCGAGGCTCACCGAGTTGACGACGAACTCCGCGACATTGGAGGTGAGGCAGCTGAGCACGCCCTTGCTGATGTTGCGGTAGATGGTGCGCCCCTGGCGGACGGCCCCGACCAGGGTCGCAAAACTGTCGTCGAGCAGCACGATCTCGGCCGCCTGCTTCGCCACATCCGTTCCCGACTCCCCCATCGCGACGCCGATGTTCGCGTGGCGCAGCGCGGGGGCGTCGTTGATCCCGTCCCCGGTGACCGCCACGATGTACCCCGAGTCCTTCACGAGGTCGACGATGCGCACCTTGTCTTCCGGAGCGACCCGACTGAATACCGTTCCACCCCGGAGGGCGTGGGCGAGGACCTCGGCGTCGGGCATCGTCGCGAGTTCGGTGCCGGTCACGATGACGAGTCCGTCGTCCCCGGCAAGTCCGGCCTGCCGGGCGATCGCGGCGGCGGTGAGGGAGAAATCGCCAGTGACGATGTTGACCTTCACGCCAGCGGCGAGCACGGCAGTCATCGCGTCCGGCACGGTGGTGCGGATCGGATCGATCATGGACACCAGGCCGAGCATCGTGAGATCTTTCTCGATCACCGCGAGCTCGGCGCTCGCGGCTTCGGCAGCCGTGATCGACCGCCGGGCGAACGCCAGGTTGCGCAGTGCTCGACTCGCCTTCTCGGTGTGGAGCGCGAGAAGAGCCACACGATCCTCCGCGGTGATGGGCCGTATCCGCGTGCCGTCGTCGATCGTCGAACACCGGGAGAGGATGCTCTCCGGTGCGCCCTTCACCCAGGCCGTGACCGCACCCCCGGCGTCACGGCGCATCGAGGTCATCAGTTTGCGGGTCGAGTCGAAGGGCAGTTCGCCGATCTCGACGGTGCCGGCGAGCAGGGCCGCGCGGTCGATGCCGGCCTTGTCTGCTGCCACGAGCAGCGCCCCCTCGGTCGGATCGCCCACCACGTGCCAGTGCCGGACATCCTCGCCCGGTGGCACCAGCCGCGTGTTGCTCGCGAGCACTCCGACGGTGAGGAAGTCGCGCAACCGGTGATCCGCATCCGCTGTCTCCGGCTCTATCCGGCCGGTCGGGTCGTACCCGATCCCGGTGACGCTATAGGGCATCGTCCCGATCACGAGTTCGGTCACCGTCATCTCGTTCCGGGTGAGCGTGCCCGTTTTATCGGTGCAGATCATGTGGGTCGCTCCGAGCGTCTCCACGGAGCTGAGACGCTTCACCAGGGCGTTCTGTTTGGCGAGAGCGCCCGCCGCGGACGCGAGGGCGGTGTTCACTTCTGCCGGAAGACCCTGGGGAATGAGGGCACAGGCGAATCCGACGGCGAAGAGCATGGCCTCCTTGATCGGAAGGTCGGCCCGCACGGCAATCACCAGCACGACTATCGAGACGGCGCCGACCCCGAAGCTCACGTACTTGGCGATGTTGGAGGTCTCGAGCTGAAGCGGGCTCCGGGTGGCCGGAGCGGACTGGCTCAGTCGGGCGATCCGACCCAGTTCGGTCTGCAGCCCCGTGGCCACGACCACGGCAAAGGCCTGGCCGGTGGCCACCGTCGTTCCCGCGAATGCCATGTTGTGACGATCGGCCACCGGCACTTCATGCGGGATCCGATTCGCGTTCTTACGGGTCGGATCGCTCTCTCCGGTGAGGGCGAACTCATTTGTCGAGAACGCGGTCGCCTCGATCAGTCGCACGTCGGCGGGCACCGACACGCCTTCCGCGAGGCGCACGACGTCCCCGACCACGAGGCTCTTCGACTCCACCTCCCCGAGTTCACCGTCGCGGTAGGCCTCGCTGGTGGGTGCGACGAGCCTCTCCAATGCCTCCATCGTCTTTTCCGCGCGATACTCCTGCACGAATCCGATCAGCGTGTTGAGCGCGACGAGCCCCACGAGCACGGCCGCCGTTCCGAGGTCACCGAGCACCCCGGTGATGGCGGCGCTCGCCAGCAGCAACACGATCATCCAGTCCGCGAACTGGCGCAGGTAGTGTCGGAGTCCCGATTCCTTCGTGAGCTCGACGATTATGTTGCTGCCGAACCGCAACCGGTGCGAAGCCACCTCTTCGGTACTGAGCCCGGTCGGCCTGGTCTCGAACTCGCCGATGACCGCGTCGACGGTGTCGAGATAGGCGCCCGCTGAGACTGTCATCTCGTCGGTCGCGCTGCGCTGGCCTTCGACGATTCCATGGGGTCAGCCTAGGCGCGCCGCGGACCGCCGGCGGGTGGCCCGCAGGTCCACCAGTCCGAGGGTGAGAGCCGCGATGGAGAAGACCATCGCCGCGATGACCCCGGTCACGATGGCCGCCGAGAAGTCCTGCGGATGCTGCGCCGGCGATCCCGGTGAGGGCGAGGCGGCGCTGCCGGCGAGCACCGCGAAGAACACCGCCCCGATCGCCGCCTGCCCGATCGCCGCCCCCACCCGCTGGGAGGTCTGGAGAACACCGCCGGCCGATCCGCCGATCCGCCTGTCGACATCCGCAAGGGAGAGGGTCTGATTGGGCGTGATCACTGCGCCTCCGCCGACCCCGATGAGGAAGAGCGGAAAAGCCAGGCGCAGGATGATCGCGCCGGGATCGGTGAGCGCGGGAGCGGCCGCCACCACGATCGCGATCCAGGCGGCCCCGACGATGAACAGGCTGACGCCGACAACCACCAGCGGTCGACCGATCCGCGGTACCAGTCGACCCGCGATCGGGGCCGACACGGCGGAACCGACGGCGAGCGAGGTGACAGCGAGCGCCGCCTGGAGCGGCTCGAACCCGATGCCCTGCTGAAGGTAGAGCGTGAGCACCAGCGGGAGACCGGTGGAACCGCAGAAATACAACAGGATGAAGGTGACCCCGATGGTGAAGGACGGCTGGCGGAAGAGACGCAGATCGAGCAGCGGAGAGGCCTCTGCCGAGGTGAGCCGCGCCTCGCGTCGGAGGAACAACGCGGCGAAGGCAGCCCCGGGTACGAGAAGCAGGAAGATCCATCCCGAGCGGAAGGTGCTGAATTCCACGATCGGGAAGAGCACGCAGAGGATGGCGATCCCGAGCAGAATCGCGCCGGGCACGTCCAGGACCTGGCGCCGTGTCGATGAGGGCTTTCGTGCCTCTGTCACCCAGGCGAGGGCGAGCACGATGGCCGTGATCCCGATCGGCAGGTTGATGAAGAAGACGAGCCGCCAGCCGAACTCCGGTCCGCCGAAGGCGATGAGCAGCCCACCGACGACGGGGCCCAGCGCGGTGGCCACCGCGAGGGCGAGTCCGAGTCGCCCGAATGCGCGACCCCGCTCCGCCCGGGGAAAGGCGTTCTGGATGTATCCCGACACCTGGGGTCCGAGCACGCCCCCGAAGAGCCCCTGGACGACGCGGGCCACGATGATGAACACCGGATCGGGCGAGAGGCCCACCGCAGCGCTCGAGACGACGAAGCCGACGAGGCCGACGATGAAGATGCGGCGACGGCCCCCGATGTCACCGAGTCGGCCCCCGATGATCGGCATGAGGCCGAAGGCGAGCACGTAGCCGGTGACGATCCACTGCAGCTCCGACGGGCTGGAGCCGGTGGAGCGCCCGATCGACGGAAGGGCGACATTGGTGACGCTGACATCGAGCAGCGCGGCGAACTGGCCGAGGAGCAGCACCCAGAGCCCGCGCCAGCGACGGGGATCGGGGGACGTCTCGCTGGCACTCGCCCGTGCATCCGTCATCCAGTGCTCCTCCTCCCCTCCAGTAGATCAGACTCAAGTGGGCGCGCGGTCTGGCCACGGCGCGGATGCGCGCCTAACATGTGGGCTACGAGACTGGTGCCCACCGAACCGAGAGGCGCCGCATGCCTGAAGCCACCGACACCCGAGTAGCCGTCTACATCGATTTCGACAACATCGTCGTCTCGAGATACAACCAGCTTCACGGTGCGCGCCGGTTCAGCACCGACGGCGCGCGCAACTTCGGACCAGACACCGCCGCTGTCGCCGGCGCTGCCGGGGTCATCGGCACCAGGCTCCGGGAGGCGACCGTCGACTTCGGCGCGGTGCTCGACTACGCCTCCTCGTTCGGGCCCATCGTCATCAGTCGCGCCTACGCAGACTGGTCGGCCAAGGCGAACGCCAGCTACCAGAAGCAGCTCATCGACCGGGCAGTGGACCTCACCCAGCTCTTTCCCACCACCCAGGCGATGAAGAACGGCGCCGACATCCGCCTCGCCGTCGACGTGGTCGAAGACCTCTTCCGTCTCGACGATCTCACCCACGTGGTGATCGTCGCCGGTGACTCCGACTACATCGCTCTCGCCCAACGCTGCAAGCGGCTCGGGCGTTACGTCGTCGGCATCGGCGTCGCCGGTGCCACCAGCCGATCCCTGGTCGCCGCCTGCGATGAGTTCCAGGACTACGACGACTTGCCCGGTCTGGTGAGTCCCGGTGAGGACGAGACCGTCGCGATGGTCGATCCGCCCGCGGAGGTTGCCGTGACAGCATCCGAGCCTCCGCCGAAAGCGCCGCGAAAACAGCCCGCTGCCGATCGGCCGAAGGCGCTGGTGGCCGATGACGACGCGCCAATCAAGCTCTCCCCGCGTGCAGCCACGAACCTCATGATGCGGGCACTCCGACTGGGGATCGCCAAGAGCGACAGCGAGTGGATGCCGAGCTCAGAGGTCAAGAAACAGATGCGGCGCATGGACCCCGCGTTCAGCGAGTCGGCCCTGGGATACAAGACATTCACCGACTTCGTGAAGTCGCGCAGCGGCCAGGTGGAGATGGATGACGGCGGGGCGAACAACTCCCGTCGCATCCGACTGAGGGCAGCAGCCTCGCCGACCGGCTGACCGCTTCGAGGCTGCGGGCGCGGCAGAATGGTGCCATGACGATCCCCCGCAGCACCCCAGAGGCCGAGGGCATGGCCTCGTCCGCCATCCTCGACTTCATCCGCGCCGCCGATGCCGGCCTCGACAGCCTCCACAGCCTGATGATCGTGCGTCACGGCCGGGTTATCGCCGAGGGGTGGTGGGCGCCCTATTCTGCGGGGCATCCCCACATGATGTTCTCGGTGAGCAAGAGCTTCACCGCAATGGCCATTGGGCTCACGATCAGCGAAGGGCTCCTGTCCCTCGACGACCGCGTCGTCGACCTGCTGCCCGAGGATCTTCCCGCCGAGATCGACGCGCGCCTCGCCGCCCTGACCGTGCGCCACCTGCTCACGATGACGACCGGGCACGCCGTCGATACCGTCTCGCTCGCGGACAGCACCCACGGTGACAACTGGGCTCGCGTGATCCTCGCTCAGCCTCTCGAGTTCGAGCCGGGCACGCACTACCTGTACAACAGCGGCGCGACACACGTGCTCTCGGCGATCGTGCAGCGCCTCACCGCACAGCGCCTGCTCGACTATCTCGGCCCACGTCTCTTCGAGCCGCTCGGAATCACGGATGCCACCTGGGAGAGCTCCCCGCAGGGCATCGACGCCGGAGGGTGGGGGCTCAGCATCACGACCGAACAGCTGGCCACCTTCGGTCAGCTCCTGCTGCAGCGGGGGCAGTGGAACGGCAGACAACTCGTGCCCGCCGAGTGGATCGATGAAGCCACCTCCCTTCAGGTGGTCACCGCTGCGGCCGATCATGATCTCGACGGCCGCCAGGGCTACGGCTTCCAGTTCTGGCGCAACCGCCCCGGCGGGTACCGGGCCGACGGCGCGTTCGGCCAGTTCTGCCTTGTGCTTCCCGAGCAGGATTCCGTCGTGGTGCTCACCTCCGCCCTGCCGGTCGCGCAGCTCGCCCTCGACCTCGTGTGGGAGCACCTGCTCCCGGCCTTCGGCGACACGGCGCTCCCTCCGGCGGACAGCCCACTGGAACGGGTGCTCGCAGGCCTCAGTATCCCGACCGTTGCCGGGGAAGCGACGAGCGCAACTGCGGAGCGGATCGCCGGAGTGCGCTTCGCCTTCGACCACCCGGCGGTCTCTGCGGTGACGGTGGAGCCCGGACGGCTCGTCGTCGACGAGAGCGGCGCGATCACCGAGCTCGCCTTCGAACACGGCCAGTGGCTGGGTTCCGCCGATTCTCGGGTCTGGGCCAGCGGCGCCTGGGTCTCCCCTGACACCCTCGTCGTGCGGGCGCTCGATGTCGTTACCCCGTATTCGCGCACCGTCACCCTGACCTTCGTGGATGACGCCGTGACCCTCGATATCGCACAGAATGTGGCCTTCGGGGACCTGCCGCACACCCACGCGGTCTCACTGCCGCGCCGCTGAGCCCGGCAGCTCAGTGGGCGGGGAACCCGCCAGTTGACCTGATGTTCAGGCGACACTGTCGTGCAATTTACTGTCTGTCCAACTCGCCTCGGGAAGGTGGTCTCGCTACGGAGCAACGCTCCGGAGCGAGGCTCCTCCTTCCACGAAAGAGGTCGCAGTGCCAGACGTCACCCGCCGCTCACTCCTGCTCTCCGGGGCCGGTGGGCTCGCGCTCCTCTCACTCGGTGGCCTCTCGGCACAAGCCGAGGCTCGCATCACCCGCCTGACCGATTCCCGGGCTTTCACCACGGCAGGTACGACACTCGAACAGACGGCGAGCGCTTCCGCGACCAGCGGATATCGTCGCCTGGTCGCGGGGCCGGGCTTTGCGCTGGTCGTGCGAGAGGAACTCGCGGCCTCGCAGCGCGGGCGGGACGACCGGCGCTCGGCACTGGCCTCGATCGTGCATCTCACCGACCTTCACATCATCGATGCCCAGTCGCCGATGCGCTTCGAGTTCATGGCAGAGTCCTGCCCGTCCTTCTTCCGCCCCCAGGAGGCCCTCGGAACCCACGCGGCAGCGCAACTCGTCGCGCGGGTCAACCAGCTCGCGACCGGACCGTTCAGCGGCCGGGCGTTCGACTGTGTCGTCTCGACCGGCGACAACTCCGACAACAACGAAGAGCTCGAGATGCACTGGTTCCTGAGGGTGATGAGCGGTGGGGTGATCGTGGCGAATTCCGGTGCCGAGACCGAGTGGGAGGGCGTGCAGCACTCGGGCGATCCGCTCTACTACAACCCGGACCTCGCCGTGATGGACCGCTACAAGAAGGCCGGATTCCCGCGCATCGAGGGGTTCTTCGACCGGGTGATCCGCGAGCACGACAGCGAAGGGGTGAAGACGCCGTGGTACTCGGTGTTCGGCAACCACGACGACTCCGTCGGCGGCACGATCCCCGCGAACTGGACGCCGCTCGAGGAGCTCTACACCGGCCCCACCAAGTTCACCGGTTTCACGACAGAGGCCGCGAACGCGACGCTGGCGGCGGGCCTCACCGGAGACCGGTCCGCACGTCTCGGTCGAGAGGTGCGAGCAGAGCGACGCTGGGAGGTGACTGCCGACCACCGGCGCAAGCCATTCTCGCCGCGGGGGTTCATGGCCGCCCATCTCGACCCATCAGCGACCGGTGCCGGTCCGGTCGGACACGGTTTCACGCCCAAGGCGGCGGACGAGGGCATCGCGTATTACAGCTTCGAGATCTCGCCCGGAGTCACCGGTATCGCCCTCGATTCGACCAATCATGGTGGATGGACCCGCGGGTCAGTGGGACACGCCCAGTTCCTCTGGCTGGAGAGGATGTTGCGCTCGGGAAGCAGCACCTCCTACGATGAGAGCGGCGCGAGGGTGATGCGCCAAGCCGATGACCGCCTTTTCGTGCTGTTCAGCCATCACACCAGTAGGTCCATGGACAACCTCGCACCGGACCCGGCCAACCCCGGCGAGAAGAGGCACCCGGGGGGCGAGATCGTCGCCCTCCTGCAGCGCTATCCGAATGTGCTCGCCTGGGTGAACGGTCACTCCCACACCAACGCGATCACGCCGCGCCCCGGGCCATCCCCCGAACGCGGCTTCTGGGAGATCAACACCGCGTCCCACATCGAGTTTCCCCAGCAGGCGCGGATCATCGATGTCTGCGACAACCACGACGGAACGCTCTCGCTGTTCACGACGCTGATCGAGTCGGCGGCGCCGTACCAGAGCTCGTACGAGGATGGCGACCAGGCCGCCCTCGCCTCGCTGTATCGCGAATTCTCCGTCAACGATCTCCACTACACCGGAGCGCACGAGGGGCTGCCGAAAGACCACAACACCGAGTTGCTGTTGCTCCATCCGCTTCACTGACGGAGCTCCTCCGAAGAGTCGCCCTACGAGAGCGTGAGCCGCGGAACATCCGGCGGATCGAAGCCCAACACCTGGCCGTAGAACGAGAGCTCGCTTTCGGTGGCATCGACGATCGTCTCCGCTCGCCGGAACCCGTGGGATTCACCCTCGTAGGCCAGGTAGGCGTGCGGCAGCCCCTTCGCCGCCAGCTCGTCACGGAACAGCTCAGACTGGGCCGGTGGCACGATCTCGTCATCGAGTCCCTGCAACAACAGCACCGGAGTTGTCAGGTCGTTGACGTGAGTGATGGGCGATCGCTCCGCGTAGAGGGCGGATGCCTCCGGCAGCGGCCCCACCAGGCCATCCGTATAGCGGGACTCGAAGTCGTGGGTCTCGACGGCGAGGGTGGCGAGGTCGGAAACGCCGTAGTACGAGGCTCCGGCCGCGAAGACAGAGGATCGGGTGAGCGCCGCGAGCACCGTGAAGCCGCCGGCCGATCCCCCGCGAATCGCCAGGCGAGCGGAGTCGGCGAGACCGGCATCCGCGAGCCCGCGAACCGCGGCGATGACATCTTCCACGTCGACGACGCCCCACTGGCCGCGAAGCCGGTTGCGGTATTCACGGCCGTAGCCGGTGGACCCGCCGTAGTTCACGTCGATGATTCCGATTCCGCGACTGGTGAAGAAGCTGTAGACGGGCGAGTACCCCCCGGAGCTGTGGCCGGTGGGCCCGCCGTGGACCACGGCGATGTACGGCGGTCTCTCGCCTGCCGGAGCGTCATAGTCGCCGTTGCGCGGCGGATAGACGAAGCTGTGGACATCGCGCTCACCGAAGAAGGTCCGCGCCTCCGCGATCGGCACGTATGCCGCATCCGGCATGCCTTCGACGTCCAGGCGCACATCGGTGAGTGAGCCGTCGTCGAGATCGAAGATGCGGAGACCTCCGCACAGTGCGGAGCTGCCTCCCGTGAGCAGCACCCGGCTGCCGTGACGCGGCCCGAGGCGGATACCGGTCACCGGCAGATCGACGGCTTGCGAGGTGCCATCGGCCGGGTCGACGATCACAAGAACGTCCGCTCCGAGAGTTCGTACCGCGAGAATCCGCCCATCGTCGAGTACGTCGTAGAACCGGTTGCCGAGCTGCCAGAGCGGGCCGCCGAAGTCTGCCTCTTCCCGATGGAGGGGGGCCACCTCGCCGTGAAGGGTCACGGAGTAGAGATTCCACCAGCCACTCCGGTCGCTCACCATCGTGAGCGTGGCATCGTCGATCCACTCCGGTTGCAGCACGCTCTCGGTGGCCGAACCCGCGAGGGTGCTGACCGTTCCGGTCTCCAGTTCGGTCACTCGGAGTTCGGTGCCGTCCCACGGCATCTGGGGATGCTCCCATCCGATCCAGGCGAGCCTCGCGCCATCCGGCGAGAAACGCGGAAATGCGAGAAAATGCGACCCGGATGCCAGCGAACGGATGCCGGTGCCATCGACAGCCCCCGTGCCATCGAGAGCCCCAGTGCCATCGAGCTGCACGGCCACGATGTCCCGGGTGACCGCGCCATCCGCATGGATCTCGCGGACGGCGATCACCTCCGACCCCCGCACACTGATGTCACCGAAGCGGAAGCCGCGGCCCGCGGGCGTGAGCGGCACGGGAACCGAGCCACCGTCGTCCAGGCGGTACAGCCGTTGGTCGCTGAATTCGGCGAAGACCAGCGCCCGATCGGAGGTCACGGCCCAGGCGCCTCCCCCGTATTCGTGCACGCGGCTCCGAGCGTTCCACGGGGCGGGCAGCACGTCACCCCCGGCATTCGCCACGACGTAACGCCCACCCTCCTCGGGTCGCCCCTCGCACCACCACGCCTGCCCGCCGACCCAGCATCCGCCCTGCACCGGATGCCCGCTCGCGGCGATGTCGCGGGCGGAGATCGGAGAGCGCCAGGTTCCGTAGGGAGAGGTGATGGTCATCGTCTCATTCTGCCCGCTGCCGGGTGGGGGAATTCCGCCCTTCCCCCGATAGACCCGGCGGGTCTAGCCTCATACCGTGACGGCCGACCCCGGTGCCTACAGAGAGCCCCTCGAGCGCGCCCATGCCCATGCCCTTGAGTGGCTCGAATCCATCCCCACCCGACCGGTGCCTCCACGGCTGACAGCCGACCAGGTGGCTGCGACCCTGGCACATCCCCTCGCCGAGCACGGACGCGATGCCGCCGATGTCGTCGATTCGCTCTCCGCGATCGTCGAACCCGGTCTGATGGCAGTCCCCTCCGGTCGATTCTTCGGCTGGGTCATGGGCGGCACCCTTCCCTCGGCGATGGCGGCGGACTGGCTCGTGAGCGCCTGGGACCAGAACGCCGGGATGCGCTTCGCCACACCGGGTGTCGCCGCGATCGAGGAGGCGGCGGGGGCCGAACTCCTTGACCTGCTCGGACTCCCGTCCGGATCGGATGTCGGATTCACGACCGGAGGAACCACGGCGAACTTCGTGGGAATCGCGGCCGGCCGACAGCAGGTGCTCGACCGGATCGGCTGGAATCTCACGGCGGACGGGCTGAGTGGCGCACCGCGGATCGCCGTCTTCGCCGGACGCGAGCGACACGCCTCCGTCGATCTCGCCCTGCGCTACCTCGGCCTCGGACTGCCGATCGAGGTGGATGCCGACCGCGAGGGGCGCATCATCCCCGCGGCTCTCGCCGAGGCGATGCGTGACGTCGACGGGCCGGCGATCCTCTGCCTCCAGGCCGGAAACCTGCACTCCGGCGCCTTCGACCCGATGCGCGAGTCGATCGAGATCGCCCATCACCATGGCGCGTGGGTGCACGTGGACGGCGCCTTCGGACTGTGGGCTGCGGCGAGTCCGCTCTACCGCACGCACCTCGACGGTCTCGAGATGGCGGATTCCTGGGCGACGGATGCGCACAAGACGCTCAACGTTCCCTACGACTGCGGAATCGCGGTCGTCGCCCATCCGGAAGCGGTGAGATCGGCCTTCGCGGTGCACACCAGCTATCTCATCAATGCCAGCGACGGTCCGGGCGACCCCTTCGACAAGGTGCCGGAGCTGTCGCGCCGGGCGCGAGGAGTTCCCGTGTGGGCCGCCCTGCAGGAGCTCGGACGCTCGGGGGTGATCGCGCTCGTGGAGCGTCTCGCCGCGAACGCCCGCGCTCTCGCCGATGGTCTCTCGTCTCTCCCCGGTGTCGAGGTGCTCAACGATGTCGTCTTCACGCAGGTGAGCCTCGCGTTCGGGGATGACGAGAACACCCGCCGGGTCACCCAGAACCTCATCGCCGATGGCGCGGTCTGGATGAGCGGATCGCGCTGGCAGGACCGCGACATCCTGCGCATCTCGGTGAGCAACTGGTCGACGGATGACGCGGACCTGGCCATCGCCATCGACGCGGTGAGACGGGCGATGGCCGGCTAGAGCCGGGCGAAGGACGGCCCGCCTGCTGGCCCTTCGCAGCGATGCGCATCGCCTACAGGCAGAGCGTGCCCCACACGCGATTGCCCCGGGCAGCGCGATCATCGAGCGCACTGTAGACCGCTGACCAGCCCGCCTCGAACTGCACCGGGCTGAGCCGGCCGGCGCGGGATTCGGCATCCAGCTGCTCGAGGCGCTCGAGACTGCGACGAAACAGCTCGGGTTGGCCGACTAGCCGGCTCTCCCCTGCCAGGCAGGTCACGATCGCCGACACGACGCGCAGTTCGCTCCGAACCCGCCGAGTGAGCGCACGCGTGGCGACCAGGCCGGCCAGATAGACGACCCCGAGCCCGAGGAGGGCGGCGGGGGATCGAAGATCCGCGAGCACGACCGCGCAGATCAGCGCCACCGCGAATCCCCAGCCGCACCACGACTGGGAGAGGGCCAGCAAGCGCCGTTCCGATTCGTTGGTGCCGGGCGGGAACACGGTGAGCCGGTAGCGACCCCACCCCCTCCGGTTCACGTCCGCGAGATTCGGGAGCTCCACCCGACCCCATGCGTGATGGCTATCGAGGGGGGTTCGTGCGACGCTTCTTGATGGAGAGGGCTTCTTCGGCCCGGATTCCTTGGGCAGGGACTCTGTTGACACAGCCACAGGTCTACGCCCGCTCCCGCGGCCGGCGGGGCATCCTTACGAAACTCCTACGCGATCCTGACGGCGAGGTCGGGCCATTGCGCGCCTTTCGGCACCGCTCAGGCAGTCGGGCCGGATGGCGCAGTGGCCACCCAGCATTCGACGATGCGGTCGCCGCTCTTCCAGGTGTCCGCCGTCGGTTCGTACGTCACCCACACCACTCCAGCGGCATCCGCCGGGTCGCCACAGTGCGCCTGGTCGAAGGCGTTGCGCACCTTCTCGCTGGGGAACGGTGCCCCATCGTCACCCGGCAGGGCGTCCTCCGAGGCTTCCCTCCATTGCGGATCCTTCGCGCAGTCGGCGTAGGTCGCGGAGTCCGAGCTGAACGGGTCGCTGGAGTCGGTGCTCTCCGTGGTGTTCACGCACAGGGCGAAAATCTCCGGCCGGGACTCCGCGTCGCGGACGAATTCGCTGATCTTCGCGGGCAACTTCTCCAACCGGGGGTCCGAGAACGAGCTTCCGTAGGCGATGATCGCGAAATCACAGCGCACCCATCGGGCCCCGGCAGCCCACGCTGCCTCCGAGGGGAGGAAGTAGCCCGGTTCAAGACGGGACTCCTGAAGGGTACTGCTGGGGAGAAAGTGCGCCGAGGCGGCATCACAACTCTCGAAAGCCGCCGAGTCGATGTCATCCCGCACTGAGCCGGTGGAGTCGTCGACCAGTGTGCGCGGCAGCGACTTGGCAAGAACGGGCACGGCATAGGTATAGCTCTGATGGTCCGTTGCGCAGTCGACCGGATGCCCGCTGGTCCAGGTGTAGTCCGAATCGATGGTGGTGAAGTCGGTGTGCCAGCAATCGCCGACCGAGGGCAAGACGCTCGATCCATTCACCTTCTCGGCGACGGTGTTCACCAGCGGCAGGAAGGCGCAACCGGAGAGCAGTCCGGGGATCAACAGCCCCGCGGCCACAACACGAAGGATTCGAGACTGCTTCATTCTGCTGTTTCCCTCACTGGATCCCTGACCGATAGTTGAGAATAACGCAGCCATGGGAGTCTTCGCGTCCCCTCGAACGGGGCGGATCTGCGGGCTTCAGCGAGCCCCGTCCATCGTCAGCTCATCGCGGGAGCGAGAGGCGAATCCGTTTCCCCGGCACGCCAATAGCGGCGCCGCAGCAGCGCCCGCTCGCCGAGGGTCCAGGCGGTCGTCGCCGCGAGATAGATCGTCGCGGCGAGGGGAACGAATGCCGCGAAGGCGATGGTGAGGAACGGCATCCAGCTCAGAACCCGGGCGATCGTGGCAGCCGATTCCGGCGCATCCGGATTCGGCAACACGAGCCGGAGTGCGACTCGCCGGGACAACCACGCGAAGCCGGCCATCAGCACGAACAGCACGAGGTAGACGACGATGCCGGCCGCCCCGGTGGTTGCGAGCTGCACAAAGGTGGTGCCGAGCGGCACTCCGAACAGGCGTTCGGTCAGGAGCGCATTCGGATGCCCATCCACGGTGACGCGGATGAAGAGTGCATAGACGAGAGAGAGCACCGGCGCCTGGGCGAGGGCGGGCAGGATGCCCGCGAATTGCGATGTGTTCTCGGCCTTGTAGAGCGCCGCCGTCTTCTGCTGAAGCAGCAGCGGATCCTTCCTGTGTCGTCGCTGCAGGGCGAGGATCTGCGGGTGAAGGCGACGGCGAGTACCCTCAGCCTTCACCTGCGAGACGCCGACCGGGATGAGCAGCGTGCGCACGATCGCGGTGAGCAGGATGATGGCGACGGTTGCGCTGGCCGCGCCCGCGAGGGGAGAGACGAGGGCCGCGAGACCCTCGACGAGGGAGTAGGCCAGGTCGAGAAGAGTGGCGATGGGGGCAAACGAGAAGAGGTCCACGATGAGAGTCCTTGCAGTCGAAACGGATGGGTGACCGAGTGTGGCCACAAGGCATCCGCTTGCGCGGGGGCTCTGCTAGGTGGCCGGGATCGACTGCGAGGGTGCCCTGGTGCGGGGACGCCCAGGGGTGGTCGGATGCTGCGGGGCAGGCATGCCGAAGGCGACGGAACGCCGCACCTGCGCTCGCGCGCCGACGGTCATCTCGGCGGAGCCCACGAGCACGAGCGAGTAGCCGATGGCTGCTGCACTCGCCACCGTCACAGCGGCGATGCCGAGAACGGTGAGCGAACCGTGGCCGCCATCCGATGCCGCGATGGACACGAGAAGAAGCACCGCGAGTCCGCCCGGAAGCATCGTCGAAAGGGCAGTGAGAAGCCGTGTCGCGATCGCGACAGGCTGTGCCTTCGACGTGCTCATTCGGCAACCGTACCCCGCGGAGCGGCCACAGACCATACTCCGGAGGGCGTACTCACCCCGGCGTGAACGCACCGAAGGCCGGGTCCCACCGCAGTGGGAACCGGCCTTCGGAGTGATCGCATTGCGGTTTCAGTCCGCCAGGATCAGGTAGAGGGCGCGGCGCGCCTCATCCAGCTTTTCGATGGCGGCCGCCCGCTGGGCGTCCGTTGCCGAGTGACGGAACTGCTGGGCGACGCCCATCAGCTTTCCGACGCTCTCGAAGAATGCTCCAGCCTGTTCGGAGCGACCGGGGGTCGCCTCCCAGGCCTTGGCGAAGTCATCCGCGTGCTCGCTGACGTAGGTCTTGCCGGCATCGGTGAGTTCGAATTCGGTCTTCCGACCGTCGCCAACGGAGACGATGAGGTCCTCGTCGACGAGCTGCTGGAGCGTCGGATAGACCGAGCCGGGGCTCGGGCGCCAGGCACCACTGGTCTTGTCGGCGATCGCCTTGATCAGGCCGTAGCCGTTGGACGGGCCCTCGGCCAGCAGGGAGAGGATGACCGAGCGAACATCGCCCTTGCCCGCCCTGCGGGGACCGCGTGGTCCGAATCCCGGCCCGCCGAAACCGGAGCCGAAGCCCGGTCCCCCGAAACCCGGTCCGCCGAAGCCACCGAATCCGGGGCCTCCACCGCGGCCTTCGCCGGAACCGGCGGACTCGTGATTGAACCGAAGCGGGTGATGGTCGGAGGGGTGGAAGTTTCTGTTGTGAATATCGTGATTGCGTTTCATGATCGCATGTCCTTTCGTTCGCCCAGCTACGTGATATCTTGCTGAGCCATCGCAGAGTTTCTGCGATGGGTCAAAGATATATCGTTGACTATCGCGAAGCAAGCCTCATTGCTGTCAATGTGCTGAGTGCGGCGAGATCGAATATTTCCGCGGGCTCATCGAGCGGCGCGAGAGCGGGTCGGCGAAGCGTCCCTCCGGTTGCGAATCGTGGGCAGTCTCGGCCTCGATGCTCCCTTCCCACCCGGTCCGACCAAGCGCTGCGACGAGACGACACCACTTCGCATCGCCTGCACTGCATCCACCGGCACGAGCACACCGAGCGGGTGGGCGATACTGCGCTCGAGCGGCCGTGGCAGGTTATGAGCCGGATAACCGAGGGTCGCGGCTGGTCAGTGACTTTAATGAGGTAGTGACTGCAAGAAGTAATGACTGCAGGCGGCACCGACCGCAGTCGGTTCAGCACTGCAGTCAGTCCGGCACCGCAAATACGGCAGGCCGTCAGCGCGTGGACGCAGGGAAGTTTTTCACGGGATCAGTCCTGAGGGATCCCGCAGGATGACCGATCTCTCACTCGGAGGTCGTCAAAACCGTGAGCACCGGCGGGCCCGCGAGCACGGTGCCCAGGTTCGATGCTCCATCGCCCGCGCGCCAGGCACGGTAGGCGGCATCGGCCTCGAGGGACTCCCACCGCTCGAGCACCACGATGTGCAGCGGGTTCGTCACATCGACGAGCACTTCGACACCCTGGTTGCCGGCAAACGCCCGCGTCGCAGCGAGTACCTCGTGAATCACCGAGTGCGCGACATCAGCCGACTCGGGGGCGATCGAGAGTTCGAGTGTTGCGGTGACGGTCATTTCCGGGGCTCCAGTCTGTTCGGTTCGGGTGCGGTGTCGGCCGTTACTGCTGCGCGCGCTCCAGCACGAGTTCGCGCACGCGGGCGGCATCCGCCGTGCCCTTCATCGCCTTCATCACCGCACCGATCACCGCGCCGGCGGCCTGCACCTTGCCGTCGCGGATCTTCTCGAGCACGTCGGGCTGGGCCGCGAGAGCCTCGTCGATCGCAGCGATGAGCGCACCGTCATCCGACACCACCTTGAGGCCCCGCGATTCGACGACCGCGGCGGGCGAACCCTCGCCGGCGATGACTCCCTCGAGCACCTGGCGCGCCAGCCGGTCGGTGAGTTCGCCGTTTTCGATGAGGGCGATCAGCTCGCTGACATGCAGTGGCGAGACGAGGGACGACGCGTCCACGTCTGCGGCGTTGGCCAGCCGGGCGATCTCGCCGGTCCACCACTTGCGGGCCTGCGCTGCGGAAGCACCCGCGGCCGTGGTCTCCTCGATTTCGACGAGGAGACCGGAGTTCGCGACATCCTGGAACTCCAGGTCGGTGAAGCCCCAGGCCTCCTTGAGCCGACGACGACGAACCGCCGGTGCTTCGGGCAACGCGGCACGCAGTTCCTCGATCAGCTCGAGCGAGGGCTCGACGGGAAGAAGGTCTGGCTCGGGAAAGTAGCGGTAATCGTCGGCGTCGCTCTTGGGCCGGCCGGCGGACGTCACGCCGGTGTCCTCGTGCCAATGCCGGGTCTCCTGGATGATCGTGCCACCGTCGGCGAGGATCGCCGCCTGGCGCTGGATCTCATAGCGGATGGCCCGCTCGACGCTTCGCAGGGAGTTGACATTCTTCGTCTCGGTGCGAGTGCCGAGCGTGCCGGATCCGCGCGGGGACAGCGAGATGTTCGCGTCGCAGCGCAGGTTGCCGCGCTCCATCTTCGCGTCGCTGATCCCGAGGGACCGCACGATGTCGCGGATGGTCGAGACATAGGCCTTTGCGAGCTCCGGGGCATCCCGTTCCGCGCCGTAGATGATGTTGGTGACGATCTCGACCAGGGGCACGCCGGCGCGGTTGTAGTCGACGAGCGAGTACTCCGCACCCTGGATGCGCCCGGTGGCGCCGCCGACGTGGGTGAGCTTGCCGGCATCCTCTTCCATGTGCGCACGCTCGATGGGAATCTGGAAGGTGCGACCATCCTCGAGCTCAACCTCGACGCTGCCATCGAAGGCGATGGGCTCGTCGAACTGGCTGATCTGGTAGTTCTTCGCCAGGTCGGGGTAGAAGTAGTTCTTGCGCGCGAAGCGGCTGGAGGGGCGGATGCTGCAGCCCAGGGCCAGCCCGAGGCTGATCGAGTACTTCACCGCTTGCTCGTTGACCACCGGGAGGCTGCCCGGAAGTCCGAGGTCCACGGGCGTGACGTTCGTGTTGGGCTCGCCACCGAAGAAGTTCGGCGCGTCGCTGAACATCTTGGTCTTCGTGTTCAGTTCGACGTGCACCTCGAAACCGAGCACCGGCTCGAAGAGCTCGATCGCACGGTCATAGTCCATCAGTTCAGCTTTAGCCACCAGACGATTCTACGGGCGTGGCGAGCGGAGGATCTTCGGATGGCGACGGCACGGCGATCGGCTCGGTGTTCGCGCCCGCTTCGAGCATCGTCGCGGCACCCCGCTTCTCGGCGCGGACGAAGGCGATGCCGGCCAGGATGAGCGCTCCCCCGATCAGCTGCAGCACCGTGAGGTCTTCCCCCAGCAGGATCCACGCGTAGAGCGCCGCCGCGATGACCTCGAGCAGGCCGGCGAAGGAAGCCAGCCGGGAGCCGAGCATCTCGGTCGCGGTGATGCTGCTGGCGTAGGCGACCGCCGTGGCGAAGACGCCGACGACGAGCAGAGGCACCCACCAACTCCCCATCGTGCCGAGCAGATGCACGGTCGTGAACGTCGCCGTGAAGGGAACGAGACCGGTGAGGCCCGCGATCCCGAGTACGAGCCCGCCGAGCACGAGTCCACACGCCGCGAGCGCTACCGGCGGAAGACCATCGCTCGGCCGGGCCGCGACCACGTAGTAGATCGCGCACCCTACCGTCGCCAGCGTCGCGAAGCCGAGGCCCAAGAGGTCGAAACCGCCTCCCCCACGCGGCGAGACCACGAGAACGAGACCCGCCACGGCCACGACCGAGCCGATGAGCACGACGGCGGAGGGCATCCGCCGACTGGTCACCCAGACGAACCCGACCAGCAGCAGCGGCGCCATGTATTCGATGAGAATCGCCGTGTTCACGGGAATCCGTTGCAGGGCGGCGAAGTAGACCAGCTGGGTGCCGGCCACGCCGATGAGCCCCATCGCCACGATGCGCCACCGGGCGCGCCAGAGCGTTGACCACCTGCCTCGGAGCGAGAACAGGGCGAGCGGCGCGAGCACGAGTCCGCCGATGAGCGCCCTCGCCGTCACCGCGGCCGCGGGACTCCAACCCGCCTCCAGAAGGGGCTTGATGAAGGCGCCCGACATGCCGAAGGTCGCGGCGGCGATCACGGCGATGACCAGGCCGAGCGAGGTGGACGAAGGCTTCATTCTGCTGACGGTAGTCTGGTCAAAAGTAAGGAGTCAAATTGCTTTTTGCCCCTGACACCGTGGAGACACTCGAATTCACCGTCGCCTTGGCGAACACTCATCCGCTTGCCTCCCGCAGCGGGTCGGACGAGCTCACCACGATCGGTGATCTCGACGCGATTCTCGCCCGTTTCCGGTACTCCGGCCGCATCGATCACGACGAGGCGGAGCGCGCACAGGTCGCGCTCACGCGGCAGCGATTGCGGAAGATCTGGGACCTCGGGCGGGACGGTGCCGTCACCGAGGTGAACGCGATGCTGGCGGAAGCGGGCGCCCTCCCCCAGCTCACCCGGCACGACGACTCCGGGTGGCACTGGCACGCGACGGCGGCTGATGCGCCCCTCGCGGAGCGGATGCGGGTCGAGGTGGCGCTCGCCCTGGCCGATGTCATCCGTATGGACGCGATGGACAGGCTCCGCACCTGCGACGCACCGGACTGCTCCGGGGTGCTCGTGGACCTCTCCCGCAATGGGTCGAAACGGTACTGCAGCGTGCGCTGCGGCAACCGGATGAACATGGTCGCCTTCCGCGAGCGCGCCGCCGACGACGTGCCGGCGGTCGATGAGCTCACTCACGGACGCACCGGCGGCACGGTTTCGATGGGATTTCGAGCCGATGGCGCTTGACCCCGCGGATGGTGCCGCCGGGCACAGCTAACGCGTGGCCAGCTCCGGTGCCTGGCTGATCAGCGTGCGACCCCAGCTGTCTTCGAGCAGGGCCTCGATGACGGCACCGTGCTCGTAGAGCCGGGCATCCGCGCGTGCCGGTGCCATGAGCTGGAGGCCGGTGGGCAATCCATCCTCCGGAGCAAGCCCCATCGGTAGCCCCATACCCGGGATGCCCGCGAGGTTCGCCGGGATCGTGGTCACGTCGTTGAGATACATGGCAAGCGGATCGTCGATCTTTTCGCCGATCCGGAACGCGGTGGTCGGCGCTGCCGGGCTGATCAGGATGTCCGCCTTCTCGAAGGCCGCGGCGAAGTCGCGCTGGATGAGCGTGCGCACCTTCTGCGCGCTGCCGTAGTAGGCGTCGTAATAGCCCGCGCTGAGCGCGTAGGTGCCGAGGATGATGCGTCGCTTGACCTCCGGACCGAAACCGGCCTCACGGGTCGCGGCCATCACATCCTCGACCGTCCCTCCCTCCACAGGGTTCACTCGGAGTCCGAATCGCACAGAATCGAACTTCGCGAGGTTGCTGGAGGCCTCCGCCGGCAGGATCAGGTAGTAAGCGGCGACGGCGTACTCGAAGTTCGGTGCGCTGACCTCGACGATCTCTGCTCCGTTGGAGGCGAGCAGATCGAGGGTCTCGTGGAAGCGCTGGCTGACCCCGGCCTGGAAGCCGGGCGCGTCGAGCTCCTTCACCACGCCGACACGCACACCGTTCAGGTTGCGCTTCAGCTGTCCGGCCTTCGCCGCCGCGGCAAAACTCGGCCATTCGTCCCGCAGGGAGGTGGAATCTCGTGGATCGTGACCACCGATCACGTCGTGCAACAACGCGGCGTCGAGAACCGTACGGGAGACGGGACCCACCTGGTCGAGAGAGCTCGCGAGTGCGATCGCGCCATACCTGCTCACCCCGCCATAGGTGGGCTTGACCCCGACGGATCCGGTGACCGCTGCGGGTTGGCGGATCGAGCCACCCGTGTCCGAGCCGAGTGCGAGCGGTGCTTCGAACGCCGCTACCGCTGCCGCGCTTCCTCCGCCCGATCCGCCGGGGATGCGATCCAGATCCCAGGGGTTGTGGGTCACGCCGTACGCCGAGAACTCGGTCGACGATCCCATGGCGAATTCGTCCATGTTCGTCTTGCCGAGCGGCACGAGGAAGGCTTCGCGAAGCTTGCGCACCACCGTGGCGTCATAGGGAGGGATCCAGCCCTCGAGTATCTTGCTTCCCGCGGTGGAGGGCATGTCCAGGGTGCAGAGCACGTCCTTGATGGCGATCGGGATACCGGCGAGCGGCGGAAGCTGGTCACCGCTGCGGCGCAGCACATCGACACCCTCCGCGGTGTCGATGGCGTCCTTCGAGACATGGAGGAAGGCGTGCACATCGCCATCGACCGCGGCGATGCGGTCGAGGTGCGCCCTGGTCACCTCGACGCTCGAGACCTCGCGCGCCTGGAGGAGTTCGCTGAGCGAGGCCGCGCTGAGGCGGGTGAGATCGGCGGTGCCGTCGACATGGGACATTACTGCTCCTCCCCCAGGATTGCAGAGACCTTGAATCGGCTTCCGTCGTGCTCGGGGGCGCCGCTGAGCGCTTCCTCCTGCGAGAGCGTGTCGCCGATCACGTCGGGGCGGAACACGTTGGTGAGGGGAATCGGATGACTCGTGGCCGGAACATCCGCCGTTGCCACCTCGGAAACCTTCGCGATGGAGTCGATGATCACGCCCAGTTCACCGGTGAGCTTCTCGATCTCGGCGGGTGTGAGCGCGATGCGGGCGAGGTTTGCGAGGTGAGCGACCTGATCGGTGGTGATACGGCCGTCGGGCTCAGCAGGATTTTCAGACATGGAACTCCGTGCGTTGGATCGCTTGGGGGGGACACCCGATTCTATTCGCACGCGCGTGAGCGCCGATCCGATCCGGCTGTCGGGCGTCGCTCAGCGACCGTCGGCGAGCGTGCGGGTCGCATCCTCCGGCGAGCCGGAGGAGACCAGCGCGCCCTGATCGAGTCCGATCAGCGCAAGGTTGCGCATCGCCGTGGTGCCGGTGTCGAAGTACCCGAGGTGGCCAACCGCGGCGGCGAGCGGCTTGTGCGTTATCGGATCGGTCTCGGCCGCGACATCCATCTTTCTCGCGCCGAAGCTGGGCGCGCCGGGGTCGCTGCCGTAGAAGGCGGTGTTCACGATCGGGTCCCAGGCCGCTTCGCCGACGAAGACGTTGCCCTTGGTCACCGCAAGGGCCGAAGCCGACTGAGCGGCAGACCCGGGGGAACCGATGATGGCGAGCGCATCGACGGACATGCCGCCCTTCGCGAGTTCCATCATCGCCGCGGTGGATCCGTAGGAGTGTGTCACCAGGCTGACAAACGGTGGGGTGTCCGCTCGTGCCGCGCGGAGTCCCTGGATGGCGTGGCCGAGAAAACTAGCGCCGCTCTGCGCTCGATCGAGCGAGGCGATGTCGAGCACCCCCGGTGTCTGGTAGCCGATCCAGGCCACCGTGGCTGCGGTCTTGCCGGTGAGCGCAGGATCGGTGGTCGACAGCGTTTTCAACCAACCGGACTGCTGCGACTGCAGGTCTTGCGCGATCACGGTCCAGTCGTACATCTGCCCCTGCACGGTGAAGAACATGCCGGGCACGAGATAGCTCACGTAGTCCGCGGTGCCGAGGTCGCCCACCACCACGGCCGCTCGCACCTCACCTGCAGTGTCGAGCGTGAGAAGCTGTCGTTTCGGTTCGCC
This sequence comes from Lacisediminihabitans sp. H27-G8, assembly GCF_046156175.1. Classification (NCBI taxonomy): domain Bacteria; kingdom Bacillati; phylum Actinomycetota; class Actinomycetes; order Micrococcales; family Microbacteriaceae; genus Lacisediminihabitans; species Lacisediminihabitans sp. H27-G8. Next base: position 800,348 of record NZ_JAYLVL010000001.1, read on the forward strand.
GCTCGTGCGCTGCACGGTCTTCTTCACCTGCTCCAGGATGTCGAGGTGGTGGCGTTTCTCGACGAGCTTCGCACGCCCCGCACCAGACGCGATCGATGCCTCGAGCTCGGCGACGGAGCGGGTGAGGGTGAGGCGGTTTGCCCGGTCACGCACCGCGAAAGGTACCCCGTCCAGATTGCCGACCACCTCGGGCGCCTCCGTCGAGAGGGTCTTCTTTCCCGAACTCGGCAGCGATCCCCACCAGGCCGCAACCGAACTGGCTCGCGGCGGACTCACCAGCAGTCTCTGCACCGCCGAGGGGTTGCGGGAAACGAAGGCCGCGACATCGGACCCGGACAGCACCGTCAGTCGGTCGAGGGTCTCGCTGCCGCTGCTGCGGGGAAGAAGCGAGGGGTCGACAGGCGTGGAGTGGGCGCTCGCTTGAGTCACATCCGAAGGCCGGGGGCCGCCGTAGGAAAGCACGCCCGCTCCAGAGCCGACCGGGGCGAAGAGCCCTCCGAACAGCGATTGATCCTGCGTCGAGGGATCGACCGACACCACGATCGCCGAGATCTGGCGGCTGATTTCGTGTACGCCGAAGGCCTCTGCCACCCCACCGAGCGCGCCGGAAGGCGAGAGGACTGCTGCGACGTCGAACAGCAAAAGGTTTGTATCCAATCGTTGGATCCGGCATTCGGGGGAACACCGTGAGCAACGGGAATCTGTTTCTACCCCCAATAGTAGGGTCGAATATGCCTCTGACCTAGGTTTTTGCTGGCCGGCACCAGATCGTCACGCGGTGTTTACACGCGAGACTAGCTCGGGAATCAGCTGTTAAGCGCCTCCGGGCCCAATTCGAGGAGTAGGGCGAACTGCGCTGCATCGATGATGCGAAGGCCGAATTCCTCAGCTTTTGTCAATTTCGAACCTGCTCCTGGGCCCGCTGCAACGAAGTCCGTCTTCTTCGAGACGCTCGACGCGGCCTTGCCGCCGGCCGCGATGATCGCTTCGAGTGCCCCCTCTCGCGTGAACCCCTCCAGGCTCCCGGTCGCGACGACGGTGATGCCGGAGAGTGGCCCTCCAGCGGCAACCGCCGCGCCCGGGCCGGCATGACCGGGAATGCTCAACCGCACGCCGGCATCCGCCCACCGGTCGATGATCTCGACATGCCAATCGATGGAGAACCAGTCGATCAGGGCGTCGGCGATGATGCCCCCCACTCCGTCCACCGCGGCGAGCTCCTCCCGGCTCGCCGCCCGGATCGCGGCGATGGAACCGAAATAGGCGGCCAGTGCACGGGCGGCGACCGGCCCGACATGGCGGATGCTCAGCGCCACGAGGATGCGCCACAGGTCCTTGGTCTTCGCGAGTTCCAGCTCGGACAGCAACTTCTCGGCGGCCGACGATGGCACGGAGTCCTCGTCGCCGGCGAAATCGGTCGCACGGGGATCGAATGCGGGGTCGGCCCCTTTCCCCGATTTCTTGCGCCTCTTGCGATAGGGCGTCTCGGTGCGCTCCGATCCGTCGGGATCGAGTTTGACGAGCCCGGTCTCGTGGTCCCGCACACGAACGGTGATCGGAAAGATGTCGCGGAGCGTGAGGGAGAACAGCCCGGCCTCGGTGACCAGCGGCGGATCGACGGGCACATCGGGCTGGGTCAAAGCGGAGGCGCCGACCTCGCCGAGGCCTTCGATATCGAGCGCACCCCGGCTGCCGACGTGCTCGACACGACCGCGAACCTGGGCGGGGCAACTGCGGGCGTTGGGGCACCGGAGGTCGACATCTCCCTCCTTCGCTGGAGCGAGCAGGGTTCCGCACTCCGGGCAGTTCGTCGGCATCACGAATTCCCGCTCGGTACCGTCGCGAAGTTCGACGACCGGGCCGAGCACTTCGGGAATCACATCGCCGGCCTTGCGCAGCACCACAGTGTCACCGATGAGCACCCCCTTGGCCTTGACGACATCCTGGTTGTGCAAGGTGGCCTGGCGCACCTCGCTGCCCGCCACCCGCACCTTCTCCATGACGGCGAAGGGGGTGACCCGGCCGGTGCGCCCGACACTCACCACAATGTCCAGGAGCTTGGTGTTGACCTGCTCCGGCGGATATTTGTACGCGATCGCCCATCGGGGCGCCCGGCTCGTCGCACCGAGCTCGTCGTGAAGCTCGAGTTCATCGACTTTGATCACGATGCCGTCGATCTCGTGCTCGACGCTGCCGCGGTGCTCGCCGAAATACTCGATGAACTCCGCAGCATCCGACGCGGACTTCACCACCCGGAAGTGCGTGCTGGTCGGCAGGCCCCACTCCGCGAGGAGTCCGTAGGTGGCCGACTGGGAGTCAACGGGCGGATTCGCCCACGCACCGATGCCGTGCACGAGCATGCTCAGGCGACCGAGCCGCTTCTGCATCCGCTCGAGTTGCACGGCAGTCTTGTTCTCTGCGACCTGGCGAAGACTGCCGGATGCCGCGTTTCGCGCGTTCGCGAATACCCGCTCCCCCGCGGCGACCTGATCGGCGTTGAGCTGCTCGAAGATCTCGGACTCGAAGAAGACCTCGCCGCGCACCTCGACGACCGGCGGATGCCCGGTGCCGGCGAGCTTCGTCGGTATCACCTTCACGAACGCGATGTTCTCGGTCACGTCTTCACCGACCACACCGTCGCCGCGCGTCGCTGCGGTCACGAGCACACCGTTTTCGTAGCGAAGGTTGATGGCGAGTCCATCGATCTTGAGCTCGCACAGATAGTCGATGTGCCGGCCGGCGTTGCGCTCGACCTTTGCGGCCCACTCGGCGAACTCCTCGAGCGAGAACACGTTGTCGAGGCTCAGCATCCGCTCGGCGTGCCGCACCGGGGCGAAGAGCGTCGAATCGGCGCGACCACCGACGGTCTGGGTCGGAGAGTCCTGGCTCTGCAGCTCGGGGAACAGGCGCTCCAGCTTTTCGAGCCGATGCAGCATCCGGTCGTATTCCTCGTCAGCCACGAGAACTTCGTCGCGCTCGTAGTACGCGTCGCGCAGCTCCAGCACGCGCGCCGTCAGCTCTCCGGCCTCCTCCCCGGCCTGTTCGAGGGTGAGGTCTTCCGCGGTGTCATTCTCCAGGTTCGCCACCGCTTCAGCTTAGGTTCGACCGCCGACCTCCCGCACTCCCGGTGCCGCCGCCTGCCCGAGCACGGGGCATCCGTCCCCCGAGTGGTGCGCATCATTCAGGAAGGTATGAGACGGATGATGCGGGAGACCCCTGGTGGGAACCCTCCAGTCACTCCTGACCCGTCAGCCCCACACCTTCCTGAATGATGAAAGGCAAAAAAGGGAGATCAGCGTGCGGGCAGCGGAACCGCGGAGACCGTGCGGTCGATGGTGCACTGCCCCAGGACGCGGGTGCCGAGGTAGAGCACGGCGGTCTGGCCGGGCGCGACACCGTTGAGGGGAACATCCGGGCGGATGATGATCTCGCCATCCAGAAGCACGGCGACCGCGGGCACCGGGTCGGCGTGGGCACGGATCTGCACGTGGCAGGCGAACTCCGTGGACGGGTCGGCGGGTGGGAGCCCCGCCCAGCTGAACTTGGATCCGGCCACCTCGGCGAGATCGAGAGCCTCCTTCGGACCCACGACAACGGTGTTGCTCGATGGCCTCACCTCGAGCACGAACCGGGGACGACCGTCCGGTGACGGGACTCCGAGGTGCAGGCCCTTGCGCTGGCCGACGGTGAAGGCCGCCGCCCCCTCGTGACTGCCAACGACGGATCCATCCCGCTCCAGGATGACTCCTGCTTCGGCCCCCACCCGATCCGCGAGCCAGCCGCGGGTGTCGCCGTCGGGGATGAAACAGATGTCATGGCTGTCGGGCTTCGTCGCGACGCTGAAGCCGCGCTCGGCGGCCTCCGCGCGGACTTCCGCTTTCGAGGGGGTCGCGCCGAGCGGGAACATACTGTGCGCGAGCTGCTCCGCCGTGAGCACCCCGAGCACGTAGGACTGGTCCTTCGCCCACGCCGCGGCCCGGTGCAGTTCGCGATTGCCGTCGTCGTCGGTGAGGATCGTGGCGTAGTGCCCGGTGGCGACCGCATCGAAACCCAGGTCGAGGGCCTTCTCGAGCAGGGCCGCGAACTTGATGCGCTCGTTGCAGCGCATGCAGGGGTTGGGGGTGCGCCCGGCCGAGTATTCGGCCACAAAGTCGTCCACGACATCGAGAGCGAAACGCTCCGAGAAGTCCCACACGTAGTAGGGGATACCGATGATGTTGGCCGCCCGCTGGGCATCCATCGAGTCCTCGATGGTGCAGCATCCGCGGGCTCCCGTGCGCAGCGTGCCGGGCATGCGGCTGAGAGCCAGATGCACGCCGACCACCTCGTGGCCGGCCTCGACGGCGCGCGCGGCCGCAACGGCGGAATCCACTCCGCCACTCATCGCCGCCAATACCTTCATGACTTCCAGTGTAGGCGCGGGTTTCGCGGCACCCTCTCGCGCGTTCCTCCTGCGCGGGCGTCGGGCACCCCGAAGAAGGCGAGATCGGCAAGTGGGCACGCTGCAAGTGGCCCGTGTGCCGAGATTCGGGCGACCGGTGTCAGCCGGGCAGGTCCGGGCTGGCCAGTTGCAGTTGGATCACCGACTGCCCGGAGACTCTGGGGTCCCCACTCAGCTGCAGCAGCCACGAGATGTTCGGCTTGCGATTGCTCGACAGCGTCACGATGTGCACTCCCGTCGCATCATCGGATGACTGTCGCTCGGTCCATCCCGAGGCTTCGATCTTCTGTACCATCGCCTTCGAGATGGCGACCGGATCGTTGGAGGCGTCGAGCGAGATGATCCGCAGCACTCCGTAGTACGACCCGGAGGATGCTGTCGCCGGCACGAGCTGGTCGGTGTTGTCCACGTGCACGACGATCGACGCGGGTAACAGTGCCACGATGGCATCCGCGAGCCGCACGGTCTCCGACTTCGCTGCCTCGCCGGTGAAGTCGTCGGGGAACACCGATGTGAGAGCCGGATCCGCCGGAACACTCTCGGTCGGGCTCGGAGTGGGTGCCGGAGACGCGGTGCAGCCGGTAATCGCGAGCATCAGTACGAGGAATGCGGCAGCGATCGCCGAGGATGTGCGCCTAGGCATCGACACTGTCGACCCGCGCCGCGACATCCCGGTCATTGAGGCCCGCTCGCGTCGCGCGCGCCACGGCCCCGGGCAATGCCAGCAGGAACGCGTCGACGTCGGCCTCTGTCGTGGTGTGCCCGACGGTGATGCGCAGTGCGCCGCGGGCTTCCGCCTCGGTGAGCCCCATGCCGAGCAGCACGTGGGATGCCTCGGGGATTCCGGCGCGGCAGGCCGATCCGGTGCTCACCGACACGCCGGCGGCATCCAGGAGGAAGAGAAGGGAATCGCCCTCACAGCCGGGAAAGGTGAAGTGGGCGTTGTTGTCGAGGCGCGCACCGGGATCGGGGTCGCCGCGCAGCACGGCCGACGGCACGGCCGCCCGGACTCCGGCGACGAGGCGGTCCCGGAGCGACGCGAACGAGGCCACCGGATGCTGCGCCGCCACCCCGAACGAGATCGCGGCAGGCACGTCCTGGGTGCCTGACCGCACATCGCGCTGCTGCCCTCCCCCGTGGATGAGCGGAACGACAACGGCGGAACGGTCGAGAACGAGGGCTCCCATGCCCAACGGGCCGCCGATCTTGTGCGCCGAGACCGACAGTGCCGCGAGACCGGTGGCGGCGAAGTCGATCGGCACGTGACGGTAGGCGGAGATCGCGTCGGAATGCACCGGCACATCGTGGCGGGCGGCGAGCGCGGTGATCTCGGCGATCGGTTGCACGGTGCCCACCTCGTTGTTGGCCCAGAGCAGGGTCACCAGGGCTACGTCGTCATGTTGCTCGAGCAGCTCAGAGAGGGCGTCCACCCGCACGCGGCCCAGTTCGTCGATCGGCACCCAGTCGATGATCGCGCCCTCGTAACGCTCCAGCCATTCGACGGTGTCGATGGTGGCATGGTGCTCGCCGCGCGGCACGAGGATCCTGGGACGGGTGCCGCTCGCGTTCCGCGCCCAGTACAGCCCCTTCACGGCGAGGTTCACCGACTCCGTTCCGCCGGAGGTGAAGACGACCTCGATCGGGTCACAACCCAGGGATTCCGCGACGCGCTCCCGGGCCTCCTCCAGCATCCGCTTGGCATTCTGGCCCTGGGAGTGGATGGACGACGGGTTGCCGACGATGCCGAGAGCCTCGGTGTACGCGGCGATCGCCTCGGGAAGCATCGGGGTGGTGGCGGCATGGTCGAGATACACGGGCACGGATGACACCTCCAGTTGCGCACACGCCGTAACCTGCACGACTCACGGAGTCTCTACTCTAGAACGCATGCCTGTGACCGATCCGACCGTCGACTCGCCGATTTCGACGGTTGCGCCCCTCTCAGATCCGCTTCGCGACCTCGGTGTCCGGGCGACCTCCACCGGCGGCGTGCTGCGGGTCTGGTCGGCCAGTGCCACCGCCATCGAGCTCTGCATCTTCGGAAACAAGGACCCGAACTGGGTCGCCGAGAGCATCCAGTTGCAGAAGGATGACGGCGACGTCTGGTGGGGCACCTCGCCCAACCTGGTGGCCGGCACTCGATATTCCCTGCGGGCGACCGGACCGACCGGACCGACCCACCGCTTCGATCCCGCCGTGCACCTCATCGACCCCTACGCCCGCGGCCTTGCCCGCACGGCATCCGGGGACTGGCGCTCGTACGTGCAAGACGACGATTTCGACTGGAACGGCACGACCAAACCCCAGGTGCCGCTCGACCACACCGTGCTGTACGAAGCGCACGCCCGGGGCATCTCGAAGCTCAACCCGGCCGTGCCGGAGGAGCTTCGTGGCACCTATGCGGGGCTTGCCCACGACACGGCCATCAGCTATCTCAAGGACCTCGGCGTCACGACGATCCAACTGCTGCCCGTGCACCAGTTCGTGAGCGAACAGCGGCTCATCAAACAGGGCCTCAGCAACTACTGGGGCTACAACACCCTCAACTTCTTCACTCCCCACGCGCAGTACGCCTCGCGCGAGGCACAGTTCGGTGGCACCGGCGCGGTGTTGCGGGAGTTCAAAGGCATGGTGAAACTGCTTCACGAAGCCGGCCTCGAGGTCGTGCTCGACGTGGTCTACAACCACACCGCCGAGGAAGGCAAGGAGGGGCCGACCACGTCCCTTCGTGGCCTCGACAATGCCTCCTATTATCGGCAGGACTCCAGGGGCAACTACATCGACGTGACCGGATGCGGCAACACCGTGAACTTCGCCCAACCCGCCGCCCAGCGGCTCGTGCTCGATTCGCTGCGGTACTGGGCCAACGAAGTACAGATCGACGGCTTCCGGTTCGACCTCGCCGCAACCCTCGGTCGTGACGAACGGGTGGAGTTCGATCCGCATCATCCGCTCATCGAGGCCATCGTCACCGACCCGGAGCTGCGGGGCGTGAAGATGATCGCGGAACCCTGGGACGTGGGGATGGGCGGCTGGCAGGTCGGCAATTTCCCCGAACCGTGGTCGGAGTGGAACGACGACTACCGTGACCGCACCCGCAACTTCTGGCTGACCGACATCGGAGCGGCACGGGCCGAGGGGGTTGCCCCGATCGGGATCGGCCAGCTCGCGTCGAAGCTCTCCGGCTCGAAGGGGGTCTTCTCCCAGGAGCGCGGCCCGCTCGCCTCCGTCAACTTCGTCACCGCGCACGACGGTTTCACCCTCGCGGACCTCACCGCCTACAACCAGAAGCACAATCTGGGCAATGGCGAGAACAACCGCGACGGCACGGACAACAACCATTCGTTCAACTACGGGGTGGAGGGCCCGACCCACGACGCGACGATCCTCTCGGCGCGCGAGAAGGCGATCCGCAACCTGCTCGGCACCCTGCTGCTCTCGGCTGGCCTGCCGATGATCACGGCCGGTGACGAATTCGGTCGCAGCCAGCGGGGGAACAACAACGCCTACTGTCATGACAGTGAGCTGACGTGGCTGCCCTGGGAGCGTGAGGACTGGCAGGATGAGCTGCTGCTGGTCTCCCAGAAGCTGCTGGGGCTGCGCCGGGCGAACCCGGCGCTGCGCCCGATCCGCTTCGGAATCTTCGGAGAGACCGTGCCATCGGCCACCCAGATGGACTGGTTCAACAAAGAGGGACTCTCGATGTCGATCGAGGACTGGGATTCACCCAAGGAACGCACCCTGCAGTACCTGGCGGCATCCACTCCCGAGTTCGAGGAGTTCAACCGCATCCTGCTCATCGTGCACGGACTGGAAGCTCCGGAGACGGTCTGCCTGCCCCTGCACGAGGGCGTGGAATCCTATGAGCTGCTCTGGAACAGTGCGGATGACGACGCCGAGGCCGAGACCCACGCCCCCGGCTCGGAGTTGACACTGGCCCCCGCCTCGATGCAGTTGTTCCTCGCACACTCGTCGTGACCGCGACCCCCGCGACCTCGGCGCTTTCGGCTCTCGGGATCGCCTTCATCGAGCACGAATACGCGCACGATTCCGCCAACACCTCCTTCGGACTCGAGGCTGCGGCCGTGCTCGGAATCGAGCCGGAACGGGTCTTCAAGACGCTGCTTGCGGATGTCGATGGCAGCCTTGCCGTTGCGATCGTGCCGGTCTCCGGCAGACTCGATCTCAAGGCTCTCGCCAGCGCGCTCGGGGGCAAGAAGGCGGCAATGGCGGACCCCGCTCTGGCCGAGAGGCGCACCGGCTACGTGGTCGGCGGCATCAGTCCGATCGGTCAGAAGACCGCGGTGCGCACAGTGCTCGACGAGACCGCAGAGCTGTTCGACACCATTTTCGTCTCCGGTGGTCGCCGCGGATTCGACCTCGAGCTCGCACCGGAGGACCTGGTGCGGGCGACGGCAGCTCGACTCGCGCCCATCGCCCGCGACTGAGTCACGGCGCGCTGGGCGGCGAGGATGCCGTGCGGCGGGCTCTCCGGCGCTTCTGCCGACGCGCTGAGGCGATCGCCGTCGCCACCGTATAGGCCGCATAGGCGAAGAGCAGCCCGGCGACGACCGGTACGATCCAGGTCCTGTTCTCCCCGTTGACAGCATTATTGACATAGCCGAAGTAGGGAAGCGAATACCAGACCCGCCCCCTCACCTGGTCGGCGAGGATCTCCCCCGGATCGGGCTGGCTGTTGTTGTCGCCCTTGAACTGGAAGGTGCGGGTGCCGTTCGAATCGTTGTGGATGGCGATAATGCGATGGGTGATGACGCCGGGCTTGCCCGAGACGATCTGGTAGGTCGCGACATCCCCGATTCTCAGCTCGTCGGTCTTCACCGGCACGTCGACGATCAGAGTTCCCGGGGGAAAGCCCGGAATCATCGAGCTGGTGAGGACCGTGAGCGGGATGCCCCCGGCCAGCTTCGGGATGACGACGACCAGGGCCGCGAGCGCCAGCACGAGGATGAGGACGGCACCGCTCAGCGCGAGGCCGAGGTAATGGCCGAGGCCCTTCTCCCTGTCGGCACGACGCGGGCCCGAGCGGGGTCGCCGCGGCGGATCGCCCGCGGCGGATTCACCGTCTGGGTTCGAGTGGTCAGTCATCCTCTGATTGTCGCCGACGACGGGCCACAATCAGGAACATTCCCACTCCGAGCAGCAGACCGCCAGCCGCGATCAGAGGCACGGGCAGGGAGCCACCCGTGAAGGCGACAGTGCGAAAGCTGCCGGTGTTGGCGAGCAGGGTGCCGTCGTCGCGGCACGCCGATCCGGAGAAGGCGCCCGCCGCGGCATCCCGCATTGCGACCATCAGGTCGAGGGATGCCCGGTCCGATTGAGCAACGCTGGCGGTGAGATCGGCCATGGTGAAGGTCAGCGTGAGCTTCACGGTGTCTCCCGCGGCGATGGACGCTGCGCTGCTCACCACGTCACAGGGCGAGAGGGTCGACAGAGCCTGGGATACCGGTGTCGAGCCGGGCACCGAATCGAGCGAGCTGAGACTCACTCCCTCGGCGAACACCGTCGAGGTGGACACGAGGTTTCGGATACTCACCCGCAGCGCGGAGGCCGAGCCGGAGGGATTGCGGATGTAGAGCGAGCGACTCACGGACTGCCCCGGAACGAGCATCCCGGCCCCGTCGAAGAGCCCGCCGTCGAGGGTCGGAGCGAAGGTGACGCCGTCACGACTCACCAACACGCCGTCCGCAGCAGCGGATGCTGGGGCAACCGTTCCCCCGAGCACGAGGGCGGATGCGACGGCGACCATCGCCGCGACGGCTGCGATTCGCGAGCGCATCACGGCACCTGCGTCAGCGTGAAGGTCTGGGTCGCGGTGCCATCGCAGGTGTACTGCTGCACCTGGGTCCCGGCGGTGTTGCTCTTGAGGGCCAGGCACTTTCCGCTGTTGACGCTGGTGACGTGCACCTTTCCGTTGCCCTCGGAGGTGATGGTCCAGAGTTGGTTGTTGTTGCCGGACCAGTTCCAGGTGATTGCCGACGAGCCATCGGTCGTGCTCGCTCCGCTGATATCCCAGACGAGATTCGGAGTCGCGGTGGAGAAGATCTTGTAGTCCGCGCCGGAGACGTTCACAAACTGCCAGGTCTGGCTTCGACCGGTCTGACAGGCCAGCGTCACGAGATTGTTGCCGTTAGCCCCGGGTGAGACTCCCCCGTCGACGCAGAGGTTTGCCGAGGTGAACTTGACCTGGTAGTTGACCGAGGTGTCGAAGGCCGTCGTGGTCACACTCCGGGAGGAGGATGCCGCCGAGACGTTACCCGCCGCATCCCGGGCCTTCACCGTGTACGAATACCTCGTGCCGCCGGTGAGTCCCGTGTCGGTGAAAGAGACGGTCGGTGCCGCGACAGAGCCCAGGAGCGTGCCACCCCGGTAGACGTCGTAGCTCGCGACGGCCACGTTGTCGGTCGAGGCCGCCCAGGTGAGGGTCGTCTTTGCCGCGGAAGTCGCGGACGCTGCGGGTCGTCCCGGCGTGGTCGGCGCGACGGTATCGGCTACCGTCTGGGTCGCCGTAGCGGAAGAACTGCCGTTCCACGAACCCTGGGAGTAGGAGAGAGTCACGGTCGGAATCGACGCGGGTCCTACGGTCGTAGCATAGGTCGCGGGGATCGTGGTTCGCACACAGAAGATGTCGACGGCGCCGACGGCAACGGAATCTGTCGTCGAGAGCCCGGTGGAGAGCACTGCGCTGCCCGACTGGGTTCCCACGGCGGAGGTCGCGGTGCACTGTGAGGCGGTCGTGACGAGCCAGCCGCTGAGCGTGGTCGCGTTCGAGAGTCCGTTCGCGGCAGCCTTCACCTCGACGGTGTAGTCCGCCGGCACGGTACCGGAGTTGGTGACGGGCATGGCGGCGGTATGGGAGAGCACCGAGGGCGAATAGATCGCGCTGAGGTTGGCGACATCCGTCGGCGCGATGGTGACGGACAGGGTGCCGGCCGAAACGGTGCCGCCGAGCGACGATGACGCAGAGGTCCACACGGCTGCCGCGATGCCGGTGCTGGCGAGAACGAGGAATGCCGTGAGCCCCGCAATGATCGCACCCCGGGGAACCCGGATGCGCGCCGCGCGACGTGAAGAGCCTGGCGTACTCAATTCTGGATCCCGTCGATGGTGGCAGTGAAGTTCAGTGCGCTCTGCCCCTGAGTGGAGTTGGCCGGCGAACCCGAGAACTTCACGGAGACACAGAGAACCGACGACTGGCCGACGGGGAGTGCTGTTCCGATGGTAGCAACCGAGGGGGCAGCGAAGGTGCTGTAGACCCACGCGGATGTCACGGTCCCCGCGCTGCAGTTCGCCGCGGTCGATGCGGTGGCGAATCCGAAGCTGAGTGCCTGCGTGAAGGGGGTGGAGGTCGGCACGGCGAGGCCGCTGGTGCGGAGGGTGAGAGGGATCGTTCCCGTGTTAGTCAGTACGGCCGAACCGTAGAGCACCGCGCCCGGGTACATCGCCGTCGTGGGCATCGCAAGGGCTGTCGAAACCGTGAGGTCAGCAGATCCGGCGGAGATCGCCCCGTTGGATGCCGTGGCCTGCGACTTGTTCCACTGGGCGTAGGTGCCACCGGTGGCGACACCGGCGAGGCCGATGGCGAGGATGAGGGCGAAGGTCGTCGTGACCATCGAGCGCACCGAGAACAGGGTGCGGATGCTGCGGCGGGCGACATGTCGTCCCCCACGGGAAGGGGCGGTGCCGGTGAGAGTAGTCATCAGTGGCACCGCCCTTTCCGAATGTTGTGAATGTGAGGAGTGAATACGGCCGAGGCCACTCGCACAGGTGCCCACCTTCGGGTGGTGGGCACCTGCGCGGGTCTGACTAGTTCTGGGTGAGAGTGACCGTCAGGTTGTTGAGGTTCACCGAGCCGAGCTTGGCGTCGTTCTCGGCGCCGGCGGTGGTGGACTTCGGGAAGGTGATGGTCGCCGTGACGGTGACCGGGGAGGACGCGATGCCGGCGGTTCCGGGGGTGACCGTGTAGGTCGGGCCGGCTCCGGTGATGGCCGAGCCGGTAGCACCGAGAACGGTGTTCGCGGTGAGGTAGCCGGCGAGAGCGGTGTCGGCTGCTGCAGTGGTGGCTCCCGTGATCGAAGCCGTTCCGAGTCCGAGGGTCGCGACCAGGTTGTTGCCCGATGCGGTGACGTTCACGGTCTTGGTGAACTTGAGCACGTCACCGGGGACGGCCTTGAAGGTTGCGAGGGTGATCGTGGTTCCGTTCGCGGTCCAGGTGCCGGCGGTGCCGGAGTCGGCGACGAGCAGGTTGCCCGCGACGATGTTTCCGCCGGTGACCGTCGCGCTCGAGTTCCAGAGGGCGAAGGTGCCTGCACCGCCGAGGAGGAGGGCGACACCAGCTGCGCCGGCGATTGCACCTTTGAAGAGCTTGTTCATTTTCGTTCCTTTCGCGACACCGTTGATGTCGGGTGGGGCGCGCCGAAGCTCGCCGGTTGTTCTGTGCCGCAGCGCGGCAGGAGCGTCGTGATCGGCACGATGCCCCGAGTCTGTGTGGCCGGATCGATGAGACCGACCGGCTGTCCTGCCCTCCGGTTTCACCTTGCGGTTTCCGTCGGGCACCTTCCCCATAAAGAAGACTACGTAGGACAGACCAAGTTGTCTATCCTCCATGCACCCCCAGAGTAGGGCACAGCGATATACCGGAATCGCCACTCAAATAATCGTTGGATGCTCAGAAAACGATGAAATAGGCACCCGATCTTTGCGGATTCAACGGAATCCGCAATTTTGGCATTCCGCCACTCTTGGCAGTGGGGTACACGTCTGGGTCCGCCGGGTACAACGGACATCCGGAGGGGTAGGTGCGTATGCATGGATTTTTCGGCGCGCCAGTCCCGCAGCGGACCTCCGACGGATGTTCCGTGAGTCGCGATCACGCGCACGGGGTGTCGGCCTCCGAGTCCGCCCTCAGCCGCGCGCGGCGCCCGCGGAAAGCGGCTCCGGGGCGACCCAAGGGCGGATCACCGAACAGCGACAGGGCCCCCGGCGATTCGCCGGGGGCGCTGTGGCACGGTTATTGCCGTCCGAGCGTCACGACGCGACGGCGATCAACCCGAGTTCCGCCGGGCTCGCCAGCAGCGGATGGCGCGGCACCACACGTACGTTGTAACCGAAGCTGCCTGCCCGCGAGAGCGTGACAGTGCCGGCGAACTGTGCCGGATCACCGACGGTGGGCGAGGGCGTGAGTTCCACACTGTGCGGGTTCTCCAGGCGGTCGTTCTCCCTGGCGCGCCCGTAGACGACCTCCACCGACACGTCCGCGGGCGTCAGTCCGGCCAGGTTGACGTGGGCGCGCACGTGCAGCTCGTCGCCGACCTGCGGCACGGCATCCACTCCGCCGGATTCCACGTGCGCGACCGATACGTGGGGCCAGGCCGCCGTGACCTTCGACTTCCATGCGGCGAGGGCGCGTGCCGGAGCGTAGTTGTCGGCCGAGATCGTGCGATGCGCGACGGCGGATGGCACGTAGAGCCGCTGCACGTACTCGCGCACCATGCGGTCGGCCGAAAGTTCGAACGACAGTGTCGACAGCGTGTGGCGGATCGACTCCACCCACCGCGTCGGCACACCATCGGCACCACGGTCATAGAACCGCGGGGCGATCTGGTGCTCGATCAGGTCGTACATGGAGTCGGCCTCGAGCTTGTCGCGCTCGGCGGAATCTCCGGCAGAGTCGGCGCTGGGGATGGCCCAGCCGTTCTCCTCGTCGTAGAACTCGGCCCACCAGCCATCCAGGATGGACAGGTTGAGCGAGCCGTTGAGCGCCGCCTTCATGCCGGAGGTGCCGCAGGCTTCGAGCGGGCGAAGGGGGTTGTTCAGCCAGACATCCGTGCCCGGGTAAAGCAACTGGGCCATCGCTATGTCGTAGTTGGGAAGGAAGACCATGCGCTTGCGGATCTCCGGCTCCTGGGAGAACTCCACCAGCTTCTGGATGAGGCGCTTACCCTCGTCATCGGCGGGATGCGACTTGCCCGCGATCACGATCTGAACCGGGTGTTCCTTGGAGAGCAGGATGGAACGCAGGCGTTCCGGGTCGTGGAGCATCAGCGTGAGGCGCTTGTAGGTGGGAACGCGACGAGCGAACCCGATCGTCAGCACATCGGGATCCAAAAGCTGCGAGAACCAGGACGGATCACCGATGCCGGGGTTCTGCTCTCCCCAGGCGTCGGAGACGCGGGAGCGGGCATCGGTCACCAGTTGCTGGCGCATGCCGTTGCGGACATTCCACAGGTCTGCGTCGCTCACCGCTTCGGAGGCCCAGTCTGCAGTCGTCGTGTCGGAGGTGCCGAGACGGTCGGCGGCGAGCGCCACGAGTGAGGGGTCGGTCCAGCTGGGCGCGTGCACGCCGTTCGTCACCGAGGTGATCGGCACGTCGTCGGCGTCGAAGCCGGGCCACAGCGCCCCGAACATTCCGCGACTCACCTCACCGTGCAGCTGCGAGACGCCGTTGGCACGCTGCCCGAGACGAAGTCCCATCACCGCCATGTTGAAGGTGTTGGCCGCACCGCCCTCGTAGTTCTCGGAGCCGAGGGCGAGCACATCGTCTACCTCGACACCGGGAAGCAGATCGGTGGAGAAGTACTGCTGCACCAGCGAGGAGTCGAACCGGTCGATGCCGGCCGGCACCGGCGTGTGGGTCGTGAACACGGTGCCCGCGCGCACGACCTGCAGGGCCTCGTCGAAGGACAGGCCCTCACCGATGAGGTCACTGATGCGCTCCAGGCCGAGGAATCCGGCGTGGCCCTCATTGGTGTGGAACAGCTCGGGGGCATCCGCATCCGTCAACTCGGTGAGGAGCTTGATGGCGCGCACGCCACCGATGCCGAGCAGCAGCTCCTGCAGCAGGCGATGCTCGCCGCCGCCGCCGTAGAGGCGGTCGGTGACCGAGCGCAACGCATCCTCGTTCTCCGGGATGTCGGTGTCGAGCAGCAGCAGGCGGATACGCCCGACGGCGACCTGCCAGATGCGCGCGTAGAGCGCGCGCCCTCCGGGGAGCGCGAGGGCGACCTGGGCCGCGGTGCCATCCGGGTGACGCAAGACCGAGAGCGGCAGCCCGTCGGGGTCGAGCACGGGATAGGACTCCTGCTGCCAGCCGTCCGGGGAGATGGACTGGGCGAAGTAGCCGGAGCGGTAGAACAGTCCGACACCGATGATCGGCACTCCGAGGTCGGAGGCGCTCTTGAGGTGGTCGCCGGCGAGGATGCCGAGACCGCCGGAGTACTGCGGAAGAGCAGCGGCGATGCCGAACTCGGGCGAGAAGTAACCGATCGCCTTGGGGGCGGCATCCGTCACCGTCTGCTGGTACCAGCGCGGCTCGGTGAGGTAGGTGTGCAGGTCCTGAGCAAGGTTCGCGGCCCGGTCGACGAAAGCCTGGTCGGCGGCGAGCTCCTGCAGGCGGGCCGGCTCGATCTCGCCGAGGAGGCCGATGGGGTCGTGCGCGCTCGACTCCCACAGTTCGGGCGAGATGTCTTCGAACAGGCGCCGGGTCGGGAGGTGCCAGGACCAGCGGAGATTGGTAGCGAGCTCCTCCAGCGGTGCAAGAACCTCGGGGAGAACGGTGCGGACGGTAAAACGACGGATAGCCTTCACCGTTACACCCTAGGGGCAGAAAGTTAAGGATTGGAGACGGGGCTGCAACCGTTTCCACAAAAACGCGGGGAGCGGCACAGGAGTCAAGGGGGGAGAGATTCTTTTGCAGAGCCGGTACGGTCGAACAGTGACCAATGTCTACGAACCAAAGATGGGCCGCATTCCGATTCGGGAGCTCGCTCCTCAGCAGCCCGACAATAACTGGCCAGCGAAAGCCTTCGTGGGCGAGGTGGTGCCGTTCCAGGCCACCGTCTTCAAGGAGGGACACGACATCCTGGGTGTCGACCTCCTCCTCTCCACGCCCGAGGGCGTCCAGTCGAAGCACCGGATGCACGAGGTCGGTGTCGGCTTCGACCGCTGGGAGGTCGAAGTCCTCCTCGATGTGCAGGGCACCTGGGTCTACAGCGTTCAGGCCTGGAACGACGACTGGGCGACCTGGCTCCATAACGCCGACATCAAGATTCCGGCGGGCATCGACGTCACACTCATGCTCCTGATGGGCACCGGCCTTCTCGCACGCGCGGTGAAAGCGGATCCCACCAACAAGATCCTGAAGGATGCGGCAAAGGTGATGGGGACCAAGAGCCTGTCGCCCGCCGCACGATTCGAGGTGGCGCTCGATCCCCGGGTCACGGCCGAGATCGAGAAGAAGCCACTCGCGAGCCTCACCACGCTGAGCCTTCCGCTCGAGGTGCGGGTCGAACGCACCCGCGCCGGTGCCGGCAGCTGGTACGAGTTCTTCCCGCGCTCGGAGGGGGCGAGACAGGGCAAGGACGGCAGCTGGACGAGCGGCACGTTCCGCACCGCCGCGCGCCGTCTTCCCAACGTCGCCGGAATGGGCTTCGACGTGATCTACCTTCCTCCGATCCACCCGATCGGCGTGAGCTTCCGCAAGGGACCGAACAACACGCTGAACCCGGGCCCGCAGGATCCCGGATCCCCCTGGGCCATCGGGTCGAACGACGGCGGGCATGACGCCATCCATCCCGACCTCGGCACCGTGGAGGACTTCGAAGCCTTCGTCGATACGGCGAAGAAGAACGGCCTGGAAGTGGCCCTCGACCTCGCCTTGCAGTGCTCGCCCGACCATCCCTGGGTCGTCGAACACCCCGAGTGGTTCACCACCCTGCCGGACGGGTCGATCGCCTATGCGGAGAATCCGCCGAAGAAGTACCAGGACATCTACCCGATCAACTTCGACAACGATCCCATCGGCATCCGCACCGAGGTCTTGCGCATCGTCAAGTACTGGATCGGGCTCGGAGTGAACATCTTCCGGGTGGACAACCCGCACACCAAGCCACTGCAGTTCTGGGAATGGATGCTGCACCAGGTGAACTCGGAATTCCCCGACGTGGTCTTCCTCGCCGAGGCGTTCACCCGGCCCGCCATGATGTATTCGCTCGGACAGGCCGGATTCCAGCAGTCCTATTCCTACTTCACCTGGCGCAACACCAAGGTGGAGCTCGAGGAGTTCTTCACCGAGATCTCACATGAGCACTCGGCGTACTTCCGCCCGAACCTCTTCGTCAACACCCCGGACATCCTCACCGAGTTCCTGCAGTTCGGGGGGCCGCCGGCCTACAAGATCCGCGCGGCGCTCGCGGCGACGGCATCGCCGAGCTGGGGCGTCTACGCCGGGTACGAGTTGTTCGAGAACGTGGCCCGACCCGGCTCCGAAGAGAACATCGATAACGAGAAATACCAGTACAAGGCGCGGGACTTCGGAGCCGCGGAGGCTGCGGGCAAGTCCCTCGCGCCGTACATCACCCAGTTGAACAAGATCCGGGCGGAGCATCCGGCCCTGCGCCAACTGCGCAATCTGGACATCCACTGGAGCGACGACGAGTCGATTCTCGTCTACAGCAAGTACCTCGACGGATCGTTCACCCGCTCCGGCCGGGGGGATGCCATCATCGTCGTCGCCAACCTGGATCCGCATTCGGCCCGGGAGACCACCGTCTACCTCGATCCCACCCGGTTCGGTGTCGATCCGGACGAGCCGTTCGAGGTGACCGACCTCATCACCCGGCAGAAATTCACCTGGGGCCAGCAGAACTTCGTGCGGCTCGACGCCTTTGTCGAACCCGTGCACATCCTGCGTGTCGAACTCCCGAGAGGCAAGTAAATGGCGAAGGACCCGTCCACTCCCCCCAAGAAGACGCCCGCGGCTAAAGTACCGGCGGACAAAGCGGTGAAGGCCCCCGCGGAGAATAAACCGGCCGCGAAGAAACCCGCCGCCAAGAAGGTGTCGACGAAGGCGGCCGCCAGCGCCGTCGTTCCGACCCTCCCGACGCTGCACCCCGATCACATCGCGGCGCTGGTGGAGGGCCGTCACCCCCACCCGCACGAGACCCTCGGCCAGCATGCGCTCGGAGACGGCTTCGTCATCCGCGTCATCCGTCCGCTGGCGGATTCGGTGACCGCGATCCGTGCCGACGGAAGCCGCGTAGCACTCAGCCACCTCTCCGACGGCCTCTGGCAGGGATACGCGCCCGGCGTCGGTCAGGCCTACCAGGTCGAGACGACCTACTCGAACGGACCGGACTGGGTGACGGATGACCCGTACCGGTTCGTCTCCTCGGTGGGAGAGATCGACCTCTACCTCTGGGGCCAGGGCCGCCACGAGCAGCTCTGGCAGGTGTTCGGCGCACACTTCCGGCCGCACGAGGATGTGGCCGGCACGAGCTTCTCGGTCTGGGCACCGCACGCCAGGGCCGCTCGCGTGCTCGGCGACTTCAACGGCTGGTACGGCCTCGGCCACGCCATGCGTCGCCTCGACGACAACGGCGTCTGGGAGCTCTTCGTGCCCGGGCTCGCTCCCGGCACCTCCTACAAGTTCGAGCTCCTCACCGCGGACGGTCGCTGGGTGCAGCGCGCCGACCCGATGGCCCGCTACACCGAGGTGCCCCCGGCGACCGCGTCGAAGGTGGGCCAGACACTCTACGAATGGGGCGACTCCGAGTGGATGCGTCGGCGGGCCGAGCGCGATCCGCACAATTCCCCGATGAGCGTCTACGAACTTCATGTCGGATCGTGGCGCCCCGGCCTGGACTATCGCACGCTGGCGGACGAGCTGATCCCCTACCTGCAGGAGACAGCGTTCACCCACGTCGAGTTCATGCCGCTGGCAGAGCACCCCTTCGGCGGCTCGTGGGGCTACCAGGTGACCGGCTATTTCGCGCCGACCAGCCGGTTCGGGCATCCGGACGACCTCCGCTACCTGATCGACCGCCTCCACCAGGCCGACATCGGCGTGATCATGGACTGGGTTCCGGCCCATTTCCCCAAGGACGAATGGGCCCTGGCCAACTTCGACGGCCAGCCGCTGTACGAGCACTCCGACCCACGGCGCGGCGAGCAGCGCGACTGGGGCACCCTGGTGTTCAACTTCGGCGACTCACAGGTGCGCAACTTCCTCGTCGCCAACGCCACCTATTGGCTCGAGGACTTTCACATCGACGGCCTCCGGGTCGATGCCGTCGCGTCGATGCTCTACCTCGACTATTCCCGCGAAGCGGATGACTGGTTGCCGAACGTCAACGGTGGGCGGGAGAATCTCGAGGCGATCAGCTTCCTTCAGGAGGTGAACGCCACGGCCTACAAGCGCAACCCCGGCATCGTGATGATCGCCGAGGAATCGACAGCGTGGCCGGGAGTCACGAAGCCGACGGGCGGTTCCGGCCTCGGCTTCGGCCTGAAGTGGAACATGGGCTGGATGCACGACAGCCTCTCGTACATGGAGGAAGACCCCATGTACCGTTCCTACCACCACAACGAGATCACGTTCAGCATGGTCTACGCCTTCACCGAGAGCTTCCTGCTGCCGATCAGCCACGACGAGGTCGTGCACGGCAAGGGGTCACTGCTGCACAAGATGCCCGGCGACCAGTGGCAGAAGCTCGCGAACCTGCGCGCCTATCTCGCGTTCATGTGGTCGCATCCGGGCAAGCAGTTGTTGTTCATGGGGTCCGAATTCGGGCAGCCCTCGGAGTGGAGCGAAGAGCGCGGGCTCGACTGGTGGATCCTCGACCAGCCGATCCACCGCGGACTGCTCACCCTGGTCAGCCAGATGAACCGGGTCTACCGCGACCAGCCGTCGCTGTGGTCTCGCGACAACGACCCGGGCGGGTTCGAATGGATCGACGCGGGTGACGCCGAGCACAACGCCGTGTCGTTCCTGCGCTGGGACAACCACGGCAACCCCATCGCGGTGCTCATGAACTTCGGCGGCAATACCGTCGGGCCCTATCGCGTCGGGCTCCCGTTCGCGGGCATCTGGGACGAGATCCTCAACACGGATGCCTCGGAGTACGGCGGCTCGGGGGTCGGCAACTTCGGCGCGGTCGAGGCCACCGACACGCCCTGGGCCGGTCGTCCGGCCTCCGCGGAGGTCACCCTGCCGCCGCTGGCCGGCCTGTGGCTCAAGCTGCGACGCTAGCTGGCGCTGCAGTGAGTGACACCCGCGCCCGAACTTATGGGCGCGGGTGTCTTTTCGCGCGGCGGTGCTCTGGGCGACGTCACGCGGCGACATCGCTCCTCACGGGGCGCTGAACGCGGCCGAAGGCGGCCACCGAGTGGCTAAGTCGCTCGGCGGCTCGGTAGCTCGGTAGCTCGGTAGCTCGGTAGCTCGGTAGCTCCAGGGTTGCCGAGCTAGTAGAGCAGCCCCGTCAGGCGACGGCGAGCGGAGACCACGCGGGGGTCATCCCCGCCGGCGATCTCGAAGAAGTCGAGGAGGCGGGTGCGGACCCGATCCTTGCCCGGCTGGTCGAGGGTGGGGAATAGTTCGAGAAGGCGTCCGAACGCGTCTTCGAGGTGCCCACCGGAGGTATCGAGGTCGGCGACGGCGAGCTGGGCGTCGAGGTCGGTCGGAGCCGCAGCAGCGGCATCCCGGATCTCGGACGCTGATGCGGTGCCGAGGCGGGAGAGCAGCGACACCTGTGCGAGCCCGGCCACAGCGAGCTGATCACGCGGGTCCTGGGCGATGGCCGTCTTGTACTCGCGGATGGCCGTGTCGAAGTCCCCAGCGGCGATCGCGTCGTACGCCTCCTGGTGGTGCGGCGGCAGCGGTTCCTCGACCGGCTCGGCGGGCTCCGCGCCCGGCTCCGGCGGCTCGACAGTGCCGGTGACGTTCTGTTGGGCGGCGAGAGTCAGCAACTGGTCGAGCACCTGCGTCACATCCGCCTCCGGCAGCTCGCCCTCATAGAGTGCGATGGGGCGTCCGCCGACCACCGCAGCGACGGTGGGTGCGGCCGCAGCGTGGAAGGCCTGCGTCAGCTGGGGATTGGCCGCGGCATCCACCGTTGCGAGCACGAGGCGACCCGCGTACGAGGTGACGGCGCGGATGAGAGTGGCCGATGGCTCACCGACGTACAGCTCGACGACCACCGGAACGGTCTGCGAGAGATCGAGGATGGCAGTGAAGGATGCATCGGAGGATTCGACCACGAGGGACGGCACCGAGGCCGCCGGCCCGGGAGCGGACCCCGCTGGGGCCGCCGGCGGACGCACCAGGGACGAGAGGTCGACGGCGCCGCGCAGGTTGGCGCGGCTTGCGGGGGGAATCGAGGTCACGGGAGCTCCTTGGCCGAGGTGAGACCGGTCGCGAAACCGAGCAGGGAGATCTTCTCCTTGCTCGTCGAACTGGGGACGTAGAACAAGAGTTGATCGCTGTAGACCGCGACCGTGCCCTTGGTGGACCCGGTGACGCCGGAGAGCGACTTCACCTGCCCCTCTGGGTTGACCGCGGCACCCGCTTCGACCGGAGTCACCGTCACGGTCTCGTTGAGATTGACCGCCACGATGGCGCCCGAGTCGTTGCTGCCGAGCGAAATGCTGTCGTAGGTACCGACGCTATTGGCGAATTCCATCTTTGCGGTGGCCGGCAATGCCGCCTGAAGCGACTTGCGGTATTCGAGACCGATCAGCCCGATGAGCTTGTCATTGGAGGTGTCGAAGTACTTCGCGGACTCGCTCGTCGGACCCTTCTCGAGAATGTCGCCATAGGCGAGTGCGATCTTGGACGGTGCAAGCTCGAGCAGCTTGACATCGGGATCGAGGCGGGGTGCACCGACCTCCTTCGCGGCCAGCTTGGGCAGTACCACTCCGGCCTCGAGGGCAGTCGCGTACTCGACCTTGTAGTCGGATCGCGGTGTCTTCTGCTCGAGCATCAGTCCCACCGGTGGCACCTTCTTGTCGGTGGGGTTCTGCACGACCGTGAAGACGACCCGCGGCCATTTGCCGGCATCCTGCAGCTGCGGCAGGATCACGGTTGCACTGCTGGCCGGGATGGCGGCGAGCGCGGCCTGCGTGTCATCCACCTTGCGGATGGCGTAGTTCGCGGCGCGAAGGTCGAGCGCCGCACCGTCGAAGCGGGTCTTGGCCAGGTCGACGTCCTTATCGGCATCCGCCTTGGCGGCGACAGCCGAGATGCGAGCGAGGATCACCCTCAACTGGGGAACCGTCACGGCGGGAGGCGAGACATCGGCGGCAGCGGCCGTGGCGGATGGAGTCGGAGTGGCAGATGCCGCGCCCGGCCCGAAGTCGGGCCACGAATCGGGCGTGCATCCGCTGAGGGTGAGGCCACCGATCAGCAGAACCGGCACGATCGCGACCATCCGCCTGCGGTTGGACCGGCGGGAACCGGTAGGCGCGAGGGCCTTCGGCTTGCGCGGCCGGTAGCTGCGCTGGCGAGGGACCTTGGGCATCTTGGGAGTCTTCCTCCGGGGTCCGCGAGAACGGCGCAGGTGCGCGAGACCCCAGAGGTAGAGAGCGAGACCGACGATCAGCAGCACGATCCCGCCAACGATCAGGGGTCCGGACCACGGGGTGCGGTTGTCGAGAGGCCACCGGATGGAGAGGGTGCTGGGAGCCGCGCTCGTGCCATCGGACACGATGATCACCGAGATGTTGTCGGGAACGTTCACCGTGAAGTCGAGGCTGTCGGTCTCGCTGAACTGGTCGAGCCAGAGGTCGGAGCCCTGTGGGTTGGGCACCTGGGAGGTCTTGCCTTCGACGAGGCGAGAGGTGAGCGTCGACTTGGCACTGTTGAAACCGACCCGGTTGTAACTCGCATCACCGACCCAGGCCAACACGTCGTCGGTGCGACCATAGGCCGCGAAGATCTTCTTCGCGCCGCTGACATGGATCTCCTGGCGGCCCGGAAGGGACTTGAGCGTCGAGGAGTTGACGATGGTGACCGGGGCCTTCGTGGTGAAGGTCTCCGAGGCGGTGATGCTGTCGGCCTCGGCGAGCACGGTGCGCTGGGCGATACCGTAGGCGATGAGCCCGAATGCAATCACAAAACTGATGATCGCGGCGATGAAACGCACGTTGGTTACTCCTCTCGTGTTGCCGTGGGCGACCGGCGGTCGGCATCTCCCGCGACACCGCCGCCTCCAGCGCGCAAGCGGCGGAGGGCGACATCGGGTGACGCCAAGAGGCCCGTAGGACTGACTGAAAAGTCCGTGTGGCAACAGGCAAAGACGTTCAAGAATAGCCTAGCGACCCTGAGAACCGCCTCACCATAGCCACCAGACCCCCGTAAACAGGGCGTTCTGGCCCCCGAAACGGGCCGGGGCGCGGCCGCACTCTCACGCTAAACTCGGATGGTTCCGGCCATGACTCTGTTCGCGCCCGGGCAAAATCACTCACGAGGAGACAGCGTGGCCACTGACGACGAGACCTTCACCACGGCGATGCGCGGGTACAACCGCGACGAGGTGGACAGTGCGATCCAGGATCTCCGGCGCGAGCTGATCAAGGCCAACAGCGACAAGGCCGAGGCGGCCAAGGAGCTCAAACGCCTTCACGCGACGGTCGATGACCTCCAGGCCGAGATCGAAGAGACCGGCAGTCCCACCTACAGCGGGCTCGGCACCAAACTCGAGAACACGCTCCGCGTCGCCGAGGAACAGTCGACGAGGCTCATCAGCCAGGCCGACATCGATGCCGAGAAATTGCGGAGCGGTGTGCAGGCCGAGGTCACCAAGCTGCGCACCGACGCGATGGAGAGCGCCGACAAGAGCCTGGCCGACGCGCACGCGACGGTCGGCCGCATCCTCGATTCGGCGAATTCCGAAGCCTCCGAGCTGCTGGAGCGCACTCGCGCCGAAGCCGAGACGATAACGCAGGACGCCCTGCGGGACGCCGCCGCCATCCGGGGTGCCGTCGCCACCGAGGCCGCAGAGGCCCGCGCCACCGCCAAGCGTGAATCCGCCGCCGTTCGTGCCGAGGCAGAGCGGGAGGCCGCAGAACTCAAGGCCGTCGCCACGCGGGAGATGAGCGAGGCACGGGATGCCGCCGCCGCGCTCGCCCGGGAGACGGAGCTCGGTCGCACCGAGTTCACCAGCGAAGCCGAGAAGCAGTGGGGCGACCTGGCGCGCGACACCGAACAGCAGCGCACCGATCTCGAACGGGACACCCAGGCGGCACGCATCGAACTGGAGCGTTCGACGGAGACACAGCGCGCCGAGCTGGCCCGCGAGATCGACGAGGCGCGAACCGCCTTCGAGCTCGACAGCACCGAGAAGCGCAATGTGCTCGAGAGCGAGATGGCGGATGCCCACAATGCCCTCGCCCGGCGTACCGCCGAGACACGCGCCGCCCTGGAGCAGGAGACCACCGCCGCACGCATCGCCCTCGAACAGGAGACCGAGGCGGCGCGCACGGCACTCGAACAGCAGACGGAGGCGGATCGGGTCGCGCTCGAGCAGGAGACCGCCGCCGCACGCGCCGCCCTCGAGCAGGAGACCACAGCCGCTCGCGATGCTCTCGCCCTCGACACCGCTACGACGCGGGATGCGCTCGAGCAGGAGACCACCGCCGCACGCGCGGCCATCGAACAGGAGAGCGCCGCAGCCCAGGCGAAGGTGCAGCAGGATCGCTCCGCTGCCGCGGCCACCATCACGCAGGACGCGAAGGCGGCCAAGGCCAAGCTCGCCCTCGAGGTCAAGCGCGCTCGCGCCGAACTCGAACAGGAGACCACCGAGGCGCGCGCGAAACTCGAGGCGGAACTCGCCGCAGCGCGGGCCGAGCTGGAGCACGACGTCGAAGAGCAACGCACCAATGTCGCCCGCGAAGTGGAGCAGTTGCGCGCGGATGTCACCCGCGAGGTCGAGCAGACCCGTGCCTCGCTCATCCACGACACCGCCGAGGCGCGCAACCGTCTCGCCCTCGACTCCGAGCAGGCGCGAACCGATCTCGACGTGGAGCTGAAGGCCCGGCGGGACGAGGCCGAGAAGGAGTTCCTGGCGAAGCACCAGGAGGCGGTCGCCCAGACCCAGAAGTACCTCGACGAGGCGAATGCCCAGCTGGCCGATGCGATCCGGATCACCGGGGAGAAGCGCGCGGAAGCAGACGCGATCGATGTGGACGCCAAGGCCGAAGCCCGCGAGCTCCGCGATCGCTCGGGCAACGAGGCGGCGGAGATCATCTCCAACGCCGAGGCGCGCGCCAGGGCCATGGTCAAGGATGCGGACAAGCGCACCGCAGATCTCGTCGCGGATGCCGAGGAGCGTCTGTCCCAGATCCGCATCGAGCGCGAGGCCGTGGCGGGTTACTTCGAGAGCCTCCGGACGGTACTGTCTCAGGCAGAGAAGGTTGCAACCGATAAGTAGCCTCTGAACGGGCAACCCTTCTTCTACTCACGGGAGTCGCAGTGAAGATCCAAAACGCCTTCCGTCTCGGCCTGCTCGGCGGGCTGGGAGTGCTCGTCGCCGTCGGCATCGGTGGCGCGGTGGCGTCCCTGTCGACGATTCTCACCTACATCGGAGCGGCGCTGTTCCTCGCCCTCGGCATCGACCCGGCCGTCTCCTGGCTCGAACGCCACAGGTTCCCCCGGTCGCTGGCGATTCTCACGGTGCTCATCGGTATTCTCGCCGTCTTCGTCGGGCTCATCTTCGCCGTTGTGCCGGTGATCGTCGACCAGGTGAACAACCTCATCTCGAGCCTTCCAGACTTCATCGCCACGGTTACGAGGGCGACCTGGATCAGGGACACCCAGAAGAGCCTTCCCGACTGGATCAACCTGAACGACTTGATCACTCAGTCCGGCAACTGGTTGCGCAACAACGTGTCGACGATCGGCGGCGGCTTGCTTTCGGTCGGCGTCGGGATCGCGAGTGGGGCGACCGGCTTCGTCATCATCCTGATCCTCACCCTGTACTTCGTCGCCTCACTGTCCAACATGAAGCGCGGGCTGTACCGCCTCGTTCCCGCCTCCAAACGAGCCCGCTTCTCCGACCTCGCGGAGCAGATCAGCGCATCGGTCGGCCGGTACGTGGTGGGACAGGGCACCATCGCCCTCGCCAACGGGGTCGCCAGCTTCCTCTTCCTGTCGATCGGGCAGCTCTTCGGAGCGAAGTATCCGGCCCTGTTCGCCTTCATCGCGTTCCTGTTCGCCCTCGTGCCGCTCGTCGGAACGCTCTCGGGCAGCATCCTGATCACCCTGAGCACCCTGCTTCTCGCCGGGCCCGGTCCGGCCCTCTGGGTGGGCATCTACTACGTGATCTACATGCAGATCGAGGCATACGTCATCAACCCGCGGGTGATGAACCGTGCGGTGAAGGTGCCCGGGGCGATAGTGGTCATCGCCGCCCTTGCGGGCGGGGCGCTGCTCGGCATTCTCGGTGCGCTCATCGCCATCCCCGTGGCCGCCTCGGTGCTGCTCATCATCGACCAGGTGGTCGTGCCCCGGCAGAACGAGCTCTGAGCGACTCCAGTCGGGTCTCAGACCGTCGGGTGCCACACCTCGGGGAGGGGAAGCGCGGCCGGGTTGAGCCGCTGGACCACCTCGGTGAGCACACGGCGGGTCTGAGATTCGCCCACCCACAGGTGTTTGCCTCCCTCGACCGCCACGAGGTCGATCTCGGGCACTATCGCGAATCGAGCGGCAGCCTCGGCCGGACGCAGGTAGTCGTCGAGTTCGGGGATGAGCGCGACCAGGCGCTTGCCGCTCCCGGCCCAGGCGGCGATTTCAGCATCCGTCGCCCGGTGCAGCGGCGGGGAGAGCAGGATCGCTCCCTCGATGGGATGCTCCAGCCCGTACTTCAGCACCACCTCGGTGCCGAACGACCATCCGAGCAGCCACGGGTGGGGCAGTCCGCGCGCCGCGACGAGCTCCATGGCGGCCGCGAGGTCGTGCCGTTCGTCGATGCCTTCGCCGAAGGATCCACCCGAAGTGCCTCGGGGCGAGGAGACGCCGCGAAAATTGAACCGCAGAACGGCGAGGTCCGCGAGGGCGGGCAATCGGCCGGCCATCTTGCGGATGATGTGCGAGTCCATGAACCCGCCGGCGGTGGGCAGCGGATGCAGGGCCACGATCGTCGCGACCGGGTCGCGGTCGAGGGGCAGCGAGAGTTCGCCGACCAGAGTGAGGCCGTCGGCGGTGTGCAGTTCCACCTCTTCGCGCCGGGCGGGCAACTCCACCCCGCCGCGGATCTCGACGCCCGTCACTTGATCTTCCAGCAGTGCAGGTGCCAGTGTCGGCGGGCCGCCAAGTCTTCCGCCTGGCCCATCAGCCCATCTGCCCGCCAGGCCACGAGATGGGCAGTGCCGGGGGCGATGTCGAGTCCGCAGCCCGGGCAGGTGTAGTTCTTGCTCGCCGATGCAGCGGAAATCGATTGCACATTCCACAGGCCGTCGCGGCGCGATTCGGTGCGCAGGCTGCCGAAGAGCGCCCGCGAGATGTCGTACTCCTCGTCATCCCCTCCCCCGGCGCGCGGTCCACGGGGGCGGTTCGAACGGGGCATACTTCAACCCTAACCAGTGCCGACGGCTGCGGTCGCCCCTACGACCCGCTGGGATTATCGATCTGCTCGAGCCTGGTCTCTTCGAGATCCAGCATCGCCTGCGCGCGGGAGAGGATGCGCGAGGCATAGGTTCCGGCGCTGCGCGCGTCGAGGAGTGCCTCCCGCTCGGCCTGAAGCACTTCGCGTCGCAGCGTCCGATACTGCTGATGCGGAGAATTCACGAGCGCGTCGGCGCCTGCTCCGTGCTCGGCGCGTTCCCAGGCCGATTCTGCGCTGAGCAGGGTGTCGTGACGAACCCGCTCGATGACCTCCGGATCCACGACGTCGTCGCCCGGCAGCTCGAGTCGCGGGCTCTCCAGCACCGAAACTCCGGCATCACTCATCGCGTCGAGGAGTGTTGCCAGCTCCCGACGGTCTGCGGCCCGGTCCGTGCCGCGGATGCCGCTGGCGCGGATGAGCCACGGAAGGGTGCCGCCCTGAAGCAGCAGGGTCGTGATCGCCACGGTGAAAGCCACGAGGATGAGCTGCTCCCGGTAGGGGAAGCTGCCGTCAGCGGGCAGCGACTGTGCCGCCGCGAGCGTGACGACCCCTCGCATCCCGGACCAGGACAGAATGACTCCGCTCTTCCACCCGAAGCCCTCTTCGCGCAACTGCGTGAGGTCTGTCGCGCGACGGTTGTAGACCCGGGTGGCGCGCTGCCTGCTGCGCTCGAGCCGGGCATCCTGGCTGGCTCGGCCCCTCACCCGTTCGATGGCCTGGGCGAAGCGGCGGTTTCTGCGCTCTTTGTGCTCGTTGTGACGCTGCAGCCACAACAGCAATGGACCAACGAAGAGGAATCGGATGCCGATGATCACCGCGGTCATCAGCAGTCCGACGTAGATCGAGTCGATCGCGGGGAACAGCTTCGGATCCACCGATTCCACGATCCGGCGGATCTGCAGCCCCATGAGGAGGAAGACCCCGTTCTCCACGACGAACTGTGCCGTGCGCCAATTGAGCCGCTCGCTGATGCGCGCCTGCGGGGTGAAGTGGCGCGCGCTGCTGTGTCCGGCATACAGACCGGCGACCACGACGGCAAGCACTCCCGATGCGCCAAGCTCCTCGGCCGGGATGAACGCGATGAACGGGACCGCGAAGGAGATCGCGGTGTCGAGCACCGGGTCCCGCAGCTTCGACCGCAGGAACACCGTGACGAAACCGATCACGAGGCCCACGACGATGGCCACGACCACCGCGTAGCCGAAGTCGGCGATCACTCCCCCGATATTGACGGTCGCGACCCCGGCGACGATCGCCGAGGCGGCCGCGACGGCCGACCGCAGCAGTACGAGCGCTGTCGCGTCGTTGACCAGGCTTTCGCCCTCGAGGATCGTGATCAACCGAGGAGGAAGCCCGAGCCGCTTTCCGAGCGACGTGGCGGCGACGGCATCCGTCGGGCTGATGACTGCGCCGAGCGCGACGGCGGCGGCGAAGTTGAGGTCGGGGAAGATCAGGTAGAGCAGCGAACCGGTGATGAACGCGGATGCCACCACGAGCAGCACCGACAGCGCGGAGATCGTGTTCAGGTTGCGTCGGAAATCGACGAGGGGCACGTTGATCGCCGCGGAATACAGGAGCGGCGGCAGGAGGCCGACGAGGATGACCTCTGGGGGAAGCGCGAAGTCGGCGGGGAACCCCGGAAGGTAGCTTCCACCGATGCCGAGCACCACCAGGATGAGGGGCGCGGCCACCCCGAGCTTCTTGGAGAAGGCCGCGACGGCGACGATCGTGACTATGCCGATTACGCCCAGCACCGCGTACTGGGCGAATTGCGGGGAGTCCATCAGGCCATTTTACCGGCGCAGACGGGTGCCTTCAGAGCGGGTCAGTACCAGCCCGTCGACTGGCTGTGTCCCCACGCGCCACAGGGCGTGCCGTAGCGAGCCGCGATGTATCCGAGCCCCCAGGAGATCTGGGTGGCGGGGTTGGTGGCCCAGTCGGCGCCCGCGGAGGCCATCTTTGAGCCCGGGAGCGCCTGGGGGATGCCGTAGGCACCGCTCGGGTTGGCCGCGTACACGTTCCAGTGCGACTCACGGTTGAACAGCGAGACCAGGCAGGCGAACTGGTCTTCACCCCAGCCGCGAGCGAGAACCATATCGTGGCCGATGGCTTGGGCCGATCCCGGATCCGGCGTCCCGACGGCCGGTGCTCCGGCGGTCCGCACGACGATGACCGGCTCTTTCTTCTTCTCGGTGACCTTGTAGCTGTCGCGAACAACGGTGGTTCGCGTGACGTCCGCGATCTCCAAGGTCTGAACCGGACCCTTGGTCGACTGGGTCGCAGCGAAGGAATTCTGCACCTGGTCGGGGGCGATCGTGAGCGCCAGAATCAGGCCGGCTGCAGCGAGGAAGGAGAAGATCGGCAGGAGGCGGCGCGTGCGCAATTGGTGTCCCTGAGCAGCGACCCCGGCTCGACGTGATGCGGCCTGGGGCGAGGAATCCTGCGATCGCCTACCCATAGAAAGAAGAGTTTAGCCGACCTGACGGCAAAAAGCCCATCCGCGGTCAGCGGACCGCCAGCATCACGTTGACGACGGCATCCAGAAGCAGGTCCACCTGCGCTTCGCGGTAGCCGCCCTTCTTGGGGCGGAAGGCCACGGTTCGAACCTCGTCGATGCTCATCGGACGACCATCCTGGAAGTAGTTCGTGAGGCGGGTGGCGAAGGCATCGACATCGGCCCGGTGGTAGCCGTTGGCGAGGAATCCCACGCGGTCGAAGCGGTGGCCGACGGGTCGGGCGAGACGATCGAGGATCTCCCGCGCGATGCTGCGGGCCTCGGTGTACCAGGCTTCGTCCCCGCGCTCCTGGATGGCTCGCTCCCGCTCTCGGCTGGCGAAGGCATCCTCGAGGCGCTCGAGCGCCGCATCCACGTGGGAAGGCGAGTAGCCGCCCTTCTCGAGCGAGAAGGCCATGCGGCGGATGTTCGTGGCGTTGACCACCGTCGGCTCGGTCGAGTCGGCGGAGTATGCGCGACGCGCCTCCTCGAGGAAGTCCTCGACCTGGTCGACGCTGTAGCCGCGGCGGGACTTGCGGATGCGGGGGAACGTTGTACTCACGCGACCATTGTGCCTTACGTGTCAGGCGAAAGCGGTCAGCTGAAGATCACGAAGAGGACGTAGGCCGCGGCCGCGCTCGGCAGGATCGAGTCGAGCCGATCGAGGAAGCCCCCGTGCCCGGGCAGCCAGGTGCTGATGTCCTTGATGCCGAGGTCGCGCTTGATGAGCGACTCGGTGAGGTCACCGATGGTGCCGGTGAACACCATGACCGCCCCGAAGATCAGGCCGAACCACCACTGCTCCTGAAGCATGAACAGTGAGACGATCACGCCGGCGACGAGAGCGGTGAGCACCGATCCCGCGAAACCCTCCCAGGTCTTCTTCGGGCTGATGCGCGGCGCCATGGGATGTTTCCCGAACAGGAGGCCGGAGGCGTAGGCCCCGATGTCCACGGAGATCACGACGAGCAGGAAGGCGAGGGCCCACCACTCTCCGCCCTTCTGCGCGGCGAGAAGCACGGCGAAGCTGCCGAGGAATGGCACATAGACCTGGATGAAGGTGCCGGCCGCGACATCCTTCCACAGCTCCTGCGCGTTGGCTTTGTGGTTCTTGCCGAGACTCTCGGCCAGCCGCCAGACGGCCACGAAGACGATGCCGCCGAGTACGACGAGCCAGCGGCCCTGGTCGCCGAGGTAGAACGCGGCCGGCACCGAGGCGAGCCCCGCGATGACGCTGGGCCAGCGGGGCACGTCACGTCCGGCGAACCGTAGAGCGCTCGCGAGCTCGAAGGTCGTGAACGCGATGAGCGCGCCCGTGAAGATCATGAAGAGCGCCTTGATGAAGATCAGGCTGCCGATGAGCAACACGCCGAGGCCGACCCCGATGAGGATGGCCAGGGGCAGGTTGCGACCGGTGCGCGCCTCGATCTTCACCGTGGTGGCATCGATCTGCGCACGGGTCGCCGCGACCTGTGCCTTGAACTCTTCTTCGAGCACGTGAGCGCGCGCCTCGATCTCGTCGCGCTTGGCTCGACCGCGACTCTTCTTCGCGGTATCTCCCTCGCCTGGCTCAGTCATTCAAACCTCGAGCAGCTCGGCTTCCTTCTTCTTCAGGGCATCCTCGATGGCGTCGATGTGCGTCTTCGTCACCGACTCGAGCTCCTTCTCACCCCTGGCAACTTCGTCGTCGCCGACCTCGGACTTGAGAGCATCGAGATCGTCTTTCGCCTTGCGACGGATGTTGCGGATCGAGACCTTGGAATCCTCGCCCTTGGCCCGCACGATCTTCACGAACTCGCGGCGACGTTCCTCGGTGAGCTCCGGCAGCGTCGCGCGGATGATCGTGCCGTCGTTGCCGACGTTCGCTCCGAGGTTCGGCGCGGTGGCGATCGCGCGTTCGATCTCTTTGAGGGCGCCCTTGTCGTAGGGCGTGATCACGAGGGTGCGGGCTTCGGGGTTGTTCATCCCCGCGAGCTGGCCGAGAGGAGTCGGGGTGCCGTAGTAGTCCACGAGGATCTTCTGGAACAGAGCCGGGTTGGCGCGGCCGGTGCGCACGTTGCTGAAGTCGTCTTTCGCGGCTTCGACGGACTTGTGCATCTTGTCTTTGGCTTCTGCCAGCACATCGGAAATCACGAGAGGTCTCCTTCGAGGGGGATCGGACTTGTTTGAGTTTAGTTGGAGACGCGTTTGCGCGAGACCAGCTAGTTGGACACGAGGGTTCCGAGGCGGTCGCCGCGGATGGCGGCGGTCACGTTTCCGTGCGGTTCCATACCGAAGACGACCATGGGCATCTTGTTGTCCATGCAGAGGCTGAACGCCGTCGAGTCGACGACCTTGAGGCCCTTGACGAGGGCCTCCTGGTAGGTCACGTGCGCCAGCTTCTTCGCGTCGCTGTTGGTGCGAGGGTCTGAGTCGTAGACGCCGTCCACGCCGTTCTTGGCCAGGAGCACCACATCCGCGCTGATCTCGAGAGCCCGCTGGGCTGCAACGGTGTCGGTGGAGAAGTACGGCAGTCCGGCGCCGGCCCCGAAGATGACGACCCGGCCCTTCTCCAGGTGACGCTCGGCGCGACGAGGGATATACGGCTCGGCGACCTGGGTCATAGAGATGGCGGACTGCACGCGGGTCGCCGCCCCGGCCTGCTCGAGGAAGTCCTGCAGGGCGAGCGCGTTCATCACGGTGCCGAGCATGCCCATGTAGTCGGCCCGGCCACGGTCCATGCCGCGCTGGCTGAGTTCGGCACCCCGGAAGAAGTTGCCGCCCCCGACGACGATGGCGACCTCGACATCCGTCGCCGCCGCCGCGATCTCCTTCGCAAGCGAACTCACCACATCGGGATTGACACCGAGGGAGCCTCCGCCGAAGGATTCTCCGGAGAGCTTCAGCAGAACCCGTCTCTTGCGCGCGTCTGTCATGCCTGCTCCTTCAGTTGTGGCCCTGTTCAGGCTACCGGATGGCCGGGCGGGCGCTGGCGCGCGGAGGTTCGGGTGCGCGGAGGTCTGGGTGCGCGGGGGTCTGGGTGCGCGGGGGCGGGGGGTGCGGGGTACTGGGTGCCGGGCGCGGGTGGTGTGCCGGGTGCGCTTGGTGCCGGGTGCGCTTAGGGCGCGGCGGGCGACTTCGTCCGCGCCGGGCACGCCCCGCTCGGGCGATTCTCCGGTGCGGTGCTCCTCCTTGGTCTTCCGCGACGGCGCTCCATCGGGATCGAGTCGGGAGTACATGCGGGTTTACCCACCCCGAAGTCGCAGATACTCCCGACTCGATTCGGCGGACGCGACGATGAGCGGACGTCATCCAACCTGCCGTGTGGGCAAGCGCGCGACCGTGGCGCACACGAAGGAGCCCGGACCGCACAAGCGATCCGGGCTCCTTGGAGGTGTTGCAGGAGGGCTAGGCGCCGACCTTGAAGCGGGCGAACCCGGACACGGTGAGGCCCGCATCCTTCAGCACGGTGGCGACGGACAGCTTGTTGTCGCGCGCGTAGTCCTGCTCGGGGAGCACGACCTGCTTGAAGAAGCCGTTCACGCGACCCTCGATGATCTTCGGAAGGGCGGCCTCTGGCTTGCCCTCGCCGCGGCTGATCTCCTCGACGATGCGACGCTCGGACTCGACCTGCTCGGCCGGAACCTCGTCGCGGCTCAGGTACAGCGGGTCGGCGAACGAGATGTGCTGCGCGATGCTGCGGGCGGTCTCTGCATCGTCACCCGAGTATCCGACCACTACGCCGACCTGCGGAGGCAGGTCCTTGTTGGTCTTGTGCAGGTACACGGCGAACTTCTCACCCGAGATGACAGCGACGCGACGAAGAACGATCTTCTCGCCGAGGATGGCGGCTTCGTTGCTGA
Organism: Lacisediminihabitans sp. H27-G8; assembly: GCF_046156175.1. Lineage (NCBI taxonomy): Bacteria > Bacillati > Actinomycetota > Actinomycetes > Micrococcales > Microbacteriaceae > Lacisediminihabitans > Lacisediminihabitans sp. H27-G8. The sequence continues at coordinate 834,518 of NZ_JAYLVL010000001.1, forward strand.
TCAGGTCGGCGACGGTCTCCGAGCCGACGGAGGCCGCGAGGCCCTCTTCGGGAGTGGATGCCCCGGCCGCGACGATCGCGTCGAGCACGGTCTCGCCCAGGGTCACGAACTTCGCACCCTTCGCGACGAAGTCGGTCTCGCACGACAGCTCGATGAGCGTCGTGGTCGCGCCGTTCTCCTTCGCAGCGACGAGTCCCTCGCTGGTGGAGCGGTCGGCGCGCTTGGCGTTGCCCTTGGCACCCTTCAGGCGCAGCAGCTCGGTGGCCTTGTCGAGGTCACCGCCGGCTTCGACGAGGGCGTTCTTGGTTTCGACCATGCCGGTGCCGAGGCGCTCGCGCAGGGTCTTGAGGTCTTCAAGGCTGAAATCTGCCATGTCGGCTTCCCTTACTTCTTGGCGGCAGCAGGCTTTGCTGCAGCAGGCTTCGATGCGGCCGGCTTCTTGTCGGCCTTCTTGTCATCCACGGTCTTGTCGTCGGCGGGGTGAGCCTTCTCGGCGTCGGTCGCTTCGGCCTCGATCTTGGCTTCGGCTTCCTCGTCGGAGACGACGTGGTGCTCGGGGACGATGGTCGCGTCAGCGGCGGCCTCGTGCTCGGCGACGACGGCATCCGCGTCGTTCTCTTCGACCGGAACCTCGGAGGCGATGACCTCGGCGACGGCCGCGGTGTTCGACTCGGTCGAGGTGACGAGGCCGTCGACGGCCTCGATCTTCTCGGCCTCGGTGGACGGGGTCTCGGATGCTCCGAGGAGCTCCGCTTCCCACTCGGCGAGCGGCTCGACGGCGGAGACGTTGCCCGTGCCCTCTTCCGCCTTCTGGTGGCGCTGGATGAGGCCCTCGGCCGCGGCATCCGCGATGATGCGGGTGAGCAGTCCGACGGAACGGATCGCGTCGTCATTGCCCGGGATGGGGTACTGCACCTCATCGGGGTCGCAGTTGGTGTCGAGGATCGCGATGACCGGGATACCGAGCTTGTGCGCCTCGTCGATCGCGAGGTGCTCCTTCTTGGTGTCGACGATCCAGATCGCGGACGGGGTCTTCGTGAGGTTGCGGATACCGCCGAGCGAGCGCTGCAGCTTCACGAGCTCGCGACGCTGGATGAGCAGCTCCTTCTTGGTGTAGCCGCGCGTGGTGTCGTCGAAGTCGATCTCTTCGAGTTCCTTCATGCGGGCGAGACGCTTGGAGACCGTCTGGAAGTTGGTGAGGAGTCCGCCGAGCCAGCGCTGGTTCACGAAGGGCTGGCCGACGCGCTGCGCCTGCTCCGCGATCGATCCCTGAGCCTGCTTCTTGGTTCCAACGAAGAGGATGGTGCCGCCGTGGGCGACCGTCTCCTTGACGTAGTCATAGGTCTTGTCGATGTACTGGAGCGACTGCTGCAGGTCGATGATGTGGCTGCCCGAACGCTCGGTCAGGATGAATCGCTTCATCTTCGGGTTCCAGCGGCGGGTCTGGTGTCCGAAGTGCACGCCGCTGTCGAGCAGCTGGCGGATGGTTACAACGGCCATGAGCCGTCTCCTTATCTGCGTCACACGCCCTTTCGGGCACGGCATGACGCTATTTCAGTTCGTTATGACCGCCGGTCGGCGGCCAATCCTGGTGCCCGGCACACGTCCGCCCGACCCGCTTGTGCGGGTGGAGACTGGTGGAGGAGTGCCGCATCCGGAGATGCAGTGGGCACGCGTAGTCACCCCGCCAGAGCGGGATGCTTCGAAAAGTGTATCACCGGGCGGAGTTCATCCGCTCCCGTCCTCCCCCACGCACTAGCTCACCGTTCGACTCCCAGATTGAGGGATGCCGCGGGCCGCGAGGACTCTCCTCGGGGATGCTGTTCGGGTGTTGTCCCCGTTCGCGGCCGCCCGGCCGACCCGGCTTAGTCGCCTGGTGATCCTGAGTGTTCTGCTGTCGGCATCGGTCTCCCCCGTGCCGGCAGTGGCGCATGCCGCGGCGGGGGCGACCTCCAACTGGGCGTGGCCGGTTGCTGTGCCTCATCCGATCGTGAGGCCCTTCATCGCACCTGCAACTCCCTATGCCGCAGGGCACCGGGGAGTCGACATCGCCGCGACGGAGGGGTCCGCGGTGACCGCGCCGGCGGAGGGCGTCGTGTACTTCGCTGGCGTGGTCGTCGATCGACCCGTCCTCTCGATCCGGCATGCGGATGGGGTGGTCTCCAGCTACGAACCCGTGGAATCCGCGCTGCCGGCGGGCACAGCGATTCTTCGCGGGCAGATCGTCGGGCACCTGCTCTCCGGTCATTGCAGTTCAGCGTGCCTTCACTTCGGTGTCCGCCGCTACGGGGAGTATGTCTCGCCGCTCAACTACCTCGGGGGCATTCCGCGATCGGTGTTACTGCCGACGCGAGCACGAGACCGGCCGCCGTGACGCCCCCACACGATGACTATCGTTGGAACAATGATCAGCCGACGCGATGCCGCCCAGCGCCTCGATATCCCGCTCGAGATGGCACAACGCCATGACATCCCCGGCTGGATCTCGGAAGAGGATCTCGCGGCGCTCGAGACGGATCCGCCGGCGTGGCTGCTGCAGTCCCGGGCCAATCGCACGGGGCGCCGACCGGTCTGGGTACAGCTGACCTGCGACATCTGTGGTCGCACCGAATCGGCACGCCCCAAGAAATGGTGGCCGCAGTTCACCTACCTCAGCTGCTCAGACCATGACATCTGGGACCTGCCCGAGCCGGCGGCAGGACTCGCCCGTCAGGAATTCGACGAGATCGGCGGCGTCTTCGTGGGGGTCGTCGACAGCTGACTCGGTGTCCCCCGGCGTCGGGCTCGCGCCGGAACTTGTCGGTCCTCGTCAGGACGCGCCGGCATCGCGAGACTGCCGGCGGCTGGCGTCCTCCGACATCAGGCGCGCGGATGCGCCGATCGATAGCTCTCCTTGAGCCGCTCCGCCGAGACGTGAGTATAGATCTGGGTCGTGCCGAGGCTGGCGTGGCCGAGCATCTCCTGCACCGCGCGGAGGTCGGCGCCCCCGTCGAGCAGGTGGGTAGCAGCCGTGTGCCGGAGGGCGTGCGGACCGGACGGTCCGCTGCCCGGGATGGTGGACAGCAGCGTCGAGACGAGGGAGTAGACGGCCCGGGTGCCGAGGCGCGCTCCGCGACCGGAGAGGAGGAGAGCATCCGTCGTGCCCACCGCCAGAACTGGGCGGGCGACGGTGAGATACCGCTCGATCGCCCGCTTGGCCGGAATACCGAACGGCACGACACGTTCCTTGGATCCTTTGCCTGTGACCCGCACCGTCAGTCGTTCGAAGTCGACACGGGAGATATCGAGACCGGTGACCTCGCTCACCCGCAGTGCGGATGCATAGAGGAGTTCGATCACCGCGAGGTCGCGTAGGGCCTCCGGATCGTCGGTCGCAGCGCGCTCTTCGAGGGTCCGAAGGATCCCTTCCATCTGCGCACCGGTGAGTACGCGGGGAAGGTGATGGTCGGAGCGAGGGGACTTGAGCCGGGATGCCGTGTCGCCGGTCACGCGGTCGGTCTTCGCAAGCCACGAGGTGAGGCCACGCACCGCCGCCGACCGCCGAGCGAGAGTTGACCGCGCCAGGCCGGCCTGGGAACCCTGCCAGAGCCAGTCCCGCAGCAGCTCGAGGGAGACCTGATCGGCCTCTTCGATCCCACGGGAGTGAGCGAAGGCTCTGAGCTGGCCGAGATCCGAGCGGTAGGACCGCACGGTGTGCGCGCTGAAGCCCCGCTCGGCGGCGAGGTACACCGTGAAGTCGTCGACAGCGCGTTGCAGTTGCACGTCTCCATCGTGCTGCACGGCGATGCTTTCCGGCGGATGACCCGCTCGCGCGGGCTGCACGGCGATGCTTTCCGGCGGATGACCCGCTCGCGGGCGGCATTAGTGCGCCCTTGCGTTAAACCCGCCGCCGAAAGTACGTCCGCGGGTACCGCTCACGGCCGCGGGATCGCTGAAGGAGTGCGGCAGGCTCAGAACCGCCCCTCCTCGACATCCGCGATCGACACGGTGGAGGACTTGTTCGAGAAGATGTCGAGCCGCCGGTCCGGGCTGAGGGCAGCCATCCTCTCCACGAAGCCGGAACTGAAGCCACTCACCTGAGCGTGTTCGCCGATGGGAACCACCGAGTGCACGATCTGCTCGTCGTAGACCTGAAGCAGGTTGAACGACTGTCCTCCATCGATGCCCGACAGGGCGTGCGCCGGCGCGCTCAGGTCCATCGTGTAACAGGTCGCCGCGGCGACCGAGACGGGAATTCCGGCGAAGGTGCTGTGAGTGGCGTAGTGGAGGTGGCCGGCAAGGATGCCGCGCACATCCGTGCCCCGGATCACCTCGGCCAGCGCCGGTTGGCCCCGCAGTTCGAGCAGCGCCATGAGGTCGATCGGCGTCGGGATCGGCGGGTGGTGCAGGGCGAGAAGGGTGCCGTGGGGAGCGGCGGTCGAAAGCTCGCTGGCGAGCCATTCACGCTGTTCGACGGTGATGTCCCCGTGGTGGTATCCCGGCACCGTGCTGTCGAACGCGATGATCCGCAGCCCGTCGATGTCGTGGACGCGGTTCTGCGGTCGTGGGCTTGCATCCTCTGTCGGGCGCTCGTCGTAGAGGTCTTTGGCGAACCGCTGCCGCTCGTCGTGATTGCCCATCACCCAGACGACCGTTGAGCCCATCCGGGCCGCCGCCGGCTCGACGATCTGTCGGAGGGCTCGGTAGGCATCCTCTTCGGCGAGGTCGGTGAGATCACCGGTGAAGACGATGGCCGCGGGAGTGGTCCCGGAGCGCTCCAACTGCTCCAACGCCCGCCGCAGGTTGCGATGGGTGTCGATCTGCCCGTAGAGCGCTCGCTCACCGCCCCGTTCATCGGCGCCGAGGAAATGGGTGTCGCTGAGGTGGGCGATCACGTGCGTGGGTGCGGGGTACTGTCCGAACTGGATCACCACTCCACCCTAGGGTGGCGGCCCGCAGGTCGGACGCGGGTCGTCGGTCTCGATCTTCCGGCGTGGGGCCGAACCGGGGTGCGAGGATCGAGGGATGAGCGCCATCTCGTCGATTGCACGACATGATGGGCCCATGACCGAACCGACCGGTGACACAGACCGATTCAACCCTGTGCTCTTCACTGCGCCCGTGATCCTCATCGCCGTGGGTGTTTCGATCCTCCTCCTGGTACCGGGGAGGGCGCTCCTCGGACTTCTCGCCATCGCGCTGGCGATCGTGAGCGCAGTCACGTCAGTCCGTCGCTATCGGAGAGACCAGTCTCGGACGGACAAGCAGGCCCCGCCGCCGGCCGGCCGTCCTCCCGGGCGCTGAAGCTCCGATTCGGCCACCGATCCGCGCCCTGAAGCACCGATTGCGCCGCCGTCACGGATGGCGGGCGATCCACCCCCGTTCCCGCTCCGCGGCCTCGCCGTCCATCTGCATTGATCCGAGTTCAGCCTGGACCTCGGCGACCGACAGGCCCGACCGGGCAGCGAGGTCGTCCACCGATCGTGGCGCGCGAAGGCTGAGTGCGTCGCTGAGGCGAACACGCAGGGAGCTCGAGCCGTGACGACTCTCCGCCGAGGCGGGGAGCTCCTGCACTTCCGCTCCGGGCACCAGCTCGGCCATCTCGGCGGCGGATGTCACGAGGGTCGCCAGATAGTCCCGGATGAGCCGATGGCAGCCCGCGGATGCCGCCGAGGTGACCGGGCCAGGCACCGATCCGATGGGCCGACCGAGTGACGCGGCGTGCCCGGCGGTGTTGAGCGAGCCTGAGCGCCAGCCCGCCTCGAGCACGATGGTCGCCTGGCTCGCCGCAGCGATCAACCTGTTGCGTTGAAGGAAGCGCCATTTTGTCGGCGGAGAACCGCACGGCAACTCGGAGATGACGGCGCCGGCCTCGACGATGCGGGCGAGTAGCGCGTCGTGACCGCTGGGATAGAACCGGTCCACACCGCCGGCGAGGATCGCCACGGTCTGGCCAGAGCTCGCGAGGGCGGCACGATGTGCCATCCCGTCGATGCCATACGCGGCACCGGAGATGATCGCAAAGCCGCGATCCACGAGTCCCGCGGATGCCTCCATCGTGATGTGTTCGCCGTAGCCGGTCGCGGCACGCGCTCCGACAAGAGCGATCGAGTGGTCCGCTGCGGCCAGCGCCGATCCGTTTCCTCGCAGCCAGAGGGCGATCGGCGCATGGGAGCCGAGGTCGTCGACCCCGGTCGGCCACGAGGGGTCACCCGGCACGAGGAGCTGTACCGCGAAACGGACGGCCTGCCGGAGCGCCACGAGAGCCACCCCCGACTTGAGCCGGGGACTCCAGCGGGCGAGGGCGGATTCGATGTCTGCGGCCGCGAGGTCCGATCCAGCGGCGGAGGCGGCATCCGCGATGCGGGCCACCGGCCATGCCTCGACCAGCGCCGCCAGCGCTCCGTCCGGCCCGAGAGCGGCCACGAGTTCACCGGCCGCGCGATCGCCGGGTTCGGCAATGCCCGTCCAACTGGCGCGAGCGAACAGCTCCCGCACCGTGCCGCGATCGGGATCTGGGCAGAGGATACGCACGAGGCCCGTGATCTCGGCACCGTCCAGTCCGAACATGCTCATGGTCGTTCCTCTCTCGATGGCCTTGCTCCCGACGGGCTGCATCACAGTGCCCTCCGCAGATAGAGCGCACGACCGATGTGGTCGGCGGTGGGGATGGTCGCTTCGGCGAGGTCGGCGACCGACCATCCGAGCCGAAGCACCCGGTCGTACCCGCGCATGGTGAGGCCCCCTCGTTCCAGAGCCCGGTCGATCGACGCGGTCGTCGCCGGGCCGAGGCGCCGTTCCCTGCTGCGCAACCACGCGCCAGGCACCTGCGAATTGAGGCGCCACGGTGTGCCCGCGAGACGTTCGGCGGTGGCCGCACGGGCATCCGTCACCCGCCGCCGCGCTGCCGCCGTGGAGACGCTCGGGGTTTCGTCACCGAGCCGGAGACGCACCGCCGTGACCCGGCTGACCCGCAGCTGGATATCGATGCGATCCATCAGAGGTCCCGACAGTCGTGCAAGGTACCTTCGGCGCACATGGGGAGTGCACACACAGTCGGAGTCGGTGGCGCCGTACTGTCCGCACGGACACGGATTCGCCGCCATGACGAGTTGGAATCGGGCGGGAAAATGCGCGACCGCATTGGCCCGGTGGATGCTGACCACCCCGGCCTCGAGAGGTTGGCGCAGCGCGTCGAGTGCCGCCGGTTGGAACTCCGGAGCCTCGTCGAGGAACAGCACTCCGTGCGACGCGCGTGCCGCCGCCCCGGGACGGATCACACCACTGCCGCCCCCGACCAGCGACGTTGCCGTTGCGGTGTGGTGAGGGGATTCGAGGGGTGGCCGCACCGCAAGGCTCGCGCCCACGGGAAGGCCCGCCAGCGAGCGGATGGAGCTCACCTCGAGCGCGTCCTCCGCCCCGAGATCGGGCAGGAGCCCGGGAAGCCGGGCGGCGAGCATGGTCTTTCCGGCGCCGGGAGGCCCGAGAAGGAAGAGGTGGTGCCCTCCCGCGGCCGCAACGGTGAGAGCCTCGATCGCATCCTCGTTGCCGACAATGTCGGAGAGGTCGAGACCGTCGTCCACCGGATCGTCGATACGGGGCGCTTCGATAGCCTCGACCTCGACCGGCTCGAGTGCGCCGCCGTGCCAGATCGCGGCGTCCCGCAGGGAAGCGACGGGTACGACCCGGATCCCGGGCACGAGCCCCGCCTCCCCCGCGTTGCCCGAGGGCACCATGACGATTGCCGCTCCCGCACGGGAGGCGGCGAGCACCGCCGGGAGGATGCCCGCGATCGGTCGCAGGCGACCGTCGAGGCCAAGCTCGCCGAGGTGCACGACCCGGGCGACCGAGTCGAGCGAGATCATCTCCGCCGCTGCGAGCACCGCCATTGCGATCGCGAGGTCGAACCCCGACCCGTGTTTGGGAAGAGCGGCCGGCGAGAGATTGACAGTGAGTTTGCGGTTCGGCAGCGCGCATCCGGAATTCGTCGCGGCCGCGCGAACCCGATCTCTCGCTTCATTGAGGGCAGCATCAGGAAGGCCGATGAGCACGAAGGAGGGGAGATTGCTCGAGATGTCGGCCTCGACATCCACCAGCGTGCCGGTGAGACCGAGTAGCGCCACAGCGGTCGTATGCGCGATCGCCATCAGAACACCCGCGCCAGATGGTCGATCTGGGGAGGCCCCATGACCGGGGCGATCACGGAGATAGCGTCGATTCGGATGTTCCGGTGGTCGCCGGGATGCACTGCACACCAGGCGGCGCAGAGACGCCGCAGCCTCGCGAGCTTCTGGGCGGTGATGGCCTCGAACGGATGCCCGAACGCCACGCTCGATCGTGTCTTGACCTCGACGAACACGGTCTCCGCACCATCCACTGCGACAAGGTCGATCTCACCCTGACTGCAACGCCAGTTGCGATCGACGACGAGATAACCGGCATCGGTGAGGAAGGCAGCGGCGAGGTCTTCCCCCCGCTTGCCCAACACGTCTTTCGCAGCCATGGCCACCTCCTGGGGAGAGGATGCCTCGGGCGGACGAACCGGCGCCCCACCGCTCGGCTATTGGTGGACTGGCGAGACCGGCAGACGGGTGTTTAGGAGGGGACTCGATACACGGGGGCTCTATGGCGGGTCTCGATACGGGCGATGGAGCACCTACCCGATACGCGGGGGCTCGATGGTGGGTCTCGATACGGGCGCCGGAGCGCCCTCCTCGACCGGCGCGCCCTACTCGACCGAGGTCGCCAGGGCCCGCCAGAGGAACTCGTAGATGAGGGCCTGCAGCCGAGCCGTGTGCGCGTTGTCGACAGCGCCGCCGTGGCCGCCGTCGGAGTTCTCGTAGTACAGCACGTCGTCGATGCCCATCGCCTGCATCCGAGCCGCCATCTTGCGCGCCTGCACCGGGCCCACCCGATCGTCACTCGTCGCGGCGTAGAACAGGACCGGCGGGTAGGCGGCATCGGCGCGAAGCAGCTGGTACGGCGAGAAGGTGCGGATGTACTCCCACTCCTCGGCGACATCCGGATCCCCGTATTCGGCGATCCACGACGCACCGGCGGAGAGGTGCGTGTAGCGCTTCATGTCGAGCAGCGGCACCCCGCAAACGACAGCGCCGAAGAGCTCCGGATACGTTGTCAGCATGTTGCCGACGAGCAGGCCACCGTTACTGCGGCCCTCGCAGCCGAGGCGCTCCGCGGTGGTGACCCCGCGGGCGACGAGGTCCCGCGCGATGGCGGCGAAGTCCTCGTAAGCGCGCGGTCGGTTCGCTTTGAGCGCCGCGGTGTGCCAACCGGGACCGAACTCTCCCCCGCCACGGATGTTCGCGAGCACGAAGACACCGCCTCGCTCGAGCCACGCCCGGCCGACGATTCCGCTGTATTCGGGCAGCCGCGAGGCCTGGAAACCCCCGTAGCCGGAGAGGAGGGTCGGGTGGGATCCGTCGAGCACCAGGTCCCGGGGCGCGACCTGGAAATACGGCACCCGCGTGCCGTCATCCGACACTGCCCAGTGCTGCTGCACGTCGATCCCGGCCGCGTCGAAGAACGCGGGAGAGGAGCGGATCACCTCCGGCTCGACCGACCCGAGCACGCCCCGCAGCACAGTGGAGGGCGAGGTGAACCCCGTCGCGTGCACCCAGAACTCGTCGGATTCGTCCGGATCCGTGTCGATCACGCGCACCGTGCTGAGGGCAGGCAGCCCGACGATCGGCGAGCGCGCCCATCCGCGAGCGGGATCGAGCACGACGAGGGTGGATGCGACGTCCACGAGCAGGGTCAGGATGAGGCGGGTGTCGGTGAAGTCCCAGTCCTCGAGGGCCGTGTGCGCGTCGGGCACGAACAGCACGTCGAAGTCGCGTGCACCGGCCAGGAACGCGTCGAGCCTGATGGCGAGGAGCGCCCCGGTGGGGTGCACCATGCCCCCGACCGTCCAGTCGGAGCGCGGATGCACGAGCAGCCATTCGCGGCGCAGGGAGAGATCCGCGTCATCCGGCACCTCCAGCTGCACGAGCTCGCCGTCGACCAGGAGGAAGGTGCGACTGCGATAGAAATCGAAGTACTCGACGATGAGATCCCGCTCGAACCCCAGGGTGTGATGGTGGATGCCCGACACGCTGAGATCCGCGGCCGAGACCTCGTGCACGAGCGTCGCGTCCGAGAGCGGCTGCCCGCGACGCAGGCGCCGGACGGTGCGCGGGTAACTCGAGTCGGTCATGCTTCCCGGGCCGAAATCGGTTCCGACGTAGAGGGTGTCGCGATCGATCCAGGAATACTCGCTCTTCGCCGTCGGAACGATGAAACCGTCCGGAACGAAGCTGCCGCTCGGCAGGTCGAATTCACGCACGGTCACTGCGTCGCCGCCGTCCGGGGAGAGCGCGATGAGCGCCCGCGTGTAGTCGTGCGGCAGCAGCTTCGCCCCCGCGAACACCCATTCGGTGCCCTCGAGCCGCCCGAGCTCGTCGACGTCGAGCAGCAGCTCCCACTCGGTGTGAGCCGAGCGATAGCTCTCGAGGGTCGTGCGCCGCCAGAGGCCACGCGGATGCTCGCGGTCGCGCCAGAAGTTGTAATAGTGGCCGCCGCGCCGACTGACGATCGGGATGCGGTCGTCGGAATCGATCACTTCGAGCAGGCTGGCCGACAGCTCGTCGAACCCGGGAGACGCGAACCGGGAGAGCGTGGCTTCCGACTGTTCGGCGGCCCAGTTCAGGGGCGCCTCGCCGTGGATGTCTTCAAGCCAGAGGTTCTCGTCGGTCATCGGACCAGCCTAGGTGGGACGCGGTGAACGCTCGCCCGGCGGTGGCTACTCGTCGAGCGCGAGTTCCTTGGGAAGTTCGAGCTCCTTGGCCGAGAGCTCCTCCACGTTGACATCCTTGAAGGTGAGTACCCGCACAGACTTCACGAAACGGTCGGAGCGGTAGACATCCCACACCCAGACGTCGTTCATGGTCAGCTCGAAGTAGAAGTCGTGCTCGGTGTCCTGGCGAACGAGTTCGACCTCGTTGGCGAGGTAGAAGCGACGCTCCGTCTCGACCACATAACGGAACTGGGACACGACATCCCGGTACTCGCGGTACAGCGCCAGCTCGACCTCGCGGTCGTAGTCTTCGAACTCGTCTTCGTCCATGCTGGGTCGATTCTAGTTCAGTCGGCCGGGGCCGATTCGCCCGCATGCAACCAGCTGCGGCGATGGAAGTCTGTTGCTCCGAGTGCGGCGATCGCCGCAAAATGGTCGGCGCTGCCATAGCCCTTGTTCGACGCCCAGCCATAGCCCGGGGTGGTCCCATGGGCGTCGATCATCAGCCGGTCACGGTGCACCTTGGCCACGACGGATGCGGCCGCCACCGACGCACAGTCCCGGTCCGCCTTCACGCGAGTGGTGAGCCGCAAGGGACTCTGCAACGCCGGCGTCAGCCAGTCGTGACTTCCGTCGAGCAGAATCACGGAGTCTCGCACCCGCGCCCCCGCCTCGTGCAGCGACACGAGAGCCCGTTTGCCCGCGAGTCCGAGCGCCGCGATGATGCCGACCTCGTCGACCTCGCGCGCCGACGCGAGTCCGACTGCGCTGAACAGGGCCCAGGATGCAGCGAGCGGCGCGAGCACCTCCCGCCGCTTCTCGCTCAGCAGCTTCGAGTCACGCAAGCCCTCCGGCATCGCGCCGACCGAGACATCCACAACACAGAGCCCCACGGCGACCGGTCCGGCGATCGCACCGCGACCGACCTCGTCGCAGCCGATCACGAAGCGGGCGCCGCCCCCGTGCAGCTGCGACTCGAAATCCAGGGTGGGAGAGGCGACGACCACCTATTTGGAGGTTCCGGGGTTGGCCGCGGAGACCCCACCGAAGACATTCGGGTAGTCGTCGAGCCAGGTCCAGTGACTCGACGGCCAGCTGATCAGGAAGGCGCGACCGACGACATCGTCCATCGGCACGAAGCCCTTGCTCGGAGTCGTGGCGTGCGCGCGCGAATCCTCGGAGTTGTAGCGGTTGTCGCCCATCACCCAGAGCGAATTCTTCGGCACCGTGACCGAGAAGTCGTTGGCGGCGACCTTGGTCACGCCATCCGGGAGCTTCAGGTAGGTCTCGACGAGCGGGATGCCGTTCACCGTCATCTGGCCGAAGGCGTTGCAGCAGGCGACCTTGTCGCCGGGCAAGCCGATGACCCGCTTCACCAGGTGATCATTGCTGTCCGGAGCGCTGAGTCCCACGATCGACAGCACCCAGTCGACCGCGGCGACCAGACCGTTCTGCTGAATGACGGGGCTCGGGGGCAGCCACCCGCCCGGATCCTTGAACACCACGACATCGCCGTGTTGAAGCGGCACCATCCGCGGCACCAGTTCGTTCACGATGATGCGGTCGTCCACCTGCAGGGTGTTCTCCATCGAGCCAGACGGAATGTAGAACGACCTGATCAGGAAGGCTTTGATACCGACCGAGATCACGATCGCAGCAATCACGATCAGCACGATGTCGCGGATGAAGAGTTTCACCCCGCGCGACTTGCGGCGCCGAGTTTCGGCCACATCCTCTGTGGATGTGGCTGGATCGATGTCTGTCATTAAACCCCTGAGCTCCCCATCATTTTAGGTGCTGGGGAGCCCATCCAAAACGTCAGTGGAACGGCGCGTCCACCCGCCCGATACCGAGCGGAAGGCTGGCATCGAAGGTCACTTGCCGGCTCCGTCCACGCCACCGAAGACCATCGGATAGTCATCGAGCCACGTCCAGCGACTCGTGGGCCAGCTGATCACGAAGGCACGGCCCACCACCTTGTCGGTCGGTACGAAGCCCTTTCCGGCATCGCCCTTGACGTAGTGGTACGCCGAATCCGAGGAGTTGTAGCGATTGTCGCCCATCACCCACAGGGAGTCCTTCGGCACCGTGACGGAGAAGTCCGACGGGGTCACCCTGTTGGAGGTGTTTTCGAGTTTGAGATACGGCTCGTCGAGGGGGATGCCGTTCACCGACATCTGCCCGAACGCATTGCAGCAGACGACCTTGTCGCCGGGCAGTCCGATCACCCGCTTGACCAGGTGATCGTTGCTGTCCGAAGCGCTCAGCCCGACCGCGGAGAGCACCCAGTCGACACCCGCCGCGAGAGAGTTCCGCTGCACGACGGGCTGGGCTCCGAGCCATCCGCCGGGATCGGTGAAGACCACGACATCGCCGTGCTGCAGAGGAACCATCCGCGGCACCAGTTCGTTCACGAGTATCCGGTCGTCGATCTGGAGGGTGTTCTGCATCGACGCGGAGGGGATGTAGAACGAGCGCACCAGGAAGACTTTGATGCCGACCGAGATCACGACGGCCGCAACCACGATCAGCAGGAGATCACGCAGGAAGACCTTCACCCCGCGCGAACGACGCCGGCTCTCCGCCTCGTCTTCGGCGGGTGTGGCTGGATCTCTGTCCCTCATTAAACCCCCGAGCTCCCCATCATGTTAGGTGATGGGGAGCTCGGAAAAACTTCGGGTGGAAGGGCGTGCCTAGTGGGCGTCGCGCTTTTCCTTGATCTTCGCCTTCTTGCCGCGGAGGTTGCGCAGGTAGTAGAGCTTGGCGCGACGCACGTCACCGCGCGTGACGACCTCGATGTGGTCGATCACCGGGGAGTGCACCGGGAAGGTACGCTCGACGCCCACCTGGAAGCTGACCTTGCGAACACAGAAGGTCTCGCGCACGCCTTCACCGGAGCGGCCGATGACGACGCCCTGGAAGACCTGGATACGGGAGCGGGTGCCTTCCACGATGTTCACGTGGACCTTCACGTTGTCACCGGCGCGGAAGGCCGGGATGTCCGATCGCAGGGAGGCCGCGTCGACGGCGTCGAGGATATGCATGGTGGTTCGCTCTCTGCAACCGCCACAGGTCGATCGCGTGCTTAGGGTGTTACTCAGAAGGAAAGGGTGCCGATATCGATGACGACTCCCCTGTGGCAGAGTCGTGCGGTAGGCACAAGTCGCTATTCTGCCACATCGCCCGGAACTAAGCCACTCGGACGAGTGGGCGCGGGGGTGTCCGCTTCGCGCCGGCGTCTCAGCTCCTCATAGTCGAGTCCCGTGAGGCGGGTGACGGCCTCCTGTCGGGTCTCGACCAGGTACTCGATGAGCACGACCCAGAGCGTCGTGAACGCGATGATGATGATCACGCCGCCAGCGATGTCCGCGATCGTGAAGGAGGCATCCCGGAAGCCCTGCCCGAAGACGTGCGTCGCGATCGAGGTGCCCGGCTCGTAACTGTGCACGGAGTCCACCACGAAGAAGCCGTAGCAGAGCACGGCGAAGTACCAGCCCGACAGCAGCACGGCATCCGTCTTGGAAACAGCGCCCGATCGACGGGCGCTCTTCCGCGCCCAGGTGATCGTGGTGACCACCGCGAGGAAGATGAAGAGCAGCGGGGCGAGGAACAGGCCGATAGCGTAGTGCCAGCCGAGGATGACGCCGAAGAACACCCGTCCGATCAGCAGCCACAGTGGCAGCACGATGGTTGCGGCGAACTGGGTATTGAACAAAACCCGGCGATACCACATGGACGAAAGTTTACGCTCGACAGAAGAGACCGACCGCCCACGAGGCGACACAGTCAAGGGGAGATGGATGATCGAGCTCAGGACACCCGCGGAAATCGACGAGATGCGAGCCGCGGGCCGCTTCGTCGCCGCCACACTCACCGAACTCGTCGCGGCCTCGAGAGTGGGGGTCAACCTGCTCGCGCTCGACTCGCTCGCCGCGCAGCTCATCCGCCGGGCCGGCGCGACGAGCTGCTACGTGGACTACCACCCGTCGTTCGGGGCGATGCCCTTCGGCAAGGTGCTCTGCACCTCGGTGAACGATGCGGCCCTGCACGGGCTGCCCTATGACTACGCGCTGAAAGACGGCGACGTGCTCAGCCTCGACTTCGCGGCATCCGTCGACGGGTGGGTGGCCGACTCGGCCGTCACCATCATCATCGGCACCCCGAGACCCATGGATGTCGCCCTGATCGAGACGACGGAACGCGCGCTCGCGGCGGGCATCGCCGCCGCGCAGGTTGGGGCGCGCATCGGCGACATCTCCGCTGCGATCGGCGAAGTGAGCCGCGCAGCGGGCTACTCGGTGAATGTGGACTTCGGCGGCCACGGCGTCGGTCGCACGATGCACGGGGACCCGCACATCGCGAACGACGGTCGCCCGGGTCGCGGGCTGCCTCTGCGGGCGGGACTGGTCTTCGCCATCGAGCCGTGGCTGATGGAGGGCACCGACCGCATCTTCACTGATCCGGATGGCTGGACCCTGCGCAGCATGGACGGCTCGCGCGCCGCCCACAGCGAGCACACGATCGCCGTCACGGATGCCGGGCCGGTGGTACTGACGGCGCGCTGACGGGCATCCCGGCGTCAGATCGACACGGAGAGACTGGCCGGTCGCTACCGCGTGGTCGCTACCGCGCGCTGCGCCACTCGTCGGCGAGCAGGGCGTAGGCGAAACCGTCGAGCCATTCGCCGGAGCGATGGAGGGATCCGCGCACGTCGTGCGACTCGCGCCGCAGGCCGACGCGCTCCATGAGGCGCCAGGACGGCTCGTTGTCGGCGAAGCACTCGGCGACCACCCGACGCAGGTGGAGCTCCTCGAAGCAGATCCGGATCACTTCCGCGACGGCCTCGGTGGCGTAGCCCTTGCCGGTGAACGCGGGATCAAGGCTCCAGCCGAGCTCGGCTTGCACCGCGCGAGCCTGTTTCCGCACCTCGGCCTGCGCCCAGGCATCCCCGATCGCCAGCATCAGGTCGCCGATCACTGTGCCGTCGAGCTCGATCACCAGAGTCTTGGCCAGCCGCCCGGGCTCGACGAAGTCCGCGAGATAGTGCTCACTGTCGGGCTGGGCACTGGTGATCCAGCGGGATACCGACTCCTGCCTGCGGTACAGCCAGGTCGCGGGGCCGTCTGTCTCCATGGCGGGTCGGATCTGCAGGCGCTCCGTGCGAACGGGCCAGGCGACAGCGTCGATGCCCTCGCTCATGAGCCCGGACTGCCCTCCCCGGGCATGGGCGGATCCGATGGGAGCAGATCGGGTCGAACCGTGCGCGTGCGCTCGAGCTGCTGCTCGTGCCGCCACTTCGCGATCGCCCCATGATTGCCGCTGAGGAGCACAGGCGGCACCTCGAGTCCGCGCCAGACGCCCGGTTTGGTGTAGCTGGGGTATTCGAGCAGCCCATCGGAGTGCGACTCCTCGACGAGACTCTCCGGGTTGCCGACCACACCGGGGATCAGCCGGCCGATCGCCTCGATCATCGCCATCGTCGCGACCTCTCCCCCGTTGAGCACGTAGTCGCCGAGGCTCACGAGACGCACCCGGGCTCGGGTTGCGGCGTAGTCGACGACGCGCTGGTCGATGCCTTCGTAGCGTCCACAACCGAAGACCAGCCGGGGCTCTGTCGCGAGCTCGTGGGCGAGCTTCTGGGTGAACAGCTCCCCCGCCGGTGAGGGGAAGATCACGACCGGGGCATCCGCCCCCTGTGCCTCGCCGGCATAGAGGATGCTGTCGAGCGCTTCGCCCCAGGGTTCCGGCTTCATCACCATTCCGGCCCCGCCGCCGTAGGGGGTGTCGTCCACGGTGCGGTGCCGGTCGAAGGTGAAGTCTCGGAGATCGTGGATGCCGAGCTCGATCAGGCCGGTCTGGCGGGCCTTGCCGAGCAGGGACACATCGAGCACGGAGAAGAACTCCGGGAAGATGGTGACGATGTCGATACGCATCGCGAGGCCCCTCAGTTAGTCCGTCGACTCCGTGTCGGGTGCGCTTTCGGGAGCCCCGTCGTCGTCGGGAAGCTCCTCGAACAGCCCATCCGGCGGTGTCACGGTGAGGGTGCCCGCGGCGATGTCGACGGTCGGCACGATGGCCTTCACGAAAGGAACGAGAACCTCGCCGGTCTCGGTCGTCACGTGAATGAGGTCCTGCGAGGGCAGGTGATCCACCTGGCTGACGGTGCCGACACGGATGCCGTCCCGCATGACCGCGAGCCCGACGAGCTGGTGGTCGTACCAGGCATCCTCCTCGTCAGAGGCTGCGGCGAGGTCGTGGTCGATCCAGAGGATCGCCTTGATCAGGGCCTCAGCGGCTGACCGGTCGGAGACATCCTTGAAGAACGCCACCGGCTGCAGGTTGTACCACTTGAGTTCGATGAGCTCGAGCGTCTTGCCGTGCCACGGGGATGAGGTCGGCACCTGAAGGGTGAACACGGCGCCCGGAACGAAACGACGTTCCGGGGCATCCGTGTACAACTCGACCTTGATCGCTCCCTTGAGGCCGTGGGCCTTGGTGAGTCGACCGACCCGCAACTGGTCGGACCCTGATGGGGCCGGTGCGGGCTGTGTGCTGGGTTCCGGGTTGTTAGAAATCGGTGTCCACCACGTCGACGCGCACCTTACGACCGTCGGCGATGGCCGAAACGAGGGTGCGGAGCGCCTTCGCGGTGCGACCAGCGCGACCGATCACGCGGCCGAGGTCCTCGGGGTGCACTCGCACCTCGAGAACCTCGCCACGCGGTGAGTTCTTTGCTACGACCTGAACCTCGTCGGGGTTGTCGACGATTCCCTTGACGAGATGTTCGAGGGCGGCTGCGAGCATTGCCTACGCCTTGTCGGCGCTGGCAGCCTCGGCGTCAGCCTCGGTCGCGTCGTCGGCCTTGGCTTCGGCGGCGTCGGAGACGGCCTCGACCTTCGCGGCGTCGGCGTCGTTCAGGCCCTCGACCGCCGGGGCAATGCTTGAATCAGCAGAGCCGGCGTCCGGCTTCTCGACGGGAGCTTCGGCGGATGCCTCGGCAGGAGCCTCGACCTTGGGCGCGGGCGCCTCGGCCTTCGGCTTCAGGACGGGCTTCTTCTTCTCGTCGGCGACGAAGTCGACCTTCGATTCCTTGGTCTTCACGGTGCTGACGGCGTTCTTGTCGCCCTTGAAGATTCCCCAGTCGCCCGTGAGCTTGAGGATGGCGGCGACCTGCTCGGTCGGCTGCGCGCCGACTCCGAGCCAGTACTGCGCGCGCTCCGAGTCGACGTCGATGAACGAGGGCTCCTCGGTGGGGTGGTACTTGCCGATCTCCTCGATGACACGACCATCACGCTTGGTGTGTGAGTCGGCAACAACGATTCGGTAGTAAGGAGCGCGGATCTTGCCCATGCGCTTCAAACGGATTTTTACAGCCACAATTCTCCAGAGATGATTTATGAGGGCGAACTGCTTGCCGTGAGCGTGGGGTGCACACTCGGCAGAAAAGCTCTGATGGGAGACGCTGCCGCCTGATTAGAGGGTCGAACGGCACAAGTCTCGACTGATCATTCTTGCAGGTTTTTGGGGATTCGGGAACCAATCGTGGTGCGCGGCGCTCGCGAACGCCTGCGCGAGACCGCCACGCCCACCAGGCAGACGACGCCACCGACGATCGCGAGGGGGGCCGGAACCTCCCGGAAGAACAGCAGCGCCTCGACCACCACGAGCGTCGGAACGATATAGGTGGTGACCGCGAGCGGCCCGGCCGACATCTTCGACAGGGCGTAGGCCCAGGTACTGAAGGCGATCGCCGTCGGCACGACGCCGAGGTAGACGGCCCCGAGGATGCTCGTCACCGGTGCCCGCGAGAGGTCGTGGAGGAGAGCGCCGGTGAAGGGCAGACACGCGACGGCTCCCACCGCGCACCCGAGGAAGGTGACCTGGCGGTTCGGCAGCCTGCGCAAGACCGGCTTCTGGCAGATCACCCCGATCGCGTAGGTGACCGCCGCGACGATGGCCCAGATCACGCCCGCGCCGTCGCCGATGCGGGTGATCCCACTGGAGATGCCGATGAGAACGACCCCGAGGAAGGCGATGCCCGCTCCGATCGCCAGCCAGCGCGGGATGCCGTCGCCGAGGAACACCCCGGCTCCCAACGCGATGAGCACCGGTCCGATGCCCACGATCATCGCCGTCGTTCCGGCGTCCAGAGACTGTTCGGAGATGTTGAGGGCGACGTTGTAGGCGGCGAACCAGGACAGCCCGAAGACAACGATCAGCAACCACTCCCGCGCCGTCGGCCGCACCCAGCGGTGGCCGATCAGCAGCAGCGACAAGACCACCGTTCCCACCACCAGTCGCGCGAAGGCGAGCGACCCGCCGGCGAAGTGCGGCGCGACCCCGCGGATCACGATGAACGCGCTCGACCAGGCGAGCAGGGTCACGATGATGGCGATCAGCACCGAGGTACTGAGCCGCGGTGCTGAGAGCTGCGGGGCTCCCGGCTTCACGCCGGGGGTGGGGATGCGGGTCATCTGCTCAGGCTATACACGGCTACCGTCGCCCCGGCACCACCGTGAGTTCGATGTCCGGAATCCGCGCAATCGTGGCCGAAAGCACCCCCGGCAGAAGTCGATCGGCGGCTGAAACCGCCCGGCGGTGGCTCTATTCCCCGAAGCCCGGTGCGATCCGCGGCCACGGGCGGAGCCGTTCGAGCTGGGTGGCGAGGGAGAGAATGAGCGCCTCTCCGGCTCCATCGGGCTGCGGCTCCGCGATGATCTGCACCGCGAGAGGCACCTTCGCCGTGGCGTGCCAGCCCGCGGGGATGCTCGCCGCCGGCCACCCGAGGAGGTTCCAGGTGGACGGGTACGGCGCGTACCGGATGTTCGAGACCATGTTGGCCCACCAGCCGCGCTCGTGCCAGTTGCCGGCGACCGGCCCGGGTTGCGCGAGTGTGGGGGTGAGCAGAAGGTCGTAGTCGGCGAAGAAAGCGTGAACCCGGGCGCGCAGTCGATCGACGGGTGCGTTCTTCAGCAACCCGGCCCGGCGTGCGATCCTGCCGAGCCTGGCGTGCACCCTCACGCGCCGCTCCAGCCGAACGCCGTCCAGCGTCTCGGCATCCGTCGCCGTCCCCGCAAACCACCGGGCGAGCAGCGGCAGCGGATTCGGGTCGTAGGGAAACGTGACCTCGGTGACGAGATGACCGGCCGCGCGGAGTGCTACCGCCGTTTCCGCCAGTCCTCGGCGCCACTCCGGGTCGAGGGACACCAGCGGTGAGGGCTCCCCCGCCGCGATCGCGATGCGCAGCGGCCTCGATGGTTCGACCGGCGAGGCCAGCCCCGGGCGGCCGGCCATGACCGAGAGCAGCAGCGCGGCATCGGCCACCGTCGTCGCGAGGGGACCGTTCTCGCTCATGCCGAGCCAGGCATCCACACCGATGTCCTGGGGCACGAGCCCACTGCCCGGCTTGATACCGAAGAGACCGCAATTGGCGGCCGGGATGCGCACCGACCCCATGCCGTCGTTGCCATGCGCGAAGGGAACCTGTCCGGATGCCACGGCGGCGGCCGATCCCCCGGACGAGCCTCCCGGGGTGCGCTCCGGGTTCCACGGGTTGCTCGTCACACCCTAGACCGAATCCGTTGTGCCGAAGACACAGAGTTCGGGAACCCTCGTGATGCCGACGATGACCGCTCCGGCCCCACGCAGGCGGGCGACGAGCTCGTGGTCGGCGGACTGCGGACTCGCGCTAGTCGCGGCGGAACCGTCACGCATCGGCTCCCCCGCCACCGGGATGTTGTCCTTGATGGCGATGGGCACGCCGGCAAGAGCAAGAGTCGAAAGGTCGGCCCGGGCATCCACCGCCGCGGCCTCGGCGAGCGCCCTCTCGGCACGCACCACCTGGAAGGCCCCGAGCCGCATTCCCGCCTCGATCCGGGCGAGCGCGGCACGGGTCGCATCGACGGCGGTGAGAGTGCCGGAACGCGCGGCGGCGGCCGACTCCACGGCGGTGAGGAGGGTCATGGCCCTAGCCTAGGACCCTCCTCATCCCGTCGCCGTCAGGCGTTCTTCGAGTCGCGCCAGGAGAGCCAGTCGCGCACCGGGGCCAGGTCGTAGTCCGGTCCGCTGAGACCGATCGTGAACAGCGTCGTGCCGAGGGCGTGCAGCGCATCCGCCTCGTCGGGGGTGCGCCCGCGCAGCTCGGTCGAGATCTCAATCTGGGAGATGTCGCGACCCACAGCCCCACCGTGCTCGGCGAGGATCCCGAGCTTGCGCTGCAGAGTCTCCGGGTCGCTGAAGGAATGCCAGATGTCAGCGTGCTTCGCCACGATGCGCAGGGTCTTCTTCTCGCCCCCGCCACCGATGAGCACGGGGATGTGACGGGTGGGAGGCGGGTTGAGCTTGCCCCAGCGCTCCTCGATGATCGGGAGGTTGGCTGCGAGGGCGTCGAGACGCTGGCCGACGGTGCCGAATTCGTAGCCGTACTCGTCGTAGTCGCGCTCGAACCATCCGGAACCCGTGCCGAAGATGAAGCGGCCGGTGCCGGTGCCCTTCGCACTGATGTGATCGATGGTGCGCGCCATGTCGGCCTGCAGGTTGGCGTTGCGGTAGCTGTTGCAGTTGACGAGGGCGCCAAGCTCCACGCGAGAGGTCTGCTCGGCGAGCGCGGCGAGCATGGTCCAGGACTCGAAGTGCAAGCCGTCCGGTTCGCCGGAGAGGGGATAGAAGTGATCCCAGTTGAAGAGGACGTCGGCGCCGAGCTCCTCGAGTTCGGCCGCGGTCTCGCGGATCTTCTCGTAGCTCGCATGCTGGGGCGCGATCTGCACGCCGAGTCGGACGGGACGGTTTGGGGCATCAGTCATGCCTCAAGCCTATGACGGTCCGTGCGGCATCTTCATAGGAATACGGCGTTCACTTGGTGTTCGTGAACCGCATTCGAGCCTGCGCCTGCGCCCTTCTGGTCGCCGGGGCGATGCTCCTGCTTTCCGGATGCTCGAATGCTGCGCTCGCCACCGACACCAATGCGAGCTCTGCGGAGACGCGACCGGTGGTCGTGGCCATCGGCGATTCGATCACGAAGGGTCACGGTCTGTCCGCTGCGCAGGCCTGGCCGGCGATGCTCGCGGCAACCAACGGCTGGGACCTGACGAACCTCGCCTGCGATGGAGCGGGCTTCGTGGCAGCCGGCGACGACAATGACTGCGGTGCGGACTTCTCCGGTCTGGTGAGCGAGGCGGTGGCCCTGCATCCGGCCCTCATCCTCATCTCCGGAAGCAGCAACGACCTCGGCACCGACAACGAGCAACTGAACACCGAGACGGAGTCGGTGGTCTCGAGCCTGCGGGCGAAGCTGCCGGCGGCAACCATCGTCGGCATCAGCACGGTCTGGAACGACACCGTCGCCCCCAACCAGATGGATGACATCAACGAACAGGTGCGCACGGCGATCCTGGCGGTGAAGGGCACCTACCTCGACATCGGCCAACCCCTGGCGGGCCACCGGTCCTGGCTGCAGTCGGATGACATCCACCCGACCGTGCGCGGACAGCAGCAACTCGCGAAGGTGATCGCGGGGGCGATCCGCAGCGCGAAGCTGTCGATCTAGTCGCCCGCTGCCGCCGACGTCGCGCCCGTCCCGGGCCGTCCCGGACATTCCGGGCCGGCGTGCCGGCCCGAGTTGTCCGTCGACGCCCGGATTTCCACGCTGGAGTTCGACGCCCGGATTTCCACGCTGGAGTTCCACGCTGGAGTCCGACGCTGGAGTCCGGCGCCGGAAGTCAGCCGCGACCGAGCAGCTTCTGCAGGCTCGCGAGTTCTTCCTCTGAGGGCCCTGGCTTTCCGCCACTCCCGCCGAGCCCGAAGCCGGATCCGGCAGCTCCGGTTGACGGCTTCGCCCCCGACGCGAGAGCGGCGTTCTCTGCGGCCCGCTTGGCGGGGTTTCCCGACTTGGAGCCCTTCTTCGCCTGCACCTTCTTGGCCGCACCGAACTTCGCACCGGGGATCGGACCCATGCCCGGCACCTGCGGCATCCCGCCCTTAGCGACGGTCTTCATCATCTTGGCGGCCTGCTCGAACCGGTTGACGAGCGCGTTGACCTCGGTGACGGTTGTGCCGGATCCGCGGGCGATGCGCACGCGGCGCGACCCGTTGAGCACCTTGGGCTGGCGTCGCTCGCCGATGGTCATCGACTGGATGATCGCCTCGGTGCGGGTGATCTCCGACTCGTCGAAGTTGTCGAGCTGCTGGCGCATGCCCTTCGCACCCGGAAGCATCCCGAGCATGTTCTTGATCGAGCCCATGTTCTTGAGCTGCTGCATCTGGCTGAGGAAGTCCTCCAGCGTGAAGCTGTCGGTCATGAACTTCTCGGCGACCTTGCGAGACTCCTCCTCGTCGAAGGTCTTCTGCGCGGTCTCGATCAGGGTGAGGATGTCACCGAGGTCCAGGATGCGGCTCGCCATCCGATCCGGATAGAAGGGCTCGAAGTCGTCGAGCGACTCGCCCGTCGAGGCGAAGATGATCGGACGCCCGGTGACGGATGCCACGGAGAGCGCAGCCCCACCGCGCGCGTCGCCGTCCAGCTTGGTGAGCACGACGGCGGTGAAGTCGACTCCCTCCTGGAAGGCTTTCGCGGTCGCGACGGCATCCTGGCCGATCATCGCGTCGATGACGAAGAAGACCTCGTCGGGGTCGATGGCACGGCGGATGTCGGAGGCCTGCTTCATCAGGTCAGCATCGACACCGAGACGGCCGGCCGTGTCGACGATAACGATGTCGTACTGCTTGTCACGGGCGAACTTCACGCCGTCCTTTGCGACCTTGACCGGGTTGGCCGCGCCGCCGAAGAACGACCTCGGCGCGGCATCCTCGGCACCGACGTTGCCGGGTTCCGGTGCGTAGACCGCGACCCCGGCCTGTTCCGCGACGACCTTGAGCTGGGTGACGGCGTTCGGTCGCTGCAGGTCCGCGGCGACGAGCAGCGGGGTGTGGTTCTGGCCGGCGAGCCACTTGGCGAGCTTGCCGGCGAGGGTCGTCTTGCCGGCGCCCTGAAGGCCGGCGAGCATGATCACGGTCGGCGCGGTCTTGGCGAACTGGATGCGGCGCGCCTCACCACCGAGGATCGTGATGAGTTCGTCGTTGACGATCTGCACCACCTGCTGGGCGGGGTTGAGTGCTTTCGAGACCTCGTCGCCGAGGGCGCGCTCGCGCACCCGTCCGGTGAAGTCCTTGACGACATCGAGGGCGACGTCGGCATCGAGCAGGGCGCGACGGATCTCGCGCACCGTGCCGTCGACATCCGCGGCACTCAGTTTGCCCTTGCCGCGCAGGTTCTTGAAGGTATCCGCGAGGCGGTCAGTGAGATTTCCGAAGGTGGCCATGATGCCACCAGTTTAACCCGGGATCGTGAGGCATCGCGTCGGGTGGATGCGACTCGGATGCTGCCGGTCCGCTTCGGGTTCGGTGCCGATCCGCTGCCCGGTCCGCTGGCCGGTCCGCTGCCTATTCGACTGCCGATCCACTGTCCCCCAGAGCCGGTTCGGTGCCGGTCGATTGGGTCTCGACTGCCGGTTCGGTGCCGGTCGATTGCGCTCGACTGCCGGTTCGGTGCCGGTCGATTGCATCTCGACTGCCGCTTCGGGGCCCGTCGACTGCCGCTATAGTGCGAAGAGTCGAGTCGGGACTAAATGCGGGTCAGCCGCTTCCTAACCCGCAACTTCTCCCGAGTCGAATTCGAAGCGACTGCAGCTCGCCGGCCCCGCCTGCCCGCCCTGCCCGAGTGCCGACCCAATTGCTGACTCCTACTCGCCCACCGCCCGGTCGACGGCCGACCCGAGCGCAGCCGACCCCAGCCCAGCCCAGCCGAGCCCAGCCGACCGGATGCTCGGCCCTAGGCTCACAGCATGCGATTCGGAATCACGATCCTGCCCCAACAGCCCTGGGCTCAGGCGAAGAATCAGTGGGCTCGCGCGGAGGAGCTCGGCTTCGACCACGCCTGGACCTATGACCACCTCTCCTGGCGCAGCCTGGCCGACGAGCCCTGGGGCGCTACTATCCCCACTCTCACCGCGGCGGCAACGGTGACCTCACGCATCCGCCTCGGCACCTTCGTGTCGTCGCCGAACTTCCGGCATCCCGTCACCTTCGCGAAGGACGTCGCAACGGTCGACGACATCTCCGACGGTCGCTTCGTGCTCGGCATCGGCTCGGGTGGCACCGGCTTCGACACCTTCGTGCTCGGCCAGCCTCCGCTCTCGCCCCGCGAGCGCCACGATCGTTTCGCCGAATTCGTCGAACAGCTCGACGGGCTGCTGCGCTTCGAGCACGACGGTGCGATCTCGTTCGCCGGCGAGTGGTTCACGACACACGAAGCGCGCATGGTGGGGGTGCCCGCACAACTGCCGCGGGTGCCTTTCGTGATCGCGGCCAACGGTCCGAAGGGTCTCGACCTCGTCGCGCGCTTCGGCCAGGGCTGGGTGAGCACGGGCAGGGATGGCGTCACCGGCGAGGAGTGGTGGCAGTCCGTCGCGACGCTGGCCGGGCGGCTGGATGACGCTGCCGAGCGCGCGGGACGAGACGGGGCATCCATCGACCGCTACCTCTCCATCGACTCCGGGGGCACCTTCGCGCTCTCCAGCGCCGGCGCCTTCGAAGACCTGACCGGGCGGGCAGCTTCGCTCGGCTTCACGGATGTCATCGCACACTGGCCGCGGCGTGACGGCATCTACGCCGGATCCGAGGACGTGCTCGAAGCGGTCGCGGCTCGGTTGCCCGCACTGCGTTGAGCCCTGCACGGTCAGCCACACCGTCTCCCGCACCGGCGCGCCCGCGCCTGACCGTCACGGTTACCCCGCCGGGCAGACGGGGGCGCGAGTCCCCCGGTCCCCGAGCCACCTAGGCTGCTGGCATGCCCGACTCCGCACTCCGCACCGTTCCGCTCGGCTCCACCGGCATCGAGGTCAGCGAGTTCTTCTTCGGCGGCGCCGCGATCGGGGGCATCGGATCCGCGCCCTCCCGCATCGGACTCGGCATGAAGACGGATGAGGCGCTCGAGCGGCTCGACGAGGCCTACGAGGTCGGAATCCGGGTGCTCGATACGGCCAATTCCTTCGCGGGCGGCGAGAGCGAACGCGTGATCGGTCGTTGGCGGGAGGAACGCGAACGGGCCGATGTGCTCGTCTCGACGAAGGTCGGCAACGTGGTGGAGCGCGGCCAGGAGACCATCTCGCTCGCCGCCGACCACATCGAGCGGCAGCTCGCCCTGAGCCGATCGCGCCTGGGCTCCGTCGACCTGTACCTCGCCCACGGTTTCGACGAGCGCACGCCCCTCGAGGAGACGATCACCGCGTTCGCCGCAGCGATCGACACCGAGCAGATCCGAGCCTGGGGATGCTCCACCGGTTCGGTGCGCGAGGTCGAAGCCTGGCTGCTCGCCGCCGATCGCGCGGGGTTGCCCCGCCCGGCCTGGGTGCAGTCAGAGCTCAGCCTCGTCTCCCGGGGCGTGGAGCGGGACCTGCTGCCACTTCTCGCCGAGGAGGATCTCGGATTCGTGGCGCACTCGCCGCTTGCCGGCGGCATCCTCTCGTCTCGCTATCTCACTGACGACCCGGAGGAACTTCCCGATCCCGCCCCCGGCAGCCGTCTCGCCCTCGCCCCGGCGATGTATGCCACGGCCTTCACCCTGGCGAATCTGGCCCGGGTGTCCGGGCTCTCGCCCCTCGCGCGCGAACGCGAGGTGAGCATCCCGGCCCTCGCGCTGGCCTGGCTGCGGCGACATCCGCTGGTCACCGCCACGATCGTGTCCCCCCGACGAACTGAGCAGTGGGACGCGGTGACGGATGCCGCGTCGATGGACTTCGACGACGCCCTCGCCGAGCAGGTTGGCGCGCTCTTCGCCTGACGCTGCGCCCCGACCCGCCCCGCCCTGCCCCGCCCCGCCCCGCCCAAAATGCAGGAGGTTCGACACCAAACGGGGGTCCGCGCGGCCACGGGGGCCTTTTCGAGGCGAATTTCCTGCGTTTTGGGAAAGTGGTTTCGAGTGGGCGTGTCCGATGAGGGGTGGGGACGATTCCGGGAGGGGTGCTGCCCGCGCCGCGCTAGCCTGAACGGATGACACTCGTCCTGCCTTTCGACGGCCACACTCCCGAAGTCGATGCCTCCGCCTGGGTCGCCCCGAACGCGACGCTCATCGGGAGGGTCACTCTCGCGGCGGACTCGAGTGTGTTCTACGGAGCGGTGCTCCGCGCCGACTCCGACTCGATCACGATCGGAGCGGGAAGCAACCTGCAGGACAACGTCGCGGTGCACTGCGACGGGGGCAAGCCGACCACGGTCGGTGAGCGTGTGAGCGTCGGTCATTCCGCGGTGCTTCACGGCTGCACCGTCGAAGACGATTGCCTGATCGGCATGAGCGCCACCGTGCTCAACGGCGCCGTGATCGGCGCCGGCTCTCTCGTGGCCGCGGGCGCCGTGGTGCTCGAGGGCAGCATCATCCCGCCTCGATCGCTCGTCGCCGGGGTTCCCGCCAAGGTGCGCCGCGAACTCACGGATGAGGAATTCGCCGGGGTCGTCGCAAACGCCGCGCACTATGTCGAGCTCAGCCGAAAGCACGCCGCGCTCTAGATCCCCGCGCGCTGCGCACCCTCCGGCACAACTCCTGCAGATTTTCTGGCGGCAACTCGGCATGCCCGCAAACCCGGGGGGCGTAGACGCCACCGGGCCCAGATAGCAGGAGTTATGCACATGGGGGTGCGCACGGGTGCTGCTGACAGGAGCTGCTACTCACGTTGGGACGGCGTGATCCTGAGAGTGCTGCGATAGGGGGCAGCTGCAGACGCCGGGACGGTCGGTGTCTCGATGATGGTCGGAGTCTCGCCGGTACGAGGGCGACGGGGCTGCACCCGCACCGCGCGGTAGGCAAAGCCGTCTTGATCGCTGGCTTCCCAGTGGAAATCGACCAGCTCACCGACGTCGAGGCTGCGATACCCCGGCATTTCGAGAGCGGAGAAGTGCGTCCAACACCCGCCCGGGGTTTCACCCGAGGCGATCACGCCCCAGCCGTCTTCGTCCGACCACTGTGCGACGGTTCCGAGGCTTGACACGAGGCGAGGCGGCTAGCGCCGATCCGCCAGCGCGATCACGATGATCGCGGCGATCGGGATCAGGCAGACCGCCAGCGCAACGGTCGGCACCATCTTCGACTCGGACCGCACGAGCCCGATGATCGCGAGCACGAGGGCCACGAAGAGCACCGCCGATCCCACGTAGAAGATCACGATGCTCGTGCTGATGGCTCCCGCCCCGTTGAGCGTCGCATCGATTCCGCTGACAAAACCCCAGATGGCCAGTCCGACCCCGACGACGGCGAGGGTGAGCGAGACGAGCGCCACCCGGCTGTAGGCACGCTCCGACGGAGTCTCGATCCGGGACATGCTCACGACCCGATGAGATTCTGCACGAACACGTGCGGGGTGAATCCGGTCAGGTCGCCGATGCCCTCACCCTGCCCGACGAGCTTGATCGGAATGCCTGTCTTCTCCTGCACCGAGAGCACGAATCCCCCCTTCGCCGAACCGTCGAGCTTGGTGAGCACGAGTCCGGTCACCCCGGCATGCTCGATGAAAGCCTCGGCCTGAGCGAGCCCGTTCTGTCCGGTGGTGGCATCGAGAACGAGCAACACCTCCGCGATCTCGGTCTGCTTCTCGATCACCCGGCGGATCTTCGCGAGCTCGTCCATCAGGCCGCTCTTGGTCTGCAGCCGGCCAGCTGTGTCGATCAGCACGATGTCGATGCCCTCCCGTTGCGCCCGCTCCACGGTCTGGAAGGCGACGGATGCCGGATCCTGCCCTTGCTGCTGCGGACGCTGGATGGCGGCCCCGCCGCGCTCCGCCCAGGTGGCCAGCTGCTCGACGGCCGCGGCCCGGAAGGTGTCGGCCGCACCCACGATGACACTTCGGCCGTAGCCACCGAGGAACTTCGCGAACTTGCCGATGGTGGTGGTCTTGCCGACGCCATTGACACCGACGACGAGCACCACCGCCGGACGGGCGCTGAGGGTGAGGGTGGGATTGAGGCGGGCGAGCCGCTCCTCGAGGGTCTCGCGCAGCATCCGCTTGAGGTCGACAGGGTCGGTGGTGTTGAAGCGCTTGACGCTCGCGCGCAGCTCCTCGATGATCGCCTCGGTGAGATCCGGACCGAAATCGGCGGTGATCAGGGCGTCTTCGAGGTCGTCCCAGGTCTCGTCGTCGATGGTCTTGCGAGCGAACATGCCCTTGAGAGCGCCCGATAGGGACCAGGGAGAAGCCATAGGCCTATGTTACCGACCGGCCACAACGGCACCGGCGCTTCCGGATCGACACGCGCTGCTCGGCAGCGCCCGGCGGCGGTGACGACGCTCGAGATGTGGTTGGGTGAGCACGGGCACACCGTTCTGCGCCGAAGGGAGATCGCCGTTGCGAGTCCTGGTCTGTGGTGCGGGCGTCATCGGGAGCGCGTATGCGGCCCGACTGCTCGGCGTCGGGAGCGATGTGACGCTGCTCGACCGAGGCGCTCGGCTGTCCGAGCTGCGCGCCGACGGCCTTGTCGTCGATGAGCCGCTGGTGGAGACGAGCAGCGTCTTCGACATCCGAGCCATCGACCGGATCCCCGAGACCGAGACCTTCGAACTGGTCGTGGTGGCGGTCCGGCCGTCACAGTTGCTCGGCACTCTCCCCCTGCTCCGCAGCATGACCGACGGCTCGGATGTGCTCTTCCTCGGTGATCTCGCCCCTCACCAGACCCAGCTCGTCGAAGGCCTCGGTTCGCGAGCGCTGTTCGGGTTTCCCTCGGTCAGCGGTGTTCGGGAGGGCTCGATCACCCGCTTCGCCCAGATCGATCGGCAGAAGACGGTCCTGAGCGAACCGGACGGAGCGATGACCACGCGCGTCCGCAACATCCAGACGGAGTTCAGCATCGCGGGATTCCCGACGGTGATCAGCACGAATTTCGCCCATTGGATGCGTGCTCGAGACGCCTTCATGGTGCCGATCGACTGCGCGCTCCAGCGCGTGGGCGGCGACCCGGTACGCCTCTCCCACGACGATGACACCCTCCGGCTCATGGTCGCTGCCACCCGGGAGGCGTTCACCGTGCTGCACGATCAGGGCAACAGCGACATCGCCCCGGACCTCCGGCTGATCTACCGGCATCTGCCGACACAGGTCGATCTCGCCCACTGGCACCGGGTGCTGCGCGACCAACGCGGTGAGCTCTGGTTCGGCGCCCATGCCAGGGACACGGCCGGCTGGCTGTCATCCCGCGTCTCGGAGCTGAGGGCTGCTCTCGGCGACCATTCTGGCGCGACGCCGTCCTTGGATGAGCTCGTCTCCAGCCTCCGGACTCCGCGACCGAACCGAACTCCACCGTCGGGCAGGGCAGACTAGAGGGGTGACTTTCGCCTTCATCCGCCATGGCCAGACCGAGTGGAACCGTGAGCTGCGGCTCCAGGGCTCTTCCGACATCCCTCTCAACGACACCGGTCGGGAGCAGGCTCGGCAGGCCGTCGACGTGCTCTCCGGCACGCGCTGGGACGCGGTGGTGAGCTCCCCGCTCAGCCGTGCCCGCGAGACGGCCCAGATCATCGCCGACGGCCTCGGCATCACACTGGGGCCGAGCTACGACGAGCTCGTCGAGCGCCACTATGGTGACGGCGAAGGGGCGACCGCAGAAGACATCGAGGCCAAGTGGCCGGATCACGACTATCCCGGGCTGGAGAGTCTCGACTCTGTCGTGGCGCGGGGCATCGCTGCCCTGGATCACATCGCCGACGACTACGGCGACGCGAATGTCGTCATCGTCTGCCACGGCACGATCATCCGCTACACGCTGGGTGCCCTCGCCGGCCAGCAACTCCCCGGCATCGAAAACGGGGCGACCGCCACCTTCGAGCGCATGGGCGAGGGATGGCGCGTGCACACCGTCAACGACGAGGCTCTCGTCACCACCTGAGTCGTCGCTCAGACCGCCTGAGCGAACCCGAGCTCGGTGTCCGCGAGGTGCGCGAGCTCCTCGGGCAGCTCGAGCCCCTTGCGCTTCATCGACTGCGCCCACAGGCGCCCGGCGCGGTACGACGACCGCACCAGCGGGCCGGCGAGCACCCCGAGGAACCCGATCTCCTCGGCCTCCTCCTTGATCTCGATGAACTCCTGCGGCGGAAGGTAGCGTGCGACGGGCAGGTGCCGGGCGGTCGGGCGCAGGTACTGGGTGACCGTGATGATGTCGGTGCCCGCGTCGTGGAGGTCCTGCAGCGCCTGGCTGATCTCCGCGCGCTCCTCCCCCATTCCGAGGATCAGGTTGGACTTGGTGATGAGCCCAGCCTCGCGTGCGCTCGTGATGACGCCGAGCGAGCGTTCGTAGCGGAACGCGGGACGGATGCGCTTGAACAGCCGCGGCACCGTCTCGACATTGTGGGCGAAGACCTCCGGGCGCGAGGAGAACACCTCGGCAAGCAGGTCGGGGTTGCCGGAGAAGTCGGTGGCGAGGATCTCGACCCCCGTGCCGGGGTTCACCTCGTGGATGCGACGCACCGTCTCGGCGTGCAACCAGGCGCCCTCATCGGGCAGGTCATCCCGGGCGACACCCGTCACTGTGGCGTAGCGAAGCCGCATGCTGAGCACCGAGTCAGCGACGCGACGCGGTTCGTCAGTGTCGTAGTCCGCCGGCTTACCGGTGTCGATCTGGCAGAAGTCGCAGCGGCGGGTGCACTGGGATCCGCCGATGAGGAAGGTGGCCTCGCGGTCTTCCCAGCACTCGTAGATGTTGGGGCATCCGGCCTCCTGGCACACCGTGTGCAGGCCCTCGTCCTTCACGAGCTTCTGCAGTTCGAGATACTCCGGGCCCTGGCGCGCCACCGTCTTGATCCACGGGGGCTTCCGCTCGATCGGGGTCTCGGTGTTACGGATCTCGAGGCGCAGCATCCGCCGTCCTTCGGGGGCCGCGGTCATGCGGACACCGCCACGGTCTCGGAGACGAGAGCATCGAACCGCTCCGTGACCACCCGCGCCGCGTCTTCGGGGGTGACCTCGCGGCCGAGCTCGCGGCTGATCGTGGTGACTCCCGCATCGCGGATGCCGCAGGCCACGATGTGCGCGTAGGCGTCGAGGGAATTGCTGCAGTTGAGCGCGAATCCGTGCATCGTGACGCCGCCCGCGACGCGGATGCCGATGGCAGCGATCTTCTCCTCGCGCGCGCCGTCGATGATCCAGACCCCCGATCGCCCGGCGACTCTCACCCCGGTGACTCCGAAGTGGGCGATCACGTCGATGAGCAGTTCCTCGAGCCGGCGCACGTAGGCGACGACGTCGACCGGGTCGTGCAGGCGCAGGATGGGGTAGCCCACGAGCTGGCCCGGTCCGTGCCAGGTGATCTTGCCCCCGCGGTCGACGTCGATGACCGGGGAACCGTCATCCGGGCGTTCGCTGGCCTCGGTGCGGGTGCCGGCGGTGTAGACCGAAGGATGCTCCAGCAGCAGCACGGTGTCGGGCCGGGTTCCCTCCACCACGGCGGAGTGGATGCTGCGCTGCAGCGCGAGCGCCTCGGGGTAGGGCAGGAGGTCCGGTGCGAGTCCGGCGACGACGATATCGGCCATGGGGCAAGTGTAGGCATTTAATGGACGCAGTCCAACAACCCTCGCGGATCGGCGTTCGGGTTGCGCTCGTCGGCCTCATACCGGGGGCTCCTGCCGGGTGTTACTGCCGAGGGCTCCGGCCGGGCGACCGCCGTGAGCTGCCGCGGTGGGCTCCGGCCGGGGGCGACCGCCGTGAGCTGCCGCGGTGGGCGAAGAATCATCGAGTTGCACGCTTCTGCGACCTGCTCGGCCGTTCAACCCACAAAAGAATGCAACTCGGCGCGGATTGCCCAGGTGTGCGGGCCCGCAGGCGCACAACCCGCACAAGCCGCAGGGCCGCAACCCGCACAAGCCGCAACGCCGCAAGGGCGCAGGAACGCAGGAGCGCAGGAGCGCAAGGGCGCCGGGGCGCCGGGGCGCCGGGGCGCCGGGGCGCCGGGGCGCCGGGGGCTAGCTTGCCTGCTCCGCTTTCACCCGCTGGCCGACCACCGCGCTGATGCCGTCGGCGCGCATGCTCACGCCGTAGAGCGCATCCGCGATCTCCATCGTGCGCTTCTGATGGGTGATGACGATGAGCTGCGAAGTCTGGCGCAGGTCTTCGAAGATCTGCAGTAGTCGGCCGAGGTTGGCGTCATCGAGCGCCGCCTCGACCTCGTCCATGATGTAGAACGGGCTCGGGCGGGCCTTGAAGATGGCGATCAGCAGAGCGACCGCAGCGAGGGATCGCTCACCACCGCTCAGCAGGGACAGCCGTTCGATCTTCTTTCCGGCCGGCCGCACGGTGACCTCGATACCCGTTGTCAACATGCTGTCGGGATCGGTGAGGAAGATGCTCCCGGTTCCTCCCGGGAACAGGATCGGGAACACCGTGTTGAAGGCCTCTCGGGTGTCTTCGAAGGCGCTCGAGAAGATGTCCTCCATCTTCTCGTCGATCTCGCCGATGATCGTGAGCAGGTCGGTGCGGGTGGAGGTGAGGTCGGTGAGCTGCTCGGTGAGGAACTTATGGCGCTGCTCGAGGGCGGCGAACTCCTCGAGGGCGAGCGGGTTGACCCGACCGAGCTGCGCGAGCTTGCGCTCGGCTTTGGCGAGTCGTGCCTCCTGCTCGGCACGCACGAACGGGATGCCGTCCGCCGGCGAGGACTCGATACGCTCGCTGGCGCTCCCTATCCGACCATCGGAGGCGACCGCCGGCGAGGTAGCGCCCGACGAAGGAGGCCGCGTATCGAGACCACCATCGACCGGCACCGGCTGCTCGGGGCCGTACTCGGCCACGAGCACGTCTTCGACCAGACCGAGCTCTTCGCCGGCACGCTCCAGCAGCGTCGAGAGGTGGAGCTTCTTCTCGTACACCTGCATCTCGAGCGCGTGCACGCCCTCGCTGATCGAGGTGAGTCGTTCACGCAGGGCATTCTCTCCCCGGCGCAACTCGGCAAGCTCCTCGTTCTGGGCCGCGCGCTCGGACTCCCGCGAAGCGAGCTGCACCCGGGCCTCGGAAACCGAACGGTCCACGGCATCCAGCACCGCCGGAAGGGCATCGATCACCGTCTGGGCTGAGGCGGCCTGCCGCCGACGGATCACCGCGCGACGAGCGGCTTCGTCGGCCGCCTCGCGCTCGGCCTCCAACTGGCGCTTCAGCTGCACCGCGCGCAGTTGCTCGGCCCGCGCGCGCTCCCGCGCGGTCTCCACCTGCAGCCGCGCCTCCACTTCGCGCTCGCGCGCCTCATCCAGGTCGGCGAGCACGCCCTCGCGGGCGGCCACGTCGAGGATGGGGCGCGGGCGGGAGACGAAAGTCCCGAGTTCCTGGGCGGCGCGTTCGGCGGCAGAGGCGGCATCCGTCACGGAGTCCGTGGCGAGGGCGAGCCCGCGCTCCAGCCGCTCCGCCTCCGCCGCGGCCGCCTCCACCTGCACACGCACGCGGTTGAGCTTCTCGGTCTGGGCCGCAAGCTGAGAATCGAACTGGCGAAGCGCGGCGAGGGCGCGACTCGACTGTTCCTTGGCGACCTCGAGACGCCCGCGCTGCTCGGCGAGGGCGAACCGCGCCCGGTCGATGAGCGAGGTGACTTCGTCGAGGCGGTGCTGGGCGGCGTCCCGGTCGGCCACGAGCTCGAGGCGCGATCGTTTGGCGCCGGACCCGCCGCGGAGCACGTACTCCGAGAGCACATCCCCCGCCTTGGTGATGATGGTGGCGCCGGAGCCGGCCTCGAGCCGTGACCAGGCCGAGCGTGCCGTGGGCAGATCGTCCGAGATCAGGATGCCGCTGAGCAGCAGCTTCACCCCGCCAGGCGCGGTGACGACCTGGGCTGCGGCGACGGTGCCGTCACCGAGGTCTCGGGCGCTCTGAGGAGACTGCTTCGTTTCGCTGAGTACAACCTCGACCCGTCCGAGATCGTTCCGCGCGGAGTACTCGAGCGCATCGAATGCCGCATCCCGGCTGTCGGCGAGCACGGCATCGGTGAGCGAGCCGAGGGCCGCGGCGATCGCGGCCTCATATCCGGGCTGCACCTGCACGTGCTCGGCGACGAGCCCCTGGATGCCGTCGAGCCGGGCTGCGACGAGCGCACTCGAACCGTCCTTCTGGTCCATCGCGGATGACAGGGCACTGACACGCGCCGCAAGGGCATCGCGCTCCCTCTCGTTTCCATGCAGGGCTTCGCGCAAGCGGTCGATCTCGGCCTCGGCGTCGACGACCTCGGCCTGGGCGCTCTCGTAGGCGGCGTCGAGATCCGTCTCACCGGTATCGGACAACACGGCTTCGGCCTCGAGCGCCACGAAGGCGATCTGGGCGGTCTCGCGTCGCTCGCGCGCCGCGTCGAGCGCATTCTGCTGACGAAGTACCTCTCCGCGCACCGCGGCGAGGCGAGAGGCCGCGCTGTCCTTCTGCCCGGTGAGCTTGGAGATTTCGAGGTCGTGGCGGGAGACGAGGGAGGACTGGTAGGCGATCTGCTCGTCGAGCCCGTCGAGGTTGG
The DNA here is from genome assembly GCF_046156175.1 of Lacisediminihabitans sp. H27-G8. NCBI lineage: Bacteria > Bacillati > Actinomycetota > Actinomycetes > Micrococcales > Microbacteriaceae > Lacisediminihabitans > Lacisediminihabitans sp. H27-G8. The sequence goes on from NZ_JAYLVL010000001.1 coordinate 869,793, forward strand.
CTCTCGCCGCGGTCGTGGCTGCCCGAGTGTCCTGCCAGGCCGCCTCGGCGTCGACTATCGTCGCCGCGATGCGCTCGACCTCGTCTTCGGCATCGGCCACCATCTGGCGGGTGACGCCCGGCGCCGCGTCCGGTCCGTCGGCCTGCTGGCCGAGCAGGGAGAGGCGTTGATTGGCGAGGGAATACAGGTTGCGCAGCCGCTCCTGCACCGATTCGAGCCCGAACGCGGTGCGTCGGGCGACGTCCACCGCATCCCCCTCCTGCGACTGTTCGATGCGGTGCTCGCGCAGCTTCGCCTGGTCGAGCTGCTCCTGCAGCACGATGCGCTCGGTCTTGCGCTCGCTCTCGCTTCGGGTCGACGCCGTGATGGCGGCGCGCAGGGTGACGACCTCGTCCGCCAGCAGTCTGGCCCGCGCATCCCGCACGATCGACGCGATCGACTGGGCTTCCTTGGCGATCTCGGCCTGGTGACCGAGAGGCTTCAACTGGCGACGGATCTCCCCGGCCAGGTCCGACAACCGGGTGAGATTCGCCTGCATGGCGTCGAGCTTGCGGATCGTCTTCTCTTTGCGGCGACGATGCTTGAGGATGCCCGCGGCTTCCTCGATGAACCCCCGGCGCTCTTCCGGGCTCGCGTGAAGCACGGCGTCGAGCTGTCCCTGGCCCACGATCACGTGCATCTCCCGCCCGAGGCCGGAGTCGCTCAGCAACTCCTGCACGTCGAGAAGCCGGCAGGTGTCACCGTTGATGGCGTACTCGCTTCCGCCGTTTCGGAACAGGGTGCGCGAGATCGTCACCTCGGCGTAGTCGATCGGCAGCGCGCCGTCCGCGTTGTCGATGGTGAGGATGACCTCTGCACGACCGAGGGGACCCTTCGTCGCCGTTCCGGCGAAGATCACGTCTTCCATCTTGCCGCCGCGCAGGGTCTTGGCACCCTGCTCCCCCATGACCCAGGCGAGGGCATCGACCACGTTGGATTTGCCCGAGCCGTTCGGCCCGACGACGCAGGTCACCCCCTGCTCGAAGGCGAAGGTGGTCGGTTGGGCGAAGGACTTGAAGCCTTTGAGAGTCAGGCTCTTGAGATACACCGGCCTGCCCTTCTCCGTTCGACGACTTCTGGGTCAACGGTACCGGAGAGGGGAGGGCATGCCCGGCAGGCGCCACCGGTGACAAAAGTCACGGCGAGAGCGTGAGAGGAGTCGTGGCGCGAGATGCGGGCGCACCGGGAGGCTTGGCCTATGACAGCTCCCGCGATTCAACTCACCGGCCTTTCGAAGAACTTCGGCACCGTGCACGCCGTCGTGGATGTCGACCTCAGCATCGACCGCGGCGAGGTCGTGGCACTCCTCGGGCCGAACGGCGCGGGGAAGTCCACCACCATCGATCTCGCCCTCGGTCTCTCCCACCCCACCACCGGCACGGCCCGACTGTTCGACGGTGACCCTCGGGCCGCAATCGTCGACGGGCGCGTCGGCGCCATGCTGCAGGGCGGGGCGCTGCTTCCCGACCTCTCGGTCGCTCAGACCGTCGCCCTGGTCGCCAGCGCCCATCGCGCCCCGCTCCCCGTCGAGGAGGCGCTCGAGCGGGCGGGCATCCGCGACCTCGCCGGCCGACGCGTCAGCAAGCTCTCCGGCGGTCAGCTCCAGCGTGCCCGATTCGCCGTCGCGGTGGTCTCCGACCCCCAACTGCTGATCCTGGATGAGCCGACCGCCGCCATGGACGTCGAATCCCGCCGGGATTTCTGGCTGTCGATGCGACAGTTCACCGAGGAGGGACGCACCGTCGTCTTCGCCACCCACTACCTCGACGAAGCGGACTCCTTCGCCGACCGCATCGTGATCATGGGCGCCGGCCGGATCGTCGCCGACGGGACCCCCGCCGAGGTCAAGTCGGTGGTCTCCGGCCGGACCATCCGGTTCGAAGTCGACCGTGGTGACGCGGATGCCGCGGCCGCGGCGGTCCCCCGGCTGCCGGGCATCCGTTCCCTCGACCGCAGGAGCGACCGCTTCTCGCTCAGGACGGACGACTCGGATCGCACCCTTCGGGCCCTCCTCACCGCCGTGCCGACGGCGCGCGACATCGAGATCACCGCCCACACGATGGATGACGCATTCCTCGCCCTCACCTCCACCACCCCACAGTCCAGCGCACAGTCGCTCCTCACGAAAGCAGTCTGACCATGCCGTTCCGCTACATCCTCCTCGAGTCCCTTCGACAGCTGCGCAATGTGCGCTCACTCGCCTTCACCTTCGTGATCCCGCTGGTGATGCTGCTCATCTTCGGCTCGCTCTACGGTTCGGGTGGGCAGCAGGAGCAGCGCTCAGGCCTCCCCTGGCTCATCGTCACGACCGTGCAGATGGCCTCCTACGGCGGAATGCTCGCCGCCCTCTCGCAGGCCTTCGCCATCACCACGGAGCGTTCGATCGGCTGGAACCGCCAATTGCGAATCACACCGCTCTCCGGGGTCGGCTACCTCGTGTCGAAGGTCGCCGCTGCCCTGCTCGTGGCGCTCGGCACGATCATCGCCCTCTGCGCGGTGTCGATCATCGTGCTCGGGGCGCGGATGGATGCCCTGCACTGGTTCACCGCGATCCTGGGCATCTGGATCGGCGTCATCCCCTTCGCTCTCATCGCCGTGGCGCTCGGCCAGTTCGCCCGCCCCTCCTTCGCCCAGCCCCTCTTCACCGTGGTGTTCCTCGGCATGGCGATCCTCGGCGGGCTGTGGATCCCGCTCGAGGTGATGCCCACCTGGGTGATCTCGATCGCGCAGACGGTGCCCTCGTACTGGCTCAACAAGCTCGGCCAGATCGGGGCGGATGGCACGGGCAACGCCCTGCTGCCGATCGTCGTCCTCGCCGCCTGGACCGTCGCACTCGCCGCCCTCATCACCTGGCGCTATCGCCGCGACGCCGCCCGCGCCTGAGCCGCTCGCAATAGGGTGAACACCGTGTCGACAGAGACTGCAGCGAACGAACCAGGGATGCCCCTGCGCGACCGACTCCGCGCTCACGGTGCCCGCTCCTGGTACATCGGGGCCGGATCCGGCCTGATCTGGCAGGTCATCCTCGTGTTCGACGTGCTCTTCCTCGACGGCCCGGTCGTCTCGAAAGTGCTCGGCCTCCTGCTTCTCGCAGTGCTCTACGCGCTGTTCATGCTGCTCGGCCCGATCCTCTGGGTCGAGAGCGTCCGCACCCGGCTGATCGCCGTCGCCGCGTACTGGGCCGCCTCATTCCTGCTCTTTCCCCTGATCGGTCCGGTCGCGATCTGGATGTGGCTGCTCGTCGTCTCGCTCGTGGCCTTCATCAACCTGCCGCTTCGGCTCGCGATCGGATTCTCGGTGCTCGTCATCCTGGTGCAGGGGGCGATCGGGGCTTCCGTCGGGTTCACCCTTGGACTGGTCTTCGCCCCGATGGTGACCGCGGTGGGTGCAGCGACCTTCATCGGGCTCGGACTGATCTCCCGCACCAACGTCACGCTGCGGGGGGCCAACGAGGAGATCGCCCGGCTGGCCGTCGTGGAGGAGCGCGCGCGATTCAGCCGTGACCTCCACGACGTGCTCGGCCACAGCCTCACCGTGGTCACGATGAAGTCGGAGTTGGCCCGCCGGCTGATCACCATCGATCCGGCGAAGGCAGAGCTCGAGATCGCGGACATCGAACGCCTCACCCGCAGCGCCCTTGCCGACCTGCGCCTCGCGGTCTCCAACTACCGGGAGACCACGGTGGATGCCGAGCTGGTCGCGGCGAAGACGGCTCTCGCGGCCGCCGGCATCCAGTCCCACCTGCCGGAGTCGGTGCCCGCGATCGACCCCCGGCAGCAGGGAGTGTTCGCCTGGGTCTTGCGCGAGGGGGTCACCAACGTGATCCGCCATTCGGGGGCCACGGCATGCTGGGTGACCATCGACCACCGCTCCCTCACCGTGGCGGACGACGGGCGCGGGCCGGGCGCGACGCTCTCCGATGCCCCCGTGCCGGGCAATGGCCTTCGGGGCCTCCGCGAGCGCAGCGCCGCTGCGGCGGCAGAGTTGTTGGTGGGGCAGAGCCCCCAGGGTGGATTCCAACTCGTGGTGCGCGGTGCCGCGTGAGTGAGGCGATCCGCATCGTGATCGCCGACGACCAGGCCCTGGTGCGTGGCGCCCTTGCTTCGCTGCTGTCACTGGAACCAGACATCGAGGTCGTCGGGCAGACGGGTCGCGGAGACGAGGTCCTCGAGCTGGTGACCGGCACCGGGGCATCCGTCGCCATGCTCGATGTGGAGATGCCGGGCCTCGACGGTCTCGCGGTCGCCCGCCAGCTGCGGGACTCCGGCCTCGACTGCCGATCGCTCATCGTCACGACCTTCGGTCGGCCGGGCTACCTCCGGCGCGCGCTCGAGTCGGGGGCATCCGGTTTCGTCGTGAAGGACACCCCCTCGCACCAGCTCGCGGATGCCGTGCGCCGCGTGCACGCCGGGTTGCGGGTGGTGGATCCCACCCTGGCCACCGAGTCGCTCATCTCCGGCGGATCCCCACTCAGCGCGCGGGAGACCGACGTGCTGCTCGCGCTGCGATCCGAGGGGAGCATCGGGGATGTCGCGAAGCAGTTGCACCTCTCGGAGGGCACCGTTCGGAACCATCTCTCCTCCGCCATCGGCAAAACCGGGGCGCGAAACGGAAGCGAAGCCGTGCGGATCGCCGCCGACAACGGCTGGCTGCTCTCCTAACGCTTCGGTATCGATCGAGGTCGCAGAGCGCAGCCCGGGGGTAATCTGGTCGGCTGTCCCACCCCGGACGGCAGTAAAGGGGCCACCACCGTGACCGACTTCACGATCGAGCGGGTCGTCATCCCGCGTCATCTCGAGCATCCGGACGCCGTCGACTTCATCGCGACCGCCGAGGTGCGCAATGCCTGCGAGGTCGACGGTTTCGGCACCGAAGAGCTCGCCGTGACTCCGGCGGAGCTGCTGCCGGTCTGGCTCGACCAGGAGTACGAGCCGAAGCAGCTCTTCGCGGCCCGGGTGGACGGACGCGTCGTCGCGCGCGGGATCTTCGAGACCCGCCCCTCGGCAGAGGGCGACATGGCCTGGCTCGCTGTGCAGGTGCATCCGCAGTTCAGGCATCGCGGCATCGGCACCGCCCTCACCGATCACCTGGAGGCGATCGCCGCCGCCGAGCACCGCACCCAGCTGGTGGTGTACACCGTGTCGAAGGCAGCCGAGGGAGACCGGCTCGCCTCGCCCACCGGCTTCGGATCCGTGCCCGCCGACAACAGCGAGGTGCGGATGCTGCTCGGCCGCGGCTTCCGGCTCGAGCAGGTCGAGCGCGCCAGCCGGCTTGCTCTTCCCGTGCCGGCCGCCGCCATCGACGCGCTCGTCGACGAGTCACAGCAGAGGGCGGGCGCCGACTACCGCGTTCACCGGTGGACCGGTCGCACCCCGGAGCGCTGGCTCGACGACATGGCGCTACTCTTCACGCGCATGAGCACGGATGCGCCAACCGCGGGCCTCGAGGAGCCGGAGGATGTCTGGACCCGCCAGCGCCTGATCGACTACGAGGATCGCGCCGAAGCCGGCCCGAAGACATCTCTCGTCTCCGTGGTCGAGCACGTGCCGAGCGGGCGGCTGGCGGGCCTCACCGAACTCGGGGCACCCGCCGAGGTCGATCGTGCGGTGTCGCAGAACGACACGATCGTGCTGAGGGAACACCGCGGACACCGGCTCGGGATGCTGCTGAAGGCGGCGAACATCCGCCACCTGCAGGAGGCGGCCCCCGGGCATCCGTCGATCATCACCTTCAATGCCGAGGAGAACCGGCACATGCTCGATGTGAACGAAGCCGTCGGCTTCATCCCGATGGGCTACGAGGGCGCCTGGAAGAAGGTGCTCGCTGGCCCGTGACGGTCAGCTGCCCGACGGAGTGCAGTTCTTCCACGCCGGGCTGGATTGCACCGCCTTGGCGAAGGATTCGACGGTGGCTCCGTAGCCCCCGGCGACGGCGGTGTCGGCGATCTTCTGCGCCTCAGCCCCCTTTGCCTGCTTCGGGGTCGCGTGAAGAGTCTTGAGATCGGCCTTCAGGCTCTCCGGCAGCGGACGGAGTTTGTCGCCGCGGTGATCCTTTCGCCACTCGGCCCGGGCTTCGACGGCGGCGCCGTAACCGCCGTCGATGGCCTTGGACTGGATCTTCTTCAGTGCGTCACGACGGTCGGCGCCGGGCTTCAGCGCCCTGGCCGCCTTCAGGTCGGTGCGCAGCTCGCTCGGAACGGCCCTCCAGGCCGAGACGAGATGCTCGCCGAAGGAGCAGCTCGCCGAGTTGGTGCTGATCGGCGTCGGGGCCGTGGCCGCATTCGCGGCGAGCCCACCGGTTCCGAGCGCGAGGGCGAGCCCGGCGCCGACAGCGACTCCCGTGGCCCAGCGTGCGGCGGTCTTCGTGTTCTTCATGACAGTCCTCCCGTGGTAGCCGCCGTTCTGCGACGCTGAGTCAGACTGCTCGCCCCGTGTCCGGGCGGGGTTCGGCGAATGTTCGGGCAACGTAAGACCGGCGCGAATGCGCGGCCGGGCATCCTCAGTGCCACCAGAATGGTGCCATGGAGTCGAAGGGTCTCATCGTGATCGTCGAAGACGAGCGCGCGATCGCCGACCTGCAACGGCTCTATCTCGGCGAAGCGGGATTCGGCGTTCATGTCGAGAGTGACGGGATCGCCGGGCTCGCCAGTATCCGCCGGCTGCACCCCGTCGCCGTCGTGCTCGACGTTGGCCTGCCGAGCCTCGACGGCATCGAGATCTGCCGACGGATGCGAGCCGCGGATGACTGGACGCCCGTCATCTTCGTCACGGCTCGCGATGACGAGGTCGACCGCATCCTGGGGCTCGAGCTCGGCGCCGACGACTACCTCACCAAGCCCTTCTCCCCGCGCGAGCTCGTGGTGCGCATCCGCACCATTCTGCGTCGCCACGCGGGAACACCCTTTGCCGCCCCGGTGGCCGCCGGCGCCGTGACGCTGGATGCCGCACGCCGCCGGGTGGAGGCTTCCGGTCACCCGGTCGAACTCACCAGCACCGAATTCGACCTGCTCGCCAAGCTGATGAGCTCGCCGGGGCAGGTCTTCACTCGGGAGCAGTTGCTGTCGAGCGTGTGGGGTCACGCGGACTACGGGCTCGGACGCACCGTCGACGTGCACATCGCCCAGCTGCGGGCGAAGCTCGGGGCCGACAGCCCCATCCGCACCTCGCGCGGGGTGGGTTATTCGGTGGCGGAGTGAACGCCTGGTTCCATTCGCTCCGCGGTCGGATCACCCTCGTCACGGTCAGTGTCGCCGTGCTCGCTGTGCTCATCACCGGTCTGGTCTCGGCGCAGCTGGTACGCCAGTCGACTATCGCCGAAGGCCGCGCCCAGCTCGCCGCGCAGGCACAGCTGCTGAGCCGGCTGCCCGCCGCGACCAATCTCGCATCTCTCCGGGAGCGGGTGCGTCTCGCGCTCGGCGACACCCGGGTCGCTGTAGTCGGCCAAGAAGGGCGGGTCTCCGGGCCGGGTGCTGCCTTCGTGTCGGCCGCCGATGTGACGACCCTTCTCGCAGGCGATCCGGTCTCACAGACGGAGGGCCGCAAGGGCAAGACCATGCTCGTGGAGGGCCGCCCGACGGCTTCCGGGAGCGCGATCGTGTTGGTCCGTTCGCTCGGCAATCTCGAGACCGCGACAGCCGGAACCGTTCGGCGGGTCTTCCTGGCTCTGGCGATCGGGGTTCTGGTGGCGATCGTCGCCGGCACCCTCCTCGCGCGCTGGCTCACCCGTCCGCTCGTCGCGACCGTCGAGACGGCGAGACGGATGGCGGCCGGCGAACGCGGTCTCGTCATGGAGGCGCACCAGCCCACCGAAGTCGCGGCGGTCGCCGAAGCGCTCGCGACCCTCGATCGAGCTCTCAGCACGAGCGAGGGCCGCCAACGCGAGTTCCTCCTCTCGATCTCGCATGAACTGCGGACCCCCCTCACCGCCGTGCGCGGCTATGGAGAGGCGATGGTGGACGGACTCATCCGCGAAGGCGACATCGCCGGCGTCGGCGCCACTCTGGTCACCGAGACCGAGCGACTGGACCGCTTCGTCGCCGACCTGCTCGAGCTGGCCCGACTCGAGGCCGACGATTTCGCGGTCATCCGCCAGCCAGTGGATGTCGCCCTCATCCTCGAACAGACCGCCGACGCCTGGCGCGGAAGGGCCGCCACGCTCGACGTGACCGTCAAGGCGATACCCGCTGCGCCCGGGCTCGCCATGGAGACCGATGCCCAACGGGTGCGCCAGCTGATCGACGGGCTGGTGGAGAACGCCCTGCGCGTCTCCCCCGCCGGATCGACGGTGTCCATCGCCGCGCGCGCCTTCGGCACGGGGGTGGTCATCGAGGTCCGTGATGGGGGCCCAGGCCTCTCGCCCGAAGACCTGGCCGTTGCCTTCGAACGCGGGGCCCTGCAGGCGCGGTACCGCGACATCCGAGCCGTCGGCACCGGGCTCGGCCTGTCGATCGCCGCCCGGCTGGTCTCCCGTCTCGGCGGGAGCATTGCGGCGGGCAATGCGCCTGGCGGCGGTGCGGTCTTCGCCGTCTCGCTGCCCGCAGCCTGATCGCCCGCGGCCTGATCGCCCGCAGCACCCCTGCCCCTTCCGGCATAGCTCCTGCAATCTGCCGGACGCCGCCCGTGGGCTGTCGGATTCACCGGGGCCGACCCGGTCGCAGGCCGGAGTTGCAGGAGTTACGCCGCAGTAGAGGCCGCGCGGATCTTCTGGCAGAACGGGCAGAAGTGCGAGCCGCGGTTCATGAACGACTCGCGGACGATCGGCCGGCCGCACCGTGGACAGCTCTTGCCGTGCTGACCGTAGGCGTTGAGCGAGTGCGAGAAGTAGCCGGACGCGCCATTCACGTTCACGTATTGCGCATCGAAGCTCGTGCCGCCCTCCGCGAGCGCACGGCCGAGCACCAGCCGCACCTCCGCGAGCAGCGCGCGAGCCCGCGCTCGGGAGAGCGTCGCCGTGGGCTGGTCGTAGTGGATGCGGGCCGCCCACAGTGCCTCATCCGCGTAGATGTTGCCGATGCCGCTGATGAGGCCCTGGTCGAGCAGTGCCCTTTTGATTCCGGTGCGACGCGCTGCCAGCGCATCGAAGAAGCGCCGGTCCCTGAAGGCCGGATCCAGCGGATCCCTGGCGATATGCGCCACCTGGCCGGGGATGAGGGCGGCATCCGAGCCGAATCCCGCGGCATGGCCGTCGGGGGTGGGCAGCAGTCCGTCGATCGCCATGGATCCGAAGATGCGCTGGTCGACGAAGTCCACACGCAGGGGTCCGTCGTGAGCGGAGGAGATGTCCAACCGGATGCGCAGGAGCCTGTCATCCGCCTGACCGACATCGCGAAGCAGCACCTGGCCGCTCATGCCGAGGTGCACCACAAGGGCCTCCTGTGCGGGAGAAGACCCGGCCGACAGAGGCAGCCAGAGGAACTTGCCGCGGCGGACGGCGGCGAGGATGCTGCGCCCCACGAGCCTCTCGACGAAATCCTCGCTCGGACCGTCGTGGCGGCGCAACGACCGTCCCTCGAAGACGGTGACCGCGTCGATGGTCGCAGCGGTGACAGCCGGTTCGAGACCGGCCCGCACCGCCTCGACCTCGGGAAGTTCCGGCACCCTCAGCGCTGCGCGGGAATGGACGCGGAAAGAATGGTCCAGGCCTCGAGGGCAGCCGCCATCTCGGCCTGCTTCTTGCTCGTGCCGTCGCCCTTGGCGATGTCCGCGCCCTCGAGCGACACCGTGGCGTGGAAGCGCTTGGAGTGGTCGGGTCCGGTATCCGTCACGGCATAGTGCGGCAGTCCACGGCCCGTTCGGGCGGAGAGTTCCTGGAGGCTCGTCTTCGGGTCCATCGCGGCACCGAAGCGATCGGGATCGAGCATCAGCGGGGCGACGAGGCGCAGCACGAGTGCGGTGGCGGCCTCTCCGCCGGCATCGAGGTACGTCGCGCCGATCACGGCTTCGACGGTGTCGGCGAGGATGGATGACTTGTCACGACCGCCGGTGAGTTCTTCGCCGCGTCCGAGCCGGATGTGGCGGCCGAGACCGATGGCGCGGGCCACCTCGGCGAGCGCGACGGAACTCACCAGACTGGCTCGCCGCTTGGCGAGCTCTCCCTCGTCGAGCGAGGGGTTGTCCCGGTAGAGCATCACGGTCACGGCCTGGCCCAAAATCGAGTCGCCGAGAAACTCGAGGCGCTCGTTGTGCGCGAGGCCACCATGCTCGTAGGCATAGGACCGATGGGTCAACGCGAGCTCCAGGAGTTCCGAGCTCACGTCGACCGCGAGAAACGACTCGAGTTCACCTCGAGCCGCTTCAGTCCCCGGCATCGGAATGACCAATGGATCGGTGACGATAACGGGGACTAAACGTCCGCGACCTTACGGCCCTTGTACTCCATGTACAGGGGGGCTCCGGTGGAGTCCTCCACGACCTTCGCGCGGTGCGGCAGGCTGTAGGTGACCTTGCCGCCTTCGACGGTCTTCACCAGGGTGGGCGGGGTCGCCTTCCACTGGGCGCGGCGCGCGCGGGTGCTGGCGCGGGACATCTTGCGCTTCGGTACGGCCATGAGTTTCTCTTTTCTCTACTCCGCGCTGCTGGCAGCGTCGGTCACATTCGTGGTGGTGGTGGAGTCTGTACTTCCGTCGAAACCGGCCAGGTTCTCGAGAGCCGCCCACCGTGGATCGATGGCGTTCTCGTGTTTGTGGCCCGGGTTGTCGAGGAGCCGTACCCCACACTGCGGGCACAGGCCGAGGCAATCTTCTTGACAGACCGGCTGGAACGGGAGTGACAACACCACCGCATCCCTGACTACGGGTTCGAGATCGATGGTGTCCTCGTGAACCTCATATTCAAAAGCTTCGTCTGAAGAATACGCGAAAAGCTCCTGAATTTCGACCTGGACGGCCTGTTCGATGTCAATCAGGCACCGACCGCACTCCCCCGCGGCCGTGCCTTCGATGTCGGCGCTCACGAGGATGCCGTCGTGAAGGGACTCCATTCGAAGGTCGACGGTGAGCTCGCTGCCCTCTTTCACACCGATCATCGCGTTGCCGAAGCCTTCGGGCACGACGATGTCGATCGATCGCTCGCGCATCTCGCCGGGGCGGTGCATGAGGTCGTAGACGTCGACGGTATAGGGGGTCTTGATCACGTGAGGCACCAGACGAGTTTACGCGAGCGGCCGCCTCGAGCCGTGATGCTTCGCTGTGCTCTGCGCGAACCGCTCCGAGATATCCCCGTGTGCAGGATGGGTCCACGCCGAGTGGCTCTCCGTCAGAGCGACATCGACTATCTAGCGCGGATGGATGCGTCGAGCCCGCGATACCTCCGCCGCTCCCGCACTGCAGCCACCGCGATCACCGTCATGTGCGGCACGGTGAGGGCCGCAAGCCCGATGAAGACGAGACGGATGATCCAGTCGCCGGCGAGCGGCCCGCCCGGCGCGAAATCACCCGCGAACATCGCGGTGAGGATGCCGACCGCGACGATCGGCACCACCGTGTACACCACCGTGATCAGAACGGCCAGCCTGCCGCTCCTGCGCTCCTCGGCGAATCCGTGGCGCAGATGTCGCGCGCTGTGGAGGGCGCAGAAGTACACGACGAAGAAGACGAGAGGGGGCGCGACGATCGCCAGGGTCCCGGCGAGCAGGATCTCGAGAGCATCGGCGGGCCTGCGGCGCAGCGCGAGCGCCGCTCCGACCAGCATCGCGACGATCGCGACCGGCCCGAGCCAGGACTGCACATCGGCCACCACCGCTCCCCCACTGCCCGCGAGGGTGCGATAGATGCCCGCGACCTCGTCGTGGTGGGAGAACGCCGGAAGGGTGAGAAGACCGACGCCCGTGAGCGAAGGAACGACGACGCCGCGCCCGCCGTTCCAGTCCGCACCGAAGTGGATGCCCGAGACGAGAAGGAAGCCGACGAGACTCGCCGCCGGGGCGAGCTGCCAGACGAGCACCACCACGACGACGATCGCGATGTAGCCGAGATTGAAACCGGCGAATCCGAGTGGCGTGCGCCACAGCCCCGCCCGGCGGGCGATGAGCGGATCGAGCGCCCCGTGAGGCAGCCCGAGCGTCGCGACGAGCAGGCCGAGCACGGCAACCTGAACGGGCAGCGGCGGGGCTGGCAGGCCCAGGGCGATGGCGAGCACTGCCACGAGGGCGAGCACCGAGAACAGCACGGTCTCGAAGGAGGGCCGCACCACCGCGACCGTCGAGCGCAGAATCCCGCTCACGCGTGCACCAGCTCGTGGGGCACCGGAAGCGATCTCGGAGCCAGTTGCCGCAGGAACGGCACCGTCGGCAGGCTGGCGATCAGGGCGACATAGTCGGTAAGTCGCGCCGCATCGCTCAGGAATCGCACCAGTCCCGCGGCGGGCACTCCCCGGGCGAGCGCGAGGAAGTAGTCTGGCGTGCGCTCGAGATCCGCGCGTACGGCCTGCAGGAAGATCCGGTCCATCGAGCGTCTCAGGAAGGGCTCTGCCGGATGCCCGATCGGCGGCCCGCCCCGCTCGAGAGCCTCGGCGCAGGCGCGTGCCCAGCGTTGGATGCGCAGGAAACCGTAGCCGGACGCTGCCCTGAGGGCACCTCCGGAATTGCCGGCGAAGACCACGCCCCGCGGGGATTCGGGAAGTCCGCCGAGCATCCCCATCGTCAGCACACCACCCTCCCGCCGGATGACGTGAGCCCCGGCCAGTCCCAGTCGCGAAAGCTCCGCGTCGAGTTCGGCCCGCAGGGTCACCGTCGGCACGGGCGAGCTGCTGAAGCGCGTCCATTCCACGAGGGCGCGCGTTCGCCCGAGCGGAAGCGTGTAGCGAAAGTGCATGCCGCCCTCGTCCGTGGCCATCGAATCCATGAGCCCCACCTCGCCACCGTCGAACGGCAGTGGATGCTCGCTCTCGATCTCGACGCCGCTGAAGCTCTGGTAGAGCATCGCGGGCATCGGCCGCGGCCGGGTGTCGATCACGTGACGGGCGAGGATGCTGCCGCGGTCGGTCTCCACCCGAACGAGAGGGGCCGGCCCATCGTCGAGAGGCACGAGCTCCGTGGCCCGCACGCCGGTATGGGTGAGGATGCCGGGCGCGCGATCGATCTCCTGCAGCGCGCGTTCGTAGAAGTCGCTTGCGCGGATGTACTGGTAGCGGAGTCCCGGCACCCGGTGATGCAGAGCCGGGCCGGTGGCACCCGAGAAGCGCCAGCTGTCCCAGCTGTGGGAGACGAGGTCGGAGAGGTCGTGGCGCTCTGGCCGCCAGAAGCACCAGCTGCGGTCATCCTCGTACCCGACGCGAGGCTCGACCAGCTGCACCCGCAGAGGATTCCGCGATTGCGCGAGCCGAGCGGCAAGCGTGAGCCCGGCGCATCCGGCTCCCAGAATCACGAGGTCGGCATCGGCAACTGCAGCGGGCCTCGTCATAGTTAAGAAACTAAGCTATCTGGCCCGCTGCCGCTGCCACTCTCGGGGTACGCACAGGTGAGCGCCCCCTCAGGCGTTCTCCACCGCCGTGAATGCCTCGTCGTAGATCACCAGGGCCTGAGCCACCTCGTGCGGGGTGACCACGCACGGCGGCACCACGTGGATGCGGTTGTCGGCCGAGAAGGGGAACAGTCCCCGCGACATCAGCTCGGTCTTCAACTGCGCGATGACCGCGCCGGAGACCGGATCACGGGTCTCGGGGTCGTCGACCAGGTCGAGCGCCCAGAACACGCCGAGTCCGCGCACCTCCCCGATCATCGGATGCTTCGCGGCGAGTGCCTCGAGCCCGGGCCCCAGGTGGTCGGTGCCGATGACGCGGGCGTTCTCGACGATGCGCTCGTCCTCCATGGCATCCAGCGCCGCGACGATCGACGCCATGGCGAGCGGATGCCCGGAGTAGGTGAGTCCTCCGGGGAAGACCTGGGTCTCGAAGGCGTTGGCGATCGATTCGGAGATGACCACTCCGCCGGCAGGCACGTAGCCGGAGTTGACTCCCTTGGCGAAGGTGATGAGATCGGGGGTCCAGTCCCCTTCCTGGGCCGCGAATCCCTGCCAGGCGAACCATTCTCCCGTGCGCCCGAATCCGGACATCACCTCGTCCATGATCAGGAGGATGCCGTATCTGTCGGCGAGATCGCGAACGCCCGCCAGGTATCCGGGCGGCGGCACGAGCACGCCCGCGGTACCGGGAACCCCCTCGATGAGGATCGCCGCGATCGACGCCTGGCCCTCCGACTGGATGACCCGCTCGAGGTGGTGCAGCGCGCGGGCGCATTCCTCCTCGGGCGAACCGGCCCAGAACTCCGAGCGGTAGAGGAACGGCCCGAAGAAGTGCACGTGGCCGCGGGCGAACTCGTTGGGCACGCGGCGCCAGTCGCCGGTGGCGACGACGGCCGCTCCGGTATTGCCGTGATAGGAGCGGTACTGGGAGAGGATCTTGTCTCGCCCGGTGACCAGTCGCGCCATGCGCATGGCATTCTCATTGGCATCCGCACCGCCGTTGGTGAAGAATATCTTGCTGAATGGGCGACCCGCCTTGGCGAGGATGCGCTTGGCGGCCTGCCCTCGGGCGAGATTCGCGTGCGCCGGCGCGACCATCGTGAGGAGATCGGCCTGCGCCTTGATGGCATCGATCACCCTCGGGTGCTGGTGGCCGATGTTCATGTTCACGAGCTGGCTCGAGAAGTCGAGGTAGTGGTTGCCGTCGTAGTCCCAGATGGTGGACGCGAGGCCCCCGGCCATCACAAAGGGCTTCAGCGCACCCTGTGCAGACCAGGAATGGAAGACGTGCGAGCGGTCGAGGTCGTAGGCGACGGCGCCGTCGGACGGATCGAAAGTGCCCGCGTCGGGGATGGTGGGGTCGAGAGTGGTCATTCGGTGCCTTCTTTCGGTGGTGCGGGGGCCGCGGAAACGGCCCCCGCACCCGGTGGATCAGATACTACTTGCCGCCCTCCTTGAGAGTGACGGTGAGCGGGGTGAAGCTGCTTCCGGTCGTGTCGACGCCCTCGGTCTTCAGCTCCGCAAGGGCCTTCTTCACGTAGGTGTTGGAGTAGGCGGTCTTCGGCGGCGTGGCCGTGATGATCGTCGAGCCGGTGTCGTTCTTGGTGCCCTTGGCGATCTTCACGGTGGTGTCCCACGACTTCGTGTCGATGGTGCCGATTCCGCCATCCTTCGACGGCCAGATCAGCTTGTTGACCTCGTTGGTCATCCACAGCTGGTGGCTGGTGCCGAGGGTGGATCCCGCGGCCGTCACGATGTCAGCCGACTTCTGGGGATTGTCGCGCACGTAGATCCACCCCTTGATCGACGCCTTGATGAACTTGACGGTCTCGGACTGGTACGCCTTGTCGTCGGCCAGCTTGCCGGCATCCGCCCAGATCGCGTCCTGCAGCATCGCGGTTCCGTCGTCGTTCCAGTTGATCACGTTGAGGTCATCGGCCGTATAGAGCTTGCCCGTCGCCGGGTTGATCGTCTCGAGCACCTGGGCGTACTCGTTGTAGGTCATGGCCTGGGCCGCGTCGATGTCGCCGGCGAGGAAGCCCTTCATGTCGAAGGCCTGCTGCACGAGGCTGATGCCGGACGTGGTGTTGATGCCCGCATCCTGCATGCCGGCGAAGAGCTCCCACTCGTTGCCGTAGCCCCAGCTGCCCACCTTCTTGCCCTTGAGGTCGGCCGGCTTCGTGATGCCCTTGTCCTTGAAGGAGATCTGCGTCGTGCCGCTGCGCTCGAAGATCTGGGCGACATCGGTGACGTTGACACCCTGCTCGATCGAGCCGAGCACCTTCGGAACCCAGGAGATCGCGTAGTCGGCCTCCCCTGACGCGACCGATTTGATCGGCACCGTGTCGGCACCCGCCTCCTTGATGGTCACATCGAGGCCCTCGTCCTTGTAGTAGCCCTGAGCCACCGCGGCGTAGTAGCCCGCGAACTGCGCCTGGGCGACCCACTGCAACTGCAGGGTGACGGGGGTGAGGGCGCCGGCGCTGCTGGCGGCCTTGGGGGTGCTGCTGCTGCAGCCGCTGAGCGCGAGCGTGCTCGCCGCGGCGACTCCGATGATTCCGAGAACAATTCTTCTGCTGTGTTTCATTGTTACTTCCTCCTTGGTGGTCACTGAAGTGGGGCGGTGATTTCGCCGGCGGCCGGGCCGCCGGACGTCAGGCGGGAGAGTGCCTCGTTGCAAATTTCTCCAGGGCGAGGGTGAGCAGGTAGAACACGAGTCCGAGGGCGATGGCACCGAGCACGAATGCATAGGCGAGGGCGTAGTTGCTGTAGGAGGCGGCGGAGGTTATCGATTTGCCGAGGCCGTCGACGGGACCGCCGAAGTACTCCGCGATCAGCGCAGAGATCACGGCGAGGGATGACGCGATCCGCAGTCCGGTGAAGAGGAAGGGTGTCGCTCCCGGCAGGGTCACCGTGCGGGTCGCCTGCCAGGAACTGGCGGCATAGGCCCGCATGAGGTCGCGATGCACGGGTCGCACCTGGCGGAGTCCCCGCAGGGTGTTGACATAGACCGGGATGAACACGGCAAGGGCGGCGATCAGCTGACGACCGGTCTCGGCCCCCGCTCCGAACATCGTGTAGAGCACCGGCGCGAGCGCCACGATCGGCACGACCGCGAGCGCGGTGACCACCGGCAACGAGATCTCATCGAAGACGCGCACGAGCGCCGACACGATGGCGAAGAGGATGCCGAGCACGGCGCCGAGCAACAGGCCGACCAGCGCATTGAAGCCCGTGACCCTCGTGCCGGCCCAGATCGTGCCGAACGCGCGCGTGAACTGGTCACCGATCGCCGTGGGGCTCGGCAGCACGTAGGGCTTGATCGCAAAACCCACGACGGCGAGTTGCCAGAGCAGCAGCACGACGACACCGAGAACGACGGGCGCGACGATCAGCCGCACCCGTCCGGCTCCGGCCGACCTCATCGCGTCTCCACCCCGCGAACCTCGGCGGTGGGCGCGCCGTGCAGCGCCTCGCGCACCGCACTCACCGCGGCGAAGAATCCGGAAGCCTCGCGCAAGCCCTCGTCGCGGTTGCCCGCGCTGCCGAGCCCGACCGGCACTATCTCGCGGATGCGGCCGGGTCGGGGCGACATCACCACGACACGGTCGGAGAGGAACACCGCCTCGGGGATCGAATGCGTCACGAACACCACCGCGGCGCCGGTCTCGGCGCACAGGCGCACGAGCTCGTCCTGCATCCGCTCGCGGGTCATCTCATCGAGGGCGCCGAAAGGCTCATCCATCAGCAGCAGCTCTGGGCTCTCGGCCAGCGAGCGGGCGATGGCGACGCGCTGCTGCATTCCCCCGGAGAGTTGGTCCGGGTAGCGGTCGGCGAAGTCGGACAGCCCGACGAGAGCGAGCAGTTCGGCGGCGCGTGCCCGTCTCGCGGTCTTGCCGACCCCGTGCAGCTCGAGGGGCAGCTCGATATTTCCCGCGACGGATCGCCACGGCAGGAGTCCGGCCTGTTGGAAGGCGATGCCGTAGTCCTGGTCGATGCGAGCCTGCCGCGCCGTCTTGCCGAAGACCTCGATGCTGCCGCTCGTCGGCTGGTCGAGGTCGGCGATCAGGCGGAGGAGGGTCGATTTGCCGCATCCGCTCGGTCCGATGAGGGAGACGAACTCCCCGGGTGCCACCGTGAGGTCGATCGCCTCGAGGGCGACGACCTGCTTGCCGCGGGCGAGCGGGAAGGTCTTGGATGCTGCGTTGACGGTCACGGCGTCACTCATGCTGCTACCTCTCCCCGACGGTACTTGCGAAGGCCGAGCCCGATGGCGGCCACGAGGCCGGCGGCGATCAGTCCGATCGCGACCGCGCCGAAGATGGGGGCCCAGGGTTTGCCCGGATCGCCGCTGGACGCCGAGGCGTACTCGATCATCATTCGTCCGACCCCGCCGCGGAGGCCGATCGAGACCTCTGCAACGACGGTGCCGATCACCGCGTTCGCAGCGGCGAGCCGAAGGGCCGGAAGCAGGTACGGGATGCTCGCCGGAATCCGCAGCGTCACCAGGGTCTTCCACCACCCGACCGCATAGCTGCGCATGAGTTCGACGTGCGCCCGGTCGGGCGCCTCGAGGCCGCGGAGGGCGCCGACGGAGACCGGGAAGAAGGCGAGATACGAGGCGATCAGGGCCACCGACATCCAGTCCTGCCAGCGGGCTTCGCCGAACTTCAGCTGGGCGCCGATTCCCGCGACCAGGGGCGCGAGCGCGATGAGGGGCACGGTCTGGCTGAGCACCACCCAGGGAAGCAGCGCGGACTCGGCGGTGCGGAAGCGCTGCATGAGGATCGCGAGAAGCATGCCGACGACCACCCCGATCAGCCAGCCGACCGCGGCGATGCCGAGGCTGAATCCGGCCGCCTGCACGACGGCGCTCCAGAGCGCGGGCGAGCCGGGTGCCGAGGTGACCGGCTCGAACAGGCGAGTGAACATGGTGACGAGGTGCGGCATCGCGAGGTCGTTCGTGCGCGGCAGGACGGTGAGCCCGTTGATCACGAACCCGTTCGCCGGACCGAGAGCCTTGTAGGCCTCCCACAGCACGCCGAGCAGCACGACACCGACCACGCCGAGCAGGATGCCGCGGGTGCGGGTCATACCTTCGCCGTGATCTGGTCGCGCAGGGCCGGGATCACGGTCTCGCCGTAGACCCGGAGCGTTTCCTCTTTGTTGTCGTGCTGCAGGTAGCCGGCGAACTGGTCGACCCCGAGCTCCCGGAGCGCCTTGAGTTTCTCGATGTGCTGGTCGGCGCTGCCCAGCAGGCAGAACCGGTCGACGATCTCGTCGGGGACGAACTCGGCGTGCGAGTTGCCCGCCCGGCCGTGCTCGTTGTAGTCGTAACCCTCGCGGCCCTTGATGTAGTCGGTGAGAGCCTTCGGCACCGCCGAGCCCTCGCCGTACTTCGCCACGATGTCGGCCACGTGGTTGCCCACCATGCCACCGAACCACCGGTTCTGGTTTCGCATGTGGTCCCAGTCCTCACCGATGTACATCGGCGCGGCAACACAGAACTTGATCGACAGTGGATCGCGGCCCACCTTCTCTGCGGCGGACCGCACCGTCGCGATCATCCACTCCGCGACATCCAGGTCCGCCATCTGCAGGATGAAGCCGTCGCCGACCTCGCCGGTCAGCTTGAGGGCGAGCGGGCCGTAGGCCGCTACCCAGACCTCGAGTTCGCTGCCGACGCTCCACGGGAACTGCAGTTGAGCGCCGTTGTATTCCACCGAGCGGGAGTTCGCGAGTTCGCGGATGACGTGGATCGATTCACGCAGGGTCTTGAGGGTGGTCGGCGCGCCATTGGTCACGCGGACCGCGGAGTCGCCGCGACCGATGCCGCAGATCGTGCGGTTTCCATACATCTCGTTGAGGGTGGCGTAGATGGATGCCGTGACGGTCCAGTCGCGCGTGGCCGGGTTGGTGACCATCGGGCCGACCTTGATCCGGTGCGTCTCCGCGAGGATCTGGCTGTAGATCACGTAGGGCTCCTGCCAGAGCAGGTGGGAGTCGAAGGTCCAGGCGTAGTCGAACCCGTGCTGCTCGGCGAGCTTGGCGAGATACACCGTGCGCGAGGCCGGCGGGTTGGTCTGGAGTACTGCTCCGAATTCCATGGGGCTCTTTCTGTTTTCTACGATTCCGCTGGTCGACTGGGCCGCCTGCGGCCGTATCGAGACCTTTCGGCCGGTCTCGATATGCTCGCTGGCGCTCGCTACTCGACCGACAGGGGGGTCAGATCAGGTACTGGCTCAGGCCTCGCTTGAAGTACTTGCCGTCGCCCTTCGTGCCGAGGTAGCGATTGTCGTCCACGATCACCTTGCCGCGGGAGATCACGGTGTCGACGTGACCGTCGATCTCGAAGCCCTCCCAGGCGCTGTAGTCCATGTTCATGTGGTGCGAGCGACCTTCGCCGATGCCGATCGAGGTGTGGCCGTTCGGGTCGTAGATCACGACATCCCCGTCTGCACCGGGCTGGATCACGCCCTTCTTGCCGTACATGCCGAACATGCGGGCCGGCGTCGTCGAGGTCACTTCGACCCAGCGCTCGAGCGAGATCTGTTTGTCGACGACGCCCTGGTAGAGCAGGTCCATGCGGTGTTCGACCGAGCCGATGCCGTTCGGGATCTTCGAGAAGTCGTTCAGGCCCATGTCCTTTTGCCCCTTCATGCAGAAGGGGCAGTGGTCGGTGGAGACCATCTGGATGTCGTTGGTGCGCAGGGACTGCCACATGTGGTGCTGGTGGCCATCCTCGCGTGACCGCAGCGGGGTCGAACACACCCACTTGGCCCCCTCGAACGATCCCCATTCCTCGCTAGAGGCACCGAGCTGCTCCTCGAGCGAGAGGTAGAGGTACTGCGGGCAGGTCTCGCCGAACACGTTCTGGCCGCGATCACGGGCCGTGGCGATCTGCTCCACGGCCTGCTTCGCACTCACATGCACCACGTACAGCGGCGCTCCGGTGAGGTTCGCGAGCATGATGGCGCGGTGCGTCGCCTCTTCCTCCGCCTGCCACGGGCGGGTGGTGCCGTGGAAGTAGGGCGAAGTGTTGCCAGCGGCGACGGCCTGCTGCACGAGCAGGTCGATCACGCTGCCGTTCTCCGCGTGCATCATGATCATCGAGCCATTGGTGGCGGCTTTCTGCATGGCCTTGGTGATCTGTCCATCATCCGAGAGGAAAACACCCTTGTAGGCCATGAAGAGCTTGAAGCTCGAGACCCCCTCGGTGAGCAGCTCGTCCATCGCCACGAGCGAGGAGTCCTGCACGTCGCTGAGGATCTGGTGGAAGCCGTAGTCGATCGCGCACTGTCCGGCCGCCTTGGCCTGCCAGAGGTTGTACTGGTCGATGATGTTCTCGCCGGCGTATTGAACGACGAAATCCACGATGGAGGTCGTGCCGCCCCAGGCCGCGGCCCGGGTGCCGGTCTCGAAGGTGTCGCTCGCATTGGTGCCGCCGAAGGGCATCTCCATGTGCGTGTGCGCATCGATGCCCCCGGGGATCACGTACTTGCCGGAGGCATCGATCACCGTGTCGACGTTGGCGGCGACATCGAAACCGAGCAGGTGGGATCCGGGCGCCAGTACCGCCGCGATCGTCTCTCCGTCGATCAGCACGTCGGCGAGCGCGGTACCGGTCGAGTTGACGACCGTGCCGTTGGTGATGAGGGTCTTCACGGCGACTCCCCTACGGCTTCGGGATGCTCGTGTAGGACTCCGGACGACGGTCGCGGTAGAACTGCCAGTTGTCGCGCACCTGCCGGATCATGTCCATGTCGAGGTCACGGATCACGATCTCCTCGTGCTCTCCGCTGCCGTAGCCGCCGATGATGTTGCCGCGGGGGTCGACGAACTGGCTGTTGCCGTAGAAGGTGACCGCGAGGTCCCCGTATTCGTTGTCCTCGCGCCCCACCCGGTTGGGCGCGGCGACGAAGTACCCGTTCGCTCCCGCGGCGGCGGGCTGCTCGATCTCCCAGAGGCGGTTCGAGAGGCCCGGCTTGGTGGCGTTGGGGTTGAACACGATCTGCGCTCCATTGAGGCCGAGCTCGCGCCATCCCTCGGGGAAGTGGCGGTCGTAACAGATGTAGACGCCGATCGGACCGACAGCCGTGTTGAACACCGGGTAGCCGAGGTTGCCGGGGCGGAAGTAGAACTTCTCCCAGAACTTGTCGAGGTGGGGGATGTGGTGCTTGCGGTACTTTCCGAGGATCGTGCCGTCGGCATCCACCACCACCGCGGTGTTGTAGTAGACGCCGGGCATGTCCTCCTCGTAGATCGGAAGCACCATCACGAGGTTCAGTTCCTTCGCGAGGGCGGCGAAGCGCTGCACGATCGGGCCGTCGGCCGGCTCGGCGTAGGCGTAGTACTTGGCGTCTTCGGTGATGCCGAAATACGGCCCGTAGAACAGCTCCTGGAAGCAGATGACCTGCGCGCCGTCCGCAGCCGCATCACGAGCGAACTGCTCGTGTTTGGCGATCATGGACTCCTTGTCGCCGGTCCATGTGGTCTGGGTGATCGCTGCGCGTACGACAGTCAATGGGGCCTCTTTCGCCGAGCTGTAAATCTCACGGTTTTTGTTATTGTGCGCCGTAAACATTTCCCTTATGTTTCTGTCTATGACGTTGGCGTAAACATAGGGCCGATTCGAATCCAGATCAATCATTGACAGCGGAGGCCGGATGTGAAGCCCATCGCTGCTGCCGTCGAAGAGGCGACCCCGCATGGGATCGCGGCGACGGTCGCGCGCATGATCACCTCGGGGGATCTCGCGCCGGGCGACCGCCTGCCCACCGTGAGAGAGCTCGCGCTCGACCTCGGCGTGAGTCCGGCGACAGTCAGCCATGCCTGGCAGGCGCTCTCGGGAGTCGGGCTCATCGTGTCTCGCGGGCGCAGCGGAAGCTTCGTGATGGCCGCCCCGCGCAAGTGGCTCCCCCCTCGTTTCCAGGGCCTCGCCGGTCAACTCGAGGCGACCCGCCTCGATCTGTCGAGCGGCACGCCCGACCCGCAGCTGCTTCCCGCGCTCGGTCCGGCGCTCTCGCGGGTGGCGGAACGCGCCGGCACGGCGAGCTATCTCGACCAGCCCGTGATTCCGGAACTCGAGACCGTGTTGAGATCGAGCTGGCCCTATGAGGTGCAGGCGATCACCGTGGTCGACGGCGCTCTCGATGCGCTGTCCCGCGCCATGGAGACCGTCATCCGGTTCGGCGACCGTGTGGTGGTCGAAGACCCCGGGTTCCCTCCGATGTTCGACCTCCTCGACCACTTCGGGGCGGTGCGCGTGCCAGTGCGCCTCGACGAAGACGGCATGCGCCCCGACCTGCTCGCGGAGGCGCTGACCACGCGACCGACCGCGATCCTGCTGCAGCCCCGCGCGCAGAACCCCACCGGCCGCTCGCTCACGAAGGCGCGGGCGGAGGAGCTTGCCCGCGTCATCCGCCTCAGCCGGCACGCGAGCGATGCCATCGTGATCGAGGACGACCATTCCGGCGAGATCGCGGTCTCGCGCGATGTGAGCCTCGGGAGCTGGCTACCGGGGCAGGTGCTGCACATTCGCAGCTTCTCCAAGTCGCACGGTCCCGACCTGCGCATCGCGGCCATCGGCGGGCCGACCGAGATCATCGACCGGCTCGTGGCCCGACGCATCCTCGGTCCGGGATGGACTTCGCGCATGCTGCAGACGATCCTGCATGATCTGCTCACCGACTCAACTTCGATCTCGGAGGTCAACGACGCCAGACGCATCTACCGCTCCCGGCAACGGCGACTCTCGGAGGCGCTCGCCGGTCACGGCGTGACCCTTGCCCCCTCGGATGGCATCAACACCTGGCTCGAGGTGGCGGATGAGCGCTCCGCCATCGTCCAACTGGCCGCGGCGGGCATCCGAGTGGCTGCCGGAACGCCCTTCGAGGCGAGCGCCGGCGGCCATTTCGTCAGGGTCACCGCTGGGCTGGTGAGCCGCGACTTCGACACGATCGCCGAGCAGCTTGCGACGGCCTCGCGGGCCTGAGCGCGGCCGCGTCGCTCCCTGCCGTCCCGTTCGGCCCGATCGGCGACAGGCGGCAGCGAGGTCACCGAAGCGAGGTCGCTGCGGGCGCCGGAAAGCGCAGGAACAGGATCGCGAGCAGCCCGCAGCCGAGGTAGAGCGCGGCCTGGGCGTCCAGGACGGGAATCACACCGACGCTGTCCGCGAGCACGCCGGATGCAACAAGTCCGAGCCCCTGTGCGGCCAGACCGAGGGTACCCATCGTGGCGACGACCCGTCCGATCGAGCCGGGAGGGGTGACCCCCTGCACCACCGTGATCGTGCCTGCCGTCGTCGCGATCGCCGGGATGCCCATGGCCACGAAGAGAGCGACGTACACCACGACCACCGTGCTCACGGGGGCAACATTCCAGGTGACCAAGGCGATGAGTCCGAACACCACGAAGCCCCACCCGATGAGGATTCGTGTGTTCACCCGTCGGATGAGCATGCCCACGACCAGACCGCCGAGGATGCCACCGATAGCCTGCACCCCCCGTAGCAGGCCAACTTCGGTGTCGTTCGCTCCGAGGATACGCACCACGAACACGACGAAGAGCACAAGGAAGACCCCTTGAGCGAGCGATGCGATGCACTCGATGAGGAGCACGATTCGGAGCGGAGGCGTCGTGCGGATCGTGGTCAGCCCCGCCGCGAGATTCCGCCAGAAGCCCACGGCGATACCCGCCGGCGCATCGGAGGGACCCTCGACTCGAGCGGCGGACAACAGCACTGCACTAACCAGGTAGCTCGTGACATCCATCGCTACGACTCCCCCGAGCCCCAGTGTGGCGAAGACGATTCCTCCGAGCGGTGATCCGACGAGTCGCGCGAGGTTGTCGCTCACCGCGACGAGCGAATTCGCCGCCCCCAGCTGCGCGGTCGGCATCAGTCGCGGCAGGAGCGCCTGGCGGACCGGCTGCAACCCCGCCGCCAGTCCCGCCTGCACCGCCGCGACGAGGTAGACGATCCACAGCCGGTCTGTCGACGCGAGGAGGAGCGGCAACAGGGCGACCGCCTGGGCGAGGTTGAGCGCGATCATCACCCGGCGATGGTCGAAATGATCGACGACCATCCCGAGCACCGGTCCGAACAACAGCACGGGCAACAACTCGGCAATGAAGACCGTGGAGGCCCCGAGCGCCGAGCCCGTCGCCGCGAAGACGTAGAGAGGCAGCGCGATCATCAGCAGCCAGTCCCCGGTGTCGGAGACCAGGCTGCCCGACCAGACCAACGCGAAGTCCCGATCCTTCAGTGGCGAACGCTCTCGGGGTGTAGCGACAGTCATCGGCCCGAGTCTGGATGCCGGAAGGCATCGACCTGCACGTAGACGACCTCGCTGTCTTCCGGAGGAACCGCCCGCGTGAGACCGATGTACGGGCGGATGAGCGCGTCGAGAGAGTCTGCGAGGGTCCGGAGTTCGGCAGAGGTCATCAGCAGGGCGTACGAGTTCGCGGATGCGGCGTCCCGCCATTCCGCGGGAGTCTGCGACCGCACTGCGAGGGCTTTCTTCTGCAACCGGGCACCATCGTCGATCTGAGCCTCGGTGATGAGCCGCTCCACCGTCGCCGCTGCATCAGTGCCCTCTTCCCCCCGGAACTCGAAGCCGGTGGCGGCGCTCCTCCAGGGGCGCTCCCGCCCGTCCGCCGATTGAAGTGACTCCACGAATCCATACCGAGCCAGTGATCGCAAGTGGTAGCTGCAGTTGGATGCCGTCGAGCCGACGGCTTCGGCGCAGGCGCTCGCGGTCTGGGCGCCGAAGGCCATGAGGTGGTTGAGGATCGCCAGCCTCAGGGGATGCGCCAGAGCCCGAAGTGCCCGGGCATCGGTCACTGATTTCCGATTCTCCGGAACCGGGTCGATCAATTTGAAAGACATGTTTCATATCTTAGCGAAAGAAGGCCGCCGGAGGATCTCGGGGATCCCCCGGCGGCCGGGTGCGAAACCTCGGGCTATCGGCCCTTGGAGCGCAGCAGGTCCGCGACGCGGATCGCGTCGCCCTCCGGTGCATCGGATTTGCGGTCCGGCCGCGCGATGAACAGGTACAGCAGCCCGACACCCATCACGATCGCCAGGCCGATGAGAACGATCCAGTCGTTGAGAAACACCCCGGAGCGCCCGGGAACGGCGAGCAGCACCATGGCGAACACTCCGTAGGCGAGAGCCGCGATGTTGATCACGAAGCCCGCGCGCCCCAGGCTGAAGGGTCCCGCCGGGCGCCATCCCTTGATCCGCTGGCGCAGGGACGCGAGTACGACCGCCTGGAACGCCACGTAGATGCCGAGAACGGCGAACGAGGTGATCTGCGTCAGCAGGCCGTCAGGCCCCACGAAGATGATCAGGCACAGGATCACCGGAATGGTGCACGCCACGATCAGGGCGTTGGTTGGCACCTTGCTGCGCGGCGAGACCTTGGCGAGCCAGCGGTGGCCGGGGATCATCCCATCCCGAGCGAAGGAGAAGAGCAGCCGGCTGGCGGCCGCCTGAAGACTCAGAACGCAGGAGAGGAACGCGGTGAGCGCCACGAGCAGGAAGATCTTCGCTCCGACATCCCCGAGGGAAGCCTGGAGGATCGCGGGGATCGGGTCGGCATCCTTGCCATCCACGATCGACTGCAGGTCGGGAGCGGCCATGACATAGCCTCCGAACGCGAAGAGCGAGGACACTCCACCGACGAGGATGGTGAGGATCATGGCGCGCGGGATGCGGCGGGCCGGGTCAGCAACCTCCTCCGCGACGTCGCCACAGGCTTCGAAACCGTAGAAGAGAAACAGTCCGGCGAGCGCGGCACCGAGGAATGCGACCCCGTAAGAGCCCTTGCCCTCGACCCCCATGGAGTTGAAGAACACGCTGAATTCCTGGTGGCGCTGGAAGATCAGCAGGTACAGTCCGACCGCGATCACGCCGATGAGCTCGGCCGCGAGGCCGATACGGGCGACGCGTCCGAGCGTCTTCGTGCCGGTGAAGTTGAGGCCGAGCGCCACGATCAGGAAGACGACCGTGAGACCGAGCGTGACCGCCTTGGTCACCGGAAGACCGATGAGGCTCGCCAGGAATCCGCTGCCGAACTCAGCGACGGCGGTGATGGTGACGATCATGGCCCAGATGTAGACCCAGGCCGCCATCCACGCATATCGACGGCCCCAGAGGCGACGGGTCCAAGGATAGATCCCCCCGTGGATGGGGTACTGGGACACGACCTCGCCGAAGACGAGAGCAACGAGCATCTGCCCGCCACCCACGATCAGCAACCAGAAGATCGAGGGCGGTCCGCCCGTGGAGACGGCCAGGGCGAAGAGCGAATACACACCGACGAGCGGGGAGAGATAGGTGAAGCCGAGGGCGAAATTGGCCCACAGGGTCATCGATCGGTCGAACGTGTCCTCGTAGCCGAGAACAGCGAGATGCTCGCTGTCGGATCGTTCGGAGGTGGGGGAAGAATCAGCGGGCATTGTTACCTTCCAGCCTTCTTTGTGAAGCACCACGATCGGCAGTGATCGCAGCATCCTCACAGGGTGAGACACAATCTAGCGGGACGGCTGCCACGCCATCGACCGCCCGATGCGGCGATTCTCCCGTTCCACTCGTCGAATCACCGTTTCGAAATTGAAACGAGGGCCTGAACGAGAGTCACGACGGGCGACTGCGGGGGCCACAGCGGCCGGTCAGTCCCCGATGCGAGCAGCTCGGCGAATCCGATCCCAGGCGGATGCCGGCACCAGCACGGCACGAAGGCGACGCCCGCGGTCGGCGGAGGACCGGAGATCTCCGATGACCCTCCGCAGGTCATTCGCCAGCGACGCTGAACCGGTGAGCACCGTGCTCCTCGCCTGTCCGTAGCTCTCGCTCTCCACGGCGGCCCTCACCCGGTCGATGGGGTCGCGGGATGCACCGCCAATGGACAGGGCGAACATTTCGGCCGCGTCGCGCGGGGTCGCCGTTTCGGGGATATCGATACCGAGGTCGGTGGCCGTGTCGAACATCTCGTGCCAGGCCGTCAGCGCCGTCGCACCGCCCGCGGCGAGGCTCCGCAGACGGCGTCGGCGCACCATCGCCCGGAAGGCGGCGGGCACCAGCCCCAGCGCCACGACGACCACGAGGGCAAGCACCAACCACAACCAGGTGCCCACCGCAGCGGCCCGCGCCGCCGCGGGGCTCGCCTGCGCGGTCTGTTCCGGGGCGAGGGGTGCGGCCGAAGAGGACGGGCGGGCTGTTGCGCTCGCCGAGGGCGCCGGAGTGGCCGTGTTCACCGGTGTCGGGACATCCGGGGACGCGATGTCCGCATACGCGGGCACTTCACCCCGACCGACGGTCGGCTCGAACCGGGTCCAGCCGATGCCCTCGAAGTAGAGTTCCGGCCAGGCGTGGAGGTCGTGAGTGGTGACCGTGAACGCCGTGCGCCCGTTCTGCCGCTCCGGGAGTTCGGCACCAGGCAGGAAGCCGACGGCGATGCGGGACGGGATGGCGAGGCTGCGGGCCATCACCGCCATCGCCGAGGCGAAGTGGATGCAATATCCCTCCTTCGCCTTGAGGAACGCCGCGATCACGGTCATCCCGGTGCCGTCGTAGCCCTGGTCGACCGGCGCGGTCTCGGAGTACTGGAAGTCGCCGTCACGGAAGAACCCCTGCAGGAGCAGTGCCTTCTCGTAGTTGCTTGTGGCACCACCGGCCACCTCGTTCGCGGTATCCGCGATGACCTTCGGCATGCCGGCAGGGAGGGCGAGGAACCGCTCGAAGCCGGCGGGAACGGTCGTTCCGGCGCTCGCGAGCTGGGCCGGCGTGGGGGCGATGACGAGGCTCGTCGCGCGATAGGTCTCGTAGGAGGAGTCACGATCGGGGCTCTTCACCGCGAGGCCGTCCGAGTCCCAGAACCAGTTTCCGTCCAGTCCGCCGATGCTCGAGGTGGGGTAAGGCAGCGGCAACCACGGGCTGGTGAGACTGCCCACGTCCACGAACACCTGGTCCTCGGTGGTGGAGACATCGGGCGAGAGTCCGGGCGGGGCGCCGATCGCATCCGTCGTGTTCGCCGAGCGCTGGCGGAAGGCATCCGGTGCCCAATCGGAGCCGCTGAAGTCCTGCAGGCTGACCAGTCGCAGGTACTGGGCGGTGCCCGATTCGGTGGAGTAGCCGAGCACCGTCCGCTCGACGTCCTGCCGCAGGTTCTGCCCGAGCGAGAGCACTGGATTGACCCCCGAGCTGAAGCCGGTGCCATTCGTGTTCTGCGCCGGGCTCACCTCCGGCAGCAGCAGCGGCGCCACGAGCGCCCCGACCACCACTGTCGCCGCGAGTCCGATCGTTAGTGCGGTCTGCCGGCGAGCGGCGGAGGCTCGAAGCAGCAGAAGGTAGGCGAGCGCCGCGAGCACGAAGACGATCGGATCGGTGATGTCGATGGAGACGGCGCTCGGCACAGCCAGGAGGACGAGCAGCGGGGCACCCGCCAGCGCGGGCGCGCGAAGGGTGTTCGCGAGCACGTCGGCCACGATGGTGAGGGCGCCGACGCCGAGACAGAGCAGGAACATGATGGACGGCACCGCCGTCGCCGGGAGGGACTGCCGGGCGATCGAGAAGTTGCCCGCCTCGATGAGCTGTTGGAACGCCGTCCACGACGCACCGGTCGGGATGATGCCCAGGATCGCCGTCGAGGGGACGAAGACCACCGTGACGGCGAGCAGCATCACGACGGCAGAGACCACCGGAGGAAGTATGCGGCGAAAGTCGGTCGCGCCGGCGACGGTGGACGCCGCCGGCAGGAGGCGCCGCACGATCGCCGCGCTGGCGAGCAGCACCATGCACAGAAGCGCGAGTTCGAACCACCAGGCGACCCCGTCGAGAATCACGTGCAGTCCTGCGATGGTCACCAGTAGCGCGAGAAGGAGAGCGCCACTCGTGCGCAGCTCCGCGGAACGCGCGGCCAGGGCCACCGGTGTCAGCGCCGCGGGGCGTCGTGGCGCTCCGGGGGGCGCACTGCGCGCGGGGCGAGTGGCCAGGTCAGGGCCGCTCATCCCGGGCCTCCCGTTCGAAGAGAATCGACGTGTTCGTGTCGCGATCGGAGCGGGCGGGAGCGTCCTGGTGCGCGCCGAGTGCCAACCAGGCGCTCTCGATCGAGTCGTCGGACCGCACGGTCACGCACAACCAACCGGCCTCGGTGAGGGTGCGCTCGAGGGCGAGCTGCCGGGGTGCGACGAGGAAGGCGACTGCGAGGTCGAAGGCGTGGCGCTGAGCCGCGAGCCGCTCGACCGTCGCGGAGTCGATATCCGACACTACGGCGAATACCGAGCCCTGTGAGCGATCCGGTCGTTGTACTCCGCGCAGCAGCGAGAGCTCCTCGGGGGGTTCGTTGCTCAGCGAGACCGACGCGAGACTCTCCAGGAATTCGTCCGGATGCTCCGGGGAGGCCAGTTGCGCCGGGGCGGTCTCGATCACCTGCACGAGAAACCCGGTACGCGCGAGATGCACCCCGAGCGAGGCCGTGAAGGTCACCGCCCACTCGAAGGCGTCGCTGCGCAGTGTGTCACCGTCCTCGACCCTTTCGGTGTCCCGATAGTGCGCGAGCCTGGTGTCGAGCAGGATGCGCGCCTCGGCATGGCTGCGCTGTTCCTCCTGGCGCACCATCAGCTGCCCGGAGTGCGCAGAGGCACGCCAGTGCACGCGCCGCAGGGCATCGCCTCGACGGTATTCGCGGGTCATCAGGTCGTCCTCGCCACCGAGCGCCCGCCTCTGCAGCATCCGGGTGGGGCCCTCATCGGCCGAGATGGAGACGACCCCGTCCGCGAGCGGCACGAGAGCCGGAGTCACCGTGAGGGTTTCCGCGGCTCCCGCCACGAGGGCTCCGTCGGCCAGGCCGAAGGGGTCCGCGAAGTCCACGAGCATCGGACCGAGCTCGAACACCCCGCGGCTGGGCGGGGTGACTTCGTACCGGAACAACACGCTCGATCCGCGCCCGGCGAACCGGGGACCGCTCGGCAGAAGGGCCGGCAGTCGCGCCGGCTCGGTTGCATAGGGCGACCACGGCCAGGAGTCACGCCAATTCGCCTCGGTCGTAGTGGAGGCGGATTGGTTGCCGACCCTGAGATCCGCCATGGTGGGGTGCCCGGCGCTCACCACCGCGGGAGAGAAGGAACGACGCACCGAGAGCCGCATGCGTCGGAAGCGCACGAAGGCGAGCGCGAGAAGGGGAAGCAGCGCGAGGAAGCAGCCCAAGTACAGGAGTTCGCGACGACCCGCCCAGTAGGAGGCGGGGATGGCGAGCGCACCGCACACCAGCAGCACCCAGCCGCGCCGGGTGAGACGGGCGATGCGTCGGGCCACCGCCGGTCCGCGGGAGGCGCCGATCCTTGTGAGGGCTCGCGCGGCGGCTCTCGACGCGGGAGCCGACCTCGTCCCCGCACTGGGACTGTTGCTGCGACCCGGCATGGTGCGGGTCAGGCCGGGCCCACGGCACCGAGGGGCACCGGGGTCGCGGCGACGATGCGCGAGATGATGTCGGCGACGGCTCCCGTTGCGAAGGGATTTCCGTTGCCAGAGACTCGATTCGTCGGAATGAGCCGATGACCCATCACCGCGACGGCGAGGGCATCGATGTCATCCGGAAGTACGAATTCCCGTCCATCGAGGGCCGCGCGCGCCTTTGCCGCCCGCACCAGTTGAAGTGTCGCCCGCGGGCTCGCGCCGAGCCGGAGGTCGCGGTCCTGCCTGGTGGCCTGCGCGATGCTCACCGCATACTGCTCGACGGCCGTCGAGACGAAGACGTTGCGCACCGTCGCGATCATGGCGATCAACTGCACTGTGGAGACGACGGGCTGCAGGTCGCCGAGCGGGCTCGCGGACTCCCGGGTTCGCAGCATCTTGAGCTCGGCCGCCTCATCCGGGTAGCCCATGGAGATGCGCGCCATGAAGCGGTCGCGCTGTGCCTCGGGGAGCGGGTAGGTCCCCTCCATCTCCACGGGGTTCTGGGTGGCGATGACCGTGAAGGGTGAGGCGAGGATACTGGTGGATCCGTCCACCGTCACCTGGCCCTCTTCCATGCTCTCCAGCAGAGCACTCTGGGTCTTCGGGCTCGCGCGGTTGATCTCGTCACCGATCACGATGTTGGCGAAGATCGGCCCGGGTTTGAACTCGAACTCCCGCTCGACCTGGTTGTAGATCGACACCCCGGTGATGTCCGAGGGGAGCAGGTCGGGGGTGAACTGGATGCGGTTGACCGTGCAGTCGACGGATTTCGCGAGCGCCCGCGCCAGCATCGTCTTACCGACTCCGGGCACATCCTCGATCAGCAGGTGCCCCTCGGCGAGCAGCACGGTGAGGGCCGTCTGCACGGCATCCCTCTTGCCATCGATGACCGTTTCGATGCTGCGGATGATTTCGGTGGAGTTGCGGTAGAAGTCGTCCAGTCGCATCGTGCTGTCGGTGCTGTTGCTGCTCAAGTCGTTGGTCGTCATGTGCTTCGCTGGTCCCGCCCGCTCTTCGCCATATCTTTCGCGAGTCTGCCAGACCCGTACTGACACTCGGTCACTTGTCTAGCGAATACTCAGGCGCCATCGACCTGGCGCACAGGCGCTTCGGCTCGTCCGGTCGGGCTAGCGTTGACACCGTGAAAATTACCGTACTCTCCGGAGGCGTCGGCGGCGCCCGCTTTCTTCGCGGCCTGCGTCACCATCTGCGCCACGCCCTTCCCGACGGATCGGGGGGCACGACCGCAGAGGTCACCGCCGTGGTGAACACCGGCGACGACATGTGGCTCAACAGCTTGCGCATCACCCCCGACCTCGACTCCATCATGTACACCCTTGCGGGCGCGAACGACGAGGTGCGCGGGTGGGGCCGCATCGGTGAGACCGAGCGCGTGAGCGCCGAGCTCACCGCCTATGGGATCGGATGGCCGTGGTTCACTCTCGGCGACCTCGACCTCGGCACCCACATCACCAGGACCCATTACCTGCGCACCGGCCTGCCCCTCAGCGAGGCGACGGCGCGCATCACCGCCCGCTGGAACCTGGGGGTCAGTCTTCTTCCGGTGACGGACGACGAGGTCGAAACCCAGGTGGTGACCGACGACGGAACGATGCACTTCCAGGAGTGGTGGACGCGTCACCGGGCGTCACTGACGGCGCGCCGGTTCGAGCAGCAGAACGTGAGCACCGCGACTCCCGCCCCCGGTGTGCTGGAGGCGATCGCACACGCCGATGTCATCCTCGTCGCCCCGTCGAACCCGGTCGTGTCGATCGGCACCATCCTGGGCATCCCGGGCATTCGTGCCGCCCTGGTCGAGACATCCGCCCCCATCGTCGGTGTGTCGCCGATCATCGCGGGCTCCGTCGTGCGGGGAATGGCGGATGCCTGCCTCACCGCGATCGGGGTGCAGACCTCCGCGGAGGCGGTCGCGCTGCACTACGGAGCGCGTGACTCCGGGGGGCTCCTCGACGCGTGGCTCGTCGACGAGACGGATGCCGAGTCGGCAGCCGCGCTCTCCGCGTCCGGCATCGCCACGACAGCGGTGCCGCTCTGGATGCGCGACCTCGACTCGAGCGCGCAGGTCGCCGCCGATGCCCTGTCCGCAGCCCCGCGCTGAGCATCCGCTCTAGAGGTTCGCGCCCAGCACACCGGCGGTGCGAGCGCCGAGTCGACCCTCGAGCAGCGCAAGGGCGTCGGCGGAATCGACATCGTTCCGCAGCCCGGAGGAGGAAGATACCTCGAGCGGCATATATCCCACTGCGCGATGCGCGGCGCTCGATCCTCGTCCGAAGGCCGGAGCATGGGTGGCGCCGTAGACGGCCGTGATAAGCGCCGTCCCCTCGCCGGCGGCATCCTCCACCATCGCGAGCGGATGGGCGCAGGCGGCCGTGAGAGCCGCTGACAGTTCGGCCGGGGTGAGGGCGGGCAGGTCTCCGAGAAGCACCGCGATCCCCCGGCCCGGTTCGGTCATCTCCGTCGCGATCGATATCCCGAGGTCGATGGCGGAGGCGAGCCCATCCGGCTCCTGCACGATCACGAAGGCCCCGAGATCGTCGAACACGGCCGACGCCTCGACGGTGGTGACGACGAGCACCCCCGCCACTCCGTCCGCGTCCATCGCTGCCGCGACGGTGTCGGCGGCCATGGCGAGGGCGAGCGCCGAATGATCGCCGGGGCCGAATCGGGACTTGGCCTGGCTCGTGCCCTTCACCGGCACCACGACGACCCACTCGGTGGTCGGCTGACCGGCTGATCCCCCCGACCCGGATTTGCGGATGCCCGTGCTGGTCGGGCGCCGCCCACCCGCCGGTCCCGGCGCGCTACTCACCCGTCGCAGCCCTTCCGGCTTCGAAACCCTGGCTCCACGCCTCGTCGGTACCGAGCCGGAACATGTCGTTCGCGGCCGGACGCACCAGGGACCGCGCCCCTTCGGCATCCTCCGCCAGCAGGTGAGAGAGCCCCCGGACCACCGCGACCGGCAAGCCGCCGCTCTTGCGTTTGACGAGGTCTGCCGCGGAAGCGATCTCATCCCCCGTCGCCGGCAGCGTCACATCGAGCCGCCGCCCCTGAGTGTCGAGCGTGCCGCGAAGATCGTCGAGCACCCGAACACCGCTCGCGCCGATGGCCACATCGGTCTGGCCTTCCCGCCAGGCGCGGCCGAGCGTATCGGTGATGATCACCCCGAGGCGCACGGCGAAGCGGCTCTCGAGCGCGATGCGCAGGCGAAGGGCCGAGGCATCCGGGTCGACAGGCAGCAGCAGCACGGTGCCCTCCGGCGTGTTCGAGGCATCCACGCCCGCCGCCGCCGCGACGATACCGAGACGATTCTCCACAATGCGCGTCACGCCGCCGGGATGGCTCCGAGTCGCCACAACGCGCACCGTCTCGTCGGTGATCGCTTGCTCGCGGTCGGCCGCGCGCACGAAGCGACCCTCCGCTTTCGACACGATCTTCGAGGTCACGGCGAGGATGTCGCCCTCTTCGAGCGTGCCGGCGAGACCCCCGATGATCGCCGCGAGGTCGTCCCCCGCCACGATCTCGGGGATCCCCTCTATCGCCCACACCGTGAGCATCAGCGCACCAGCTTCGGCAGCACGTCGCGCGCGAAGACGTCGATCCATTCGCGCTGGTTGCGCCCGACGTTGTGCAGGTAGATCCGGTCGAAACCGAGGTCCAGGTACGACTGGATGGTGGCCCGATGCGCGTCCGGATCCTCCGACACGAGCATCCGCCCCTCGAAGTCCTCCTCGCGCACCAACCGGGCGAGCTGCTCGAATTCGAAGGGCGAGCGGATGTCGGATCGCGGGAATCGCATCCCCCCGTTCGGCCACTCGGTCATGGCGTTCGCCATCGCTGCCTCGTGGGTCGACGCCCAGCTGAGATGAAGGCGAAGCACCTTCGTGCCGCCGGCGCGCCCGGATTCGCGGGCTCCCTCGTCGAACCGCGCGAACAGTCCGGCGATCTTGTCCACCGGAGCCCCGTCGATGATGATGCCGTCCACCGTGCGACCGGCGCGTTTCGCGGTGACGGGACCGGACGTGGCCACCAGAATCTCGGGGGCCACCTCTGGCATCGTCCACAGTCGGGTGGACTCCAGCGAGAAGTGTGGGCCGCTGTGCTTGGTGTCGCGCCCGGCGAGCGAGGCGACGAACAGCTTCTTGATGATCTCGATCGCCTCGAACATGCGGTTGATCCGCTCGGCGGTCTCCGGCCAGTAGGCCCCGGTGACGTGCTCGTCGATGGCTTCGCCCGAGCCGACGCCGAGCCAGTGTCGTCCCGGATACATGGCGGCGAGAGTCGCGCTGGCCTGGGCCACCATCGCGGGATGCCACCGGAACGTCGGCACCGTCATTCCGGTCCCGAGGTCGCCGGAGGTCGCCTGCCCCAGCGCGCCGAGCACATTCCAGACGAAACTGGCATGCCCTTGGCGCGGCACCCAGGGCTGGAAACGATCGGCAGCCATCACACCGCGGAATCCACTCTGCTCGGCGTAGGCAGCGAGCTCGAGCACCTCGGTGGGGTGGAACTGTTCGAGCATGGCGGCATAGCCGACGTGCGGGGGTGAACTGGGCATGACTCTATTGTCTCGAACACCGCGGTGCTCCGGAGCGCGTCGGCCCGGATCGCTCTCAGCTCTCGGAATTCTCCGGGGTATTCTCACCCTGCCGTGCACGCAGTTTCGCCTCGAGACGGCGGATGCGGTCATCCTGCTCGTACTGGGCGATCTCCCGTTCGAGGGCGGCGAGCTCGCGCTCGGTGGAGCTCTCGGGCTGCACCACCGCCTCCCGCCGACGCGGGTCGCCGAAGCTCCCCCGGTCGACCGCCTGTCCGTAGTCCCGCCCGAGGATGAACCAGAGCACCGCGCCGATCAACGGCAGCAGGATGACGATGATGATCCAGATCGACTTGTCGAGGTGCCGGATGCTCCAGCGGTCCGCCCGGATGATGTCGACGAGCGCGAAGACCATCACCAGGAGGTCCAGCGCGGGGATGAGGTACATGAGCAGAGCTTAGGGATCATGTACCCAAAAGACGAGACCCCCGTCGCGCCCCCGACAGGCCCAGGGTGAAGTCCGAAAAAAGTGCTTGCATGATCCGCTGCGCTGCCGGTAGGTTGGCCCAGCGCCACTGACGAAAGGAGCCAGCGTGATTTTTACAGATTTTTCGGGAATGACCCGCAATCGCATTACCGCCGGCTTCGTGGGCGCCTTCACCGCCTGATCGGCACCCTCGCCTCCTGAGAGGCGGAGTCACCACCGATTCAGTCGGTGATGACGTCTTCGAAGCCCGACCCTCGAGGTTCCGCACGCTCGCGACTCTTGCAGCGCGCGAACTCTTCGGTCTTCCCCGATCGATCTCGCCGCCCCGCGCGGCATTCCAGCAGTGAGGTATCACCATCATGAAAACCGCTTTATCGACCGCGCCCGGTCGCTCTGGCCAACCAGCCCATCCGCCCCCCACGCCCCAGCTCGCCGCGCCGCGGCAAGCGCGCCGGGTGAGCCTCGTCGATCGCGCCGCGCTCCGCCTGGGGCTCGCCCTGATCACCTGGGGTCGCCGACCGCTCGAACTCGAATCCCGCGAGAGGCGTGCCCGCTACGCCGAGCAGTATCTCGCCCGGCTCGAACGAGAACGGCTTGCGCGGCGGTGGCAGGGCCTGAACCTGCCGCCGCGCTGATGTCCCGCCGGCGCCGCGGGGTCGACCTCGCCGCGTCCCGATCCTCGGGATGCTGCGGAGTCGCCCCCGGCGTCGTCCAGCGTCCGGCTCAGCCGTTCTGCAGGAAGTCCGCGACGGCTTTCGGCACGTAGGGTGCGACATCCCCACCGAGGCCCGCAACCTGGCGCACGAGAGAGCTCGAAACGTGGGCGTGCGCGGGGTCCGGCAGCATGAAGATCGTCTCGACGCCCGCGAGATTACGGTTCACGATCGCCATCGGTGTCTCGTAAGCCACATCGACCTGCGAACGGATGCCCTTCACGATCACGCTCGCACCGACCTCGGTGCAGTAGTCGACGAGCAGGCCGACGCTCCACGAGGTCACGATGATGTTGCCCTCGAAACCGGCGTCGAGGATCGCTCTCTCGATGAGGGATACTCGCTGGGCGACGGGAAGAAGGGCGGTCTTCGCCGGATTGTGCACGACGAGTACGTGGATCTGGTCGAAGATCTTCGCCGCCCGTTCGATCACGTCCAGATGACCGAGAGTCACCGGATCGAAGGAACCAGGGACGACGGCGATCCTGCTCATACGGCGAGCCTACGGCACCGGTGTTACGGGTCGATGAACTCCGACGGGTTTGTGACGGTGCCGCTCAATTCTTCGCCAGAAAATCGCGGCTCGCCTCGTCGAGCCGACGCTCGAGAGCCAGGCGCAGCGCCGGATGCCCGCCCAGAGATGGATCCTCCGCGAGCACTGCCTGGGCGATAGCCCGAGCCTCCGTGATGAGCACTCCGTCTTTCGCGACCCGCAGCAGCCGAAGGGAGGATCGACCACCCGACTGGGTGCTGCCCAGTACGTCGCCCTCCTGACGAAGCTCGAGGTCCTTCTGCGCGAGTTCGAAACCATCGAGAGTGGATGCCACGACCTCGACCCGCTCCCGCGCCAGCGTCTCCTCCTCCGCACTGGTCACCATGAGGCAGAGCCCGGGGACTCCCCCGCGCCCGACCCGGCCGCGCAACTGGTGCAGCTGCGATACGCCGAAGCGATCGGCATCGAGGATGATCATCGTGGAGGCGTTGGGCACGTCCACGCCCACCTCGATGACGGTGGTCGCGACGAGCACGTCGATGTCCCCGGCAGCGAAGGCGCGCATCAGGGCATCCTTCTCCTCGCTCGGGAGGCGACCGTGGAGCCCCTCGATGCGCCTTCCCTCAAACAGCGGGTTCACCCGCATCCGGGCGAGGGTATCGGTGACATTGGCGATCTCGGTGGCCGCGGGCGCCAGGCCGACGGCAACGGAATCCTCGACCAGCGGACTCTCGATGAGAGTGCTGTCGATCGCCGGACACACTACGAAGCCCTGGCGTCCCTTGGCCAGTTCCTCGGCGAGACGCTCCCAGACGCGGTTGACCCAGCCCGGTTTGTCGGCAAGCGGCACAACGAAACTCTGGATCGGCACCCGACCACTGGGCAACTCGGCGATCGTCGAGACATCCAGGTCTCCGAACACGGTCATCGCCACCGTGCGCGGGATCGGCGTCGCGGTGAGCACAAGCACATGCGGTGGCACCGTGCCCTTGCGACGGAGCGCCTCGCGCTGTTCGACCCCGAACCGGTGCTGCTCGTCGACGACGACGAGTCCGAGGTCGTAGAAGCCGACACTCTCGCTCAGCAGGGCGTGGGTACCCACGACGATCTGCGCCTGCCCGCTGACCGTGGCGAGGGTGGCCTTGCGCCGATCCGCCACGGGAAGCTGGCCGGTGATCAGGGTGGGGCGCAGCGTCGCCGCGAGGTCGGGGCCGAGGGTCTTCACGATGGAGCGGAGATGCTGGCCGGCCAGCACTTCCGTGGGAGCGAGCAGGGCGGACTGTCCGCCGCTGTCGGCGACCGCGAGCATCGCGCGCAATGCCACGAGCGTCTTTCCCGAACCCACCTCGCCCTGCACCAGGCGATTCATGGGAGCGGATGCCGCGATATCGCTCGCGATCTCGGTCCCGACAGTGGTCTGGTCGCCGGTGAGCACGAACGGCAGTTGCGCATCGAAGCGCTCGAGCAACCCACCCGGCTTCGGCACGCGCGGGGTCGCGGACTGCAGCTTCACCAACGCCCGCTGCTCGAGCAGCGCGGCCTGCAGCACGAAGGCCTCCTGAAAGCGCAGGGACTTCTGTGCCGCACGCCACTCGATGTCCTTCTCCGGGCGATGGATGAGCTCGAGGGCCCGCGAATAGGTCATCAGTCCGCGATCGCCGCGTACCGCTCCCGGCACGGGATCATCGAGCGGCGGAAGCGTATCGAGCAGCACCCCGATCGCCTTGCCGAGCTGCCAGGAGGCCACCGCTGCCGTCGCCGCGTAGATCGGCACCGGCTGCTCGGCCCACTTGCGGGCGCGCTCCGCTGCGGCCTCGGAGTCGCCCCCCGTGTCATCCGTCTCGAACAGTTCATAGTCGGGGTGGGCCAGCTGGATGGTGCCGCGATAGTCGCCCACCTTGCCCGCGAAGATACCGCGCACCCCCGGCTTCAGATCGGCCTTGCGCCAGGCCTGGTTGAAGAAGGTGAGGGAGAGGATGTCGCTGCCATCGCTGATCGTCACCTCCAGGATCGACCCCTTGCGGGCCCGCATCGTGCGCTCCTGCACGGCGAGCACCTCGGCGACGATCGTGACGTTCTCGTCCACGGAGAGCTGCGCGAGTGCGGTCAGTTCCCCGCGCAGCGCGTAGCGACGGGGATAGTGCGTGAGCAGGTCGCCGACGGTGGCGAGGCCGAGACCCTTCTCGAGGGCCGCCGCGGTGCGCCCGCCGAGAGCGGTGCTGAGCTTGGCGTCGAGCGGGGAGTCCACCACTCGACAGTAGCCGCCCCCTCCGGCACTTCCTCTCGTTACAGCCAGCGCAGTTTGCGGAAGATCACATACAGCCCGATGCCGACGACGAGCATCAGTCCGATGGCGAAGGGATACCCGAACAACCAGTGCAGTTCCGGCATCACCCGGAAGTTCATCCCGTAGATGCCGCTGATGATCGACGGCGCGAAGAGGATGGCCGCCCAGGCGGAGATCTTGCGGGTCTCCTCCGTCTGCCGGTTGTTCGCTTCGGTGGTCTCCTGCATCTCCTCGTTCTGCCGCTGGGCCACGAGGGTCGCGTTGACGGTGAGGATGTCGCGAAGCAGGATGCGGAATTCGTCCACTCGCTCGGTCGCGTGCGCGACATGGTCGGCGACATCCCGCAGGTACTGCTGCAGGTCTTCCCCGATGCCGTACTTGTCGAAACCATTGGAGATCTGGTCGAGCATGCCGACCAGCGGCACCGAGGCGCGCTGGAAGTCGATCACCTCGCGGGTCAACTCGTAAATGCGGCGGGAGACGCCCGGGTCTCCCCCGAACACCTGGGTCTCGATCTCGTCGATGTCGTTCGCAAGACCCGCGACCACCGGGAAATACCCGTCCACAACGGCGTCGAGGATGGCGTAGAGCACGGCTTCCGTGCCACGAGCGAGCAGGTCAGGTGTGTTCTCCAGCCGACCGCGAACGAGGGAGAGGTCGGGGGATTCGCTGTGCCGCACCGTGATCACGAAGTTGCTGCCCATGAAGACGTGCAGTTCACCGAACTCCACCTCCTCCTTCGCATCGAGGTATCGCGCGGCCCGCAACACGACGAAGAGCGTGGATCCGTAGCGCTCGATCTTGGGGCGCTGGTGGGCGACGATCGCATCCTCCACGGCGAGTTCGTGGAGGCCGAACTGGCCGGCGAGCGACGTGAGCTCTTCGGTGGTGGGGCGGTACAGCCCGATCCAGGCCATGGCACCGGGACGCGCGTCGAGCGCGGCGTAGGTGTCGCTGAGCGATGCGGGCGTCTCGACGCGGTGTCCGTTCTCATAGATCGCGTTGTTGATGAGGCTCGAGCGCACCTGCCCGGGCTCCGGAGTCTCCACGCGCGCGGGAATCTCTGGCGTGCGCGGTCGCAGCGACAGGGCGCGAAAGGGCTTGCGGAAATCGGGGGCCATGCTCAAAACGGTAGTCCCGTCGGGTGAACAATTCATGTAGCCCGATAGGGTCGGTCTCGATGACTCGAATAATCTCCGGATTCGCCGGATCCATTGCGCTGAAGACGCCCGGGAGCGGCACCCGCCCCACCAGCGACCGGGTGAGGGAGGCGATCTTCTCGGCGCTCGAATCCCGAGGCGTGATCGAGGGTGCCCGGGTGCTCGATCTCTACGCCGGATCCGGCGCGCTCGGACTCGAAGCCGCGAGCCGGGGCGCCGCCTTCGTGCGACTGGTCGAACGCGGCGGGCCCGGCACAGCGGTCTGCCGCGCCAACGCGGCCGCGGTGCTCGCGCAGGCGCCGCTCGGCTCCGCCCTGCGGATCGAAGTCAGCGGTCGGCTCGTGCAGTCCTTCCTCACGAGCAATCCGGAGACCTGGGACCTCGTGTTCCTCGACCCGCCCTACGATCTCGCCGAAGCCGAGCTCGCGGAGAATCTCGCGTCGCTCGCCTCGCGACTCGAGCCGGATGCGGTGATCTGCCTCGAGCGCAGCAGCCGCTCCCCCGAACCCACCTGGCCAGAGGGAATCGAGCTCGATCGCCGCAAGGACTACGGCGACACGACCCTCTGGTGGGCGGGTTCGATGGCCTAGCCCGCTGGTCGAGCATCGGGTGCCGGGTCAGCCCGCGGATCCGGCCCAGTCCCGATACGGATCCCACCCGGCCGAGTCGTGCGGCGAAAGGTCGACGGTGAGCCCTTCTCCCTCGACGCACACCCCGATCGCGCGGAATCCCGCGGGCAGCCCAACCCCCGCCGGGAAGGTCGCCAGCAGCGAATGATCCTCTCCCCCTCCCAGCGCCATCGCGGGATCGTTCCCGAGAGCATCCGAAGCGAAGTCGATTCCCACGCCACTGGCTCTCGCGAGGCGTGCGGAGTCGATGGCCAGTCCGTCGCTGAGGTCGAGCATGGCTGTCGCACCCGCGAGAGCGGCGCTGCGGCCTGCGGCGATCGGCGGAGTCGGCGCCAATTGGGGCGCGGTGCGCGAGCGCAGAACAGTGGCGAGAGCGGCATCCGGAAGCCCGGAGGCATCCACCGCCTCGGCGAAAAGCAACCGCAGCGCAGCTGCGGCCGCTCCGAGTACTCCGGCCACGGCGACGATGTCCCCGGGCGAAGCGCCGGAGCGCAGCACCGGGGCGCGCCCCTCGAGATCACCGAAGGCGGTGACCGCGATCGTGAGCGTCGCGGAGACCGAGAGGTCTCCCCCGACCACGCCACATCCCGGAGCCATCGATTCGCAGGCCTCGCGCAGTCCGTCGGCGATGCCCTCCAGCAGGGTGACCGGCGAGTCGGCGGGCGCGGCGATGGCCACGACGAGCGCGGTCGGCACGGCACCCATGGCGGCGACATCCGCGAGATTGGAGGCGGCAGCCTTCCACCCGAGGTCGTGGGGACTCGACCAGGCCAGGCGGAAGTCGGGCCCGTGGATCATCATGTCGGTGGTCACGACGAAGCGTCCGTCAGGCGCGGCGACGACCGCCGAGTCATCCCCCGGACCGAGCAGGGCGGATGCCGCAGCGGGCAGCCGCGGAAAGATACGCGCGAGCACCGCCGACTCCCCGATACCTCCGAGAGTGTCGGGAGCG
This sequence comes from Lacisediminihabitans sp. H27-G8, assembly GCF_046156175.1. NCBI lineage: Bacteria > Bacillati > Actinomycetota > Actinomycetes > Micrococcales > Microbacteriaceae > Lacisediminihabitans > Lacisediminihabitans sp. H27-G8. The sequence continues at coordinate 912,022 of NZ_JAYLVL010000001.1, forward strand.
GCGGATTCTGGCGTGATCGTCATGCTCCAAACGGTAGCCTGAATGGGATGCCTGTGATGTCGAGAACCCGCAAGCGCGCCGCCCTCGCGGTCGGGCTGCTCGCTCCGCTGCTCCTCGGGCTCGTCACGGCCTGCGCCCCCACGGTTCCCCTCACGCCTGCTGCCGATGCGACGAATCCGAAGTGTGCGGAGATCATCGTGCGGCTGCCGCAGAGTGTCGTCGACCAGCCCATTCGCGAGACCAATGCGCAGGCCACCGGTGCGTGGGGCAACCCCACTTCGGTGCTGCTGCGCTGCGGTGTCGCCCAGCCCGCTCCCTCGGCCAGCTGCTCCACCGTCAACGGCGTGGACTGGGTCGTGGATGTCTCGGGCTCGCCGCGCTACGTCTACACGACCTGGGGCCGCTCGCCGGCGACGCAGGTGGTGGTCGACACGAAACTCACGCAGGGCCAGGAGGCGATCATCCTGGACGACCTGGGCAACGCGGTCGGCTCGATCCCGCAGACCAAGCAGTGCACCCGGAAAGACCCCGGTTTCGTGCCGGACAGCGCGCCGACGCCGACGCCGTAGTCGACAGGCCGGGTGATACCCGCAGGTCTCGATACGGTCGCTGAGCGACCTGCTCGACCAACGGAGACGACCTACTCGACCAGGATCGCCGGGGCCTCATCGGTGGTCAGGTGCGGCGCGATGTCGCGGGGATCCATCGTGCCGGCGAGAACCTGCGCGACCTGGGAGACGATGGGCATGTCCACCCCGCGCGCGGCGGCGAGCTCGAGGATCGGTGCCACGGAGGAGAGACCCTCGGCCGTCTGGTTCATCTGCTTCACGACGTCCGTGAAGCTGTATCCCTGTCCGAGCAGTCGCCCGGCGGTGTTGTTGCGGGAGAGCGAAGACTCGCAGGTCGCGATGAGGTCGCCGAGGCCCGCAAGACCGGACAGGGTCTGCGCGAGCCCGCCGTAGGCGACGGCGAAGTCTGTCATCTCCACCAGCCCGCGAGTGATGATCGAGGCCTTCGTGTTCTCTCCGTAGCCCACACCGTCGACGATCCCGATGGCGACGGCGATGAGGTTCTTGAGCACCCCGCCGAACTCGGTGCCGATGACATCCGTGTTCACGAAAGAGCGGAAATAGGGGGCCGTCGCCGCCGCTGCCACGACGGTCGCAGTGTCGAGCGACAGTGACGAGACGACTGCGGCGGTCGGCTGCTCCTTGGCGATCTCGAGCGCAAGGTTGGGTCCGGATGCCACGGCCACGAGATCCGGATCGATCTCGAGCTCCTGGTGGATGACCTCGCTCATGCGATCGCGGGTGCCCTTCTCGACACCCTTCATGAGGCTCACGACGATGGCGTCCGGGGGGATCACATCGCGCACGATGCGCAGGTTCTCCCGCAGCGATTGGCTCGGCACGGAGATGAATACGATCTCCGCGCCATCGAGCACATCGGGGATGAACGAGGAGGCCCAGAGGTTGCGCGGCAGATTGATGCCGGGCAGGTAGTCGCTGTTTCGTTTGGACTGCGAGATCTCGCGGGCCAGCTCGGGGCGTCGCGCCCAGAGGGCGACGTCTGATCCGCCGTCGGCGAGCACCTTGGCGAATGTCGTGCCCCAGCTGCCAGCACCGAGCACGGCGACTCTCCGCACACCCGGGCGGGAGAGCCGGATGGGCAATGTCATCGGATTAGGGTTGTTCAAAACGACCGATCTCACTCTGGCTGTGCTTGGACGGGTCCCAGGTCTCGGCGGGCACCGGTTCGTCGCGCAGGTCGGCGAGCAGCTTCGTGATGTCCGCCATGAGAACGGCGGTCGCCGCGGTGAGCAGCTTCGGATCGAGTCCCTTGCCGCGGAAGGCGGAGAGATCCACCGGGTCGCCGATCTTCACGGTGATCGTCTTGCGCGGGAAGAGGCTGATCTTCTTGCCATAACGCGGCATCACATGCTGGGTGCCCCAGTGCGCGACCGGGATCAGCGGGATGTCGGCGAGCAGCGCCATCCGAACCGCCCCCGTCTTGCCTCGCATCGGCCACAGCTCGGGGTCGCGGGTCAGCGAGCCCTCCGGGTAGATCACGACGGCGTGCCCGGCATGCGCGAGTGCGTCGGCGGCGGCGATCGGATCCTGGCCACGCACGACTCCGGTGCGCTCGACCGGGATCTGGCCGGAGGTGCGGAGGAACCAGCCCATCACCGGCACCGAGAAGAGGGATGCCTTGGCCAGGTATCGGGGAACGCGCCCGAGCTTGTACATCACGCGCCCGATCACGACCGGATCGATCTCGCTGTAGTGGTTCGGCGAGAAGACGAACGCGCCGGTCCTCGGCAGCTTGTGGCCGTCGATGATCACGTACCGGGCGAGGAACTCCATCGGGGGCACGAGGAGGAACGCCAGGAGCCGGAAGATCGGGATCTTCTCTGAGGCGACTCGCGTCGGTGAGGTCGATCCGGTCACTGCGATGGTCAGCCCTCGTAGACGAAGTCGGCCCCGAGAATCGCGAGCTTGTCGATGAAGTGCTCGTAGCCGCGGCTGATGATGCCGACATTGCTCACCGTCGAGACGCCCTCGGCGCTGAGCGCCGCGATGAGGTAGCTGAAGCCGCCGCGAAGATCCGGAACGCGCACGTTCGCGCCGTGCAGCTTGGTCGGACCGGTGATGACGGCAGCCTGCTCGAAGTCACGGCGGGCCACGCGGCGCGGATGATCCGGCAGTCCCTCCTTGTGAACGACGATGTTCGCGCCCATCTCGTTGAGCGCATCCGTGAAGCCGAAGCGGTCTTCGTACACCGTCTCGTGCACGTAGGAGACTCCAGTGGCCTGCGTCAACGCCACGATGAGCGGCTGCTGCCAGTCCGTCATGAAACCGGGGTGCACATCCGTCTCGATGGAGACCGGCTTGAGCTCACCACCCGGGTGGTAGAAACGAATGCCGTCATCCTCGACGTCGAAGGCGCCTCCCACCTTGCGGAAGACATTGAGGAAGGTCATCATCTCACTCTGGCGTGCGCCTTCCACGAAGATGTCGCCCTTGGTGACCAGCGCCGCTGCGGCCCAGCTCGCGACCTCGTTGCGGTCGAACAGAGCGCGGTGCTTGTAGCCTTCGAGGCGATCGACGCCCTCGATCAGGATGACGCGATTGGGCTCGACCGAGATGATCGCGCCCATCTTCTGCAGGATGGCGATGAGATCCATGATCTCCGGCTCGATGGCCGCGTTCTTGAGTTCGGTTGTCCCCTGTGCGCGCACCGCGGTGAGCAGCACCTGCTCGGTTGCGCCGACGCTCGGGTACGGCAGCTCGATGTCGGCGCCGTGGAGTCCATCCGGTGCGGTGATGTAGATGCCCTCGAACGACTTGTCCACGACGGCACCGAATGCCCGAAGGGCGTCGAGGTGGAAGTCGATGGGGCGGTCGCCGATTCGGCAGCCGCCGAGGTCGGGGATACGAGCCTCGCCGAGACGATGGAGAAGAGGACCGCAGAACAGGATCGGAATGCGACTCGACCCGGCATGCGCGTCGATCTCGGCGAAGTGCGCCCTCTCGACGTTGGATGTGTCGAAGTGCAGCTCACCCGGCTTCGGGGAGGTGACGATGACACCGTAGACCTCGAGCAGCCCGCGAACGACCTCGACGTCGCTGATGTCGGGAACGTCCCGCAGAGTGCTCGGCGTCTCGCCGAGAAGGGCGGCCACCATCGCCTTGGTCGCAAGGTTCTTGGCGCCGCGCACCGAGATGCGGCCCTTGAGGGGGTTGCCGCCGGTGATCGTGATCTCGTCGGAGGTCAATCCCACCCGCCGTCCTGCCTTCTGGGCATCTGTGGCTAGGGGATTCATCTATTCACCTGCATCATTGTGGTTCGAGACCTGCTGTACCGGGAGTGTGAGGGGCCGCCAGGATTCCCGACGAGTCTCGAACTCAGTGATCTCCGCTTCGTTGCGCAGGGTGAGTCCGATGTCGTCCAGGCCTTCGAGCAGCCGCCACCTAGTGTAATCGTCGATCGCGAATGGCACGGTGACGTCGCCGATCGTCGCCGTTTTGGCGACGAGATCGACGGATGCCTCGATGCCGGGATTCGCGTCGATGGCGGCCCACAGTGCCTCGAGGTCCGATTCGCTGATCTCGCCGGCGAGCAGCCCCTGCTTGCCGGAGTTGCCGCGGAAGATGTCACCGAAGCGGGGGCTGAGCACGGCGGCGAATCCGTAGTCACGCAGGGCCCAGACGGCGTGCTCGCGGCTGGATCCGGTGCCGAAGTCCGGTCCGGCGATGAGCACCCGGGCGCCGGCGAAGGCGGGATTGTTGAGCACGAAATCGGGGTCCTGGCGCCACGCGTAGAAGAGCGCGTCGTCGAATCCGGTCTTGGTGACCCGCTTGAGGAACACCGCGGGGATGATCTGGTCGGTGTCGACGTTGGCGCGCTCGAGGGGCACCGCGACGCCCGTGACCACGGAGACCTTGTCCATCAGTTGCCCGCCGTTCCGCTGGTCGAGTAGGGCGCTCCAGCGCCCGTATCGTGCCCCGAGGTATCGAGACCGAGGTCCCACGGCGAACTCAGCGTCCCGCGGATCGCGGTCGCCGCTGCCACCAGCGGCGACACCAGATGGGTGCGCCCGCCCTTGCCCTGCCGACCCTCGAAGTTGCGGTTGGAGGTGGATGCGCAACGCTCGCCCGGAGCGAGCTGGTCGGGATTCATCCCGAGACACATCGAGCAGCCGGCGAATCGCCACTCCGCTCCGAAGTCCTTGACGATCTGGTCGATGCCCTCGGCTTCGGCCTCGATGCGCACGCGAGCCGAACCCGGCATGACCATGACGCGCACGCCATCCGCCTTCTTCTGACCCTTGATGATCGAGGCGAAGGCCCGCAGGTCTTCGATGCGGCTGTTGGTGCACGATCCCATGAAGACCGCGTCGACATGGATGTCCTTGAGCGGCGTGCCCGCCTCGAGATCCATGTACTCGAGGGCCCGCTCGGCGGAGGCACGCTCGTTCATATCGATGATCAGCGAGGGATCGGGCACGCGGTCGCTGAGCGACGCGCCCTGCCCGGGATTTGTTCCCCAGGTGACGAACGGTTCGAGCTCGTCGGCGTCGAGGTACACCTCGGCGTCGAACACCGCATCGGCATCGGTTGCGAGGGTGTTCCAGTAGGCGACCGCCGCATCCCAGTCCGCACCCTTCGGCGCGTGCGCGCGCCCCTCGAGGTAGTCGTAGGTCACCTGGTCCGGCGCGATCATTCCGGCCCGGGCTCCCGCTTCGATCGACATGTTGCAGACGGTCATCCGGCCCTCCATGGAGAGGGAACGGATGGCGCTGCCGCGGAACTCGAGCACGTAGCCCTGCCCGCCTCCGGTGCCGATCTGGGCGATGACCGCGAGGATGATGTCCTTGGCCGTCACTCCCGGGCGCAGGGTGCCCTCCACGGTGATCGCCATCGTCTTGAACGGGCTGAGTGGCAGGGTCTGCGTGGCGAGCACATGCTCAACCTCGCTGGTGCCGATGCCGAACGCCATCGCGCCGAACGCTCCGTGGGTCGAGGTGTGGGAGTCGCCGCAGACGACGGTGATCCCCGGCATGGTGAGGCCGAGCTGCGGGCCGACGACGTGAACGATTCCCTGATCGATGTCGCCGAGGGAGTGCAGGCGCACCCCGAACTCCGCGCAGTTGTTGCGCAGGGTCTGGATCTGCGTGCGGCTCGTGAGATCCGCGATGGGCTTGTCGATGTCCAGGGTCGGGGTGTTGTGATCCTCAGTGGCGATGGTGAGGTCGAGGCGGCGCACCGGGCGACCGGCGAGGCGGAGTCCGTCGAAGGCCTGTGGGCTCGTCACCTCGTGAACGAGGTGGAGGTCGATGTAGATGAGGTCGGGATTGCCGTCCTCACCCTTGACGACGAGGTGGTCATCCCACACCTTTTCGGCGAGTGTGCGGGGTGCTGCGGTGATTACATCGTTCATTGTCGTGCGCTCTCCTATACCAAACGGTGGTCAGCCAGCGGCGCGTAAACCCGCACCAGACTCCGCGACGAGGGAGGCCTGGAAACTAGGACTCGTCGCGGCTACGAAGAAGAAGCAGACCGAACAACACCGCTTCAGGCTAACACCGTTTGGGAATCCTCCTCGGCTGGCGGTTCGGCGCGCTCGGATCCGGCGCTGACGTTCCCGACCAGCGCCCTCAGCCCGAGTCGAGTCGGGGTAGATGCGGGTTGAGACCACGGCAGGTCGCCTTTTGTCCCGAGTCGAAAAACGGCGGTACAGGGCTCTCGGCGCCGGTCGGGGGAACCGTACTAGAGGATCAGGCGCGCACCACGGTCACGATGAACTCGCCGAGCTCCACCTCCGCGCCATCCGGCACCACCACACGGGTACCCGGGTCGACCTGCACGACGTCCACGCCTGGGGCTGCGACGAACACGCCGTTGGTCGAATCGAGATCGTGCACCCAGAGGATGCCGCCCTCGAGCTCGAGAAGAGCGTGCGTCTTCGAAAGCGATTTGGCGGGATCGAGCGCCGGCAGGAGAGCGGCCGTGGGCCAGGCGGCGTTTGCCACCGGATCCCGCCCGATGATCACGGCGGAGGCGACCGGCACGGACTGCCCGGTCGGGAGTACGACACTCCACGCCGTCGTGGAGTCGCGCAGGGGAACGCTCGCGCGGGTCTCGTCGACGGATGCCTCGGACGACACCGAAGCGGCCGGAATCGAAAGTCCCGGCACCGGAGTCAGTGGAACTAAAGCTGTCGGAACCAAAGCAGTCGGCAGCGAAGCAGTCGGCAGCGAAGCAGTCGGCACCGAAGCAGTCGGCAGCGAGTCGGGCGTCACCGAAGCCGGCGCGGCCTCCCCGACGGCCGACGGAACGACCGGCGGCACACCCGGCATCACCGGGAAGAACACGATCTCGTCGATCGGCGAACCCGGAGAGATCGGCGAACCCGGAGAGATCGGAGAGCCCGGAGAAGCCGAAGCGCCCGCAGAATCCGAAGCGCCCGCAGAACCCGGAGAACCCTTGGGAGCGACCCGAGGCGGCACGATCCGCGCGTTCGCCACCTGATGCGTGGCCGAATCGGCGATACCCGGGGGCAGCGTGATGAACTCCTCCGGATCATCCGGTTCGGTCGCGACCGGTGCGGAAGCCGGGCTCGCGGCCGGCAACAGCCCGGGTGGCGGAGTGATCAGGAGGGGGTTGCCTTCGTCCGACACAGCGCCCTCCCCGGTTGGTCCGTCAGTCGAGCAATGCTAACTCACCGTTCGCCGAGCGTCGGCTAGGCCTGGTCCTTGCGGGTGGTCATTCGCAGGGCCCAATCGCGGGCTTTGCGCACCCGATACCGGCTGAGGAACCGGCGAAGGCCACCCACCGCCTCACGCGCGGCTTCGATGGAGGCGGATGCCTCGGTCCAGACCCGCTCGGTGGTCTGGTCGTCGACCGGTCGACCGGAGAAGACGGCTTCATCGGCGCGGATGGCCAGCGATCTCAGCATCACCGGCTGGGCCACCTGCCGCTCGAGGTCGTCTGCGATGTGCACCCGCGTCGTCTTGCCGATAACCGAGTAGCCGAGCTCCGAATAGCGATCGAGCAGCTCGTCCCAGGCACCGGAGACTCGGTCCTCGGTGCGGGCCGCCTCGCGACGCCTTCGGGCCCGCCGGCGCTTCGCCGCGGCGATGATCAGCATCGGCACGAACACGATCACGGCCGGGATCAGGATGCTCAGGCCGAGGAGGTAGACCCATCCCGGCAGCGAGAACAGCAGCCCCTTGTCCTGCTTCTTCTGCTTCTCGAGCTCCACCGGGGTCAGCAGGTCGTCACTGTCCTTCTCGGACCGCGGGGGCTGCCGCACCTGAGGTTGCGGGATGCTCTGAGGTTTCGGCACCTGCGCCTGCGGGATATCCGTCTCCTTCGGCGTGGGGTTGAACGCCACCCAGCCCACCTTGTCGAAGGCGACCTCGACCCAGGCGGTCACGTCGTTGCCGGTCACCTGCACCGACTTCTGACCCTCGGCGATCTTGGGCGCGAAGCCCATCACCACCCGAGCCGGATAGTTGTAGCTGCGCGCCATGAGGGCGAAGGCAGAGGCGTACTGCTCCTGGTCGCCGATCATCTGAGGGCGTTCCAGCAGCTCGCTGATGCGGTCTGCCCCGTGGCCGGCGCGGGAGGCGACGGCATCGGAGGCGCGCCCGTGGCTGAGGAAGCCCTTCTGCACGAGGGCAAGCCGGATGGCCTCCAGCTGCGCTATCGGAGTGGCCGCCTTGCCTGCGAACTCCTGCGCCTTGCTCGTCACGACATCCGGGCTGCCGACCACCGGTGGCAGATTCACGGTGGCGATCGGATCCTTGGCGAGGTCGTCGGCCGGGATGACCTTCTGCTCTTCCGCGGTCATGGTGTAGCTGTCGCCCTTGACGAGACCGGTCGTGAGCACGGCCGTTCCGGTGGAGTGGTTGTACCGCAGGCTGTCCGTTGCGGTTTTGGCCGCCCCACCGGTGAAGTCGAGCCTGGTCGGGTAGCCGACACTGGGCAGCCAGAAGTCCTTGTAGCTGTCGATCGTGAACGTGACGTCTGTGCGCACGACCGGCGTGATGAAGGTGGGATCGGGCAGCGTGCGCCCCACCAGGTTGAAGGTGCCGGAGCCATCCGTGCTCGTCTTCGGGCCCGTCACGTTCCACAGCTTTCCCGTGTACGAGTCGAGGGTCGCTAGCCGGATCGTGTCGCCGGTCTTCAACCCGATCACGGTGAAGAGCACGTCGTCGGTGGCCTGTTTCGTGTAGTGCCGGAAGCCAGAGAGCGGGCTCGGATAGTCCAACGGATCGAAGGGGGGTTGGATCTCCTCGCGAAGCACGAATCGTTCGTCCTTGGGCGGAGCGAGGACGAATCCGGCGCTGCCACCGAGCAATACTGCGCCGGCGACCACGATCGCGGTTCCGGCGAGCTTTCGGGTGCGCAGGCGATTGGGGCCGGTGGATGTCGCGGTGATGGTTGGTCGACGCCACCCCAGCCAGACGAGAGCGAGAGCCGCGAACACCGCCCCGCGGATGCCCGCCTGGTAGGGCACGTCGGTGCCGATCAGGATGCCTGCGAGATAGAGCGCCACCGGACCGATCAGCGTGATCGCGAAGCGCCAGGCCGATCGCGGCTTCGACGAGAGCCAGCGGGCGGCGAGCGAGCTGGAGACGAGTGCCACGATCCAGGCGGCGAAGTACGGGATCACGGTGATGTAGGCGGGTGCACCGATCGGGGTGCGAAGCGTGACGATGTCAGACCAGCCGTAGACCGCGCCGATCGCGAGACTCTCGAGCGACGCGAGAGTGGGGAGCACGCCGAACAGCGCCTGCTGGGGCACCGCGATGGCCGTGCCGAAGAGGAAGTATCCGACGACGGCGACGAGCACCAGGGCGATGATGTTGACGCGGAAGACCGAGGCGAGGATGCCGGTCGCTGCTCCGAGCGCCAGCCCACCGAGGCCCGCGACCAGAAAGCCGTAGCCGCCGAAGGACGGTTCGAAGCCGAGCACGCCGAGCACGGCGAGCACGAGTAACACGGTGATATCGGCCCAGGTGCGACCTGTCGGGCGGCGGATGCCGCGGGTGGGGATCGACGTGTCCGTCATCAGCTGAGCCCCCGAACCAGCCGCGAGAGATCGGAGAGGTCGCCGACGGTGATCACGGTGAGGCCCGCGACGGAGGCGATCTTCGGCTGCGCGCCGGCCACGACGTGGAACGCCACCTGCGCGGTGTCCTGGCCGAACAGCGATTCGACGCTGCGGTACTCGCCGGTCGTCATATTCGACCCGCCGATCATCATCACGACGCTGGGGGCGGGAAGGCGCCGGGTGCGTTCGCGGGCGAAGTCCCGGATGCTCGGGTAGACCCGTCCGACCGGATCGATGCGACACGAGGCATCCAGCATCGAGGTGACGGTCTGGGTGCGCCAGACGCCGGACTCGCTCACCACGTTCATCTGCACGCCGTCTCGGATCACCTGGGCGGCGATCGAGGCGGTGACCGAGATCGCGAGTTCGAATTCCTCGTCCGAGGCGTAGAGGTCGCCCCGCGAGGCAAGGATCATCGTCACCTGCGAACGCCGCGTCTCTTCGAACTGCCGCACCATCAGCTGGCCGATGCGCGCAGAGGTGCGCCAGTGCACATAGCGGCGATCGTCCCCCGGCACGTAAGGACGCAGGGCATGGAAGGCGATGTCGTTGTTGGTGATCTTCTTGGAGACCTGCCCCTCGAGGTCGCGCACGAGACCGGCTGCGGAGGGGGCGAGGCGCACCGTCTTCGGATGCACGAAGAGGTCGACCGCGTCCGCCCACTTGAGGGCCCGACGCAACATGCCGAGCTGGTCGCCGCGCACGGACTCGGCGGGCCCAGCGATGATCACGGCACGCCTATTGGTCGGCACCGCGAAGAGTTCCTCGTGCTCCTCTTTCGGCTTCATCGCGGGCAGCTGGAACTCCGCGATCGCCCGGCCAACCGGCAGCTCCATGCGGGTGGGGGTGAGACCGCGGGTGCCGATGTTCGTGACCACCATCCGCCCCATGGCCCGGTCCCCCACGACGACCCGGCGCGGGTTCAGCTCCACGAGCACGCCGTAGGACGCACGTCCGAAGAGGAACACCGCGCACAGCGCGAGAGAGGCGAGCAGGATGAAACCGAGATAGGTGAACTCCTGCCACCCGAAGACCGCGCTGAGAACGAGTGCCACCAGCGAGAGCCCCAGCACGAGCCATCCGGCCGCCGTGATCGTTCGGAACACCGGCCCGGCGACACGCCAGACGGCCCTGACGACCGGCGCGACGATCGCACCCACGGCAGTGAGCAGTCGGGTGCCGCGGGCTCCGAGCCTCTGAAGAGGCACGGCCAGCCCGGGTTTCGAGTCGGTGACGGTCATGGTGGGGAGGTCACGCCGCCCGGTAGGTGGGGGGCTCGATGTCGAGCAGGATGCGACTGACGATGTCTTCGGCCTTCACGCCGGCGAACTCCGACTCCGGGTCGAGGATGATGCGGTGCGCGAGCACCGGCACCGCGAGATCCCGCACGTCATCCGGCGTCGCATAGGTGCGGCCCTGGGTGATCGCCCAGGTCTTGATGGCGCGGGCGAGTGCCATCGCGCCCCGCATGCTGACTCCGAGCACCACGTCACGGTTCTTGCGGGTCGCCTCGACGATCTCATTGAGGTACTGCATGACCGACTCGTCCACGAAGACCTCGGAGGCAAGTCCTGCCATGGCCACGATCGACTCCGGTTTGATGATGGGGGTGACGAGGGATGCGCGGGCGCGGGTGGCCGAGTCCATCAGCAGGGCGACCGCGGTCTTGGCATCCGGGTAGCCGAGCGTTGTCTTGATCAGGAAGCGGTCGAGCTGCGCTTCGGGCAGCTTGTAGGTGCCGGCCTGTTCCACCGGGTTCTGGGTGGCGATCACCAGGAACGGTGCACCGACCCCGTGGCCCTCGCCGTCGATCGTGACGACGCCCTCTTCCATCACCTCGAGCAGTGCACTCTGGGTCTTCGGGCTCGCCCGGTTGATCTCGTCCGCGAGCACGATCGAGGCGAAGATCGGTCCCTGGTGAAACTGGAACTTGCCCTTGGACTGGTCGTAGATCTGCACGCCGGTGACGTCGGAGGGCAGGAGGTCGGGGGTGAACTGGATGCGCGAGGTCGTGCCATCCAGGCTGTTCGCGAGGGCCTTCGCCAACACTGTCTTGCCCGTGCCGGGGTAATCCTCCAGCAACACGTGGCCGTCGGAGACGAGCGCTGTGAGCACGAGCCGGATCACATGGCTCTTGCCGACGATCGCCTTGTCGACGTTCGCGACGAGCTTTTGGAAGGCATCGGCGAACCAGGTCGCCTGCTCCTGGGTTACGGGCATGGGTTCACTTTCGGTCGGGATCGCTAGAAGTTGAAGTTGACGGTGTTGCTCTTCACGCCGTCGACGGTCACGTAGGTGCCGTTGAAGCCGCAGTACTTGGTGCTCAGGTAGGTGTTGCCGGAGAAGGTGGCCGACCCGAACGAGCCCTGGCAGTAGAAGTCGATGGTGTGGCCACCGCCTCCGAAGTCGTGCAGGGTCACGTCGTACTTGTGGCAGTTGCCCGAACACGTGCCACCGGACTGGCCGGTCGGATCCGCCTTCAGCTCGACCGAGGGGTTCAGTGGCGTCACCTTGATGTTGCCTGAGGCACTTCCGGCCTGCCCGTTCCCCGCGTTGTTGCGTGCATAGACGGAGATCGAATGGTTTCCCGCACCGAGATTGCCCTTGGTCACGCTCGTTGCGGTGGTCACCACGTTGCCGCCGCCATCGATCGAGTACACGTATTCCATGTTGTCGGTGACGGCCGGACCGCCTCCCGGAGAGGACCAGTTGAAGCGGATGGTTCCGGGGTCCGTGTCAGCCACGATGGTGGCGCTCGGGTTGATCTTGCCGGGAACCGTCTGGTTCTGGATCGCCACGGTGTTCGAGGTGCCGGTAGCGCCCGTCTTGCCGCCGGTGTTCTGAGCGGAGACGGTGAAGCTGTAGCTTCCGGCACCGAGACCGCTGACCGGAAGGCTTGAGGTGCCGGTGGTCGTGCCCGTCGCACCATTGCTCGCGCGCCACGTGTAGGTGGTCGAACCACCGCCGCTGTTCACCGCACCCCAGGTGGCCTTGATGCTGCCGGACGGAGCCCATGGGCTCGTCACGGTCGCGGTCACCGCGGGCGTACCGGGCGTGCCATAGGGGGTGACCTGGTCGCTCTCCACCGACCATTGGCCCGCTCCGTGCACGTTGATGGCGCGTGCCGAGAAGGTGTAGGCCGTGCCGTTCGTCAACCCGGAGATCGTGCAGTCGGCGCCGGCAGTGCAGTTGGCCGTTGCCCCGCCGGGCGTCGCTCTCACGTCGTAGGAAGTGATCGGCTTGCCGTTCGAGGCTGGCGCGATGAACCGCCAGGTCGCGTTGCCGTCTCCGCCGATCGCAGAGGTGCGGGTGGGCTTCGCCACCTGGTCGGGAACATCGCTGACGATCACCGAGATCGTGCCGTTGACCTGGCGATCCTTGTCTTCCGTGGCATCCTGCACGGTGTAGACGACCTCGATCCGGCCATCCTTGAGCGCGGCGCTCGGCGTCACGGTGACCGAATCCTTGGTGAACGAAATCGACGCCGGCTGCCCGCTGTTCTGCACTTTCGCATCCACGATGGTGAGCTTCTCGCCGGTGGTCTGGTACGGATTCGAGTCGTTGGTGAGCGGATGCGCCACGACGGCCCCGTCGCCGCGTTGCGTCTCGTAGGTGTCGGAGACGGCGACGGCAAGCGGGCGGCTGGAGCCGACGACGGTCACGTTGATCGTCCCAGGCACGGTGAACTTGTCCCACTTGAGCGTCACGCCGAGCTTGTAGCTGCTGCCCTTCTTCGCGTTACGCGGTGTCGTGAGGGTGAGCTGCGATCCGTTGAGGCTGGCCTGGAGTCCGGCGGAGGCACCGGTGATGTCGGAGTAGGTCACCTCCTGCAGGATCTGCGGGTTCGGATGCCCTGTCGATGCCCGCAGGTCGAGGGTGCTGGTCTCACCGACCTCCACCTGCGCGTTCGGGCTCGTGAACTCCGGCGGCGTGTCCCGGAACTGCGGGTCGCCCACCACGATGGTGAGAGTCAGATCGTTCTTCAGACCCTTCGGGTCGTCCTTCGACGCCCCATCGGAGACGGAGAACTTCACCGCCGCGGGTCCGCGGTAGTCCTTGGCCGGGGTGAAGGTGATCGTGTCGGCGTCGACGTAGGGCGAGGCACCGTTGCTCTGCAGGGCGCTCACCGTGGCCTTGTCGATGATGTGCGCCTCACGCCCGGAGGGCACCTTGAGGATGTCCTTCAACTTCCAGGTGCGGGTCTCGTTCATGCTGACGTACTGCACCGGAAGCGAGGGATCGATCGTCGGTGGCTGGTCGAAGTCCTTCGACACCGCGGCCGGCACCAGGATGAACGCCATCGCGGTCAGCTTGTCTTTCTCGTTGGTCACCCGGTACGCGATCGCCTGGCGGGTCTTGCCCGGCGTCACCTCGATGCGGCCGTTCTTCTCGAGCAGTTTCGCCGAGTCGGCGTTCGGACCCTCCACGCTGATGACGAGGTCTTCGGTGGGCCCGGAGGGGTTGAACGCGTGACCATCGAAGACATCGACGGTGGTGGACTGCTTGCCCGCGATGGTCTTGGGAAGGATCGAGATGTCCTCGGCGGTGGGCGGAAGGATCGGGGCATCCTTCGTCACCTTCACCAGCACGTAGCTCACGGACTTGCCGCCGCGGTTGTTGGTGAGCTCGTAACGCATCGAGAAGGACTGCTCGGTGTCCGGTGCGGTCAGCACCAGGTACTGGCCCTTCACCACCGAGGCCTTGATGCCCTGCGGCACGTCGATGAGCTTCTTCGAGACCTGGATCGGCGCACTCTGCGGATCGGAGTCGTTGGCGACGAGGTCGACCTGAGCCACTCGCCCCGGCCGCACGGACACGCTGTCCGGAGCGGCGATCGGGTTCGACAGCGACTTGGGCGGAGGGATGACCGCGATCTTGATGTCGGCATCGCCGGTGGCGCCGAAGGCATCGAAGACCTTGTAACTGAAGGTGTCGGTTCCGGATGCCGCGGCGGATGACTTGTAGATGAAGAAGTCGGCACCCTGGCTCTCGATCGAGCCGAGGCTCGGCCCGACCGGGAAGCTCAGCAGCTGGGCGGAGTCGCCGTCGGGGTCGATTCCATCGAGCGGGATCTGCACCTTGATCGAGTCGCCGGCGAGCACCCGTGCGGTGAGCGGGCGGGGGGTGGGGTCCTGGTTTCCCTTGGCATCCAGCCCGATGACCGTGAAGGTGGCCGTAGCGGTCGCGGTCTCTCCGAAGGGGTCGAGCACCCGGTAGTCGACGGTGTATTCGCCCGGGGTCATGGGCGCCTGGAACCGCAGCCTGTTCTTGCTCACGAAGGCGAGCCCGGCCGTCGGAGGGGTCACCAGTGTGGTGTCGAGAGTCATCGGCGAGCGGTCGGGGTGCACGTCGTTGGCGAGCACATCGAGAGTGGCGACGTCCCCGACACGTACCTTCGCGGTATCGTTCGCGGCGATCGGCGGCTGGTGTTTCGTCAGGGCGGGCACGGGCACCACTGTCACGCCTGCCGTCGCCTCGTGGGAACCATCCGAGATCGTGTAGTTGAAGCTCACCTGCTCGGTGAGGGCAGCGGGCGAGGTGACGCGGATCTGGGCGCTTTCGAGCAGCTCCACGACGAGACCCTTCGCGATGAGCTCCGGGGGCACGGCGATGGACTGCACCGCGAGCACCCGCCCATTGGGGCTCACGTCGTTGGTGAGCACCGACACCGTTGTCGGCTCATCACCTCGGAGGTACGCGGTGTCTTTCACCGCGACCGGGGGAAGCGAATCGTCCTGGGGCTTGTCGCGCACGTCGACCCGCACGAGGCCCACACTCGTTGTCGCACCCGCCTGGAGCGTGTATTTGAGATAGTAGACGCCGGCCTCAGACGAACTGAAGGTGATCTCTTTCGAATCGGAATTGAAGGAGGCCACCGCCTTGCCACTCGGAGCCTCCATGGCCACGAGTTGCAGCTGCATCCCGGACGGCGAGATGTCGTTGTCGAGGGGTTTCACGACGACCGTGTCGTTGGTGAACACCGTGGCGAAGTCGGGAGTGCCCACGGGATCGAGGGACCCCGCCGGCTTCACATCCACCGTGAGCGTTCCCTGCACCTGAGCTCCATGGCCGTCGCTCACCAGGAAGACGACGTCTTTCTTGCCCATCTCGGAGGTCTGGTGGGTGAAGGTGACCAAACCGTCCGGAGTGAAGCGCACCAGGTCGCCCGACTTGGGTGAGGCGTTCACGAGATAGAGGTCGTCGCCGTCGGGGTCACGCCAATTGGTCAGCACGTTATAGGAGACCGTCTGGTCGGCCTCGACACTCACGCCGCCCTTTCGGATCTCGACCGGCTCCTGGTTGCTGCTCTCCGGCACGACGTGTGCGGTCACCCGCGCCGTCGCGGTGCCGCCTCGACCATCGTCGACCGTATAGCCGAAGGACACCGATCCGACGAATCCCTCCGCGGGCGTGAACTGCAGGGCGCGGCCGCCGTCGATCGGGTCGAGATGGCCGGTCGAATCCGCGATGCCCTCGAAGGCGGAGATCACCAGCACGTCACCATCCGGGTCGGTGTCGTTGTCGAGCAGCGGCAGGATCGTCGTGCGTCCCGGGCGGATGCCGAAACTGTCGTCGACGGCCGTCGGCGCGCGGTTCACGTCGGTGCGCTGGGCGAGAGTGTCTTCGAAGGACTGGGTTGCGGACTTCTGGTCGCCGGTCTCCTCGCTCTGCTTCTCGGCGGGAGGCGTCACGTCATCCCAGTTGTCCACGAGACGCATATTCTCGTTGACGAGCCAGACGTTGCCGTTGCTGAGGTCGTTGAGAGCAATGACCGTGCGGTTCACCCGGAACTCGAGCTCGCTGCCCCGCGTGGGTTCCTCGATGTCATGTCGCACCGGCTTCTGCCCGTCGCACGCGAGCAGGTACCTCTGGGATGTCGCCCACGCGCCGTGCGCGCAGCCGGAGAGGAAGACCGGGGCAGAGACCCCCGCCGCATTCTTCGCCGGGGTGGTCACGTCTGCGGGAATGGTCTTCACCGAGCCGGAACCGAGATCGACCTCGAGAAGGGAATCCGCGGTGGCGACGACGGCGTAGTTCGACTTCGCCCCCACCTGTTGCAGTCGAAGGCCGGTCTTCGGAAGTTTGTGCTTCGTGCCGTCCTGAGTGATGAACTCGTTGGTGGACTGGTCGAAGATCACGGCCTGCTCCCCGACCGCGGAGATCTGGAACTCGCCGACCGAGGGGAAGTCCGAGGCGACCGGCGGGGTGGCCAGGGTGTCCATCCGGTAGATCTTCTTCTTGGTCGGAGACACCGCGATGATGGCACCGGCCTTGGTGATGGTGGCATGGCCGCCGACGCCCAGTTTCACGAGCGGCGGTGTCGAGACGTAGTTGAATTGCAGGTCACCGACGGAGGGCACCGCCCAGAGCTCGCCCTTGGGCGACACGATGATCAGGGTCGCACCGCCGTACCCGACCTCCGAGTTCTTCGGCACGTCGATCGCAGAGGTGACTTCGGTGGAGGCGGGGTCGACCGACTCGATGCGGCCGGCATCCGGATTGTGCATGTAGAGCGAGTCGCCGTCTTGCAGCACCTCGAACTTCGCGCTCGAGGCGACGACCGAGCCGTTGAGCTCGTCGATCTGGCGGTTGAGACGCCCGCCGAGCAGTTGTTTTCCGTTCGTCACCCACACATCGCGCGAGGTGAGCTCCACGTCCGTGACGGGGAAGCCCGGATGCAGCGCGGCGATGGTCAGCGGCACCCCGGCCACTACCGCGATGACGAGCGCGGATGCGAGCGTTTTGCGGCTCTTCACCCATCGTCCGACCGCACTCACGCGTGACCCCCCACGGCTGATTTACCGGCGATTTGCAACGGCCGTCCCCACGGGGGCCCGGTAGCTGGAATCAACCTAACACGGCGAATAATCGTCGGATAACCCGGAGGATGGGCAGCACTACCCATGGTCGAACGGCCCTCTGGCTGTGCCGGCCTCTATCCGACTCCGTCGGATTCTGCCTTCTCCGCGGCATCCGCATCATTCTTGGCGAGAAGGTAGAGGTCGTCCTGGCTCACCAATCGGGTCGCCACGGCATATTCGACCAGACGCAGCCGACGGTTCGTCGCGAGGTTGCCCTTGCCGCCGCGAAGCCCCTGCACGCCGATCTTGTCCAGCTTGTCGCACACGTTGTCGAGTTTGCGATTGAAGGTGGTCATCGACCAGTGCAGCCGCGCCGCAGCTTCGGCGGAGGTCGGGATCTCTCCCCGGCCCGGCGAGGATTGCCGCAGCACGCCCTCCGCGAGACTCACGATGAGCAGCCGTTGGGTGCTGGTGAGAGCGACCGGCTCGATGGTGGTCGAGCCGCCGGAGCCGGCCATGGCCGAAGAGGTGCTGAAGTAGTCCTCCGCCGAGAAGATCGTGAACTCGTAGGTGGTGGATCCGGCACTGAACAGCACCTGCATCTGCGGGAAGACGATCGGAAGGCGCGCACCGGGCGCGAGCCAGGCCTGCACCTGGCCGGTGGCATCCGTCACGGTGGCCGAGAGGAGGTTGCCGACGTTCGACAACCACCACATGCCGAAGTCTTCGTAAATTCGGAGGAAGCGGCGGTGCAGGTAGGGGTTGTCGTCGATCACCAGGTCGGACTCGCGACCGATGTGGAAATCCTGGGGATGGGTGACCTCGTACCATTCGCCGCAGAATTCGATCTTGAGAGGCTTCATTGGGGGTAGCACGCCTCCAGGGGGTCGGAGACCTTTCCGTCGCGGGCGACCGTGATCTGAACACAGACCGTGGATCCCGCGGTGTACCCCGGCACCGTCACGAGCCCGTCCGCGCTCACGTGCAGGGCCTCATCCGCACCGCGATTGCTGATCTTCCAGCGGAAGCTGTCGCCCTTCTCGGGTTTGGGGTTCTTCGCGGTGAAGACGAGATCCGTTCCGGTCACCGCCGGTGCACCCACCAGGGTGGGCACCGGCACCGTTTCGACGATCGCAGAATCACCGCCGGATGCCTTCGGGCTCGGGCTCGCCGCACCGGTCGGATTAGCCCCGAGGGCCACGCCCGCGACGACCGCGGCCGCAATGAGGAGCACGACACCGCCTGCGACCCCGATGAGGATCTTGTTGGCGCGCGACATCCCGGTCTGCGCCGCCGGCTCCCCTGGCTCCTTCAGTGCCTCGGCTTCGGTCGCGATCGCGGGCTCGACCGGAGCGGTGACCCTCCGTCGCACTATCGTCTCGCTCGCGGCCTCCGGCTGCGAGATGACCGTCGGCGCTCCGCGCACCTGGGTCTCGTCGAGCGAGGGGCCGGGCGGGGGCGCGAGGATCGGGGAGACCGGGGCGACCGGCTGGGCCTGGATTGTGGCGACGCTGCGGGCGCGGGTCTCGTCCGCGTCATCCGCGGCGCCGGCACGAGAGGGCGCCTCGATGTGCAGGTTGGGCACATCGATCGTGGTCGGGGAATAGCCGAGTTCGAGTTCCACCCGCTGAAGCGCCCTGGCGAAGTCCACCGCCGTGGCGAACCGGTCAGCGCGCGTGGAGGCCATGCCCTTCTGAAGTACCGCGAGAAGGGAGCGGGGGATGTCATCCCGCGCCATCGGGGTGATCGCACCGCGCTCGATGCGCCCGATCAGGTCGAGAGTGCCGTTCGAGTGGCCGCGCAACTCGAACGGAGTCTGGCCCGCGAGGATGGTGTAGATCGTCGCGGCGAGCGAGAAGACATCCGACCGCACGTCGGGTTCCGGGTCATCCTCGAACATCTCGGGAGGCGACCACGGCACCGACATGCCCACCGATTGGCCGGTGCCCCCGGTGCCGGTGTCCTGCGCGAGCGCGCTCGCGAGCGTGCCGGTGTGGATCGGCAGCACGTCGTCTTCGACCGCAGAAGAGATGCCGAAGTCGGTGAGCGCCGGCCAGCCGTAGTCATTGGTGAGCACGTTCGCCGGCTTGATGTCGCGGTGCAGGATGCCCGCCGCGTGCGCCGTCGCGACGGCGCTCGACAGCCTCACCCCGGTGCGCAGCGCATCGACCACCGGGAAGGTCTCCTGCTTGTACCGTTCGGCCAGGCTCGGCCCGGAGCAGTACTCCATCACGAAGTAGGGGCGGTCGTCGCCCGCGACATCCGCCTGGTAGATCGTGACGATATACGGATGCGTCGACAGTTGCGCCATCAGGTTCGCCTCGGCGACGAAAGCGGCCCGATTCGCGCCACTCAGCTCCTCGGTGAGCAGCACCTTCACGGCGACGCGGCGCTTGGGCAGTTTCTGTTCGTAGAGGAAGACGTCGGAGAAGCCTCCCGATCCCAGTACCTTGACGAAGCTGTACCCGGGCAGTTCGGGAGGCAGTGACGGAGCGCGGCGCATCAGGCCTCATCCGCCGTTTCTTCGACCGTGAGGGTGACTCCGCCGCCGAGGTCGACGACGGTTCCGGTGATGACCGAGGTCGGTTCACCGGCGCGGAGCTTCTGGGGCTCCTTGCCCGGCAGCACCACGAGGGTGCCGTTGCGAGAATGCAGGTCGGTGACCACCACCGTGCCACCCTCCAGCACGAACCGCACATGGGTGCGGGAGATGTCCTGGTCCGGAGTGCCCACCGTGAGCAGTCGCGGCATCTGGCCACCGGAGACCTGGCTCACGCTCGGGGAGCGACCGACCAGGATCGGCTGGGTGAGGGGCTCGCGGGTGCCGCTCGACAGGGCGAGGAACACTCGGGCAGCGGGCGGCACCGCGGGGGGCGGTGTGGGGGCTCCGCGTTTGGCCCGGCGTTCCGCCCGCAATTTCGCGATGTCGGAGGTGAGCACGGTGTGGCCATCATGGTCACCGGCCGGTTCGGGTGTCGGCTCCTCTTCCGGAGGCGATTCCTGCACTGCGGCTTCCGCCACGCCGCGGAACATGGTGGCGCCGAAGAGGTAGTCGTACCCCTCGGCGGGGGTGTCGGGTGTCGCCTCGGGGGATTCGATCCGCTCGGTGGGCGCCTCGGTGACGGTGGCCTCCGGGTCGATCTCGAGCGGCTGCTTCTCGAGGGGGCCGTCCGCGGCCATCCGCTGGTCGAGGAGGCCGTCCGCGGCCGTATCGAGACCTCCTGATGTCGCGAACGACAGTCGCAGCGTCGCGACCCACGCCCCGCCGCTGAAGAGCGGCAGCTCAGCGACATCGTCAGCCGGAAGCGCCTGGACCACGGTGATCCCCACGGTCGAGACATCGGCCCACGTCTGCTCCCGCCACGTCGTGACCCCGGATCCGTCCATCCGCGCGGTGCCCGCGGCATTCGTCACAGTTGCCGCGACCTCTCCGCGCACGATGACGCGCAGGGATGCCGCGGTGCCGTCGAAGAGCGCGAACGGCGGCGTTGCTGCCAGCCCTTTGCTCGTGAGAACGTCGAGAACCCTCTGGAATCCGCCCGTGGACCCGACCGCGTGCCACAGCGCGTCGACGGTCGGCTGGTCGGCCGGTGCACCGATCACCAGAAGTGTCTCGCCCGACGTGAGCGCGAGCCATCCCCCGCTCAACGCAGGCCTGAAGTGCACGGTCATGGCGCTGGCTACCCCCTCGGCTTCGTCTCTTCGAGGAAACCGGGCATCGCATCGCGCTCCACCGTGTCTTCCGAAGACATCGAACCCGACCCTACAAGGTCGGATTCGACGATGATCACCGTCACGTTGTCCGAGCCCCCGGCAGCCACCGCAGCACTCACCAGGCGCTCAGCCAGAGTGAGGGGAAGACGGTCCGTCTCCCGCACCTGTTCGGCCCCGTGGAAGACGATGATGCGCGCGATCTCGTCGTCGCTCAGCTCCTTGGTGAGGCCATCGGAGCACAGCAGGAAGGTCTGACGCCCTCGGGCCGGCAGAAGCCAGATGTCGGGATCGACCACGGCATCCGCGCCGAGGGCCCGGGTGACGATGTTGCGATCCGGATGGGTATCCGCCTGCCGTCGCGTGATCTGGCCGAGCTCCACCAACTCCTGCACGGCGGAGTGGTCGACGCTCAGCTGCGCCAGGTGCCTGCCGTCCCAGCTGTAGATGCGAGAGTCGCCCACATTGAATGCCATCCAGTGATGGCTGTCGGTGGGGCCGATCTCCACGAAGGCGATGCCGCTGAGCGTGGTGCCCGAGACCGCTCCGGGCTCGCTCGTGACCCCGAGCACCGCGTCATTGGCGCGATGGATGGTCTCGAGCACTTCTTGAGCGGTGGCACGGGTGGTGACGGCGAATGCCGCGGAGAATGCACCGATAGCGGCCTGGCTGGCTCGATCCCCGAAGGCATGCCCGCCCATCCCATCGGCCACCACGAACACGGGCACCGCTGCCAGAAAGCTGTCTTCGTTCAGTCGGCGCACGGCACCACGGTCGGAATGCCCGCTGAACCGGAATCGCACCGCACCGCTCGCGAGCTCGAGCTCCTGTGTTTCGTCCACGACGCACCCCCTCCCGCTCAGCGCGTCACAACTCTATGGGCATCCTGACGGCGAGCCACCCGGCACCTCAATGGGCAGCACTGCCCATCGACCGTGCAGCAGCCCCTATTCGCTCGAGCCGGGCCCCACGCGATTGCGGTCGTAGCGGATTCTGATCAGGCTGGCGATCACCGCGATGGCCATCGACACCACGATCACGCCGAGCGAGAAGAAGGTGCCGATCTCGGGCGCCCACTCGATGTGCTTGCCCCCGTTGATGAAGGGCAATTCGTTGGTGTGCAGGGCGTGAGCGATGAGCTTGAACCCGATGAACGCGAGGATGAAGGCGATGCCGTACTTGAGGTACACCAGCTTGTCGATCAGGTCGCCGAGCAGGAAGTACAGCTGGCGGAGTCCCATCAACGCGAAGACGTTCGCGGTGAACACGATGAAGGGACTCGTCGTGATGCCGAAGATGGCCGGGATCGAGTCGAGGGCGAAGACCAGGTCGGTGGTGCCGATCGCGATGAACACCACGATGATCGGCGTGAAGACCTTCTTTCCGTCGATGACGGTGCGCACCTTCGCCCCGTCGAAATCGTTGGAGATTCTGATGCGCTTGCGCAGAAGGCGGATGACGCCGCTTTCCTTCTCGTCCATCTCTTCGCTGTTCTGGAACGCCTGGCCGAACGCCGTGTAAAGCAGGAAGGCGCCGAAGATGTAGAAGATCCAGCTGAAGTTCTCGATCAGCTGCGCGCCGAGCAGGATGAAGATCCCCCGCAGCACGAGGGCGATGATGATGCCCACCATCAGCACTTCCTGCTGGTACTTCCTCGGCACCGCGAACCTCGCCATGATGATCACGAAGACGAAGAGATTGTCGATCGAGAGGCTGTATTCGGTGAGCCATCCGGCGATGAACTGCCCGGCATGTTCGGCTCCCGCGAAGAAGTACATGAGTACAGCGAAGATGATCGCGAGCAGCACGTAGAAGCCGACCCACAGGCTCGACTCCCGTGTCGACGGAATGTGGGGACGCTTGTAGGCGAGCACGAGGTCCGCGATCACGATGAGGATCAGTACGGCGATGCTGCTGATTTCGAACCAGAGCGGGAGTTGCAGGTCCATGTCGGCCTTTCAAGAGAGGGATGACGTGGGTACGCCGAAATCCCGAAAGTCTCTTCCGCGCCGACCCGGCCGGCACCACAGCACCCGGGCCAGCATCAGCGGTGACCGTCTTGACGGGTGCGGAATGGGGCGTTGACCGCCCGTGGGAATACTCCCCTTCGCGCTCATAATCCTAGGCGGCTGGCGGACCTCGAAGAACCGGGCGCTTCTCTCGGCGAGTGACGTCGTCTCCGCTTCAGGGGCTGTGCTCAGGAACCCTGCCATAACCTGAATGCAGCAAGGGGAGTATTCCCACGAAGCCGATTCGTCAATACGAACACCGCACAGTGTTCCGGGCGGCTTGCCCTGATTCCTCGGGGTGGAAGAGACCTTGGTCCGTTCATCGACAGACCAAGGAGTGCCCATGGCGATCACGCCGCTCATCTGGATCATCACCATCGCGATCACGATCGGTTTCTTCGTGTTCGAGTTCTTCGCTCACGTGCGCACTCCGCACACGCCGACCATCGGTGAATCCGCCCGCTGGTCGGGTTTCTATATCGGCCTTGCCCTGCTCTTCGGCGTGGGAATCGGACTGGTTTCCGGCTGGGACTTCGGCGGGGAGTACTTCGCCGGGTATCTCACCGAGAAGGCCCTGTCGATCGACAATCTCTTCGTCTTCCTCATCGTGATGACCGGTTTCGCGGTGCCGAGGCAGTTCCAGCAGAAGGTGCTGATGATCGGGATCGTCATCGCCCTGATCATGCGTGGCGCGTTCATCGCTGTCGGAGCGGCCCTGATCGAGAACTACTCCTGGATCTTCTACATCTTCGGTGCGCTGCTCCTCGTGCTGGCCTATCGGCAGGCCTTCGACTCCCACGAGAGCGACCCGGCCAAGGGGCGGGTCGTGAAACTCGCCCGCCGGATGCTGCCCATCACCGAGACGTTCCATGGCGATCGCATCTCGGTGAAGATCGATGGCAAGCGATTCTTCACCCCGATGCTGCTCACGATCGTGGCGATCGGCTTCATCGACCTGCTCTTCGCGGTGGACTCGATTCCCGCGATCTACGGACTGACTGATCAGGCGTACATCGTGTTCACCGCAAATGCCTTCGCGCTGATGGGACTGCGCCAGCTCTATTTCCTCATCGGTGGGCTGCTCGAGAGGCTGGTCTACCTCGCTCAGGGGCTCGCGGTCATCCTCGGCTTCATCGGCGTGAAGCTGGTGCTGCACGCACTCCACGTGAACGAGCTGCCGTTCATCAACGGGGGCCGATCGGTGGGCTGGGCTCCCGAAATCCCGATCTGGTTCTCCCTGCTCTTCATCGGCCTCACCATCACCGTCGCCACTGCGCTCAGCCTGCGCAAGACGCGGGGTGATGCGCGAGCCCGCACGCCCTGATCCCCTCCAACCAGACGGATGCAGCGCCTCCGACCACTGACAACCGACCGATCCCAGCCTCGAGGACCTCCCATGGCATCGCCCAACCAGCCCCGTGAATACCGCCCACAGTCCGCCGGAGTCTCCGGAATCGGCTATCTGATCTTCTTCAGCCGCTGGCTACAGGCCCCGCTCTACGTCGGGCTCATCGTCGCCCAACTGATCTACGTCGTCGTCTTCATGGTGGAGCTGTACCACCTGGGCGAGAAGGTGCTGGCGCATCCGCTGGAGATCGAGGAGGCCGAGATCATGCTCGGCGTGCTCGGACTCATCGACGTGGTGATGATCGCCAACCTGCTGATCATGGTGATCATCGGCGGGTATGAGACCTTCGTGTCGCGCATCAGGATCGATGGGCATCCCGACCAGCCGGAGTGGCTGTCGCACGTGAACGCGAATGTGCTCAAGGTGAAGCTCGCCATGGCGATCATCGGGATCTCGTCCATCCACCTGCTCAAGACCTTCATCGGCGTCAACGATCTCGGGGCGAAGAACACCACCGTCGATGAGGTCACCGACGAGGTCTACACCCCAGAGGGCGTGTTCTGGCAGGTCATCATCCACACCGTCTTCATCTTCTCTGCGGTGGCTTTGGCCTGGATCGACAAGATCTCGAGCGGATCGCACCCGGCGGTCGTTGCGGCGGGCGCACAGCGCGCCGATTCTCCGAGTAGTCCGCTCCCGGGCGCCACCGCCGAAGAGAAAGAGCTACGGGCAGCGCAATACGAGCAGTTGGCCCGGGATCTGCGCGCGAACTAGGCGCAGGGCGACCCGCGATACGATCGAGTTTCCGATCCCAAGGAGCGCCACCGGTGTCGCACAGTCCCGCAACTGACAGTTTTCGAGCCGCCCGCGATCAGCTGGTCGCCCTTCGAGACGACTACGACGGTGCCGTGCGCGAGTTCCGCTGGCCCGCGGTCGGTGACACTTTCAACTGGGGTGTCGACTGGTTCGATGCCATCGCTCGGGGCAACACCAGACCCGCCCTGGTGATCGCCGAGGAGGATGGATCCACCGCCCGATTCACCTTCGACGAGATGGCGACGCGGTCCGACCAGGTCGGCCGGTGGTTGCAGGGCCTGGGCGTGAAGCGCGGTGACGCCGTCATGCTCATGCTCGGCAACCAGGTCGAGCTGTGGGATTCGATGCTCGGCATCATGAAGATCGGCGCCGTGATCCTGCCGACCACGACCGCGCTCGGCACCGCGGATCTCATCGACCGGATGCAGCGGGGAGGCGTGCGGCACGTGATCGCCGCATCCGCCGACGTGGATAAGTTCGATGAAGTGCCCGGCGACTTCACCCGCATCAGGGTGGGTGACGGAGCCGCGCCCTGGATCGATTTCGCTGATGCCTTCGCCGTGTCCGCTGCGCCGCTGCCCCACCCGCAGACGGCCTCCCACGACCGCCTGCTTCTCTATTTCACCTCGGGGACGACGACGCGGCCGAAGCTGGTCGAACACACCCAGGT
Organism: Lacisediminihabitans sp. H27-G8; assembly: GCF_046156175.1. NCBI lineage: Bacteria > Bacillati > Actinomycetota > Actinomycetes > Micrococcales > Microbacteriaceae > Lacisediminihabitans > Lacisediminihabitans sp. H27-G8. The sequence continues at coordinate 937,999 of NZ_JAYLVL010000001.1, forward strand.
GTCGTACCCGGTCGGCCATCTCTCGACCATGTACTGGCTGGGGCTGAAGGCCGGGGACGTTCACCTGGCGATCAGCTCCCCCGGCTGGGCGAAGCACGCCTGGAGTTGCTTCTTCGCGCCGTGGATCGCCGAGGCGACGATCTTCGTCTACAACTACGGTCGCTTCGATGCCGCATCCCTGCTGCAGAAGATCCGTCACGAACACGTGACGTCATTCTGCGCGCCGCCGACCGTCTGGCGCATGCTCATCCAGTCCGATCTCACGGCCGGCAGCGGCGACCTGCGGGAAGCGATCTCGGCCGGTGAGCCCCTCAACCCCGAGGTGATCAGCCAGGTGCGCTCCCACTGGGGGCTGACCATCCGCGATGGTTACGGCCAGACCGAGATGACCGCTGTGGTCGGAAACACCCCGGGATCTCCCGTGAAGGACGGATCGATGGGTCGACCGCTTCCCGGCAGCCCCATCGTGCTCGTCGACCCGATCTCGGGCGAAGTCGCCGAGGAGGGCGAGATCTGCGTCGACCTCAGCCGCCACCCGGTCAACCTCATGACCGGCTATGTCGGGGATGCCGAGCGCAACGCTCGCACCATGCACGACGGCTATTTCCACACCGGCGACATCGCGGCACGAGATACCGGTGGCTACATCACGTACATCGGTCGCACCGACGACGTGTTCAAGGCATCCGACTACAAGATCAGCCCCTTCGAGCTCGAGAGCGTGCTGATCGAGCATCCGGCAGTGGCCGAAGCCGCGATCGTGCCCGCTCCGGATGCCGTGCGCCTGGCCGTGCCGAAGGCGTACGTCGTGCTCGCGGCGGGGTTCGAGCCCTCGGCCGAGGTGGCGTTCTCGATCCTCTCCTACGCCCGGGAGCAGCTCGCGCCCTTCCAGCGCATCCGTCGCATCGAATTCATGGAACTGCCGAAGACGATCTCCGGCAAGATCCGCCGGGTCGAACTGCGTGCTCGCGAGGAGGAGGTCGCTGTCGGCACCGTCATCGCGATCGAGTGGCGCGACGACGAGCTTCGCGGACGCTAGCGCCCGCGCCCGCGCCCGCCAACCATCTCTGCGAACCTTCGACAGCACATGCGGTGTGGTCCCCGCCGTGCTCTCGCAGCGTGCCCTTGGGCTAGGCGACCGGTGGAGGAGGGTTGGGCGATCTGCTCTCGCGCCAGCGATCGTGGTCGCGGTCGCGCAAGGCGTATCGCACCCCCAGTCGCACAACCCAGAACAGGCCGAGCGCGATGACCGCCGCGCCGAGGAGATACACCACGATGCCCACGACCGGGAAGAGAAATGAGGAATACATGAGCCAACCTTAGGGGTGTCGGACCTGCAGACCGCCCTGCACCGAGCCGTGGCGGCAACCGGCTCGGCGATGCGCCTAACGCCGCTTGTAGTAGTTGCGCCAGATGAGACGGTGGATCGGGATGAGTCGAGGCAGGTCGCGCAGCCCGGGTATCAGGGGGACGATCGCCAAGAGCAGCGTGAGGATTCCCACGACGAAGACCACGAGGATGTCGGCGTTGGCTGCCGACTTGAATGGCTCGATCTGGTAGAAGAACGAGAACAGCCACAGCCAGGACTGTCCGGGGTAGTTGCCGGTCTCATTCATCATCCCCCACTGGTCGCCGCCGAGGTGCAGGTTCGTCGCGAGGTCGCCGAGGTACGCACCGTCGCCGAGGAAGAGCACGGAACGGGTGTAGTTGAAGTTGTAGAAATCGCCTCCCGATTGCAGAACGCTATCGAGCGATCCCTGCTTGGCCATCGTGAGGAGTGAGGTGGTCAATGCCGGCACCGGGCCGTAATCACCCTTCGCCACGTTCGAGGGGTCATTGCCCTTCGCCTTGGCGAGGGCCTTCCCATAGGCGTCGGTCCAGGCGGCCCGCTGGCTGCTCGTCGCCGAGTTCCAGTTCGAGACGGCGACCGGCGGATTCGGCAGGGTGCTGAGTGGCGCGATCACGAAGTCCTTGGCCGTGTCGATGGGGATCTTCACGCCGGCGAGACTCTGCAGGTCGAGACCACCGAGGGTCTGCGTGGCGTCCGGCGTCGCGTTGTAGGGAGGCCCGTATCCCGCGGTCTCGCTGGTGTGGCCGAGTTCGGCATTCGCGGTGGCGATGAAGTCGGTGGGCCGAGTGTTGGCCCAGGACTTGAGAGTGACGCTCTTGTCATCGGGAGAACTGAAGATCGCGGATGCCGCGAGCACCAGGAGGGTAACGACGATCACGCCGACCGTGAGTTCTTTGAACAGGTCGTACTCGCGGTTCGTGCCCTTCCACGAGCGACCGGCGATACCGGTCCCCCGTCGCCAGGACATCGGGCTGACTTTCCGTGGCGTGCTCATCGGACTTCATCACCGGTCAACTGCGCGTCGCTGTCTGCTGCCTCTAGCGGGGGCGCTACCCCGTGCACCCGTACGAGCAGCACATGAAGAGCGACGATTGCCGCGACCGCAAGGGGCAGCAGCGTGATGTGCCACATGAACATCTGGCCCGCGTTGGCGACATTGAACCAAGCTCCGATGCCGGCGGCATTCAGCGCGTCCTTCGCTTCGAACGCGATCCATTCCGATTCGAAGTTCGTCTGCAGGAGGTAACCGGTGAACGCCGCTCCGATGGAGACGGCGAACGAGACCACGCCGGTGATCCAGGTGAGCAGCCGGCCGCCGCGCCACGAGGCCATCCAGAACTTGCCCCACAGGTGCACGACCATGAAGAGGAAGAAGAACTCGACACTCCAGAGGTGCGTGCTGTTCACGAAGTGGCCGAACGAGGACACGTGCCACCAGGTGGGTCCGTTGAGGCTCAGGACGACGCCAGAGGCGATGATCACCACGAGGGACGCGATCGCGCCCATACCGAAGACGTAGATCCATGAGGCGACGTAGCTCGGCTGGGTCTCCGGCAGAAGCTTCTGCGGCGGCAGGGTCTTGAGCATCCACCGCCGGGCCTTGCCGGTCCAGGTGTAGAACTCCTCTTCGGCTCCGGTGTCGTCGCGGGAGTCGGTCGGCGGCGGAACGATGGTGGTCATTTGCGCTTCCGTCCCGCCGGGAAGGGCAGCACGAGCGCAAGGATGAACAGGGCGAACATCGTCACGATCACGATGAAGTTGCCCAGCTGGATGGTGAACGCCCCCCAACCGAGATAGACGGTGGGCGTCTCTGCCATCACCGTCGCGAATACTGAATGCACGTTTGCCTCCCGAGGTTCCAATACTCGAACCGTAGGCCTCGGAATCGTCCACCCTCGGGACTTTGGTCACCACCTCAGCGGGTGAGAAGAGCGCGTTTGCGACCGACCGCAGTGAGCCGACGACGCGCGCGCGATTCGACGGCTAGCGTGGAGGGATGTCAACTGAGACTCAGCTTCTGCCCTTCGCGTCCCTCGACAGCTACATCGCGCTTCCCCGGGTGGAGGGCCTCGCCCTCTCCCCCGACGGACGCACGGTGGTCCTGACCGTCGCGACCCTGTCCCTGGACCGCACCACCTACCAGCGCGCACTGTGGTCGGTTCCGGCCGACGGATCGGGCACCCCGACCCGGCTCACCCGCTCGGCCAAGGGCGAATCCGGGGTGGCTTTCACCGGGTCCGGCGACATCCTCTTCATCTCCGCCCGTGCGGATGCCGCGGCGGAGAAGGATGCGGAAGCCGCGCAGCTCTGGATCCTGCGCGCCGCCGGGGGTGAGGCGCGAGCGATCACCCGGCTGCTTGGCGGGGTGTCCGAGATAGCCGCAACCGCCACGGGGAGCGACGGGGTGATCATCGCGGCGAACCTCCTGCCGTCTTCGAACAGTCTCGAGGCGGAGGCTGCGGCGCGCACCGAACGCACGACGAAGAAGGTCACCGCCATCCTGCACGAGAGCTATCCCGTGCGGTATTGGGACCACGACCTCGGGCCGGCTGAGCCACATCTCCTGGCGCTCGACCTGTCCGAACTCACGGACACGGTCCCGACCTCCGGCGGGGCTTCGGACACACCCCCGGAGCCGCTGCCCTATCCCGCGGACCTGCCTCGTCCGCGCGACCTCACGCCGAGCCCGGGCCGCACCGCCGACACGGCCGGTCAGGAGCTCACTCCCGACGGCAACACCCTCATCGCCTCGCTGCGGGTTCCGGAGCAGCGATCGGGTCGCTTCATCATCGTGTCGATCGACGTCGAAACCGGTGCGACGACGCCTCTCTTCGACGAGGAGCGGGTGGACTTCGAGGTACCGGCCGTGAGCCACGACGGCACGCGGATCGCCTTCGTTCGTGCCGAATACAGCACTCCGAGTGGCCCGGCGGACCAGGAACTGTGGGTGGCCGACATCGACGGCAGCAACCCTCGCCGCATCGCCGAGGGATGGGATCGCTGGGCCTCGAGCCTCGTCTTCGACGCCGACGACCACTCCCTCATCGTCACCGCCGACAACGACGGTCGCGGCCCCATCTTCCGGGTGCCTCTCGAAGGTGGAGCCCCGAGTCGGCTCACCGTCGACGACTTCAGCTACACCGATGTCGCGGTCGACAGCGCGACGGGTGAACTCGTGGCGCTGCGGTCATCCTGGGTCACGCCGCCGCATCCGGTGCGCATCGACCGCTCGGGAGTCGTCACCCCGCTCGCAACCCCGGCGCAGCTTCCCCCGGTGCCCGGGTCGATCACCGAGGTCGAGACTGTCGCGGAGGATGGCTCGCGGGTGCGCGCGTGGCTACTGCTTCCCGAGGGCGCCTCGCCGCAGCATCCTGCTCCCCTCCTGCTCTGGATTCATGGCGGGCCGCTCAACAGTTGGAACGCGTGGAGCTGGCGGTGGAACCCACTGCTCGCGGTCTCCCGCGGGTACGCGGTGCTGCTGCCCGATCCCGCCCTTTCCACCGGCTATGGCCTCGACTTCATCGCGAGGGGCTGGGATGCCTGGGGCGCGAAGCCCTTCACCGACCTGATGGCGATCACGGATGCCGCGGAAGCCCGCCCTGACATCGATGCGACCCGCACGGCGGCGCTCGGCGGATCGTTCGGTGGCTACATGGCCAACTGGGTGGCCGGGCACAGCTCCCGTTTCCGGGCGATCGTCAGCCACGCCAGCCTCTGGGCACTCGACCAGTTCAACGGCACCACCGACAACTCCTGGTACTGGCAGAGCATCTTCTCGCCTCAGGGGATGATCGACAGTTCACCGCACCACAGCGTGCGCGACATCGTGACGCCGATGCTGGTGATCCACGGCGACAAAGATTACCGCGTTCCGGTCGGGGAGAGCCTGCGACTCTGGTCGGAACTGGCCGAGCACCATGCCGCCGCCGACGGTACGACCCCGCACAAGTTCCTTCTCTTCCCAGACGAGAATCACTGGGTACTGAAACCCCAGCACGCCGTGGTCTGGTACGAGACAGTCTTCGCATTCCTCGACCAGCATGTTCACGATGCGGACTGGGTGCGTCCGACGCTTCTCGGCTGACCCGCGCGGTGCGCCGGTCCTCCTCGCCGCTCGCACATTCGGGACCTAAGGCCCGGTCTGCGGTCGTCCTCGATCGCAGACTGAAGCCCGGGCACCACTGCCCGCCCCGCATTGAAGACTCAAGAGGACCCCCATGAACGGTGTGTCGGGCGCACGACGGGCGAGATCGACCTCCCCGGCGCCTTCCTCGACAGGAAGGCCGCTTCGGTCGTGCACGCGGCGCCGGGTCCGCTATTCCACCGGGTCCGAGTTCGTGATCGACGGCGGAGTCACCGCGGGAATCCCGCACTCGTGACCACGGCGGCGATCCTTAAGCGAGTGTCCACCTCGCTCGTGACCAACCCGGATGGCGTGCGGGTGCTCGCCGGCGCCGTGATGATGGCCGCGCATTTCGAGCGTTTCGCCCAGGTGGCCCTGTCACCCCCGGTGCCCGATCGAACGCGCTCGACGGAGGTCGCGGCACTCGGCAACGTGCTACTGGTCTGCGCTCCCGGCTGCGATTCGATCATGGTCGGCGAGAATCTCGCGGCGGCCCTGGCCGCCGGAAACCGCGTGGCCATCTCGCTCGCCGGTGTGCCCGACCAGCTCACGCGACTCCTGTTCGAGTTGCTCTTCGGGGTATTCGCAACGGAATGCTTCTCGGTTCTCACCGATGCGTGCCCGTGGAAGATCTCGAGCGCCGGTCTCTCGATCGTCGTCCTCACCCCCTCGCGTGCATTCCTCAACGAGCGACCGTGGATCGCGCAGGCGCAGTCGCTCGGGGAGCTCACTCCCTCCGCGGACCTCCTGCGGTTCTATGGCGCCCTCCGGCAGGTCTGACCCACGATTCCGGGCCCGACGACGCCAGGTCGAGAAGGCGCGGATCGGGTGGGTGACGCCACGATCGTGGGGCTGAGGGCGGATGACTCCGCCGACACGCCGTCCGTCGGGCGGAACACGCCGCCGAGTCATCCGGATGTACGCCCTCAGCCTTCAACGATGCGGTGGAACAGCGCCTCTCGGTTGACCCTCGGTGGTTCAGCGGCGCCGGTTCAGCGGCGACGGACGGCCGGCTTCTGCGGCCTGACGTACTGCAACTTGGCCGATTCCTGCAGTCTCGCCGGATCGCCGCCGCCCCCGCCGAACGCGGCAACAATCGACTGGGCGATATCGGCGGCAAGAGATCCAAACCGCACGAGTGCGAGCCTCACCCTGTTCATCGGTTTCGGAGGGCTCGTTGCCTCCGCAAGACGTCGAACAGCACCGTGAAGAGGGGCACGACAGAGAGGGCACCGAGCCCTTGGTCGTGTGTGGGATCTATCGCCGCCACCGCGGTCAATATGACAAACCAGACGATGGCTCCGACGACCCACACGGCTCGCCACCAGGGCGTGGCGAAGAGGAAGGCAAATCGATGCCCGATGCCCATCGGCCGGCCGCGCGGCACAACTCCACTCATGATGAGACTCCCTCTGCTGTGAGAGTACGGCACTCGAAGCTCGCGCAGGCAGTGTTGCCCTAGATTGACATCCACACGTCATTCACGCGAGGGAGCCCCAATGACCGGTTGGCGCATCCGAGACTTCCATTCGGACGATCTCGACGGCATTCTTCACCTGTGGGAGGAGATCACTGCCGCCAGGACGGAGCCGGTGTACGGCCTCTCCGAGGTGCTGGCGTCCTGCCAGAAGGACCATGCCGTCGTCGCCATGCACGGTGAGACGGTGATCGGAGCCGCTGTCGGTCGGGCCGCCCACGCCCAGGGCTGGATCGTGTTCCTCTCCACGGCCCGGCAGTGGCAGGGGCAGGGCATCGGTACGGCGATGCTCGCCGCCCTGGAGAATCGGATGGCCCCGCACGGGCTGGCCAAGCTCTCTGCCCTGATGCCGGAGTCCGCCAGCCGGGTGGATGCCTTCCTCAATCGCGGCTTCGAGGTCAAGAAGAACCTCCGCTACTTCGAACGCCACATCCCGGTGCAGCGCGAAGAGCTGCGCTCGCTGAGCGAGCTGGGCGGACGCATCCTTCCCCGAGATCTCTGGGAGGGGGTCGGTGGCATGCAGCGGGAGAAGGAACTGCTCGAGCGACGACTCGTGATGCCCCTGGCCAAACCGGATATGGCTGAGCAATACGGGGTCGTACCGCCCAAGGCCGTCGTGCTGTTCGGTCCGCCCGGCACGGGTAAGACCACCTTCGCCAAGGCGATCGCCTCCCGCCTCGAATGGCCGTTCGTGGAGGTGTTCCCCTCACGGCTCGCCGCCGACCCGAAGGGATTGGCCGGCGCTCTGCGCGAGACCTTCCTCAAGATCTCCGAGCTCGAACACGCTGTGGTGTTCATCGACGAGGTGGAGGAGATCGCCGCCCAGCGCGGCGGGGAGCCGCCCTCGGCCCTGCAGGGCGTTACCAACGAATTGCTGAAGATCATCCCGGCGTTCCGGGAACAACCGGGACGGCTTCTCGTCTGCGCGACAAACTTCATCCGCGCTCTCGATTCCGCCTTCCTCCGCCACGGGCGCTTCGACTATGTCGTGCCGATCGGACTGCCGGATGTCGCGGCCCGACTGGCCATCTGGGAGCGCTACATCCCCGCATCCGTCGACGGCCTGGTCGATCTTGATGCCCTCGTCGTGGCGAGCGACGGATTCTCCCCCGCCGATGTCGAGTACGCAGCGCGTCGAGCATCGCAGGAGGCGCTCGAGCGTGCCCTCTTCTCGGGGGCGGATGCCTCTGGCCCGGCCGGCCCGAGCACTCAGGACTACATCGCCGCGATCAGTTCCACTCGCACGACGGTGTCTCCGCAGGTCGCCGCGGAGTTCCTCGAAGACATCGAGAGGTTGGCGCGGCTCTGAGCATGGCGAAGCTCTGATGTCGGCGCGGCTCTAAGGTTGGCGCGGCTCTGAGCGTGGCGCGACCCTGAGTTTTGCGCGGACGCTGAGCGTGGCGCGACCCTGAGTTTTGCGCGGACGCTGAGCGTGGCGCAACCCTGAGTTTTGCGCGGACGCTGAGCGTGGCGCAACCCTGAGTTTTGCGCGCACGCTGAAGTCCGGGCGCGCTGTGGCCGGCGACGGCCGCTCAGTGGCCGCCGAGCAGCACCTCAGGATGCGTCAGGCGCCACCATCCGCCCGGCCCGGAGATCGAGCCGTCCAGCACGAGGGGCACCGAGATCGAGTTTCCGTCGACGGTGAAGTCGAGACTGCCGACCGTCGATCCGTCGGTAGCGGTCTTGCCTGCCGTGATCGACAGCGGTCTGATGGTCATGGTGGAGGTGATCGGCGCATCCGACCAGGTGAGCACGGACGCCCGATCGCCCGTCACCACTCGAGCGCCGTCTTTCCACGGGGTGGAGTAGCGCCCCACCACGGTGCCGGTGGACTCCAGCGTCACGACATGGAAGCCCGACTCGATGCTGCGGATCAGGATCTGGGCGTCACTGTTCACGGTTTCGCGGCTGCTTCCGCCGAGGATCACACCGGTTATCGTGATCGGCTTCGGCAGGCCGACGTTCACCGTGGCAGAGAAGAGCAGGCAGGAACCTGCCGAGTCGAGGGTGCCGGTCTTGATGCCATCGATCCCCTCGGAGCCGAGGCTGATGTTGTTGTTCGACAGAGCTCCGATGCCCGGCACGTCCACGGTGCGGGAGCCGACGATGGACGCCAGAGTCGGATTGGCCATCGCCAGCTTGCCGATGGCGATGAGGTCGGCAGGAGTGCTGACGTTCCTGGCGTCGATTCCGGTCGGCTCCACGATGGTCGTTCCGCTGAGCCCGTGGACGGAGAGCCAGGTCTTGACCGCACTGAGATATCGGCCGCGCGATCCGAACGCCCAGGTGCTCACCGCGTCAGCGTAGTTGCAGGCCGATGCCACCAGCATGAGCGCGAGCGCATCGTGTTCCGACAGTGTGCTGCCGGTCTTCATCGGCTCGACCGAGGCGCCGAGCACGTAGTACTGGTCGTAGAGGTCGTGATCGGCCTTGCTGAAGGTGAGAGTCGGTCCGGCGTCGTCGCCCGTCAGCGGCTTTGCCTCGAGCACCACCAGGGCGGTGATCAGCTTGCTGATGCTCGCGATCGGCAGGGGCCCGGGTCCTCCGCTCGATGCCAGGATGCCATTGGTACCGACCGTTCCGGCGAAGGTCTCGGCACCGGTGACGCTCACGGCAGACTCCCCCTGAGCCGGCAGCGTGAGTTGAACGGCACCGGGAACGCTGAGGGCTGGCTTGGTCGCGGTGAGCACGGCAGTCGGTAGCGGCGCGAGGAGTGCGACCGGAAGGTGGGTGCCGACCGCTGCCACGATCACGAGCACCACGACTAGCCCCGCGATTCGGCGGCGCATGCGACGGCGGCGAGCCGACGCCCGCACGGCCGGATCGAGCGGATCCGAGCCCGGGGCATCCGCTCCGCGCTCGAGCATCTCCGAGAAGTCCGCGAGGTCCGTCGCGCCGGAGGTCCCGGTCATCGTGCCGCCATAGCGCGAACGCCGGTCTCCGACTTTGAGTACATATGCTCATGTTATGGCTGGTTCGCGAACAAAACGGATCCGAAGGCGTAACTTTTACAGCGACAGGAACGAGGAAGCCCATGACACCGTGGCCCGGATCGATCAGCGCGATCACGCTCTTCGTCGACGATCTGGCGGCGACCAAGTCCTTCTACCTCCAGGTCTTCCAGTTGCCGATCCTCTTCGAAGACGCGAACTCCGCAGTGTTCCGGTTCGACAACACGATGATCAACCTGCTGAAGTCCTCCGAGGCAGTGAGCCTCATCGAACCCGCCGCGGTGGCCGCTGCCCAGGGCGGCTCGCGGCTCCAGCTCACCCTGGATGTGGAGGACGTCGATGCCATGTGCGCCGAGCTCACCGGGCGGGGGGTGCAGCTGCTGAACGGTCCGATGGACCGCGAGTGGGGCATCCGCACGGCCAGCTTCCAGGACCCGGGCGGTCACATCTGGGAGATCGCGCAGCCCCTCGCCTAGCGCGGTGAGTGACGCCGGCGAGTTCGTGGATGCCGCCCTCCAGCTCGAAGCCACCTGGCAGCGGGCCCTCACCGACGAGGCGCGCATCGGATCCGACCTGCAGTTCTATGGTGCATCGGTCGGTGCCGTCCGGGGCACCATCCGCGCCGTGGCTCTCCGGTACCCCGGTCTCGGACACGACGAGATCGCCGCGCTCGCCTCGGAGCTGTGGAGCGTCCCCGTCTACGAGCGGAGGCTCGGGGCGGTCGTCCTGCTGCAGACTCACGTGCGCCTCCTCGACAATTCCGACCTCACCCGCCTCGAGGGCTTCCTGCGCGAGGCGCGCAGTCCGGCGCTGGCCGATCCGCTCATCGTCGACGTGATCGTGCCGCTGTTCGAGGCACTGGATGGTGCGAGCCGAGCCCGCGCGAATGTGGCGGTCCAGCGGTGGTCGCTCGCCAGCAATCCGTGGCTGCGGCAGGCCGCACGCCACCTCGTCCGGCTCGCCTGACTTTCGCGGCGGCGGTTCCCACAGAGAAACGCCCGGAGGCCGACTTTCGGCGGGCATCCGGGCGTCTCAGGAGGATCGTGTGTCGATCCGAAGCAGGGCTCACCGGCGCGAGGTGCGACGGCTTCCGACTCGGGTCCAGATGAGGAGCACGATGATCGCGCCGATGATGGAGCCGATGATGCCGGCCGGCTGGAAGAATCCACCGGAGGGGTCGGCACCGAGGAGCAGGTAGCCGAGGAATCCGCCGACGAACGATCCGATGATTCCGAGGAGCAGGGTCATTCCGATGGACAGGCTCTGCTTTCCGGGCACGACCAGGCGGGCGATGGCTCCGGCGATGAGTCCGACGATGATGATGCTGATGATGAGTCCGAGCATGAGATTCTCCTTGCGCTGTGTCTTTTCGATGCGACCCTCAGCGGGCCACATGACCAGACAACTCCTCCAAGGGGGGTGGTTCGTCACACCCCTAGGGAGGTAATGTGCAGGGATGCCGAACTCTGCCCCCTCCCGCCCTCTCACCGTCGCGCTCGTCGACGACTACGACGTCGTGCTGAAGGGCCTCGCGCACATGTTCGACGACTACCGCGACCGCATCCTCGTCTCCGAAATCGACTCGAATGCGTCGCTGGACGACTCGGTCGACATCGTGATGTACGACTCCTTCGCTCAGCCGGAGTCCGACCATCAGGAGCTGAACGCGCTGGTCAACAACCCCAAGGCCCGCAACGTCGTGGTCTACACCTGGAACTTCCATCCCCGCCTCGTCGAGAGCGCCCGCGAGCAGGGAGTCAAGGGATACCTCTCCAAGACCTTGGCGGCGAACGAACTGGTCTCGGCCCTCGAGCTGGTGCACGCCGGAGAGGAAGTGATCAGCGAACCTGCACGACGGACGGGAAGCGCGATCGCGCTGGACTGGCCCGGGCGGCGGGAGGGCATCACGGATCGCGAGTCCGAGATCCTCGCCCTGATCACGCAGGGCAAGAGCAACGCGGAGGTGGCGGCACTCACGTATCTCAGCCCCAACACGGTGAAGTCCTACATCAGGAATACCTATCGCAAGATCGGCGCGCAGAGCCGAAGCCAGGCGGTGCTGTGGGGAGTCGGCCATGGATTCACCCCCGACCACCACCGCATAGACCACTGGCTCGGTGGCCCTTAGGTTCGGCGGCCTTGGGGTTTGGCGGCCCTGGGGTTCGGCGGCCCATAGGTTCGGCGGCCCTTGGGCTCGGCGGCCCTTGGGTTTGGCGGCCCTCAGGTTTGCTCGGCCCTCAGGTTTGCTCGGCCCTCAGGTTTGCTCGGCCCTCAGGTTTGCTCGGGTGAGTTCACCGCCCATTCCCCTCTGAGCCGTCACAAATCGCGGCGCCGTGGCCGTTTGGGAACAGTTTGCGACGGACGACCCCCACATCCACCGACCCGGGCACCCCCGCCGAGCACCCACCCGTCACAATCAACGCCGAACGGGCTGCTTGGGAACAGATCTTGCCGGACGACCCGCACACCCGCCCGCACATCCACCGCCCGCCCATCCACCGACCCGGGCACCCCCGCCGAGCACCCACCCGTCACAATCAACCGCGAACGGCCGGAATCGGGACACATTCCGACGGACGCCCAGAGGCCTTAACAAAAAAGGCCCGGACCCCAGCACACGCTGGCATCCGGACCGGTTGTGACCCCAACCGGATTCGAACCGGTGTTACCGCCGTGAGAGGGCAGCGTACTAGGCCGCTATACGATGGGGCCGCAAGTGGACAACTCAACGAGTATGCCACACGCGAGCCAGGCGCACCAAAACGGTGCGGGATGCTCCGGTCAGGGCACGAGGACCCTCAGGGCTCCGGGCACGACTTCGATCTCGAGGGGCAGTGGTCCGACCCGCTCTCCGTCGGCGTAGGCGACCACTCCATCCGCTTCGATCCTCACTCGCTTGGCGCGACGGATCGAGACCCGCGGATCGGTCACGTGCGTGCCCTTGAAGACTCGAGGAAAGATGCCGAGGAAGGCGGTCCGCGAGAGCGGTTCGACCACACACACATCGAGCAGCCCGTCGTCGAGGAGCGCGTCGGGGGTGATCAGCATCCCCCCGCCGAAGGACGTGTTGTTGGCGATCGACACCAGGGTGCCGGCGGTGTTCCACTCGACCCCGTCGAGCACGAGACGGTACGTGGTGGGGTGGAGGGTCGCGAGTTCGCGCAGGAGGGCGAGGTTGTACCGGCTCTTTCCGCGGGGCCAGCGCCACAGGTTGGCACGTTCGTTCACCAGGGCGTCGAACCCGGCGGAGAGCACTCCCGCGTACCAGCGATCCGCCTCGCCCGAGCGTCGCACGAGCACTGCGTCGATCACGCGTGGCTCGTGGCCGAGCGCTGCCAGCAGCAGGTCGATGGCGGCATCCGTCTGGCCGATCGGTATCTTCAGGCCGCGCGAAACGTCGTTTCCGGAGCCGGAGGGCACGATTCCGAGGGGGATGGCGGTTGCGGCGACCAGGTTCGTGCCCAGGCTGACCATGCCGTCACCGCCGACGACCACCAGGGCGTCCGGGGCGAGTGCGATCGCCTTTTCGGCCTCCCGGTGCAGATCGGCGAAGGTGGGTTCGCTCAGGGCGGTCACCCGGTGACCGGCACCGCGCAGGGCCTGCACGACGGCGGGCCCGACCGAACGGCCTCTGCCGAACGACGCAGACGGATTGATGGCGACGACGACGCGCAGGGCCGTCACGAGAGCGGCGCCGATGTCGTCATCAGCCCAGTATGTCGGATGCCGTTGGCGAACATCCCGAGGCGCACTTGTGCGAGTACAGTCTGGAAAATGCGCGTAACCAAACAAGAACATGCCTGCCTCATCCTCGAATCCGCGGGCAAGACGCTCGTCACCGATCCGGGAGTCTTCACCACAGCCCTCGTCGGCCTCAGCGACGTCGTCGCCGTGGTGATCACCCACGAACACGGTGACCACTGGACTGCCGACCAGCTCACTCACATCCTCGACCGCAATCCCAACGCGAAACTGTACGGCCCGGAGGGCGTCGCGGTCGCCGCAACCGACTTCGACATCACTGTCGTGAAAGATGGCGATGTGATCGATGCGGAGCCTTTCTCGCTCCGTTTCTTCGGCGAGAAGCACGCCGTGATCCACTCCTCGATCCCGATCGTCGACAACGTCGGAGTGCTCGTGAACGACTCCCTCTATTACCCGGGAGACTCCTTCACCGTGCCGGAGGGCGTCGAAGTCGACACCCTCGCGGCGCCCGTCGGAGCGCCGTGGCTCAAGATCGGCGAGGCCATCGACTTCGTGCTCGCCGTGCGCCCGCGCCGTGCTTTCGCCACCCACGAGATGGTGTTGTCGACGGCAGGCAAGGGCATGGGCGGGGATCGCCTCAAGTGGGCGGTGGAGCAGGGCGGCGGAGAGTACGTCGCGCTCGAGCCGGGTGACGCGCTGGACCTGTAGCGGCGTCAGATGTAGATCGCGGGGTCGGTGAAGGTCTCCTCGACCGGAGTGGCTATGCGCGGGCGCACCCGCGCCGGGATGCCGGTGAGAACGGAATTCGGCGGAGCATCGGTCACCACCACGGCGTTCGCACCGATGATCGAGTCGTGACCGATCGTGACCGGCCCGAGGACGCTCGCACCTGCCCCGATGGTGACCCGATCGCCGATCGTCGGATGCCGGCGCTCCCGCACAGAGCTCGTGCCGCCGAGGGTGACGCCGTGATACAGCAATACGTCGTCTCCCACGACCGCCGTCTCTCCGATGACCACGCCCATGCCGTGGTCGATGAAGAGTCGACGACCGATGGTTGCGCCGGGGTGGATCTCCACCCCGGTCAGCGAGCGCACCAGTTGGGAGTAGATTCGCGCGGCGAGATACCACCGCCACATCCAGAGCCGATGGGCGATGCGGTATCCCCACACGGCGTGAAGCCCGGAGTAGGCGAGAAACACTTCGGCGCCGGACCGCGCAGCCGGATCCTTCTGCCGAGCCATCCGCACGTCTTCTCGAACGCCCCCGAAAGGCACCCGATCAGTCCGCGAGGTCTTCGTACAGCACCGTCGAGAGGTACCGCTCGCCGAAGCTGGCGACGATGACGACGATGGTCTTGCCGGCATTCTCCGGGCGGGCAGCAACCTCGAGGGCAGCCTGCACCGTCGCTCCGGACGAGATCCCGGCCAGGATTCCCTCCTCCGCGGCGAGGCGGCGGGCCATCGCCACCGACTGGGCGATGTCGATGTCGATGATCTCGTCGTAGACGTCACGGTCGAGGATCTCCGGAACGAAGTTCGCCCCGATTCCCTGGATCTTGTGGGGGCCGGGCGCTCCCCCGTTGAGGATCGGGGACTCGGCCGGCTCGACGCCGATGACCACGAGGTCGGGCTTCTGCTCCTTGAGGTATCCGCCCGTTCCGGTGATGGTTCCGCCGGTGCCGATGCCCGACACGAAGATGTCGACAGCGCCCTCGGTGTCGTTCCAGATCTCGGGACCGGTGGTGGCCCGGTGGATGGCGGGGTTCGCCGCGTTGGCGAACTGCTTGGCGTAGACGGCTCCGGGGGTGTTCGCCACGATCTCCGCAGCCCGATCGACAGCGGCCTGCATACCGCCCGGGCCAGGGGTGAGAACGAGCTCCGCGCCGTACGCGCGCAGGATCATCCGCCGTTCCTTGCTCATGGACTCCGGCATCGTCAGGATCACCTTGTAGCCGCGGGCCGCGCCGACCATCGCGAGTGCGATACCGGTGTTGCCGCTCGTGCTCTCCACGATCGTGCCGCCCGGCTTCAGCTCGCCGGACGCTTCGGCCGCGTCGACGATGGCGATGCCGAGGCGGTCCTTGACGCTGGCGGAGGGGTTGTAGAACTCCAGCTTCGCGAGCACGGTGGCGCCGAGTCCCCCGGCGACCTTGTTCAGGCGCACCAGCGGGGTGTTTCCGAAGATCTCGGTGATGTCGTTGTAGATGCGTTGCGGCATGGGCTGCGCTTTCTGTTCCAGGCCAGACGGCAGTTGCCTGTCGACGACGATTTTCGGGTACCACGGTGTCAACGCCCTCGGGGCGAAATCCTTCCCGATTATGACCCGGAATGCCCGAGATTTCGGTGAAAGTTACGGGGTGCGACTGCCGGTGCGCCCGGCAGGCAGGAGAAGCGCGGCGCGGTCAGTCGGCATTTGCTGACCCAGGGCGCACGGTCTGCCGGTCGGGAACATGGTCTGAGGCCGGCGAGAATCGCGCAAGACTCCCCAGGGCGCGTGCCTAAGCTGGAGGGACCCCAGACAAGGAAGTCCCCATGAACAACTCCGCAGTGATCATCGACGTCATCCGCACCCCGTCCGGCCGCGGCAAGCCGGGCGGCTCGCTCAGCGGGGTTCATCCCGTGGATCTTCTCGCCACAACCCTCCGCGCCCTCGTCGAACGCAACGGTGTCGACCCGGCCACCGTCGACGATGTGATCGGCGGATGCGTCGCGCAGGCGGGCAAGCAGACCTACAACGTGACCCGCAACGCTGTACTCGGCGCCGGGTTCCCGGATCACGTGCCCGCCGTCACGATCGACCGCCAGTGCGGATCGAGCCAGCAGGCTGCAGTCTTCGCCGCCCAGGGCATCATGACCGGCAACTACGACATCGCCATCGCCTGCGGAGTGGAGTCGATGAGCAGCGCGCCGATCGGCTACTCGATCATGGGCGAGGACATCTACGGAGAACAGGTGGCCGCGCGCTACCCCGAGGGTCTCGTCGGGCAGGGTATCTCCGCGGAACTCATCACGAGCAAGTGGGGATTCTCCCGTGCGCAGCTCGACGACTTCTCGGCCCGCTCGCACCAGCTCGCCGCCGAAGCGACCGCCGGCGGCTTCTTCGCCAACGAACTCATCGCCGTCGGCGACGTCACCACCGACGAGACGGTTCGCCCCACCACGACCGCCGAGGGCCTCGCCGGTCTCAAGCCGGCCTTCTACACCGAGCGGTTCGCGGAGCGGTTCCCCGAAATCGGCTGGAACATCACCCCGGGCAACTCCTCGCCCCTCACCGACGCGGCCGCCGCGACCCTCATCATGAGCGAATCGAAGGCCGCGGAACTCGGGCTGAAGCCACGCGCCCGCTTCCACAGCTTCGCCGTGACCGGCAGCGACCCCCTGTTCATGCTCACCGGGGTCATCCCCGCGACAGCGAAAGTACTCGCCAAAGCCGGTCTCACCATCGACGACATCGACGCCTTCGAGGTGAATGAGGCCTTCGCGCCCGTTCCGCTGGCCTGGCTCGCCGAGACGGGAGCGGATGCGGCGAAGCTCAACCCCCGCGGGGGTGCGATCGCCCTCGGGCACGCGCTCGGGGCATCCGGTGCCCGCCTGCTCGCCACCATGGTGAATCACCTCGAGGCAACCGGCGGCCGTTACGGCCTGCAGGTGATGTGCGAGGGCGGTGGCATGGCGAACGCCACGATCATCGAGCGACTCTAGGCGCGGGTACCGCCGAGTCGCACCGCTCGCAGCGCCGCATACAGCTCGGATGCCTCGGCCGGACGCGCCACCGAGCGACCGGTGAGTTCGGCGATGCGCCCGAGACGGTAGAGCACCGTGTTGCGGTGGCAGTGCATCCGTCTGCCGGCGTCGGAGGTCGACCCATCGGCGTCGAACCAGGCCTCGAGGGTGTCGAGCAACACTGCGCCATCCGCGCAGTCCGGGCCGAACAGCCGACCGAAGACGCCGTCACGCAGTTCCGCACCGTAGCCGGGTTGCGCCACGAGGAGCAGGTCGAGGGGGGCCGATCCGTAGCGGTGGATGCCGACGCCCGGGGAGGCGATGCATTCGACCGACATCCGGGCCTGGTCGACGGCATCCGGGGAGGCCGAGAGCTGGGTGAATGTTCTGCTGATGCCGACCCGGGAGGTTGCTGTGGCCGCCACGATGGCGATGGCACGGTCGATCTCCGCGTGCCGCGGCATCCCGACGAGGCCCACGTATTCGCCTTTCCAGGCGGTCCAGGCTGACGATATTCCGACGGCGTTCAGTCGACCGTGCACCTCCGGCACCGGATCCGCGCCGCTGCTGCTGCGCTCGGCGGCGATCACCAGGTAGTGGGCGTGCTCTGGCAGCTCGAGCGCACGAAGCAGCCGGCCGATCTCCCCGGGAGTGGCGCTCCCATCGAGGAGGCTGAGCAGCATGACGCTGCGCGCCTGCTCATCGCGGCGGTCCCGCTCGTCGACGAAGGCCCGATAGGACTCCGCGGCCGCGCCGGAGAAGAGGTCGATGATTCCCCAGACATCCGAAGAGAGGTGCAAGAGCGTCTCGGCCCGCTGGCTGCCGACCGACCGCGCCATCATCTCGTCCCAGAGCTGCAATCCGGCGAGCCGGTACGCGTGAAGCAGACTCGCCATCGGGATGCCGTGCTCGGCTTTGATGCGACCGGCTCGACGCGGAGCGGCAAGGGAGTCCGTCGTGCCGGCGAGGGTGGCGAGCAGCGCGGAGATGTTCTCCCTCACGATCGAATGCAGAAGCTCCCGCGGCATCGGATTCTCGGCGTATTCGTTCTCCCCCGCGAGGATCTGATCGACAACACCGTCGGTGATCGGCCCGACGGAGTCCACGAGCTCGAGGAAGAAGTCGGCGGATTCGGCACGGGCTGCGCGGTGCTCTGGCGCGATCACCCGCCGTGGACCCTGGTCGATGGACATGAGAGGACTGTAGCTCCGTATTGTGCGGGGGCACAACGGTATTCAGGGAACAGACGGCGTTCGCCTATCGCACTCGGGGGGTTCGTGGGCGATACTGAAGGTTCCTTGGTGAGGCGTGGTCGTTTCGACTATGCCCGTGACCAAGTCGGCAGCGATCAAAGGAGATTGATGACCACCACAGACCCGACCGTGCCCGCCACGGCCGCTCCCTCCACCCCCGCCCTCGACGCGGAGGTTCGCGCCGGACTGGATGCCGCGGTGAGCCAGCTCGCCGAAGGTGAGTCCCGGTGGGCGAAGATGCCGATTCCGGCTCGCATCGCCTTGCTCGGCAAGGTCCACTCCACCGTCGCCGCGGCGGCCGACCAGTGGGTCGATGCCGCCGTGCGCACCAAGAATCTCGATCCGGACTCCGCCTACGTGGGTGAGGAGTGGATCTCGGGACCGTACATCGTGCTCTCTTCTCTCCTCGCCCTCCAGCACACGCTCGGCGCCATCGCGCAGGGAAAGAGCCCCATCGCGGACGCGAAGCTCGGCACCGCCCCCGGCGGCCGCGTGAGCGTTCCGGTGCTGCCCGCCAACCCCTATGAGGCGCTGCTGCTCCACGGATTCAGCGCGGAAGTCTGGATGAAGCCGGGCGATTCCGAGAAGGCGGTGCGCGCATCCGCCGGCCTCGGGGCCCGCACACCGACAGAGACCGACGGGGTCGGTCTCGTGCTCGGCGCCGGCAACATCACCTCCATCCCACCGCTCGACGTGCTCTATGAGCTCATCGCCCACAATCGCGTCGCCCTGCTCAAACTCAACCCGGTGATGGACCGGATGCTCGCGCCATACTCGGCAGCATTCAAACCGCTGATCGACCTCGGCCTGCTGCGCATCGTGACCGGTGCCGGAGATGTCGGCAGCTACCTCGCCAACCATCCCGGTATCTCGCACGTGCACATCACCGGCAGCGCGGCGACCCACGATGTGATCGTGTGGGGCACCGGACCGGGTGCGGCCACGCGCCGCGCCGCGGGAACCCCTCTTCTGGCGAAGCCCATCACCAGCGAACTGGGCGGCGTCGCGCCGATCATCGTGCTTCCGGGTGCTTGGTCGAAGGCCGACCTCAAGTACCAGGCCGAGCATGTGGTCACGCAGCGACTGCACAACGGGGGATACAACTGCATCGCCGGCCAGATAGTGGTGCTCAGTTCGCAGTGGCCGCAGCGCAAGGCCTTCCTCGCCGAACTCCGCAGTGCGCTCGCCCGCACCCCCGACCGCGCCCCGTGGTACCCCGGCAGCGACGTGCGCGTCGGCCAGGCATCCAACTCGTACCCGGGAGCCGAGAAGTTCGGGGCGAGCGGCGGTCGCCTGCTCGTCGACATCCACGCCGAAGACGACGCCTCGACGTTGCTCACCACCGAGTACTTCTCCCCCGTGCTCGGAGTGATCGAACTCCCCGGCAGCGGCCAGGCGTTCCTCGACAGGGCGGTCGACACGGTGAACCGCGACTTCGTCGGCACGCTCGGAGCCAACATCATCGGCCTGCCGAGCACCATCAAGAGCCTCGGTGCCGGATTCGAGAACGCCCTCTCGAGGCTCGACTACGGAACCATCGCGGTCAACACCTGGACCGCGCTCGGCTTCCTCACACCGGGAGCCCCTTGGGGCGCGTTTCCCGGGCACAGCCTCGAACACGTGCAGAGCGGTATCGGGGTCGTGCACAATGCGCTCCTTCTCGCCGAGACCGAGAAGACGATCGCCCGTGGCCCGTTCCGTCCATTCCCCCGGTCAGCTCTCCACGGCGAGTTCGCGCTGTTCCCGAAGCCCCCATGGTTCGTGACCGCCCGCAGTGCGAAGAAGACGGGGCGCTTGCTCGCCGGATTCGCTGCGGCGCCCTCGTGGCTCAAGATGCCGGCGATATTCATCTCCGCGTTCCGCGCCTGACCGGGTAGGTTTCTCGCAACGTTCACCCGCACCATCCACCACACGATCAAAGGAGATTAACGTGGTTTTTCGAGGACCCCTGCCCGATGTCGAGATCCCGCACCTCAGCATCTACGACTTCCTGTTCGCGAGCATCGATGAGGCCGATCTCGACCGCATCGCCATCGTGGATGGCGCGTCCGGAGCAGAGACGAGCTATCGCCAGCTGATCGGCCAGATCGACCTCGTTGCGGGCGCACTCGCGGCCCGCGGCATCGGACTCGGGGATGTGGTGGCGCTGCACTCCCCCAACGTGCCCGCCTTCGCCGCGGTGTTCCACGGCATCCTGCGGTCGGGCGCCACTGCAACAACGGTCAACGGGCTCTACACCGGGGAGGAGATGGGCACGCAGCTCGTCGACTCCAAGGCGCGCTTCCTGTTCACGGTTTCGCCGCTTCTCGCCTCCGCACGGGACGCGGCATCCCGGGCGGGCATCGCCGACGACCAGGTGATCGTGCTGGACGGTGCCGAGGGTTTCGCCTCCCTGCGTGACCTGATGATGGAGAACAATCCGGCACCGGAGGTGAGCTTCGATCCTGCCGAGCAGATCGCGGTGCTTCCGTACTCCTCGGGCACCACCGGGCGGCCGAAAGGGGTGATCCTCACCCATCGCAACCTGGTGGCGAATGTCGCGCAGTCCCTGCCACTCCTCGGAGCGGATGCCGATGCCCGCGTGCTCGCGGTGCTGCCGTTCTTCCACATCTACGGCATGACCGTGCTCCTCAACATGGCATTCCGCAGTCGGGCACGGCTGGTGACGATGCCCCGATTCGATCTCGCGGAGTTCTTGCGCATCATTCAGGACTTCAGCATCAACTGGGCGTTCATCGCGCCCCCGATCGCGGTCGCGCTGGCGAAGCATCCGCTCATCGACCAGTACGACCTCTCGAGCATGGAAGTCATCGTCTCCGGCGCCGCGCCGTTCGACGGCGCACTCGGCAAGGCGGTGGCGGATCGCCTCGGCTGCCTGGTGCGGCAGGGCTACGGCATGAGCGAGATGAGCCCGGTCTCGCACAGCATCCCGGTGAGCCGGGCGGACATCCCCCTCAGTTCGGTGGGGATCACCCTGCCGAACATCGAGTGCAAGCTCATCGACCCGGCGACCGGGGACGAGATCGAGATTCCCGCCGAGGGGACGAGTGCGCCCGGCGAGCTGCTCTGTCGCGGCCCGAACATCATGCGTGGCTACCTCGGCAACGACGAGGCAACGCGCGCCACCATCGATGAAGACGGATTTCTCCACACCGGTGACATCGCGACGGTCTCATCGGACGGCATCGTGTCGATCGTCGACCGGCTGAAAGAACTCATCAAGTACAAGGGCTACCAGGTGGCTCCGGCTGAGCTCGAGGCCCTGCTGCTCACCCACGCGAGCATTGCGGATGCCGCGGTGGTCGGCGCCCATGATGCCGAGGGAGAAGAGGTGCCGAAGGCATTCGTCGTGGTGCAGCCGGGAGCCGAGATCACTTCCGAAGAGGTGATGGCCTTCGTCGCCGAGCACGTGGCACCGCACAAGAAGATCCGCCAGGTGGCGTTCATCGACACGATTCCGAAGTCCAGCTCTGGCAAGATCCTGCGCAAGGATCTCCGCAGCCTCGAGGTGCCCGCATGAGCGCCGGGAACGATTTCGATTTCGTCGTGGTCGGCGCCGGGGCATCCGGGGCGGCACTGGCAGCACGGCTCACCGAAGACGGCACCCGCTCGGTGCTGTTGCTCGAGGCCGGCCCCGTCGACAAGAAGACCGAGGTGCACATTCCCGCCGCGTTCTCGGCGCTTTTCCGGTCGGAACTGGATTGGAACTACGACACCACTCCGCAGCCGCAGCTCTCCGGCCGCACGATCTACTGGCCGAGAGGCAGGATGCTCGGCGGATCGTCGTCGATCAACGCCATGATGTGGGTGCGCGGATTCGCCGCCGACTACGACCACTGGGCACAGACCGCCGGGCCGGGCTGGTCGTATGCGGCACTTCTGCCCTACTTCCGGAGTGTCGAGCGGGTCGAGGGGAACTCGGATCCCGACCAGGGATCCGGAGGTGCCATCAGCATCGAGCACCAGCGCAGCCCCCGATCGCACACCGCGACCTTCCTCAAGGCGGTTGTGCAGGCGGGGTATTCGCTCGTGGCACCGAACACCGCGCGGCCCGATGGCTTCAGCCAGACCATGGTGAGCCAGAAGAAGGGCAAACGATTCTCCAGTGCGGACGGCTACCTGGTGCCATCGAAGGATCGGCCGAATCTCACGGTGCGCACGGGCGCGCAGGCCACCCGGGTGCTGTTCGACGGCACCCGCGCCATCGGCGTCGAGTACGTGCTCGGAGGGGAGACCGCTCGAGCGATGGCGCATCACGAGGTGGTGCTCTGTGGCGGGGCGGTGAACACCCCTCAGCTCCTGATGCTCTCGGGCATCGGCGGGAAGTCGCAGCTCGAGAAGCACGGAATCCCGGTGCTGGTCGACTCGCCTGAGGTGGGCGAGAATCTGCGCGACCACCTACTCTCCGGCCTCATCGTCGAGACCTCGGGCGACACCCTCTTCTCCGCGAAGAAGGCACCGGAACTGGTGAACTTCCTCGCCAGGGGTCGGGGCATGCTCACCTCGAATGTCGCGGAGGCCTATGGTTTCGTGCGATCGGATCCGGCGATGGAACTGCCCGACATCGAGATCATCTTCGCCCCGGTCGCGTTCATCGGCGAAGGCCTCGTTCCCGCGCCGGCTCATGCGATCACCATCGGAGCGATCCTCCTCACGCCCCAGAGCACCGGCACGATCACCCTCGCCTCTGCAGACCCCCTCGAGAAGGCCATCATCGATCCTCGATACCTCAGTGATGCGGCGGGCAGCGACCGGGCGCGGTTGATGGCCGGCCTCGGAATCTGCGAGGATATCCTCCAGGCGCCCGCGTTGAAGACAACCACCGGGCCGCACTTCCTCGCTCCAGAGGGAACGGATGCCCTTGAGCGCGCCGAGCGGGACACCGTCGCACTCGAAACGGCAGCCCACACGCTCTACCACCCGGTCGGCACCGCCCGCATGGGCACGGACGAGGCCTCCGTCGTCGACGAACAGCTGCGGGTTCGCGGAGTGCAGGGCCTTCGCGTCGCGGATGCCTCGGTGATGCCCGACATCATCCGCGGGCACACCCAGGCCGTGTCGATGGTGATCGGGGAAAAGGCCGCCGACCTGTTGTTGCAGTCAGCGAAGTCGGGTTCGCTGGCTGCGACTTCAGTCGGCTGAGCCGGCGGCGCACAAGACGTCACTCGACACGCAGGAGATTCGCCATCGACAGCACCATTCGGCTGCGATCCGCAGCCTTTCGGGGCGAATCTCCTGCATATTCGGCACGCGGGCTCTGATTCAGAGCAATATCGGGTCAGCCGGCGACGAGGCGCACCGCTCGGTCCAGTACCGCGCGCATCGCCACGATCGCGGGCCTGGTGCTGCTCGCCTCCCGCACAGAGGTGAAGATCGTGCGCTGCGGATTCTCCGGTAACAGCAGCAGTTGGGCCGAGGTCCCGCGGCCGATCCAGACCAGGTCGGGAAGGAGGGCGACCGCATTACCCGACTCGACGAGGCGGATGTGCGACTGAAGGTCCGCCGTCTCGAACCGCACGTCGGGTTCGAACCCGGCCCGGCGACAGGCTTGCTCGGCCCAGTGCCGGGAGGCTGTTCCGCGGGGTTCCATCACCCACGCGGCATCCGATGCCCGTTCGATGGAGGCGGGATGCAGTCTCCCGCGATCCGACGGTGGCGTAGCGAGACGGATCGCGTCTGTCGTGAGGGTGCGCCGATCGAGCTCCGGATGCCGCGGGGCGGCGTGCCCCGGGTACTGCTCCGCGATCACGAGGTCGAAGTCCCGCGCCCAGGTCTCCCGTAGTGCCGACTCCGGCTCGCGCTGCACCATCTCCACTCGCACCTCGGGGTACTCGGTCTCCATGATGGCGAGCGCATCGGGCATGATCGCGAGCGCCGCCGACTGGAAGACCGCCACTCGAACGGTGCCCGTGATGGTGGTTAGGGATGAGGCGAGCTCCGCTTCGGCACGCTCGAGCGTGCGCAGCACCTCCGCCGTGTGACTCACCAGGATCTCGGCCGCCGGCGTGAGCACCACGCGGCGGCCCGACGATCGCAGCAGCTCGACACCGACATCCTTCTCGAGCTGGCTCAGCTGCTGGGACACGGCCGAGGGACTGAAATTGAGGGCTTCTGCGACGCCCGCGAGCGTTCCGCGGATCTGGAGTTCGCGCAGAAGACGCAGCCGGCGCACATCGAGCATCAGGCATCCTATCAATCAGTTGCGCTTAAGAATACTCGTCAGAAACGGTCGCTTTACCTAACTGGATGCCGCGAGAAATACTGGGAGCAGATCGCCCCGAAAGGATTCCCGTGACCGACACCGCCACGACCACGTCTCTCGACGACGCCCTCTCCCCCGAGCTTGCGGAGCGCACTGTCGCGCTCGTGCGCCACTGGCTCGAAGAAGGCGCCAAGGCGCCGGTCAATGCCTCCGCGCAGCGCCTCGCCGGAGTGCTGAAGGACCCCAAGGGGCTCGACTTCACGGTGGGCTTCGTCGACGGCGTCATCCGTCCGGAGGACCTGAGGGTCGCGGCGCGCAACCTCGCCGCTCTCGCACCGCGCGTGCCTGCCTTCCTGCCCGGATACCTGAGGGCGGCGGTGCGCCTCGGTGGTGTCTTCGCGCCGTTGCTGCCGGGCGTGGTCGTTCCGATCGCCCGTCGGGTATTGCGGGGCATGGTGGGGCATCTCATTGTGGATGCCACGCCGAAGCGTCTCGGCGCGGCGATCGGCTCGCTCCGGGCCGGCGGCGCGAAACTCAACGTCAACCTCCTCGGCGAAGCGGTGCTCGGCGAACGAGAGGCCGCCCGCCGTCTCGCCGGTACCCACGCGCTGCTGGCGCGCGACGACGTCGACTACGTCTCGATCAAGGTCTCCTCCACCGTCGCCCCGCATTCGCCCTGGGCCTTCGAGGCGGATGTCGAACACGTCGTGGCGAGCCTCGCCCCGCTGTTCGAACGCGCTGCCTCCACGACCCCGGCCAAGTTCATCAACCTCGACATGGAGGAATACAAGGATCTCGACCTCACAGTCGCGGTCTTCACCCGCATTCTCGACCAGCCGCGGTTTGCTCAGCTCGAGGCGGGAATCGTGCTGCAGGCCTACCTGCCCGACGCGCTCTCTGCGATGGTGACCCTCGGTGACTGGGCCGCACGGCGCCGGGCCGCTGGGGGTGCATCGATCAAGGTGCGCCTCGTCAAGGGCGCCAACCTGCCGATGGAGCAGGTGGAGTCGTCGCTACGCGGCTGGCCGCTCGCCACCTGGTCCACGAAGCAGGACACCGACACCAACTACAAGCGCATCCTCGACTACGCCCTGCGACCGGCACGAATCGATGCCCTCCACCTCGGCGTCGCCGGTCACAACCTCTTCGACGTGGCGTACGCCTGGCTCCTCGCCGAGAAGCGCGGCGTGCAACACGGCATCGAGTTCGAGATGCTGCTCGGCATGGCCACCGGCCAGGCGGAGGCCGTGAAGAAGGATGTCGGCGGGCTCCTGCTGTACACCCCGGTGGTGCACCCCCAGGAGTTCGACGTCGCGATCGCCTACCTGATCCGCCGGCTCGAGGAGGGGGCCAGCCAGGACAACTTCATGTCTGCGGTCTTCGAACTCTCCAGCAACGAGGCGCTGTTCGAGCGGGAGAAGCAGCGCTTCCTCGCCTCGCTCGCCCGGCTCGACCGCGGCATCCCGCTTCCGCGCCGCACGCAGGATCGCGCCGTTGCCGAGGCTGCGCCCCGCGACCGCTTCGAGAACACTGCCGACACCGACCCCTCGCTTCCGGCAAACCGCGCCTGGAGCACGGGGATCATCGCTCGCGTGCCGGGTTCGACCCTGGGAGTCGAGGCAGTGGCATCCTCGCTGATCACCGAAGCCGACGTGCTCGACCGGATGATCGCGCAGACCTCTGCCGCAGGTGCGGCGTGGGGCGCCCGCCCAGCGGCCGAGCGCGCGGCCATCCTGCACCGTGCCGGAGACGCGCTCAGCGCTCGACGGGCCGAACTTCTCGAGGTGATGGCGAGCGAAGCCGGGAAGACCATCGATCAGGGCGATCCGGAGGTGAGCGAGGCCATCGACTTCGCCCACTACTACGCCGAACTCGCTCTCGGTCTGGAGACTGTGGATGGCGCGACCTTCGTCCCATCGAAGCTGACAGTCGTGACGCCGCCGTGGAACTTCCCGATCGCGATCCCCGCCGGCTCGACTCTTGCCGCCCTCGCCGCCGGAAGTGCCGTCATCCTCAAACCGGCAGCGCTCTCGGCACGCTGCGGCGCCGTGCTGGCCGAAGCCCTGTGGGAGGGCGGAGTGCCGCGCGAGGTGTTGCAGCTCGTGCAGCTGAGCGAGCGCGACCTCGGCACGAACCTGGTCTCTCATCCGTCGGTCGACCGGGTGATCCTCACTGGCGGCTACGAGACCGCCGAGCTGTTCCGGTCCTTCCGCCCCGACCTGCCGCTGCTGGCCGAGACGAGCGGCAAGAACGCGATCATCGTCACCCCGAGCGCGGACCTGGACCTCGCCGTGAAGGACGTCGTGTCTTCTGCCTTCGGTCACGCCGGCCAGAAGTGCTCGGCCGCATCGCTCGTGATCCTGGTCGGATCGGTCGCGGAATCCGCCCGCTTCACCAACCAGCTGAGGGACGCGGTCGCCTCGCTCAAGGTCGGATACCCCTCCGACGCGGCCACGCAGATGGGTCCGCTCATCGAACCGGCCAGGGGCAAGCTGCTCGGCGCCCTGACCACCCTCGGTGAAGGTGAAGCCTGGATGCTCGAGCCGCGCAAGCTCGACCGTGACGGCCAGCTCTGGACGCCCGGGGTGCGCACCGGCGTGCGGCGCGGATCCGCGTTCCACCAGACCGAGTACTTCGGTCCCGTGCTCGGCGTGATGACCGCCCCCACGCTGGCCGAGGCCATCGCGCTGCAGAATGAGACCGACTTCGGTCTGACCGCGGGCATCCACTCCCTCGACTCCACCGAACTCGCCCTCTGGCTCGACACGGTGCAGGCGGGAAACCTCTATGTGAACCGCGGCATCACCGGTGCCATAGTGCAGCGCCAGCCCTTCGGCGGCTGGAAGAAGTCCTCCGTGGGCGCCGGAACCAAGGCCGGCGGACCGAACTACCTGGTAGGTCTCGGCTCCTGGGTTGCGGCACACCATTCTGCGGCAGGCGAAGCGATCACCCACCCGGCGGTGAAGGCGCTGCTCGCGGCCGAGGATTCGCTGTCCGGTGCCTTCGGCAGCGATGCCGCCGCCTGGAACCACGGCTTCGGCCGGGTCGAGGATGTCTCCGCCCTCTCCGCCGAACGCAATGTGTTCCGCTACCTCCCGGTGCCGGTGACCGTCCGACTGAGCGAAGGCGCGCCCGTCAGTGAACTGCTCCGTGTCGTCGGTGCGGGCCTGCTCGCGGGATCTCGACTGACCGTCTCCAGCGCCGTGGCGAGTGATGCGCTTGCCGGCCTCTCCCCGGTCATCGAGGATGACGCGGCCTGGCTCTCCCGTCTCCCGGCGCTCGAGACCGGCCGCATCCGCCTCATCGGCGGCGACCCGGTGGCTCTTGCCGCAGCGATCGGCGGGCGGCCGGATGTCGCGATCTACAGCGGCCCGGTCACGCCAGCCGGTCGCATCGAACTGCTGCCGTTCCTTCGCGAGCAGGCGGTGAGTATCACCGCGCATCGCTTCGGAACCCCCAATCACCTGACAGACGAGCTCATCTGAGAGTTTCCGACACCCGTTCGGGGGGCGTTCGGTACGCTCGCCCGAACGGTGCGATCAGGCGCCGCGGGCAATCGCCCGGTCTGGGGGCCGAAATGATTCGTCATGTCGTCAATGCTGTGATGCGACCGTTCATCGGGTTGTGGTTGCACCACTCCGTCAACTCTTGGGAGCGCTCGCCCTCGCCCGTTGACTCGCCGACAGTGCACGGCGCGGGCGTGGATGCCGTGCGGGTGCTGCTGAGCGGCAGCGGAATTGCTGCCGGCTACGGCACTGTCACCCACGATCTCGGCTTCGCCGGGCAGCTCGCCCGCCGGCTCGCGGTGCTGAGCGGTCGGGCCGTCGACATCGAGATTCGCGTGTCGACCACCATGACGGCCAAGAGCTGCGCCGCCGAGCTGGCATCCCTTGCTCTCGATCGCTTCGACGCGATAGTCCTTGTCGTTGGCACGGTGGAGGCTTTCGAACTGGCATCGACCGGGTCCTGGCGACGAGACATCGCGGAGCTTCTCGAGATCGTGCGCAGGAAGTCCGCGGCCGGAGCTGAGATCTTCGTCGTATCGATGCCGATGATCGGCTCGGCGACGCTCTTCCCCGACGCGTTCAATTCCCTCGTGCAGTACCAGTCCCGGCAATTCACCGCGATCACCGCGGAACTCGTGGCGGATGAGCCGCACTCGAGCGTCATCAGACTCGACGACTTCGAGACCCTCCGCTCGACCGGCACAGCCAGTGCGGAACGCTGGGCGTCGCTCGCCGCCCCACCCATCAGTGAGGTGCTGCGCAATCCCAGCGAGGTTCGACCCGAGGCCCGGGTCGTCGACGAGACGGAGCGGCAACTTTCGCTCGACTCCCTGGCCATCCTCGACTCCGACCCCGGCGAGGCCTTCGACCTGATCGCCTCAATCGCGCGCGACCTTTTCGATGTGCCGATGGCCGCGATCACCTTCATCGACGACGACAGGCAGTGGACGAAGTCTGCCGTCGGATTCGTCGGCTCCGTCATCCCTCGACAGGAAGCCTTCTGCAACGTCACGATCGAGGAACCGCGACACTTCGTGATCGAGGACACACGTGACGACGCGCGATTCGCCGATGGTCCGCACGTCACCGGGCCGGGCGGAGTGAAGTTCTACGCCGGGTACCCGATCGAAGCTCCCGACGGCCACCGCGTCGGCGCCCTCTGCGTGATGGATGACGCACCGCGACGCTTCAGCGACGCCGAGGCCGCGCTCCTCAGGAACCTCGCCCTGCGTGTGCAGGAGCTGCTCTGGGTGGGAGCGCGGCCGTAGTCGGGGTGTTCTGCTCGGTTATGTGACGTCGTCGTCGACCCAGTCGAAGGTTCTGGTGACACGGCTTTCCCCGAGTCGGCCTTCCTCGTCGGCAGAAAAAACCGGCGGCGACTAAGAGCCCGCAGTCTCCACCAGATGGATGAGCACTCCCTGCTCGGGATTCAGCACGGGCATGGGAAGACCGACCTCGGCGAGGAACCGCCCCGTCGCGGTGAATCCGTCCGGGATCCAGCTGACGTTGCCTCGACTCCCATAGGGAGAGGTTGCGGAGGGGAAGACCACCTTCACCTCATAGCTCGTGTCGGGGTTCAGTCCGGGGAATCCCGCCCGGCCCGGCACCTCGTCGAAGGAGGTGGCGACACTGACGAAGGAGAAGATCGCCTCCGAACCATCCTGGGCGACCGACCCTCCCAGCAGGTATGCCGGGTCGACGAGGTCGGCATGCACCGCACTGCCGGAGTGGATCAGCGCGCGGTGTTTCTTGTAGAGCGCTACCGCTTCGCTGAGCTCGAGAAGGTCAGACTCGGTGAGGGTGCGCACATCCCACTCGATGCCGAAGTGGCCGAACATCGCTGTGATCGCCCGGAACGACAGCGAATGCGTGCGAGCCGTCGTGTGGGAGGTGGTGGGCCCCACGTGGGTTCCCACGAGTTCCGGGGGCAGGATCGCCTTCGTCCAGCGTTGGATGGTCTGCCTCTCGAGAGCATCGTTGCAGTCGGACGCCCAGACCCGGTCGGTGCGTTCGAGGATGCCGAGATCGACCCGAGCACCGCCGGACGAGCAGCTTTCGATCTCCACCTCTGGATGCGCGCGACGGAGCGCGTCGATCAACCGGTAGGCGGCGAGAGTCTGCTCGTGGACCGAGGGCGCTCCTTCGTGCCCCATCTCGGTGAGATCGCGATTCTGATCCCACTTGAGGTAGGAAATCGCGTTGTCGGTGAGCAGCGCGTCGAGACGATCGAAGATGTAGGCGAAGGCATCCGGATTCACCAGGTCGAGCACCTGCTGGTGGCGCCATTCGACCGGGGTGCGCCCGAGGCCGGCACCGCTGACCCAGTCGGGATGCGCACGAATCACATCGGAATCCTCGTTCACCATCTCCGGTTCCACCCACAGGCCGAACTGCATACCCCGGGAGCGCACCGCGTCGATCAGCGGGGTGAGGCCCTGAGGCCAGACGTCGTCGTCCACGTACCAGTCGCCGAGCCCCGCCTTGTCGTTTCGACGGTGACGGAACCAGCCGTCGTCGAGCACGAAGCGCTCGACACCCAGAAGCTCCGCCCGATCCGCGAGCTCGACCAGACTGTCGAGGTTGTGGTCGAAATACACCGCTTCCCACGTGTTGAGCACCACCGGACGCACGGCCGAGGGATGCTGCGCGCGCGCGCGGAGCCAGCGGTGGAAGGTATCGGTCACTCCGTCGAGCCCACGGGAGGAGAAGGAGGCGTAGGTCCAGGGCGTCTCATACGAATCACCCGCGGCCAGCACGATCTCCCCGGAGCCCAGCAGCTCGGCGTTGCCGATCAGTGCCGGGCCCGTGGGGGTCTTCTCCACCACCGTGACGCGGTTGCCGCTGAATCCGAAATGCGTGGCCCAGACTGCGCCGGAACGGTTGCCGAAGCCGGCAGTCCCCACCGCAGTGAACAGGGACGAATCGTGGCCGGGGCGGCCGTGACGGTACTCGCGCAGCCAGGTCCCCTGCCGCACTGACTGGCGCTGCGGATGCTGTTCCCGGCACCAGCGACCGGTGAGGTCCAGAATCTCCGCCGCACCGAGACCGGTGGGCAGCGTGGTGCTCAGCGACTGGAGGGCATAGTCCTCCGTGCCCACGTTCGTGAGGGTGCTGCGGATTCGCAGCATCCCCTCCTGCCCGAGGTGGAACTCCACGGTGAGGGAGAGACCGGCGGCTTCGTCGGCCAGGGTGACCTCGTGTCCGTCGGGGGCGAGGGCGCGGGCTGCGGTGGTCACCAGCGCGGCAGAGAACGCCCGGCCCCCCGAACGGTGGCCCTCGAGGGCGGGTCGACCGCGCCATCCGCTCGATGCTTGCGGCACGAGATGTTGGGCATGCGGATCGTCGAGCGCGGAGTGGGCGACCGGCCCGGCGGAAAGCACCGCCGGGATCGCGTCGCCCAGGTCGGCTCCCCAGTGCACGATGACCGGAGTTTCACCCGACAGGTCGAGCACGAACGCCGATCCCCCGCCCCTCAGGTTGACGATGTCGCTCACGCGATGGCGCCGTCGGTGGGAAGACGAGACGTGTGAGTGAGCATTCTCATCCCTTACTGGCCCCGAGCGTCAGCCCGGCGACGAATTGGCGCTGGAGAGCCAGGTAGATGATCAGGGTGGGGATGACAGTGATGATCGCCCCGGCGGCGAGCAGATTGTAGTTGGAGAGGAACTGACCCTGCAGGTTGTTGAGCCCGGTGGTCACCGGCAACTTGTTGCCGCTCTGGATGAAGAGCAGCGGCCAGAAGTAGTCGTTGTAGATGAAGATGACCTCGAGCGTGCCCAGCGCCGCGAGGGCCGGCCGGGTCAGGGGCATGATGATCGACCAGTACTGGCGCCAGACACCCGCGCCGTCGACGAACGCGGCCTCTGTCAAGTCTGCGGGCAGAGCCTTCATGTAGTTGGAGAGCACGAAGGTGCAGAAGCCCACCTGGAACGCCGTGTTCACGGCGATGACCGCGAAGTAGGTGTTGAGGAGGTTGCCCGAATCACTGATGCTGTACGGCAGCTCGAAGTGCTTGAACATCTCGAACAGGGGTGCGGCGAGCACCTGGGGGGGAAGCAGGTTGCCGGCCGTGAACATGATGAGAAGGGTGATGTTGAACTTCCAACTGAACCGGCTCACCGCGAACGCCATCATCGACGCGAAGAGCAGGGTGAGCACCACCGTCGGCACCACGAGGATCGCCGAGTTGGTGAAAAGCGTGGCGAAGCCACCCTGGTTCCAGGCCGTGATGAAGTTGTCGAAGTTGAAGGCACCGCTGAAGTTGAAGTAGCCGTACTTGTCGGTGTCCGCCTTCGGCCTGAGCGCCGTGAAGATCGCCCAGGCCAGCGGAATCAGCCACAGGATGGACATGATGATGAGGAACAGGTGGATGCCGTAGCGAGGGCGCGTGATCGAACCGACCTTGGCCGACGAACCCGATCGTGCGGGGGCCGCTGGCTTCCGCGTGGTGACTGTAGACATTAGGCGTCCTTCTTGAAGGTGCGACTGAGGTAGATGACGATCGGCACGAGGGAGACCACAAGCAGGATCACGGCGAGGGCGGAACCGACACCGATCACCTGGCCCTCACCGACGAGGTTCTTGATCACGAGCACGCTGAGCAGCTCGAGGCCGTTGGTTCCCCGGTTGATGATGTAGACGATGTCGAAGGCACGCAGCGACTCGATGATCGTGATCACGACGATCACGATGTTGATCGGACGCATCACGGGGAAGACCACCCGGAAGAAGGTCTGCACGGCGTTCGCCCCGTCGAGCGACGCCGCCTCGCGGAGGGATGGATCCACTCCCTTGAGGCCCGCCAGATAGAGGATCATGACGTAGCCGGCGTGCCGCCACGTCGCGGCGATCAACGCGGCCCAGATGTTGATGTTGGAGTCGCCGAACCAGTCGATCGCCCTTGGCGTACCCGAGGTGCCGAGAAGGAAGTTCAGCAGGCCGTTGTTCTGGGAGTAGAACAGCTGCCAGATCACGCCGATCAGCACGAGCGAGAGCATGACCGGAGCGAAGAAGATGCTCTGGTAGATGCGGGTGCCGCGGATGTTCTGGTCGAGCAGGATCGCCAGCAACAGCCCGATGGGCGTAGCGATCACGGCGAGGAAGACCAGCCAGAGCACGTTGTGCTGCAGGGCGGGCCAGAAGTCGGGGTAGTCCCGGAAGACATAGGTGTAGTTGGCGACACCATTGGCGTGGATGTCGGAGAAGGCGAGCCCGTTCCATCGCACGAACGACAGGAAGACCGACAGCACCGTGGGGATCCAGATCAACACCGCCTGGATGAGGGTGGGGATCGCCACCATAATGCCGAGAACGATCTTGTCCCGACGGGAGAGCAGGCTGTAGCGGCGGCGGAGCCGGCCAGGAGAGGTGACTCTCCTGGCCGGAGCCGATGCGCCGAGTGTGGTGTCGGCCATGATGTCTTTCTCTTACTGGGCGGCGTACAGCGCTTTTGCCTGCGCCTCGAGGTTGGCAGTGTCGATCGTGCCGTCCTTCAGGAAGCCCTGGAGCGCGGGGATCATGACGTTGTTCGCCATTGCCGGCAGCGCATCCCGGTCGAAGAACTGGCTGATCGACTTGGCGTTGCCGATGACATCCGCGAGCTTCTTGTTGAATTCGCTGTATCCAGAGGTGTCGGCGCCCTTCGCCGTCATGAGGTTCGACTTGTCCACCGAGAAGTACGCCTCCTGGCCGGCCGGCGTGCCCATGAACTGCAGCAGAGCCTTCGCGGCGGGGTTGCTCCCACCTTTCTTCGAGAGCATGAGGCCGTCGATCGGGGCCTCGACCGCGGTCGTGCCCTCCACGGCGATCTCCGGGAACGGGAAGAAGTCGATGTCCGCGAGCACGGTGGCATCGGTGAACTGCTGGGTCACGAAGGAGCCGAGCAGGTACATGCCGGCCTTGCCTTCACCGAGCAGCTGGGCACCCTCCTGCCACGTGAGTCCGAGGGCGTTCTCCGACTGGTAGGGCAGCAGCTGCTTCCAGTTGTCGAAGACGTCCTTGACCTTCTTCTGGTCCCAGGACTCTTTGTGAGCCGTGAGGTCCATGTGGAACTTGTAGCCGTTGGTGCGCATGTTGATGTAGTCGAACGTGCCCATCGCGGGCCAGCCGTCCTTATCCGCGAACGAGATCGGCACGAGTCCATCGGCCTTCATCTGCTTGGCGAGGGTGATGAGGTCGTCGAACGTGGCCGGGACGGTGTAGCCCTTGGCCGCCCAGACGCTCTTGCGGTAGAAGAAGCCCCAGGGGTAGTTGTAGTTCGGCACGAAGTACTTCTTGCCGTCGTCGGCGGTAGAGGCCTTGGTGAGACCCTCGCTGAAGTTGCCACCGATCTTGTCCCACACGTCGTCGATCGGAGCCGCGAGGCCCTTGCCGGCGTAGTAGCGCATGCGGTAACCGGCGAACCAGGTGAACGAGTCATCCGGGCTGCCCTGCAGGTAGGTGTTGATGTTGTTCTGGAAGTCGTTGTGCGCGACGGTGTTGGTGGTCACCTTGTCGCCGGTCTTCTTCTGGAAGGCTTCGACGACTGCCGCGTAGGCGCGCTTCGGCACGTCGTCGGAGGCGCCTGATCCGAAGGTGGTGGTCTTCGATCCGCTCGAAGACGGGGTGCTGCCGCCGGGGCTGCAGGCTGCCAGCATGCTGATTGCTGCCACGCCCACTCCGCCCGAGAGCAGTGCGCGCCGGTTGAGCTGGCTGCTGCTGATGTTTCCGAGAACGCTCAACTTGTCTGAGGTCATCGTTATTACTCCTTTGTAATGTGCCGTGCTGTGAAAATCAGGACAGGTACAGACTGGCCCTCGTGACAGGCGTTTCGCTAGGGACGATCTTCCTCACGCGCGTCGGGGACCGGTCGGTGCGTCCAATATACGCCCGTGGAGCCCTCTCGTCTACACCAGTAGATTCAACACGCGAAAACTCATGTTCCGGTCGCATAACGATCGATGCGCGGCAGTTGAGCGATCGTTTAAAGCGGGATGCAGCCGCAGGATTGACGGACGATCAGCTCGGCAGTGAATGACCGATGCTCGGGTTGAGAAGTGGCCGGCCGGCCGAGGGCGGCGATTGCGGCCCCCGCCATCTCGTCGACGGGCTGACGCATCACCGTGAGGGGCGGCCAGCTGAATTCCGACTCCGAAGAACCGTCGAAGGCGACGACGGCCATGGATCGGGGAACATCGATGTGCGCCTCGTGGAGGGCGCGGAGAAGGCCGATTGCCAAGAGGTCGGAGATCGCGTAGACCGCGGTCGGAGGGTTCGGATCGGTGAGAAGCTGCATGCCGGACTGGTATCCGCCGTTGCGTCCCCACTCCCCTCGCACGACAGGACCGAGCGGAAGGCCGGCGTCTCGGAGCGCATCCTCCCAGCCCAGCTCACGAGCGGAGGTGGTGAGACCGCCCGGAATCCCGGAGATCAAACCGATGCGGCGATGTCCGTGCCAGATGAGGTGCTCGACGGCGACCCGGGAAGCTTCCCGAAAGTCGACCCCGACGCTGGAGAATCCCGCGAGCGGTTCGGAACGGTCGAGCATGACCACTCGCACATTCGCCTCCCGTGCACTGTCGAGATTGGGCTCGTCCTCGGTGCTCCCGAGCAGAAGTCCGTCCACCTGTCTCGCCACCAGCTTCTGCACCTGCAGGTGCTCCTGGCCCTGCACCAGCGC
This sequence comes from Lacisediminihabitans sp. H27-G8, assembly GCF_046156175.1. Classification (NCBI taxonomy): domain Bacteria; kingdom Bacillati; phylum Actinomycetota; class Actinomycetes; order Micrococcales; family Microbacteriaceae; genus Lacisediminihabitans; species Lacisediminihabitans sp. H27-G8. The sequence goes on from NZ_JAYLVL010000001.1 coordinate 973,949, forward strand.
TGAGTTCGTGAAGATCACCGACAGACCCTTGTCGGTCGCGGCCTTCTCGATCGCCCGCGAGAACTCGGCGAAGTAGGGGTTTGCGGTGTCCGACAATACCAGCCCGACGAGCTCGCTCACGCCCAGCTTGAGTGCCCGGGCCGCGGCGTTGGGCCGATAGCCCAGGCTGCTGATCGACTCGAGTACGCGGGCGCGCGTCGCCGGAGCCACGTTTCGCGGCCCCTCGTTCACGACGTAGCTCACGACGGCGGTGCTGACTCCGGCGTGATCTGCCACGTCTTTGCGCGTGATCGAGGGGCGATCCTCCCGCAGTGAGGGCATGGCATCCATTTCGGAATCAAGTGAGAGGACGGACTCTCAACTTGGCCACATACTACCCTCGCCCCGACGGGGAGCCGGATTACGGATCTATGTCGGCTGAGCATTCGACCACCGGCTGAATTACATTGTGCCCAATTTAATTGGGGACAATGTAGTAGCCTGATCTCATGGCCACGACTGCAGCATCCGCCCCTCGGCTCGACGAGCAGATCTGCTTCGCTCTCTACAGTGCGTCTCGTGCGCTCACCGCCCGCTACCGGGAACTGCTTGCACCCATCGGCGTCACCTATCCGCAGTACCTCGTGCTGATGGTTCTGTGGGAGCGCGACGCAATGACGGTGTCGGAATTGGGCGAGCGTCTCCAGCTGGACTCCGGCACTCTCTCACCGCTGCTTCGCCGGCTGGAGAGCACGGGGCTCGTGATTCGCACCCGTCGCAGCGACGACGAGCGCGCCGTCGAAGTCACCCTGAGCCCAGCCGGAGCGGCGCTGCAGGAACGATCCGCCGGAATCCCCGAACAGATCTGTGCTTCCACAGGTTTCGACCTCGAGCACATCGCCGCTCTGCAGTCCCAGGTTACCGAACTGGCCGCGCAGGTGCGCGGCTCCCTCTGATCCCCCTCATCCCCACTGATCCCACTGACGGGGCGGGCGGACTCGCCGCTCGCCATCACGAAAGAGAGAAATCAATGCCCACTCGCACCGCACGCACCGCATGGAATGGCAGCTTCGAGACCGGCGGGGGCCAGGTCGAGCTCACCAGCTCCGGCATCGGAACCTACGACGTCTCCTTCCCGAAGCGTTCCTCCGAAGACGCCAACGGATTCACCAGCCCGGAGGAACTCCTCGCTGCCGCGCACTCGGCGTGCTACGCGATGCAGTTCTCCGCGGTGCTCGGTGCTGCCGGCGGCACCATCGAAGCCCTCGATGTGAAGGCGGATGTCTCTCTCGGTGCCGACCCGGCTGGCGGATTCAAGCTGACGGGCATCCACCTCACCGTTCGGGGAGAGGTGACCGGAATCGACAGTGCGACCTTCATCGCCGCCGCGAACGACGCGAAGTCCGGATGCCCCGTGAGCAAGGCCCTCACCGGCGTCGACATCACGCTGGACGCCCAGCTCGAGGAGTAACGACTGTTCGCGCCCCCGCGGGGCCGCGTTCAGATCAGTCCGCCACCGTCACCGGTGCGGACCTGACGCGGTACCCGCGGGGATCGAACGACCCGACTTCATCGCGAAAGGCGAACGCGAAGTCCGGCCAGAGCAGCGTGAGGCGATCGCTGCGGTCATCCACGTACCAGCTGCTGCACCCGCCGGTGAGCCAGACCGTGCTGGCGCTTCGCCGGTCGAGGTCCCGCACCCACGCGTCTTCCGCCTCCCTCGAGACCTCCAGAACTTCGCCGTTGACGATCTCGAGATGGTCGAGCGCCCCGAGGATGAAGGAGATCTGGGTCTCGATCATATGGACCGCCGAATTGTGGCCGAGGCTCGCATTCGGACCATCGATCACGAAGAAGTTGGGGAACCCCGCCACCGTGGTCGAGGCGTGCGCCACCATCCCCCGGCTCCACCGCTCGGACAGCGCGACGCCGTCTCGCCCGATCACCCGGGTCGCGAAAGGCGGTCGGGTGCTGTGGAATCCGGTGGCGAGCACCAGTACGTCGAGTTCGTAGGCCGCACCGCTCGCCCCGGTGGCGGTGTTGCCGTCGAGCGACTCGAGTGCCGATGGCTCCAGTTGCACTGCTCCGGACGCGATCGCCGGGTAGAACTCGTCGGAGAGGGCAACCCGCTTGCACCCGATCTCATAGGCGGGAGTAAGGCGGGCGCGCAGCACGGGGTCGCTCACCTGCGCGGCGAGGTGGCCGAGCGCGACATCCCGAAACGGTTCCACGGCATCCGGCAGGCCGATGCGCTGGGCGAAGCCGGCCTCGGCATCCCAGAAGAGCTGCGATCGCAGTCGTTCGATTGCTCCGGGCACCCGCTCGAGCAGACGTTTGTCGGAATCGGAGTACGCGCGGTCTGCGCGCGGCACGATGTAGGCCGGGGTGCGCTGGAACAACACGACAGAGTCGGCGACCCTGGCGACGTTCGGCGCGATCTGGATGGCGGATGCCCCGGTGCCGACCACTCCGACACGCTTTCCGGCGAGGTCGACGCCGTGATCCCAGGACGAGGAGTGGAACACCGGCCCGTCGAAATCGGCCAGCCCCGGTATCACGGGGATCCGCGGCTCGGAGAGGCGGCCGGCCGCGACGACGAGTATCCGGCAGACGTACGAGCCGCCAGTCGTCTCGAGGTGCCAGCGCGCGGAATCCGCCTGCCAGCGCATCTGAATCACCTCGGTGCTGAACCGGAGGTGCGGCAGAAGGCCCTCTTGGCGCGCGCAATCCTGCAGGTACCGCTGGATCTCCGAGCCGTTGGCGTAGAACTGCCCCCAGTCGATCTTCGGGCGGAACGAGAACGAGTAGAGGTGGGAGGGGATGTCGCAGGCGACACCGGGGTAGGTGTTGTCGCGCCAGGTGCCCCCGACATCATCCGCGCGCTCGAGGATGAGAAACGACCGCTCCGTGTCGCGCGCGAGCCGGATGCCCATGCCGAGGCCACCGAAGCCCGATCCGACGATGATGGTGTCGACCTCGATCGGCTCGATCCCGTTCACGGGTGGGCCTCTTCCCGCACGGAGCCGGCGCGGAGCCGGGCGGGGTGAGAGACGAACTCGCGCATCATCGCGAGCACTTCCGCCGGGCGCTCCGCAAGCACCGCATGCCCGCTGTCGATCTCCGCGTAGCGGGAATTCGGCAGCGAGGCGAATACCTCGCGCGCCCGGTCGACGCCGGCGATGTCGTCCTGGGTGCAGCCGATCACGAGCGTGGGAGCGGTGACGCGCGGGAGCGCCTCCGTGAGGTCGGAGTTCGCGAACAGCGACATCTGGGCGGTGGTGGCCCCGCCCTTCGAAAATGGCTCGGGGCTGTGCCTCTCCAGGAACATCGGACTGTAGGCGGAGAAGATGTCGAGGGTCCGCAGCGAATCGTCGCCGGCGACGTCGAGATGCCCCCGCAGCGCCGCGAGCATCCGGTGCCGACCGGACGCCCGCACGACCGGAGTCACCAGTACAAGGGAGGCGACCACCGGGTTGTCGGCCGCGAAGGCTGCCGCAACCGTCGCACCCACCGAGAAGCCGACGAGTGACACCCGGCGGCCGGGCAGCACCGTGTTGAGCGCCCCTGCCAGCTGGTCGACCAGGCCGTCAAGGCGGGCGGATCCGCTGCCGTAGCCCAGATCCACCGCCAGCACCGGGCGAGTCCGGGCGAGGAGGGGGAGCAGAAACGAGAAGTCGCTCGCAGCAGTGCCGCCGATGCCGGCCAGGAGGACCACCGGGTCGACGGGCTGCCCACCGACGCCGTGCTCGTCGATGCCGTGCTCGTCGAAATCGTGCTCGTCGAAGCCGTCAAACCCCGAGAGGGTGCAGGAGACGTCCACGCCTCCGACGTTCACCGTGCGAATCATCGCTGCGGTGCTCATGGCACCGCGCTCGGCAGCGGGGCCTCCGAGCGGGGCTCGATGGTCAGCATCCGTGCGCCACGGCGCGTCTGCCGGGCTGGGATGTGCCGCACCGTCGCATAGCCGGTCGTGCGCTGGCGCAGCGGGCGACCGAGTTCTGCCGCGATCGTCTGCACCTCGGCGAGAGACAGCTCACGATGGGCCTCCGCGCCGGCAGTACGCGCGAGAGTGCCACCGAGAAGCAGGCCGCCGAGGTCATCCGCTCCCCCACGGAGCACCGCCTCTGCACCAGCCAGGCCGAGCTTGGTCCACGCCGCCTGGATGTGGTCGATGCGACCGGTCAGCATCAGACGGGCGACCGCGTGCAGTGCACGGCTCTGACGCAGACTCGGCCCAGGGCCGGCCACGGCCGCGACCGTCGGCGATGCCTCGAGCGGCAGGTACGGCATCGGGATGAACTCGGTGAACCCGCCGGTCTCATCCTGCAACCGGGCGAGCAGGCGCAGGTGGGCCACCTGGTCTGCCGGCGACTCGATGTGGCCGTAGACCATGGTCGCGGTCGTGCCGAGACCGAGCGAGTGGGCGGTGCTGATGACCTCGATCCAGGACTGCACCGGCGGATCGGTCCGGTCGCTCAGCACGGCACGGATGCGGTCATCGAGGATGCGTGCTCCGGTGCCGGGGATGCTGTTCGCACCGGCAGCCCGCATCCCCGTGATGAACTCACCGACGCTCTTCCCCAAGCGGGCGGCCGCATTCACGATCTCGACCGGTCTCAGGGAGTGGATGTGCAGGTCGGGCTGGGCCGCACGGATGGCGCCGATGATCTCGAAATACGCCCCGTCGAGCCCGTCGGGCACGGCTCCCTGGAGGCAGACCTCCGTCGCGCCGAGGACCCGCGCCTCGTCGGCGAGCGCGCGGATCAGGGCGAGATCGAGCGAACTGCCCGTCGACCGCTCGGGGTCGTAGAGCGCGAGGTCGAGATTGCGATTGATCACGAAAGACAGCTCGTCACCGACCGTGGACCGGCGCAGCTCATCCGCGATGCTGGCGAGACGCTCGAGGTCGGCACCGTCGGCACCGAGAAGAGCCACATAGTCGGCGTCGGCGAGCGCGGCCGGGGTGAGCTCTGCGGCATCCAGAAGCTCGGACAGAACACCACCTTCCCCCTCGGGTTCGGCGACCCAGGGCCGCCCCACCACCGGGGCATCCTCCCGAGCGAGCCCACTGGCCGGCTCGGTGAGGGCTCGCACCGGGGTGCGCAGTCGCGAATCGAGCCAGGTCTGCTCGTCGCGGATGTAGTCCGGATGCGCCGTCAGACGCTCGCGGAGGTCGAACCCGCCGTCCCGCGTGAGCCGAGCGAGAGTCTCGAGCTCCGGCCAGGGGCGCTCGGGGTTCACGTGGTCCGGGGTCAGCGGACTCACACCGCCCCAGTCGTCGATCCCGGCGCGCAGCAGCAGGCCGAGCTCCTGGGCATCGGTGAGGTTCGGGGGCGCCTGGATGGTGGCATCCGGTCCCATCACGATGCGTGCAACAGCGACGGCCGCGACATACTCCTGGAGAGCCAGATCCTCCTCGTTCTGCATGGCCGTGCGCGGCTTCGCCCGGAAGTTCTGAACGATCGTCTCCTGGATGTGCCCGTGACGTTCATGGGACCGGCGGATCTCGAAGAGGGCCTCTGCGCGCTCCGCATCGTTCTCACCGATACCGAGCAGAACCCCCGTGGTGAAGGGGATCCGCGAACGGCCGGCATCCTCGAGCACCCGGAGTCGGATGGCCGGGTCTTTGTCGGGCGAGCCGTAATGCACCCCGCCCTTCTCCGACCACAGGCGGGTCGCGGTGGTCTCGAGCATCATGCCCATTGACGGTGCGACCGGGCGAAGCCGCTGCAACTCCGACCAGGACATGACTCCTGGGTTGAGGTGGGGAAGCAGGCCGGTCTCCTCGAGCACGAGAATCGCCATCGCACGGATGTAGTCGAGCGTCGACTCGTAGCCGTGGTCGTCGAGCCACTGGCGTGCGCTCGGCCAGCGGTTCTCCGGGCGGTCACCGAGGGTGAAGAGCGCTTCCTTGCAGCCCATGGCGGCCCCTTGCCTCGCCACCTCGAGGATCTCGTCCGGCGACATGAACACGGGGATGTTGCGCTTGGCGAGACCACCGGGGGTGTCGACGAAGATGCAGTAGTGGCAGCGGTCCTGGCACAGCTGCGTCACCGGGATGAACACCTTTTTGGAATAGGTGATGATCCCCTCGCGGCCTGATCGCGCGAGGCCCTCGTCGCGCAGCCGTGAGGCGACCACAAGGAGCCGCTGCAGGTCATCACCGCGCGCGCCGAAGAGCAGTTCGGCGTCGCGCTGGTCGGTGACCTCGGAGTTCTCCAGGCGGAGGAGAGCTGCGGCGAGCTCGGAGGAAAGGGCGGGTTGTGGCATGGGAGACCTTCAGGAGAGTGAGGTGTACCAGCGCTCAAAAGAACGCACACAGCCCAAATCCAGGCTCGATGACGACTCGCTGCCAGCCTACGCGCCCGGGATGCTCATCGTTTCAATCGACTTCTCCGCGAGTGCCAGAATTGATCCCGTGCGACGTTCGGTCGATGACCACTATGTGAAGGAAAGACAATGACGCTCTCCCCCGCCTATCTCACGGATCGTTCGCCCGGATTCGGTGGACGAACGCCGCGGTCATGGCTGCATTCGGATGCCCCGCGGCTCGACCTGACCGGCGACTGGGCGTTCCGCCTGCTGCCGACGGCGCATCCGGCCGGCGAAGACGCCGATGCCTTCGCGCGGCCGGGGACCGACGTGGCCTCGTGGGATCGCATCCCGGTCCCGGCCTCGTGGGTGCTGGTGGACGACGGTCGCTACGGGAGCCCGATCTACACGAACGTGCAGTTCCCCTTCCCCGTCGATCCGCCGTATGTGCCCGACGCGAACCCCACGGGCGACTACCGGCGCAGCGTCGAGCTCGCGTCGGACTTCGCGAGCGATGGGCGCCTCATCCTGCGATTCGACGGGGTGGAATCCGCCTTCCGCGTGTGGTGGAACGGCCACGAGGTCGGGGTCGGCAAGGGCAGCCGTCTCGCCCATGAGTTCGACGTCACAGAATTCGCGACCCCCGGCGAGAACATCCTCGCCGTGCGGGTGCACCAGTGGTCGGATGCCAGCTACGTGGAAGACCAGGACCAGTGGTGGCTACCGGGCATCTTCCGCGACGTCTCGCTGAGCGCCCTCCCGGTGGCCGGAATCGACGACGTCTGGCTGCGCACGTCGTGGCGGGACGGCAGCGGATGGATCGACCCGGAGGTGCGAGCGCTCCCCGAGGCTTACCCCGTGCGACTGGAGGTGCCGGAGCTCGGCATCGACGTGCAGTGGGCGGATGAGGCCTCAGTGACGCCGATCGCTGTGGAGAGTGTCGAACCCTGGTCCGCCGAATCGCCCCGACTCTACGAGGCGAGCGTCTCGACGGCCGCAGAGAAGATCAGCCTCCGACTGGGCTTCCGCACCGTCGAGATCATCGGCGACCAGCTGCTCGCAAACGGACGTCGGCTCGTCTTCCACGGCATGAACCGTCACGAGGCTCACCCCGATCGCGGGCGCGTATTTAACGAGGAGCATGCCCGCGAAGACCTCGCGCGTATGAAGCGCTTCAACGTCAACGCGATCCGCACCAGCCACTACCCGCCGCATCCGCGCCTGCTCGACCTCGCCGACGAGCTCGGACTCTGGGTGGTGTTGGAGTGCGACCTCGAGACACACGGCTTCGAGGGCGGTGGTGCAGGCAACAACTGGACCCACGGTGCTGACGCCGTCGCCGAGCGCACCAGCAGGCTCACCGCACGCGACCAGGGGCACGCGAGCACCGGGGCCGGTGCCTGGGCGGCCAACCCCAGTGACGACCCGGCCTGGCGTCGCGCCTATCTCGACCGCATCGAGCGCACCGTCGAGCGCGACAAGAACCACGCGAGCGTCATCATGTGGTCGCTCGGAAACGAGTCGGGCACGGGAGCCAATCTCGCGGCGATGGCCGCCTGGGTTCACGACCGTGATGCCAGCCGCCCGGTGCACTACGAGGGCGACTACACGGGCGCGTACACCGATGTCTACTCGCGCATGTATTCCTCGGTGCCCGAGACAGAGTCCATCGGCCGCGACGACACCTCACTGCTGCTCGGATGCTCCACCGCGGAGTCCGCCCGCCAGCGCACCAAGCCCTTCCTGCTCTGCGAGTACGTGCACGCGATGGGCAACGGGCCGGGCGCGATCGACCAATACGAAGACCTCGTGGACCGCTACCCGCGGCTGCACGGCGGATTCGTGTGGGAATGGCGGGATCACGGCATCCGCACCCACACGCCGGAAGGCGTCGAGTTCTACGGGTACGGCGGCGACTTCGGCGAGGTCGTGCACGACGGCAACTTCGTGATGGACGGCATGATCCTCTCGGATGACACCCCGATGCCGAGCCTGTACGAGTACGCGGCCGTGGTTGCCCCCTTCCGCTTCACCGTCGCCGCGGACCTCGGCAGTGTCGACATCCGCAGCATGCGGCACTCGCTCGGCTCCGATGATGTCGAATTCGTCTGGCGGCTCGAGCGGGACGGCGTCGAGTCCGCGTCCGGCACCCTCGACGTCCCGGCGATCACGGCCGGCGAGACCGCGTCGGTGGACCTGCCCTCTCTCGACCCCGAAACGGATGGCGAGAGCTGGCTGACCTTCGAAGCCCGGCTGCGCGACACCACGACCTGGGCCGAAGCCGGCCACGTGCTCGCCCTCGGCCAGCACGACGTGACCGCACGGGCGCTGGCGCCCCAGCAGCGGGTTCCGCGCTGGAGCGTCGGCGGCACCTCCTCCGGAGTCACCAGCCTCGGGCCCGCCTCCTTCGCGGATGGCCGGCTCACCGCCATCGGAGACCTGGCAGTCGACGGTCCGGAGCTCACCCTGTTCCGGGCTCCGACCGACAACGAGTTGCGTTCCGGTCCGGGAAGCTACGACCTCGCCGACCCCGCCGTTCACGACCGCGGCCTGCCCGCACCCGCTCTCGCCGAGATCTGGCACTCCGCCGGGCTCGACCGGCTCACCAGCCGGGTCGTCGAACGCGAGGAAGGCCTCTCCGGCATCCGCGAACTGCGGCGCTGGGCCCCGGCCGCCGGTCGCGAGAGCGTCTACACGGATGTGCGCTGGCAGGCCCAGGATGACTCGCTGCTGCTGACCGTGGAGATCGAGCCGTCGGCGGGCTGGGACATCATCCTGCCGCGCATCGGCCTCCGGTTCGCGCTGCCGCTGGAGCTGGAGCAGGCGAGCTGGTTCGGCACCGGTCCGCTGGAGTCCTACCCCGACAGCGCGAATGCGGCACGGGTCGGCAGCTTCACGAGCACGATCGATGAGCTCAACGTGCGTTACGCCCGCCCCCAGGAGACCGGTCACCGGCCGGGTCTTCGTCAGCTGGAGTTGAGCGGAGCGGCGGGACAGCTGAGCGTCGAGGCGATCCCGGACCACCGCGGTCGTCGTCCCGGCTTCAGCGTCGCCCGGCACACCGCGGAGGAGGTCTCCGCGGCGGAGCATCCCTACGAGTTGCCGACGCCGACGCGCACGTATCTCTACATCGACGCGGCTCAGAACGGACTCGGCTCCCGCGCCTGCGGTGTGGATGTCTGGCCCACCCATGCGCTCCGGCCGGAGGCGAGAACCCTGCGGCTCCGTTTCGCGCGGAGCTGAACGCGTTCCCGGGCGGTTGGCAGGCACCACATCCGATCGCCCGGGACGCGCGGTTAGCATTGACGGGTAGAGAAATCTGAGGCCGTCCACCATGCCCACCGTCACCGTGCCCGTATCACCGCACATCCTCGCCCCCGCTGAGATCAGCGCCATCCGGGCCGACTTCCCGCTCCTCGAACGCGAGGTCAACGGGCGTCGGCTCGTCTACCTCGACTCCGGCGCGACGTCGCAGAATCCGCGTGCCGTCATCGCGGCGGAGCGCGAGTATTACGAGAATGAGAACTCGGCTGTGCACCGAGGCGCGCACACTCTCGCCGCGCTGGCGACGGAGCGATTCGAGGATGCCCGCACCACCGTCGCGCGCTTCGTCGGCGCGGCCGAGGACGAGATCGTCTGGACCTCCAATGCCACCGAAGCGCTGAATCTCGTCGCGTACGCAATCGGCAACGCCAGCGCCGGCCGCGGTGGGGTGGAAGCCGAGCGCTTCCGCCTGACGCCCGGTGACGAGATCCTCGTGACCGAGATGGAACACCACGCCAACCTCATCCCGTGGCAGGAACTCGCGGCACGCACGGGCGCCGTGCTGCGCTTCATCCCCGTGGCCGATGACGGCACACTGCGGATGGATGAGGCGGCTCAGCTCGTCAACTCGCGCACCCGTGTCCTCGCCTTCACCCACGTCTCCAACGTGCTCGGCGTCATCAATCCGGTGACGGAGCTCGTCGCTCTCGCCCGGTCGGTGGGAGCGTTGACCGTGCTCGACGCCTGCCAGTCCGCGCCGCACCTGGCCCTCGACCTGACCGCGCTCGGCGTCGATTTCGCGGCGTTCTCGGGCCACAAGATGCTCGGGCCCACCGGTATCGGTGTGCTGTTCGGCCGCAGCGAGCTGCTCAACGCGCTTCCGCCCTTCCTCACCGGAGGGTCGATGATCACCACCGTCACGATGGAGAGCGCCCAGTACCTGCCCTCGCCGCACCGGTTCGAGGCGGGCACCCAGCGGGTCTCGCAAGCCATCGCTCTGGCGAGCGCCGTCGACTACCTCGAGCGGGTCGGGATCGACCGGATAGCCGCGCACGAAACCGCGCTCGGGCAGCGCCTGGTCACCGGGCTCGCCGCGATCCCGGGCGTGACTGTGCTCGGCCCCGGCGTGGGGCGGGAGCGGGTGGGACTCGCCAGTTTCGATGTCACCGGCGTGCATTCCCACGACATCGGCCAATTCCTGGATGACCGCGGCATCGCGGTTCGCGTGGGTCATCACTGCGCCCAACCGCTTCACCGTCGGCTGGGGACGACGTCCTCCACCCGCGCGAGCGCCTACCTCTACACGACCGAGGACGAGGTCGACGAGTTTCTCGACGCGCTCTCGGCCGCCATCACCTTCTTCGGAGTCTCCGCATGAGTTCAGCAATGGAATCCCTCTACCAGGAGGTCATCCTCGACCTCTCACGCCGCCCGCACGGGCGCGGCCTTGAGGATGACGCGACGGCCGAGTCCCATCAGGTCAACCCGACCTGTGGCGACGAGATCACCCTGCAGCTGCACCTCGAGCCGGGCACGGATCGCGTCCGCGCCATCCGTTGGGAAGGCCACGGGTGCGCCATCTCCCAGGCCTCCGCGTCGCTCTTCTCCGACCTCGGGCCGGGGCTGACGACAGCGGAGTTGAAAGATCGCATCGAACTCTTCCGGGTCGCGATGCGCTCGCGCGGCGAGATCGAACCCGATGAAGAGCTCCTCGGTGACGCGGTCGCCCTCGGCGGAGTCTCGAAGTATGTCGCGCGGGTGAAATGCGCGATGCTCGCGTGGGTCGCCGGCGAACAGGCGATCATGCTGGCTGACGCGGCCTGAGCGCGCGTCACTGGCCTTCCGCGGTAGCCCGGTCCGATCCGTGCGGTGAGTCCGGGCGCGCTTCGTGATGGCGGAGCCCGTGGGTGCGACGGTCCTCCTTCATCTCCGCCTCATAGAGATGGCGCCGACCTCCGGCGAGGAGCGCGCGCGCCTTCGCTTCGACGGACCTGAACTCCCGGTAGTAGCCGTCGTCGTAGCCTTCGACGATCTGGAACGTCCAACGCCCCTCGATCACGTTGCGACCGACCACAGTGCGATCGATCTCGTCGGCGATGTCCGTGTGGCCCGCCCTCCGCAGCATCTCCACCGCTTCGCCCAGGGCGAGATCCGCCTTTCCGGTGAGTCGATGAAAGCCGTACAGTAGCCCGCGGGCGTTCTCGACGGTCTCCAGGGCCTCCGAGAGCTTGCCGAGGGCTTCCACCTCCGCGTCCGTCATGCCCGCCGGTCGTCGGTGGCCCGAGTCCGGCCCATCCGTCTCGTCGACTCCCGGGTCGTGTGGGGTATCCATGATCGCCTCGATCCCTTCCTTCGTCGCGGCGATCGTCGCGACTGTCGATGGTTGCACGATCGACTGGTCGGATGTCACGCCACCTGCAGCTACCAGAGCCCATCCGACGCTCGGGCCGCCGCGTTCTCAAGGCCTTGACCCACCGCGCCACCCGTCCGATAATCGGGGGCGCGGGGACGGATGTCGGTGCCCTTGCTTCACGACCGGAGAAGTGGACCGACAGGCGGATCCCCACCACCGGGGGCGTGTCTACGGGGAAGTACCGAAACGCCGCCGGGGCGCCCTACAGCTCCTACCCGCGTCTCGCTAAGGTCGATCTATGGATGCAGCGGGGCACGACGACATCGAGTACGAACAGAACGGCCGCCGGGCGATGGTTCGATACACCCCCGAGGACGCGGAGTGGAACATCTTCGCCCCCTCGGGCGTCTACGTCGCCACCTTCGCCGAAAGTCCTTCGACGCAGGCGGGCGACGCCGGGGCGCCGCTCTACCACCTCATCACCAACCGAACCTCCCCTCGCGCAGCCGAGAGCGACGACCGGTCTTCGGACTGGCGCGGGCTGGTCGAGCGCGCCCTCATCGACTTCGACGGCTTCGCAGGCGCCGATGACCTGACCGGCGAATGAGCAGGCGGACGAGCGGATGAGGCCGCGCCGCATCCGGCTCCCCTTCGCACGGCTCCTCGAATCGATCAGATCGAGCCTGTGGCCGATACCCGTGATAGCCATCGTCGCCGCGATGGGAATTGGCCTGCTACTCCCCTGGCTCGATCGGTCGGTCGACGCTGTCCTTCCGGATGGGCTCGACGCGGTGGTATTCAACGGTGGTGCGCAGTCGGCTCGATCGGTGTTGTCGTCGATCGCGGGTTCGCTCATCACGGCCACCTCCCTACCTTCTCCCTCACGGTGGTCTCGCTGCAGTTGGCGAGCAGCCAGGCGTCCCCGCGCGTGCTGAGGCTATTCGCGCAGGACAGTGTCGTGCACGGCACCCTCGCCCTCTTCCTGGGGACATTCGCGTTCACCATCATGACGCTGCGAACCATCCGCGATCCGTCCCTCGACAGTGCCGCGATCGTTCCGCGCATCGCCGTGACGCTCGCCCTGATGCTCACGCTCGCGAGCGTGCTCATGCTCGTGTTCTTCCTCGCCCATCTCGCCCGGCAGCTGAGGGTCGAGACGATGCTCAAGGACATCCATGCCGAGACGGACCGCACGATCGCCCTGGTGAGCGAGGCGAACGAGGAGTACAACGCCTTTCGCGGGACTGTGCTCCGGCGAGCCCCGAACCAGCCGGTGGCGGCCCGGTCAAGCGGCTTCATCACCCGGTACGACCGGAGCGCCGTGGTGGCGATCGCCGACAGGCACGGGCTGGTGGTTGAGGAGCTGAAACTCATCGGCGAGAGCAGCATCTCGGGAAGCGCGCTCCTGCGATACCGGCGGACGCGACAATCATCCGGTGACGATGAGGCCATCGAAGACGAACTGCGCGGTGCGTTCAGCATCGACTACGAGCGCACCTCGGCACAGGATGCCGACTACGGCGTTCAGCAGATCGTCGACATCGGCGTACGCGCCCTGTCCCCGGGTATCAACGGTCCGACGACCGCGCTGCACGCCCTCGCTCACCTCGCCGCCTTGCTGTCGGATTGCCTCTCCATGCCGCAGCCGCCACCCGCGCTGGCCGGCGAGGATGGCGCGTTGCGCGTGCTCACGCACGCCCGTTCCCGCGCGCAGACCATCGAGGGCACGCTCGGGCAGATGCGCCGCTATGGCGCGGCGGACTTCCCCGTGGTGAAGCGCATGCTGGACCTGCTCGACGACCTGCTGGTTGTGCATCCGGAAAGCGACATCGCGACGGCGGTCGAGACGCAGCTCGACGCCTTGGCTGCGGCCGTCGAAAAAAATGGGTTCGGACGCGAGGAGTCTCGTGTGATCGCCACACGCTCCGCCGAAGTAAGTCGGCGCGCCCGCACACTCACGCGGCGGAGGCCGGCAGCCAGGGCGGCGTGGCGTTCCCGGAGCTGAGCCTGAGGATGCCGCGGCCCGGTCTGGGACGTTCGCGGGCGACCCCCGCTGAAAGTCACCGCGCGGCGGTTTCTCGTAATGTGCGCAAGCGTCGCCACCGGTGCGTGATGATGATGCGGTGATGTCTATCAGGAGGTGCTTGCGATGTCCCTGACGCCGACGGCCGTCCACCCGGGGCGCCGGGTGCACTGGCTCGAACTCTTCTTCGACCTGGTGATGGTGGTCTACATCGGCCAGATCGCGCAGGTCATGCACGGCAATCCCCGGTGGGTGGATGCAGTCGTATTCGTCGCGTTTCTGGGCGCCGCCTGGTGGGCATGGGTGAACGCCACGGTCACGATGAACCTGTTCGGTGCGCGGATCACACGCTCCACCTGGACAGCTGTCACGATCGCGATGATTGCGATCGGTGTGATGGCGGCCGCCGTCCCGGACGCGCTCGGCGATCGTGCCGCCGCCTTTGCCGTGGGCAATGCCGTGATCCGGCTGGTCTGGGTGCAGCCCTGGTTCTCGAAGCGCAAGACGATCGGCGTGCCATGGTGGCGGCCGGTGCTCTACAGCGTCGTTCCCGCCTCCCTGTGGCTCGTCTCGATCTGGATCGCGCCACCGTGGCAGTACGCCCTGTGGGCGATTGCCGTGGCCATCGAGATCGCGCTGCTGAGCTTCCTCGGCGGGCAGCAAGCGTGGCTGCGCACGGCTCTCGACGTCGATCACCTGGTCGAACGCGTTGGGCTGCTCGTTGTGATTGTCTTTGGCGAGTCGATCCTGACCATCATCTCGGAGTTGGATGGACACTGGACGATCGTGTCGGGCCTGGCGGCCGTCCTGGGGTTCGCCTCAGTCTCGTTGCTGGCCTGGATCTACTTCGGCCATGCCACCTCCGCCGTCGAGCGCGGTTTACGGGCGCTGCTCCAGCGCGGGAGCATCACCGGGCTGCGGGACACGGTGATGTACCTCCCCTTTATCCTCGTGGCTGGAATCACCGTGTTCGCCACGGCCCTCGGCACAGCCGTGGCCGAGGCCGGACACCCTCTGCCGACGGGCGCCGTGATCAGCCTCAGCGCCGGCATCAGCCTCTTCTTCCTCGCCAGCACGGCCGAGTCGCTGCGGTATGGGGCTCCCTGGCGCCAAGTCGTGCTTTGGGGACCAGCGGGAATCCTGCTGCCCTGGGGATTGGTGCCTCTCTCCAACCTCGTCGCTGCGGAAGGAGTGGTCGCGTGCTCGGCAGCGGTCATTGCCCTAGTGCTCGCACTCACCGAGATCAACGTTCGGCGCATCCGAGCGCTCCCCCAAGGGACGGAAGACGCGGTGCTGACGTAGATACAGTCGCCGAGCCTGGTGAGGGGCGAACCATCGACGATTGAAGGCCGTCAAACGAAAAAACCCCGGAGAACCGGGGCAGAAAAGACCTGCTAAAGCTGGGGTACCTGGACTCGAACCAAGAACAAAAGATTGGCCCTGGCCCGGTGGCACCGGAGCGACTGTCCGACAAAAACCCCCGTGTTTGTGCGGTTTTCATGGCTTCAGTCTACCGACTGTTACTGGCCAATCTGGTTGCGTCGGCAGGGTTTTTGGTTACCTATCCGGTTACCTTCAAGGAGTCGCACGCTTATTGCCGACAGAATTCTTGAACTCCTCCACCCCCGGGTTCGCATACTGATCCCTAACTCTCTTGCAGCAGGCGACTTCGGGCGAGAAAGGGTGTCGACCGTTCCGACAGGTTGCAGTTGTCCATTGGTTTTGGTTCCCCTTCTGTTCCGCACGATGCCGTCGAGAAGGGACGGTTAGTTTGCATTACCTGGATCGATTCGATGCTCCAACACTGGTCAACTCGGATCACGGACTCGACGCCCTGGTCCTCGGTCAGCTTCAGCGCCTAGCGCCCTACTGCCCTGATCGACAGTCTCTCCCGCCGTGGACCCGATTGTCTTCGTGTAGTCAACCCATTCTTAGCGATCGCACATGCCTCGCCGTCTCAGATGATCCCTCGCGCAACATCTATGGAGCCCGGGTGCGGGTCAAGTCCCGCATAGTGGTGTAACTCACGGTGGCTTCCGCGTCGGTGACGACGTGGGCGCGGTCACCGTGTGATCCTTCGAGGAATCTCCTACAACCCACTCGAAAGGCATCATCACGATGACCGCTCCACATATTGTCGACCCCGCGACCGTTCTCGGCGAGGCTCTTTCCGACGCGTCTCCGGATCTGATGCGGCACCTGCTGCAGACCATCATCAACGCCCTCCTGTCAGCCGACGCAGATGCGGTGGTGGGGGCGGAATGGGGTGAACGCAGCTCCGACCGGTCGACCCACCGCAACGGCTACCGCCACCGCAGTCTCGACACGAGGGCGGGGACGATCGATGTCGCGGTTCCGAAGCTGCGTTCGGGAACATATTTCCCGGAATGGTTGCTGGAACGACGCAAACGCTCCGAGGCTGCCCTGATCACGGTGATCGCGGACTGCTATCTCGCCGGCGTCTCGACCCGTCGGATGGACAAACTCGTCAAGACCCTCGGTATCCACTCGCTATCGAAAACGCAGGTCTCGCGAATGGCCGCCGATCTTGATGAGAACGTCAACGAGTTCCGACACCGGTCTCTGGTCGAAGCTGGCCCGTTCACGTTCGTTGCCGCGGACGCGCTCACGATGAAAGTCCGCGAGGGCGGCCGAGTGATCAACACCGTCGTGCTCATCGCCACCGGGGTTAACGCCGACGGGCGAAGAGAAGTCCTCGGGCTGCAAGTCGCCACGAGCGAGACCGGGTCTGCATGGAACGCGTTCTTCGCCGACCTTGTTGCCCGAGGTCTGACCGGTGTTCAGCTCGTGACCTCCGACGCCCACGCGGA
The DNA here is from genome assembly GCF_046156175.1 of Lacisediminihabitans sp. H27-G8. Taxonomy (NCBI): domain Bacteria; kingdom Bacillati; phylum Actinomycetota; class Actinomycetes; order Micrococcales; family Microbacteriaceae; genus Lacisediminihabitans; species Lacisediminihabitans sp. H27-G8. The sequence continues at coordinate 990,711 of NZ_JAYLVL010000001.1, forward strand.
CTTGAAAGACGCGATCGCCGCAAACCTGCCCGGAGCTGCTTGGCAGAGATGTCGCACCTCACTACGCCGCGAACCTGATCTCGACGACGCCTAAGAGCATGTGGCCGGCCGTGAAAGCGATGCTCCACAGTGTTTATGACCAGCCCGACGCCGCTGCGGTGAATGCCCAGTTCGATCGGACCCTCGACTATGTCACCGAGAAACTCCCCGCCGTCGCTGACCATCTCGACACCGCCCGGGTCGACATCCTCGCGTTCACGACGTTCCCGAAGGATCTCTGGCAGCAGATCTGGTCCAACAATCCCTACGAGAGACTGAACCGCGAGATCCGGCGCCGCACGGACTCCGTCGGCATCTTCCCAACAGAGACGCGATCATCCGTCTCGTCGGCGGAGTCCTCGCCGAGCAAACCGACGAATGGGCTGAAGGACGCCGCTACCTCGGACTCGACATCCTCGCCCGCTCCCGCATGCGAGCCCTGCCGATACCGGAGGCGAGGTGCCCCGACACGATCATGGCCCTCAGCGCCTAAACCGAAGGATCAACAGTTACACCACTCCAAGGGACTTGACCGAAAGGCGTTCCTGATAACCGCTGCGAAGCGGGACCGATAGAGAGTGCCCGCAGGAAAATCCTGAGCGCCAGGTTGTTGAAAGGGCAGCTCTGCTCCGCAAGGCGGGCCATGGGTGGGCATCCTTTAGGCGGTCGGGAAGAGCGCGCTCGAAACCCAATTCCGCCCGAGAGGCAGCCTCAAAAGCAACCCCACGCGGGGAGCGCGGTCAAATCGGGCGAGAATTGTCTTTGCGACGAAAATTGGCGTTGTCGATCATTGTTTTGTCCAGATTTTGAATCGAACACCGCATTCTGCGTCGAAGAAGAACTACCTAATCTCGATATACACCCCATTGCGGGGTGAGCCGACGAATTTTCATTCGTCAACGCGGCCCGAATCGTGGGCGAACCGATCATGTCTCAATGAGGAGAAGAATGAAGCGAAATAGAGGGATAGCCGTCGTTGCAGCTGTCGCGGCCGTGCTCACCGTCGCTGGCTGCACTTCCAGCGCCACCCCACCAACGTCAGGCAGTTCTGAGAAGGCGAATCTCACCTTCTGGTCGTGGGTGCCGGGCATAGATAAAGCGGTGGACTTGTGGAACAAAGAGAATCCGAAGATTCACGTCAAACTGGACGTCACTCCTTCGGGGGGCGCCGGCACTTACGCGAAAATGCATTCGGCTCTCAAGGCCGGCAAGGGCGCGCCTGACCTCGCACAGATCGAGTACCAGGAGCTTCCTGGATTCATTCTCGAGAACGGACTCGTCGATCTCGGGCCGCTCGGAATGAATGACCAGAAAAGTAATTTCGTCGACTGGCAGCTGTCGCAGTCGACGTTCAATAACAAAATCTACGCCGTGCCACAGGCGTCTGGACCAATGGGCCTCTACTATCGCACCGACGTTTTTGACCAGCTCGGGCTGAAACCCCCGACTACCTGGGATGAGTATGCTGTCGCTGCGAAAACGATCCACGATGCGAATCCGGCGCAATACATCACCACCTTCCCGCCGGGCAACGCCGCATGGTTCACAGCGCTTGCCTGGCAGGCCGGAGCCCAGTGGTTTGGGCTGAAAGGGGAAACCTGGTCGGTGAACATCGATTCGGCCAAGACCCTCAAAGTAGCCGCGTATTGGGACAAGCTCCGTGAGGCCGGACTGATCGCGACCGAGCCCGACTTCGCAAACGGGTGGTACAGCGACCTTCAGAAGGGAAACATCGTCACCTGGCCGTCGGCGCAGTGGGGTGGCGCCATCCTGGCGGGAAATGCTCCTGACACGTCCGGTAAATGGAAGGTAGCTCCGATGCCACAGTGGGGCTCAAGCGGCAAGTTCGCCTCGGCGAACTGGGGTGGCTCAACCACGGCGGTGCTCAAGGGAACGTCGAACGCCCAAGCGGCAGAGAAGTTCGCGGTCTGGCTCAACACAAATCCCAAGAGCATAAACCTCCTCATTGCAGGTGGGTACGGATGGCCGGCCCTCAAGTCCGCTCTTTCCGGATCCGATCTCGACAAGAAAGATCCCTTCCTCGGACAGAACGCGAACAGGGACATCTTTAAAGCATCGGACTCGGCGATCGACACCAACTGGGCCTGGATTCCGACAACCGCCGCGACCTATAACCATCTCAACGATGGTTTCGCGGCAGCGGTGGCGGGCAGCGGCACGTTCGTGGACGCCGTGAAGGCGGCACAGACCGCCACCATCGCCGACATGAAGGCGAAGGGCCTCAAGGTCAAAGCAGGTTAGCCCGTCCAGTGGTGGGGATGACGGGATCCTGTCATCCCCACCACACACCGCCTCGCGCCGTGGCCTTCACCCGAGGCCCACCCCATCGAAAGGAGAGAGCCATGAAGTCCACCCGCACAAGAACGCGAATCGCGGTATTCGGGCTCCTCGGGCCGTTCTTGGTCCTTTTTTTCTTCACTCTGGTCGTGCCGATCTTTTACGCGATCTACCAGAGCCTTACCTCTGTCCAGCGTTCCGGAGCCTATGGCAACGGTGATGCGTCCACGATCTTCGTCGGATTCACCAACTACATCAGGGCGCTCGGCGACCCCGCGTTCGTGGCAAGTCTCGGACGAGTTCTCCTCTTCGCGGTTGTGCAAGTTCCGGTGATGATTGTGCTCGCCACTGCCCTTGCTCTGATGCTAGATGCGGCGTCAGCGCGAGGTGTCCGATTCTTCCGCTCTGTCTACTTCCTTCCTTATGGGGTTCCCGGCGTCATCGCTTCGCTTCTCTGGGGGTTCCTCTACACGCCGGGTCTCAGCCCGCTCATTGACCTTGGCAAGACCTTCGGCATCCACCTCGACTTTCTCGGAGCGGGTTCGATTCTCTGGTCGATCGCGAACATCGTGATCTGGCAGTACGCCGGGTACAACATGTTGGTGATTGTCGCTCAGCTGAAATCGATCGACACTGACCTTTTCGAAGCCGCTGCGATCGATGGTGCAAATGCCTGGCAGGTGATCATCCGAATCAAGCTTCCCCTGATTGCACCGGCAATCGTGCTCACGACAGTGTTCACAATCATCGGGACGCTGCAGCTGTTCGGCGAACCATTGGTGCTCAGGCCGCTGACCAGTGCGATTACGTCGAGCTACACCCCCAACCTTTCGGCGTATAACCAAGCCTTTACCAACAACAATTACAACCTGGCGGCCGCGGAGTCTGTGATCCTTGCGCTCATCGCCTGCGCATTCTCATTCGGCTTTCTCAAGCTGGTCGGGCGGAGACGTTCCTCATGACAACAAAGCTTCCGAAAGTCGAGGATCTCACCGCGCAGGGAAAGCAGAGGTCCGCAATCGTGCGGCACCGCAGCTCGCCCGCTCAGATACTGCTGATTGCTGCTCTCGCGGTCGCGGCCCTCTACTTCCTGTTCCCGGTGTATTGGCTGGTCATCGCGGCCACCAAATCGACCGGCAGTCTTTTCGGCTCGTCGGGATTCGTTCTCAGCGATCCGCAATTGTTGAAGAACGTGCAAAACGTATTTACCTACAACAGCGGGATCTTCGTGCGCTGGGCCGGAAATAGCGTTCTCTATTCCGGCATCGGCGCGTTGGTGGCGACGACGCTGTCCATAGCTGCCGGCTATTGCCTTGCGAAGTTTCAATTTCGTGGTCGCGAATTCTGGTTTAACGTAATACTGGCTGGCGTCATGATCCCGGGCACCGCACTGGCCCTTCCACTGTTCCTCATGATGAGCCAGCTTGGTTTGGTCAACACTTATTGGGCAGTTTTGATCCCGTCTTTATTGAGTCCTTTCGGTGTCTATCTCGGCCGGATCTATGCAACGGCCGCCGTTCCTGACAGCCTTCTCGAAGCATCGCGTCTGGATGGCGCGGGGGAATTCCGAATCTTCTTCGGGCTTGTGCTGCGCCTGATGGCACCCGCGGCCGTCACGATCTTCCTGTTCCAGTTCATCGGGATCTGGAACAACTACTTTCTCCCTTTGGTCATGCTGTCCGACCAGTCGCTCTATCCGATCACCCTCGGCCTCATCAGCTGGCAGAGCGTGGCTGATCGGCACCCAGAGCTGTATCAGCTGGCAATCGGAGGAGCGTTCATCTCAGTGATACCGATCATGATTGCCATCGTCAGCCTTCAAAGATTTTGGCGGGCTGGACTGACCGAGGGCAGCGTCAAAGGCTGATGGCCAGTGTGAAATCAAACTATGAAAACCGAGCTGCGCAAATTTAGCACTGACTACGTAGAACTGACTACGTAGAACTGACCAAGCTAGCGCCGACATGCGGAGAGAACCACTGATGACCACCCTTCCTCTTGCCCTGCCCCCTCATTTGCCGGAGCGGCTGACCATCACCCTGTGGGATTTCACCTGGTACACGCAGACCATGCCCGGAGAGCCCTTCCATAACCTCGACAACGCATTCGCCGAGGCGAAGGAACGTGGCTACAACACAGTTCGTATCTGCGCCGCGCCGCTGCTTCTATTTGGGAAGCACGCCATCGACACGACACAGCTGAGGTTCGTCAACATGGGCGGGGACACCGGGCAACGCACACGCTGGTATGACTGCGCTGGAGGGGCCGTTCTGAACGGGAGAGAGCATCTCCTGGCTCTCTTTAGGGCAGCGCAGGCGCTGGATATGTTCGTAATCATCTCTTCTTGGGAGTATCAGCAGAGTCCCGCTTTTCTCGCCGGGCCGGAGTGGCACGATATGGTCAGCGCTATCGAGCCGACTCGCCGGCACGTTGCTCTTGCGTTAGCGGAATCCGAGCTGGTGAGCTACCTCAGGGAGGCTGGGCTGGAGGATCGGATCGCGTATGTGGAGATTCACAATGAGGTCGACCTGTCTCGACTCGATCAGATTCCCTCCGACGGTATGGACACCTTCTGGGCGCAGAAACCGTACTTAGAAATCGCCCTCGATCTTCTCCAGCAGGCCCATCCCGACATCCTCTCCACCGTTTGCTATGGCATTCCCCCATATCTTGACCTTGACTCCATCCCCGACAACGCTCAGGTCGTCCACATGCATGTTTATGTGTATGGCGTACTTTCCGCTCTCGAAGAATGGGCTGCGGTGCGCGCAGCTCCGCCCGAGTTCCCGTCTCGTGAATTGAAAACGCTTCTTCGAGACGACGCTCCCGAGTTCGACGAGTGGACCACGGCGATCGAACCGTGGAGGCTCCACGCGACGGGAATCAGCACGAGCATGTTCTACGCCTACGACTGGGTCGATCCGGTGAAGTGGGATGCATGGCTCTATCGTCAGTTCGGACTTCACGATCTGGCAATGAAAGCGGCGATCGACACCAGGCTCGCTGCCTTCGCGACATGGGCACTCCACCAGGGGCTTCCGGTAGTCATCGGAGAGGGCTGGATCGGGTATACGCCCCTCGCAGCGGACTTCGAAGACGGACCAATTGGTCAATATCTAGCGGCGTACGCCGTCGAGCAGTGTCGAAATCTCGGCTATTGGGGAACGCTTGTCGGTTCCAACTCGGCGCCGCATCATCCCGGATGGGAAAATGTCGCGTTTCAACGGCGGCTGAATCAAGACTTCATCGGCTCCCGACCCGCGCCGTGATTTGCTTCCGACAAGCCGAAAACTTTTTAACGATTGGCAGAATCAATGCTTGACGATATACCGGACCATGTTTCCAAGATCCACCTCCCCGCTTCCCCTCAGCCTCGCGCCAAGGGGGAAGTCTCCGCGTGGTCGGAGCCGCTCATCATCGACACATATCTCCCCCACTCGCCGTCTGCCTATCCGGCGTTTCTGGAAAACCGTGTGTACCAGGGGTCCTCAGGACGGGTCTACCCGTTGCCATTCCATGAGCGCATCAGCCCGTCGAAGCAGCCGCACTCCTGGCAAGCGATTCATCTGGAGAATGACTGGTTGCGACTGGTGATCCTGCCGGAATTGGGCGGACGAATTCACATCGCCTACGACAAGGTCGCCCAATACGATATTTTCTATCGCAACAACGTCATCAAGCCGGCGCTGGTAGGACTTGCCGGTCCTTGGATATCGGGCGGCATCGAATTCAACTGGCCACAGCACCACCGGCCGGCGACTTTTCTGCCAACGGACGTATCGATCGAATACGAGTCCGACGGCAGCGTGATCGTGTGGTGTTCGGATCACGACCCGTTCTCGAGAATGAAAGGGATGCACGGCATTCGCCTCTCACCGACCAGTTCTCGGATTGAAGCGCGAGTGCGGCTCTACAATCGCTCTGAAACCAAACAGACGTTTCTCTGGTGGGCTAATGCTGCCGCCGCAGTGAACGACGACTACCAGTCGATCTTTCCCACGGATGTCGATTTTGTCGCCGATCACGCCAAGCGTGCGGTGGCCAGCTTTCCCCGGCCGACCTCGCCCTACTACGGGGTCGACTACTCGGCTCGCGTCGACGCAACCCACCCGGATGCCGACAGGTTGGACTGGTACCGAAACATCCCGGTTCCCACCTCGTTCATGGTCACCTCTACCGCAGATGAATTCTTTGGAGGATACGATCACGGGCGAAATGCCGGATTCGTCCACTGGGCCGATCGCACTTTCTCTCCGGGCAAGAAGCAGTGGACCTGGGGAAATTCGCCTTTCGGTTGGGCGTGGGACAGCAACCTGACCGACGGAGACGGTCCCTACGTCGAACTGATGGCCGGCATGTACACCGATAACCAACCCGACTTCGCCTTCCTCCAGCCGGGCGAAACAAAGACATTTAGCCAGTACTGGTACCCAATCAGCTCGATAGGGCCGGTCCAACAGGCGACCAGGGACGTGGCCGGTCGAATGGAGATTATCGACGGTGAGTTGCACATCGGTCTGATCGCTTCGGAAATACTCACGCAGACACGATTGCGGGTAACCGGGTCAGCCGGCGAGTTGCTCCTCGATAAATTCTCAGACTTGGCGCCCGACATGCCGCTGAAGCTGACGATTCCTTGGCACCACGCTGCGGCGGAGGGTGCGCGGCTCACTCTGGTCAGTTCAGCGGAAGATGAATTGTTCGAGATGGGTACCGTCGTTCACAAGACTCGGGCAGAACCACCGCCCGCGGAGGAGCCGGCAGCTCCGAAGTCGATCGAGTCGATCGACGAGCTCATCTACGTCGCGACCTATCTCGAGCAATATCGACATGCGACCAGAAGCCCGGAACCATACTGGCGAGAGGTGCTCGCTCGGGACCCCCAGGAATCCCGAGCGACAGCTGCTCTCGGGGCCATCGCCTACTCCAGAGCGGATTATCAGTCGGCAGCTACCCTGCTGCGAGAAAGCATCACTCGGAGAACGAAGTGGGCCCCTACACCGTCCGATGGTTCCGCCCACTATCTCCTCGGGCTGACCCTGGCGCGGAGCGGAGACTCAGCGGCCGCTGTTGACTTTCTCGCACGCGCGTCGTGGGACTCGGCCCTTGCGGCGACCGCGCTATTCGCCGTCGCTCGTGAGTTCTCGAAGTCGGGACAACCGGAGCGCGCGATGACCGCTCTGCGCGATGTCCTGGCGCGCGATCCCAACCACCTGCAGGCGGCGGATCTGCTCGCGTTATTGCTCGCGAAGTCGGGACGGCTAGACGAAGCGCGCGAGCGGTTGGCAGCCACCCTTTCCATCGATCGTCTAGACCAATGGGCGCTCCACCAGACCGGAGCAGCGACGAGCAACGACGCAACCATCATGCTCGACGTTGCTCTCGAGTACGCAGACGCCGGCTTCTCGCACGATGCCCTTACCACGCTGGACGCGGCGGCGAAGCTGGTTCCCGCGCTGGCGATCGGTCAGACCAACGTCGGGCCGATGATCCAGTTTCACAAAGCCGCGATTCTGCTCGGTCTCGCGCGGGACGGTGCTGCTGACCGTGCGATCGCTGCCGCTCACGATCTTGATTCCGATCTCGCGTTTCCCTCTCGACTCGATGACATAGACACGCTCACGAGGATTCTCGAGTTCAGACCAGGCGACTCGCTCGCGTCAGCGCTTCTAGGCCACTGGATGTACGACAAAAAGCGCTACTCCACAGCGATGTCACTCTGGCAAAGCGCTGTTCGCCCGGGCACGGCAGCTTCCATCGCGGTGGTTGCCCTCCGCAATCTCGGTATTGCCGCCTACAACGTGCAGCACGATCCGGAAAGTGCACTAGCCCACTATCGCGAGGCCCTGCGATTGAAGCCCGACGATCCGAAACTCTGGTCGGAGTTCGACCAGTTGTGCGTTCGACGAGGTCATTCGGTCACCGAGAGGCTTCGCGAACTCGAGCAGCGAACCGAGGTCGTCGCCCTACGCGATGACCTCGTCGTCACTTTCGCCAATTTGCTAGTCGAAAGCGAGCGCGCCGCCGAGGCTCTCGAACTGCTAACGCATCGCCGATTTCAGCCTTGGGAGGGCGGCGAAGGCCAAGTTCTTGGCGTCTGGGATCGCACGCTGCTCGCTCTTTCCCGCACAGCTCTGAATGAGGGCGACGCCGAGAAGGCTGTGAGTTTGATGGAGTCGGCATTAAACCCGCCTCAGTCCCTCGGCGAGGCGAGGCACGCTCTGGCGAACATCGCTGAACTCCATCTGATGGCTGGTGATGCGAGCGAAGCGAGCGGTAACCACCTTCGAGCCGAGCAGCACTGGCAAAAGGCGGCGGCGTCGATGGGGGGATTCACTGACACTATTCCGACGCGATTCAGTTCTCAGACTATCTTCGCCGTAATAGCGTTACGCCGCCTCCGGTCCCATAGTGAAGCTGATGCCCTAGCCAAGGAGCTGTCGGAGTGGGCGGAGTGGTTCGGGACGCAGCCGGCGAAGATCGATTTCTTTGCCACCAGCCTCCCCAGCATGCTGCTTTTCATCGATGACCCGGTCGTCGAAAGGAATCGCCTCGCCGAGCTGATCCGTGGACAGGTGCGATCGTTGGTGGCTGCATAGGCGGGCGCAGCATTGCTCGGTCGCTGATAAAGCGTCCGCTGGGCAATTTTTTTGGAGCGGCTTAGCCCTTGTCGTGGCGCCGGTAAGCGGACGGCGTCATCCCGTGAACGTTCTTGAACTGACGCGCGAAATAGAAGGAGTCGTCATACCCGACCGCCTGGGCCACGTCATCAATGGATCGAGATGTCGTATCGAGAAGCTCGCGTGCACTGGCCATCCTCAGCTGGGTTTGATAGGCCATGACCGGAACCCCCGTATATTTCTTGAAAAGGGCCGCAAAGTATGACGAACTCATACCGGCCGTCGCAGCCAGATAAGAGACGTTGACCCGCCGGTTGACGTGCTCGCGGAGATAGAGGGCCGCTCTCTCAATGGCGTCATCGGTACCGCCGACAGTAACTGCTCGCACGGATGCGACCGTGGACAACAGATGCCAAGCGGCACCCGCGGCACGAAGAAGACTGGCATCGGTGCTGTCACGCTCCATCCAATGAATAATCTCTGCGATCAGACCGACGGTGCCGTACATGTCTGGCACCGTTCGCACGGCGGTCGCGCTCGTCAACGCAGCCACCTCCACGAAATCGGGGACGCTTAGTCCGTCCATGTGCGCCCACCAGAGGGTCCACGGATTGAATTCGTCCGTTCCGTAGGAATGCGATTCGCCTGGCGGGAGCAAGATCATCTGCCCAGCATTCACCGTAAAGCGACCCGAGCGCGTCTCGCACCATCCCTGGCCGCGCGCGCAGACGATGACCACTATCTGTCGAATGGGAATCGAGCGGCTCCGACCATGGTGTTGAGCATGCGGAAAATAGCCGCAATCCGTCACCAGAAGACTTCGGGTTGCCGGCACCATCAGCGCCCGTTCGACGCGCGGTCGGGGCAACACAAGCATCCGCTGCCCCGGGAATCCGTCTCGGATAACCGCCGCGTCTAAGTCGGGACCAATCAGCATGGTGACTCCTTTTGCTCGACCTTATCTCGCAAGCCCAACGACAACCGACAGATGACGAGCAGGCCAGGCGCTATATCTCGGTCGAGCAGCCTGATGATCATTCTGGGTCTCGCTCAGTTCAGCGACTGGATTCCAGGCCGGAAGCCACGAGAAGACTTGAGGCAGGGGGGAATCGACTGTCAAAAGATTTCTGCATAAAATGAGCAGATCGTACGAGAATTGAACGACGATCGCCGCATCGCGGGGACAGGGCACCCCAACCGACCTCCTGCCACTCGCTCTCACCATCCTCAGGGGAGATCCTTTTCCGCTGAGGATATTCTCAATCTCGCGTGTACAAAACGCTCTACGAACACCCGACCAAAGGAGGACTTCCAGTACCCTGTCATTCAATAACCTCAAGATCCTAGTGTCTGTGGGATTGTCGCATTTCAGGTCGTCGGAGCGAGGGACTATCCTTCGGACGACTTCGCCGCAACCATGCGAGCCGCCTCGTTCGCGCAGGAAGCCACTTCAATGAATTGTTTGACCCGATGAGAACAACTGATTCTCGCCGACTGGCCAATCGAGGCTGGAGAGGCGTTGTTTGGGAATGGTGGAATGGCCGCAGTAGTAAGAATCACGCACGCTCGAAATTCACCTCAAACAGCGACGGCTGGATTGACGCACGCGAAAGCATCGTGTGTATCGGTGGGAAGTCTCTGAATGCTGCTGTCAGCTGTCGCTACCGGCGAGGAGATGAAGTGCGGCAGCGCCGAGGAATGTCCCTCGACCTGCCGTCGTCGGGTAGTGACGACGACGGGTCAGCGCACCTCTCATTTGCTGCGCCTACGTGGCAAGCGCGAACTCATTCCCGGTCGGCAGTTGGCCTCTTTTCCGAGGAGTAGCGTGCCGCTGCGCAAGGGTAGGTTTCTGAGTGTGCCGCCTTTTGCCTATGTCGAGGTATTTCGGACCCACCAGGGCAATATAAGTGGGACCCACTTCGGCTGTTTCGGGGTGTCACGGGCAATCTAAGCCGGACCCACTCGCGGTCGGTGCCATTGTGATTGGTCAGTAGGCGATGTAACGTCAGCGGATGCTGACTATTGCTTCGCGGGTGGGCGTGATGAATCGTTTGGGTCGGGCGATGGCGGATCCGACCCGGTCGAGGATTCTTCTGTCGCTGCTGGATGGCCCTGGATATCCGGGCGAGCTGGCGCGGGAGTTGGAGTTGACGCGGTCGAACGTGTCCAACCATCTGTCTTGCCTGCGCGGTTGCGGGATCGTGGCCGCTGTTCCCGAGGGCCGTTCGACTCGGTATGAGATCGCGGACCCGCATGTGACCCGTGCGCTTGTCGCGTTGGTGGACGTTGTTCTCGCGGTCGATGACGGAGCTGATTGCCTGGATGAGGCGTGCGACGTGCCGCTTTGCTGCGGGACCGGCGCATGAGCGCCCCAGCGGCTGGACGTGCCAACGAGGTCCTGCAAGACGAGATCCGGCCGGACCGGAAGATGCTCCTCCGTCGGCGGATCCGGTGGATCGTGGCAGCGACGATTGCCTATAACGTCGTCGAGGCTGTCATCGCGATCTCGGCCGGAAGCGCCGCGTCATCGGCGGCTCTGATCGGATTCGGTCTCGACCCCATCGTCGAGGTCCTCTCCGCGGTCGCTGTGGCATGGCAATTCGCCGCCCCCGACCCTGAGAAACGCGAGAAGACGGCCCTCCGAGTTATCGCCTGGTCGTTCTTCGCCCTTGCCGCCTATGTGACCGTCGACGCCGGATTGTCGTTATTCGGTGTGCGGGAAGCAGATCACAGCCCGGTCGGCGTTGTTCTGGCCGCGGTCAGCCTGGTGGTGATGCCGTTCCTGAGTGTTGCGGAACGACGGGCCGGCCGGGAGCTGGGCTCAGCGTCCGCGATCGCAGACTCGAAGCAAACCCTGATCTGCTCCTACCTCTCCGCCGCTCTCCTCGTCGGGCTGCTACTGAACATCCTGTTCGGCTGGGCCTGGGCGGACTCCGTTGCCGCCCTCGTGATCATGGTATTCGCCGTCCGTGAAGGCCTCGAGGCCTGGCGCGGGGAGGCGTGCAAAGTTCCGGTGTCGGCGTTGACCGGAGAGCGCGAGATCGAGCACGACGACTGCTGCTGAGCGTTAGTCGCTGAGCTGGTGGTGTTTCTGGCTGTGGGCGAGCCTGTAGGAATCGGTGCCGGTCTCGATAATGGTGCCGTTGAAGGTCAGCCGGTCAACGATCGCAGCGCAAAGCCGCGGGTCGGGGAAGGTCTTCGTCCAGCCCGAGAACGACTCGTTCGAAGCGATCGCGATGGAGTTGTTCTCTTCTCGTTCGGTGAGGACTTGGAAGAGGAGTTCGGCGCCTCTGCGGTCGAGTTCCATGTAGCCGAGTTCATCGATCATCAGCAGGTCGACCCTCCCGTAGCGGGCGATCGTGCGGGCCAGGTTCTTCTCATCGGCCGCCTCCACGAGTTCATTCACGAGCCTGGTAGCGAGCGTGTATTTGACCCGGAACCCCTTCTCCGCAGCGGCCGTCCCGAGGCCGATGAGGAGGTGGCTCTTGCCGGTCCCGGAGTCGCCGATGAGACAAAGAGGCCGCCCTTTCCGGACCCAGTCGCCGGTGGCGAGGGTGTTGACGGTCGCCGGGTTGATGTTCGGGTTCGCGTCGAAGTCAAAATCCCCAAGCCACTTATCCCGCGGGAACCCGGCCGCTTTGACCCGCCGGACGGAGGAGCGCCGGTCGCGGTCGTCGCACTCCGCCAGTAGCAGCTCGGCCAAGAACCCTTGATAGCTGAGCTGTTCCTTGCTCGCCGCGGTTGTGGCCTCGTCGACGACTGCTCGGATCGTCGGGAGTCGGAGCCGTCGGCAGGCCTGGTCGATGGCCGCGTTTGCCGCCTCCTCGGTGAGGCCTCTCCGTCTGCGGAGTGTGGTGGTGATACTCGTTGTCGCGGTCATGAACCTGTTCCCTTCTTAATGGTGGGCGCGGCTTCCGGGGCCTTCTGCTCGGGCAGGCGCAGCAACTGGTCGTAGGCGGCAACCGACGGCAACGGCCGGGTGTCGGCCGGGAGGCCGGCGATGACGGCAGCCGGGTCGGCGAGGCGGCGCTGGGTGAGACTGACCACCCGTCGCTCGGGACCACGACCATGTTCGACGAGAGGACGGTCGGGGCGGGACCCACCCAACGCTTCGTGCCGTCGGGCCTCGACCGCGACGACGTCGGCTGTGACCGCGCCGACCGTGAGCGCTGCAGTGATTCCGGCGACGATGTCCTCAGTCGCCATTGATCGGTGGAGAAGCAGGACGTCGATCAGTGCGCGGGTTCCACCGGCGTCACCGTCGGTCTTTCGTGCTGCCGCCCAGAACGCCTCGTGAGCCGATGTGAAGACGCCGGCTGCTCGAGCGTGGGCGAGAGCGGTCGATCCCGGGAGGGCGCCGGGCTTGTGTTGGAGGACCTCGAGGTAGTGGTCGAGGCTCACGCTCTGCCCGTGCATAGTAACGACCCGAGGGTGCCGGGCAATTTCCGTGCGCCCATCAAAGACAACGACTTCGGATGCGCGAAGAGATACCCGGACAAGCCGGCCGATGAATCGGACGGGGACCGAGTAGGACGCCATCCGA
>NZ_JAYLVL010000002.1:0-80987 GCF_046156175.1 Lacisediminihabitans sp. H27-G8
CGGTCATCGTGATGATGCCTTTCGAGTGGGATGTGAGAGTTTCCTCGAAGGATCACACGGTGGCCGCGCCCACGTCGTCACCGACGCGGAAGCCACCGTGAGTTACACCACTATGCGGGACTCAACCAGTGCCGGATCCAGAAGTCTCGATACCAGAGTGACAGTGAAATTGCCGGCGCAACGATGCTTGTGCCGACGGCCACCGGTCCACTACCTGGTACGGCTTTCACCGCGAGCGACTCGAACCGTAGCGACATTCGGTTCCACGTCGATCTCCGACTCCAACCGAGTCTCTTCGGCGGCGCCCACAGAGCTACGTCGGCGCTCAATTAGCGCAGCCGCGAGCGGCTTTGCGAGGGTCACACAGCGCAGCTTGTTGCTCGCACAGGCAACATCCTTGCCTAACAGGAGCCAAGGTTCCCAATCAACACCAGCAGGCCAAATTATCCGCCGGACCCGAATTCCTGCCGCTTTCGACGTTGTGAACTCGGGTCCCGAGATGCGGTGAGCACTGTCTCGATCTTGTTGATCGCCACGATTGGTACTTCGTTTTTGAGCAGTCGCTCGGAAATAAGACCCTCGTCAACGACTACAACGGACCGCACTTCCCAATGCCCTGTCGCGTTTGCTATGCCGAGTTCGGCAAGGACGGGCTGAAGATGTCCCTGAACCCAGGCCGTTCGTTTACCGAGACGGGGCAGGGCTTTGTAAACGAGATTTTCGACCTCGTTCGCAAGCTCCGCCGGGGTGCGAGCCACTTCGAGATCCTTTGCCTCGACCACGACGATGACCTTATACAGCTGATCAACTGCGATTACGTCGATATCGCCGATGTCTTCACCGTCGACATTTCGGAAGTCATATTGTCCGACGCGGCGAAGCCTGCGTCGCACGTTCGTGAACCCAAGTTGCTTCAAGCGACTGGCGACATCGACCTCGAAGAGTTCCCCGTTCCGCTTGCGCTGTCGCCCTAGAGCTGCGTTCAGGCCTCTGGTCTTGGCTTGCAATCGACCCGTGCGGAACTGATTGAGCCGGTATCCGGGTGCTTGCCAAAGATTGCGGCGGCCGCTGACGACCGCAATACCGTCCGTCTCGTGACAAATCAGCGGTCGCCGAAGATAGGACCGCTCGCGATTGAACCGCCACGGGTAGACATCGGCCCGACGTTGCCAAAAGTGGTCTGGGCCCGAGCCGATGGGACCTAATGTTGACCCTGCGATGAAGGCGAGCACCTTCTCAGCAGACCATCCGAGTTCTGTTCGCAGGCGCTGCTCGATCTCTCCGTGGGCAAAAGTGAGGACGTCGCCTTGGTTCTGTTCGTTCGCCAGGCCGAGGATCTGTCCGCACGCGGCTGCGAAGTCCGTGTACGAGAATCCGAATTCGAGGACAGCGCATGCATCGATTTCCGCGATCGGTATTGCGGCCGACTCCACCTCATCTTCCGTCAGCCCGTGAGCCGATGCTTCGGCGAAAGCCTTCTCGGCTCGTGCCTGCCCAAAGCCGGCCAAGGCACGGTAGTAATTGTCCTCGTCGTGATTGGTCCCGAATCTTCCTGACGGCAGCACGCTGAGCTCGATGTCTGTGAGGCCGTGCTGGATGGCATCCGACAGCATCCCCGTGTCGACGATCTCCGACGCCAACGCGAGCAGATGATCGTAGCGCTCTCGGGTCAGCGGCTGGTGCCCCGTAGATGGTGCCGCTGAGACGTACTCGATGAGGAACCTACTCGCGAGCGACGAGGCCGTCGCCTTGCTAGCGTGCTTCGCCATCTTCAGGGCTTGGTCGTCTTCTGCTCCGAAGCACGCGATCCTGGCCTGAAGATGATCGCGCTCGCGCGTCGTTTCCGAGATCAGTGCTTCGTATTGTTCGAGGAGACCCAGCAACAGGCCCTTTTGCTCAAGATCGGCGATGACCGAGTTCAACTGATCGATGAGCCAGACGCTTACTGTGTTGTTAAGAAACTTGGTTCGCTCCTCGGGAGCGATAGGACCAACGTTGAGACCGAGGGTTTCGGTGAGGTGCTCGCCGAGTTCATCGAGAACACGCGCGAACACAGCGTCTTGCGTTCGGCGTGCAGGAGTGAGTTCCCCCGGCCACTTGAGTGGGTCGTCGTCGGAACCGAATAGATGGATCATCTTCTTGAAGCCTGGCGGTGCCAAGCGATCGATCAGGGCGTCGCGATCGGCAGCGGAACGCGTTGGTGTGCCGACTTCCAAGACTTGCAAGAGGGCGCTCACGATGTCTCGGTCGATCTCGTTGGAGGGATCATTCGGTTTCGGCGTTGGCCACTGCTGAATACGCAGCGTTCGCCGACCGGACGAATCGGTGAGAGGACGAATCCACTCACCTTCTGCGGACGGGCCTTCTTCCAAGATGTCTTCGATGACGGTCACTTGAAGGGGCGATTCGGGCAGGTGGCCCAACACTTCGGGTGCGAGTAAGTGGATCTGCCAGATCCAGAAGGCGACGGCTTCACCGATCTCGAAGAGGAACCCACGTGATTTCCCCTGCGCACTTCGCTCGAGATGCACCCAAGCAGGGATTGGACGGAGGCTCACGAAGAAGGAGACCCCAGAACTGCCGCTGGCCATGTGAACGGGAGAGGAGATCCCGTGCATCGCGTGTGCTTCGACGAGGGTCTGAGAGGTCGGATGCACAAGATCTCTCCGACCGATCTTCCGGAAGTTCTCGACGCGGAGGTCTTGTCCGCGCGCGACCTGGACGAACACCGCGTTGGGTCTTGCGTCGTCGCTTGTGTAGAAGCTGTCTCTCTGGTCGTGGTACATCGAGTAAAGATCGACGGCAGAAAAACTCAAGACGTGCGTATCGGCCTGAAACTTCTCCGAAGCTCGGGCGAAGTACCACAAGGTGAGATCGTCTGTCCCAGGTGTTTGGAGGATGGTTTCTAGGTCTCCGAGGGGCAGGAAAAGAGTAGGCGCGGGTTCTCTGGAATTTGGGATCGCGAAGCCCATATCTCGACCGATTCCCTGATAGATGATGAGGCGCAGCGTCTTGTCCGGCGACGAACGGCCATCGTTGAAAACTGAGGCGGCCTGGTCCGCAAGCGGCCACGCATTCCAGCTACCGTAAGGAGAGTCCGGGTTATAGTCCTGAAGATCATCCGAGAACACAATGACGTCCAGAGTTTTGTCCGTGTCATACGGTGCCGTGAGTCGGATTAGGGCCGAGTCGGCGACCTCGATGTCTTCGAATGGTTCATCGGTGATGCCGCGCAGCAGTTCGACCGCTCTTGCGGCTGTGAGTTCGCGTACGGCGAGTGCGAGCGCCTCGTGGCACTTCCATTCGTATGCCTCGAGCACAAGCTGATGACGAAGATACGCGGTCAGTTCACCGGGCGAGGCGATCGTGATAAGGCCCCCGCTCCGTACCAAGGGTTTCAAGATGATCTGGTCATCAAGTAGTTCACCTTCCGTCCACGGCGGAATTTCTCCCTGATTCTGGATCAATTTCTCCGAAAGGAACTCGACCAGGTGCGCCGGATATTCGGCGAAAACATCCCTTTCCGTCATCTGCACCCCTGACGCTTGATTGCTCATCGAAGACGCGCTCGGAACCTCGATTCGGTCGTTATCCGAAGGCACATCACCAACCTGCAGGCCCGCGGAGCGGCAAATACTGTCGCTGAGCTCGAGCACAAACTTCGCAAGTACCTTCGCGCGAAGCAGGTATCCCTTAGGGAACGTACCTACAGGCGTCCCGAAGATCGCCGTGAGTATCATGGCCGCGACACGACCACACTCGGTCGCCTGCCCTTGCAAAACGAGCCGAGGGCCGCCGTAGAACGGTATCTCCACGACATAGATGCCTTCGAAGGCATCTTCTTGCTGGCGAATATCGGGGCCGCCCACTTCGTCCAAGTTGAGCAACCGCTTGATCGTCGATGACGAGAGTTTTCTAGCCGCCGGCCGTGGCGGCAGACGCGCAGCAAACGCAGCAAGACGTTGCAAGCGAACTAAGGCGTGAACGTTGGTAAGGCGAAGCTGCAGTGAGCTCGCAACAGCAAGAAGAGACGGTCCGTCAATATCCCCCCAGGAGTCGGTCACTGTGCTACCTCCCGGACGATGTCGTGCCAGGAACCAGGCTACTCAACTGTGGAGACATTCCCTTGAGCAGCGCGGTCACTTCAAATGCGATCACAATGCTCGGTCGCGAGCGCGAGCTCGAGCTCGACGCACGTCTACGCGCTCTTAATGTCTGGATACTATTTTGGACGCTCGCGGCATTGATCACTGTGGAGTAGAACGAACCTAGAGGTGCGGACTCGGCTGGGTCGAGCCGATGCAAATAGTCATGACACCAAGGTATTGAATCGGCCTGACTTTCGTTCCGTTCTTGAAGTAAGGATGGAACATCATGAACAGGGAGTATTTACCGGAGATGCGTGAGCGGGCGCTGCGGATGCTCGCGGAGGCTCGGCCGGAGCACCCGAATTTGATGACCGCGATCCGTCACGTCGCGGGAATGCTCGGGATGAGCCCGGAGACGTTGCGGCTTTGGCAGCGCCGCTACGAGGTTGGCCATGGCAAACGGTCCGGAGTGACCACGGAGGCGGCCGTGGAGATCAAACGGTTGCAGCGGGAGAACGCCGAGCTGCGGAAGGCCAACGAGATTTTGAAGGCCGCGAGCGTGTTTTTCGCGAAGGAGCTCGACCGCCCCTCGACGAGATGATCCGGTTCATCAACGAGCACCGGGATCGTTTCGCCGGTCGAGCTCATCTGCCAGGTCCTGCGCCCGGCAGTGAGAGGATTCCTGACCTCACGCGGCTATCGCGCTGCTGCGGGCAGGACGCCGTCCGCGCGGCAGCTGCGTGACAATCTCCTGGTGCCCGAGATCGTTCGTCTTCATGCGGAGAACTACGGCGTCTAGGGGCGCCGGAAGATGCATGCCTTGATGCGCAGGCAAGGGTGGGCGATCGGTCGAGACCAGGTCGAGCGACTCATGCGGGATGCCGGCGTTCGCGGGGTGCGCAAGTCGAAGAAGGTGTTCACGACGAAGTCCGGCCCCGCGCTGCAGCGGCCGAAGGACCTCGTCAACCGCCGCTTCACCGCCGCCGGTCCGCGGCGACTCTGGGTCTGCGACGTGGTCTATGTCGCAACGTGGTCAGGGTTTGCCTATGTCGCGTTCGTCACTGATGTCTACTCGCGTCGCATTGTCGGCTGGAACGTCGCAGCGACACTGCGGGCCGAAATCCTGCCCATGCAGGCTCTCGATATGGCGGCGTGGGACGCAGGCGGAGACCTCACCGGGGTTACGTGTCACTCCGACCGGTTGAACTCGCGAACTATATGGCGATGGTCTGAACCGATCGCATCGTCGAACTCGGCGCGGTGCCCTCCACCGGAACTGTCGGCGACAGCTATGACAATGAGATGGCAGAGGCCGTCAACAACCTCTACAAGACGGAGCTGATCCGCCAGCAGGGTCCGTGGCGCACAGTCGAACAGGTCGAGCTCGCCACCCTCGAATACGTGTGGTGGTGGAACAACCAGCGACTCCACGCAGAGCTCGACATGCGAACCCCGACCGAGGTCGAGAACGCATACTACGCAGACAAAGAATCCGCCCAACCGGCACCCGCCGGATAAGGCTCTCGCTAGGAACGAAAGTCAGGCCGATTCAGTGCTTCGCCTATCCCACGACAACCCGGATCGCCCGGGTTCAACAGAATCCCGTCGGGCAGAAGCTCTGAAGAAACCATTCTCAGGACGAATAAACGGTGAGTTAGTGGTGACATCGATCTATTACCGCCAAACACAAAGGCCGGAAATCCTTGGATTTCCGGCCTTTGTCTGTTGCGGGGACAGTGTGCTGGTGCAGGATTTGAACCTGCGACCTCTGGGTTATGAGCCCAAGACCGTCGGCGTGATTCGTTTGACATCGCCGGTTTCGCTTACCGGCTCTGACTAGGTGGAGTGGATCAATCCAACTCGCACTGAACCGTGCTAGGTGAGGTGGATGCTGTGAAGAATTTCCGTGGGATTTTCGCGGGGTTTACGTGTTTTTGACCCGATTGAGGGTTCAACTCGAATGTCCGACTCACCGCAATCGCTGACATGTTGGTGCCCCTGGAGGGACTCGAACCCCCAACCGTTTCCTTAGGACGGAACTGCTCTTCCATTGAGCTACAGAGGCTGGCCAGTCGAGTTTAGCCGCAGGCGCACGCGACGGGTTCTCGAGCGTGCGTCGATCAGGAATTCCAGTGGTAGTGGCCCTTCGCGTCAGCGCCTTTGCTACCGCAGGTGTAGGTCTTGCCGTTCGCTGCGACGCCGGATTGGCCGACCGCTGCATCCGGGCAGAAAGCGCCTGGGGAAACTAGAGCAGGAGCGGCAGGAGCGGGAGCTGCGGGTTTCGGCGCAGCCGGAGCGGGCGCTGCCGGGGCGGGCGCGACGACTACCGGCGCCGGAGCTGGCGCAACGATTTCCGGCGCCGCGACCACCACGGGCGCGGGGGCGAATGATGATGTGAAAGCTCGCTGGTCGGGGCAGCTCGCGAGCACCCGCGCCATAGCTTCCCCCTCGGCAGTCGTCACCCACAGGCCGTAAGTGGCTTTGACCGATATCTGCCTTGCGACGTATTCGCAGCGGAAGGACTTGTTCGCCGGCAGCCAGGTGGCCGCATCGCCGGCACCCTTCTGGTCGTTCGACCTCGCATCGACGGCCAGCAGGTTGATCGGATCGTTGGCCAGCGAGATGCGCTGGGCCGACGTCAATTGCTGGGCGCCCGTCTGCCACGCGTCGCCGAGAGAGACCACATGGTCGATCTGAACGAGAGCGGATGTCGCGGAGCCACGCACAAAGGACATCGAGGTGCCGAGATAGGGGTTCGCCAATTCGCCGGTGAGCACTCGACAGCTTCCTGACATGGTGGTGCCGGTGAGGTCGCGGGAGAGGATGTCGTTGCGGGTGTCGCATCCGTTCCTATCGACATCCAGCCATGCGGCTCCGAAGTCGGCGACGCGCGCATATCCCGTCATGGGCGCTCGGCCCTTGACGGGAAGCGTCGCTAGCACCGAAAAGGCCGTTGCGTCCGTGTCAGCGGAACTCTCTATCGCGACCGAACTGTCGCTCTCAGGAGTGGTGGCGACTTTTGGGTCCGCCGGCTCCTCGGCAGTGAACGCGACGGAGGGTGCTTTCGCGGACGGGCTCGGGGAATCCGTCGGTTCGACCACGGACGCGGCCAGCGATGCGGAGGGCGACGGTGCAGCGACCGCGCCTCCGGCGATGGTCAAGACGAGCGCGCCGCCGAGCACGGCTGCGCCGACTTTACGGGACGGGATGAGTGCCCATGATGTGCGACCGAACACCACCGAGTAGATCCCGGTGAGGAACGCAGCGATACCGAGTGTGATGAGAAATCCGGAGGCGCCCCCGGATGCCAGTCCGATGAAGAGAAATAGGGCCAGGATCGCACCCACCACCCAAGTGGAGACCGTGGGCCGGAGCCGCGGCTTCTTCTGCTCCGGAGCCGCGTCCACTACGTGGCGGTGCTCGGTCCAGGCTGATCCATCCCACCAACGGAGGCCGGGCGTGGCGGGACCGTCGCTGTACCAGCCGGGCGGAGGTGATGACGGCACAGGATTGCTCATGTTCGTCATGGTAGCGGTATATCGGGGAGACACCCCGTGACGCGCGATATGGCTTCGTGCCGGCGGAGCTAGGCCGCGGGCAGGAACTCTTCCCACTCGGCCTCTGCGCGCTCGACCCCGCGCACCAGCCAGGCCGTGCCGTGGGGCGGCTTCGGGCGCACGCGCAGGGTCCAGTTCATCTCGGCCGGCGTGCGGTCGCCCTTCACGTTGTTGCACTTGAGGCAGCACGCCACGAGGTTCTCCCAGCTGTCGGCGCCCCCACGCGAGCGCGGCAGAACGTGGTCGATCGTGTTGGCAGCTCCCCCGCAATATCCGCAGCGCTGTCCGTCGCGACGCAGCACACCGCGACGCGACACCGGAATCAGTCGGCTGTTCGGGATGCGCACGTATCGTGTCAACAAGATGACAGACGGGCGATCATAGGAACCGGATGCCGCCCAGACCGGATGCCCGGCATCCGCCGCGACGATCGTCGCCTTCTGGTTCATCACGAGCACGAGCGCTCGCTTGAACGACACCACGGCGAGGGGCTCGAAGCCCGCATTGAGGACCAGCGTGCGCATTGTCATCCTTTCGAAAATGCCTGGACGGCTTCCAGGCAGATCGATGCACCTTGCGTTCTGGGCGTCGTGGTCGAACGCGGGCAGCAGGCGGTTTCGGGCAAACAAAAAGGCACTGTCAGTGAGACAGTGCCTGATGATTACCCGCGTGGAAGCCCACCCGTTGCTGACAGCAGTGCCGTATGAAAAAGTACGCGCGCGCATCCACGGATTGGATGGCTCGTGACTGTGACATCGGGCTCTTTTCGAAAACGACTCTCAGAAGTGCAAGAAACCCAGCGTAACCCAGAAAATACGCGCAATCGAAGGCACGGCACGCACCGAAACGAAGCGTTAACGCGTTGTTAGATTCCCACGTAGACGTGGATGGCGACCTCGGTGGGCAGCTCGAGGCCATCCTCGTGGCCCTCCACCTGCACGAGCACATACGAACCGACGGCGGTGAAGCTCGCCTTCGCGCCCGGCAGCACACCGGCCGTGCGCAACTGCTCGAGCAGTTCCACCTCGTACTGCACAGGCTCACCGAGACGACGGATGACGCCGGTGATCGGTCCGACCGCACCGAGCGTGTAGTTGACGATGTTCACGACACCGTCGGAGAACTGGCCGACCGCGTGATCGCCCAGCTCATCGAGGCCCGGGATCGGGTTGCCATACGGGGAGTGTGTGGGGTGCTCGAGAAGCTCGATGATGCGGCGCTCCACCGACTCGCTCATCACATGCTCCCAGCGACATGCTTCCTCGTGCACGAGAGCCCAGTCGAGGCCGATGACATCGGCCAGCAGGCGCTCGGCGAGGCGATGCTTGCGCATGACATGCACGGCCTTGCTGCGACCCTCCGCAGTGAGGGCCAGGTGGCGGTCGCCCTCGACGACAACCAGACCGTCGCGCTCCATGCGGCCGATCGTCTGCGAGACAGTGGGCCCGGAATGGCCGAGTCGCTCGCTGATGCGCGCGCGGAGGGGGAAGATGTTCTCTTCCTCGAGCTCGTAGATCGTGCGGAGGTACATCTCAGTGGTGTCAATGAGATCGGCCATCGTCGCCTCCTAACGCTGCGTGCTTCTCAGGTAAGCCTAACCTGCGGCACAGCCCCGGCATTCCGTGCCGAAACCGCTCCCATAGAATTGGCCCCATGCCGCAATTGACCATTCCCTCGTCCCTCCTGCCCGCCGACGGACGATTCGGCTGTGGTCCGTCCAAGGTGCGTCCGGAACAGCTCGCCCATCTCGCGAGCGTCGGGGCGAACATCCTCGGTACGTCCCACCGCCAGGTACCGGTCAAGGACCTCGTCGGGCGGGTGCAGTCCGGGCTGTCGCAGCTCTTCCGCCTTCCCGACGGCTATGAGGTCGTCATCGGCAACGGCGGATCGACCGCATTCTGGGATGCTGCCGCGTTCTCGCTCATCGAGAAGCGCAGCCAGAACCTCACCTTCGGCGAGTTCGGATCCAAGTTCGCGCAGGCCGCCGGCGCCCCCTTCCTCAAGGCACCGATCGTGATCAACGCGCCCGCCGGATCCCGTAGCGAGATCGAGATCACCTCCGGCATCGACGTCTACGCCTGGCCGCACAACGAGACCTCCACGGGAGTGATGGCCCCGGTCATCCGCGCCGCCGGAGACCCGGGCGCCCTCACCGTGGTGGACGCGACGAGCGCGGCCGGTGGCATCGACTTCGAGGCGGCCGAGACCGACGTCTACTACTTCGCGCCGCAGAAGAACTTCGCCTCGGACGGCGGCCTGTGGTTCGGCCTCTTCTCCCCCACCGCGATAGAGCGGGTGGAGCGCATCGCGGCGAGCGAGCGCTGGATCCCGGAGTTCCTCAGCCTCAAGAACGCGGTGGACAACTCCCGCCTCAAGCAGACGCTCAACACCCCGGCACTCTCGACCCTGCTGCTCATGGAGAACCAGATCGACTGGATCAACGGCAACGGCGGACTGGCCTGGGCGGATGCCCGCACCAGGGAGTCCTCCACCGTGCTGTACGACTGGGCCGAGGCATCGACCTATGCGACCCCCTTCGTCACGAACCCCGATCACCGCTCGCAGGTCGTCGTCACCATCGACTTCGAAGACAGCATCGACGCGGCCGCTATCGCGAAGACCCTGCGAGCCAACGGCATCGTCGACACCGAGCCCTACCGCAAGCTCGGTCGCAACCAGCTGCGCGTCGCCACCTTCACCGCGATCGAGCCGGATGATGTGCGGGCCCTCGTGTCCTCCATCGAGTTCGTCGTGGAGAACAGCTGAGCATGCGGCTCTTCCTGAAGGATTCCGAACGCCGCCCCGACCCGGTGCCGGTGAAGACGGATGACCGCCGCCCGCTGCTGGTGGGGTTGGCGGTCTGGGTGATCGCCACCATCATCGTGCTGCTCTTCCTGCGGCCGCTGAGCGACTCCGGCAATGGCCCCATCCTCTGGACCTGCGCCGTCGGAATCCTGCTCGGGCTCGCCGGTCTGATCTACGCGGCGAAGCGCCCGAAGTAGGTCGGTTCGGTCAGACGGAGCGCTCGTGCTCGTCCTCGGGATCGTCAGGATCGTCGAGGTCTGGGTCGTCGTCGTCTGATTCGTCGTCATCGTCGTCGTCCGACTCATCGAGGTCGTCGATATCGACGCCGTCGAGGTCGCCGCCGTGAAGCACGTCACTCCCGAGGTCGTCGTCATCGTCATCGTCATCATCGGACTCGTCGTCGTCTGAATCCTCGTCGTCCGATTCGTCGACGTCGCTCTCGTCCGACTCGTCGTCGTCGTCGTCATCGGAGTCGTCGTCGAGCTCGTCGTTGGACTCGTCATCCTCCACCGCCGTGTCCTGGGCTGCGGTGTAGTCGGCGAGGCGATCCACCCACGGCACCCACGCCGGCGACAGCAGGGCATCGTCACCCGGGGTGAGTTCCGTCTCGAGCACGCTCGCCGGAGCGTCCTCGAGATGCGCGATGCTCACGGTCCAGCGCCAGCCCGGGTAGCCGGAAAGCAGCGTTTCGAAGTAGACCGTGGTCACGCCTTCGCCGCTGTCGATCGATCCCGCGGGGTCACCGATGGACTCGGCCGAGGTGATTTCGAGCAGCGCGGTCCGCCCCAGGTCGAAGTCGGAGTCGAGCGCTACAGAAGCAGGCACATTCGAAGCTGCTGGTTCGGAAGAGGATGCCGCCGAATCAGGCATCGAGTTCATCCGCGACCTTGCGCAGCATCGCGGCGATCGTCTTGCCGTGCTTGCTGTCGGGGTAGCGGCCGCGCTTGAGGTTGGTGCCGATTCCGTCGAGGAGCTTGACCAGGTCCTCGATGATGATCGACATGTCATCCGCGGGCTTGCGGCTCAGCTTGGCGAGGCTCGGAGGGGCTTCGAGCACCCGCACCGAGAGCGCCTGAGCGCCGCGCTTGCCATCGGCGATACCGAATTCGAGTTTGGCGCCGGCCTTGACCGTGGTGCCGGCGGGAAGCGCGGAGGCGTGAAGGAAGACCTCCTGGCCGTCATCAGAACTGATGAAGCCGAAGCCCTTCTCTTCGTCGTAGAACTTGACCTTGCCGGTGGGCATGGCGGTACCTCTTTCACTTGGCTGTGCCCGTAACCCTACGGGGAGTCGGGGGCCGTATCCTTAGGACTGTGGCAAAAGAAACCCCGGTGACCATTCATCGTAACGAAAGCGTGCTGGCCTTCATGATCGCAGGGATCGTGGGCCTGTCGATAGTGGCGTTCCTCACGGTGATCATCGCCACTGCATCTGGCCTTCCGGGCAACCAGTTTCGGGGGGGATTCTGGCAGGCGGTAGCCCTGCTTCCGGGTGTCGGACTGCCCATCGGATTCGTCCTCATCATCGTGCTGATCGTCATCAGCGGCATCCGGCGCAGTCGCGAGGCGAAATCCACAACGGCAGCGCCAGCGCGCACGGCCCGCAACACCAGCACGAAGAAATAGCACGCAGCGATTCAGCGGTGCCGCTGATCTGATGCCACCGAACGGGGGCCGCTGGACCAAGGAACGGGTGGGCAGACATGAGTGACACCCTGTCCCTGGCGACGCGCCTCCGCGCGATGGACGACACGGCCCTCGCCGCAACTCTGCGGGCACGGGAGATTTCACCCTCCGGCATCAAGGACTTCTTCGACCTCGCCGAGGCCTTCCTGGATCGCGCGTCCGTCCAGCAGATCCTCATGCGCCTCGACCGGGAGACGCTGGCGGTGCTCGCCGCGATCGGGCAGCTCACCGAGGAGACCGGACCGCCCACCGCAACGGACATCGCCGCACGACTCTCCGCCCTCTCCGGCCGCGAGGTGTCGGCCGAGTCCATCTCCGACCGCGTTTCCGGAGCAACCGCCCTTCTGCTCGTCGAAGCCGAGTCCCATCGATTCGCCGCCTACGGCAGCGTCCGCGACCAGTTGCGCTCCTGGCCGGCTTTCGGACTTCCCTCTCTCGCCGACCTCGCGTCGACGAATGCCCCGGCCGCCCTCGAACCGGTGCCGGATGTCGACCGCCGATTCATCGACCGCCTGGGTGCCGAACGTGCCTTCGCCGCCATCACCGCGATCACGGAGCTCCTCGTCGAGGTGGAGCGAGACCCCGCCCGCGAGCTGGCGAAGGGCGGTGTCGCCCTGCCCGACAGCAAGCGTCTCGCCCATGCGATGAGCGTCGATCTCGAATCCGTCGCCGTCTTTCTCGCTGTCGCCGACCGCGCCGGGCTCGTGGCTCGTGAGACCGGATCGTGGATGATCACCGACAGCGGCGGCGCCTGGCTGCAGCGCTCGACGGGGGCGCGCTGGGCCACTCTCGGCGCGGCCTGGTTCGAACGCCTGCCCGCCGACATCCGCCAGCTCCTCGGCGAGCGCACCCACGCTCTCTGGGGTTCCGGCCTGCGCGGGTACATCGACTGGCTCTATCCGGCGGGCGGCGACTGGATGGACGAACGTATCGGCGCCTACACCCGCGACGCCGAACTGCTGGGCATCACCGCCAACCAGGCGCCCACCGGACCCGGGTCCCTGCTGCTCGCCGACGGCATCCGCCCCGCGGAAGAGGCGATGACCGCGCTGCTGCCCGCAGAGGTCGAGCAGGTCTATCTGCAGCACGACCTCTCGGTGGTCGCACCAGGGCCGCTGACGCCCCGGGTGGATGCCCGGCTGCGGTCGCTCGCCGACGTGGAGAGTCGCGCGCTCGCCTCGAGCTACCGCGTGTCCACCTCGAGCGTCAATCGGGCGATGGCCGCGGGCGAGACGGCGGAGTCGATCCTGGAGTTTCTCGGCGGAATCTCGCTCACCGGCATCCCCCAGCCGCTCAACTACCTCATCGGCGAGGCATCCAGCCGCTACGGACAGGTGAGGGTGGGCAGCATCGCCGATCCGAGACCGGATGCCCGCAGCTACATCCGCTCCGATGACGAGTTGCTCATCGGCACGATCCTGGTGGACCAGAGCCTCTCGTCCCTTGGCTTCGAGCGCACCTCTGCCACCCGGGTGCAGAGTCGCTTCCCCCTCGACGTGGTGTTCTGGTCGCTGAGCGACGCGCGATACCCCGTTGCCGCGGAGGATGCTGCCGGTGAGATCGTCGCATTGCGGCGGCAGCGCCACGCCAAGGCCGTTGCGCCTGCGGGAATCAATCCGGTGGACGCGCTCATCGAACGGCTGCGCCTCGGCGGTGAACCGGAGGAGGAAGAGACGGGCCACGCCTGGCTGATCCGCCAACTGGATGCCGCGATCAAGGCCAAGACACCTCTCACGGTGACAGTGACCATGCCGAACGGCACCCTCGTGGACTACCAACTCGAGCCGACGAGCGTCGCCGGTGGACGCCTGCGCGGCCGCGACAACCGCGCCGCGATCGAGCGCACCCTGCCGCTATCGCGCATCGCCGGGATCTCCCCGGCGAAGTAGCGCCGGCGGTCACAGAAGACCACCCACCAGCGTGACCTAGGCTTGCGAGGTGGATGCGCTGTCTGGACCCCTGATCGTGCAGAGCGACCGCACCGTGTTGCTGGAGGTCGCGCACCCCGCCGCTGAGGATGCTCGCCACGACCTAGCCGTGTTCGCGGAGCTCGAGCGCGCACCCGAGCACATCCACACGTATCGCATCACCCGCCTCGGGCTCTGGAACGCTCGCGCCGCCGGTCACACCGCCGAGAACATGCTCGACACGCTCGAGAAGTATTCCAAGTTCCCCATCCCCCAGAGCGTTTCGATCGACATCGCCGAGACCGTCGGCCGCTACGGCCGGCTCGTCATCGAGCGCGACGAGAACGGCACCCTCATGCTGCGGTCGACGGATGCCGCGGTGCTGAGCGAGATCGTGCGGGCCAAGCGCATCGCCCCCCTGCTCTTCCTCCCGGAGGACCAGCGCGGCAAAGGTCCGGCGATCGACCGCTATCAGATCCAGGCCTGGGCGCGCGGGCAGGTGAAGCAGGAGCTGGTCAAGCTCGGCTGGCCGGCGGAGGACCTCGCCGGGTACACCCCGGGCACGCCGCATCCGATCGCCCTCGATACCAGCGAGTGGAACCTGCGCGAGTACCAGAACCACGCGGTGTCGAGCTTCGTGGACGGCGGATCGGGAGTCGTCGTACTGCCCTGTGGCGCGGGCAAGACCCTCGTCGGCGCCGGCGCGATGGCGAGGGTCGAGACCACGACGCTGATCCTCGTGACCAACACCGTCTCCGCGCGACAGTGGCGGGCGGAGCTCCTCAAGCGCACGACGCTCACCGAGGATGAGATCGGCGAGTACTCCGGTCAGGTCAAAGAGGTGAAGCCCATCACGATCGCGACGTACCAGATCCTCACGGCGAAGCGGAAGGGCGAGTACGCCCACCTCGCCCTGCTCGACGCCCTGGACTGGGGACTCGTGATCTACGACGAAGTGCACCTTCTGCCGGCCCCCGTCTTCAAGCTCACCGCCGAGCTGCAGGCACGTCGTCGCCTCGGCCTCACCGCCACCCTCGTGCGCGAGGACGGTCGCGAGGGGGATGTCTTCAGCCTCATCGGGCCCAAGCGGTTCGACGCGCCGTGGAAGGAGATCGAGGCCCAGGGCTTCATCTCGCCGGCCTCGTGCTTCGAGGTGCGCATCGACCTGCCCCCGCAGGAGCGGCTCGAGTACGCCGCCTCCGCCGACGATGAGCGCTACCGGCTCGCGGCGACCGCGCCGGCCAAGCTTCAGGTCGTGCGCGACCTGGTGAAGAAGCATTCGGGCGAGCGGATTCTGGTGATCGGGCAATACCTCGACCAGATCGACACTCTCGCCGAAGTTCTCGACGCGCCGAAACTCACCGGATCGACGCCGATCGAGGAACGCGAACGGCTCTATCAGGCCTTCCGCGAGGGTGAGATCACCGTGCTCGTGGTCTCGAAGGTCGCCAACTTCTCGGTGGACCTTCCCGAGGCGACCGTTGCCATCCAGGTCTCCGGCAGCTTCGGATCGCGCCAGGAGGAGGCCCAGCGCCTCGGGCGACTGCTGCGCCCGAAGGAGAGCGGGCTTCCCGCCAACTTCTACACGCTGGTCGCCCGCGACACCGTCGACCAGGACTTCGCCCAGAACCGCCAGCGCTTCCTCGCGGAGCAGGGCTACAGCTACACGATCCTGGACGGCGACCAGATCGCGGCCTGAGCCCCTAGGGCAGCTCGTCTCCCGACTGTGCCGCTTTCATCATTCAGGAAGCTGTGGTGCTGGAGTTACCGGTGGGCCTGGTGAGCTCCCGGGAGTTGACTCTTTGCCCATGGGCCGCAGAACTTCCTGAATGATGAAGGGAGAGCGGCTGCAGGGGTGCGGCGGCGTGGTGCGCTCGGTTCAGCGCAGTTCGTAACGCAGAAGCAGGGTGTCGCCTGAGGCGAGCACGTGCCCGAGGGCCAGGTCGCGGGGGCTCGCGAGGTCGCCGGTGATGATGCGACCGGCCTCCCCCGCCACGAGCTGTGGGCTCACGGTGAGGCACAGCTCGTTCACGACACCGGCGGCGAGCAACGTGCCGAAGAGCGAGGGGCCACCCTCGCAGTGTTGCTGCGTGAGTCCGCGCTCGGCCAGTCCAGCGACGAGACCCACGGGGTCGAGTCGCGAGTCGCCCGCGATCAGGATGTCGGCCACGGCGGACAGCGCGTCTCGGCGATCCCGGGGCGCGGCATCCGTCGTCACCACGATCGGGCGCACCGGAGCCTCGCTGAAGATGCGCGAGGAGGGGTCGAGGTCGAGGCGGTTCGACACGATCGCGAACACCGGATGCGGCGCCAGCCCGCGCGACACGCGCCGGTCGATCGATGCGGGCGGCAGCACCATCGGCCCGTAGCCCTCCCCGCGCACGGTGCCCGCGCCGACGATCACGACATCGGTGAGCTCTCTCAACAGGTCGAAGACCCGGTGATCGGCGTCACCGCCGAGTGCGCCGGATACCCCGTCGACTGTCGCCGCTCCATCCACGCTCGACACGAAGTTCACCCGCAGCCAGAGAGCACCCCGATCTTCGCGGTCGTACAGCGCAGAGAGTTGGCCGTCGGAGAGGTCGGATCCCGGGGAGGGGAACAGCCAATCGATCTGCACGCTCATCAGACCCCCATCAGACGTTGTGACGCGCGTAGGCGGGCTGACGGAATCCCAGCACGGCTTCGGTGAGCCGCACCGCGTCGACGGCGGCGGGCACGTCGTGCATCCGCACGATCCTGGCGCCGTTCATGATGCAGATGACGGCGGCGGCGATCGAACCGGACTGCCGCTGCCCCTGCTCCCGGTCGATGGCCTCACCGATGAAGTCCTTGTTCGATACCGCAGCGAGCGTCGGCAACCCGATCGCCGCGACCTCCTGCAGTCGCCGGGTGATCTCCAGGGTGTGCAGCGTGTTCTTGTTGAGATCGTGTCCGGGGTCGATGACCAGGCGATCCCGGGGGATGCCCGCGGCCTCAGCCTGCTCCACCCGTGCGCGCAGGTAGTCGACCACCTCGGCGATCACGTCGTCGTACTGCGGGCTCTGCGGCTCGCTGCGCGGAACGCCGTTGCTGTGGGTGATCACGAGAGTCGCGCTGCTCTCCGACACGACCTGTGCCATGTCGGCGTCGGAGAAGCCGCTGGTGTCGTTGATGACGGATGCCCCGGCCTCGATGCTGCGCCGAGCGACCTCCGCGTTGGTGGTGTCCACGGAGATCACCACGTCGCTGCGCGCATGGATGGCCGCGATCACCGGCACGACTCGGTCGATCTCCTCCGCGAGACTCACCGGGTCTCCGCGGCCGAATGGCACGCCCCCGATGTCCACCCAGTCGGCTCCGGCGGCCGCCGCGGCCAGCGCGGCATCGACGGCCCGGTCGAGAGCGAAAGTGGCTCCCTTGTCGAAGAAGGAGTCCGGCGTGCGATTGATGATCGCCATCACCGCGACCTGCCGGTCGAAGTCGAAGGTGCGGCTTCCGATGATGCGATTCACGATCACAGACTAGCCACGCGATCCCGGATTCCCGCCGAGAATCGGCAGCTCGAGAGATCCGTCCCCCATACTCAGGAAGCGCACAGCTGACGCGCAGATACTGGTGCCATGAGCGATGGCCCGAAGATCCTGATTGTCGACGACGAACCGAATATCCGCGACCTGCTGACGACGAGCCTGCGGTTCGCCGGTTTCGCCGTGCGCGCCGTGGGAAATGGGGCACAGGCCATCTCGGCCGTGCTCGAGGAGGAGCCCGACCTCATCATCCTCGACGTGATGCTGCCGGACATGAACGGATTCGGCGTGACCAAGCGCCTCCGGTCGAGCGGGTATACCTCGCCGATTCTCTTCCTCACGGCCAAGGACGACACCGAAGACAAGATCACCGGTCTGACTGTCGGTGGCGACGATTACGTCACCAAGCCATTCAGCCTCGATGAGATCGTCGCGCGCATCAAGGCGATCCTCCGCCGCACCATGCAGGACGAGGAAGACGCGATCATCCGCGCCGGCGAACTGACCATGGACCAGGACACCCACGAGGTGACCATCGGATCCGAGCAGATCGAGCTGAGCCCGACCGAGTTCAAACTGCTCCGCTACCTCATGCTGAACCCCAACCGTGTTCTCTCCAAGGCGCAGATCCTCGATCACGTCTGGGAATACGACTTCAACGGCGACGCCGGCATCGTGGAGAGCTACATCTCCTACCTGCGCCGCAAGCTCGACCAGTATTCCGAAGAGCCGGTGATCCAGACCAAGCGCGGCTTCGGCTACATGCTCAAGGCCGCGCGGGCCTGAGCATCCCCCGCAGAGCTTTCGATACGGGGGTCGCTTTCAGGGTGTGCGCCGTAATCTGGATCTCCTGATGCACGAGAAACTCACGCGATGGTGGAGCGGCGTCTCCCTTCGCACCAAGATCACCGGCGTGACCGTGCTTCTGGTGACCCTCGGACTGCTCGTCGCCGGCGTCGGCACCATGACGGTGCTGCGCACCTACCTGCTCGCGGATGCCGACGCGAAGATGACGAAATACGCCCAGGCCGTGCCCGGGTACACCAAGACCGGTGCGAAGACCTGTGACGCGCTGCCCGGGATCAACGACTACTACCTCGCCGTGCTCGACACCAACGGTGACGAGCTCTGCAATAACGGCGCGCTGACGCATTCGGCACCGAACGTGCCATCGATGCCCTTCAACACCGTGATCAAGACCGGTGGTGTGCCATTCACCGTCTGGGACAAAGAACACGACGACCAGTGGCGCATCGTGGCCGTTCCGCGCAACATCGTCGACTCCGCGGACTACGTCACCGTCGTTGTCGCGGTCGACCTCGTGAGTTCCGACAAACTGATCAACCAGTTCCTGGTGATCTTCCTCGGCTTCGGGCTCGCGGTGATCGTGCTCGGTGCCGCGCTCACCCGGCTGCTCGTGACCTCCACTTTCACTCCGCTGCGCGAGGTCGAGGCGACCGCCGCCGCGATCGCCGACGGGGACTTCAGCCAGCGGCTGCAGGGCGCCACGCCGAACACCGAGGTGGGGCGGCTCAATCGTTCGCTCAACACCATGCTCAACCGCATCGACCGGGCCTTCTCCGACCGCGCGCGCACCATCGATCAGATGCGCCGGTTCGTCGGGGATGCCAGCCACGAGCTGCGCACTCCGCTCGTCTCTGTGCGCGGCTATGCCGAGCTGTACCGCATGGGCGCGCTACAGAAGCCCGAAGACGTGGCTCAGGCGATGGAACGCATCGAGAAGGAGGCGATCCGCATGGGCGAGCTCGTCTCCGACCTGCTGGAACTCGCCCGCATCGATGAGGCGAAGCCGCTGCAACTCGGCGCCGTCGACCTCGTGCCGATCGCCCATGATGCCGCCCTCGATGCCATGGCTTCCGCCCCGAAGCGCACGGTCAGC
This sequence comes from Lacisediminihabitans sp. H27-G8, assembly GCF_046156175.1. Lineage (NCBI taxonomy): Bacteria > Bacillati > Actinomycetota > Actinomycetes > Micrococcales > Microbacteriaceae > Lacisediminihabitans > Lacisediminihabitans sp. H27-G8. The sequence continues at coordinate 19,450 of NZ_JAYLVL010000002.1, forward strand.
GTGATCGTCGCGAAGGCTGCACCCTCGACGACGGATGCACCCTCGACGACGGATGCCCCGGCAGTACCCGTCTCTCCTGCACGCCCCACGGGCGCGCCGGCCGCGACCGGTCCCATCCGCTTCGCCGGGGCGCAACTCGCCCGTCTCCGCCGTCGCCAGGCGCGCGGTGAGTTCCCGACGATGCCGATCGAGATCGTCGCGCCCGTCGTGGACGCCGTGGAGCAACCCGCCGTCGTGCTCGCCGAGGAGAACAAGATCCGGCAGGTCGTCACGAACCTGATGGGCAATGCGATGCGGTTCACTCCGGATGACTCGCCGCTCGAGATCGTCGTGTCGGTCGACTCCGCCCGGGGTGTCGGCGTGCTCGAGGTGGTGGACCACGGGGAGGGGATCCCGCCGCAGATCCGCGACAAGATCTTCCAGCGGTTCTGGCGGGCGGACTCGTCGCGCACCCGCGAGACCGGCGGCAGTGGACTGGGGCTCGCGATCGTCTCCGGCATCATCGCCTCCCACAAGGGAGAGGTGACCGTTCGGGAGACTCCCGGAGGTGGCGCCACCTTCCGGGTGAGCCTTCCACTCCTCCCCGAGGACTACACTCCCGCCGCTGCCCCCAAGCGCGACTGACGCGGGCTCGCACGCCGCGACCGGAGGTTAGCGTCGGGGAGCGATCCGACCCATCCGGTGTGCGGACGTGAACCCACGGAGGCAGACATGACGCGCTATCAGGTCGACAGCGAAGCGGTACTCGCGGCGACAACGGCCGCGAAGGGCACCATCGGTCGAATTCAGGGCGAGGTCGGCGCCCTTCACGGACAGCTCACCAGCCTGCAGGCATCCTGGTCGGGACCCGCGGCCACTGCGTTCCAGGGCGCGGTGACGGAGTGGAAGGGCCTCGAACAGCGTGTCGAAGAGGTACTGGCGGCCATGGGCACGGCGCTCGGGCATGCCGGGCAGCAGTATGCCGAGATCGAGGCGGCGAACACCCGGTTGTTCGCACACTGAGCGGTTACCGGGGCAGGGGCGGCTGGGCTGCCGGCTCGGGCGGGCAGGCGTGTGGCGGGTGGGCATGCAGTCACGGGCGGGCAGGCGTGTGGCGGGTGGGCATGCAGTCACGGGCGGGCAGGCGCGTGGCGGCCAACCGTCACAAACCGCTGGCCACAATCCCCCAAAGAGCACTTGCTGACGGATCGGCCGCCGGATGTCCCACTCTGAGCAAGCACCAGCCCCCTGCCCATCCGCCAACCGTCACAAAGCGCTGGCCACCGCCCCCGAACGAGCACTTACCGACGGACCGGCCGCCGGATGTCCCACTCTGAGCAAGCACCAGCCCCCCTGCCCATCCGCCAGCCGTCACAAACCGCTGGCCACAATCCCCCAAAGAGCACTTGCTGACGGATCGGCCGCCGGATGTCCCACTCTGAGCAAGCACCAGCCCCTGCCCATCCGCCAACCGTCACAAAGCGCTGGCCACCGCCCCCGAAAGAGCACTTACCGACGGACCAGTATGCGGATCGCCCATCCACAGCGAGCACCAGCCCCTGCCCAACCGCCGACTGAGGGCTGCCGACTGCTGACAGCTGCAAACCGCTGGCGGCCGCCCCCGAAGGAGCACTTACTGACGGACTGGCTCGCGGATGACCCACCCCTAGCAAGCGCCACCCGGCCCATCCGCCAGCGCCACCCCTGCCCATCCGCCAGCGCCACCCCTGCCCATCCGCCAGCGCCACCCCTGCCCATCGGCCAGCGCCACCCGGCCCATCGGCCAGCGCCACCCGGCCCATCCGCCAGCGCCACCCGGCCCATCCGCCAGCGCCACCCGGCCCATCGGCCAACCGTCACAAACCGCTGGCCACCGCCCCCGAAGGAGCACTTACTGACGAGTCGGCCGGGAGATGGCCCAGCTGTAGCTAGCACTAGCCCATCGACCATCCGCGAACAGTCGCAAACTGTCCGCGAGATCGGTCGGTCGAGCGTCTTGTGACGGATCGCTGAGGCAACCTGGTCACCGCCACACACGACAGCAGGGCGCCTCCCAAAGGAGACGCCCTGCTGTCTGGTCGTTCTTGCCGTGCTGGCGGGACTTAGAAGTCCATGCCGCCCGACGGGTCGCCCATCGGTGCTGCAGCCTTCTCGGGCTTGTCAGCGACGACGACCTCGGTGGTGAGGAACAAGCCGGCGATCGACGCTGCGTTGAGCAGGGCCGAGCGGGTGACCTTCACCGGGTCGTTGATTCCGGCGAGGAGCATGTCGACATACTCACCGGTCGCGGCGTTGAGGCCGTGTCCGGTGGGCAGGTTGCGCACCTTCTCGGCGACGACACCGGACTCGAGACCGGCGTTGAGCGCGATCTGCTTGAGCGGGGCGTCCACGGCGACCTTGACGATGTTCGCTCCGGTCGCCTCGTCACCCGTGAGACCGGTGAGGGCCTCGGAGGCGAAGGCGATTGCGCCGGCCTGGATGAGGGCGACGCCACCACCGGCGACGATGCCCTCTTCGACGGCGGCCTTCGCGTTGCGAACGGCGTCCTCGATGCGGTGCTTGCGCTCCTTGAGCTCGACCTCGGTCGCGGCTCCGGCCTTGATGACCGCAACGCCACCGGCGAGCTTCGCGAGACGCTCCTGGAGCTTCTCACGGTCGTAGTCGGAGTCGGTGTTCTCGATCTCTGCACGGATCTGCTTGACGCGACCGGCGATGGCCTCGGCGTCGCCGGAGCCCTCGATGATCGTGGTCTCGTCCTTGGTGACGACGACCTTGCGGGCACGGCCGAGCAGGTCGAGGGTGGCGTTCTCGAGCTTGAGTCCGACCTCCTCGGAGATGACCTGGCCACCGGTGAGGATAGCGATGTCCTGCAGCTGAGCCTTGCGACGGTCGCCGAAGCCCGGAGCCTTGACGGCGACGGACTTGAAGATGCCACGGATCTTGTTGACGACGAGAGTAGCGAGAGCCTCGCCATCCACGTCCTCAGCGATGATGAGGAGCTGCTTGCCCGACTGGATGACCTTGTCCACGACCGGGAGGAGGTCCTTGATGTTGGAGACCTTGGAGTTGACGATCAGGATGTAGGGGTCTTCGAAGACCGCTTCCTGGCGCTCCGGGTCGGTCACGAAGTACGCTGACAGGTAGCCCTTGTCGAAGCGCATGCCCTCGGTGAGCTCGAGCTCGGTTCCGAAGGTGTTCGACTCCTCGACGGTGACGACACCCTCCTTGCCGACCTTGTCGATCGCTTCCGCGATGAGGGCGCCGATCTCGGGGTCCCCGGCAGAGATGGAGGCGGTGGCCGCGATCTCCTCCTTGGTCTCGATCTCCTTGGCACCGGCGACGAGGGCGGCGATGACTGCCGTGACGGCCTTGTCGATGCCGCGCTTGAGGCTGATCGGGTCGGCGCCGGCCGCGACGTTGCGCAGTCCTTCGCGCACGAGGGCCTGGGCGAGAACGACGGAGGTGGTCGTGCCGTCGCCGGCGACGTCATCCGTCTTCTTCGCTACCTCTTTGACGAGCTCCGCACCGATCTTCTCGTACGGGTCGTCGAGTTCGATCTCTTTGGCGATGGAGACACCGTCGTTCGTGATGGTGGGGGCGCCCCACTTCTTCTCGAGTACGACGTTGCGGCCGCGCGGGCCGAGGGTCACCTTGACGGCGTCGGCCAGGATGTTGAGGCCGCGCTCGAGGCCGCGACGGGCCTCCTCGTTGAAAGCAATGATCTTTGCCATGTGTGTTTTTCGTCCTTCCGGGACGTCATGTAAGCAACAGCTATTGGCACTCTCAATAAGGGAGTGCTAAATGATTCTGGCACTCTCCCCCTGAGAGTGCAAGTGAGCTTCGGGGTCGTGCAGCTCTAGCCGGGAGCGACGACCGAGACGGATCCCGCCGAGGGAACCAGCTCGATCCAGGTGTTGCCGACGGCGAGGAGCACTGGTGCCCCCGCGTCATCGGCGAGATGGATCGGATCCGTCGCCGATGCCTTGGTCCAGCTCGCGTGAACGGTGCGCCCGCCGGAGGAGATCCAGGCCTCACCCGAGCCGATCAGGTTGGTCTTTGGCACGTTCTGGTCGGTGGTAACCGTGACCCGCATGACGACGACGTTCGTGGTGGAGAGTTGCGCCCCCGCGCTGTCGAGGTCGGGGCCGGTGCCCTGGGACCGGAGGAAGACGGCCTTTGTGGCATCCCACGTCCAGCTGCCGGTGGTCACACCGGAGAACGCGTAGCTGATCGCAGCCGTCGGGGTCCCGGCCGTGGCCGCGGTCGACGCGGGGGCGGGAGCGTACTGGAACTGCTGAGCCGGGGCGGGGATATCCGCGTGCTGGGCGAGCAGCTCAGGGGCCTTGACGAGCACGTTGTGGGGCGCCGCCTTTGTCGGGGTTCGGAAGAAGGTGCTCGCCGTGTCCGCCTGGCCGTGGATGGCGTTGTACACGGGTGTCTTGCGCATGAGGTCGATGAAGCGTTGCTGGCCGCCGGAATAGCAGATGATGCCGCCGAGTGGCGAGACGATGTCCGGATCCATCGGTCGGATGGAGCGCACGGGACCGATCAGAGCGGGGATGCTGGATTGCCAGACTGCGACGTAGCGGGTGAGACCGCCCTCGACCAGTTCCTGGTAGACGAGGTCGGTGCTCTCCAGGCCGACCTGCGGTCGCGCGGAGGGCAGGTTGTCGATCTTCGCCGCGATCGACGCATGGTCGAGGGATCCCGCGGGCACCGTCGTTCCGCGCAGTGGCGCGATCGAGGTCGGCGGCGCCGTGACCGTCGCTGTGGGGCTCGGGGTCGGGCTCGCCGACGGCTTCGCCTTCTGCGTAACGCAACCCGACATCGACAGGCCGAGCCCGATTGCGAGAGTCAGCGAGAGTAGTGCGCGCACCCGTGCCGGCGTATCCCCCATGCGCACAGAATAGCCGCGCTCGGGGGCGACGGCCGGGCCATTGGACCCTACTGGGCCAGGCGCACCGATTCGGCCTGCGGGCCCTTGTTGCCGGTGCCGACCTCGAAGGTCACTTTCTGCCCCTCTTCGAGCACCTTGTAGCCACCCATGTCAATCGCGGAGTAGTGGACGAAGACATCCTGCCCGCCACCTTCTTCCGTGATGAAGCCGTAGCCCTTTTCAGCGTTGAACCACTTGACGGTTCCGTTCGCCATCGAATACTCCCTGTGTTTCGCCTCCGGCTGCCGCTGTCAGCAACCAATCCCAGATAGTAATGGCGATTCGGGCAAATCGGAACGAATTAAACCTCAGCGAAACACGGGGCGGCGGATCAGCCTGCGGGAAGCTTGTAGTCGCTGCCGAGCACCACGGTGATCGGCGATCCCGGGTAGGCCGCCGAGAGCCGGATTTCCCCGATCTTGAGCGACAGCACCATGGCCCGCGCCGCCGCTTCGTTCGCTGCGTCGCCGTAGTAGACGACGGTCTTGGTGATGTCGGTGGATCCGGCATTCGTGCGCGATCCGATCTGCTCGGATGCTCCGGCCCAGCCCTGCTTGACGAGGTCGTTCCCGGCAGCGGTCGCGAGTCCCTTGGTGGTGGTGCCGTTCAGCACGGTGATCGCCAGTGCGGGATCGATCTTGGGCGTGATGGTCGGCGTCGGAGTGGGAGTCGGCGTCGGGCTCGCTTTCGCTGTCGCCGTCGCCGTCGCGAACGGGAGGTCGATGGTGCCCCGGATGACCGCAAGGCCGAACAGTCCCGCGGCCACCAGCACACCGGTGGCGAGCGCAGCCCAGGCGAACGCGATCCATCCGCGGCCCCGCTGGGGAGCGGAACGGTGCGCGCCGGTGCGCAACAGGTCGTCAGGCACGCTGTCGAAGCGGTCAGTCGATGTGTTCGCCATCAGTTCTTTTCGTCGATTCGGTTACTGGGATGTGGAGTCGGCGGTGCCGAGAACCCGGGCGGATCGCGCGTCGGTGCGGGCATCCCGCAGTCGCTGCAGCCGTCTCACCAACAGGGGATCGAAGAGGATGGCTTCCGGCAGGTCGAGCGCCGCGTTCAGCAATTGATAGTACCGGGCCGCCGGAAGGTTGAACTCCGCTCGGATTGCCGCCTCTTTCGCCCCGGCATGCGACCACCACTGGCGTTCGAACACCAGAATGCTCTGTTCCCGGGCGGGAAGGGCCGCGATCTCCGGGGTCGCTGAGGGCGTGTCAGACCGCTCGGATGAGGCTGGCACAGGTTCTCCCTCCGCTCTGCGGCAATACTAGGGCGGCCTTGCTGTGTGCAGCCGGAGGCACCGCCCGCGCCGCGAAGATGGGCCGAGACCGCCTACGGCGTGGCGATCCAGTCGAGGGACTGGCCGTGCGCTCCCGTGAAGGCGAGCGGGACCTCATCGAGGGCGAGCACGAACCGACCGTCGGATCCCCCGTCGTCAGGCAGCGCCGCCCGCACGGTAGGCAAGCCGCGCACCCCCTCGAGCGAGATCCAGCGGGTGTCGAGGGCGCGCACGACGTCCACGAACCGCATCCGCTCTGCGAAGGGCAGGTAGACGAGCACCGCACTCGTGATCACGACGAGGGTCGCGCCATCCGGGGCCTCCGCGGCGAGAGACGCCAGTTGCGAGGCATCCCCCCGCACCACACGAGGCGGGTCGGTCGCTGCGATGCGGATGGAGGCCCGCAACCGTGCGCGGCGCTCGTGCTGCTCCGGCCAGACCAGCGTCTCGAGCCAGCGCGTGTCGTCGGCGTCCTCCACATCGAGCGGACGGAGGTCGATGCCCGCGCGCCAGACGACATCCGGCACCTCGGTGGGGCGGGGCATGTTGCCCGTCGTCGCACACTCGAGCAGCACGGTGCTCGGCCCGACGGGTGGATCGATCGCCGCCCCGCCGTCGTAGGAGTAGCTGTATCGGTCGGGGAAGAGGCAGAGGCCGGCGCTCGCCCCGACTTCGAGCAGGGCGAGGGGGCCCGGGACGAGCGCAAGGGCGGGCAGAAGCGACGCGCACCGCCGCGCCTCATTCGTCTGGGTGCTGCGGGCCAGCGCCTCGAGCTCGACCTCGGACCAGTGCTGCAGAAGCCAGCCGCGCAGGCTCGGGTAGTCGGCCTCCGGTGCCCCGAGCAGGCGAGCGCAGGCGAAGATGAGATTGGGTTGCCGCTTCTGCAGGGGCAACTCGTCGATGAGAGCGATCAGCGTCGGGTCATCCGCCACGCCGAGCGCCCACTCCTCGTAGATGGCCGACTCGCCCCGCGCTTCGAGCTCGCCGAAACCCCGGTACCAGGTGGCGGTGTCCATTCAGCGCCGTGCGCGGTACATCGAGATATGGGGGATGCCGGCCTCGATGTACTTGTCGCCGAAGGACTCGAATCCGAACTTGGCATACAGCGGGGCGATGTAGTCCTGGGCGTGCAGAAGCATGGACTCGTGACCGTGCTGCTCCATCACCCGGCCCACGAGGAGCTGCGCCAGGCCTTCGCCGCGACGATCCGCGCGCACGACGACCCGCCCGACGATGTGGCGGGCGTCGAGATGGGTCGCTTCGGCGTCCACGAGCACGCGCAGGTAGGCGGCCGCGCCCGAAGCATCCGCAATCCAGAGGTGCTCGGTGGTCGCCTCCTGGTCGCGATTGTCGAGTTCTTCCTCATCGATGCGCTGCTCGACGAAGAAGACGTCGGTGCGAAGCTTGAGTACGGAGTACAGCTCCTCCAGTGTGAGTTGACTCCACGATTTCTGGACGATGGAACATTCGGGCATACTGCCGAGTTTAATGAGAGGCGCACTGAGTTTTATCGGATGCGCACTGAGGCACCGGAAGGAACCGACCATGAGCAAGAACACCGACAACACGCAGTACCCCGTCGCCAAGAGCGATTCGGAATGGCGAGCAGAGCTCGACCCCACCCGATTCTCCATCCTGCGTGAGGCGGCCACGGAGCGCCCGTGGTCGGGAGCACTGCTCGACGAGAAGCGCGCCGGGGTCTACACCTGTGGCGCCTGTCACGCCGAGCTCTTCGCCAGCAACACCAAGTTCGACTCCGGATCGGGATGGCCCAGCTTCTACGAGTCGGTCAACCCCGACGCCGTGATCCTCAAGACCGACAAGAGCCTGTTCATGACCCGCACCGAGGTGCTGTGCGCCAACTGCGGTTCGCACCTCGGGCATCTCTTCGATGACGCCTACCAGACGCCCACCGGCGACCGGTACTGCATGAACTCGCTGTCCCTCGAGTTCAAGGAAGAGGGCTAGAGCCCCGATGTCGCTACTGGATGCCGTCAGCCGCCGCCGCTCGCAACCGAAGGTCACCGCTGACGCACCCAGCCACGCCGAACTGCTGCCCCTCGTGGCGGCGGCGTCCTCCGTCGCCGACCACGCGGCGCTGCGCCCCTGGCGCCTCATCGAACTCCGCGGGGCTGCGCGCGAGCGACTCGGCGCGGCGTTCGTCGAGGCGAGCGGCCTGGAGGGCGCGGATGCCGCGAAGCTCGCAGCCAAGCCGCTGCGGGCATCACTGCTGATCGCCGTGGTCGAGGCAGTGCAGCCCAGCCACAAGGTGGCCGACTGGGAGCAGGAGGCGGTGGCAGCCGGTGTCGCCCACACTCTCAGCCTGTTGCTGGATGACGCGGGCTGGGGCGTGATGTGGCGCACCGGGCACCTTACCCGCTCGCTTCCCGTGCGCGTGATGCACCACCTGGCCGACAACGAGCAGCTGCTCGGCTGGCTTTATGTCGGAGGACGTGAGCACGGCGAGAAGGCCGGCGAACGCAAGCCGTTCCCCGCCGAGGAGTACCTCAGCGCACTCTGAGCGCCCGGGACGGGATCGCGGCGATCGCGACGGCCACCAGGGTGAGCAGCGTGCCGATGACGGTGGAGGTCACCACCGTCTGGCCGGCGGCGGGCACAACGAGATCGAGCACGAGCGACATCACCAGCTGTCCGGCGACCGAACCGAGACCGAGAAGCAGCACTCCGGTGACCCGCACCACGACGACCGCTCCGCCGATGAAGATCGTGCCGATGAGTCCGCCGAGGTAGAGCACGGGGGTGGTCGGCATCCGCTCGGGAAGGCCCACGATCGCTTCGTGGATCAGGCAGGCCACGAGAAGCACCGTGGCACCGACCAGGAAGTTCATGAAGGTGGCGGTGAGGGCGGATCCGGCAACGCGTCGCACCTGGCCGTTGACCGCCTGCTGGAGGCCTACCGCCAATCCCGCGGCGAACGGCAGCAGCAGCATCCAGGCCGGGATGTCGCCGCCGAAGCCCGCCGAGACCGCCACACCGACCGCCACGAGAGCGAGCGCCGAGCCGAGAAGCCGGGTGACCGTGATCGCGGCCGGGGGCGTGTGGCCGATGCCGTTACGGTCGATGGCGAGTCCACTGATGGTCTGGCCGCAGACGACGGCCACGGTGAACAGTGCGACACCCAGCACCGCGCCGGTGATTCCCTGCGAGAGCACGAACAGGGCGCCGCCCGCTCCCCCGCACAGGTACCACCACGGTGTGGTTCCCTCGCGGACGGAGGCGAACGCCTTCGAGAGCCCCCGGCGGCCGGGCGCCCACGCGGCGAGCGCGACGACGAGGATGACGAGGCCGGAGCCGAAGGAGATGACCGCGGCGAGATAGCCGTCGGAGAGCGCCCGGCCCAACTCCCCGTTGACCCGTGACTGGGTCGCGGTGAGAACGCCGACCAGCACTGCGCCCGCGACCCCGATGGCGACGGCCGACCGGGAGTGCGCAGGTTCGGTCGTCATTGGTCCAAGGTTATCGGCAGCGGCACCCCACTCTGCGCACGCCAAGTAATATGAATACCCGTTCGCCCCCTTAGCTCAGTTGGCCAGAGCACCGCTCTTGTAAAGCGGGGGTCGTCGGTTCGAATCCGACAGGGGGCTCTCCACCGGTGTTCCAGTAGCGCCGTCTGCGGCGCACATCGAGACCCCCGTTAAGGCGCAAAAACAGGATTCGGGTGAGACAGAGGCACGATATCGCACCGCCGGACGGCGTGAGCTGCCCGGCGGCCAACCGCGTTCTAGTTGATTTTCACGTCGATGCCTGAGCGATTCCGGCGATAACACCGCACACGATTGCCAGGCCGTAGACCGCGACTCCAGCAACAAGTACTCGACTGACCGGGGTCCGAAGCCGCCGACCGGGCGCGGCGATAGCGTCGATCGCGGGGCCATCGAGACGGTCGTCCGCGTATCGCCGAGTCTGGCGCAGTGTCTTGGCTCCGAGCGTCTCGACGATGCGATCGGCGCGTTCATAGGTCAACGGTGAAAGCATGTCGAACGGTTTGTGGGAGTAGACAAACATCCAATCGTCCACGACCTCGACATCAAAAACCGCGGTCTCGTCGATCAGCAGCGCCATCAGGTCGGGTGTGAAGACGTAGAGAGCGTCTCGTTCATAGGCGATCGGCGCGTAGAGCGTGAAATATTGGCCGAAGTCTCCCTCCAATGGCAACACCTGATGCTTTGTGAAAGTGACGGGCAGGCGAGTACCGAACAACTTTTGATTCAGTCTCGATTGCATCACCATGTTGGGTACTTTGCGGTCCAGTCGAATGGCGAGGTAACCCCACTCGGGGACTTGGCGCGGGCCGATGTCGCCGACGTAACGAAAATTGCCGATTTCTACATGACGACTGCGATCGAACCGCATCACGTTGAAGCTTCGACGTGCCTCACCCTGGTTGAAGATTGTCCCCGCGTAGCGTGGATTCGTTATTCGAGGATGGAAGACGATCTCGTTCTGTTCGGCGAAGGCGGAGAGTCGAAACCATGTCTTCCATGGCGCCGCCGACACAACGTCCCGCCGAAAGATCTCCCAGAAGAACAACAGAATACGCCCGACCAGGGCTGCGAGGACACCGGCGATCACTCGAGTGAATATGGGGCCGACGAAGATCCCAGCGAGAAGCACGAACTGCACCGGAATGGTCGCAAGCGCCAGAACCGCCATGAAAATAGCTACCGGCAGGGCCTGCCTGAGATCTCTGCCCGCGATCGACTCCAACTCCGAGCCGCGCGAAGCCCGCTTGAATGCGCGAAGCATCTGGGGATCCGGTGCTGATTCCAGCGCCCCGTAGTTGCGCGGAGGTGCGACAGAGTTGTCTTTATCTCGAGTCCACGGCATGACTGAATACTGGCACGGAGAGCCAGAGGCCACGAGACACAGCCCTCGTCGCCCTGCTCCCGATCTTCAGCGAGAAATGCTGAGCGTCGGCGAAAAGTGTCCAACTCCATCGAGAATTGCGGAACTCCGCTGGATATCAGCACCGTCGCACCTCAGGTGACCGGTCCAATTCGCCCATCTCAGCGGGGTCGTCGGTTCGAATCCGACAGGGGGTTCTCCACCGGTGGTGGACGAGCGCCGTCTGCGGCGCCTATCGAGACCGCACCTTCCGCCAGGCTCGGCGCTTGCCCGGGCTAGCTGGCCGGGTCGTACATGAACTCTCGGAGTTCCTGCGCACACCGGCAGGCGACCGCGATCTTCCTCGACCACTCCACGGCATCTTTGCGCGTCGGCAATTCCAGGACGGTGAACCCGCCCTTGAGGCGACTGCCCGGATAGATCTCGGGAGCGACCGACCCATCGGCAGACACCAACACCGGATCGACCTGTTCGTCGATCCCTCCCCCGAACACGTAGACACCGGCCGCTTTGGCCTCCTCGATCACGGCGTGGGAGTCGGCGACCACGAACGGGAACTCCTCCTCGGTGAGCACCATGGCTTCGCTCGGGAAGGAGATGAGGTACTTGGTCATGCCGACATTGTGCTCCGCACGAGCGCTGCGCATCAAGAGTGAGTGCGTCATCGGCCTAGCGCTCTGTGGACCCCTCGGATACGGTCGGCGTATGAGCAATGTTCGGTTGAGCGTCGTGGTGGCCGGCGTCATCGTGTCCCTCGCGCTCTCGGGTTGCGCCGCCGTCGTCGGCCCGGCCCACCTGTCGAAGGCGGTGCCGTCATCCACACCCGCGATTGATCGTTTCGCCGTGCCGGATCTCGGCGCGAAACCCGCCCCGGCCGCTCCGCTGACGGATGCCGAAGCGGAGACCGCCCGGCTTGCGGAAGCGGACCGCCAGTGGGCGGACCTGGTCGCACTGCATCCCTCGGCCGTGCGCCCCACCGTCGACCTGATCGCCTACGGCACCGGTACCCCCCTGTTCGCCGCTTCGGTGCAGTGCATGAAGCAGGCGGGGTACCACGCGGCCCTCTCCCAAGAGGGCAACGGCTGGGAGTCCAGCGGACCGACCGTCGAGAGTGGGGACATTCCCGAGGACCAGGCGACGGCCTATGCGGTCGCCTCGTATGTGTGTTCCGTCCAACACTCCGGCCGGCCCGAGCCGCCCTATACGCAAGACGAGCTCCGCTACGTCTATCGCTATCTCGATGAGTACCTCGTGCCGTGCTGGACCCACTACGGTTTCACGGTCCGCACCAGCCCGCCCGGGCTTGACGCCTTCCTCGCCTCTCACGGCGCATGGTTCCCCCAGAGGTCCGGCTCCGGGTCGATCGGCGAAACCGAGATCGACACGGCCTGCCCCGCCCGTTCGCCCCTCCGCGAGCCCTGAGGCCACCCACTCCGAGTGGGCTCGACTCTGTCGAGGCATCTGCGCCTGCGTTGACACCAAAATCGTTTGACATGACACCACGATGGTGTCATGCTGATGTCATGGACTTGGGACCTTACGTCAGCGACCTGCAACGACAGTTGGTGGATGCCACCGCGAACGGCGCAGAAGACACCCGCCTCGCAGCGGAACGGCTCGCCGCCGGACTGGATGCCGCGACCCGGCTGGTGCTGCTCGACGCTCTCTCGGCGGCGGTCGGCGAAATCACCCGCGACCTCGCACCGGGCTCGGTCGACCTGCGACTCCGCGGACGCGAGGTCGAATTCGTGGTCACCACGGCGAGCGCCGAGACCGACGTCGACGAGGTGGCCGCCCTCGACATCGAGGATGCGAGCACCTCGCGCACCACCCTGCGACTGCCCGACGCGCTGAAGGCGCGGGTGGACGACGCGGCGGCCGCCGACGGCCTGTCGGTCAACACCTGGCTGGTGCGGGCTGTCGCCTCCGCCCTGCAGCCCCGACAACGACGGACCGCCCAGCGAACGCTGCGCACCGGCGACAACTTCGCCGGCTGGGCGCGATAGGCACCCGTACCCACCCCTCGCCCGAACCACCCACCTGCCCCCACCCGCGGGGCCTCTCGAGTACGCCTCCCGGAAGGACAGCGCCAGCATGCCCACTTACACGACCACCCTGCCGATCGACCTCGCCATCGACCTGCCCGTCGGTGCAGTCGACGTCATCGCCACTGACCGGGAAGACACGGTCGTGACGGTGACCGCAACGAATCCCGACCGCGCGGTGGACCGCCGGGGCGCGGAGGAGACGAGGGTCGACTTCGACGGCCAGCGACTCACCATCACGGCACCGAAACCCCGACTGAGCTGGATCGGCCCCACCGAGTCCGTCGACGTGCGGGTCGAGCTGCCCACGGGGTCTCGGCTCACCGCGGAGGTCGCGGCCGGCGGCATCCACACCGCCGGCCGCCTCGGAGCCACCCGCATCAAGAGTGGGATGGGCCCCGTCGAGCTCGCCATGACCGGGGACCTGTGGCTGCGGGCGGGGCACGGCAATGCGACCCTTGGAACCGTCGATGGCGAACTCCAGGTCACGGCCGACCACGGACAGATCCGGGTCGGGGTCGTCACCGGAGACTCCATCCTCAAGGCCTCGCACGGAACGGTCACGGTCGGCGAGTCGGGCGGAGAGCTCGAGGCGAATCTCTCCTACGGCGACCTCGACATCACCACAGCGCTCGCCTCGGTGACCGCGAAGACCGCCTACGGCAGCATCCAGCTCGGCGCCGTCTCGAGCGGTTCGATCCAGGTCGAGAGCGGTTTCGGCCAGGTGACGATCGGCGTGCGCACCGGGGTGCCGGCGTGGCTCGACCTCGCCTCCAAGAACGGACACGTGCGCAACCAGCTCGATGGCGACCGTGCCCCCGAACCCTCCGAAGAGACCGTCGCCGTGCGAGCCCGCACGCAGTGGGGCGACATCACCATCACCCGAGCGCCCTGAAAACCGGGCCGACGAAGAGAGTGAGAACGGCATGACCAGCTCAGCGATCAACCTTCGCGCCCTGCGCAAGTCCTACGGCGCCAAGACCGTGCTCGACGGTATCGACCTGAGGGTCGCCGCCGGTACCGTCACCGCGCTACTCGGCCCGAACGGTGCGGGCAAGACGACGACCGTGCACATCCTCTCCACTCTCGTGCGGCCCGACGGCGGCGCAGCGGCGGTGAACGGATGCGACGTGGTCCGCGATCCCGGTGGCGTGCGTGCGGCGATCGGGCTCACGGGCCAATTCTCCGCAGTGGACAAGCTGCTCACCGGCGAGGAGAACCTGTTGCTGATGGCCCGGCTTCGCCACCTCGGCGCGAAGGCGTCGAAGGCACGGGTGTCAGACCTGCTCGAGCAGTTCGACCTCGTCGAGTCCGCCCGAAAGCCTCTCGCCACCTACTCCGGCGGAATGCAGCGTCGCCTCGACCTCGCGATGACCCTCGTGGCGACGCCGAGTGTCATCTTCCTCGACGAGCCCACCACCGGTCTCGACCCGCGCAGCCGCCACACCGTGTGGGACATCGTGCGCGGCCTCGTCGTGGAGGGCACGACGGTGCTGCTCACCACCCAGCACCTCGAGGAGGCGGATGAACTCGCTCACCGCATCGCCGTGCTCGACGGCGGTCGAATCGTCGCCGAGGGCACGCCGGAGGAGCTCAAGCGACTGGTGCCGGGGGGACACATCCGCCTGCGGTTCGCAGAGCTCGCCTCGCTCGATGCGGCGTCACGGCTCCTCGACAGTTCCGTCCGCGACGATGCCGGACTCGCCCTGACCGTGCCGAGCGGCGGCGGTGTCGGCACGCTCCGCACCCTGCTCGACCGTCTCGAGGCGGCGGGCATCACGCTCGACGACCTCAGCATCCACAGCCCAGACCTCGATGACGTGTTCTTCGCCCTCACCGGCACGGAAGAGACAGAGCAATGACCACCATCGCCCTCCGCCGACGGTCTCATGTGATCGCTGACTCCGTCACGATGCTGCGCCGCAACCTACTGCACGTCGTGCGTTACCCGGGTCTGTCGATGTTCACCATCCTCGGCCCGGTAGTGATCCTGCTTCTGACCGTCTTCGTCTTCGGTGGCACTCTGGGGGCAGGCCTCCCCGGCGTGGACCCGGCCGGCGGTCGGGATGCCTACCTCGCCTACGTGATGCCGGGAATCCTGCTGATCACCATTGCGGGCACTGCCAGCGGTGCGGCCATCACGGTGGCGATGGACATGACCGAGGGCATCACCGCGAGGTTCCGCACGATGGCGATCTCACGCTCCGCGGTACTCGCCGGTCACGTGATCGGCAATACCATCCAGGCGATCATCGCCGTCGCCCTCGTGCTCGGCGTCGGAGTGGCCATCGGTTTCCGCCCGACGGCAGCACCACTCGAGTGGATCGCCGCAGCGTTCGTCATCGTGTTGATCGCTTTCGCCATCAGCTGGATCGGGGTCGCCATGGGGATGCAATCCAAGACCGTGGAGACGGCGAGCAACCTGCCCCTCATCCTGACTCTGCTTCCGCTGCTCGGCAGCGGTTTCGTCCCGACCGCGTCGATGCCGTCATGGCTGCAGTGGTTCGCCCAGCACCAGCCGTTCACGCCGTTCATCGAGACCCTGCGCGGGCTGCTGGTCGGAACTCCGCTGGCAGGCAACCTGGCTCTCGCGATCGGATGGAGCATCGCGATCGCGGCCGCCGGGGCCATCTGGGCGATAGTGATCTACGAGCGTAAGTCGGTGCGCTGAGACGGGTCAGGATGCCTGGCCGACGGGGAGCGAGTTGTCACGGAACCAGTCGAGCAGTCCGCGCGCTCGCTCAGCAGCCTCTGACGCCGGCATGGGGCTCTTCTGCTGGTGGAAGAAATCGTCGTAACCCGGGATGGAGCGCGATGAACTGTCGGTGAGTGCACGGAACCCCATCCGCCAGCTCGGATAGCGACGTTCCGCGATCACTTCCACGCTCAGCAGTTGCACGCCATGATGCCGGGGATCGACGGAGATGATGGCGTAGCACGCGCGAATCGCGTCATCCGGACCCTCGAGCACCTGCATGAACTGGCTGTTGCTGTAGAGCAGGATGCCGGTGATCCCCTGCCGCGCGTTGTTCTCGCGAATGCTCGTGAGCAGTTGGGCGAGTTCCTCGTCGGTATAGGCGCGAGTCGCGGAACTCAGGTAGGCGATCGATATCATGGGCTCCCCCTTCCTGACCCATGCTCGCCTACGCGCACGGTGCCGCACAGACCCCAGAAAGGGTGCGGCACCGGTGCGGCGAAGCGCTGCGGGCCAGGCGGAGAACCTCAGCCTGCGAAAGGCAGGCCGTGGGAGGCAGGCCGTGGGAGTCAGGCCGCCGGAGTCAGGCCGCGACGCCCAGCTTGTCCAGCGAGTCCTCGACGATCGTGAGGCCCTCCATACCAGGAAGCCCGGAGATGGCGGCATCGATCTTGCGCGCACCCTTTCGGCCCTCGGCTCCGCCCATGAGGTGGCCCATCACGTGCTGCACCTCGGTGCGCTCCATGATGCTGGAGCCGACGGGCGCCCAGAAGTTCTTGAGCGCGAAGCGGGCGAGCACCTGAGCCTTGCGGCTCTTGGCGAGACGATCACGGGCCTGGGAGGTGTAGAAGGCGACGTGGCGGGCCTCCTGCTTCGCGATCCGCTTCAGCAGCTCGGCGAGCACCGGGTCTTCCTCCAGGTCCGCCATGCGGTTGTAAGCGGTGATCGCCGACCATTCGTTGGCCGCACCCCAGGCCATGTGCACGGCCACGAAGTCCGCGCCCACCAGCTTTCCGGCGATGGACTGCTTGATCGGATCCAGCTTGTCCTTCCACCCGAGCTTCAGGCGGTCGGCCTTGATCTCGTCGAAGTCGACGACGATCCCGTGCATGCCGAGAACCGTCGCGAGCGCTTCGCCGTGCCAGAACTCCTCGCGGTTCCACATCGTCATGAACGCGCTCATGTCCGCCTCCTTGTGGGAGGGGGTGGTGAGGAGGTCGCGGGTGTAGCAAACCGTGTGATATTCCACATCCGCCATATAACGAAGGGTGCGAAGCGAGCCCGCCGGAAGAGGATGCTCGCGAAAGCGCTCGAGGTCGAGATCGTCCCAATTCACGTTGACCGAGGTCGCGGTGTACTTGTCTACATCGAATGCCATGTGCTGTGAGGAGAGGCCGTGACGGCTACTCTCCCGCTCCTTTCGGGCTTACCGGATCCGTGGGGTGGGATCCGCGCTTCCAGTTGTGGATGCTCCACCTTCTTCGTTGTGCCTCACGCGACAGATTGGTGTCGGGGTTGACCGCACTGGGGTTTCCCAGCAGTTCGAGCCAGACCAGGTCGGCATGACTGTCACCGTAGCCGTAGCTCTGCGAGAGATCGAATCCGTTGGTCTCGGCGTAGCGCAGCAGCCAGGCGGCCCGCGCCTCATCCACCAGGGGCGGTTGGGCGAGATAGCCGGTGAGCACACCGTCGCGCTCGTGCATAGACCCCGCGACCACCTCGTCGAAGAGATCGGCGAGCGGGGCGACGAGGGTGCCGATCGATCCGGTGACGAGCACAGTGCGATGGCCGGCGGCCCGGTGCTCCTTGATGCGAGCGATCGCGGCGGGCATGGTGTGCCGCAGGAGGGTATCGCGGTAGCCGCCCGAGACGACGCTCTCGAGCCGCGCCACCGGCATGCCGCTGTAGCGTCGGAGGAAGACCCGGATGAACTCCCCGCGGTCCCGGCGTTCGGCGCTCAGGTAGCCCGGCAGCGAGCCGAGCAGGCTGGCCACTTCGCCCGGCCAGGCTGCCTTGCGGAAGCCCGCCGAACGCACCCAGAGGTACTGCTCGACGATGTTGGAATCGACGACTGTGCCCTCGAGGTCGAAGACGGCCACGACATCGGTGCGAGCCGGCAACGCCTTCTGCACCCTCTCGGAGGCGGCCGGTCGCACGGCGAAAGCCCGGGTGAGGGTCGTGATGGCCGGGAAGTGCACGCGCTGGAGGTAGTCCTCCCAGTCGATCGTCGTCACGTCGAAGCCGGTGTCGTCCCCTGGCGCGAGCGCCAGGGATTCCCCGAGCTCGCGGAGCTTTCGGTCGTCGAAGATGATCTCCGTCTGCACGTAGGCGCGATAGAGCTCGGCGAAGTTTCGCAGCGATTCGAGATCGCTCCGACGGGTCGTCACCTTGGCGATCTGGGCGCGGGTGCGGGCCGTTGAGGGGAATCTCTCGAGCAGCTTCTCGCGCCGGTCGTTCCAGCGCTCCTGATTGCGCAGGGCGCGCTCCACTTTGCGGTCACCGGGAAAACTCCAGGTGGGCACACGCACCTGGCCCTCACTGGCGTGTGGCATCGGGTTGGCCGTGAAGAACTCGTTCATGTTCTGCAGCATGCGATGGATCGGCAGCGGATTGC
The DNA here is from genome assembly GCF_046156175.1 of Lacisediminihabitans sp. H27-G8. Taxonomy (NCBI): domain Bacteria; kingdom Bacillati; phylum Actinomycetota; class Actinomycetes; order Micrococcales; family Microbacteriaceae; genus Lacisediminihabitans; species Lacisediminihabitans sp. H27-G8. The sequence continues at coordinate 37,861 of NZ_JAYLVL010000002.1, forward strand.
TCGCCCCGGAGCTCACCTGCACGTATTGGGCGACCGGTGCCGGGCGCGCGGCGATCGCGAGGATCGCGTTCACGACGAAGTCCACGGGGATCACATCGAGCACGCTGTCGGGCAGGCCGGGGAACTCGGGCAGCAGGCCGCGCCCGTAGGCGAGGATCAGCGGGTCGGCCACCTTGAAACCGTCGATCCAGCCGGGGAACGGATGCTGCAGCGCACTCTCGATGATCGCGGGGCGCACGACGGACAGCCGGTGGCCGGCATCCCCCCACATCTCCTCGGCGGCTCGTTCGGCGAAGGCCTTGGTGAGCGTGTAGACGTCGGTCCAGCCCAGGCTCTCGGCCCGGGTGCGGCCGTAGTCGACGAGGCGGGAGCGCACCCACTCGACACGGGCGGCTTCCGCGGCCTTCGCGACCGCCTGCGGACCTTCCTTGCCGTGCTCGGCCCGGCCCTCCCCGAGGAATCGCCGCAGGGTCTCCGGCTGGCGTGAAGCCATCTCGACGCGGACGCGAGCGTCGCGCGCGGCTTCGAACTCGCTGCGCCAGTCCACGGTGTGGGCGAGTCGCGCCTCCGGCACGATCCCCTTGCGGATGCCGCCGACGTACGCCGTCGACACGTGCACGACGTGCGGGTCAGCCCCACTCTCGAGCAGCGCGGTGTAGAGGGTCACCGCTCCCCCCAGGTTCGTCTCGAAGGCCTGGTCGATGGGGGGATCGAACGACACCGATGACGCGCTGTGGATGACGACATCCAGGTCTGCGGGGAGCGCCGGCACCGAGCCGAGATCCCCCTCGACCACGCGAAGGCGTTCACGAACGGCGCGTTCCACCTCGTCGTCTCCGACGCGCTCCCGCCACAGGCGGAAGACCGGCTTGCGCAGCAGGGTGCGCAGGCGGTCCGTCGCACTCGTGCTGCCCTTCGAACGGATCAGAAGCGAGATGGTGGTGTCCTGATGCGACGACAGCAGACGCTCGAGGATCGCCTGGCCGACGAACCCGGTCCCTCCGGTGAGGAAGACGTGGGACGAGCCGAGTCCGGATGCGGCGACGGCCTTCGGCGCCGCGACCTTTGCCTTGCGTGCGGGAGCCTTTTTCGACGGCTCTGCGGCGGCGTTCACTCGCGCAGCTTCCGGGTCACGGCATCACCGATGCGGGAATCCATGCCGGGCAGCCCGGCGACCCGGCGACCTATGTCGGCGGCACGCTCTCGCCCCGTGTCGTCACCGAATACGGACTTCTCGAAGAAGGAGCGGTCCTCGCCGGCGCGGTCGATGGCGCCGAGCGGCCAGGCCTGGCGCTCGAGAGACGTGCGGGTGAGGGCGACGGCTTTGGGGTCATCCGCCAGTCGACGCCGGGCCTCGTCGTCGAAGAAGGAGACGTGCCTCTCCTTCACGGCGACGATCGTCGCGATGGTGGCCGAGAGCGCTGAGCTCTGACTCGAGGCATCCAGACGGTCGTATGCCGCACGGGTCACCCATTCGTCGACCAGGCCCGTGGTCACGTGCACCCCGATGATCGGCACCCCCTGGATGAGTCCGGCGATGGCCCGACGGATCGGTCCGCGTCGTTCGACCGACTCGGTGTGCGAGCGGCGGACCGAACCCTCGGCCGCGTCGTGCGACTTGGGTTGCCCGTTCGCCTCGAGCACGGCATCGAGAGCGTCGGCAATCCAGAATTTCTCGAATGCCCAGGTCACCAGAAAGGCCGTGATTCGGGCATCCTTGTGCGTCGCCGTCACCAGCAGGTTGCGCAACTGCTCCATCGTGCCGCTCTCCAGGCGGGCCAGATACCGCACCGAGCGGATGCTGTCCGCCGAGAGCGGGTCCGTCGAGAATTCGTCGAGGCGCAGTGTCTCGCGATGATTGCCCTGTGCCGTGCGGGCGAAGCCGCGCACGTCGAATCGTGCACCGGTGGAGTTCAGGGCGCGATCGCCGGAACCCGCCGGGGATTCAGTGGTGGAGTCGCTGTTCGCGAATGTCATGATTTCAAGCCTTTGCTGCCATCGGAGCCCCTGTTTAGGCAACCGCTGCCCCCTGAGCAGCGTAACCTAACGGCATGGGTGTAGCTCTCGTCACCGGCGGGACGTCTGGCATAGGTGCCGCGTTCGCCCGTCTCCTCGCTGCGCGTGGCTATGATCTCGTGCTCGTCGCTCGGTCGACCGACCGGCTCGAAACGATGGCCGCGGAATTGAGGGCGACGGGTCGTTCCGTCGAGTTGCTTCCGGCCGACCTGTCGGACCGGAACGCGGTCGCCCGGGTGGCCGAACGGCTGAGCGATCCCGAGCGGCCCATCGACATGCTGGTGAACAATGCCGGATTCGGCATGCATTCCTCGTCGCTCGATCCCGACGTCTCCGAATTCGACCGGGCGTTCGAGGTCATGTGCCGAGCGGTCTTCGTTCTGAGCGGTGCCGCGGCTCGAGGGATGGTCGAGCGTGGTTCCGGCAGCATCCTCAATGTCTCGAGCACGGCGGGGTTCCTCACGATGGGCGCCTACTCGTCGATCAAGGCCTGGGTCACCTCGTACACCGAGGGACTCGCGGTGGAGTTGCGCGGCAGTGGCGTCACGGTCACTGCCCTCTGCCCGGGTTGGGTTCGCACGGAGTTTCATGAGCGGGCCGGCATCCGGTCGGGCAGCATCCCAAACTTTATGTGGCTCGACGCCGAACAACTGGTGAGCGCAGCCCTGCGCGACGTGGATCGAGGCAAAGTGATTTCCATACCTACTCTTCGCTACCGAGCGCTGATCGGCTTGGCCGGGCTCGCTCCGAAGAGCGCCATCCGTTCGTTCTCCGGTGCGATCTCGTCGTCGCGGCGAAAGCCCGTAGTGCGGTGACGGCGCGGATGCCTCTCAGCTCTCGCCCCGCCGGGCCCCGTTCCGCAGCGAAGCGTCTTCATGATCGCTTCAACTCCCCCTACCAGGCCGTGGCACGCTTCCTCGCCCAGCGCGCACTGCTCAAGCCGCTCATCTGGTCGCTCACCAGCGTCACCGTGATCCGCAGTGAGAAGCTGAAAGAGGTGAAGGGCGGGTTCGTGGTGATCGCGAACCACTCCAGCCATCTCGACACCCCGCTGATCGTCGGATCGCTCCCCCGCCCACTGGCCCGCTACCTCGCCGCCGGTGCAGCCGCGGACTATTTCTTCAACGTCTGGTGGCGCCGCGGGCTCACTGCGCTGTTCTTCAATGCCTTCCCCGTTCGTCGAACCGGAACGGACACATCGTCGACCAGCGCCCGCTCGCTGCTGATGCGCGGCATCCCCGTGCTGATCTTCCCGGAGGGCACCCGGTCGAAGGACGGCGAGCTCGGCCGCTTCAAGCCGGGGGCTGCGGCTCTTGCCGCCGCCTGCGACGTGCCGTGCATCCCGGTGGCCCTCATCGGGGCGCACATCGCACACCCCCGCGGCACGAACTGGCCGAGACCCGGCAGACTGCCCGTCGGAGTCGTCTTCGGAGACCCGCTTCGCGTCGCGGAGGGCGAATCCAAGGGGGACTTCGCCGAGCGCACTCGCCAGGAGATCGTGCGCCTGAGAGACCTGCATTCGGCCGACATCCTCGGCCGACACACACGACCCCGGCAGAAATGACCGCGGTACCCGCAACACATAAGGAGTACAGAAGTGACCGATGTTCAGCACATGAAGTGGTGGGGCTGGGGACGGGATGGCGTTGCATTCCATCACGATGACAAGCCCGGGTTCGCCCCCTTCCTCACCTTCGCCCTCGGGCTCGAGCCGGGGGCGCCGACCGTCGCGCCGCCCACGTTCGAGGATCTCGACGTTCCGGCCAGCCGGGCGAGCGCGGACTTCATCGCCCAGCTGACCGCGATCACCGGTGACGAGCACGTGACCACCGACGACATGAGCCGCGTCGTGCACACCTTCGGCAAGAGCATCCGCGACCTGATCCGCGTTCGCGCCGGGTCCCTCGCCCGCACCCCGGACGTGGTGATCTACCCCGCCGACGAATTCGAGGTGCAGCAGGTGGTGGATGCCGCGGTCGCCGCCGACGCCGTGATCATCCCCTTCGGTGGCGGAAGCAACATCGTCGGCAGCCTCGAACCGCTCGCCGAAGAGACCCGCACCGTGATCTCCCTCGACCTAGGGCGCCTCAACCGAGTGATCGACATCGACGAAGGATCCGGACTCGCGCGCATCGAAGCCGGAGCACAGGGCCCCGACCTCGAAGCCCAGCTCGAGAAGCGCGGCTGGACGATCGGTCACTTCCCCGACAGCTTCACGCACTCCACCGTCGGTGGCTGGGTCGCCACGAGATCCTCCGGCATGCAGTCGGACAAGTACGGCGACATCGCCGACATCGCCAAGGGACTTCGCGTCGTGCGCCCGGGAACCGTGCTCGTCATCCGCGCCGTGCCGAGCGCTTCCACCGGCCCGAGCGTGCGGGAGATGATCCTCGGCAGCGAGGGGCGCCTCGGCGTGATCACCGAGGTGACCGTACAGGTGCACCGCATCCCGGTGAAGCGTGAGATCCAGGCCTACCTCTACCCCACCTGGACCGATGGGCTCGCCGCGATGAAGGAGATCTCGGAAAGCGACGCCACTCCCTCGGTAACCCGGGTCTCCGACGGTCGCGAGACCGTGTTCTCGTTCGCGACCAGCAAGGAGAGCAAGGGAATCTCGAGCCTCGTGACCAAGGGCCTCGGCGTCTTCCTCAAATCGAAGGGCTGGGACACCGACAAGATGTGCCTGTCGTTCATCGGCTACGAGGGCAGCGAAGAGCATGTGGCCCGCAACGAGAAGCTCGTCGGGCGCATCGTCAAGAAGCACGGCGGCATCGGAGTGGGCAAGGGACCCGGCGCCCTCTACGACCAGAAGAAGTTCGACACCCCGTACATCCGCGACTTCCTGCTCGACCTCGGCGGCTCCGCGGATGTCTCGGAGACCTCGGCCCCCTGGTCGAAGCTCCCCGGACTGTACGACAACGTGATGGCCGCCGCGAACAAGGCCTTCGATGAGATCGGGGTCAAGGGCTGGATCATGGCCCACCTCTCCCACTCGTACCACTCGGGAGCGTGCCTGTACTTCACCTTCGCCTACCTGCCGAGCGGCGACTCACTCGACCAGTACGACGTCGTGAAGAGCGCCATCCAGCAGGCCTTCATCGACTCGGGCGGAACCGTGTCGCACCACCACGGTGTCGGCCTCGAGCATGCGCCGTGGCTCGAGCAGGACATCTCCACCGGAGGGGTCGCGGTGATGCAGGGACTGTTCGACTCGGCCGACCCGACGAACACCTTCAACCCGGGCAAGATCATCACGTCGGCCCCGGTGCCGGCGGCGGCCCTGCGGGACTGACCCCGGCGGTACTGACCGAAAACGAGAAAGGCCGGACCCCAGGGTCCGGCCTTTCTCGTCAGGCGTCACTTGTCCGGCGCGAGTCGGTGTTGAGCGGGTGAGCTAGTTGCCGTCGGCAGCCGACGGCGACGGGCTCGGCGTCGCCGAGGAGTCTTCGCTGAAACTGTCCCCGGCGGCCTTCGACACCGCGGTCGCGAAGTCTGCGGCGTTGTCGATGGCTCCGCCGTACTTCTTGCCGTTGATGATCACGGTGGGAGTGGACGAGAGATTCTTCACATCCGTGCCGGCGAGCGGATCGGTCGTCGCCCGGGCGGTCGCGGCATTCGTCCACGACTTGAACTTCTGGTCGGTGATGCAGTTGGCGATGGAATCGGCCTTGCCCACCTTCGCCTTCTTCGTGAGCGAGATGATCTGGTCGTCCGTGAGGCCCTCGGTGTTCTCCTTGGGTTGGTTCTCGAAGAGCAGCGCGCTGAAGTCGAAGAACTGGTTGGGCGAGTAGTTCGCCACGCAAGCGGCCGCGTTCGCGGACCTCGTGGAGTACTTCTTGCCGAGCGAGGACTGGTCGAGGATGGCGACCGGGTGAATCTCGAGAGTTGCCGCCCCCGTTGAGACCCACTTCTTGATCTGCTCCGCGTTGGTCGCTTCGAAGTCACCGCAGTAGGGGCACTGGTAGTCGATGTAGACGCGCAGGTCGATCACGTTGGCGGCGTTGGTCTTGGACGGCACGGGCTTGGCCCCCGGTTGGAGCGCTGCGGTCGGCACGGCCTTGAACCCCTGGCCGATCTTGATGCCGTCGCTGATCATGTTCGCGGGGCCGGGAGAAGGCGGCCGCACGCTGTTCACGATCACGAGACCGATGACGGCGACGATGGCGATCACCAGGACGGCGAGGCTGCCCTGCAGGATCACCCGACTGCGACGATCCTTCTTCTTCTGCTGTTCGCGCAGCGCACGGGCCTTCTCACGCGCAGCCTCACGCCTCTCGTTCTTGCTGAGACCTTTGTCACTCGAACCGTCGTAGGTCATCGAACCTCACTCGCTATCCATCAATGCCGTGGCCATCAGCCGCTGCAGTTTGCCGTGAGCGGAGCCCTAAGAACACTAGACACGCAGTCTGGGAAAAAGCCAAAGTGCCAGCCGCTTAAGCCTATCGAGGGGAATTGGCCCCCTGGTGCACCCTGTTCGAGTGGCATAATGGCCTTGCACTACCATCCATTCACTACGGATCGTCCGGCACGTACCTGCCGGTGAAGGAGTTGTACAACCATGGCATCTGTCACTTTTGACAAAGCTACCCGCCTCTACCCCGGCTCGACGAAGCCCGCGGTCGACGCACTCGACCTGCATGTTGCGGACGGCGAGTTCCTCGTGCTCGTCGGACCCTCCGGCTGTGGAAAGTCCACGTCCCTGCGCATGCTCGCCGGGCTCGAAGAGGTCAACGACGGCAACATCCTCATCGGTGACCGCAACGTCACCGACGTGCCGCCGAAGGACCGCGACATCGCGATGGTGTTCCAGAACTACGCGCTGTACCCGCACATGACGGTCGCCGAGAACATGGGCTTCGCGCTCAAGATCGCTGGCGTCAACAAGGACGAGCGTGCCACCCGCGTACTCGAAGCCGCGAAGCTCCTCGACCTCGAGCCCTACCTCGGCCGCAAGCCGAAAGCGCTTTCCGGCGGCCAGCGTCAGCGCGTCGCCATGGGTCGCGCAATCGTGCGCCAGCCCCAGGTGTTCCTCATGGACGAGCCGCTGTCGAACCTCGACGCCAAGCTGCGCGTGCAGACCCGCACCCAGATCGCATCCCTCCAACGCCGACTCGGCGTCACCACCGTCTACGTCACCCATGACCAGACCGAGGCGCTCACCATGGGCGACCGCATCGCCGTGCTGAAGGACGGTGTGCTGCAGCAGGTGGGGACACCCCGCGACCTGTACGCCAACCCGAAGAACGTGTTCGTTGCCGGCTTCATCGGCTCCCCGGCGATGAACCTCTTCACCGCGGACCTCGTCGATGGCGGTCTCAAATTCGGCACGGCAGTCGCCGCGCTCGACCGTGCCACCATGGGCAAGACCGACAACACCAAGGTCACCATCGGTGTTCGCCCCGAGGACGTGCGCGTATCGACCTCTGGTGAGGGCCTGCAGGTTGCGGTCGACCTCGTGGAAGAGCTCGGCGCGGACGGCTACCTCTACGGTCACACCGACATCGACGGCGCGCGCGTCGACATCGTCGCCCGTGTCGATGGCCGCTCGCACCCGAACGCCGGTGACACGGTCTTCATCCTCCCGGAGCCGGCACACGTGCACGCGTTCGACATCGGATCGGGCGACCGCCTGAGCAAGGCCGTGGTCGACTAAGCAGTCGAATACCCTTCGGTGCGGGCGGCGATCACGATCGTCGCCCGCACTTTTTCGTCCGCACTACAACTCCGTTAGGCAACGCACATGAGCGGTTCCCTGAACATCACGTCCGCGACAGTCGATCCAGCGCTCCTGGACCTACCGTGGAACCTCCCGCTCGACACCTGGCCGGACAGCGTGATCGCCGCGCTCCCCAAGGGCATCTCGCGCCACCTCGTGCGCTTCGTGCATCTCAGCGGCTATGTGATCGCGATCAAGGAGACCTCGTCGGAGCTCGCCCGCCGGGAGTACGAGATGCTGCGCACCCTGCAGAAGCTCGATGTGCCCTGCGTCGACCCGGTCGCGGTCATCACCAATCGAACGGATGACGAGGGCAACGAGCTCGATTCCGTGCTCGTCACCCGCCACCTGAAGTTCTCGCTGCCCTATCGGGCGCTGTATTCGCAGACTCTGCGCCCCGAGACCGCGACCCGCACTGTCGATGCGCTGGCCGTTCTCCTCGTGCGCCTGCACATCATCGGGTTCTTCTGGGGCGACGTGTCGCTCTCCAACACCCTCTTCCGCCGGGATGCCGGCTCCTTCGCCGCCTACCTGGTGGATGCCGAGACCGGCCAGCTCTACAACGGACTGTCGAACGGCCAACGGGAGAACGATCTCGAGATCGCCCGGGTGAACATCGCCGGTGAGCTGCTCGACCTCGCCGCGGGCGGGCGACTCGAGGAGGGACTGGATCCCGTCGAGGTGTCGAACGGAATCGTCGCGGCCTATCGCAGCCTCTGGGTCGAGCTCACCGGATCCGAATCCTTCTCCTCCTCCGAACGCTGGCGCATCAACGAGCGGGTCGAACGACTCAACGAGCTCGGATTCGACATCGAGGAGCTGGCCATCAAGACCGACGACACCGGCTCACAGGTGCGCATCCAGCCCAAGGTCGTGGATGCCGGGCACCACCAGCGCCGCCTGCTGCGCCTTACCGGCCTCGACGCCCAAGAGAACCAGGCGCGTCGCCTGCTCAACGACCTCGACTCCTACACCGCCACGTTCAACAAACAGGGCGACGACGAGGAGATGGTGGCCCACGAGTGGCTCGCGAAGGTCTTCGAGCCCGTGATCCGCGCCATCCCCCGCGATCTCAAGGGACGACTGGAGCCGGCGGAGATGTTCCACCAGCTGCTGGAGCACCGGTGGTACCTGTCGCAGAACGAGAACCGCGACGTTCCCCTCGCCGAGGCCGTCAGTTCCTATATCGACACCGTCTTGCGCCACCGTCGGGACGAGGCGACGGTCATCGCTCCGGCTACCGGCACGATCACCCTGCCGGTGGACGTCATCGCGGAGGACGACTGGCGCTCGAAAGTCTGACCCGCCGCGCCGACGCTACTTCTTCTTCGCGCGCTGCTTCGAGATCTCGTAGAGGGTGACGCTCGCGGCGATACCGGCGTTGAGCGACTCGGTCGAGGAGTTGATCGGGATCGAGATCACGGCATCACAGGTCTCGGTCACGAGGCGGGAGAGTCCCTTTCCCTCGCTGCCGACGACGACCACCAGCGGCTCCTTCGCCCAGGACAGTTCGGGCAGCGGAGTGTCACCGTCGCCAGCGAGACCGAGCACGAACACGCCGCGCTCCTTGAACGCCTTGAGCGTCTGAGTGAGGTTCGATGCCATCGCGACGGGCGTGCGGGCAGCGGCACCCGCCGAAGTCTTCCACGCAGCGGCGGTGAGACCCACCGAACGACGCTGCGGCACGATCACGCCGTGACCACCGAATGCGGCGACCGAGCGGATGATGGCGCCGAGGTTGCGCGGATCGGTCACGCCGTCGAGCGCGACCAGGAGCGGAACCCGCCCGCTTGCCACGATCTTGTCGAGGAGGTCGGTGGGGTGCGCGTACTCGTAAGGCGGAACTTTGAGGGCGAGCCCCTGGTGAACCGAGTCGAAGCCGGCGAGGCGGTCGAGCTCCGGGCGCATGACCTCGAGAATCGGCAGGCCGCGCTTGGTCGCGATCTGCATGACCTCTTTGACGCGGTCGTCGTATTCGATGCGGGTCGCGATGTAGAGAGCGGTCGCCGGGATCTTGGCGCGGAGAGCCTCGAGCACCGAGTTGCGGCCGGTGACGACCTCGAACTCGTCGGTCTGCTTCGGACGCTGTGCACGCTGGGGACCGGCAGCACGCTGCGGCGCACCCGTGCTCGACGGCTTCTTCGTGCCGCCGGCAGCGGCGAAACGGTCATTGGCCGCTTTGCGCTTGCCCGCGGGATGGTACGGACGATCGACGGCCTTGGGGGTGGGCTTCTTACCCTCGAGCGCCTGGCGACCCTGGCCACCGGAGCCGACCTGCTTGCCGGTGCTGCTCTTGCGCACGGCACCCGCGCGCGGCTTGTTGGCTCCACTGCTCTTCATTAGTCAAGACTCCAATGCGACCCCGACGGGGTGTCTTCGATCTGGATGCCGGCTGCGGCAAGTTCATCGCGAATGCGATCGGCGGACAGGAAATCGCGCGCCTTGCGTGCCGCGTCCCTGTCCTCGAGCAATTTCTCGACGAGAGTTGCGAGCGCTACACTCGCCGGATCATCCGCAGCAGTCTGCCACTCTACGGCCATCGGGTTGATTCCGAGAACTTCCGTCATCGCCAACACCTGGCCCTGCAGGGCTGCGGCGCTGCCGAGGTCCTCCGCATCGAGAGCCGCGTTGCCGGCACGAACCTGCTCGTGGAGCACGGCCATCGCCTGCGGAATGGCGAGGTCGTCGTCCATCGCCTCGGCGAATTCGTCGGGAATGGTCTCCACGCCGGTGCCAGCGAACTGGGTTCCCTCGAGGCGACGGGCAGCGCGGTCGAGGAACACCTCGATGCGATCGAGGGCGGCTTCCGCTTCGAGAAGCGCGCCATCGTGATAGTCGATGGTGGAGCGGTAGTGAGCGGAGCCGAGGTAGTACCGAACGACGAGCGGGCGAGCCTGATCGAGGAACTCGGCCGCGAAGATCGAGTTGCCGAGCGACTTGGACATCTTCTGTCCGTTCACATTGACGAGCCCGTTGTGCACCCAGACGCCCGCGAAGCCATGGCCGGCGGCGGATGACTGGGCCAGCTCGTTCTCGTGGTGCGGGAACCGCAGGTCCAAACCGCCACCGTGGATGTCGAACCGGGTGCCGAGATACTGCTGCGACATCGCGGAGCACTCGATGTGCCACCCCGGGCGGCCGTCGCCCCAGGGCGAAGGGTAAGCGGCGGAGGCCGGCTCGTCCTGTTTATGCCCCTTCCACAGAGCGAAGTCGCGGGCATCGCGCTTGCCCCGGCTCGGCGCATCGGCGGATGCCGCCATGTCTGCGGGCTTCTGGTTGGTGAGCTCGCCGTAGGCCGGCCAGGACGCCACGTCGAAGTAGACGTCGCCCGATTCGTCGTCGGCGGCGTAGGCGTGACCGCGCTCGATCAGCTCCGCGATCAAGCGCTGCATCTGCGGGATGCTGGCGGTCGCGCGCGGCTCGTAGGTGGGCGCGAGGATGCCGAGGCGCTCGTACCCCCGGGTGAACTCGAGCTCGAAGCGGTAGGCGAGAGCCCACCATTCCTCGCTCCCGGTGGCCGCGCTCGCGAGGATCTTGTCGTCGATGTCGGTGACGTTACGCACGAGCGTGACGTCGTATCCGCGATAGCCGAGCCAGCGTCGCCACTGGTCGTAGACGAGGGCGGAGCGCAGGTGACCGATGTGCGGCGAGGACTGCACCGTGGGTCCGCAGACGTAGATGCCGACCTTGCCTTCGACGATCGGCACAAGGTCGAGAAGCCCCTGCGAGCGGGAATCGTAGAGGCGCACTGTCACGCGCACCAGCCTACCGAGTGCTCCCCGACCGAATGCGCTGAAGAAGGCAGGTCGCGACGACGCTGATACCGTCGCCCCGCCCGGTGAATCCGAGCCCGTCGGAGGTCGTCGCCGCCACACTCACCGGAGCCCCGACGAGTGCGCTGAGCCTGGTCTCGATCTCCGCTCGCCGGGTGCCGATCTTCGGATGGTTCGCCACGACCTGCACCGAGACGTTGCCGATCGCGAACCCGGCGGCTTCCACGAGCTCCACGGTCGCGGCGAGGAAGACCTCGCCATGGGCATCCGCGAACCGGGGATCCGAGGTGCCGAAGTTCGAGCCGAGGTCACCGAGGCCGGATGCCGAGAGCAGCGCATCGCAGATGGCGTGGCTGACCGCATCCCCGTCGCTGTGCCCGGCGAGGCCGACCTCCCCCGGCCAGAACACGCCGCCCAGCCAGAGCGGACTCGACTCGTCGAAGGCATGCACATCGATGCCGATGCCGGTGCGGGTCTCCGCCGGCACGACCGCGGCGAGCAGGGACTCGGCTCGCCGGAGGTCCCACGGTGTGGTGATCTTGAAGGCGAGGGCATCGCCGTCGATCACGACCACCGGGTGACCGGCGGCAGCGAAGAGGGCGGCATCATCGGTGTGGTCGGCGCTCGCGTCCGCGTAGGCGGCAACGAGCTGCTCCCGCGGGAAGCCCTGCGGGGTCTGCACCGCCACGAGCTCCGAGCGATCGACGGTGGAGACCGCGAGCCCGCCCTCCACCCGCTTGATCGTGTCGGCGACAGCGAGGCCGGGGATCACACCGGAGCCGGTCTGACGCACCGCCGCGACCACGGCGTCGAACTGGGCAGGCGGCGTGAACGACCTGGCCGCATCGTGAACGAGCACGATCCGGACACCCGCTGCGAGCGCGGCGAGGCCCGCCGCGACGGAGCCCTGGCGCGAATCGGAACCGATGACGACGGTCACCGATTCGTGAGCGGCCCCGGCGACCTCGGTCGCAAGCGCGCGTGCTTCGTCGACCCAGTCGGCGGGCGCGACCACAACGACCTGGGCAGACTCGCCGCAGCGGAAGACCCCCTCGAGGGCATGCACCAGGATAGGTCGACCGGAGACCGGCACGAAAGCCTTGGGATGCGCGTGCCCGAGACGCGAACCACTGCCGGCGGCGACGACGATGATGCCGACATCGGGCTCGGGGTTAGGACGCAAGAACCTCATCGAGCACGGTCGAGGCCTTCTCTTCGTCGGTCTTCTCGGCGAGGGCGAGTTCGGAGACGAGGATCTGCCTGGCCTTGGCGAGCATGCTCTTCTCGCCGGCGGACAGCCCCCGGTCCTGGTCGCGGCGCCAGAGATCGCGAACGACCTCGGACACCTTGATCACGTCTCCCGAGGCGAGCTTCTCCAGGTTGGCTTTGAAACGGCGTGACCAGTTGGTCGGCTCCTCGGTGAACGGGGCCCGCAACACTTCGAAGACGCGGTCGAGGCCCTCCTGCCCGATGACATCACGAACCCCGACGAGATCGACATTATCTGCCGGTACCTCGATCACGAGGCCGCCCTGCGCGACGGTGAGTTTGAGGTAGAGCTTGTCTTCGCCCTTGACCTTGCGCGTCTTCACTTCGGTGATCGTCGCCGCACCGTGGTGGGGATAAACAACCGTCTCGCCGACCTCGAAAAGCATTGCTGGCACTCCGTTTCAGTGGCCGTCAGTTTATCACAGGGCCTTTTCCGTGGCGGGGGCGGGAGGCCTTGGCCGCCGCCGCCGTAGGCTAAACTTCGAACTGGTTTCGTTGGCCATCCGCTGCGACATCGCCGTGTTTTCGTATCGTTCTGGAGGGTCCCGTGAGAGCTCGCATCGTCGCAACCGTCGTAGTGGCGGCTTCGCTGTTGCTCTCCACTGCCGGCTGCAGCTTCTTCGCGCCGCAGTCGACACTCAAGAAGTACGACCCGAGCGACGGGGTGGGCGTCACCGTCGGCCAGGTGAAGGTGCGCAACGCACTGCTCCTCACCAAGGACGGGCAGGAGGCGAGCTTCCTCGTCAACCTCGTCAACGACGGCCAGAAGACCGTGAACGTGCTCATCCAGTACGACGGCACGACCGCCGAGGGGACCTCCGGCAAGGTCGACACCCGCGTTCAGCTCGACGCAGGGGAAGTCAAGACCTTCGGATCCTCCGACACCCGCCAGCTGATCTTCAGCGGAATCGACTCCAAGCCCGGATCCCTCTTCCCCGTCTTCGTCCAGTACGGCACGGAGACCGGGGACCAGTTGCTCGTGCCGGTGCTCGACGGGTCACTCTCCGAATACTCGAAGCTGCTGCCGATGCCGCTGCCGACCGCCACCCCGCCGGTGAACCCGACGGTCATCCCGGTCCCCACCCCCACGGCGAAGACCACCCCGTAGCCGCTGGGCCGAAGCGGACCCCGCTCGCGGGTGGCGCCTAGGGTATAGGGCTCGAAGCGGAGCCCGCTCGCGGGTGTCCGCCTAGGGTTCAGGGCTCGAAGCGGTAGCCCAGCCCGCGAACGGTCAGCAGCATCCTCGGGTCGGAGGGCTCCTTCTCGATCTTCGACCGGATGCGCTTGATGTGCACGTCGAGCGTCTTGGTGTCGCCGAAGTAGTCCGAGCCCCACACACGGTCGATCAGCTGGCCGCGGGTGAGCACCCGGCCGGAGTTGCGGAGAAGCACCTCGAGGAGCTCGTATTCCTTCAGCGGCATAGCCGTGTCCACCCCGCGCACGGCGACAGTGTGGCGGTCGACATCCATGCGAACATCGCCGGACTCGAGGATGGCGGTGTCGTCTTCGTCGGTCTCCACCCGGCGTCGCATGACGGCCCGGATGCGCGCGAGCAGCTCGCGGGTGGAGTACGGCTTGGTGACGTAGTCATCGGCGCCGAGCTCGAGTCCGACCACCACATCCACTTCGCTGTCCTTCGCGGTGAGCATGATGATCGGCACCTGGGACCGCGTGCGGATCTCGCGGCAGACCTCGGTTCCGGCGATGCCGGGCAGCATGAGGTCGAGCAGGATGAGGTCGGCTCCGGCGCGGTCGAACTCCGCGAGGGCGGAGATTCCGTCGGCTGCAATGGAGGTCTCGTAGCCCTCACGACCGAGCAGGAAGGCGAGGGGCTCGCTCAGGGAGGGTTCGTCTTCGACGATCAGGATGCGCAACTCAAGCCTCTTTCAGGGATGCAGCCGTGGCGTGGGACGCTTCGGGCAGGCGGATGGTGAAGGTCGAACCGTTTCCGGGCTGTGACCAGACGCGGATGTCGCCGCCGTGATTCTGCACGACGTGCTTGACGATGCTGAGGCCGAGCCCCGATCCCCCGGTGTGGCGTGAGCGAGCCGGATCGATGCGGAAGAAGCGCTCGAACACGCGGTCGAGTTCGTCATCGGGAATGCCGATGCCCTGGTCGGTGACGGCGATCTCGACGATGCCGTCGGCGTTGCTCACGCCGACGCCCACCCGGGAGCCCTTGGGCGAATACTGGATCGCGTTGGCGATGAGGTTGTGCAGGGCGACGGCGAGCAGCGGCTCGTCGCCGTAGACCTCCGCGCCGGCGTCTCCCCCGCTGACGATGGTGACTCGGCTGGACTCCGCCGCCACCCGGTTCTGGTCGATCGCAAGGGCCACCACGTGGTCGATCTCCACGACGTGGGGGCTGGTGAGGGCATCCGCCGCCTGCAAGCGGGACAGCTCGATGATCTCCTGGGTGATGCGGGCGAGACGATCCGCCTCCTTGGTGAGCCTCTTGGCGAAGCGGCGCACCTGGTCCGGATCGTCGGAGGCCGCCTGCAGTGCTTCGGCGAGAAGGCCGACCGCGCCGATCGGGGTCTTGAGTTCGTGGCTGATGTTGGCCACGAAGTCCCGCCGCACCTCGTCGAGGCGATAGGACTCGGTGCGGTCCTCTGCGAGCAGCAGGATGTATCGGGCACCCAAGCGCGCGACCCGCACGAAGAGGTAGATGTTCGCGTCGCCGAAGGGGCCGCGAGAGAGCTCGAGCTCCTGCGTGATCGGTTCGCCGTATCGACGGACGCGATCGACGATGGTCACGAGTTCCGGATGCACGAGAGCCTGGTTCCAGACGAGACCGAAGGCCATCGCTCCCGGGCTTGCCTTCACCACGGTGTTCGAGGGATCGAGCACGATCCCGGCGGACTCGAGGGCCTCGATCACCTGGTCGACACCGTCGGGCACCGCGGTACTCACCACCGCCACGGCACGCTGCCCGCGATGGGCGGAGGCGACGAGCAGCGCCGTGACGCCAACGCCGACGGCGACACCGAAAGCCAGCGCGAGCGGCACCAGCAGGGCGGAGTCCATAGCCACTAGATTAGTTACATCTGGGGGCCCGGCTCGCGCCCGTGTGGCAGCAGGCTCCGGCACTTGGCGTGTTGTTCAGGTGCGGTTCCCCCGCTGTTCACCTGCGCGGGGCAGGGTTGCAGCAGAACTGTGCGGGAATCGAAGACTCGCAGCGAAAGGGACGTGAACGATGCGCGAGGTATTCCAGCAGGAACTGGCGGAGGTGCAGGAGCGCCTCGTCGAGATCGCTACCCTCGTGGAGACGTCGATCGACAACGCCACCCGTGCGTTCAATGAATCGAACGTGTCACTCGCCGAGGCCGTCATCGCCGACGACAGCAAGATCGACGAAGCGGCCATCGCCCTCGACGAGCTGGCCATCAACATCCTGGCCCGCCAGCAGCCGGTAGCCCGCGACCTGCGCATTGTCGTGAGCGCCCTGCGCATCAGCGCCTCACTCGAGCGCATGGGCGACATGTCGGAGCACATCGCTCAGCTGGCCCGCTACCGCTTTCCCGACAAAGTGGTGCCGAAGTCCCTTCGCACCACGTTCGCCGAACTCGGCCATCTCGATGTTCAGATCGCGCGCAAGCTCACCCAGTTGCTTCGCACCGAAGACGTGCGCATCGCCGAGGAGATCCGCAACGACGACGACCGCATCGACGCGCTGCACCTGAGCGTGTTCGACAAGGTGCTCGGCGAGACCTGGAAGGGTGCGGCCGTCGACACTGTGGATGCCACTCTCGCGTCGCGTTACCACGAACGGTTCGCCGACCACGCGGTCTCGATCGCGAAGAAGGTGCAGTACCTGGCTACCGGCGACTGGGTGGCCGCGGAACTGTAATCCGCGCCGGCGCGGGAATTCCTCTTGCGCCTCGACCGATTCCCGTCCTCAGGACCACCGCGCTGTGGGAACGGTGCGGTGGCCGGAAGAACGGCTGACGGTCGAGTGCGGCGCTACTTCTTGCCCTGCGCCGCCACTGCTGCCGCACCCGCGGCCGCAGCCTCGGGGTCGAGGTACTCGCCGGGCTTCACCGGCGCGAAGGTCTCGTCGAGCGTGTAGACCAGTGGGATGCCGGTCGGGATGTTCAGTTCGGCGATAGCGTCGTCCGCGATGTGGTCGAGGTGCTTCACCAGCGCGCGCAGCGAGTTGCCGTGCGCGGTGACGAGCACGATCTTTCCCGCGGCGAGGTCGACCGTGATGTCGGAGTGCCAGTACGGAAGCATCCGGTCGATGACCAGTTTGAGGGATTCGGTTCGCGGCAGGTCGTCGCCGAGGCCGGCGTAGCGCGGATCATGAGCCTGTGAGAATTCGCTGTCGTCGTCGAGCGGCGGCGGCGGAACATCGAAGGACCGGCGCCAGGTCATGAACTGCTCCTGGCCGTACTCGGCGAGGGTCTGCGCCTTGTCCTTGCCCTGCAGGGCACCATAGTGACGCTCGTTGAGGCGCCAGCTGCGCTTCACGTCGATCCAGTCCCGGTCGGCCACATCGAGCGCGATATCGGCGGTGTGGATGGCCCGCTTGAGAACGCTCGTGTACTGGATGTCGGGAAGGATGCCAGACTCCGCGAGAAGTTCGCCGGCCCGGTGGGCCTCGGTGCGTCCCACGTCGCTGAGGTCGACATCCACCCACCCGGTGAAGAGGTTCTTCTGGTTCCAGTCTGACTGGCCGTGGCGCAGGAGGATGAGCGTGTACGTCATGTCTCAACTCTAGCGAGCGGGATAATCGACGCATGCCCATCGGTTCGATCACTCGTGGGACCACCGGAACCAACCGGCTCCGCCGTGTCGACCGGTGGATCGCGGAGCTGCCGGCCTTCCGCCGCGCGGCCGATGCGCTCGTGGTCGACCTCGGCTACGGGGCATCCGCCACCACCACCCTCGAGCTGCACCAGAGGCTCTCCCGGGTACGGCCGCAGGTCGAGGTCGTCGGCCTAGAGATAGATCCGGCGCGGGTCGCGCTCGCGAGCATCTCCGCACGGGCGGGCGTGCGCTTCGCGCTCGGCGGATTCGAGGTGCCGCTGCCCGGTGAGCGCTCGGCCACGGTGATCCGCGCGCTCAACGTGCTTCGGCAGTACGACGAATCCGAGGTGCTCGCCGCGTGGCACCTGATGGTGTCGCGCCTCGAGCCCTTCGGAGTGCTCGTGGAGGGCACCTGCAACGAAGTGGGCCGCGTCGCCAGCTGGGTGGATGTCACGGCCGAAGGTCCCCGCACCCTCACGGTGAGCCTGCGCCTCGCCGAGCTCGAACGACCGTCGATCGTGGCGGAGCGACTCCCCAAGGTGCTGATTCATCGCAACGTGCCCGGGGAGGGGGTGCACGCGTTCCTGCGTGACCTCGATCGGCAGTGGCAGCTCAACGCAGCCCTCTCGGTCTATGGCCCGTCCCAGCGGTGGATCGCCACAGCACAGGGCCTCGCGGATGCGGGCTGGCCGGTGCAGGGAGGCCGGTCCCGGTGGAAGCTCGGGGAGCTCACGGTGCTCTGGGAGGCAGTGGCACCCCAGGGCTTCGTCTGGTGACCGAGAGGGTCGTCACACCTCTGGCAGCAGAGCTCGAGCCTTCTCGGCCGGCAGGTCCGCGGCCGTCAGCAGGTCGACGAGCAGAGGTCGCATCATCAGGATCACCACGGAATCGGTGACGGGCGCGCCGGCGACGACGGTGTCGGGGCGAAGCCGTTCGGCAACGGCCACGAGTCCGACCCGCGCCGTGTCGGCGAGCAGAGGATCGTCGAGGCTCTGCCCGAGCAACTCCACCGAGGTGCCGAGGCTCGCCATGATCGAGGCGATCCCGGGTCTCGGCGCACCATCGCGCACCAGGAAGTCGATGCGCCGGGCGATCACCCGAAGGTTGCGGGTGGCGAGATCCATGCCGCGGAGGACGCGCGTCTGCGCGAGCAGATCCGGGCGCCGACGGCGCAGGAACGGCGAGATCCGGGCGATCGCGGCGGCGGAGTCGAGGGATGCCGCCCAACTGTCGATGACCGGCTGGGTCGTGCGCAGTCGCTCGAGGGCATGCTCTGCGGAGGGCTCGTCCGCCCGCTCCAGCGCGAAGACCAGGGAATCCAGCGCCCCGTTGAGCGACGCGAAAAGGCGCCGGGCATCCTGACGTGCGAGCCGTCGGGGATCCCGGGGCACCAGGGCCGTGACGAGGAGCGCGACGATCCCCGCGATGATTCCGTCGATGCTGCGCACGAAGGGGCCACCGGCGGGGACGGGCAACAACATGACGAGCATCGATTGGACGCCGGCGGCAACCGCGAAGGCATTGCTCGGCGAGAGGGCGCGCGCCACGACCAGGGTCAGCATCAGCACGAGCGCGACCTGCCAGAGCCCCTGACCCACCGTGAGGAGCAACGCCTCGCTGAGCACGATGCCGATGACGATGCCGATCGCCGTCTCGAGCACCCGAACGGGGCGGGCATCCCGCACGAAGCCGAGGCTCGAGATGGTGACGGTGACCGCGAGCAGCGGCACCGCGTGTCCGAGAAGGTAGTGCGCCACCGCGTAGGAGGTCGAGGAAGCGATGACGATCTGCAACGCCGGCACGATCGATTCGACCGTTCGCCGGCCCGACGATCTCAGATCGAACACCTGTGGCACGACCGAGCGCACCCTGCCCGTCTGCATCGTCAGCGCTCGCTCCCTAGCGGGGAATCGCGCCGAGACGGGGAAGCCGTGGCACGTTCGCCGCGGCCCCGGCTTCCGGGGGCACGACGATCTCCTGGGCCGCGGGCACCAGGATGCCCTCAGACCGCACCGCGAGCTCGGCGAGGGGGTCGGCGGTGCGCTTAACCACCGCGAGCGCGATCGGTCCCAGCTCGAAATGACGGGCAGCGGATGTCACCGAGCCGACAGTCTTCTCGCCGAGAAGCACCTCGTCCCCCGGCGACGGCAGCACGGAGTCAGAGCCGTCGAGATGCAGCATCACGAGGCGACGCGGAGGGTGCCCGAGGTTGTGAACCTTGGCGACGGTCTCCTGTCCGCGATAGCAGCCCTTGCTGAGGTGCACGGCCGAGCGGAGCCAGTCGAGCTCGTGGGGGATCGTCTTCTCGTCGCCCTCGGTCGCCAGCCGCGGCCGCCAGGCCGCGATCCGCAGTGCCTCGAGCGCGAGGAAACCCGCGAGCGGAAGCTGGAGTTCGGGCAGAGCAGCGCGGGGAATGAGCACCTCGCTGTAGGTCCACTCCTCGGAAGGGTGATGATCCACGGCGGCATACTGCCAGCCTCCGGCAGCCACCACCGACCAGGGGTCGATCCAGACGAGTGGCACTCCGTTCGGAGAGGCGACCAGGATCTCCGGGGACCCGAGCGTGCCGATGGTGGCGAACTCGGCGGTGCGGTCGCGCACCTCTACCCGCAACATGAACACCATCTTCGAGAGCCAGGCGAACAGTCCTGGCGCTTCCTCGCGTTCCAGCAACAGCCACAGTTCCACGCCGTCGTCGAGCAGTCGCACCGCGTATTCGAGCCGGCCCGTCGCATCCAGGAGCAGCGTCTCGCTCGACTGTCCCGGCTTCAGGTCGGTGACGCTCTGGGAGGTGAGTGAGTTGATCCAGCTGAGCCGGTCGACCCCGGAGATGGACAGAACGGCCCGGTGGGACAGGTCAACCACGGCCTCGCCCGCGGCGAGCGAACGCTGTTCCGCGAGGGGATTACCGTAATGAGCGGCGACGCCGGCGTCGGTCCCCATGCCGTCGACCGCACCCGGGCGCTCGAGCTCACTCAAGGCGGGCCAGCCGTCCGGAGGCATGGGTGGCGAGTTCCTGTCCGAGCGCGGCGAGGTCCCACGCCCAGAGCATGTGATTGTCGACCAGCCCGCAGATGCGGGTCGAGGCGGTGTGCTCCTTGGAGGTGACGGACCGCATCACGGCATCCGTCGCCAGGTCGATGCGGGGTCCCTTGACCTGCCCGACGTAGAGTTCGCTGACCCCGCCGGGATGAAGGATCGACACCTCGATGTCGAACCCGTCCGAGGCGTTGCGCAGCGTCTCGACCGCGCGCGCGGTGGTGAATGGCTGGATGCCGACGCCCTGGAGCAGCCCGGGACCCGGGTCTCCTTCGGTCGCCTGGCGGCTCAGCCGCCAGTAGCCGGTCTCGGTGGCGAGCGGAGTGAGGTCGTCGTCGAGCAGCCAGGTGTAAGACGTGTAGTTGAGGTGGGGAAGCCCGTCATGGGTGAAGCTCATGCGGTGCCCGAACTCGTAGTTGCGGATCTCTTCCCCGACAGCGAAGTTGACCACGCCGGTACCCTCCCAGACCCCGATGAGCCACGAGAGCGGTACGAGTTCGGCGGGCAGGTTGACCGGTAGGTCGATCACAGCGTCCCTCTACTAGCGCTGGCCGCGGAAGAGGTTGAACAGCACCACCACGGAGACATAGCCGATGGCCAGAGTGGCGAGGATCAGCAGGCCGATGAAGAACAGCTCAAGACCGAGGTACATGATTCGATTCTATCCGGCGCTGAGCTGCAGAATGCCCAGCACGAGGGTCGCGACGCCGAGAATCACCACCGAGCCGCCGAGACAGGCCATCATGCGGTCGACGAGACCCTCTTTCTGCACGATCGCGAGCTGGATGCAGAAGGTGAGCAGCACGTCGGCGGCGAGCACGAACGGCACCCAGTCGAGGTAGTGCGCCCGCGGTACGAGCAGCCCGATGAGCACGGAGCCAACGACGGCGACGGACCAGACCGGGACGACGCTCGTGAGGGTGAGGCGAGTGGCGGGCTGGTCGATGGTCACCTGCCCAATTCTGCCCTACCCGCGCCTGACGTGGCCTCCAAGTGCCTTTAGACTGTGGTTCGGCACTTGGAGGACTCGTTGGCGCAGCTGTTGATCCTGACTTCCGCCGTCAACAGCGATGTCTTGCCGGCCCTCGGACTACTCAGTCACCGGACCCGGCAGATTCCCGCCGAGCCGGCGTCGCTCATCACCGCGCCGAGTTGTGACCTGATCCTCGTGGATGCCCGGCAGGACCTCGCGAGCGCGAAGTCGCTCTGCAAGATCCTCAACACCACGGGTGTCAATGTGCCCCTCATGTTGATCCTCACCGAGGGCGGCCTCACGGCCGTCAGCGCGGACTGGGGTGTCGACGACGTGATCCTCGAGACCGCCGGCCCCGCAGAGGTCGATGCCCGCATCCGTCTCGTGGTGGGCCGCCAGGCCCTCGACAAGACCAGCAACAAGATCCACGCCTCCGGTGTCGTGATCGACGAAGCGAGCTATTCGGCGAAGGTGCACGGGCGGCCGCTCGACCTCACGTTCAAGGAATTCGAGTTGCTGCGCTTTCTCGCCACGCATCCGTCCCGCGTCTTCACCCGCGAGCAGCTGCTCAGCGAAGTCTGGGGCTACGACTATTTCGGTGGCACCCGCACTGTCGACGTGCACGTGCGGCGCCTCCGGGCGAAGCTCGGCGACCTCGAGTCGCTGATCGGCACCGTGCGAAACGTGGGGTATCGCTTCAACGTGTATGAAGACGACACCGAGCGCCTTGCCCAGTCCGTCAATTCCTGAGTTCCTCGCTCGTCTGATCGAGCGAGCCAGGGATGCCGACGGCCAGCCTCCCTTCTCCGACGGCGCGCTGGTCGAGCTGCGCACCGGCGCAAAGTCCCTGCTGGAACTCGAGCACGCCGCAGCCGTCTACTCCAGCACGGAGGCCGAGTTCGTCGTGGACCCCGCTCGGCGCGGTGCCGGAATCGGAACCCGGCTGCTCGACCAGCTCCTGGAGCGATGCGAGCCTTCCGTCAAGATCTGGGCACACGGCGACCACCCGGCGGCACGCGCCCTCGCGGCCAGCCATCACCTCGTCGCGATGCGGGAACTCCACCAGCTGCGGATGCCGGTTCCCTTTCGCCCGGAAGTCGCGTCGGACTTCGACCGCTTCCGCCCCGGCGTCGATGAGGAGTCCTGGGTCGCGCTCAACGCGAAGGCCTTCGCCTTCCACCCCGAACAGGGTTCCGTGACGGTTGCCGACCTCGCCGAGCTGGAGGCAGAGCCGTGGTTCGAGGCCGACGACTTCATCGTGAGCCGCGACGGCGAGGGTCTCGCCGGCTACTGCTGGCTGAAGATCGAAGACGGCATCGGTGAGTTCTACGTGGTGGGCGTCGATCCCGACCGGCAGGGTGAGGGGCTCGGCCGTCGGCTCATGGCCGCCGGCTTCGCGCGACTGGCCGACCGCGGCATCCGCACCGCCGCACTCTACGTGGAGTCCGACAACGAGCCGGCGATAGCGCTGTACCGCTCCCTGGGATTCACCGCGCATTCGGTCGACATCCAGTACGCCCGCGCCTGAGCCGTTTACCTGCAGTTAATGCACCTCGCGATGACGGCAACAGGCGAAGTGCGATGATTTAGGTATGAGCAACGAGACGTATCTTGGCGACGCCGGATTGGCCACCGACAGTCTCGACGATGACGACTACGAGTCGACCTGGGTGGACGACGGCACTCTGCCCCCGGAGCGCTATCTCGACCGAGAGCTGAGCTGGCTGGCGTTCAACACCCGGGTGCTCGAGCTCGCGGAGGACCCGGAGTTGCCGCTCCTCGAGCGGGCGAACTTCCTCGCGATCTTCGCGAGCAACCTCGACGAGTTCTTCATGGTGCGAATCGCCGGTCTCAAGCGCCGCATCCTCACCGGGCTCGCCGTGCCGACCAACATCGGGGCCGCACCGACAGAGGTGCTCGCCGTGATCCAGGATCGCGCGCACGAGTTGCAGGCCCGCCACGCGCTCGCCTTCCGCGAACTGGTGAAACCAGACCTCGACGACGCCGGCATCCACATCGAGACCTGGGCCGACCTCGGCCAGGCCGATCGCGACTCCCTCGACGAGATCTTCGCGGCCCGCATCTTCCCGGTGTTGATGCCGCTCGCCGTCGACCCGGCGCATCCGTTCCCCTACATCTCCGGACTCTCGCTCAACCTGTCGATCCGGGTGCGCAATCCCAAGATCGGCAAAGACGAGTTCGCCCGGCTCAAGGTGCCGCCGATGCTGCCTCGCTTCGTGCAGCTTCCGGACGACGGGAGCGGCCTGCTGCGCTTCATCCCGCTGGAAGACCTCATCTCCAACCATCTCGGAGACCTCTTCCCCGGCATGGAGGTGCTCGATCACCACGAGTTCCGCGTCACGCGCAACGAGGATGTGGTGCTCGAGGAGGACGAGTCGGAGAACCTGATCCAGACCCTCGAGCGGGAGTTGCTTCGCCGCCGCTTCGGTCCGCCCATTCGTCTCGAGATCACCGACGACATGGATGACCTCACGCTTGGCCTCCTCGTGCGCGAACTCGACATCACCGACTCCGAGGTCTACCGGCTTCCCGCCCCCCTCGACCTCGGCGGACTGTTCGAGCTGAACAAGATCGATCGCCCGACCCTCAAGTACCGCAAGCATGTGCCGACGACCGCGTCCCAGCTGATGCCGCTCGAACCCAATGCGACACCGGACATCTTCGGATCGATCGCCCGCCAGGACGTGCTGCTTCACCACCCTTACGAGTCTTTCGCGACGAGCGTGCAGGCATTCCTCGAACAGGCCGCGACAGACCCCGACGTGCTCGCCATCAAGCAGACCCTGTACCGCACCTCCGGTGACAGTCCGATCGTTGAGGCGCTGATCCAGGCCGCCGAATCCGGCAAGCAGGTGCTTGCGCTCGTGGAGATCAAGGCCCGGTTCGACGAGTCGGCAAACATCTCCTGGGCGCGCAAGCTGGAGAAGGCCGGGGTTCACGTGGTCTACGGGCTCGTTGGACTCAAGACGCACTGCAAGCTCGCGCTCGTGATCCGCCAGGAGAACGGCGTGCTCAAGCACTACAGCCACATCGGCACCGGCAACTACAACCCCAAGACCAGCCGCATCTATGAGGACTACGGGCTGCTCACCGCGAGCGCCACCGTCGGCAAAGACCTCACGCGACTGTTCAACGAGCTCTCCGGGTATGCGATCGAAAAGAAATTCAAGCGCTTGCTCGTCGCGCCCCTCCACCTGCGCAAGGGACTGATCAAGCGCATCCGTATCGAAGCCGACAACGCCCGCAACGGCATGCCGTCAGGTATCCGCATCAAGCTCAACTCGATCGTCGATGAGGCCATCATCGATGCGCTGTACCGCGCGAGCGAAGCCGGTGTGCCCATCGAGCTGCTTGTCCGCGGCATCTGCGGCGTCAAGCCCGGCGTCGACGGACTGAGCGGCAATATCGAGGTGCGGTCGATCCTCGGCCGCTATCTGGAACATTCCCGCATCTTCTCCTTCATCAACGGCGGCGATCCCCAGGTCTACATCGGCAGTGCGGACATGATGCATCGCAACCTCGACCGACGGGTCGAAGCGCTCGTGCGCCTCACCTCCCCCGACCACCTTCGGCAGATCGAGGATCTCTTCGACCTCTCCATGTCCGATGACACTGCCCACTGGAAGCTCGCCGCCGACGGGAGCTGGACACGGCACTACCGGGCGGAGGACGGGTCGCTGCTCGAGGACATGCAGAATGTGCTCATGCGACAGGTGTCCCAGAGAAAGCGCACCGGAGTAGTGCGTTGACCCTCACCGGCCCCGCTGTCGTACAGGCCGCGGGAGCGGTGTGCTGGCGGGAGACTCCCTCGGGCATCGAACTGCTGGTGATCCACCGCGGTGACCGCGCGGACGTCTCCATCCCCAAGGGCAAGGTGGATCCGGGGGAGACTCCCCCGCAGACCGCCGTGCGCGAGATCGCCGAGGAGACCGGGCTCGCGATCGCGCTGGGCGCGCCCCTCGGCTCGACCGAGTACACGATGCCGGGAGGTCGCGAGAAGATCGTGCACTACTGGTCGGCGGAGGTCTCGGATGAGGCGATCGCCGGGTCGACCTTCGTGCCGAACAAGGAGGTGGCGGCCGTCGAGTGGCTGTCGGTCAAAGCCGCGCGGGCCGCCCTCAGCTACGAACTCGACCGGGATGTGCTCGACCGGTTCTCGGCGCGGGCGAAGGCCCGCACCATCCGCACCTTCCCGATCATCGTGCTGCGCCACGGTCGCGCGGTGCCGCCCGCCAGCTGGGACGGACCGGATTCGACGCGGCCGCTGCTGCATCGCGGGCTCGAGCAGTCCCGCAATGTCGCGCCGGCCATCGCGGCCTGGGCACCGGAGAAGCTCATCAGCAGCACTGCCGCGCGCTGCCTCGCCACGATCGAACCGGTCGCCGCTCTCACCGGACTACCCATCAAGCAGTCGACGGGAATCAGCCAGGATGCCTGGGAAGACGGTGCCGCCCGGGTGCACAAGGCCGTTCGCAAGCGGCTCGCGGCGGGGGTGTCGGTGGTGCTGTGCAGCCACGGGCCCGTGATCCCTGAGATCATCGCGGAGACCGCCGCTCTCACCAACACGCCCCTCGATGCTCCCCTGCGCCGCGCCGGCATGCTGTCGACCTCGGAATTCACGGTGATGCACGTGTCGTCGGAGCATCCCGATGCCCCCCTAGTCGCCGTCGAGACCCACGGCCCGGCGTTCCTCTGAGCCATCGTCCGTGGGCCGGGAATTCGAAGCTCGTTAACCTCTTGTTCATCTTCTAGGGAGAGCGTGGACACTCGCCGCACATAGCGTCTTCTCTTGGACCAGCACCGGTCTTCCCGGCGGCCGAGCCCCAAGCTGCTCGCCCGCCGGAGTCACCACCCCCGAAGGGAACACAGTGAAGTTCACTCACGCCGCTTCGGCGGGCGCACTCGCGCTCGTCGCCGCACTCGCACTCTCCTCTTGTGCAAGCACTCCTAGCACCCCCGCCGCGAGCACCACCCCCAAGGCCAGCGTTGCTGCCCTCGACAAGACGCTCACCGGCACGATCACCGCCGGCGGATCCAGCGCACAGGCCAATGCCGAGGCAGCATGGACCGCCGCGTTCCAGGCCCAGGTGCCCGGCGTGACCATCAACTACGACAAGTCCCAGGGCTCGGGCGGTGGAGTCACCAACTGGCTCGCCGGCAGCTACGACTTCGCGGGCTCCGACGCACCGCTCAACGCTGACCAGCAGACCTCTGCGGCCGCTCTCTGCGGAACCGGCGGAGCGCTCAACCTCCCCGTCTACCTCGACGGCGTCGCCGTCATCTTCAACCTCTCCGGGGTTTCGAAGCTCAACCTCTCGTCTGCCACGCTCGCCAAGATCTTCAGCCTCCAGGTGAAGACCTGGAACGACCCGGCCATCGCCGCCGACAACCCCGGCGTCACGCTTCCCTCCACCGCGATCACCACCGTGACCCGCTCGGACGGATCGGGAACCACCCAGAACTTCACGAACTACCTCAGCGAGGTTCAGCCCTCCGTCTGGACCTCCCCGGCAAGCAACAAGTGGCCGATCGCCGGATCGAGCGCCCAGCAGGGTGGATCGGGTGTCGTGAACACGGTCAAGGCCGGAGACGGCACCATCGGCTACGCGGACCACAGCGCCATCGGCGACCTCACCGCCGCGTCGATCCAGGTCGGCACCGGTAAGGACTTCGTCGCGTTCAGCCAGAAGGGTGCGACCAACGCGTTCACCGCTGCGGCCGTTGCCGCCGACACCACGGTGAAGGGTGACCTCGCGCAGAAGCTCGACTACACCAAGATCACCGACAAGTCGGCCTACCCGATCCCGCTGGTCTCTTACCAGATCGTCTGCACCACCTTCAAGGACGCGGCCCAGGCCAAGCTCACGAAGGCCTTCATCGGCTACGTCGCCAGCGACATCGGACAGCAGATCACGGCCAAGAACGCCGGTTCCGCTCCGATCCCGGCGAGCATGCTCGCCTCGATCCAGAAGAGCCTCGCTCTAGTCAAGTAGCGCTTGCTCTGCCAGTCTGTGGTCAGTCCGCAGCGCGGGTCTGACCACAGACTGGCTCACGATGTACCCGGCATCCTCGAGAAAGAAACCAGTGAGTAACACCGAAGCTGTTCCCTCCCCGAGTGCCACCGTTTCTTCCGGTCCCCGATCCCCCCTGGGGGGCTCGGGGCCGGCCCGCGTCAAGTCCCGGCCCGCGGACCGCATCTTCTTCGGCCTGAGTTTCGCCTCCGCCGTGTCGATCATGGTGATCCTCGCCGGTGTGGCCCTGTTCCTGATCGTGCAGGCCGCGCCCGCGATCGCCGCCAACTGGTCGAGCAACACCGACCTCAACTCCGGCCCGACGAGCGGCTACGCCAGTTTCTGGGCGTATGTCGGTCCGCTCATCTGGGGCACGCTCTGGGTCTCGCTCTTCGCCCTCATCCTCGGCGCACCGGTCGCGATCGGAATCGCGCTCTTCATCTCCCACTACGCCCCCCGCCGCATTGCCGGTGTGCTCGGCTACCTCATCGACCTGCTCGCGGCGGTGCCGTCGATCGTCTTCGGCCTCTGGGGCATCATCGTGATCCGCCCCCTGCTATTGCCGCTCACCGACTGGCTCAACCAGAATCTCGGCTGGATCCCCATCTTCAGCGGCCAGGCATCCACCACCGGCTCGACGATCCTGTCGGGAGCGGTCGTGCTCGCCGTGATGATCCTTCCCATCATCAGTTCGATCTCCCGCGAGATCTTCCTGCAGACCCCGCGACTCCACGAAGAGGCCGCCCTCGCCCTCGGCGCCACCAAGTGGGAGATGATCAAGCTCGCCGTCTTCCCCTACGCCCGCTCCGGCGTCGTGAGCGCGACATTGCTCGGCCTCGGCCGTGCGCTCGGTGAGACCATGGCGATCGCGCTCATCATCTCGCCCTCGATCGAGGTCTCGACCCGCATCCTCACCGAGGGCCAGAACTCGCAGACGATCGCCGCGAACATCGCTCTCAACTTTCCGATCGCCAACCCGCTGCAGCGCTCCGCACTCATCGGCACCGGCCTCATGCTGTTCGTGATCTCGCTCGCGGTCAACATGCTCGCCCGCTTCATCGTGTCCCGCACGAGCTCGGGCAGCACCCGCCGCAAGCCCCGCACAGCGAAGGTCTCGGCTCAGGCCGAGCAGCCGGTCTCCGGCGCGACATCCACCTCCTCTGCGTCGATAGCGTCCCCCCGATCCGAAGGAGGCACCGCGTGACCACCGCCGTGCAGTCCGGTGCCCGCAAGCCCCAGGGGCCGATGACCAACGCTCTGACGACGGGCCAGCTGCCGCGCTTCGTCGAGTTCTACGTGCTGGCGGGTGCCCTGGTCATCAGCGCCGGCGCGCTCCTGCTGATGGGATTCAACTGGGGCGGCTGGATCTTCGTCTCGATCATCGTCTACCTCATTGGACTCGCGGCCCTCTCCACGGTGGCCGAGAACCGCCGCAAGGCCGTCGACCGCATCGTTCGCAGCCTCGTGACCATCGCCTTCCTGCTCGCGATCGCTCCGCTCATCTCCACGCTCTACACGGTCACGGCGAAGGGGATCGGCCAGCTCAACTGGGCCTTCATCTCGCAGACCGGCGGTGCCGTCTTCAACGCCGAGACCCTCAAGGTCACGGTCACCTCCGGAGCGTTGCAGGCGATCGTCGGCACCCTGGAGATCACCGGGATCGCGGCCCTCATGTCGATCCCGATCGGCATCCTCACCTCGATCTACCTCGTCGAGTACGCCCAGCCCCAGCAGTGGATGGCGCGCACCGTCACGTTCCTCGTCGACGTGATGACGGGCATCCCCTCTATCGTCGCCGGGCTTTTCGCGTTCGCGCTGTCCACCCTCATCGTCGGCCCGAAGGCCTTCAGCGGATTCTCCGCCTCCGTCGCTCTGTCGGTGCTGATGATCCCGATCATCGTGCGGGCCTGTGAGGAGATGCTGAAGCTTGTGCCGAACGACCTGCGCGAGGCATCCTTCGCGCTCGGCGTGTCCCGCTTCTCCACCATCGTGAAGATCGTGCTGCCGACCGCCATCGCGGGCATCATCACCGGCGTCATGCTGGCCATCGCCCGGGTGATCGGCGAGACGGCCCCGATCTTCATCGCGGCGAGCTTCACCGACAACTTCAACTCGAACCCCTTCAGCGGCCCGATGCAGACCCTGCCCGTGCTCGCCTACACCGGCTACAAGTTCCCGAGCCAGGACATCGCGGCATCGAACGCGTCGGCCTGGGGCGCCGCCCTGCTGCTCATCCTCATCGTCGTTATCCTCAATATCGTCGCTCGCATCATCGCCCGGATCTTCGCCCCCAAGGGCGCCCGGTAGCGGCACGACGAACAGACCCGAAGGAAAACTGTGTCAAAGCGCATCGAAGTGAACGATCTCAACATCTACTACAGCGACTTCCTCGCGGTGGAAGGCGTGTCGATCTCGATCGAACCCCGCACCGTCACCGCCCTGATCGGGCCGAGTGGATGCGGCAAGTCCACGTTCCTGCGCACGCTCAACCGCATGCACGAGGTGATCCCCGGCGCTCACGTCGAGGGCGAGGTCATCATCGACGGCAACAACCTGTACGGCGAAGGCGTGGATCCCGTGCTCGTGCGCCGCCAGGTGGGTATGGTCTTCCAGCGCGCCAACCCGTTCCCCACCATGTCGATCCGCGACAACGTGCTCGCCGGCGTCACCCTCAATAACCGCAAGCTCTCCAAGGGCGACGGGGATGCCTTGGTGGAGCGGTCCCTCCAGGGGGCGAACCTGTGGAACGAGGTCAAGGACCGCCTCGACAAGCCCGGAATGGGCCTCTCCGGCGGCCAGCAGCAGCGCCTGTGCATCGCGCGAGCCATCGCGGTCTCCCCGGACGTGCTGCTCATGGACGAGCCCTGCTCGGCGCTCGACCCCATCTCGACCCTCGCCATCGAAGACCTGATCGAGGAACTGAAGCTCGACTACACGATCGTGATCGTGACGCACAACATGCAGCAGGCCTCACGGGTATCGGACCGCACCGCCTTCTTCAACATCGCCGGCACCGGCAAGCCGGGCAAGCTCATCGAATACAACGACACGAACACCATCTTCTCGAAGCCGAGCGTGCAGGCCACCGAGGACTACGTGTCCGGCAAATTCGGATAACCGGTCTCGAAACGGTCGCTGAGCGACCTCCGCGACCCCGGTGATCGAGTAGCGCCCGGGTGATCGAGTGTCGCCCTCGAGGCGCGTATCGAGAACGCCGCTGAATGCCTCGACACGTTTGCTCAGCGACCTACTCTGCCGCCGGTGCCCAGGTATCGAGAACCGAAGACGTCAGGCGCTGGGTACCGCCACGATCGGCGCGGTGGTCGGCGTCTTGGAGCCGCCACTCGGTTCTACGGTGATGCCGAGGGTATCGCCTTCGGTCATCGCTCCGGCGAGCACGCTCACAGTCCTGCCCGATGACGCGGCGTCGAAGATCCCCGCCGGTGTCGCCTTCGAGGCCGTGTCGATGTACCAGAGTTCGTAGGTCTTGCCGCCAGCGAGTTTCGGGAGCTTGTCGATCACCACTGCAGACTTCTTGAGGCCGACGGACCAGACGAAGGTCGCCTTGCCGCCGCCCGAGACATCCGCCTTGGCCTGCTGGTAGTCGCTCGCGGCGACGATCGCCGAAATGGCCGCCGCCTGCTGCTGGGACTCGTTGCCCGCAGACAGCCCGAGGATGTTGCCTCCGACGAAGAGCGCGACCGCAGCGGCCGCAGCCACCAGGATCGATGCCGGTCGGGTGAACCATCGAGCAGTGGCCTTCGTCGACGCCCGCGTTGGCGTGCCGAGGCTCGCCGTGCGGATGGCTTCAGCGGAGGCGTCCTGCTGCGGGGTGGTCACCGCGGGTACCGCGGTGAGAGTCGGACGCACCGCCGGAAGCGGGGCGAGCTGGGGCGTCACGGCGATCTGGGCCATGAGGCGGGCCTTGAGGTCCGCAGGAGGCGCGACCGGGTCGGCCGAGAGTCCGATCAGCACCGCTGTATCCGACAATGAAGCCACCTCCGCCCGTGCCTCTTCGGATGTCAGCAGATATGCCTCGAACCGAGTCTTTTCGTCGCCGTCAAGTGCGTTCAACGCGTACGCGCCGCTGAGGAGGTGTAGTTCTTCGCGGTCAGTCACGATGCCACCCCCAATTCGTCACGCAGGCGGATCATGCCGTCGCGCAGTCGTGTCTTCACCGTGCCGATGGGCACGCTGAGCATTGCTGCCACTTCACTGTGGCTGTAGCCGCCGTAATACGCAAGGGTGACAGCCTGGCGCTGCAGTTCGGTCAATTGCGACATGGCTTCCTTCACCCTCTCGTGTTCAATGGTCGTTTCTACCGTGTCCGCCACATTGTCGTAGTCGGAAACGTAATCCCTGATGCCGATCTTCACGTCACGATCGCGACCGGACTGAGATGACCTGATGCGGTCGACCGCGCGTCGGTGAGCCATGGTGAGGATCCAGGTGGATGCCCCGCCCTTGCTCGGTTCGTACCGGGACGCGTTCTGCCAGATCTCCAGGAACACTTCCTGGGTCACTTCTTCCGATTGCGCGTGATCCACGAGAAGCCTGCGGATCAGCCCGAATACTCTCGGGGAGATCTCGTCGTACAGTGCCCCGAAAGCCGCCTGATCGCCGCCCGCGATTTGCGCGAGCAGAGTCTCTTTGGTCGCAGGTTTGTCCATGGACTCGTAGTCCTGGCTGCGGTCGGTTTCACGGGGCACGAGCTTAAGCATTGCAAACAATCCGTGTGATCGTGCGCGGCACCGAAAAGACACTCGTGGTGAGCGTCCATTTCGGCACCTCGATGTTCAGTTGTGCGTCACCAGCGCAACCGGAGTGGCTTCGATTCGCTTCCGAGGCCGTTCCGTCTGTGCGGGTCACAACTGGAGTTCGCAACCGATGGCAAATCGGATTGGTCTGTGGCGGATTCTGTGGCGGATCCGATGGATTCGCGGCATCCCAGAGAAAGATGGGTGCCAGGCCGCAGAAACGCCTCTCGGCGCTAGGCCGCTCGAAGCGGCGAATATTGGAGCCCGGGGTTACTGCGGCCCGGCGGTGGCCCTTTCGAGCCGTTGACGATTGTACCCGTCGACGCTGGATGCTTTCACTCCGGTGGGCGGCACGATCGCGTCGACGCCATCCCTCGTCGAGTTGCGCTCTTCTGCGGGTCAGCCAGCGCGCGAACCCACACAAGCATGCAACTCGCGAACCTCCGCGGCCGGGGACGATTCAGTCGAGTGAACCGGCGCGCCAGAGCCTGGCGCAGGAGACGAACTCCGTTGCCGTCTGCGAGAGA
This sequence comes from Lacisediminihabitans sp. H27-G8, assembly GCF_046156175.1. Lineage (NCBI taxonomy): Bacteria > Bacillati > Actinomycetota > Actinomycetes > Micrococcales > Microbacteriaceae > Lacisediminihabitans > Lacisediminihabitans sp. H27-G8. The sequence continues at coordinate 70,712 of NZ_JAYLVL010000002.1, forward strand.
CGGAGGGCACGGGTGGTGAGTTCGGATGCTCGCTCCGGCGAGGTGGCGTCGGAGTCGTCCGCAACGCTGGTGGCACCCAGCGCGGTGATGCGACAGAAGGCCGCGGCGCGGTCGAGGGCCACGCCGAAGTCGCCCTGGAAGAGACCACGCAGAATCTGGTCGGCGAGCGCGATGATCTCCGCGGGGCCGGTGGGAGCGGTCGCGCCGGCGACGACGGGATCGATGGTGGTCGCGATCTCGGTGCCCCGCTGGAACAGGTAGGCGATGCCCTCGGCATCCTGCCGCACGAGAGCACGCATGAGGTAGATGCGCCAGAGCGCTCCGGGCAGGCTGCGCGGGCTCGCGCGCGCCCAGAGTTCGGCGACGGCGTCGATACCGTGCTCATCGGTGAAGGCCACGAGCCGGTCGACGACCCCCTGGTCCGAGCTCTGCCGCACGCGACTCAGCAGCGCGCCCGCGGTCTCGTGGGCGACGCGACTGATCTGGGCTGGGTCTTCCCCACCAACGAAACTCTCGAACTTGGCGCCCGAGAACTGTGTCGGCTTGTGGAACTCGTCGGTCATCCGATAAAGCCTAAGCGAGCGGATGCCGCACTGGCCTCTCGTTCGCCGGTCGCGCAATCCACGCTAGATTTAACGGCAGGGGCCTCTAGCTCAGTTGGTAGAGCATCGGACTTTTAATCCGTGGGTCGTCGGTTCGAGCCCGACGGGGCCCACTCCTGGCTGCTGTGTTTCGGCGGAGATGTCACGAGGGAGACCAGTCAGCATGCCACCCATCGATCGAACAGCGATTCGTCGCCGGGAGCGGCACGGCGCTGAAGGCCCAGCGATCGGCGCCGTCGCACGGGATGGGCGGCAGCGATGATCCTCAGCTTCGGTCTCGTCCTGGTCGCCGCCATCCTCATCTCCGGCCTCGCCCACCGCACCGTGTTGTCGACCGCGGTGGTGTTCCTGTTCGCCGGGTTCCTGCTCGGCGACGGCATGGCCAATGTCATCACGCTCAAAGCCGGCGACCCGCAGGTCACCCAGATCGCCCAGATCGCGCTGTTCGTGGTGCTGTTCACCGACGGCCAGCATCTGGCGGTGCGCGACCTGGCCCGGGCCTGGCGCCTGCCCGGGCGAGCGCTCCTTCTCGGGATGCCCCTCACATTCCTCATCACCACCGTGCTCGGAGTCACGCTTCTCGGGTTGCCGCTTCTCGAAGCGCTGCTGATCTCGGCCGTGCTCGCCCCCACCGATCCTGTCTTCGCCTCGGCGATAGTCGGACGCACCGAGATCCCCGCACGCATCCGCGGACTTCTCAACGTCGAATCCGGGCTCAATGACGGGCTCGCACTGCCCGTAGTGCTCGTACTGGTGGCTGCGGTCGGAGGACCCACCGTCGAACCGCTCGTGCTCGCTCTGGAGCTCGTGGGTGGAATCGCCCTCGGGGTCGTCGTGCCTCTACTCGTTTCCCTTCTGCTGCGCATCCGATTCCTCACCACGACTCCGCTGTACGCCTCTCTCGCGCCTGTCGCGATCGCGATCATCATCTACGGTGTCGCGGACGCCACCGGCGCGAATCTCTATCTGGCAGCCTTCTCTGCAGGCATAACCATCGCCAGCGCAGCTCCGGCTCTGAGGGACGCCTTCAGGGAGTACGGCGAGTTCATCGCGGAAAACGTCAAGCTGGTCGCCATCTTCGTCTTCGGTGCTCTCATCACTCCGAGTGTGCTCGGGGACGTGTCGCTGGCCGGCTATCTCTTCGCGCTGCTCACCCTGGTCGTCGCAAGGCCCATCGCGGTCGAGCTGGCGCTGATCGGCAGCAAGCTGCCCTGGCAGGAAAGAGCGACCGCCGCCTGGTTCGGCCCCAAAGGATTCGCGTCCGTGCTGTACGGCCTGCTGGTGCTGGACAGCGGAAACCCGGATTCCGAGCACCTCTTTCACCTCATCGTTGTGGCGATCTCACTCTCGATCGTCGCCCACTCGTCAACCGACGTTCCGATCGCCAGCTATTTCGGTCGGGTCACCACGGCGCAACACAAGACCTCCACCGAGCCCGGCTCTCCCTCGATCGCGCCCTCCGAGCCCCGGCAATCCGACTAGGCCCACCCCGGCCTCTGCCCGCCCGCTCCTCGTCCGCGTCCATTTCACGGGCCTGCGAGACTTGAGTCATGCATGACATGGCTCGCTTTCGCGATGCCGCGGTCTCGTGGGCGGCCGCGGGTGCCGACGCGGATGCCGCAGCCGGGATCGCTCGCGGGCTCGCCGGGCGCGTTGCAACGGTCGTGCTCGTCGAAGGACAGAGTGACGCCGCAGCGGTCGACACCTTTGCGAAACGCCTGGGTCGGGACGTCGAACTCGAGCACATCAGCATCGTGCCGGTCGGAGGCGCCACCTCCGTTCGCCGGTTCCTCGAACCGTTCGGCCCGGCGGGGCTGGATCTGCGGCTCTCCGGGCTCGTGGATGCCGCGGAGGAGCGCTTCTTCCGCCAGGCGGTGCAGGGCTCAGACCGTCATCCGGAACTCACCCGGGGCGAGATGGAGCAGCTCGGCTTCTTCGTCTGTGTACCCGACCTCGAGTTCGAGCTGATTCGCGCGATCGGCACCGAACGCACGATCGAGGTGATCTCAGAAGAGGGGGATGCGAGAGCGCTGCATCGCTTCCGGAACCAGCCGGCGCAGCGCGGACGAGCCCTGGAGCAGCAACTGCACCGCTTCATGGGGACCACCAGTGGCCGGAAGTCCCGGTACGCGATCGCGCTGGCGTCCGCCATCGACGTCTCGCGCATGCCCCGTCCGATCGGGGCACTTCTCTCGTTCGTGTGAGCGGGGGCTCACGCTCGCCGGGATCGCCGGGATCCCCCGGTCAGGCGAGCGTTCTCTCAAGGGTCGCGCCGATACCCAGTTCGTCGCGCAACCGGATGAGGGCTTCACGTAACCGGGACTTGAGCGTGCCGACCGGGATCTGCAGGCGGGCTGCCAGCTCTGGACCGCTCAGCCCCTCGAAGTAGGTCATCGAGATCGCATCGCGCTGGATGACGGTGAGTCGGGCCATCGCGATCGACACCCGCGCAGACTCGACCGAGAGTTCTCCCGCCTCGGACACCGGGTCGAAGTTCACTTCGCGGTCGCGCACTCCGATGCGCAGGTCGCGGTCCCGGCTGGCCTGCGTCGCGCGAACGCGGTCAACGGCACGGCCATGGGCCATCATCATGATCCAGCTCACCGCGGAACCCCGTGACACATCGAATCGGGATGCCGACCGCCACACCTCGAAGAAGACGTCCTGCGTGACCTCCTGGGAGAGTCCGTCATCCACCAGTGTGCGTCGGATCAGGCCGTGAACGCGAGGAGCCATCGCATCGTAGAGGTCGCGGAATGCCGCGTGATCTCCCGCTGCGACTCTGCCGAGGAGATCATTGGACACCGTGCGCGCCAATGACGCCGATTCGCTGTCGGCTGTCGGTTGAATCGTCATGCGTCGCATCCTCTTGGCAGGTTGATCGGGAGGCTGACGGTCTCTGGGGCAGCGATTCGAAGCTACGGGGCACAACCGGATCGCGAGGGGCCTTGACAATAGCCTCATGTTTATGCAGTCCCGCGGAGCCCAGCGAATCATTGACATATTCGGCTCCGCCTCAACATCACATTTCGCTACACGATTGGGTGAGATCGTTTCAGGCCTGCAGAACGGTGATCCGGTCTTTGCCTGCCTTCTTCGACTCATACATCGCAGAGTCGGCTGTAGCGATGAGGTCGGCGCCCGAAATGGGATGGCCTGCACGGGGTCGATAGACGGCCACCCCGATACTCACCGTCAGTGTCTGTTCAGCGGGCAGACGGTCGTCGGGAGTGCGGACCGCGACGCGCAATCGCTCGGCAACCGCCGAGCCCTCCGCTTGGTCCGAGTCTGCGCAGACGATAAGGAACTCGTCGCCACCCAGCCGACCGACGACATCGTCCTGTCGCACGGCTGCGACCAGCCGGTCGGCCACCACGCGCAGAATGACGTCCCCCCTGCTGTGGCCCAGGGAGTCGTTTATCGCCTTGAACCCATCGAGGTCGAGGAAGATCACGGTGACCGGGCCTCCGTGGCGGTGAGCTGCCGCGAGGGTCGGCGCCAGGCACTCCTCGAGAAGACGCCGGTTGGCTAGTCCGGTGAGTGGATCGTGGAGCGCGAGGTGATGGAGTTCGTCGTGCAGCCGGATCCGGCTGAGCACCAACATCGCCTGCCAGGCGAGAGTGCCCATCAACAGAGCCCCGGAATCGTCGATCGCACGCTCACGGCCGAAGTAACAGACCAGCACGCCCACCACGATTCCTTCCGCGATCAAGGGCACCGCCCAGAGCGCATCCACCCGCGCCGCGGCCATCGCGTGCCCCGTCGAGGGGTAGCGCGCAAGCGCCTCATCGATATTCTTGAGAACGACAATCTGTGAGCTGTCACAGGCGTCACGCTCGGGACGTGGGTCGGGGGATTCCGTGATGCTCACCGGTTGGGAGCCACCGGCTCGCTCGAACCCTCCCGACTGGTCGAGGAGTAAAAGCGCGACATCCGGGGCTGCGAACGCGTGACGCGCCACGGCGACGAAGGCCTCAGCGAGCGCACCGACCGTCGTCGTCGCATCGAATGCGGCCGAGGCCTCCTGGATGATGCGAACGCGGGACTCCGACAGCTCTGCAGCACGCTGGGCCGAGAGCAGCTGTCGCTCGTAGTCCTGTCGGGATGTCGAGTCGAAGACGGCGGTCCTGATGAAGATCGGTGCACCGGACGCATCCGTCGCGACGATGGAATTCACCAGCACTGACAGCTCCGAGCCATCGGGCCGCACGAGGATGAGCGCGACCTGGTGGATCTCGTTCGCGAGTCGCAGCACCGGCAGATAGCGCGTTTCGAAGAACAGCTGACTCGCGGGAGAAAGCAGCTGTCGGAAAGTCGTGCCGATGAGGGCCTCGCGAGACGTAGCCATCCACGCCGCGAAAGTCTGATTGACGCTAACGATCACGCCGTCCATCGTCGTCGAAAGTAGGCCGCACGGAGCAGCGTCGTAGAGCACCTCCGGCGATTCCTCGATCGGCGGCGTCTCTGCGGCGCCCGCCCGCCCCAGTGCGCTCATCCGATGAAGTCGAGAATTCGACGCGCGAGTTGAGCCGGGTCTGAGAGATTGGGGCAGTGGCCGCTTGATGTGAGCATCACCAACTGACTCCCGCTGATCTGCTCATGGACATACCGACCGACAGGGGCCGGGGCGATCACGTCCTCCCTGCTTTGAAGTACAAGGGTGGGAACAGACACCCTGGCGAGGTCCCGACGATTGTCTGAGAGGAACGTCACCCTCGCAAAATGCCTGGCGATCGTCGGGTCGGTGGTGCAGAAGTTCTCGGTGAGTTCCCGACCCAATTCTGGTCGATCGGAATTCCCCATCATGAGAGGCGCGATCGTTGCGGACCACCCCAGATAGTTGGAGTCGAGGGTGTCGAGAAGGGAATCGATGTCTGCCCGGGCAAAGCCGCCACGGTAATCGGCGTCGTCGATATAGCGAGCCGAAGGTCCGACCAACACCAGAGCGCCGAAGCAAGAACTGTCGCGATTGGCCGCGAGAATGCCGACCATCGCGCTGACCGAATGTCCGACGAAGACCGCCTGCGTCAGACCGAGGGCGTCGATTATCTCGAGAACATCCTGCGCGTAGCCATCCAGCGAATCGTATTTTCCGTGATCGTAGGCGGCGAGATTCGACCCTCCCGCACCCACGTGATCGAACAGCACCACCCGATAGTCCCGCTCGAAGAAGGGGACCATATGGCGCCAGACTTCCTGGCTGCAGCCGAATCCGTGAGAAAAGACGATCGGACGACCGTTCGGGTTGCCCAAGACGCGCACGTTGTTACGAACCAGCGGATCGCCGAGGGCTTCTGCGGAGGGGATCATGACAGCTCTCGGGTCGCGGGTAGCGAGCAAATACGATACATCGCCACGTTCCGGACGAATTGGGCGAATGCCGTCTTCCGCCGGGCCAGAGCCTGCACGCGGTTCGTCGCCACTGGAGAAGCTGGATACGTCGGAGTTGCGCGCGAGTTTATCTTACCGGCGACGACCATGGGGGGCGTTGACAAACTCGCGTGACGACGGGGAGGGTTGCCTCACAGCCATCGGTCGCGCAGAGGAGGAGTCGGGTGAGCATTCAGCCCTCGGCGGTCCCGCTCGGCGAATCCGAGCTATCGGAAGCCATCGCCCGGGGGGAGATCGTCGCGCACTTCCAGCCTCAAGTCGACCTGAGGACGGGGGACATCGTTGCCGTCGAAACTCTCAGTCGCTGGGAACATCCGCACCGCGGTGTCATCGGCCCCGGAGAGTTCATCCCCCTCGCGGAACGAACCGGACTGATCCACCGCATGGGCGCGCACATGATCGAACAGGGTTGTCGGGTCGCCGCTGGCTGGATCGGCCGGGGGCGCCCAGTCGAAGTGTCGATCAATGTCTCGGCGACGCAACTCTCGACCCCGCTTTTCTTCGCGGATGTCATCTCGAGCCTCGAGCGCACGTGCCTTCTTCCCGGTCTCCTCACCCTGGAGATCACCGAATCACAGGCGATCACGGACATCCGCCCGGTGCGCGATCACCTCGGCCAATTGCGGGATCGAGGCGTGGGGATCTCGATCGATGATTTCGGCACCGGATACTCCTCGATCGAGCGATTGCTCCGGCTCGGTGCAACCGAACTGAAACTCGATCGCACCTTAATTCAGGCACGCAGTGATTCCACACTCGCCCTCGTTGCCGCCGTCGTCTCGCTCGTTCACGAGCGCGGTATTCGCGTCGTAGCCGAGGGCGTCGAGACCGCAGACCACCTGGAACAGACGCGTCGACTGGGATGCGATCGCGCGCAGGGCTTTCTCTTCGCACCGCCCACGACAAGCACCCGTCTCGAGCAGGTGTTCTCTGCGAACCGTCCCGCCGACTGGATTGCCTCAGAAAGCCTCTAGAAGGTGCTACCGATGTCGCCGCCGAGCTCGACATCAGTGGAATCGATTCGCGCTTCCTCCGCAGACTCGCCCCCGACATCGAGCCGCGTCCACAACACCGGCATTCCGGGCGAGAACAGGATCTCGACACCGCTGCCCGACTTGAGCGGCGGGATAGTCACGTAGCCCCCGCCCGCCTTGATGGCTTCGAGGATCCGTGATTTGAGCGCGGTAACGGGATCGGGGAGGAAGTAGTCTCGCCCATCGACGGTAAGGCGGTTCACTATCACTGGTTTCCTCAGCTCGGGAACGATCGCGTCGGTCGGTCGACCGCGGTCCAAGGGTACGCCCGTTGATCGCGCCTTCCGACGGCGACTATCCTGCAACCAGCAGGGAATCGCCTGTCGTCACAGACCGCAAGGGGGCACCGTGGGCGTTCTCTACTACGGCGACAGCGAATTCGAACTCGATGATCGACTCCTCACTCACCTGCAGATCGTCATCAGCACCAAATTGCGGCGGGGCGAGAATTTCTTCCTCTCGTGGATTCAGCCGATGGAGCGGGGCAGCGGGCGTCACGCGATCTGGATTGACAACGGCATCCGCATCCATTTCTTCTTCAGTGGATCCCGGCCCGCAGGCGTGAACCGCGCCTGGGTCGAATCGCTGATGCTCGCGGCAGGCAGGCCATCCGGCCTTCAACTCGGTGATGAGGCGGAGCCGCGCGGCGAAGCTAGCGACAAGTAGGGATCCGTCACGCTACGCTCTTTTCCACGGCGACCAAGATCGCTTCCCCCTAGGAATGGCGGACATCGGTGAAGCAACTCTTCGGGCTCCTGCGGTTGGTGGCTGGGCTCGCGATCCTCGCCGCCATTGTCGGTCAGTTCGCGTACAGCGCTGAGCGCACCACGATCAACCCGGTCAACTTCTTCGGCTACTTCACTATTCAGAGCAACATCATCACGATGGTCGCCTTCCTCGCCTCGGCGTATTTCCTCTTGAGCCGCAAGAAGCAGCCGAGCTGGGTGATCTCCCTGCGGGCCATCGCGACGACGATCATCGTGATCGTGGGGATCGTCTACAACACGCTGCTCGCCGGTGCCTCGCTTGCCGGCTCGTTCGACCTCCGGTGGTCGAGCAATATCCTGCACATCATCATCCCCATCTACGCGCTGGTGGACTGGGTGTTCTTCGCCGACCGAAAGAGACTGCCGTACAACCGACTGTGGATCGTGCTGATCTATCCGGTCGTCTGGCTCGTCGTCATCCTGATCCGCGGTGCCACCGACGGCTGGGTGCCCTATCCGTTCCTCGACCCGGCGACCGGCTACGCGTCTGTTGCCGCGTATTGCGTCGCGATCTCGGTCTTCACAGTTCTCTTCGGACTCGTGGTGTTCGCGCTCAGCCGGGTGCGCATCCTCAAGCCGTAGGCGCATTCCCGAGACCCGCGGAGAGAATCTGTCCGCGGTGCACTGTTAGCCGGTCGACGTGCCGAAGAGCAGGCCGAGCAGGTAGGTGACAGCCGCCGCGCCATAGCCGATGCCGAGTTGGCGGAGGGCGCGACGCAGCGGCGGTCCGCCGGAGAGCAGGCCGACGACCGCGCCCGTGCCGAGGAGGGCCAGGCCAACGAGCACCGCCGCGACCAGGAGAGCCGCGATTCCCTCGAGCCCCAGGAGGTACGGCAGCACCGGGATGACGGCGCCGGACGCGAAGAAGCAGAAGCTCGAGATCGCGGCGCCGAAACCCGAGCCGACGGCTTCGTGCCTGTCGACGGGAGCTTCCTGGTCGGCGAGGCTGTGATCCTGAAGCACCTCGGCCGCCCGGGCGGCAGCGTCACCCGGTGTCATACCGCGCGCCCGGTAGACGAGTGCGAGTTCGTTCGCGTCCACGTCGAGGTGTGGGAGGGCACTGTTGCTCTCGGGATCGGGGGTGGATGCTTCAAGCAACTCCCGCTGGGACCGCACCGACACGTACTCCCCCGCCCCCATCGAGAGGGCCCCGGCGAGGAGTCCGGCGATGCCGGCGAGGAGGACCACATGGTTGGGCACCCCGCTCGCGCTGATGCCGATCACGAGAGCGAGGTTGGAGACCAGCCCGTCATTCGCGCCGAAGACGGCGGCGCGGAAGGTGCCGGAGAGCCGGTTGCGCCCGCGAGCGGCGAGACCGCGCACCACCTCGGCGTGGATCCGCTCATCGGCGGCCATCGCGGGGGTGGCATCCGTGTCCGAGTCGTAGGGGGAACGGGCCTCGGCGCGCTGCGCGAGCGCGAGCACGAAGACCGACCCGAACCGACGGGCGAGAAAACCGAGTGAGCGGGTGCGGAAGTCTCCGCGGCGTGGCTTGCCGACCTGGTCACCCAGCAGGTCGAACCAGTGCTGTTCGTGGCGACCCTCCGCGTCGGCGAGCGCGAGCAGGATCGCCCGCTCTTCTCCGGAGCGACGGCCGGCGAGATCGCGGTACACCGAGGCTTCGGCCTTCTCGTCGGCGAGGTACTGGCGCCAGCGACGGAGGTCGGAAGAGCTGGGGGCAGAGGGGGAGGAGGGCGGGCGCGTGACGCTCACGGGGATCCTTTCGGTCTCGAAGAATCCGCGGGTCTCGCCGGAGTCTCCTGTGGGACCGAAGGTCTCGTTCGCCGAAGCAACGGCATTCGTCGCTTCGGTGGGGTACCGGGCCGGTCGTCGTGACCCGCCAGTATGTCGATACTCCCGACTACACCGGTCTTACCGACCCGGCGCGAGGGAACTACTCCCCTTCGTTGCCTCCAGAGTAGCGGATGCCCCAGGAACCCGACCAGCTCTCGCCCGGATCGAGCCACTTCACGCCCTGGCCGCTGTTGAAGGCGTTCGGCGGTGCGGTCATCGGCTCTACCGCGATCGCCGTCGCGAGCCCGCCATCCCGAGGGAAGATGCGCGTCGTGAACACCTGCACGTAGGCGAAGTCGGACTCCTGCCACAGCTCGACGAATCGGCCGTCCGGTGCGGTGAGCCGGTGGCGGCTCACGCCGTCCACGGAGGTCACACCGCCGAAAGCATCGTCCAGATCGAGGCCGGCCACCAACCGACCGGCGCGCAGATCGTACGCCGTGCCCTCGACGGTCGTCTCTCGGATCGGGTTGAGCCGGTCATCCGTCTCGAAGCGGGTGCCGGCCGCTACCGCGAGCGTGAGCTCGTATGTCGGCACCTCGCCGATGCGCAGGAACGGATGGGTTCCCACCGCATAGGGCGCGCGGTCTCGGCCGACGTTCACGACACCGTGGGTCACGCGGATGCCGTCGTCGACGAGTTCGTAGCGCACCGTGGTGTCGAGGGTGAACGGGTACCCGCGGGTCGG
>NZ_JAYLVL010000002.1:81085-167317 GCF_046156175.1 Lacisediminihabitans sp. H27-G8
CTGGGTTCCCACCGCATAGGGCGCGCGGTCTCGGCCGACGTTCACGACACCGTGGGTCACGCGGATGCCGTCGTCGACGAGTTCGTAGCGCACCGTGGTGTCGAGGGTGAACGGGTACCCGCGGGTCGGGTGGACTGTCGCCGCCAGGGTCACGGCCTCCGCTGTGCGGTCGACCACCGTGTACGGGCGCTCACGAAGGAGCCCGTGAAGGGCATTGTGCAGGGCGGGCTCCGTGATATCCAGCACCTGCGCCGCGCCCTCGTGGATCCACAGGCCGTCTCGCACCCGGTTCGGCCAGGGCACGAGCACGGTGCCGTCGCCGAAGGGCGGCACCACGTCTTCCCCGTAGGGCTCGGTGAGCTCTACGCCGCCGATGGAGAGCACGCGCAGCGATGCCGCGACCTCCGTGATCACCGCGATCGCCTCGCCGTGTGGAGTCGACTTCGAGAGGGCGAATTGGTCTCCGGTGGGGGCACGCATGCGGTCAGCCTAGCGAGCCAACAGGATGTGCAGTCCCGCTGCCTCGAGCATCGCCAGCTCGCTCGCATCGGCTTCGCTTCCGGTGATGAGGGTGTCGATCTCACCGATCGGGGCCACGCGGCTCTGCTGGGTGACCCCCAGTTTGGCGCTGTCGGCCACCACGATGCAGCGGGCGGAAGCCCCGAGCATCCGCCTCTTGAGGTCGGCCTCCGGCAAGTTGACGTTTGTGATCCCGGATGCCGCATCCACGCCACTGCACCCGATGAATGCGAGGTCGGCGCGAATGCGGTCGAACACCACCCCGGCGAGCGGGTCGACGAGGGAGTGTTGCAGCGGTCGCACCGTGCCACCGGTGACGACGACCGTGAACCGTGGGATGACCGGCTCGAGGAGCAGCGCGATGTTGAGCGCGTTGGTGATCACGACCACACCCTGCAGATCGTCCCGGTCGAGGAGGGCGGCGGCGATCGCCGTCGTGGTGGTTCCCACGTCGAGCACGATGGTCTGGTGCGACTGAACTAGCGAGGCGGCCGCACGCCCGATCCGTGCCTTCTCCGGCGAGGACGCGAGCATGGACTGCTCGAAGGGGCGCTCGGGCCCCGGCGGTCGGCCGGTCGCGGGGCTCCCGGTCACCGCACCCCCGTGCACCCGCTGCAGTGCGTTGCCGTCGGCGAGCGCATCGAGATCTGCTCGGATCGTCACCTCGGAGATGCCGAAGAGCTGGCTCAGTTGCGCCACCTTGGCGAATCCGCGCTCTTCGACGATGGACAGGATCTGCTCGCGCCGCGCCGCCGCTGGCGGTCGGGAGCTGGGGTCTGTCATGCGCTCATCTTCGATTACTTGTGTTTTCTTGTCAAACGCCGGTAACGTTTTGTTGTTTTCGAAACTCCTTCCGTGCATCCTCCCCAGAGAGTCGCCATGTCATCGATTGTCAAACGCGAATTCCGGCTGGCCGATGGGCGGGAGCTCATCTACTTCGACGACGCCGATACCCGCCTCAGCCCGGAGCGCGCCCCGGATGCCCGCCACCTGGATGCGCGACCGGACACGGCGTCCATGCGCCAGGATCCGCTCACGGGCGAATGGATCTCGATCGCGGCTGCCCGCCAGAACCGGGTCTTCCTTCCGCCGGCGGACCAGGATCCGCTCGCGCCGGCAAGCGCGAACAACCCCTCAGAGATCCCGGATGTCTACGACGTCGCCGTGTTCGAGAATCGTTCGCCCAGCTTCGGCCCCGGGATCGCGGCACCGTTCGAGGCCGAGGAACTCACCCGCATCGGTCTCGGTCGCAGCCTGCCCTCGATCGGTCGGTGCGAGGTCGTCTCCTTCGGGCCGGAACACGAGGGAGCCTTCGGCAGCGTGAGCCGATCGCGGGCGCGCACGGTGATCGAGGCCTGGGCCGACCGTACAGAGGCGTTGTCTGCGCTGCCGGGCATCCAGCAGGTCTTCCCCTTCGAAAACCGAGGTGAGGCCATCGGCGTCACCCTGCGACATCCCCACGGCCAGATTTACGCCTATCCCTACATCACGCCGCGCACGACCCGGTTGCTCGAGTCGATCGCCCGATTCGGTCCCGGCCTGTTCGCGTCGATCCTCGAGTTCGAATCGGCCTCCGACCGGGTGGTGCTGCGCGGCGAACACTGGACAGCGTTCGTGCCTTTCGCCGCCCGCTGGCCCATCGAGGTGCACATGCTGCCGCATCGCCAGATTCCCGACTTCGCCGCGACCTCGTCGGAAGAACGCGACGAACTTGCCGGCCTCTACCTGCGATTGCTTCGCGGAATCGACGAGCTCTACGACACCCCGACGCCGTACATCGCGGCCTGGCACCAGGCGCCGGTCGCGACAGGGCGTGACGACATCCGTCTCATGCTCCAGGTCACCTCGCCGCGCCGCGCGGAGAACAAGCTGAAGTACCTCGCCGGATCCGAGGCCGCCATGGGGGCCTGGATCGGCGATGTGACCCCCGAACAGACCGCCGCCTTCGTGCGCGACGCCCTCACCCGAGTAAAGGACCCCCAGTGACCTCGATCGATATCCGCGACGACCTGCAGGCGAAGTTCCTTGCGCTCTACGGCTACGAGCCGGCGGGCGAATGGTCGGCTCCGGGGCGCGTGAACCTCATCGGGGAACACACCGACTACAACCTCGGTTTCGTGCTGCCGTTCGCCATCAACCGTCGCACTTTCGTCGCGCTCGGGCTGCGAGAGGATCGCGTCATCCGGGTCGCGAGTTCGTTCTCCGACGAGGTCGTCGAAATCCCCCTCGCCGAGCTCTCCCCCGGCGCCCTGCACGGCTGGAGTGCTTACCCGCTCGGCGTCGCCTGGGCGCTCAGCGGGCACGGCGCCGACCTCGCCGCCGTGCCCGGGGTCGACATCTTCATCGAATCGGATGTGCCGGTGGGCGCCGGCCTCTCCTCCTCCGCTGCCATCGAGAGCGCGGTCGCCATCGCCCTGAACGACGTGTGGCGGCTCACCCTGGCACGCCCGGTGCTCGCCCAGGTGGGCCAGCGCGCCGAGAACGAGGCGGTAGGAGCACCCACCGGGATCATGGACCAGACCGCGTCCCTGCTCGGCCAGAAGGACTGCGCGGTGTTCCTCGACTGCCGGAGCCTCGACTCGGAGATCGTGGACCTCGGCCTCGAGGCGGCCGGTCTCGTGGTGCTCATCATCGACACCGGTGTCAGCCATCAACACGCCACGGGCGGCTACGCCGAGCGACGGGCATCCTGCGAACTCGGAGCCCGGATGCTCGGGGCGAAGTCCCTGCGCGATGTGACCGTTGCCGACCTCCTTCGCGCTCGCGAGATCCTCGACGACGTGACCTTCCGCCGTGTTCGCCATGTGGTGACCGAGAACCAGCGGGTGCTCGACACCGTCGAGGTGCTGCGCGACCTCGGACCCGCCGGCATCGGCGAGCTTCTCGATGCCTCGCACCTGTCGATGCGCGACGACTTCGAGATCTCCGTTCGCGAGCTCGATCTCGCCGTCGAGACGGCACAGGCGAACGGGGCGATCGGCGCCCGGATGACCGGCGGCGGGTTCGGCGGGGCGGCCATCGCCCTCATCCGCTCGGATGATCTTTCCCGCCTCCAGGTTGCGATCGACGGCGCATTCGCGGAACATGGTTTCGGTCAGCCTGATACCTTCGTCGTGACGGCCGCGCAGGGAGCATCGCGCGAGAACTGATTCCCCCCGAGCACGCAGGAGCCAGCAGTGAGAGCCAAGTCGATCCTCGGTGCGACCACCGGCGCCCTTCTCGTGGTGCTGCTCGCCGGCTGCACAGGCTCTTCGACGGACGCCGGTCCGACCACACGGCCCTCGGCCTCCCCGAGTCCCTCGGCCAGCGCGAGCACCCCGGCAGCGCAGAAGGACGTGCTGTTCACCATTTCGGCGAACGTGCGGGATAAGACCGGCAACACCATCGCGATCGAACTCGTCGCCCACAAGCCGCTGCCCTACAGCGACAGCAGCGCGAAGTCCCTGGTCACTGAGTTCGTGAGCGCCTGCGGCACGGGGGTCGGCACCACGCCGGTCACCGCCGACACGCTGGCGGCCAACGGCAGCATCCTGCTGCAGATGGACCTCGCCTCGAGCACCAACGGCAAGCAGTTCGTCTACCCGATCGACGTCACGCTCGGCAACGTCTACTTCGGCCAGTCGGTGCTCGGCAAGGGCATCGCCCCGACGGACTCCGCGCATCCCTGCTCGAGCGGCTTCACCTGGACCACCTCCGGCAGTGGCCGCGCCATCGCCGACTTCGAGAGCGGCAACCCGGGCCCGGACCTCACCAGCTGGAAGTACGCGCTGTACGGCTTCAGCGTGCCGGCGGATTCGCAGTCCACAATCGAGGCCTGCAAGGTGACCCTGACGGATGTCGCGAAATCGACGGTCGCCGACGTGGCCGGGTGGGACCCCGGCCAGGCCGCAACGGGCTACGCCTGCACCATCGGCTACGTCGGCGAGTAGCCGCAGGCGCGCTAGCTGTCGAGTAGTGCGCGAACGGATTCCGGCTGCGGGATGCCCGGGGCGAGGTCCGGCGTGGCGATGGCCGTCTCGTACCCGGTGCGGAGCGGCAGGATGCCCGCCCAGGCCGCGCCCGCGACATCCGCGGGGCCGTCCTCTGGCCAGCCGTCGGACACCTTGAGCGTCCACTCGTCGATGGTCATGCGCAGCACGAGGGTCGCCGCAAGTTCCTTGGCCGAGTGCGGACGCAGTTCGGCCACCCGTCCCGGGATGAGTCCCTCGGTCACGAGGTCGAGGGCAGCGGCCTTGCCCGCCGCGGTGTCGGCGACCGGGGCGCAGCGGCCGAACAGCACGGCGCTGCGATAGTTCATCGAGGATTCGAAGGCGGAACGCGCCACCACGAGAGCGTCTAGCGCGGTCACCGAGAGTGCGACAGGGATGCCCGTCGCCAGCAGTCGCAACCAGTGCGAGCCGGTGGATCCGTGCAGCAGGATGTGCGCGCCATCCGCCACGATCGCGATCGGGAGCACGCGCGGCCGGCCGTCTTCCACGAAGGCGAAGTGCCCGACCCGCGCGTCCCGCACGAGGGCCCCGAGCGCCTCGAGATCTGGTGCGACGAACTTCTCGGGCATTCGACTCGGTCGATTGCGCGCGGCGTCGCTCACAGCCGTTCGGCCGCCGCGACCACGTTGTACATCAGCATGGCGCGCGTCATCGGGCCGACCCCGCCGGGAACCGGCGAGAGGAATGCGGCGACCTCGGCGACCGCCGGATCGATGTCCCCGATGAGCTTCGCCTTGCCGGTATCCGGGTTCATCACGCGCGTGATTCCCACATCGAGCACCGCGGCTCCCGGCTTCACCCAGTCGGCCTTCACGAGCCCGGGCACACCGACAGCCGCGATCACGATATCCGCTCGACGCACTTCGGCCGCGAGGTCGACGGTGCGGGAGTGAGTGAGCGTGACCGTGGCATCCACCCCCTTGTTCGTCAGCAGCAGGCCGAGCGGGCGGCCGACGGTGAGGCCGCGACCGATCACGACCACCTGCTTTCCGGCGATCGGCACGTCATAACGCCTCAGCATCTCCACGAGACCGGCCGGGGTGCACGGCAGCGGCGAATCCAGGTCGCCACCGACGCCGAGCACGAGCCGTCCCAGATTCGTGGGATGGAGCCCGTCGGCATCCTTCGCCGGGTCCATCAACTCGAGCATGGCGTTCTCGTCGATGCCGGCGGGCAGCGGCAGCTGGATGATGTAGCCGGTGACCGCAGGATTCTCATTGAGGCCGCGGATGGCCGCCCGCACCTCCTCCTCTGTCGCCTCGGCCGGAAGGTCCACCCGGATCGACTCGATGCCGAGCTCGAGGCTGTCGCGATGCTTTCCGGCCACGTACGACAGTGATCCGGGATCGCTGCCGACCAGCAGGGTGCCGAGACCCGGGTGGATGCCGCGGGCCTTGAGCGCCGCGATGCGGCCGACGAGCTCGTTCTTGACTGCCGTCGCGGTGGCGACGCCGTCCATGCGTACTGCGGTCATCTGTTGAGTCCTTTCGGCCCGGGAGTCGACCCGACCCGCCCTTCCCGGGCACACAGTCGCCCCCTCCCGGGGTGATTCGTGGTCAGGACCAGGTTGCCGGTGACACGAGGCCCGGGTAGAGCGGGTAGCCGTCGGTGAGCTTCAGCACCCGGGCGCGCAGAGCCTCGACATCCGGAGTCGGCTTGAGTGCCGCGGCGATGATGTCGGCGACCTCTGTGAACTCCTCGTCGCCGAATCCGCGGGTGGCGAGCGCCGAGGTTCCGATGCGCACGCCGCTCGGTGTCATCGGCGGACGCGGGTCGAACGGCACCGCGTTGCGGTTGACCGTGATTCCGACCGAATGCAGGATGTCCTCGGCCTCTTGGCCATGGATCGCCGCGTTGCGAAGGTCGACGAGCACGAGGTGCACATCCGTGCCGCCGGTGAGCACGTCGATACCGGCTGCCGTGGCGTCAGCAGCGACGAGCCGCTCGGCGAGGATCTGCGCCCCGCGGATGGTGCGCTCCTGGCGGTCCTTGAATTCGGGCTCAGCGGCGAGCTTGAACGCCGTCGCCTTGCCGGCGATCACGTGCATGAGGGGCCCGCCCTGCTGGCCGGGGAACACGTTGGAGTTGATCTTCTTCTGGAGGTCGAGATCGTTGTTGAGGATGAAGCCGGAGCGAGGACCGCCGAGGGTCTTGTGCACCGTCGACGAGGTGACATGCGCATGCTGCACGGGGTTCGGGTGGAGCCCGGCGGCGACGAGCCCGGCGAAGTGCGCCATGTCCACCCAGAGGGTGGCTCCCACCTCGTCGGCGATGGCGCGGAATGCCGCGAAGTCGAGCTGGCGGGGGTAGGCGCTCCAGCCGGCGATGAGCACGTGGGGACGGGTCTCGAGTGCCTTCTCGCGCACGACATCCATGTCGATGAGGAAGGTCTCCGGGTCGACCCCGTAGGCGTGCGCCTCGTAGAGCTTTCCGGAGAAGTTGAGCTTCATGCCGTGGGTGAGGTGGCCGCCGTGGGCGAGTTCGAGGCCGAGGATGCGATCGCCCGGGCTCGCGATCGCCGCGAGCACCGCCGCGTTGGCGGATGCCCCGGAGTGCGGCTGCACGTTCGCGTAGGCCGCACCGAAGAGGCTCTTCGCGCGGGAGATCGCGAGGCTTTCCGCGACATCCACGAACTCGCAGCCGCCATAGTAGCGGCGACCGGGATAGCCCTCGGCGTACTTGTTCGTGAGGACCGAGCCCTGCGCCTCGAGCACGGCGCGGGGGACGAAGTTCTCGCTGGCGATCATCTCGAGGGTGCCGCGCTGGCGATCGAGCTCCTGCTCGAGAACGCGGGCGATCTCCGGATCGACGTCACTGAGCGGCGAATTGAACATGTTGGACATCTGGATGACTCCTCTTGGCACGACCGGATTGATGAAAAGGTTATCCGGTTCGGCCCAGGCGAACGGCCGAAACGTGGAGGCAAGTCACTCCCTGATGGATGCCCATCCGAACGCCAGTTGTGACGTCTTCGATTGTACCCGGCAGTGCGATCGGGCGCATCAGAAAGCCGAGACTTCGCCCCCGTGGATGGCATCAGTCCGTGCGCACCCGGGACGCTTCACCAGAGTGTGGGCTGCCCCCCTTCGACGGATGTCCTCGCCTCGAGTTGCACTCTTTTGCGGGTTGCCGGCCGAGGACACCCGCAAAAGAATGCAACTCACGCCGGGGCCACCCCGAGAGAGGTCAGTGGTCGAGCACGCGCCGCGGAGGGCGTTGCCGCAGCACCAGTTGCGAGACGATCACGAGCGCGATCGAGAGCACGAGGATGCCGGCGTAAACGAAGGGCAGCGATCCAAGACCGAGGGTGCCGAGCAACAGCGAGCCGAGGAGAGCGCCCCCGCCGATCCCCACGTTGAAGGCGGTGGTGTAGAACGCACTCGCCGTGTCCCGGATGCGCGCGGGGGCCGCATGCAGCATCCGCGTCTGCAGCAGGGGCGGAACGACCCCGATCGCGAGGCCCCAGAGGAAGAACGCGGGAAGGGATGCGGCCAGCACTCTCGGTTCGAGACCGAGCACGAGCACCGACGCGAGCAACACGATGAGGGCGATGACGAGTCCGAGGTTGGGCCGGCGACCGAGCACGAAGGCCACGAGCACCAGCGAGAGCACACCGGCGATTCCGTTCGCGAAGAGTGCGGGGCTCACCGCGGAAGCGTCCAGGCCCACGGCACGCGTGAGATAGGGCGCGATGAAGGTGTAGAAGCAGTATTGGCCGATCATGATGATGGCGGCGATCACGCAGACGAAGACGACGGCCATGGTCGAGTGGTCGCGCCGCGGAACCGTGGAGGTGCCGAATTGCCCGTCGAGCACGGTGATGCCCCCCGTCGCCGTTCCGACTACTGCGGCGCCCGCGAGGTGGTCGACCCGGGGCAGGAACCGGTGGACGAATCCGGCACCGACGATGAGCAGGGCGCCGAGCACGAAGAAGCTCGCCCGCCAGCCGATGGCCTGGCCGAGGGCGGTGCCGATCGGCACCCCGAGCACGAAGGCGAGCGAGCCGCCGCCGAGAGTGATGGAGACGGCGCGTCCGACCTGATGCTTCGGCACCAGGTAGGCGGAATACGCCCCCACGACCGACCAGAACACACCGTGGGCGAGCCCGCCGAGCACCCGGGAGGCGACGAGCACGGCGTAGTTGGGGGCGAGGGCCGTCGCAACAGTGCTCACCGCGAGCACCAGCAACACCGACACCACGAGCGCGTGGCGAGGAACCCGGCGGAGGAGGCCGGTGAGGGGCGCGCTCGACAGCACGACGGTGAAGGCGAACACCGACACCGTGGCACCGATGAGGGATTCGCTGACGCGCAGATCCGCGCTCATCTCCGGCAGGAGTCCGGTGGGCAGCATCTCGGTGGTGACGCTGAGGAAGATCGCGACCGCGACGGTCACGAGGGCGAAGTAGGGAAAGGGGGCTGTCGTTCGTGGCGCGGTCATGAGACCGGTAGTCCGTTCGAGGAAGAGGTGGAACGTCTCGCCGTCCGCGGGAGGCCGCGGCTCATGCGGCATCCCCTCCAGAGTACGGCCATCTCTTCGCCGTGGGGCGCAATGGAGGCAATAACCTAAGCAGATGACCTCTGCGCTGTCGACCCACTGGGTGCTGACCCTCGTCTGCTCCGACCGGCCGGGCATCGTGCACGCGATCAGCGGGGCCATCGTCACCGCCGGTGGCAACATCACCGAGTCCCAGCAGTTCTCCAGCGCCGACACCGGCACCTTCTTCATGAGGCTGCAGGTGGAATCCGCGGTGACCCGCGAGGCATTCGAGGCGGCGATCGTGCCAGTCACCACCCACTACGACGCGACCTGGACCCTGGATGTCGTCGGCCGGCCCCTGCGCACGCTCGTACTGGTCTCGAAGGCCGCCCACTGCCTCAACGATCTGCTCTTCCGGGAGCGCGCCGGTCAGCTTCCGGTTGAGCTGCCCCTCGTTCTCAGCAATCACCCCGATCTCGGCGGCCTCGCCGAGTTCTACGGTGTTCCGTTCGAGTCGCACCCCGTGGCATCCGATGGCCAGAAGCTCGCGTTCGAGGATCGTGTTCTCGATGCGGTGGAGCAGTTCGATATCGAGCTGGTGGTGCTCGCGCGCTACATGCAGATCTTGTCTCCAGCCCTCTGCGAGCGACTGTCGGGGCGCATCATCAACATCCACCACTCCTTCCTTCCGGGCTTCAAGGGGGCGAATCCCTACCGCCAGGCCCATGCCCGGGGAGTGAAGCTCATCGGGGCGACCGCGCACTTCGTGACCAGCGACCTCGATGAGGGTCCGATCATCGAGCAGAACGTGGTGCGCGTCGACCATTCCCGCACGCCCGCCGAGCTCATGGCCATCGGCCAGGACGAAGAATCCCGCACACTCACCCAGGCGGTGAAGTGGTTCGCCGAGAACCGAGTGCTGCGGGATGGGGCCCGCACGATCATCTTTCGATAACGACAGATGGATCGCTCCCGGTTCGATCGGGCAGAAACGCAGCGCCGCTGCCAGCCGAGGTGCCTAGGATCTGCACATGAGCTCACTCGAACGACACACCGACTACGGATCGACCGGCCTCTCGGAGTCGGACGTGCTTCGCGACCCGATGGCACAGTTCGCGGCCTGGCTCTCCGCCGCTGAGGATGCCGAGATCTTCGAGCCCAACGCCATGGTGGTGAGCACCGTGGATTCCGACGGCACGCCGAGCAGCCGCACCGTACTGCTCAAGGGCCTCGACGGCGAGGCATTCGAGTTCGTCACGAACTACCGGTCGCACAAGGGGCACGCGCTGTCCGCGCATCCGGCCGTCTCGCTGCTCTTCCCCTGGTACCAGCTCACCCGCCAGGTAATCGTGCGGGGCGTCGCCCACCGCACGGATGCCGCGACCTCCGACGCGTACTTCGCCGCCCGCCCGCACGGCTCCCGTCTCGCCGCGCTGGCGAGCGAGCAGTCGGAGCCGGTCGCCTCACGCCAGGTTCTCGAAGATCGGATGCGCGAGCTCGAGCTCGAGACACGCTACCCGGAGGGGTCGATCGTGCCACGCCCCGAACACTGGGGCGGATTCCGCGTGGTGCCGAGCACGATCGAGTTCTGGCAGGGACGCACCTCGCGACTGCACGACCGGCTGGTCTTCACGGCCGTCGACGGCGGGTGGACGCTGGAGCGGCTGCAGCCCTAGCCCGCGCGATCGAGCAGCCGCTGCACCTCTGCCGCGGTCGGGGCGGTCGCCGGGCCGCGCCGGGTGACCGCGATGGCGGCACACGCGTTCGCCCGCCGCGCCGCAGTCGGCGGCGTCTCCCCCGACGCGAGTCCGGCGAGGAATGCCCCCGTGTGGGCATCGCCCGCGCCGTTGGTGTCGACGGCCTCCACGGCGAAGCCCGGAACGAATCGGGCCTCGTCCTGCACGACGAGACACCCCTGCGGCCCGAGGCGGATGATGACTGCGCTCCAGGTCTCGCGCAGAACTGTAGCGGCAGCGCCGGCATCCGCGGCACCGGTCAGCGACAGGGCCTCCCGCAGGTTGCAGCTGAGCCAGTCCGCGCGCCCGGCGACGGTGGCGAGCGCTTCCCCGGGGATCGTGGTCGCGAGCGGCCCCGGATCCAGCAGAACCGTGTGCCCGGGGCCGATCCCCGCGACCCACGGGGCAAGCACGTGGGCGTTCGTGCGCTCGAGCAGGCCGTAGCCCGAGACGTGCACGAGATCACCCGCACCGAGGCTGATGCTCGCCAGGTCGCGGGCGGTGAGCCTCGCCTCTGCTCCGAACACCGTGACGAAGGTGCGCTCGCCCTCGTCGTCGACCAGGGCGATGTCGAAACCCGTGTCGGCATCCGGGGAAGGATCGAGCAGCACCGAGATTCCCTCGGCGCTGAGGGCCGACCGCACCCGGTCTCCGTGCGGTCCGACGCCGTGCGCTCCGCCGTACGCACTGGCGAGGCCCTGCCGGGCGGCCGCCACCAGTGTGTTGAAGGCTCCGCCCGGCGTGCTGCCGGTGTCGCGGGCGAGCACATCGCCGCCTCTTTCGGGAAGCTCGGGGATGCGCAGGGTGACGTCCACGATCACGTTGCCGACGCTCACCAGCCGGGTCGTCATCGCAGCGCCAACAGGCCATCGGCGACGGACTCGAGGTCGAGTGCGTTCACCACCCGCACTCTCTCGCGCGCCTCATCGGGGAAGGCTGCGGTGCCTGAGACCGCTCCCGCGATCGCTCCGGCCATCGCGGCAACGGTATCGCTGTCACCGCCGAGCGAGGCCGCGGCGCAGACGGCCCGCCAGGGGTCGTGCGGGAAGGTGGCGAGGATCCCGAATGCGACCGGCACGGACTCCTGCGTGGCGAGACTCGTGCCGATGACCTCGTAGAGGCGGGTGAGGCTGGCATCGGGATCGGCGGGATCGGCCAGGTCGATCGCGAGACGGATGCGCGCCGAGACATCCGCCGCGGCGACCCAGTACCCCCGGCTCGCACCCAGCCGGGCCGCCTCGATCGCCGCGCCGAAGGCTTCGCCGAGGCCGGCGCCGTCGATGCCGGCGCTGATTGCGGCGGCGACAGCGCTCGCTCCGGCTATGGCGACGCCGGTGTTGTGCGAGACGAGGCTGGTGGCCGCGACGAGGTCGACCAGCATGTCAACAGGCTGCCATCGGCGGATGATGCCGACCGGCGTCACCCGCATGGCGGCACCGTTCGTCGTTCCGAACCGCCCGGCGGTGGCGATCGGCTCCCCCTCGAGCACGGCGCGAACAGCGCGCTTCGTCGACGGGCCGAGAAGGTCGAGCGAACCACGCTCGCGCATCTCGTCTTCCCACCTCACCAGAGCGGCCGCGAAGGCCCCTGGATCCACCGTGCCGCGTCCCGCGATGAGAAGGCCGGCGAGCAGGAGCGCCTGCTCGGTGTCATCGGTGATGTGCCCGGCGGGGAGACCGCCGGCGAGCGGATGCCCGGGATCGGCGGCCCGGAAGCCGTCGATGATGCCGTAGCGGCCGGCGATCTCCGCGCGTGACATCTGCTGGGTCGGCATGCCGAGGGCATCGCCGATCGCCAGTCCGTACAGGGCTGCGATGGCGTGGTCGCGAGCGGTCACTCGTGGGCCGAGAACTGGAAGTGCAGGCTGAAGTGAGCGGGATCGAGCAGACTCTCCACGTGCTCTACGAGCTCGCCGACGGCGTTGCGTGTGACGCACCGTGACCAGAGGAACGCCGCACCGGGTGCGCGATCGAGCAGTGCGGCCTCGGTCGTGTCGAGCATCCGCACCTCCACCCACTGCTCGCCGGTCGACGCGACGAGGTCGCACTCGAGCAGCATGCGGGTGAGCGATCCCGCGGCCTGGCCTGCCGCGACCGCATCGGCCACCTGCGATGTCGCCCGCACCCGTGATCGCTCGTAGGAGATCACCGGGCCGTTCACGATGGATCGCAGGCGATCGATCGCGATGAAGCTGTCGCTCGGTTCCCCGAGCAATGCGGCCAGCGCGGCATCCTGCACCGGCTGCGCGCTGACGACCCGCACCGTCGTTTCGAGCCCCTGCTCCTGCAGGGCCCGCGCCCAGCCGAGCCTCACGTTGAGCGGTCGGCCGTCGTAGGTGACGAAGGATCCCTTGCCAGAGCGGGTGCTGATGAGCCCGGCCCGGCCGAGCTCCGTGAGGGCCGCGCGCACAGTATTGCGGCTCACCGAGAACCTCTCGGCGAGGGTGGTCTCCCCGGGCAGCTGCAGCCCGTAGGGCACCTCACCCGCGCGGATCTCCCCGGTGAGGATGCGGGCGATCTCCTCGTGCTTGAGCCCGGAGACCCGTGCGCCGCCGACCATCAGGACATCACGGCGTCAGCGCTCGTGATCTCGATCAGCGGGCCGTAGAGCGCCATCGCGTCGAGAGCGCGCTGGTGGTCCGCCGCGCTCAGCCCGGCACACGCGTCCTGCGCCACGAGCACGCGCACCCCGGCATCCGTGGCGGCGAGGGCCGTCGAGAGCACGCAGCAGTCAGTCGAGACGCCGGCGAGCACCACCGCCGCATCCGGTCCGATGATCGTGGAGAGTTCATCGCCCCACTTGCCGAACGTCGTGCGCGAGATCACCGGATGGTCGGTGCCCGAGAACGCCGGCATCAGCTCGTAGAGCGGATCGCTGTGATGCACGAGCGCAAACGGCCACAGCTCGTAGTAGGGCACCCAGGCGCCGGTCGGATGCTCCGGCGCGATGAACCGCGTGAGCACGACCCGCTCACCGAAGTGTTCGACGAGGCGCTCGACGGTCGGTTCGATCGCCGCGTAGCCGGGGGTGAACCAGGCGCTGCTCGGATCCCCGAACACCACCTGCATGTCGATGACGACGAGCCAGGGACCGTTCATCGCACGACGGTCTCGACGGGTTCCTCGATCGGCAGTGCCTCCTGGCGGCGGATGGTCGCCCGGCTGAAGACCACGGTGCCGAAGAAGCCGACGAGCAACGACAGCAGCACCCCGAGGTTGGCGTAGGACCAGTCCTTCGCGAGACCGAGCGGGCCGAGGAAGTAGCCCTGCCAGTTGAGCCACGGCACATCTGCGGTGGCCACGACGAGTCCCCAGCCGAGACCGGTGCCGACGGCGATGAGCAGGATCGGCACCCAGCGCACGTCACCGTAGCGCCCGGTGGTCGAGTAGAGCTCTGCCTCCGCGTAGTCCTTACGGCGGAGGATCACGTCGGCGACCATCACCCCGCACCACGCTGCGACCGGCACTCCGAGAGTGATGAGGAAGCCCTGGAATGGACCAATGAAGTTCGTCGCGAAGAAGACGACCACGATCGCGCCGACGATCATCACGACGCCGTCGATACCGGCGGCGGCGAAGCGTGGGATGCGGATGCCCGCGCTGAGCAGCGCAAGACCGGAGGAGTAGATGTCGAGCACCGCTCCCCCGACGAGGCCGAGCACCGCGACGAGCGCGAAGGGAATCAAGAACCAGACCGGGAGGATCGACGTGAGCGCGCCGATCGGGTCACCACTGATCGCGTCGCTCAGCTTGGAGGATGATCCGGCGAGCAGCAGTCCGAACACCACGAGCACGATCGGCGCGACGGCGGCTCCGAACGTGGTCCATCCGACGACGGCGGAGCTGCGGGTGGACCGCGGGAGATAGCGGGAATAGTCCGCCGCAGCATTGACCCAGCCGAGGCCGAAGCCGGTCATGACGAGCACCAGAGCGCCGACCACGGCCTGGGGCTGGCCGGCGGGGAGGGCCGCGATCTTCGCGAAGTCGATGCTGGGCAGAGCGAGCACGATGTAGACGACGGTGAGCACGCCCGTGATGACGGTGATCCACACCTGCAGACGCATGATGAAGTCGATGCCGACGATCCCGGCGACCACGATGAGCGCCGCGATCACGATCAGTGCGACGATCTTCGTCGCTATCCCGCCGTCGAAGCCGAGCTCCGTGAATACCGTGGAGGTCGCGAGCACGGCGAGGGCCGTCAGCGCCGTCTCCCAGCCCACCGTGAGCACCCAGGACAGCACGGCGGGAACCCGGTTTCCGCGCACGCCGAAGGCCGCCCGGCTGAGCACCATCGTGGGGGCCGAGCCACGCTTGCCGGCGAGCGCGACGACGCCGCAGAGCAGGAACGAGACGATGATGCCGATAAGGCTGACGACGGTCGCCTGCCAGAACGAAATGCCGAAGCCGAGGATGAAGGATCCGTAGCTGATGCCGAAGACCGAGACATTCGCGCCGAACCAGGGCCAGAACAGGCTGGACGCCTTGCCTTTTCGTTCGGACTCCTGAATCGTGTTGATGCCGTTGAGCTCGATGCCCCTGGCGTCTCGCAGCTCTCGTGGGGTGTCGGTGGTGCTCACTGAATTCCTCCGGTTCGTCGTGACAACGCTCGTACTGCACCTGTTCAGACCTGTTCAGTCCGTGAGCACACGCTAGTGGCCTCCGCGCCGGCCTGTCAATGCATCGCTACTCTGAGGGTGTGCCAACGTCAGGAATTGTTGCGGTACGAATCGGGCCGAACGATGTGCTCCGCTTCGCCCTCGAGCTGTTCGCCCTGTTCTCCCTCGGATTCTGGGGATACCTCGCCTGGCCGTTTCCGTGGCCGGGGGTGCTCTTCATGGTCGGCGCTCCTCTCTTCGCCGCCGTGGTCTGGGCCCTGTTCCGGTCCCCGAAGGCGGTGTTCCCGCTGGACGTCGTCGGCCGCAGCCTGGTGGAGATCTTCGTGATGGGGGCCGCCGTCGCCGTCTGGTTCATGATCGGATACCCCGTGGTCGGCGTCGTCTTCGGGGTTCTCGCCGCGACCAGCGGCGTCATCGCGGGCCGCACGGAAATCGCTGCGGAACTGACAGCACAGGAAGCAGAACCACGATGACCACCCTCTTTCACAGTGCCCGCAAGCTCGACGCCAACGGCCAGGTCGACGACTTCTGGGCGCTCGTGCGCGGCGACACGATCGAATCCGTCGGCTCCGGACGGCAGCATCCGGAGGCAGACACCGAGGTGGACGTCGACGGGCGCTGGTTCGTGCCCGGTTTCATCGACATCCACGCCCACGGAGGAGGAGGGCACTCCTTCGACAACGGCAGGGAGGAGATCTCTGCGGCGCTCGACGCTCACCGTGCCCACGGCACCACCCGCTCGGTGATCAGCCTCGTGGCGAATCCGGTGGCACAGCTTCGTGAGAGCCTCGGCGTGATCGCCGAGCTCGCGGCATCCGATCCACTCGTGCTCGGGTCTCACCTCGAGGGGCCGTTCCTCTCCTCCGATCGTCGGGGCGCCCACAACCCGCAGTTCCTCCTCGACCCCCTCCCGTGGGCGGTCGACGAACTGCTCGGTGCCGCTCGCGGAACCCTGCGCCAGATCACGATCGCGCCCGAGCGCGAGGGTGCGCTCGAGGCGATCGACATTCTCGTGGAGAATCGCGTGACCGTGGCGGTGGGGCACACCGATGCCGGGTTCGACCTCACCCGCGAGGCCTTCGACCGGGGAGCGCGCCTGCTCACCCACGTCTTCAACGCCATGGCGCCGATCCACCACCGGGCGCCGGGACCGATCATCGCCGCTTTCGAAGACGAACGGGTGACCATCGAACTCATTCTCGACGGCCTCCACGTGCATCCGGACGTCGCGGCTCTGGTGTTCCGTTCGGCCCCCGGCCGGGTCGCACTCGTCACCGACGCGATGGCCGCTGCGGCATCCGACGACGGGGACTACCGCCTCGGTTCCCTCAACGTGACGGTGAAAGACGGCCTCGCCGTGCTGTCGGGCACCTCGACCATCGCGGGCTCCACCCTCACTCAGGATGCGGCGCTGCGCTGCGCGATCCAGGCGACCGGGATCTCACCACGGGATGCGGTCGCGGCCCTCACCATCACGCCCGCCGCCGCGCTCGGCTACGGGCACCGCTTCGGGTACCTGGCTCCCGGCTTCGCCGCCGACGCGGTGCTGCTGGATCACGAGTGGCAGGTCTCCGAGGTCTGGGCGGCCGGCGCGAAGCTGTAGGCGCATCGCGACATCACCCATCCTCCCCGCCGTGGTCGCCATTCGAGCGGGTCGAGAAGCGGGGGTTACAGGCCTTCCCACTCCGGCTTATTGGCCCAGGCGTAGCGGTAGTAGTCGACGTTCGCGAGGCCGGATGCGGCGGCCTCATCGACGATCACCGTGACGTGCGGGTGCAGCTGGATCGCGGACCCTGGAGCACTCGCCGTCACCGGCCCCTCCACGGCGGCCGCGATCGCCGCCGCCTTGCCGGCGCCGAAGGCAAGCAGCACCAGGTGGCGGGCGCGGCGGATGGTGCCGAGTCCCTGGGTGATGCAGTTGACCGGCACCTCGTCTACCGAGGCGAAGAACCGGGCGTTGTCGCGGCGGGTCTGCTGTGTCAGGGTCTTGACACGGGTGAGCGACTCGAACGACGATCCCGGCTCATTGAAGCCGATGTGACCATCTGTGCCGATGCCGAGCACCTGCAGGTCGACTCCCCCGGCCGCCCGGATGGCGAGCTCATAATCCTCGCCCGCCGTCTCGATCGGTCCGAGGTGGCCGGGAACCGCCACGAGCGATTCGTCGAGCCCGAGCGGTTCGACCACCTCCCGGGCGATCACGGCGCGATAGCTCTCCGGATGACCGTCGGGCAGTCCGACATACTCGTCGAGGGCGAAGCCGCGGACGCGGGAGAGATCGGCCCCCCTGTCGGCGAGGGCGCGCCAGACTCCGAGCGGGGTCGATCCGGTCGCGAGGCCGAGCACGGCATCCGCTCTTCTCGCCACGAGCGCGAGGATGGCGTCCGCCGCCAGTTCGCCTGCCTCCGCGGTGCCTTTCACGATCACGATCTCAGCCATCGGTCGATGCCCTTCTCTGGTCCGGTTCTCGTTGCGCGTCTGGTTCTCGTTGCGCGTCTGGTTCTGGTTGCGGGTGTGGTGTCGGTCGCGGGCCGGCACCGTGCGATGCGGCCCCGACGAAGGCGGCCCCGACCGCCGAAACGGGAGTGCCCGCAGGCACGAGTCGCACCCGCTCGGAGAGCCGCAGCGAGGCGATGAATGGCGAGTGCTCCGACCAGCCGTCGAGCGCGGCCCGGATCCCCTCCAGCAGGGGGTCGCCGAGCGAACTGATCCCGCCACCGATCACCACGGTCTCCACATCGACGCTCAACACGAGGATCCGCACCGCGGAGGCCACGTTCGCCAGAAACCGCTGCTTCACCGCGACGGCGAGGGGCTCGCCCGCGAGCGCCGACTCGAACAGCGCGTGGACCGGGGAGGCGGCCTCGCTCGGCCACTGTCGCGAGACGGCGGATCCGGAGGCCACCATCTCGAGACATCCGCGCTGTCCGCACTGGCAGACCGGGCCGTCGGGGTCGACCGGGATGTGCCCGATCTCGCCGGCGGTGCCGCGGGCACCGCGCCACAGCCGACCCTCGAGGACGAGGCCGGCGGCGAGCCCGGTGCCCAGGTTGAGATAGGCCATGGATGTCGCGCGCGGCAGCCCGAGCAGATGGAAGGCTCCGAGCGCCGCGGCATTCACATCGTTCTCCACCCGAACCGGCAGCCCGAGCATGTGGGAGAGCTCGCCGCCGAGTTCGAGCTCCTCCAGCCCGAGATTGACCGCATGCGAGACGCGTCCGCTCGCGCTGTCGACCGCACCCGGCACGCCGACACCCACCGATTCGATGCTGTCGATCGGCACCTGCAACGCGGTCGCGAGGGACGAGACCACTCCCGCTGTGGTCTGTAGCACCGAGGAAGCCCCGAAGCCGGTAGACACCCTCAACTGGTGGAGGATCCGACCCGTCTCGTCGATGGCCACCGCGTCGGTCTTCGTGCCGCCGACATCCACTCCCACTCTCATGCGCCGGCCTTCCGCTCCAGCCAGAGGAGCAGGGCGAGGCCCGCGTGGCGTGACGCTCCGAAGGTGGCGACTTCGGCGTAGCGCCGGTCGTCCGATGGCCAGCCCATCTCCACGACGACGGTGGACGGATGTTTCCGGCGCGCCTCGTCGATCAGGCTCCGCACCCACGCCTGGCGATGGTTGCCGCGACCGACGACCACCGGTTGTGTGCCGGGCGGCAGCTCGAGTGCCTCCCCCTCTCGCACCACGAATACCTCGGCACCGGCCGCTGCCGGCCCCCAGGGGGACGCGCCCACGGCGATGTTCGCCTCGGTCTCCAGGACGACGATGGCACGGTCGGGTTGAATTCGAAGGCCGGCCGCGCTGAAGGCGGCAGTGTCCAATACGGCGGTGTCGAATACGGCGGTGTCGAATACGGCGGTGTCAAACGCAGCGGTGTCGAATACGGCGATGGTCCGTTCGAGTGAGAAGCGGGGCTCCGACGTATATGCCGGCAGCGGAATGTCGTGGGCGTCCTTGATGCAATCCCGAGCCAGTCGTCCCACCCTCGAGGCGGCATCGGTAAGGCGTTCGGGGTGCAGCCTTCCCGTCGCCACGGCATCCGCGAGCGCCCGCTCGATGTCGTCGAGCTGTTCGGCGGTGTTCTCCGTGCCGATGCAGAGGAGGTCGCAGCCGGCGGCCACGGCCCTCACGGCCGCCTCGGGGATGCCGATCTCGCCGCTGGCCCCGGCCATATCGAGGGCATCGGTGACGATCACCCCCTCGAACCCGAGTTCTCCGCGCAAGAGGCCTCCGAGCACCGTGGGAGAGAATGTCGCGGGATACTGCGCATCCAGCTGCGGCACCATGATGTGCGAGGTCATGATCGTGCGCACGCCCGCGGCGATCGCGGCCACGAAGGGCACGAGCTCACGGTCACGGAGCTGGTCGAGCGATCGATCGATCACCGGCAGTGCCAGGTGGGAGTCGAGGGCGGTGTCGCCGTGCCCCGGAAAGTGTTTGGCGCTGCCGCCGATTCCCGTCGACTGGAGTCCCGTCACCCAGGCGGCGCTGTGGCGGGCGACGAGCGAGGCATCCGTGCCGAAGCTGCGCACGCCTATCACCGGGTTGTCCGGGTTGGAGTTGATGTCGACATCCGGAGCGAAATCGAGGGTGCACCCGGCTCGGCGCAACTCCCAGCCCACGGTCGTCGCTATCGCTGTCGTGTAGTCGACGTCGTCGGTGCGACCAAGGATGGCGTTGCCCGGATAGGGCGAGCCGACCCGATCGTGCAGGCGGGTCACGTCGCCGCCCTCCTCGTCCACGGCGATCACGGCGAGGGGATTGGCGGCACGGATGGCGGCGGTGAGTTCGGCGAGCTGCGCTGCGGAGACGATGTTCTGACCGAACAGGCAGACCCCGGCGAGACCGGCGCGCAGCCGGACCGCGAGCCAGTCGGGGAGAGTCTCCCCCACAAAACCCGGAAGCAGGACGCCTGCTTGGGTGATCCCGGAAGCTTGGCTGACCACGTTGTGCTCCCTTCGAATCGCGAAACGGGGTTTGTTAGTAGAGCTTACTAACGTGACCTGCCGTGGCGAAAGCTCAGGACACACCCAGTCGTGAGGAGATCACCATGACCGCGGCTCCCCGCAGGACGATGTCGTCCCCGAGGGTCGAGAGGCGCAGCGCGAGACCCCCGTGGAACCGGTCCATCGTGCGGCCGCGAATAGTCTCGAGAGTCGCCGCGGTGAGCGAGCCGCCGAGGAGCGAATCCGGGCCGCTCAGCACCACCTCGCTGAGGTTGAGAGCCCCGACGATCGGCGCGAGCGCGATTCCCAGCCGAGTGCCCGCCTCGCGCAGGATGATTGTGCGGGACGCCGCCGGATCCGGATCGCGCTCGGCCTCTCCCAGCTTCGCCTCGAGCCGGGGTGCGGCGAGCCAGGTCTCGAGACAACCATGCTTGCCGCAGCTGCAGAGCTCCCCGCCGTCGGTGCCGACGACGACGTGGCCGATCTCGCCCGCCGCGAATCGGCTGCCGTGCAGCAGGGTGCCGCCGAGCAGGAGTCCGGCGCCGACCCCGCGGCCGACCCGCACGAGCATGAGGTCTCCCTGCGCGTCGCCGTAACTGTGCTCGGCGAGAACCGCCGCGTTGGCATCGTTCGCCACGACGACCGGCACTCCGAATCGCTCGGAGAGCTCGGCCTGCAGCGGTAGCTCGGTCCAGTGGAGGTTGGGTGCGCTCACCACTGCCCCTGCGAGGTCGACGATGCCGGGAGATCCGACGCCGATTCCGAGCAGGGGTGCCGTCACCACAGCGAGCAGGTCCTCGATGAGGGAGAACACCTGCTGAAGTGCCGCCTCCCCTGCACTTCCCGCGATCGTAAGCTCCACCCGGCGAAGGATCGTGCCTCCCAGATCGAGTACGGCCCCGCGGAAGACCTCGGAATCGCTCAGGTCGATGCCCACGATCTGAAACGCTGCGCGATCGATATCGAGCAGGATCGCCGGCTTGCCTGGCCGGGGTCCGTCGCGCTGGCCGGTCTCGACCAGCAGGGCCTCCGCCATGAGCTCGGTAACCAGATCGGAGACGGTGACTCTCGTGAGCCCGGTGCTGCGCGCGACATCCGCCCGGCTCTGCTGGCCGGCAGTAAAAAGGGTCTGGAGCACGAGGGCCCGGTTGTGCCCGCGAGCGTGTTCCGGCAGCACTTTGGCGTTCGGTCGCAGCGGGCGCCCCGAGGCGCCGGCACTGCGCTGCGAGAGGAAGGATGCCCGCGAGCGAGCCGCCCCGGTCTCGCCTGGCTGCGTCATGTTTGTTAGTAAAGCTTACGAAGGGGGGTGCCGCAACAGACCCCCCTTCGCACTGCGGCTAGAAGATGACCAGATAGCGCTTCGTCGGGCTGGTCGACCCGGCAACGGTGTCGGCCGCCGTCGGCACGAAGCTCGCTCGCACCGAGTAGATACCGCTGCCCCTCTTCGGCAGTGGGTAGCTCACGACACCCGAACTCCCCGCGGCGATCGGCACGGTGGCGACCGGACGACCGTTCACGGTGATCACGACCTGCCCCGCGGGCAGCGCGGCGGCACCGGACGTCAGCTTCACGGTCGCCGTCGTCTGCTGCCAGGAGAACAGCACGGTGCGGCTCAGGGAGAGGCTCGTCGCGGTGGCGAACTTCACCGTGACCGCGGCAGAGGTGGCCGTGCCCGGGGGCAGCGTGCCCTTCATCGCGGTGACCACCACGGTGAGCGCCTTGCCCTGGTCAGCAGTCGCTACGCGATAATTCGCCCGGGTCGCACCGGGGATGTCCACCCCGTTCGCCTGCCACTGGTAGGCGAAGCGCAGGCCCGCGACATCCCACGGTCCGGGCGTCGCGGTGAGCCGCTGGCCGACCTCCGGGGTGCCGGTGATGGTTGGCGGAGCCGTGTTGAGGGGCGTACCCGGTTTCACGTCGGCCTGTGTCACCACATTGACGACGGTGTACGCACCGGTGTCTCCGTAGCTGACGAGTCCGAGATAGTTGGAGTAGGCCGCGAGGCCCGCCCAGGCTGCCGTGTAGGTCGCCGGCACACCCTGCTTACCCGGCAGCACCGGGGGCGTGAGGGTGAGCGGGGCGCCCCCGTCGGACACCGCGTAGGTGTGCAGGTCGAAGGTGGTCGGCGCGGGCGCCGCATACACACTCACCTCCACGAGATAGCTTCCGGCATCCGGAGCGAGTAGGTTCACCCGCTCGTCGGCAGAGCCGGTGGCCGACTGGAAAGCCGCGACCGGAGTGCCCGTGGCATCCAACTGGTAGACCACGAGGTCGAGGTCCGCGGCGTTGTCGGTGGTGTCGAGATCGAACCGGGCGTACTTCGATCCGGCGGGCACGTCGACCGTGTAGTCGAAGGTGTCAGCCTCGGCACTCGACCCCGAGTGGCCTGGCGTGCCGCCCGCGGTGGGGTCGGGCTGCAAGGTTCCGGCGGTGAGACCGGTGGTCGTCAGCGGGATGTCTCCATCACCACCCGGCGTGACGGTCACGTCGACCGATCCATAGGTGCCGGTGCCGTTGGCGGAGGCCGGTGCCACGATCGTCACGGGCTGCACCGCGATCGGACTGCGGACCGTCGTCGAGCCGCTGGTCCAGGTGAGGGAACCCGTGGCGAAGGCATCGAGAGGCGCCGTCGTGCGGGTGAAGGTGACCGTGTAGCTCTTGGACTCGCCTGCCGCACCGAAGGTGAGGGTCGATGGGGTGACCACCGCGTCGATTCCCGGCACGCTCGCCGCAGCGGTGAAGGTGCCAGCCTGGGTCGAGGTGACCGTGCGAGTGACGGTCTGCGAGCCGGTGAGTGATCCGATGCCGATGGAGGCCAGGTTGAGATCACTCGGATCGATCGGGGCGACTCCCACGTCATAGCCGGCGCCCTGGATGTAGCCGTACCAGTCGTCGAGACCGTTGAGGTAGAGGAGTCCCGGCGCGAAGAACCTGGTCGGGTCGGCGTGACCGGCTCCCTGGGTGAACGGATCGGTCACCGCCTTTCCGGCACCGTCCTTGGTGTCGTAGGCGGTGGTCATCAATGCGGACTTGATCTCCGACGGCGTCGCGGTGGGATGCACACCGAGGTAGAGCAGACCGAGGCCGGAGATGTGCGGCGCGGCCATCGAGGTTCCGGAGAGGAACTGGAAGGTCGGGTCGGCGCCGGCGGCGTTCGCCCCGTCGGCGATGATCGCCACCCCGGGGGCGGAGATGTCGGGCTTGATGATGTCGCTGCCGTCGGCGAGCACCGGGCCGCGGGACGAGAATCCCGCCACGATCGGAGTCGGCGGGGTGTCACCCGCGGTATTGTCCGGGGTGAAGGTGGCCGTCGCACCTGCGGTCGCCGCGTAGGCGAGCACCTGATTGTGGTGCTGCGCATCCAGGTGAACCGTCGGCACGGAGTGCGGGTCGAGGTCGAGCGATCCCGCAACCACATTGACGAGGACCATGCCGATTCCTCCGGCACGCTTGACCCCGGCGGACTTGTCCACCCGAGCGTTGGTTCCCCGCTCACAGACCACGATCTTGCCGGCTGCCTTCGCCGGGTCGAGGGAGTTCGTGAAGCAGAGGTTGGGGCTCGTGCCACCCGCGAGTGCCACGCTCGCCGCGGTGACGAGCGGGCCCGTGAGTGGAGTCGCACCCGCGGTCCGGTCGACGGAGACGGATGCGCCGCCGAACTTGCTGCCGTCGCCGAGGGTCACTGTCGCCTCGTAGCTGGGGATCGTGCTGGCGGCGACCGTGGTGATCCACGGAGACGCGTTATCGAGAGTGGATGCGCCCGGGCCGGAGTTGCCCGCCGAGGCGGAGACGAAGACTCCGGCAGCGGCAGCGCCGAGGAAGGCCTGGTCGGTCGGTGACACCGTGGTTTGGGCCGCCCCGCCGCCGATCGAGTAGTTGATCACGTCGACGCCGTCTGCGACCGCCTGGTCGATTCCGGCGAGGAGGTCGGAGGTGGCGCATCCGTCATCGGTCGTCACCGAGGGATCGGGACCGGACCAGCAGACCTTGTAGACGGCGATCTTCGCCGCGGGGGCGACACCGGTGATCGTGCCGTAGCTCGTGCCGCTGACGGAGGCGGGAACTCGGGCGTCACCCGCGGCGGTGCTCGCGGTGTGGGATCCGTGGCCGTCGCCGTCACGCGGCGAGACGTACTCGCCTGTCGCTGCGCTTCCGATCTTGCCGGCGCCGAAGCCGGCGAGGAAGTATCGGGCGCCGATGATCTTGGTGGAACAGTCTGCGGCCGTGAATTGCTCACCGGTCTGGCACACACCGGTGAAGGTGGCACCATCGGCCTTCGCGAAGGTCGTGGTGGTGCCGTTGAGATAGGGGTCCGCACCCGCGGTCGTTCCGAGGGGCGAGCCGGCGAAGGAGGGATTCTCCGGGGCGATGCCGGTGTCGAGATCGCCGAGCACGATGCCCTTGCCCGCCTTGTCGAGACCGCCGATCTTGTCCCACACGCCCCCCGTGCCATCGAGGCCGAGGAACGAGGTCGACGGGGTCGCCGTCACGTGCTTGAGTTCGTCCGGTGCAAGGGACGCGACTTTCCTGTCGGAGGAGAGCGCGGCGAGCTGCTTCACCGAGAGAGTCGCGGAGAAGGCATTGAGCGCCAGCGTGTAGGACTGGTCGATCTTCACGGCCGCCGCCCCCGCGACATTCTTCTGCTCGGTCGAGAGGTATTCGGAGTAGGTCTGCACGGCCTTGGCCCGGGCATTGAGCTGCTTGCCCTCCACGGGCTTCGTGGCCGCGTAGCCCTTCACCCCTCCGCGATACGTCGCGACGGCCGGGTCGGCGAGGGTCACGATGTAGCGACCGGGAGTGAAGGTGGTCTGGTGTTGACCACCGATCCCGGTGGGGGCGGCACTGGCGCTGAGCGCGGTGCCGGCGACGAGGGAAGTGGTGATCAGGCCGACGATGGCGAGGCCTGAGAGTGCTTTCCGAATGCTCAATACTTTCCGAATGCTCACAGATAGGTCCTTTTCGTGGAAGGTGAATCTCTGCCGGGCAGTCGGGAACTGCGCGCGATTGTCTCAACCTAGGGTTCTACCCCCGTCCCGGGGGTGCCTCGTTACTATTCCGTTACCGGAATGTCCCCCGTCCGTCCCTGAACGGGACAAACGGGGGACACTTCGTCCGGCCTGTCGGCGGTTGACTGCAAGACGGAGGAGTCGCTCAAACGACGAACGCACGGGCGCCATGCGGCACCCGTGCGTTCGGAAGACGTTCCTGGTGAGCCCAGGTTGGTGGACTAACCCAGTCGCGCGGCGAGATTCTTGTCGAGCGTGTCGAGGAACTCCTCGGTGGTCTCCCACTTCTGGTCCGGTCCGACGAGCAGCGCGAGGTCCTTCGTCATGTGACCGGCCTCGACGGACTTGATGACGACGTCCTCGAGCGTTGCGGAGAACGCCTCGAGCTCGGGGTTGTTGTCGAGCGTTGCGCGGTGCGAGAGGCCGCGGGTCCAGGCATAGATCGACGCGATCGGGTTGGTCGAGGTGGGCTTGCCCTGCTGGTGCATCCGGTAGTGGCGCGTCACGGTCCCGTGCGCGGCCTCGGCCTCGACGACCGATCCATCCGGAACCGAGAGCACCGAGGTCATCAGACCGAGCGAGCCGAAGCCCTGCGCGACGGTATCTGACTGCACGTCACCGTCGTAGTTCTTGCAGGCCCAGACGTAGCCGCCCTCCCACTTCATGGCGGAGGCCACCATGTCGTCGATCAGGCGGTGCTCGTAGGTGAGACCTGCCGCGTCGAACTTCTCTTTGAACTCGGCCTCGAAGACCTCCTCGAAGATGTCCTTGAAGCGACCGTCGTAGGCCTTGAGGATGGTGTTCTTGGTGGAGAGGTACACCGGGTAGTTGCGGGTCAGGCCGTAGTTCAGGCTCGAGCGCGCGAAGTCGCGGATCGAGTCATCCAGGTTGTACTGCACCTGCGCGACCCCGTCGCCCGGGGCGTCGTAGACCTCGAACTTGAGCGGCTCGGATCCGTCTTCCGGGGTGAACTCCACGGTGAGCTTTCCCTTGCCGTGAAAGCGGAAGTCCGTGGCACGGTATTGGTCGCCGAACGCGTGGCGTCCGATGATGATCGGCTTGTTCCATCCCGGAACCAGTCGCGGGATGTTCGAGATGATGATCGGCTCGCGGAAGATCACACCGCCGAGGATGTTGCGGATGGTGCCGTTCGGCGACTTCCACATCTTCTTCAGGCCGAACTCCTCGACGCGGGCCTCGTCGGGAGTGATGGTCGCGCACTTGACACCGACGCCGTGCTTCTGGATGGCATGGGCGGCGTCGATGGTGACCTGGTCGTCGGTCGCGTCGCGGTGCTCGATACCGAGGTCGTAGTACTCGAGGTCGATGTCGAGGTAGGGGTGGATCAGGGTGTCCTTGATCTTCTGCCAGATGATTCGCGTCATCTCGTCGCCGTCGAGTTCGACGACAGTTCCTGCGACCTTGATCTTTTCAACCTGGCTGTTGGACAAGCGATTCTCCTTACACGACGGGGCATTCTGCGCACCGCGTGTAAGCTTACCGGTTTCTCGAAGTATCTCGATATCGAGATACTTTCCGGACTCGAGACGACTCCGACTACCCCCGGATCGGTGGCGGGGGTTAGCCTGTGCTCATGGCTGAACTGAGACTGGAAGAGTTGTCGGCGAGAACTATCGTTGCCGCCAACAGCCTCACGCTTCGACGCGGGCAGGAGCAGTTCGTCACTCCCCCCTCTTACGCGATCGCGGATGCGTACCTCAGTCCGGTCACGTCCTGGCCGCGGGTGGTGCTCGACGGAGACACCGTCGTCGGCTTCATCCGGGGCAATTTCGACCCGGATGCCACGCAGGAGGAATTCCGCAGCTGTATCTGGCGCGTCACCGTCTCCGCCGATGCGCAGGGCACCGGAGTCGGACGTTTCGCCGTCTGGGCCCTCGCGGAGGAGGCCCGCCAGCGCGGCTTCGATCGCATCACCGCCATCTGGGAAGAGGGCGAGGAGGGCCCGGAGCTGTTCTTCCTCCACACCGGCTTCACCGTGGTCGGCGAGACCCAGTACGGCGAGAAGATCGGCGAGCTCGGGCTGTGATTCGGGTGCTGAGGGCTGTGGGGGCGTCGATTCTTCGGATTGCGATGAACGTGCTCCCCGGCCTCGCTGGCCGCAACTCGGAGCCGGTGCGGCCGACACCGCGCCCGCCGGAGTATCGGCCATAGCCGGCCCACCCTCCGAACGAGTGAGCTTCGATACGGCGGCCTCTGATGGGCCCGCTGGCGACTTCGTGTCCCGCGTGCTCACGGTGGTCGAGGCCATCCCGAGCGGCCGGGTGATGACCTACGGCGATGTCGCCGCCGCCATCGGATCCCGCGCTGCGCGGGCCGTCGGCCAGGCGATGGCCTACTACGGGTCGGATGTGGCGTGGTGGCGGGTCATCCGGGCGAGCGGCCATCCCGCGGTCGATCACGAGTCAGCGGCCCTCGAGCATTTCCGTGTCGAGGGCACGCCGCTGACGTGGTCGGCTTCCGGCATCTTCCGCGTCGACCTGACCAAGGCGCGCTGGGTGTCCTGATCGGGGTCATGTGCCCTGTGCCCTGTGCCCTGTGCCCGCAAGATCCCCCGCACCCCGCCGAACCGTCACAAACAGCTCCCCGCTCGGCCCGCCCAAGCACTTTGTGACGGGTGACCGTCGCGGGCGCCCGGCGCGGCGCACCCGCCCGGCGCCCGGCGCGTGGCTCACGGCTCCCCGGCGCACGGCTCACGGCGCACGGCTCACGGCTCACGGCCCCCCGCTCGGCCCGGCTCACGACTCACGGCTCCCCGGCTCACGGCTCCCGGCTCCCGGCTCGCGGCTCACCAACTGGCCGAACGGTCACAAACTGCTCTCGACTTCGCCGCAACGAGCTGATTTTGACGGTTGACCCGGACCGTACCGGCTCCCACGCAGCCCAACCGTCACACATAGCGCTCTACTCTGCCTCCCCAAGCACATTGTGACGGATGATCGCCGCACCTCGCCCGGCCCTGGCGCTGGCGCTGGCCCCATCCCAGCAGATCGCCGAACCGTCACAAACAGCTCTCCGCTCGGCCCGCCCAAGCACTTTGTGACGGGTGATCGTCGCGGCCGCCCGGCACCGGCACCGGCACCGGCAGCGGCGCCCGGCACCGGCACCGGCACCGGCACTCCTAGACCAGCGACTCCCGCCAGGCGGCATGCAGCTTCGCGAAGCGACCGGTTCCGGCGATGAGGTCGCGCGGCGCGCCATCCTCCACGATGATGCCGTGTTCCATGACGAGCACGCGGTCGGCGATCGCCACTGTCGACAGGCGGTGGGCGATGATGATCGCGGTGCGGTCCGCGAGCAGGGTCTGCAGGCCCTCCTGAACAAGACGTTCCGAAGGAATGTCGAGCGACGCGGTGGCCTCATCGAGAATCAGCACGACGGGATCCGCGAGGAACGCCCGCGCAAACGAGATGAGCTGGCGCTGCCCGGCCGAGACGCGACCACCGCGCTTGTTCACATCGGTGTCGTAGCCATCCGGAAGCGACTGGATGAACTCGTGAGCTCCGACCGCCTTCGCTGCGGCGCGGATCTCCTCCGGCGTCGCATCCGGCTTCCCGAGCGCGATGTTGTCGGCAACGGAGCCAGAGAAGAGGTACGCCTCCTGGGTGACCATCACAATCGCTCGCCGCAGGTCCTTCGGATGCAGCCGGCGAAGGTCGATGCCATCGAGCGAGACGACGCCATCCGAGGGGTCGTAGAACCGGGAGATGAGCTTCGCCAGGGTCGACTTGCCTGCTCCCGTCGATCCCACGAGGGCGATGGTCTGCCCGGCCGGGATGTCGAGATCGAAGCGCGGGAGGATGACCCGGTCCGCTTTGTAGGCGAATTCGACGCCCTCGAATCGCAGCTCGCCCTCCGCCTTCCAGAGGTCGATCGGACGGGTCGGGTCCGGCACACTCGGCTGTTCCTCCAGAACTCCGGAGATCTTCTCGAGCGCGGCGGTCGCGGACTGGTAGGAGTTGTAGAACATCGCCATCTCCTGGGCCGGCGCGAAGAACGACCGCGTGTAGAGCAGCGCCGCGAGCAGCACACCGATGGCGAGCCCTCCGCCGGCGACACGCAGCCCGCCGACGAGCAGCACCACGGCGAGCGCCACGTTGCCGATCAGTACGAGACCGGGATCGAGAACTCCGAAGAGCTTGATGGTGCGCAGGTTCGAAAGACGGTAGTCCTCCACGAGTTCACCGAACTCGGTCTCGTTGCGCTTCTCCTTGCGGAACGCCTTCACCGCGCGGATGCCGGTCATCGTCTCCACGAACTGCACGATGAGACGAGCGGATGCGGTGCGCGTCTCGCGGAACGCCTTCTGCGAGCGCACCTGGAACCAGCGGATCAGGAGGCCGAGCGGCACGAGCGATCCGAACAAGACCACTCCGCTCACCCAGTCGATCGAGAACAGCGCCACGGCGATGAACACCATGTACAACCCGCCCTGGATCAGCTGGTTGATACCCGAATCCAGGAGTTCGCGGATGGCATCCAGGTCGCTGGTCTGGCGCGCGATGATGCGACCGGAGGTGTAGCTCTCGTGAAACTCGAGGCTCAAGCGCTGGGTGTGCAGGAAGACGCGCTTGCGCAGATCGATCAGGATGGCCTGGCTGATGCGCGCAGTGAGCACCGTATACCAGGCGATCAGAACCGCCCCGATCACCCCGGTGAAGAGATAGGCACCGACCGCGAAGGCGAGGGGCACCCCGTCGTGTTTCACCAGGGCGGGCAGGCCTGTGTCGATCCCGAACGCGATCAGCGCGGGACCGGCGACCTGCGCGGCCGTCGAGACCACCACCACGATGATCGTGAGGGTGACACGGGCCCAGAGCGGGCGCAGCAGCGAGTTGAGCAGGCGAAGCGAGCGGTCCCGGATCTGCCGGCTCTCCGCCTTGCTGAAGTCGTTGCGCTCTTCGCCCTCGACACCGGTGATGTTGGCGGTGCTCATGCGGTGACCTCCTGCGCTTCGCGCTTCTCTTCATCCTCGAGGCTCGAGATGACGAACCTGTAGTGATCGCTCGATTCGAGCAGTTCGCTGTGGCGACCGACGGCGGTGATACGGCCGCGTTCGAGCAGTGCCACCCGGTCGGCGAGCATGACCGTGGACGGGCGGTGCGCCACAATGAGCGCGGTCGTTGAGGCGAGCACCCGACGGAGCGCCGCCTCGACGAGCGCCTCGGTGTCCACATCCAGCGCGGAGAGGGGATCATCGAGCACGAGCACCTCCGGGCGCGCCGCCACCGCACGGGCGAGCGCGAGCCGCTGGCGCTGGCCCCCGGAGAGGCTGAGCCCCTCCTCCCCCACCTTCGTGTCGATGCCGAAGGGCAGGTCGTAGACGAAGTCCGCTTGCGCGATGTCGAGCGCCTCGGCGAGGTCGGCATCGGATCCCTCCGGACGCCCGAGCATCACGTTGTCGCGCACGGAGGCCGAGAACAGCGTGGCATCCTCGAACGCCATGGCGATGTGGGTGCGCAGGTCGAGTCGTCCGAGGTCCCGGATGTCGACCCCATCCAGCCGGATCGCGCCACCGGTGACGTCGTAGAGCCGGGTGGTGAGCGCGGTGAGAGTCGACTTGCCGGAGCCGGTGAGGCCCACGACCGCCATCGTCTCCCCTGGCTCGAGCTCGAGGTCGATTCCGTCGAGGAGGTCGTCGTACTGGCTCGGGGAATCCGAGTAGCGGAAGTGCACGTCGTCGAAGACGAGACGCCCCTCGGGCTTCGCGATGGTCTTCGGGTGCTCCGGGTCGACGATCGTGTTCTTCGCGTCCATCACCTCGAAGAAGCGATCGGCAGCGGTGCGCGTGTCGAAGGTCATCGACAGCAGGAAGCCGATCGACTCCACCGGGAAGCGCAGCACGGTCGCGGTCGCGAAGAACGCGACGAGCTGGCCGACCGAGATCTGGTCGGCAGCGGCGAGCCAGACGCCGCCGAGAAGGCAGAGTCCGAACGTGACATCCGGAACCATCAGCAGCCAGAGCCAGATGCCGGCGATCGCCTTGGCCTTCTCGATCTCGGTGCCGCGCAGGTCCTCCGCCTGGGAGGCGAAGTTCTTGAGCGCGTGAGGGCCGCGGCCGAAGGCCTTGAGCACCCGGATGCCGTGCACCGACTCCTCGACGGCCGTCGCGAGGTCGCCGGCCTGGTCCTGGCTGCGGCGAGCGACCACCGAGTATTTCTGTTCGAAGAGGTAGCCGTAGATCCAGAGCGGAATCGAGCAGAGCACGAAGACGACGCCGAGGATCCAGCTGATCGAGAGGAGGAACACGAATCCGATGAGGATCGTGATGGTGTTGACGACGAGCAGCACGATGCCGAAGGAGATCCACCGGCGCACCAGGTTGAGGTCGCTGACGGCGCGCGAGAGCAACTGGCCGCTCGCCCAGCGATCGTGGAAGTTCACCGGCAGGTCCTGGAGCTGCTTGTAGAGCGAGTTGCGCAGATCCGCCTCGACATGGGTGCCGGGCTGAAGCACGAACCAGCGGCGGAACCAGATCATCACCGCTTCGAGCACGCCGAGCCCGAGCACCGCGGCCACCGGCCACCAGATCTGGCTCGAATCACCGTCTTGAAGCGGGCCGTCGACGAGGGCACGCAGCACCTGCGGGATGAGCAGCGCGACGAGCGCGGCGATGAGCGCGGAAACCATGCCCAGGTAGATGCGCGGCATGGCCGGCTTCGCCCAGGGGTAGATGCGCACGATGGAGGCGAAGGTGCCCTGGCGTTTCGTGGCCGGGACCTTCGCTGTCGGAAGCGAGCGTTTGCGGTTGTCTGCAGACAAAGGATTTCCTTGCGGATTGGATGGCACGCACCGATGTGGTGGTGGCCGGAAACAGAAGGTGGGAGAGATAGGGATGATGCCGTGCGGACGCGCCAGTGCGGGCCGGGCGACGGACGGTGGAGCTGGCGGGGCAGGCGAGCGACTCGGCGGCCCCGGGTGTTACCGGGTGCCGATGAAGGGGACGAACGGAAGGACGGCACCACGCGTCGCGCCTGCAGTTGCGAGATGTGTGATGGTCATGGTGTCCTCCGGAACAGTTGTGTCTTCACCAGTGTGGCCACGATTCGGCCCCTCGTAAGGGTCGACCGGACAGCCTTACAGGATATGCCCACTACTTACAGAGATACAACCTTTGTCACGAATTAGTCGCAGAATCCTTCTCCCAAGGAGCGGACGCCCGAAGGGCTCAGCGCACCCGCACCGAGAGGCAGGTGACGCAGCCCTCGAGCTTCTCGAACTCGCTGATGTCGGTGGTGAGCACACGGTATCCGAGGTCCGCGATGAGCGCGGCGGACTTCGGAGCTGCGGATGACATCAGCACCGTGTCATCCGCCAACACCACAACGGCCACGCCCTCCGCCTCCGGCACCGCCAGATAGCGACCGAAAACCGATGGGTCATCGACGAGTGGCGGGTAGCCGATGACCGTGCCATCCGGAAGCGCCGTCACAGCGCTCTTGAGGTGCAGGGCTTTGGTCACCGGAACCGCGACGACCGTGTAGCCGAGGGGCGTCACGAGGGCTCGCAACTGGCGAATCCCTTCCGCGTTCGTGCGACCGCCGCGGCCGACGAAGACGGTGCGATCCACCTTGAGCACGTCGCCGCCGTCGAGGGTACCGGGCATCTCGATGCGGCGGATGCTGAGTCCGAGCGCCGCGACGGCCCGCTCCGCTTCGACGATCTCCCCGGCGCGGGACTCGGCTCCGGGGCTGCCGATGATGGCCGTGTCGCCGAAGATCACCATGGTGTCCTCCACGAACACGGAATCGGGCTGACCGGTGGCCACCGGCACCTCCACGACGTCCCACCCGGCGTTCGAGAGCAGTGCGACGTATTCGTCCCACTGGGAGTTGGCGAGCTCGAGGTCCACCGGAACCCGTTCGATGTGGGTGACCTGCCCGTCGGCGAGGCTGTCTGCCGGGGCCCGCACGAGCGCGATGCGGCGGCTGGCGGCATCCGCCTGCCTTCCCATCAGCAGTCGCCAGACGGCGTACCCCGCGGTGACTGTGCCGACGATCGTCGCGAGCACGAAGGGGAGGTTCGTGCCGATGAGCTGGGTCGCGACCGTTTCGGTCACGGGGGAGGCGCTTCGGGCGACCGTGATCGCCGCTCCGGCGATGGCTCCGACGAGACCGGCGACGACGCCGCCGATGAGTCTGAGGTACCAATAGCGATAGAAGCCGACAAGGGCGAAGACGGTGAGGACGACGAAGACGATGAGGGTCGACCCCAGGAAGAAGTCGAGCACCTGGCCGAGAGTCGAGACGCTGCCGCCGTAGAACAGCAGGGAGACCGCGAGAAGCGAGATCAGGGACACGGCTAGGGCGGAGACGACCGCGCCCGTGAGTCGGCGGAGGAATGGCGAGCGGGCGCTGTCGACGGTCATGGGTCCCGACCCTAGGGGATTTCGGCTATGGATCGGCTGTGCCGGGCCGTTGGCCTCGAGACGCTCGCTGGCGCCCGCTACTCGACCGGCGTGGTCGGCACCGCGTCCCGGTCGCCTGGGACGCTGCAGCGGCCGCGCTGCGCCCGCCGCGCGGCTCGAGCCGGCGCAAAGTGCGCTCAAGCGCCTGATTCAGCACCGATTGTGACGGTTGAGCGAGTCGGGGGCGCCGGCCGTCCGGGGCGCCGGCCGTCCGGGGGCACTCCGGCGCCGGCGCGAGCCGCGCGGGCTCAGCCGGCGCGAACTGCTCTCTGCGACAGGGCTCAGCGCCGATGGTGACGGATGAGCGGGCCGACGACAGCGGCAGTCTGCCATCCGACCCCGAAGGTTCCCTGCCCCGTCGCCCAATGCAGCGCCCACTGTCTGTAGCGCCCACTGTCCCGCCACCGACTCCTCGACCGCCGGCACCCCGACCAACGGCACCCCGAGCCCGGCGCTCTGGCCCCGGCCC
This sequence comes from Lacisediminihabitans sp. H27-G8, assembly GCF_046156175.1. Lineage (NCBI taxonomy): Bacteria > Bacillati > Actinomycetota > Actinomycetes > Micrococcales > Microbacteriaceae > Lacisediminihabitans > Lacisediminihabitans sp. H27-G8. Next base: position 115,280 of record NZ_JAYLVL010000002.1, read on the forward strand.
GACCCAAACCGCTGCGCGCCCGGGCCGAGCCGGCGCAAAGTGCTCCCAGCGGCGGGTTTCGGAGCGGATTGTGACAGCCGGGTGAGCGGAGCGCAGCGCAGCGACCTAGTGGTAGAAGTGGCGCTCGGCCGTGAAGTACATGGTGACGCCAGCAGCCTTCGCCGCCTCGATCACATCGGCATCGCGGATCGACCCACCGGGCTGCACCACCGCGCGCACGTCCGCGTCGAGCAGGATCTGCAGGCCGTCGGCGAACGGGAAGAAGGCGTCGGATGCCGCAACCGATCCGGCCGCGCGATCGCCGGCCCGCGACACCGCGAGTCGGCAGGAATCCACGCGGTTGACCTGGCCCATGCCGACGCCGACCGAGGCGCCGTCATCCGCCAGCAGGATCGCGTTGGACTTGACCGCCCGCACCGCACGCCACGCGAATTCGAGGTCGGCGCGGGTGGCGTCATCCGCCTCTTCACCGGAGACGAGGGTCCAGCCGTCGCTGGAGAATTCGTCGAAGACATCGGGCTGTTGGACGAGAAGCCCCCCGCTGATCTGCTTGAACTCGAGGGCTTCCCGCGTGTAGCCCTCTGGCAGTTTGAGCAGCCGGAGGTTCTTCTTGGTCTGCAGCAGTTCGAGGGCCTCGGGGTCGAAGTCGGGGGCGATCACGACCTCGGTGAAGATGTCCTTCACCGTGTGGGCCATCTCTATGGTGACCGGGCGGTTCGCCGCGATCACTCCGCCGTAGGCCGAGACCGGATCGCAGTCGTGGGCGCGCTGGTGCGCGGAGGCGATGGGATCGCCGGCCCCACGCGCGACCGCGATGCCGCAGGGCTGGGCGTGCTTGATGATGGCGACGGCGGGCTCGCGGAAGTCGTAGGCGGTGCGGAGCGCTGCATCCGCATCCACGTAGTTGTTGTACGACATCTCCTTGCCGCCGAGCTGGGTCGCCTGCGCGATTCCCGCTCCGTGCTCGGTGACGTAGAGCGAGGCGTCCTGGTGCGAATTCTCGCCGTAGCGCAGCACGTTCTTGAGCGACGCGGTCACGCTGAAGGTGTGGGCTTCTTCGCGCGGATGCTCCGCCCGGATCCCCACATTCGCGGCGAAGAACTCGGCAACGGCCGAGTCGTACGCAGCGGTGTGCGCGAAGGCCTCACCCGCGAGACGCTGGCGCTGGGCGAGGGTCGTGCCACCGAGGGTGACGGCCTTGATCACCTGGGCGTAGCTGTCGGGCGACACGACGATAGCGACGTTGGCGTGGTTCTTGGCGGCCGCGCGCACCATCGCCGGTCCGCCGATGTCGATCTGCTCGATCGCATCATCGCCGGTGATCCCCGAGGCGATGGTCTCGACGAAGGGGTACAGGTTCACGACGACGAGCTCGAAGGGGCGGATGTCGAGCTCGGCGAGCTGCGTCTCGTGGCTCTCGAGCCGCAGGTCGGCCAGGATGCCGGCATGGATGGCGGGATGAAGCGTCTTCACCCGCCCATCGAGGGTCTCCTGGAAGCCGGTGACGCTTGCGACCTCGGTGACGGGGTGGCCGGCATCCGCGATCGCCTTCGCCGTCGAGCCGGTGGAGACGATCTCGACGCCCGCGCCCGCGAGAACCGCGGCCAGTTCGAGGAGGCCGGTCTTGTCGCTCACGGAGATGAGGGCGCGGGTGATCGGGATGGCATCCCGTGCGCGGTAGTCGGAGGGGTCGTGGGTCGGTGCACTCATGGGGCACTCCTCAGGTCTGGCGCAGCTGTATCGGAAGCTGCTTTGCGTGCGGCGATGGTCGGGAGGTCGATGGCACCGTTGGCGATGTCGAGCACGGCCTGCACGAGCAGTTCGCGTTCGACCGGCTTGATGCGCTCGTGGAGGGTCGATTCGGTGTCGCCCGGCAGCACGGGAACGCGGCGCTGGGAGATGATCGGTCCGGCATCCACCCCGTTGTCGACGACGATGATGCTCGCCCCGGTCTCGGTGACGCCGGCGGCGAGCGCATCCCGAACGCCATGGGCCCCCGGGAATTCGGGCAGGTATGCCGGATGCGTGTTGATCAGGTTGGGGCTGAGGGCCGCGATCACCCGCGGCGGAAGCAGCTTCATGAAACCGCTGAGGATCACCAGATCCGGCTGCCAGACCCGGATCTGGTCCAGGAGCGCATCGCCCCAGCTCTCCCGGTCATCGAAGCTCGTCAACGCGGCCGCGAAGGTGGGGATGCCGTAGGCCTCGGCATGCTCGAAGCCGTCGGCATCCCGGTCCGCTCCGACCGCGATCACCCTGGCCGGGAACTCGGCATCTTCGGAGGCCTCGAGAAGCGCGCGGAGGTTCGACCCTCCGCCGGAGATCAACACGACCAATGAGAGCACCCACAGAGCCTATCGGAGTGCCCCGCCGGCCGAGTAGCGAGCGCCAGCAAACCACTGGTCGAGTAGCGAGCGCCAGCGAGCGTATCGAGACCACAGGCCCTCAGCGGCGAGACGGCCGCCCGGCCAGTAGCCCGATGACCGCAGCGACGCCGATCTCGAGCGCGGCGAACCCGCCGACGAGCCACGGGGACGGCCCGACATCCACCAGTCGCCCGGGGCCGGCAGAACCGGCGGATGCCCAGGCGAGCAGTGCGAGAAGGACGCCGCCGACGGCGCCACTCGCGAGCCCGGCGGCGATGAACGAGCTGACGGACGCCCGGGGACCGAGCTCGCGGGCCAGGCGCGGTCGCACGACGAGAGCGATGAAGAAGCCGGCGAGCACGGGCACGAGGAGTCCGAGGAAACCCCACCCGAGCGCTCCCGGAGCGGGAAGTGCCCCGAGCACGGGGATCGCGGGGATGGGCCCGAGCGTAGTGCCGAGCGGCGTGACGGACGAGCCTGCTCCCATGGCGAAACCGGGCCCGATGAACCACGAGGCGCCCCAGATCACGAGATTGGGCAGCACCGCCAACTGTCCAATGGTGAGCGCGATCCCGCCCAGAACCCCCGCGTGCACGCCCTCGTACAGGGAGATGATGGCCGCATAATTCGCGAGGAACAGCACAGCGACGGCGAGGGCGGATGCCGCGATCACCACGCTCGCGGAGCCGACGCCGCCGCGCAGCCCGGCCACGATGATCGTGCGCACATCCGGCCGCCAGCCCCGCACGATTCCGCGGGCACTGTCGCCGAGCACGTCAGCCGCGGCGGTGGGAGGGCGCATAATGTCCGACCCGATCACGATCCCGAGGGCGAAGACGAGAGTCGGCAGCAGCGTTCCCTGCCAGATGGAGGGTCGCGCGGCGGGCAGGAGCACGCTGAGCGTGAGCCCGAGCGAGATCACTGCGAAAGCGGCGACGGACACCGCCATCCCGAGCAGTCGATGGGGGGTCTCGCCGATGCGACGACCGGCGCGCACCCCGAGCAGCACGGTCACGAGCGCGAAACCAAGGGGGGCGATCGTGACGATGAACGGGGTTCCCGCACCATCGAATCCCAGTCCGGAGGCCATCACCGGGTCGAGGGTGAGCTGGATGTCCACGCCGGAACCGAGCAGCCACAGGTCGACCGCGGTGCGCCAGAACACGATGAAATCGACCTGGAGCCCGTACTGGAACGCCCACAGCACCGTGAGCGGCACCAAGGGGATCGCGACACCGATGGCGGCGACGAGCACCGCTTCGAGCGCGGAGAAGAGGGCGGTGAGCGGACGATTCATACCGGAGGTGAGCCTACCGGCGGCCCTGCGATCCGCCGGTCCGCCGGTCCGCCGTGGCGCAAACGCGATTGCCGGTGAGCTTCACATCCTCAGACTTCGCCGAATCCCTCCGTCACGAGCTCGGTGACCTTCGCGAGCGCCTCCGCAGCCTGTGCTCCGGATGCTGCCACGGTCAGCACATCCCCGGACTTCGCCCCGAGCGACAGCAACCCGATGAGGCTGTTGGCGGCCACGGGGCCGGTGCCGGAGCGGGTATTCACCACGGTGAGTTTCGCGTCGAACCCGGCGAGGGTCGACACCAGCGTGGCCGCCGGCCGGGCGTGAAGGCCGTCGGAATTGATGATCGTGAGGTCGGCGGAGAGCCCGGCCGGCGCGCGTTCCGCAACGGAGGCTGCCGAGGCCGTGCCGTCTGGAGCAGCGACGTCTGGGGTAGCGATCTCTGGGGCAGGGGCGCCACCCAGCATCGAGATCTTCGGCTCGAGAGCTCCCCGCGCCTCCCGATCGACATCGTCGAGACTCCCTCCCCCGGCCGCGGTGACGACCGCGGCGAGGATCCCCTCGACGAACGGCGCGCTCGAGAGACGTACCTCCGCCTCGGATGACCGGAAGTCGAGCGCCATCTCCGCGCTCATCACCGCCGATCCGAGGTCCATGATCACGAGCACGCCCTCGGGCGAGGCCACCTCGTCGATCGCCGCGGAGACGGCCGTGGCATCCGTTCCGATCAGTCCCTCGCCCGCTCCCGCGGCGATCGCGATCGCCGGTTTCTCGCCCGGCACCATCTGCAGGGCGAGATCCACGGCGGCGTGCGCGAGGGCGGGGCTGTGGGACACCACCACCACTCCGATCACGCGACTGCTTCGGCGAGCGCCTGGAACAGGAATGCGGTGGACGTCGCGCCCGGATCGAGATGACCGGCGCTTCGATCACCCAGGTAGCTCGCCCGGCCCTTTCGCGCGACGAGAGGCACCGTGGCATCCCGCCCCGCCACCGCCGCCGCCGCCGCGCCCGCGGTTGCGGTGGCGATGTCGGCTCCTGCGGCGATTTCGGCATCGAGCGCATCCACTGCGGGCGACATGGCATCGAACATCGTCTTGTCTCCCAGCTCTGCTTTGCCGCGAGCGAGGATACCGCCGAGGCCGGCCCGCAGGGATGCCGCGAGAGCGCCGGCATCCAGCTCCGCCACCGGCCCGGCGGTCGATCCGAAGCGGAGGAAGAAGGTGCCGTAGAGCGGACCGCTCGCCCCGCCGACGGAGGTGACGAGGGTCATGCCGACCTGCTTGAACAGTTCGTCGACGGCGGTCGACGGGGTGGCACCGATTTTCTCCATCACCGCGGTCATGCCCCGAGCCATGTTGGACCCGTGATCGGCATCCCCGATCGCCGAGTCCAGCTCGGTGAGATAGCTGCGATTCTCGGCCATGAGCGCGTCGAAACGACTCAGCCAGTGCACCAGCTGGTCGATGGTCACCGTGCCACCCGCCATGGCCTTCAGACCCCCCAGCGCAGGCCGGCGGTGTTCACCGGTGCGTCCCAGAATCGGAGGATCTCGTCATCCGCCTTCAGGATCGTGACGGAGCATCCCGCCATGTCGAGCGAGGTGATGTAGTTGCCCACCAGGCTTCGGGCCACGGTGATTCCCGACTTCTCGAGGATCTTCTTCACCTCTCCGTACATGAGGTAGAGCTCGATGAGGGGAGAACCGCCCATGCCGTTGAGCATGACGATCGAGGGGCCGCCGGTGAAATCGAAGTCGTGGAGGATGGGCTCCACCAACTGCTGGGCGATGGACGCCGCGGGCGCGAGCGGCACGCGATGCCGGCCGGGCTCGCCGTGGATACCCACGCCCATCTCCATCATGTCGTCGGGGATCTCGAAGGTCGGCTTTCCCGCCGCGGGCACCGTGCAACTCGTAAGCGCCATGCCCATCGAGCGCCCCTGCGCGTTGACCTTGCGAGCGAGCGCACCGACGGCGGTGAGGTCGGCACCGGCCTCGGCGGCCGCGCCGACGATCTTCTCCAACAGCACCGTTACTCCGACTCCGCGTCGGCCGGCGGTCCAGGTGGAGTCTTCGACGGCGACATCATCGTTGGTCACCACCGTCTCGACCATGACCCCGGCATCCGCCTCGGCCAGCTCCGCCGCCATCTCGAAGTTCATGACGTCACCCGTGTAGTTCTTCACGATGTGCAGCACGCCCGCCCCGGCATCCGCCACCTTCGTCGCCTCTTGCATCTGGTCGGGGGTGGGGCTGGTGAACACTTCACCTGCACACGCCGCATCCAGCATCCCGAACCCGACGAATCCGCCGTGCAGCGGTTCGTGCCCGGATCCGCCGCCCGAGATCAGGGCGACTTTGCCCCGTTTCGTCGGCTCTGCACGATAGATGATGCGGTTGACATGGTCGACCCGCAGTTCCGGATGCGCCGCCTCGACTCCCACGAGGGAATCAGCGAGCACGTTGTCTGGGTCGTTGATGAGCTTTTTCACGGGTGAGACCTCTTCCTCGAGTTTTCCTGGATATCACGCTAGACCCGAGCCCTGTGCGGCACCAGAGCCCGGTCCTCGCCCACGGGCATCCGCTCCCCGAACCCGGGAGCGGTGAATCGACGTGCTGGAGGTTGCGAACGAAGCTCGGTCAAACCCGCGTCAGCCACCGAGTCGAGCGACAGGCTCACGCACACGATGCGCGCGTCGTGCAGAAAAATCTCGTCCGGTGCATCCGAATGACCGGTCGAGCCGGAAGTATTCCATAGGAACAGTACGAAACGCCCGACCTCGGGCCTCACAAAGGAGTGCATCGTGAAGAACCGTCTCATCGTCACCGCCATCACCACCGTCGCCGCCGGAGTGCTGGTGCTCGGCAGCTCGATTCCGGCATCAGCCTCGGTGCCTGCTAACTATTCGCCTCCCGCCCCCAAGGGATCGATCGTGGATGTCGCGGTCGCCGCCTCCGGAGGGGGGACTCCCGACAACAACCCCTACGACTACGACCTCCTGGTGCAGGCGCTGACGGCAACGGGGCTCGTGCCGGTGCTCGCCGACACCAGCCGCAAGTTCACTGTGTTCGCTCCCAACGACCTCGCGTTCGAGCGTCTCGTGCAGGATCTCACCGGGGTCGCGCCCACGAGCGAAGCGGCCGCGCTCAGCACCATAACGAGCGCCCTCACCATCGACCAGATCAAGAACGTGCTGCTCTACCACGTGGTCGCCGACCGCAAGCTCGGTCCGATCAGCGTGCTCACGGCCCGGTCGCTGACCATGGCCAACGGAGGCATCGTGAAGCCGCGCGGCATCACCCTGCGTGACGCGAACCCGGCATTCCAGGACCCGCGACTCGTGCTCTCCGGCCTCAACATCCAGGCCAGCAACGGCGTGATCCACACCATCAACCGAGTGCTCCTGCCGGCAGTTATCTGACCGTTCGGAGCGAAGGGTGCCTCCGAGTCCGGCGCGGCGAGTCTCCGCTCAGCGCCCCGATCGCGGTTCGGCTCAGTCCCACCAGAGTCGAGTCGCCTGAGCCGATCTGACGAAGGCACGGATCGGAGGACCCGCAACTCACGCAACCGAAAGAGCGACCAGGACCGGATACCCGCGGCCTGGTTAACGACGGAAGGCCAGCCGAGGCTGGCCTTCCGTTTCGGAAACCGTTACAGCGAGGCGAGCACCTCGCGCATGAGCGTGGCGGTCTCGCTCGGCGTCTTGCCGACCTTGACCCCGGCGGCCTCGAGGGCCTCCTTCTTGCCCTGCGCGGTGCCCGCTCCGGAGGAGACGATGGCGCCGGCGTGGCCCATCGTCTTGCCCTCTGGCGCGGTGAAACCGGCGACGTAGCCGACGACGGGCTTGGTCACGTGCGCCTTGATGTAGTCCGCGGCCCGCTCCTCGGCGTCACCACCGATCTCACCGATCATGACGATCGCCTTGGTGTCGGGGTCCGCCTCGAACGCGGCGAGCGCGTCGATGTGGGTGGTGCCGATGATCGGGTCGCCGCCGATGCCGATGGCCGTCGAGAATCCGAGATCGCGCAGCTCGTACATCATCTGGTACGTGAGCGTTCCCGACTTCGAGACGAGTCCGATCGGGCCCTTTCCGGTGATCGTCGCGGGCGTGATGCCCACGAGCGACTCCCCCGGTGTGATGATGCCGGGGCAGTTCGGTCCGATGATCCGGGTCTTGCCCGAGGCCTTGGCCGTGGCCCAGAACTCGGCCGAGTCCTGGATCGGGATGCCCTCGGTGATCACGACGACGAGCGGGATCTCGGCCTCGATGGCCTCGAGCACGGCGTCCTTGGCGAAGGCCGGGGGTACGAAGACGATGGAGACATCCGCTCCGGTCTTCTCTATAGCCTCGGCGACCGTACCGAAGACGGGCAGTTCAACGTCGCCGTGGGAGACGGTCGTGCCGGCCTTGCGGGCGTTCACGCCACCGACGACCTGCGTGCCGGCCTTCAGCATGAGGGCGGTGTGCTTGGTGCCCTCACCGCCGGTGATGCCCTGCACGATGACCTTGGAGTCCTTATTGAGGAAGATCGACATTTCTCTGCAGTCCCTTACTTCGAAGCCAGTTCGGCAGCCTTGGCGGCGCCGTCGTCCATGGTGTCGGCGAGCGACACGAGCGGGTGCGCGTATTCGGCGAGAATCGCGCGCCCCTCCTCGACCTTGTTGCCGTCGAGACGAACAACGAGGGGCTTGGATGCCGTGTCGCCGAGCGTCTTGAGCGCTCCGACGATGCCGTTGGCCACCGCGTCGCACGCGGTGATGCCGCCGAAGACGTTCACGAACACGCTCTTCACCTGCGGGTCGCCGAGGATCACGTCGAGGCCGTTGGCCATCACCTCGGCGGATGCTCCACCGCCGATGTCGAGGAAGTTGGCCGGCTTCACGTTGCCGAAGTTCTCGCCCGCATAGCTGACGACGTCGAGGGTGGACATCACGAGGCCAGCACCGTTTCCGATGACACCGACCTCACCGTCGAGCTTCACGTAGTTGAGACCGAGTTTCTTGGCCTTCGCCTCGAGCGGGTCCTCCGAGTCGGTGTCCACGAGTGCCTCGTGGTTCGGGTGACGGAACTCCGCGTTCTCGTCGAGCGATACCTTGCCGTCGAGGGCGACGATGTCACCGTCTTCGGTGATCACGAGCGGGTTGACCTCGACGAGCGTGGCATCCTCGCCCTTGTAGACCTCGTAGAGCTTCACGAACACGGGAGCGACCTTCTCGACGATGTCGGCCGGGAACTTGCCCGCGATCGCGATCTCGGTGGCCTTGGCGAGGTCGATGCCGGTGAGCGGGTCGATCTCGATGCGAGCGAGGGCCTCGGGCCGCTCGACGGCGAGCTCCTCGATCTCCATGCCACCCTCGTAGCTCGCGAGTGAGAGGTAGCTGCGGTTCGCGCGGTCGAGCAGCACGGAGAAGTAGTACTCCTCCTTGATGCGGGCTCCGGCGGCGACCATGACCCGCTTGACGGTGTGACCCTTGATGTCGAGCCCGAAGATGCCTTCGGCTGCAGCAGCCGCGTCGTCCGGGTTGTGTGCGACCTTCACGCCGCCCGCCTTGCCGCGCCCGCCGGCTTTGACCTGCGCCTTGACGACGACCGTGCCGCCGAGCTTCGTCGCGGCTGCGCGCACCTCTTCCGGCGTATCGGCGATGATGCCGGCGAGTACCGGCACTCCGTAGGATTCGAAGAGATCTCGGGCCTGGTACTCAAATAGATCCACGCTGCTGTGTCCAATCCGCAGTTCGTATGTCTGATGTGGCGGCAAGTCTCTCGATATCGAGATAGCTCGACATCAAGATATTTGGGCCACCAAGCACTCTACCCCCGGCGGCTCGGGAGCTTGGCTCGAGTGGGACGACCAGGAGGGAAACTTTGGGGGTTTTTGCGCTCCCGATTCAGACGGAGAATTGCACGGTGCCCGTCGGAATGTCCGCCGTCACCAGGGTCGCGCGCACCCGGCTGCCCGCCTCGAGCTGCCCGCTGCATTCCGCCGCCACCGCCGGGTCTGCCAGTTGGATGACTCCGCCGCCCTTTCGTGCGGAGATCACCGTCGCGTCGAAGACCTCGCCCACCCGCCCGCGCAGCACGGCGGCCTCGACCGCGTCGATCGAGCCCCGGCCGAGACGGGAGGCGATGCCGTCCGACGCAGCCATGACCGCCGGGATGGCCGGCAGCGCACTCCGAACCCAGGACGGCACCGGATGCCCGGCCACGAGCGCCTCGCAGGTGACGAGAACGAAGCGGTCGACGAGGCGTCGCAACGGCGCGGTGGTGTGCGCATAGGGCGCCCCGACCGCGGCCTGCAGTGTGACCTTCGGGGCCTCGCCGTCGAAGACCGTATAGCCGGCGCCGCGGAAGAGCGAACCGGCCGCATGGATGATCGCGAGCTGTCTCGGGTCGTCCGAGTCCAGGGTGCGCAGGTATTCGCCGTACGCGAGCTGCGGCGCCCACTGCCAGCCGAGTGCCACGGTCTGTAGCCGGAAGCGGTCGATGGCTGCGGCATCCGGGGCCGGCATGGTGCGCAGGATGCCGACTCCGCCCTCGATCATGATGCCGGCGGCGGCCATGCCGGTCATCAGGGAGAGCTGGGCATTCCAGTCCTCGACCGGAAGCGACCGGCGGCGCTCGAGCCGGTAGACGTGATCGACTTCGGTGACCTCCTGATCGGCGCGGTTGAGGCTCGCCCCTCCGCGCTTCCTCTCGAGCAGGATGCGCTTCTCGCCGACCTCTCGCAGCAGCTGCAGTGATTCGGCCGCCGTTCCCGCATCGATCTCCCGCTGCACTTCGGCGTAGTCGCACTGGCGGATGCTGCGAATGCGAGCGCGGGCGACGGTGGCGACGATCACGTCGGCGGCGGCGTCGAGCGTGAAGTCCCACACGAACGCGCCGCGCACCTCGCCCGGCAGCAGCGACGCGGCATCCTCACTGATGACAGTCGGATGCAAGGGGATGCGGCCGTCGGGCGCGTACATGGTCTGGCCGCGCCGGCGGGCCTCCGCATCGATCGGGCCGTTCGGTGCGACGAACGCTGGCACATCGGCGATGGCGTACCGCACGCGGTATCCGTCGGCGCTGCGCTCGAGGTGGAGCGCCTGGTCGAGGTCGGTGGCACCAGCGGGGTCGATCGTGATGAACGGTATCGCCGTGCTGTCCACCTCCGGCAGCACCTGGTGGGCGATCACGGATCGCGCATCGGCCTCGATCGCCGCGGGGAATTCCGCGAGCAGCCCCAGCTCGGCACGCAGCTGGGCGAAACGCTCGGCGAGCTGACCGGATGACGGAAGCACGAGGTGCACTGAAGACACGGTCATGCGCGTCAGCCTACGTGCCCACGCTCATGGAGCACGGCGCACAATGGACGGATGAAACCCGTGGCGCTCACCGACATCGGCGCCGAGGCCGTGCTGCTCGCCGGTGGCGGTCGCGCGATCCTGCTGCAATTGGCGAAGCCCGCGGTGGGTCACGCCGTCGCCGATCACAGCGACTTCGCCGCCGACCCGCTCCGGCGACTAAGCAACACATTGACATACGTGTACGCACTCGTCTTCGGCACCCCGCACCAGGTCGCGGCGGTGACGGCGATGGTGCAGCGTGCCCACGCGCCGGTGCGGTCCGAAACCTACGATGCCTCTGACGCCAGACTGCAGCTCTGGGTGGCGGCCACGCTCTACGAGACGGCGACCACGCTGCATGAGCGCGTGTTCGGCCCCCTCGATGAGGCATCCGCCGACCGGGTCTACCGGGATTACGCGGTCGTCGGCACCGCTCTCGGCATGCCCGCGACCCTCTGGCCCGCAGACCGGGAGGCCTTCGGTCGCTACTGGCAGGAACAGCTGGCGAGGCTCGAAGTCGACGACCGGGTTCGAGCGGTCTCGGTGCAACTGCTGCGACCGGCCTCCGGTCCCCTCTGGATGCGAGCGCTGATGCCGATAGCGCGCCTGGCTACCGCCGGCTTGCTCTCTCCCGCGCTGCGCGAGGCCTATGCGCTGCCCTGGGACGACCGCCGCCAACGCTGCTTCGATCGCCTGATGGATGTCACGGCGCGCCTCTACCCGCGGCTGCCCGCCCGGCTGCGGCACTGGCCCAAGAACCACCTGCTCACACGGCTCGGCTGAAGACGGTTCAGTCGCCGGATCCGCTCCGACCAGGGCCACAACCGCTGCTCTGCGCACGGCAAGCGCCAGAACTGGCAGTGGGTGCTGCGGGAGCGGCCCTCAGCGACACCAACTGCCAGTCCTGATGCGGACCGGGGCCGCCGTGGGCTGCACGGCGGCCACGGTTCAGATCGCGAGGGCGGGGTAGTCCGTGTAGCCCTCGCCGGTCGCACCGTAGAAGGTGCTCGGGTTGGGCTCGTTGAGCTCGCGGTCGTCGCGCCAGCGCGCAACGAGGTCGGGGTTCGCGATCACCTGGCGGCCGACGGCGACGACATCCGCGTGGTCCGCCTTCACGAACTCCATCGCCTCGTCGCGGGTGGTCAGCTGGCCGAAACCGCTGTTCACCATGAGGGGTCCGCCGAAGCGGGCGCGGAGGTCCTGCACGAGTTCACCGGCCGGATCGCTGTGCAGCACGCTGAGGTAGGCGAGGCCGAGCGGGGCGATGCCGTCGATCAGAGCGTCGTAGGTGGCCTTGGTCTCTGCCTCATCCGTCTCGAAGACGTCCTGGATGTTGTGCGAGGGCGAGATGCGGATGCCCACCCGATCCGCTCCGATTGCTTCGGCGACGGCCGTCACGGTCTCGATTCCGAACCGGGCGCGGTTGGCGGGCGATCCACCGTAGGCATCAGTGCGCACGTTGGACACGGGCGACAGGAACTCGTGCAGCAGGTATCCGTTCGCGGAGTGCACCTCGACGCCGTCGAACCCGGCCTCGATCGCATTGCGGGCGGCCTGCACGATCTCTTCGGTCACGCCGGGGAGTTCGTCGGCCTCGAGCGCGCGGGGCTCGGGGTAGCGCTTCTTGCCGAGCGGGGTGTGCGTCTCGCCGTCGATCGCGATCGCGCTCGGAGCAACCGGGGTGAGGCCTTCGATGATGTCGGGATGCGTCACGCGTCCGCCGTGCATGAGCTGCATGACGATGATTCCGCCCTCCGCGTGCACGGCTTCGGTCACCCGGCGCCAGCCGGCGATCTGCTCGGCGGTGACGATGCCGGGCTGGCCCGGGTACGCCCGGCTCACCGGGCTCGGGAAGGTGCCTTCGGTCACGATGAGGCCGAGAGTGGCGCGCTGCCGATAGTGCTCGACGAGAAGGTCGTTCGGCACGCCGGCATCACCGGCACGCAGCCGGGTGAGGGGCGCCATGACGACACGGTTGGACAGGGCGAGGGCCCCGAGGTTCACGGGCGCGAAGAGTTGCACGGTACTTCCTTCTGAACTGGTGAGCTCTGAACTGGAGAGCAGGACCTGATCCAGAACGGGGATGCGCCCCCGATAATTCCACTCCCCCAGGACTCACATCATTCAGGAAGGTTTGAGGTGGGAGTGGCCAGAGTGCGGGATGCGTTCCCACTAGAGTCATCCCACCCCTTCAGCCCCGCACCTTCCTGAATGATGAAAGGCACCGCTGAGGCAGAGGGACGCGCCAGCTAGAGCTTCTCGATGGGCGCCAGTTTGATCAGTAGGCGCTTGCGCCCGGCGGTGTCGAACTGCACCTCGGCGATCGACTTGGGCCCGATGCCGGTCACCCCGGTCACCCGACCGTCACCGAAGTCGATATGGCGGATGCGATCCCCCGCCGCCAGCGTCAGGTCGCCGTTGTCCCGCACCACGTTAGTCACCCGGTTGGCCCACTGGGTCTTTGGCTGCGCCGCTCGCTCGGCACGGGCGGCACGGGCGAGCGCCGTCGCCCCCGGTCCGCTGGAGGCGCCATAGCCCGAGCCCAGCGCCGGGGAATCCTCCGCACCGAATCCGCCGCGGCGGGCGTTGAGCGCCCGAGGTTGGGTGCCCCCGCGCGAGGTGGCCATGCCGGGCGACTGGCGCCAGTCGATGAGCTCGGGCGGAATCTCCTGCAGGTAGCGCGACGGCATGGCCACGGAGACCTCGCCGAACTGCGCGCGAGTCATGGCGAGCGAGAGGTAGAGCTTGCGGCGAGCGCGCGTGATGCCCACGTAGAACAGTCGACGTTCCTCGGCGGGACCGCCGGGCTCGTTCGCCGACATCCGGTGCGGGAGCAGGTCTTCCTCGATTCCGGTGAGGAACACGGCCTCGTACTCCAGGCCTTTCGCGGTGTGGAGCGTCATGAGCGAGACGGTGCCGCTCGAATCGTCGATATCGTCGGCCGCCGCCACGAGCGAGGTCTCGGTGAGGAAGTCGAGCAGCGTGCCATCCGGATTGTTCTTGTTGAACTCCTTGGTCACCGCCACGAGCTCCTCGATGTTCTCGGCGCGGGCCTCGTCCTGGGGGTCGCGGGACGCCCGCAGCGCCTCGACGAGTCCGGTCTTGGTGATGAGGGCGGTGAGGATTTCGGCGACCGCGGCGGTGTCGGAGGTGAGCGCCACCTCGTCGAGGATCGCGCCGAGGCCGAGGATCGCCCCGGTGATTTTGGGCCCGAACCCCATCTCATCCGCGTGGCGCAGAGACTCCCGCAGAGTGATCCCGTGCGTCTCCGCGTAGCGCTGCAGGGTCGCTTCGGTGACGCCACCGATGCCACGCTTCGGGGTGTTGAGGATGCGACGCAGGGCCATCGGGTCCGCGGGGTTCGCGATGGCGATGAGGTAACCGAAGGCATCCTTGATCTCGGCGCGTTCGTAGAACTTGGTTCCGCCGAGCACCCGGTAGGGCAGCGCCGAGCGGATGAAGATCTCTTCCAGCGCTCTCGTCTGGGCGTTGGTGCGGTAGAAGACGGCGATGTCGCGATACTCGATGTTGCCGGTGGAATGGAGCTCGGTGATCTCGTCCGCGATGAACTGGGCTTCGTCGTGCTGGCTGTAACCGGTGAAGCCCACGATCTTGTCGCCGTCGCCGACGGTGGTGAAGAGCTTCTTGTCCTTGCGGTCGAAGTTGTTCGAGATCACCGCATTGGCCGCGCTCAGGATGTTCTGCGTCGAGCGGTAGTTCTGCTCGAGCAATACCACCTTGGAGTTCGGGAAGTCGCGTTCGAACTCGACGATGTTACGGATGTCCGCGCCGCGGAACGCGTAGATCGACTGGTCGGAATCACCGACGACCGTGAGCGACGCGGGTTCGAGGTGTTTCGTGGGGTTGCTGAGCAGCGACCCGTCGAAGCCCGTCGCACCCCCGAGCAGGTCGGTGCGTGGCGGCTGCGTCAGCTCCCGGATCAGCGAGTACTGGGCGTGGTTCGTGTCCTGGTATTCGTCGACCAGGATGTGCCGGAAGCGCCGCTGGTAGAGCGCGGCCACCTGCGGGAAGGCCCGGAACAGGTAGACGGTCTGGCCGATGAGGTCGTCGAAGTCGAAGGCGTTGGCGCTCTGCAGGCTGCGCGTGTATTCGCGGAAGATGTCGAGGAACACCCGCTCGGCGGGATCATTGAAGTTCGCCCCGCGCGCATAGGACTCCACGTCGTTCAGCTCGTTCTTGAGCTTGGAGATCTTGCCCGCGACGCTCGAGACGGTGAAACCGAAGGTGTCGGCATCCAGGTCCTTGATGATCCGCTTGATCAGCGCACGCGAGTCCGCCGAGTCGTAGATCGTGAAGTTCTTTCCGAAACCGAAGTGCTCGGCCTCCCGGCGCAGGATGCGCACGCAGGCGGAGTGGAAGGTCGAGATCCACATGCCCTGGGAGGCCTGTCCGAGGATGGCCTCGACGCGCTCGCGCATCTCGGCAGCCGCCTTGTTGGTGAAGGTGATCGCGAGGATCTGCGACGGCCAGGCATCCTGGCTCTCGATCAGGCTCGCGACCCGCCGGGTGAGCACGCTGGTCTTGCCGGATCCGGCACCCGCGACGATGAGCAGGGCATGGCCGCGGTACTCGACGGCTTCGCGCTGCTGCGGATTGAGTCCGGCGAGCAGGGGCGACTCTCTCGGCTCGGAACGCGAGGGCTCGGCCGGATCCAGGATGAAGGTCATAACCGACCCAATTGTAGGGCGAGGCACCGACGGTTCTGCGAAAGTGCTGATGGGCGAGGGGCTCGATCGGGATCACCTTTACTCTGAGATCGAGTCCCTTGGAGAGAACCGTGCCCGCATCCCCCGTCGATCGTGACTTCGACGTCGTCGTCATCGGAGCCGGGCCAGCCGGCACCGCCGCCGCCCTCCGAGCCGCCGAACTCGGCGCCCGGGTCGCCGTGCTCGAAGCGGACCGCACCGGCGGCACCTGCGTGAACACCGGCTGCGTGCCCACCCGGGTTCTCGCCAGAACCGCCCGCATCACCCGCGAGATGCGCACCGCAGGATCGTGGGGAATCATCCTCACCGAGCAGTCCCTCGACTGGCCGGAGACGGTCGCCCGGGTGACGCGAACCGTGGACCGGGTGCGCTCGATCAAAGCCGAGGCGGATCGATTCGCGGCTGCCGGGATCGAGCTGATCCTGGAGGGCCGCGCGCGCTTCTCCGACGCCAACACCCTTGTGCTCGACAGCGGTCGCGTCGTCACCGCCGAGTCGGTCATCATCTGTGTCGGCGGGCACTCCCGCCGGCTGCCGATCCCCGGAGCGCAGCTCGCGACCGTTCCGGAAGACATCCTCTCCCTGCCGGAGCTGCCCGCGCGCCTCGCCGTGATCGGGGCGGGCAATACCGGGGCGCAGCTCGTGACGGTGTTCAACTCCTTCGGCAGCGCCGTCACCGTGCTGGATGTCGCGCCTCGCCTTCTCATGGCCTCCGATGCCGCGATCGCCGAGGCCGTGAGCGAGGCCTTCGTACAACAGGGCGTGTCCGTCCGCACCGGTGTGGACGGGGTCGACGGCCTCTCGCGGGCCGCCGATGGCTCGATCCGCCTGAGCTGGAGGGAGGGCGGTGCCGAGACATCCGCCGACTTCGACGCCGTGATCATGGCGACCGGCTGGCCCGCGGATGTCGACGACCTCGGTCTCGAGCACGCGGGGATCACGCCGGCCCGGTCGGCGATTCCGGTGGACCAGTACTTCCGCACGTCCGTGCCGCACATCTTCGCCGTGGGGGATGCGAACGGTCGGGACATGCTCGTGCAGGCCGCTCACTTCGAGGGTGAGGCCGCGGCGGAGAACGCGGTGCTCGACGCGAATCGACGCACCCCGCATCACCTGCTGCCCGCCGGCGGCTTCACCGACCCGGACTATGCGGGTGTGGGACTCACCGAGGCAGTGGCCCGCGATCGCGATCCGCACTGTGTCGTCGCCCGCGTCGATTACTCCACTCTCGACCGGGCCGTGATCGACGACCGGGAGCGTGGATTCCTCATGCTCATCTCAGATCGCCGCCGCGAGCTGATTCTCGGGGCGCACGCTGTCGGCGAGAACGCGATCGAAGTGGTGCAGTCGGTCACCACAGCGATGGCGGCGGGCATCGATGTGGCGACCCTCGCGAACGTCAAGTTCGCCTATCCCACCTACAGCGCGGTGATCGGGTTGGCCGCGCGGGCGCTGCTGACGGAGCGAAAAGAGCCGACACCCGCGCTTCAGTGACGCCCACCGGGGCTGCTGCTCAGTGCGGCGTGAGGCCGGTCCAGTTGAGCGGCGGCTGGCCATTCGGGGTCGGTGCCCCCGGGTTGTCGAAACGCGTGTTGGCTCGGCCGGCGGAGGACTGCGGATCGCCGGTGCTCGCGCGCCGCTGGGTCTGGATGCCGACCACGATGAGCGTGATGCCCGAGACGAGCGCGACGATGCCCACCGCGACATCGATGGTTCCGATGGTGGAATCGATGGAGGTCACGGCGAGCGCGATGATCGACTGGGGCACGAGCCACCAGGATCCGATGACCGCGAGCGCGCCGAGCGCGATCAGAAGCCCACCGTTGCGGCGACCGCGCAGCCGGGCCTCGTCCTGCTGCAGCGCGCGTTCGGTTAGATCGAGAGTTTCCATATCGTGAGAGTAGTTCGCCTGTGCCCGGGTGTCGAGGACTTCGACACCGCCGCCGACCTACTCGAGCAGTAGCGCAGACCTCGCCGCGATGGCGAGGTCGGGCTGGTCGGTGAAGACCCCGTCGACCCCCATGCCCATCAGCTCGAGGAACTCGGTCTTCCAGTCACCGAACCGGCTCGCGGAGGTGCCGTTCCGGAGTGCCTTCGCGAGAAACCTGTTCTCGGCGCGGAGGGTCCAACAGAACACGGTGAGTCCTGCGGCGTGGGCGCGCGCGACGAGTTCGGCGCCCACGGCCGAGCCCGAGGCATCCGCCTCTTGCAGCAGGTGTTTGTCGAAGCTGATGCCGTCTGCGGCGACCGCGAGCGCCGCCATGCCGTCGACGGTGAGGTAGGACGAGTAGGGGCGAGCGTCGGCGCCACGCTGGGCGACCTGGTCGGCCGGCGCGCCCTCCACGTCGACCAGGAACACATAGCGCGCCCGCACTCCCCGGTCGCGGATCTGCCCGAGCACGGTCTCTTCGAAGCTCTCGACCGTCAGCCTGTCGTCGTCGGTCCAGCCCGCCGAGGCGAGCTCGTTCCCGAAGAGTTCGTCGAGGGGCAGGCCGATCGACGCGAAATAGCTGGCGTGCTTGATCTCCGCGACCATGCCGATTCGGGCGCCGCGAGCGCTCAGCGGTGCCGCATCGAGCAGCGCAATCAGGTCGACGAGCCTCAGGATCCCCTCGTCCCCGTGCTCCGTGTTGTGCGGTCGCACCTTGGGGAGCCGCTCCCGCGCGCGCAGCGTGGCCAGCTCCGCCCAGGTGAAGTCCTCGGTGAACCAGCCGGTGAGACTCACCCCGTCGATGTCTCGCGTCGTCCGACGGTCCGCGAACTCGGGATGCGAGGCCACATCCGTCGTGCCCGAGATCTCGTTCTCGTGGCGGATCACGAGCACGCGGTCCTTCGTCGCGACAAGATCGGGCTCCACGGCATCCACCCCCTGCGCGAAGGCGAGTTCATAGGCCGAGCGGGTGTGCTCTGGTCGGTAGCCACTCGCTCCGCGATGACCGATCACGAGGGGGCCGGGTGAAGTAGTCACAGGGGCAACGCTACGGGATGCCGCTGGCGCGCTCGGCGGACTTGCTACTCTCGTGGCCATGGGGAAATGCACGAACTGTGGGACGACGCTCGATCCGAGTTGGAAGTTCTGCATCGCGTGCGGTGAACCCGTTGTGGCAGCCGAGGACACGGCGGTGGAGGGCGCGACCGCCCAGCTACGCGAGCCGATCCCCTCGGCCATCCGCCCCGACGAGCCGGACGAACCGTTGCCCCGAAAGCGAATGGATGCGGCCGTCATCTTCGGAGTCGCCATGGCCCTCGGGGGTGGCGTGTTGATCATGCTCGTGGCGATCGCCGTCTTCAGTCCCCGGGGCTGAGCCCATGGCGACGCCCTCCGGCTGGCAGGAACCGACCGCGCGAATCCCCCTGCGCTGGGGCAGCTACCGCGTGCGCTATGCCGGTGCCCTCGCGCTGATCCTGGCCGGCGCACTCGTGCTGCAGGCCGGATCCGCGTATGCCGACTACCTGATCGTTCTCGGCGCCGGAGCGCACATCGCCGGCTGGCTGATCCTGCCCGCGCGGGGTGCTCGACGGGCTGCGGTCGCGGTGCCGAGCGCGCTTCTCGTCGGCTCACTGCTGATCGGGTCGGTCGCCGCGGTGCTTCTCGTCGGGCCGCTCGCCTTCTGGCTGTTGCTGCGGCAGCGCCCCGGGCGCAGCTACCTCGCGACGCTTCTTCCGCTGGCCAGCGGCCTCATCCTCGCGCAGCTCTATCCGCAATACGGGGACGGGGCGATCGTGGTGGCCGTCTCTCTGGTGGTGATCGTGGCATCCGCCTGGATCGCCCGCGGTATCGCCGTGCGCACAACGCTGGGCCGATAGCAGGGCAATCCCCAGCATTTCGGATGCCTCGGCCGATAAACTCGGCACCATGGCTTCCTCAAACCCGGCATTCAACCGTTCCCCCGCGTTCTCGTCCAATCGCGACATCGCGGCGAAGATGCAGTCCGGCGCGACTCCCGCGGTCTCCACCGAGGGAATGACGGCAGCCCAGCTCACCGAGCTCTACAGCGCACCCTCGGCGACACCCACCGACACCGACCGCATGACCTATGAAGACACGATGGTCAAGATCGTCGTCTCGTTCGTGATCCTGCTGGTCGGCGCCGCCGTCGGCTGGTTCTTCCCGGTGCTCGCCCTTCCGGCCGCCATCGTCGGATTCGTGCTCGCGCTCGTCAACATCTTCAAGAAGAAGCCCTCTCCCGCGCTGGTGCTCAGCTATGCCGCCGTCGAGGGGATCTTCGTCGGTGGCATCACCGTATTCTTCGAATCGCGCTTCCCCGGCATCGCCGTCCAGGCGGTTCTCGGCACCCTTGTGGTGGTCGGAGTGACCCTCGCACTCTTCGTCAGTGGCAAGATCCGCGCATCCAAGCGTGCAACGAAGGTGTTCCTGATCGCGATGATCGGCTACGGCGTCTTCTCGCTGATCAACTTCATCCTCATCGCGACCGGCGTCAACTCGGACGCCTTCGGTCTGCGCAGCGCGGAAATCCCGATCCTCGGAGGTATTCCGCTCGGGGTCATCCTCGGCCCGCTCGTGATCGTCATGGCGGCCTACTCGCTGGTACTCGACTTCGACAGCATCAAGGCCGGCGTGCAGCGCGGAGCGCAGCGCGCCTACGGCTGGATCGCCGCCTTCGGCATCATGGTCACCGTCGTCTGGCTCTACCTCGAGATCCTGCGCCTGCTCGCCCTGCTGCGCCGATAATCTCCAGCCGGCCGCCTCGGGTCGCCGCGGCATTCTGCACGTCGGCTAACGGGACCGCGGCCGTGAAGTCACACTAGCGACGACAGATGCCCGGCACCCAACTACTGGGGGTACTCAGTTCGTGCGCGGAGCCGCGGCTGAACCTAGGCTTTAGTGCACAGAACCGCCAAACGAAGGAACAGTCCGTGACATCCGCTGAACTGGCTGCTCGGCAGGCACCTCTCGTGTCGGATGATGCGCACCTCCTTGGCGATCCAGCGAGCCCCACGCGGCTTCTGGCGCGAGCCCTCCATCATCTCGACATCGAGCATCGCCGCATCCGCGGTGTCTTCGCCGAGACTCTTCACGTGAGCGCCTCGGAGTTCAACGCGCTGATGCATCTGGGCGAGATCGGCGAAGTGACCCCCAAGGCACTGGCGCGGGAACTGGGCCTCACCACCGGCGCCATGACCGCGATGGTCGACCGGCTCGAGGCCGCCCAACTGGTCTTACGTCGCCCGAACCCGGACGATCGCCGCTCTCTCTACGTTCGCCTGTCACCCACCGGCCAGGATGCACGCGCGGGGGTCTATCGCCGATACTTCGAAGCGGTGGCGCACGCCAACGACAGCTGGAGACCGGACGGTGCGGTCGATGCCATCGAGTTGCTGGAGCACATCGCGCAATCGATCCGCACCACCATCAGCCCGACGGAGTAGCGCTACTCCCACTCGATGGTGCCCGGTGGCTTCGACGTGACGTCGAGCACCACACGGTTGACGCCGGCGACCTCGTTGGTGATGCGGTTGGAGATGCGCGCGAGTACGTCGTAGGGCAGGCGGGTCCAGTCGGCGGTCATCGCATCTTCCGACGAGACCGGGCGAAGCACGATCGGATGCCCGTAAGTGCGTCCGTCTCCCTGCACGCCGACGGAGCGCACGTCCGCGAGCAGCACGACCGGGCACTGCCAGATCTCCTGGTCGAGGCCGGCCGCCGTGAGCTCGGCGCGAGCGATCGCATCCGCCTTTCGCAGCAGCTCGAGGCGGTCGCGCGTGACCTCGCCGACGATACGGATGCCGAGGCCGGGGCCGGGGAAGGGCTGGCGGCCGACGATGACCTCCGGAAGCCCGAGCTCACGACCGATGGCCCGCACCTCGTCCTTGAACAGGGCACGAAGCGGCTCGACGAGTGAGAACTGGAGGTCTTCGGGCAGTCCGCCGACGTTGTGGTGGCTCTTGATGTTCGCGGTGCCGGTTCCGCCGCCCGATTCGACGACATCGGGATACAGGGTGCCCTGCACGAGGAAGTCGATCGACGTTCCATCCCCCGCCGCTTCGGCGACGAGATCGGCGGCTGCGGCCTCGAAGGAACGGATGAATTCGCGGCCGATGATCTTGCGCTTGGTCTCGGGGTCGCTCACCCCGGCGAGGGCGTCGAGGAACTGGTCGACGGCATCCACGGTGACGAGTCGCACGCCGGTGGAGGCGACATAGTCCTCCTCGACCTGGCGGCGCTCATCCTGACGCAGCAGTCCGTGGTCCACGAAGATACAGACGAGCTGGTCGCCGACGGCCTTGTGGACGATCGCCGCGGCGACGGCCGAGTCGACGCCTCCGGAGAGTCCGCAGATCACCCGGGCGGTACCCACCTGGGCGCGGATGCGCTCCACCTGCTCGGCGATGACGCTCCCGCTGTTCCAGTCCGCAGGGATCCCCGCGGCATCGTGGAGGAAGTTCTCGAGCACCCGCTGGCCGAACTCGGAGTGCTTCACCTCGGGATGCCACTGCACCCCGTACATCCGCTTCTCGTCGCTCGCAAAGGCCGCGACCGGGGTGGATGCGCTCGAGGCGAGCACAGTGAAACCCTCCGGCGCCTTCGAGACCGAGTCGCCATGGCTCATCCAGGTGGTCTGTTCTGTCGGCTGGTCGCCGAGCAGCGTCGAGCTGCCGGGCGCGAGCGTCACGGCGGTCGACCCGTATTCGCGCAGACCCGTGTTGGCGACCTCTCCTCCGAGCTGCTGCGCCATCACCTGGAAGCCGTAACAGATGCCGAGAGTGGGGATACCGAGCTTGAGGATGCCCGGGTCGAGGCTCGGCGATCCCGCCTCGTAGACGCTCGACGGGCCGCCACTCAACACGATCCCGGAGGGATTGAGGGCGGCGACCTCGGCCGCCGTGATCGTGTGCGGCACGATCTCGGAATAGACATTGGCCTCGCGCACCCGGCGGGCGATCAACTGGGCGTACTGGGCGCCGAAGTCCACGACGAGTACGGGCTGGTGGTCGGTCTCGCTGCGTGCCGTGCTAATGATTCGTTACCTCCGAGGGGGCGGCCGGAGCCGGGACGGCCTGTTCGAGCTCGGCGAGCTCGAGGCGCACGCGACGCGTGATGAAGTGCTCGACGATGAACGAGAGGAATGGCACGACCCCACCGAGGGCGATCTGGATGAAGCGCAGGAAGGGCCAGCGCATGAAGCTCCACAGTCGGAAGTCGGCGAAGAGATAGACCACGTACAACCAGCCGTGGGCGATGAGGATGCCCGTTGACAGGTTGACCGCACGAACCGTGCCATCCGGAACCAGGGCGATGAAACCCTGGCTGCCGCCGAGCTCGATCTCCCGCTGGATCGGCGTGTACTTCAGCACCATCTCGAGCACGAGCAGCAGCAGCAGGGTGCCGGTGACATACGCGGACACCCGGTACCACTTCACCGCCCCGCGGATCTTCGGGAAGTCGGACAGTCGGGGTCGAAGCGCCATGAGCCTAGTTTACGTGCGCAGCTTGGGCGTCTGCCGCGCTTCCCTCGGCCGCTGCGGCCTCCGCGGCCTCCTCACGCTCCCGCTCCCACGTGTCGCGCACGAGGCGGTACCAGAGGAAGATCGCGAAGCCGGCGAAGACCACCCATTCGACCGCATAGAAGACGTTGAGCAGGTTGACCTCGACATCGGAGGAGGGCTTCGGCGAATCGATCCTGGTGAGACCGGCGGCGGGCTCGGTCGCCGTGAGGTACCCGCCGTAGACTCCCGCGACATCCGGTTTCTTCCAGGTGTTGAGGAACGCGCCGGGCGTCATCGTGGAGAGCTTCCCGTGCTCGAAGTCGCTGTCCTGCGGCCCCTCGGCGGGGATGTAGCGTCCCTCGATCGGCACGACGGCGACACTCGACTGCTCCTCGA
Organism: Lacisediminihabitans sp. H27-G8; assembly: GCF_046156175.1. Taxonomy (NCBI): domain Bacteria; kingdom Bacillati; phylum Actinomycetota; class Actinomycetes; order Micrococcales; family Microbacteriaceae; genus Lacisediminihabitans; species Lacisediminihabitans sp. H27-G8. The sequence continues at coordinate 138,839 of NZ_JAYLVL010000002.1, forward strand.
GAGTCCTCAGGGCGGATGCCGCCCCCGCGCGGTCCGCGGACCAGCCGATCGCGACGGCCAGTCCGGCCGAGGTGCCGGAGTCGAGCCCGGCGGAGAAGTGGCCGACCACCCAGTACCCGGCGACCGCCCTGTTCAGCCGATCGCTCACGATCGAATAGTCCCCCGCATTCCAACGACCGGACGCGGTCACCAGCTGCGCGTTGGCACGATCGGTGACGGGAGACTGCGGCTTCGCCACATCCTCGAGCGGCACTGCCGTCTCGGTGTCTCGCTCGATCACCGTCCCGGTCGACACCGCGCGCGCGAGCTGCCACTGGCTGAGTCCGGCGAATCCGGCGGCCACGACGAGCGCGAGAGCGAGGGCGCCGATCCACCGCGGTCGGCGGGCGACGCTCCATACCGTTTCTGTCTCGGTCATTCTGTCAATATTCCGGATCTCTCGTGCGTTCGGCCTGCGCGTCTGACTGCTGCATCGCCTGTTCGATCAGCCGGTCGGCGGCGGTGACGGCGTGCTCTGGCTCTCCGGCATCGAGCCCAACAGTCGCGGCCTCTACCAAGGCGATATTCTCCTCCGCCATGATGGGAATCGGCTTTGTGGCGGATTTCTTCTTCTTCGTGCGCAGCACGACTCCGCCGATCTTCACCGAATTGGCGGCGAGGATCGGTCCCATGATCGACATCACGAGCACGTAGAGTCCTGCGAACGGCACGATCCGGCTGTCGAGTCCCGCACTGATCGAGAGCGTGGCGAGAATGAGCGCGAATTCTCCACGATTCTGCAGGATCACCGCCGCATTGATTCCCGCCTGCGGACCGAGCTTGTTGACCCAGGCCACGAACTGCCCGGCGATCACGTTGAGCACCAGTGTCATCACCACGGCTCCGGCCACGGGAATGACCACCGTTGGAAATTGCGAGATGTTGAGGGTGAGCCCGAAATTGAGGAAGAAGAACGCTCCGAAGACATCCCGCATCGGCAGCGAGAGGTTTTCGATCTTCGCCCGGTACTTGGTCGCGCCGAGCACGAGCCCGATCAGGAACGCACCGATGGCATCCGTGACGCCGAGCAGCTCGCCGATACCGCCGAAGGCGACAGCGAGCCCGAAGAACAGGATGGTGAAGAGCTCGTCGTCCTTGGTGCGGAAGAGTTTCGAGACCCACTTGCCGCCCCAGCGCGCGATCGTGAACATCACGACGAGGAACAGGAATGAGACGCCCAACTTGCCGATCACCGGCCAGATGGCCGTCTCACCGCTGAGGACGACGCCCACGATGGCCAGGTAGATGGCGATGAAGATGTCTTCGACCACGGTGACACCGAGGATCATCGGTGTCTCCCGGTTGGGGAGGCGGTTGAGCTCGATCAGGAGCTTGGTGACGATGGCGCTCGAAGAGGTGGCGGTGATACCCGCAATTATGAGCGCCTCGCGGGTGCCCCAGCCGACCCAGAATCCGAAGGCGAGACCGACGGCCATGTTCACCAGGATGTACGACCCGCCCGAGACGATCAACTTTCCGGCGTTGCCGAAGAACTCGTCCTGGTCGAACTCGAGACCGAGGTTGAAGAGCAGCAGGATCAGCCCGAAGATCGCGATGAGTTCGATCTGCCCGGAGTCGAAGTTGAGCGGGAACCATCCGGTGTGCGGGCTCGCCAGCAGTCCGACGAGCATGTAGACCGGGATGGCGGGAAGGCCGATGAGCTTGCCCAGCCTGCCGAACACGTAGGCGATGAGGAGGAGCGCCCCGAGAATCGCGAGCTCTTCACCCAGGTGCACGACTAGGTACCTGGCGGCGCGTCGACGGGCATCCGGGCGGCAAGGGTCAGTTCGCCCGTGCGGTAGAAGTTGAAGGCCTTGTTCACCTTCTCCGGGGAGCCGGCGACCACGAGGGTGTCGCCGGGGAAGACCTTGAAGTCGTCGGCAGGAGCCGGATTCGCCGACTCACCGCGCACGACCGCGACGACGGTGAGGCCGACGACGCCGTGGGAGGCGAGGTTGCCGAGCTGCTGGCCCGCGATGTGATCGTCGTAGTCGACCGTGAACCAATCGATGGAGAGACCCGGGATCTGGTCGAGCTTGTCGAGGCCCTCGGTGATGCGGGTGCCGCCGAGCAGTTCGGCGAGCGTATGAGCCTCGTCCTCGCTCAGGCGCAGGGAGACCTTGCTGGCATCCGATCCGTCTTCTTCGTCGGCGAAGGTGATCAGATCGCTGTGCCCGGAACGGTGGGTGATGACGCCGGCCTTACCGCCGTCGGCGGTCACGAAGGTGTGGAGAACACCCACTCCAGGGAGTTTGACCCGTCGAACATCGACCATCGTGCTGACCCTTTCACCGACCGGACAACGAGGGTCCAGTCTACCGCGGCGCCCCTGGACGACCCCCGGCGAGCCGTCCGCCGGGGCGGGCGGGACCTACTTACTCGAAACGATGTCCGGGGCTTCGAGCCGCACACGATCGGCGGATTCATCGTCGGGCTCGAGCTGGCTGTCGCGCTCGGCCTGCACACGCTTGAGGTAGTTGTTGGTCTCCGCCTCCACCCTCGCGGCGTCCCAACCGAGCACATCGCCCATCAGCTTCGCCGCGACCGGGGCGGCGGAAATGCCGCGGTCCCAGGCCTCGATCGAGATGCGGGTGCGGCGCGCGAGCACGTCCTCCAGGTGCAGGGCGCCCTCGTGGGTCGCGGCGTAGACCACCTCGGCTTCGATGTAGTCGTCGGCGCCGGGCAGCGGGGTGTTGAGCGAGGGTGTCTCCCGGATGAGGTCGAGCAGCTCGTCCGTCATCACGCCGTAGCGGTTGAGCAGGTGCTCGATGCGCACCTTGTGCACGCCGAACGCCCGGGCGATCTTCGCCCGCTTGTTCCACGCCGCCTGGTAGCCTTCTGCGCCGAGCAGGGCGATGTCCTGGGTGACGCTCTTGGGCACGTTCGCGTCGAGAGCGGCGGCGGCGGCGTCGATCGCATCCTTCGCCATGATGCGGTAGGTGGTCCACTTGCCTCCGGCGACCACGACGAGGCCGGGCACGCTGTGCGCGACGATGTGCTCGCGGGAGAGCTTGGAGGTCTGGTCCGATTCGCCGGCGAGCAGCGGTCGCAGGCCAGCGTAGACACCTTCGACATCGTCGCGCGTGAGCTTCACCGCGAGCACGTCATTCACGTGCTGGAGGATGTAGTCGATGTCGGCCGCGGTCGCAGCGGGGTGGGACTTGTCGAGGTGCCAGTCGGTATCGGTCGTACCGATCAGCCAGTGGCGACCCCACGGGATCACGAAGAGCACACTCTTCTCGGTGCGCAGCAGCAGGCCCATGCTCGACTGGAAGCGGTCCCGAGGCACCACGAGGTGCACGCCCTTGGAGGCCCGAACCTTGAACTGGCCGCGCTCGCCCACCATCGACTGGGTGTCATCCGTCCACACGCCCGTGGCGTTGACGACCTGCTTGGCGCGGATCTCGAACTTCTCGCCGGTCTCGAGGTCGTGGGCGGTGACGCCGACCACTCGCTCGCCCACCTTGATGAAGCCCTCGACGCGCACCCGGCTGGCGACGTGGGCGCCATAGAACGATGCCGTGCGGGCCAAGCTCGCGACATAGCGGGCGTCATCCACCTGGGCGTCGTAGTAGGTGATGCCACCGACGAGCGCGTCGTTGGACAGGCTGGGAATCGAGCGCATCACCTGGGTCTTGGAGAGATGACGGTGATGCGGCACACCGGGCGGTCGACCGCCGGTGTAGCTGAAGATGTCGTAGAGCAGCATGCCCGCACCGATGTAGAGACGCTCGATGAGGCGCTTCTTGAGCGGGTAGAGAAAGCGCACCGGCTTCACGAGATGAGGGGCGAGCCGCTGCAGCAGCAGGCCGCGCTCGATGAGAGCCTCACGCACGAGCCGGAAGTCCAACTGCTCGAGGTAGCGGATGCCGCCGTGCACGAGCTTCGACGACCGGCTCGAAGTGCCGCTCGCCCAGTCGCGCGCCTCGACCATGCCCACGCTGAGGCCGCGGGTCACGGCGTCGAGGGCACTGCCCGTTCCGACGATCCCGCCGCCAACGACGAGGATGTCGAGTTCCTTCTCCTTGAGCGCAGTGATCGCATCAGCGCGCTCCTCCGGTCCCAGTTTCGATGAGCGGGTTACCGTCTTGAGCCTGGCCATCTCTGCCTCCGTCAGTCGTGCTGGTTGTTCGGTGCTACTTCTGGTACGGCGCGACCACCACTTCGACCCGCTGGAATTCCTTGAGGTCGGAGTACCCGGTGGTCGCCATCGACCGGCGCAACGCGCCGACGAGGTTCACGGTGCCATCCGCAACTGTGGATGGGCCGAAAAGAATCTGTTCGAGCGGCGCGACCTGGCCGACCTCGACCCGGTTGCCGCGCGGGAACTCGCTGTGGTGCGCCTCCGCACCCCAGTGCCATCCGCCGCCCGGTGCCTCGGTGGCTCGCGCGAGCGTCGACCCGAGCATCACGGCATCCGCTCCAACGGAGAACGCCTTGGCGATGTCGCCGGAGGTGCCGAGGCCGCCGTCGGCGATCACGTGCACGTAACGCCCGCCGGACTCGTCCATGTAGTCGCGACGTGCGCCGGCGACATCCGCCACCGCGGTCGCCATGGGCGCGTGGATGCCGAGGCTCGCGCGCGTCGACGACGCCGCTCCCCCGCCGAAGCCGACGAGCACTCCCGCGGCCCCCGTGCGCATCAGGTGAAGCGCGGGGGTGTACCCGGAGGCTCCGCCGACGATCACCGGAACATCCAGCTCGTAGATGAACTTCTTGAGGTTGAGCGGTTCCTGGTTCTGGGAGACATGCTCGGCGCTCACGGTTGTGCCGCGGATGACGAAGAGGTCAACTCCGGCCTCGACGACCGTCTTGTACAGCTCCTGGGTGCGCTGGGGTGAGAGGGCAGCGGCGACGGTCACTCCGGCGGCGCGGATCTCGGCCAGGCGGGAGATGACGAGCTCCGGCTTGATCGGCTCCGCATAGATCACCTGCATGCGTCGGATGGCATCCGCAGCAGGAAGTGCGCGAATCTCAGCGAACAGCGGCTCCGGGTCCTCGTAGCGCGTCCAGAGCCCCTCGAGGTCGAGCACACCCAGGCCGCCGAGCTTCCCCATGAGGATCGCCGTGGCGGGAGAGACGACCGAGTCCATCGGCGCCGCCAGGAACGGGATGGAGAACTGGTAGGCGTCGATGCCCCAGTTGACCGAGACATCCTGGGGGTCCCGAGTGCGTCGATTCGGCACAATGGCGATGTCATCGAAGGCATACACCCGGCGAGCGCGCTTGGCGCGGCCGATTTCTACGTCACTCACGGGTTCAACCCTACCCGGGGTGCGCGGCCGGGGTATCCCCCGCTGGTGTGGGTTGATGGGTGATGATCGCGACCGTCGGTCTCCGGCATACGCCGCGGCGGGAGACCCGCGCGCTCCCGGACTCTCAACGCCCTCGCGGACGGAGTCACACATCCCTCCACGACGTCATAGCCCCGCCGCGAGGGACACCGGCCTGCAGCAGCATCCGCTCGAGTCGCACGGGAGCTTCCACATGTTCCGTGAGGATGCGGGTCACCCCCACCTCCAGTGCGCGCAACCTGTCCTCTCGCTTCTTCTCTCGCCAGACGACATCTCCGGGGTCGCCCCTGGTGAATTCGCCCCTGGTGTACTTGGACTTACCGTCGAACTCCGCGGCTCTGCGAACCGAACGCCAGAAGAAGTCAGGCTCGATCCTTCCTTGGGCGTCGACGAATTCGACCTGCAACTCAGGAGCGTCGAATCCCAGCAGATGGATGACGGAACGCGCCGTCGACTCCCCGAACGAGTCCGACAGGCTGGTCCAGAATCCGATGCACCGCTGCAGGTGACGAATTCCGAATCGCGGATTGAGCCGATCCAGTTCCTCGACGAGCGCGGCCTTCTCGAGTGCCCCGGATCGCTTCCTCCACAGCACCCAGTCCAAAGAACCGATCGCTTTGGTAAAGCTGTGAGTGCGAGCGACGTCGATTGCGGTCCGCTCGATCGATGTCACCGGGATTCCGTCCACCACCTGGATGGATGCCGTCCGGAATCCGCTTGCGGTCTTGCGCACTCCCGGCTCTGAGCGGCCGCCGCCTCTCCATTCATCGAGAATCGTGACCTCTGTCGGCCAGGCCTCATCGATGGGCATCCCCCAGACGGCAGCGGCAGAGACACCGGCCAAGGCAGCGGGCCGTTGCACGGCCGCGAGCGCAGCACGCGCTCGGAGAAGGTGTCGTCCCCGCGAGTCGGCAGCGTCCCAGACTGTCCGCGTGACGAACGCCCCGCGACGGAGTTTCACGAGTATCCCGCGCTCGGCGTCGCGGCGAAGAGCCCTCGAATCGCCGAGCACGTCCCGAAGTTGGGTGAAGAGAATCAGTCCGTTTCGGCCGAGAGCGTCGTAGTCCATGTGCAGAAACTGCCGTGAACCGGAATCGCGCGCGCCACGCCAGCGAGGTTCTGGGAGACCTCGCGAACATCCACCGCCTGTCGAGGAGGGGATATGACGTCACGGAGGGCGACACGAATCCGTCCACGAGGTCGGTATGACTCCGGGAAGGGGCATATCCCCCGCCGCGGGTTCCATCGCGACCGAGTTCGGGCCCGCGACCGCGCGCGCCCCGCGTCAGCGCGAGTAGTTCGGTGCTTCCACCGTCATCTGGATGTCGTGAGGGTGCGACTCTTTCAGCCCCGCCGCGGTGATCCGCACGAACTTACCCTTGGCCTTCAGCTCCGGGATGGTGCGAGCGCCGGTGTAGAACATCGACTGGCGCAGGCCTCCGAGCAGCTGGTAGGCCACGGCCGACAGCGGGCCACGGTAGGGCACCTGGCCCTCGATCCCCTCCGGGATGAGCTTGTCGTCGGAGGGCACGTCGGCCTGGAAGTAGCGATCCTTCGAGTAGGAGGTCTTCTCTCCGCGGCTCTGCAGCGCGCCGAGGGATCCCATGCCGCGGTACTTCTTGTACTGCTTGCCGTTCACGAAGACCAGGTCGCCCGGGCTTTCGTCACAGCCGGCGAGCAGCGACCCGAGCATCACGGTGTCGGCTCCGGCGACGAGGGCCTTGGCGATGTCACCCGAGTACTGCAGCCCTCCGTCGGCGATCACCGGGATGCCCGTCTCACGCGCCGCGAGGGAGGCCTCGTAGACCGCGGTCACCTGCGGCACCCCGACGCCGGCCACCACACGAGTGGTGCAGATCGAGCCGGGACCGACGCCCACCTTGATGGCGTCCGCACCGGCATCCACGAGCGCCTGCGCGCCGCCACGGGTCGCCACGTTGCCGCCGATGATGTCCACGTGACGGGCGACCGGGTCGCTCTTCAGCCGACGGATGATGTCGATCACCCCCGCGCTGTCCCCGTTCGCTGTGTCGACCACCAGGGCGTCAACCCCGGCGTCGATGAGCAGCATCGCGCGCTGCCAGGCGTCACCGAAGAAACCGATGGCCGCGCCGACGCGCAAGCGACCGTTCTCGTCTTTCGTGGCCTGCGGATACTTCTCCGACTTGTCGAAGTCCTTCACCGTGATCAGACCGCGCAGGCGGCCGGATGCGTCGATGAGGGGCAGCTTCTCGATCTTGTGCTGGGCGAAGATGGCGACCGCGTCATCCGGGTCGATTCCCTCGGGCGCGGTGATCAGGGGGGTGCGGGTCATCACGTCACGCACGAAGGTAGTCGCCTTCTCGAACGGCGAGACGAAGCGCATGTCGCGGTTGGTGATGATGCCGACGAGCGTGCCGTCGCCTTCGACGACCGGAAGGCCGGAGACCCGGAACTGGCCACACAGGGCATCCACCTCTGCGACGGTCGCGTCGGGGGTGGTCGTCACCGGGTTCGTGATCATCCCGGATTCGCTGCGCTTCACCCGATCGACCTGCTCGGCCTGGTCGGCGAGGGAGAGATTCCGGTGCAGCACACCGAAACCCCCCTGGCGCGCTATGGCGATGGCCATGCGTGATTCCGTCACGGTGTCCATCGCGGAGGAGAGCAGCGGAGCGGCGACGGTGATGCGGCGACTCAGTCGGGCAGTGGTGTCCGCTTCACTCGGGATGACGTCGGTATGGCCCGGAAGCAGCATCACGTCGTCGTAGGTGAGCCCGATGAAACCGAAGGGATCCGGCTGATCCATGAAGTCCTCATTTTTCGCGCGAGTTGGTGGTGAAAATTCCCGGGGTACGACGATGGATTCCGGTAAGCAATGTTAACCGGTTAGACCTTGCGGCTATTCCACGGCCATAATGGGCCAACCACAGATTGTGTCCCTGACGAAACATGGGGGACACAATCCGCCAGTAACGTCAACGACGACGTACGCCAGAACGGCCCGGGAACCCCTTTGTTCCGGCTGGCGCTCGTCTTGGAGGATTCGTGACACTCGTACCCAGTGCCCGCCCACAGCGAACACGCTGGCTGATCGGCATCGCAGCGGTGCTGCTCGCCGTCTTCGCGTTCTCAGCCAGCCCGGCGTTACTGACCGCGGCGAATGCGGCCACGACCACTCCGGTCGACCCCGCGACCGCGAAACAATCGATGCAGATCTGGGTGCGGCTCGACTCGGACAAGACCGGCGTTCCGAACGTCAGCGTCAACGTCACCGGAAAGAGTGGATTCGACGAAACCGTCGTCACGGGTCCTGACGGCAAGGTGCTCGTCGGCTTCGCCAAGTCCGGCACCTACACCGTCACCGTGGACGAGAAGTCGTTGCCGGCGAACGCTGGCTTCCCCAATCTCAACCCGAGAAAGGTGGATGTCTTCGCCCAGGGCATTGAGGTTCCTGCTTACTTCCTCGTCTCCCCCTCGAACCCCGCCATCGGCAGCACTCCCGCGCCGGGCCCCAGTGACGGCATCTCCAACGAGTCCAGCGCCCAGTTCTGGAGCGTCTTCTGGTCGAAGGTCGTCACCGGGCTCATCTTCGGGTTGCTTCTCGCCCTCGCGGCGATCGGCCTCTCCCTCATCTACGGCACCACAGGGCTCAACAACTTCGCCCACGGCGAACTCGTCACCTTCGGCGCCCTCATGGCCTATACCTTCAGCGGTATCCTGCACTGGCCGGCCTGGATCGCGATCATCATCGCGGTGGTTCTCGGCGGCGCGTTCGGCTGGGTGCAGAACGCCGGGCTGTGGGCACCGTTGCGCAAGCGCAACCTCGGGCTCATCCCGCTGATGATCGTGACGATCGGCCTCTCCCTGGCCCTCCGCTACATCTTCGTGTTCTTCTGGGGAGCCGACCGCCTCACCCTCCCCAACTCCACCAAGCCCTTCCTGGTGGTCGGGGCGATCAGCCTCAAATTCACGGATGTCGCGGGCGCGGTCGTGGCGATCGTGCTCCTGCTCGCTGTGGCTTACGTGCTGCTGCGCACCAAGATCGGAAAGGCGACCCGCGCGGTGGCCGACAACCGCTCGCTCGCCGCGGCATCCGGTATCGACGTCGAAGGCGTCATCCGCACCGTATGGATCGGTGGAGCGGCACTCGCGGCCCTCTCCGGCGTCTTCGTCGGGTACTACCAGTCCCTGCGCTGGGACACGGGCGCCTCGATCTTGCTCCTGATCTTCGCCGCAGTCACCCTCGGTGGCCTCGGCACCGCGTTCGGGGCCCTCATCGGTTCCATCGTGATCGGCGTCTTCATCAATGTGTCGACAGTCTGGCTTCCGGAGAACCTGAAGTACGTGGCCGCCCTGGTGGTCATGATCCTCATCCTCCTCTTCCGCCCACAGGGCATCCTCGGTCGACGAGACCGCATCGGTTAAGGGAGCGAAATACATCATGGATTACAACTTCATCCCCCTCTCGTTCGGCGAACTGTTCTCGCCGACAACCGCGGCCTACGCGCTGGCGACGATCGGTCTCGCCGTGCACTTCGGCTTCACCGGTCTGCTCAACTTCGGCCAGGCCGGCTTCATGGCCATCGGTGGTTACGCCTTCGCCATCACCTCGGTGAAGTGGCACTGGCCGCTCTACGGCTCGGTGCTCGCCACGATCGTGGCTGCGACGATCTTCGCCCTCATCCTCGGGATCCCCACGCTGAGACTCAGGGCGGACTATCTGAGTATCGTGACGATCGCCGCCGCGGAGATCATCCGACTATCGGTGAAGACACCGGAGTTCTCGAGTGTCACCGGCGGCTCCGAGGGAATCAACGGGTCGGCGATCACCTTCAACGCCACCAACCCGCTCCCCGAGGGCAGATTCGGCTTCGGGGTGCTCACCTATTCGTCCGACCAATGGTGGGTGCGAATAGTCGGCTGGGCGCTCGTCGCTCTCGCCGCCCTCCTGGTGTTCCTGCTCATCCGCAGCCCCTGGGGCCGTGTGATCCGTGGAATCCGTGAAGACGAGGATGCCGTGCGCAGCCTCGGTAAGAACGTCTACTCCTACAAGATGCAGGCCCTCGTGCTCGGTGGCGTGTTCGGTGGACTGGCCGGTGCACTCTTCATCCTGCCGCGGTCGCTGCAGCCCGATAACTACGGCACGCAACTCACCTTCTTCCTGTACACGATCCTGCTGCTCGGAGGAGCGGCGACGGTCTTCGGGCCCATCATCGGGTCGATCATCTTCTGGGTGACGCTGTCGCTCTCAGATGGGCTGCTCAGCCTCGGGGTGAATGCTCATGTCATCCCGATCTCCTCGATCCAGCAGGGACCGATCCGATTCGTCATCGTCGGTGTCGCCCTCATGATCCTGGTGATCTTCCGACCACAGGGAATTTTCGGCAAGAAGAAGGATGCACAGTTCAGTGTCTAATCGAACTCCCACCGCAGAACTCGTTGCCGGCCCCGCGGTGCCCGGTGTAGCCAAGATCGACCCGATCCTCATCGCCGACAAGGTGAGCCGCCACTTCGGCGGACTCATGGCCGTGGAGGTGGATCACCTCGAGATTCCTCGTGGTGCCATCACCGCGCTCATCGGTCCGAACGGTGCCGGCAAGACCACCTTCTTCAACCTGCTCACCGGATTCGACAAGCCGAACACCGGTACCTGGAACTTCGGCGGAAAGAACCTCGCCCGCATGCCCGCCTTCCGCGTCTCGCGGCTCGGGATGGTGCGCACCTTCCAGCTGACCAAGGCGCTCGGCCGACTCACGGTACTCGAGAACATGCTGCTCGGCGCGAAGGAGCAGGGTGGCGAGAACCTCTTCGTCGCACTGATCCGTCCGTTCTGGCGCAAGCGTGAGGATGCCATCACCGAGCGCGCGATGTCGCTGCTGGCGAAGTTCAAGCTCGACACCAAGTCCGAGGACTACGCGGCAAGCCTCTCCGGCGGCCAGCGCAAGCTGCTCGAAATGGCCCGTGCGCTCATGAGCGAGCCGGAGATGGTGATGCTCGACGAGCCGATGGCCGGGGTCAACCCGGCGCTGACGCAGTCCCTGCTTCACCACATCCAGGATCTGAAGGCCGAGGGCATGACGGTGCTGTTCGTCGAGCACGACATGCACATGGTCAACGAGATCGCGGACTGGGTTGTCGTGATGGCCGAGGGCCGCATCGTCGCCGAGGGCCCTCCGGGCGTGGTGATGAACGACCAGGCCGTGATCGACGCCTATCTCGGGGCACATCACGAGACCGACCTCGGAACCCTCACGGGCCAGATGGAGATCGCCGAGGGAATGGAGTCCGACCTCGTCAAGGACGAGATCGAGTCCGACCTGGCGGCGGAACACTCTGCGAACGACGCAGCCACGCCGACCGCAGGCACCCCCGACGCAAAGGCGGACGACAAATGAGCGAGATCGTACTCGAGACCACGGATCTGGTGGCCGGCTACCTGCCCGGCGTCAACATCCTGAACGGCTGCAATGTTCACGTCGGAAAGGGCGAGCTCGTCGGCATCATCGGCCCGAACGGCGCCGGGAAGTCGACACTGCTGAAGGCGATCTTCGGCCAGGTGAACATCCGCAGCGGAAGCGTCATGCTCAAGGGGGACAACATCACCGGGCTCAAGGCCGACAAACTCGTCTCCAAGGGCGTGGGCATGGTGCCGCAGAACAACAACGTCTTCCCCAGCCTGACCATCGAAGAGAACCTGCAGATGGGCATCTACCAGGAGCCCAAGATGTACAAGCCGAGGCTGGACTTCGTCACGAGCCTCTTCCCCGAGCTCGGCAAGCGCCTCAAACAGCGGGCCGGATCGCTCTCCGGCGGGGAGCGCCAGATGGTGGCGATGTCCCGCGCGCTCATGATGGAACCGAGCGTTCTGCTTCTCGACGAGCCGAGCGCCGGGCTCTCCCCGGTGCGCCAGGACGAGACCTTCATCAACGTGGCCGCCATCAACCGCGCCGGCGTCTCGATCATGATCGTGGAGCAGAACGCACGGCGCGCCCTGCAGATCTGCGACCGCGGCTACGTGCTCGACCAGGGGACGGATGCCTACACCGGCACCGGCCGCGACCTCATGAAGGACCCGAAGGTCATCGAGCTCTATCTCGGAACCCTCGCGGCCGACCAGGAGAAGTCGAAGGCCGCCAGCTAAGACTGTCTTACAGGCGCGGGTGGACGAGAGTCCGCCCGCGCTTTTGTGTCTACCGGAGTAGGCGCAAGGCGGTTTGAGGGGGTTCGCGGGGCCGTTCGCGCGGCGGGGCGGGCCACCGGGCGCTCTCCGGTCCGATGTCCAGTCACCGAGATGCCACTTTCGGTCGTAACAACTGTCCGGGAAGAACCGTTATGGGCAACTCGAGGTTGTGGTGCGCTCGGCGGGCAACGGGCAGATCGACCCTGGAGTTGTTGCGGGCTGGCGACACCCACAGGTCGCAACATCTCCCGAGTCGATGCGCGGCCGTCGACAGCAGCGAGCTGCGGATGCAGCTGCGGACGCAGCTGCGGATGCGAGGGGCCGAGCCGGGCGAGGGGCCGAGCCAGGCGAGGCTGCGACCGCGCCGGAAGCCCCTGTGTGGCCCGCAGATCCCCCAGCGTCCACGCCCGACCCCGCGGCGCTACGCGGCCCCGCACGGTCACCACACGCCCCACACAGCCCCCACATGCCTCGCGGAACCCCGCCTCAGCCCAATCTCGCCACCTACGGCCCCCGCACGCCGTGCAGCCCCCACCCGCGCCACCAGTCGCCTCCGCCGTCCCCGCGCACCGGGCCTACCTGCACCCACACGCACGAAGGGGCCCGACCTCTCGGCCAGACCCCTTCGCATAGCTGAGCTAGCGGCAGTTACAGCTTGCCGTAGACCTGCTGCTCGAACGCGTTGGTGTTACCCGTCGCGTACTTGTAGATCGAGACGTACGCCTCGGTCGGGTCGCCGTTCTTGTCGAACGTGATCGGACCGGAGAGACCGTCGTAGTTGATGTCCTTCTTGTCGGCGATCAGCTTGGCGCAGTCGGCGTAGGTCGTGCACTTCGTTCCCTTTTCAGAGACCGACTGCAGGTTCGCCTTGATGGTCGCACCATCGGTCGCGCCACCCTGGAGAGCCGCGAGAGCTGAAAGCACTACGGCGTCGTAGGTCTCTGCCGCGTAGCTGAAGACACCGAGTTCGGACGCCCCCTGCTTCTTGACGAGAGCCTGGAGGTCGGCCTGGAATTTCTTCGTCGCCTCGACGCCGGGGTTGGTGAACTGTGCGCCGGCGATGTCGACATTGGTGTCTTTCGCGCCGATGACTCCGTAGTTACCGTCCGTGCCGTAGAACTTCTTGAAGTCGAAGCCCTTCGCCGCGAGCTGCTCCGCGATCGTCTTGATCTCGTCGAACGAGATCACCACGAGAGCGTCGGGGCTGGTCGCGAGCAGCGAGGTGATCGCACTGTTGAAGTCGGTGGACGCCGGCTCGAAGATCTCTTCACCGGCGATGGTTGCTCCGCCAGCGGTGAGGGCCTTCTTGACGTTGGACTCGAGGCCCGTTCCATATGCGTCGTTCATGTACAGGATGGCGACCTTGGTCGCGCCGTCCTTCAGGATCTTGTTGCCGAGGATGCGGCCCTGGAGAACGTCGGACGGGGCGGTGCGCCAGTAGTAGCCGTCATCCGCGTAGTTGGTGAAGTCCGGAGAGGTGTTCGCACCGGAGATCTGAACGACACCGGCCTGGGTGACCTGGTCGATGAAGGTCTTCGAGACGCCAGAGGAGGCTGCCCCGATGATGACCGAGACACCATCGGCCAGGAGCGCCGTCGCCGACTGGGTAGCGATGTCGGTGGTCGTGTCACCCGAGTCCTTGTGGGTGACGGAGATCTTGAGCCCCGCCTTGGCCGCATTGATGTCCTGAACGGCGAGATCGGCCCCGGCGATCTCGGGCGGGCCGAGGACCGCGAGGGTTCCGGTCTGCGGGAGAATACTGCCGATTTTGAGGCTCAGGTCCTTGCCGCCAGAGGTGGTGCTGCCCGTCGATGCGCAGGCGCTGAGAAGAAGCGCGCTGACACCGAGGATCGCGATACCGCTGATGGTGGACTTGAGGGCCCGTGAGCGGGAGGCCTTAGCCTTCGCGAAAACGCTCATGATGCTCCTTGCGTTGAGTTGTGATGAGGACGTGACAATACGGGGTACTGCACTGCTATCGAAGGTATTGCCCCGGAGGTCCCGAAACAATACGTGCGTGTTACAGCCACGTAACACGGCCGAATCGTTACTTTCCGTTACGTCGAGATCGTTCTCCGGTCGAAAAGCTCCGTTTTCGGCGCGACGCACGCCGTCTTCTGCCGAGAGCGGCGTCAGCCGGCCAGGATGTCTCCGACCCGCGCGAAGCGGCCCGCGGGGTCATAGCGGTAGAGCCCGAAGTGCGCGGGACTCGTATCGCCGTTGGCGTCGAATGTGGTGGCCCCCGAGATCCCGTCGTAGTCGATGTCGGAAGAGGTCTTCAACACATCGACACACTCGCGGTAGGTAGTGCACTCGATTCCCCCGGCGGACACCTCGCGCAGGTGGGACGCGATCGCCGCGCCGCTCGCATCGGTGGCGACCGTCGCCGCGAGGGCGGCGAGAATCGTGGCGTCGTAGGACTCCTCGGCGTACTGAAGGTCGGTGACCGCCGGTGCGAGGGCCGCGACCCGCGCGGCGAAGGCGGGAGTCGGCTGCGCCCCCTCGAGGATGCCGTTCACGCCTGCCAGGGTGCCGGCCGGCACAGCCTGGGAGTAGTCCGCGGTGTTCTGTCCGGTCAGCCAGAGCTTCGGCCCGCCGAATCCCGCCCCCGTGAGCTGGGTGATCATCGCCGTGTTCTGCGCCAGTGCACTGAACGGGCTCACGAAGACGACGTCGTCTGGTTTCGAGCTCTTCACCGCGGCGATGACGGGCGCCAGGTCCTTCGTTGCCGCATCGATCTTCTGCACGCCCACCACGCCTCCGGATGCCGCGAGCGCTGCCCGCATCGTGCCGAGTACCGCCCGGCCCATGTCGTCATCGAAGTACACGATCGCGATGCGGGCTTTCCCCCCTCCGATTGTCTTCGCGAGGGCGTCCCCTTCGAGCGAGGCAGAGCCGATCGTGCGGAAGAAATAGCCACCGGATGCCACCGAACTCAGGCGAACCGAGGTGGCGGCGGGCGAGATCATCGGCAGCTTCGCCGCGACGAGCTTCGGGATGACCCGTTCGGCCAACACCGATGACGACGGCCCGATCAGCACATCCGCCTTCGCGGTCACGAGCTCGGAGATCGACGCCTCGATCGTCGCAGTGGACACATCGCCGGAGTCGCGTGCGAGCACTTCCACGGGCTTGCCGAGCACGCCACCGGCATCGTTGATCTCCTTGACGGCTACGGCGACTCCCCCGGCCTGCGCGCCGCCGAGGTAGGACTGCGTGCCGGTGCTGGGGAAGAGTGTGCCGATGCGCAGTACACCGTCGCCGGAAGGTGCCGCGGTCGAGGATGCCGTCGGGGCCGGTGGATCGGGCGTCGGGGTTGCGACAGAGCAGGACACGAGCGCAAGGCTGAGCATGACTCCTGAGACGGCAGCCGGAAGCGTTCGGGAGCGCGACATGATGGCCCTTCGGGTAGATCGGGTATGTCGAACCCTACAGTTCGGTCACTGGGCCGGCAGCGAGGCGCGACGGGCCCGGGGCGCCGAGACGAAGATGTCGACGGTGAGGATCGTGAGCGCCACCCAGACGAGGGCGAATCCGATCCAGCGCGCGGGCGGCATGTCCTCCCCCAGCACGAAGGCGCCCACCACGAACTGGAGCACCGGCGCCAGGTATTGGGTGAGTCCGAGGTAGACGAGAGGCAGTCGTCGCGCGGCGGCCGCGAAGAGCAGAAGCGGAACCGCGGTGACGACCCCGGCGCTCACCAGGAGAAGCGTGTGGGCGAGGCTCACGGTGCCGAAGGTGAGCCCGGCGCTGCTGCCGACGACCGCAAGCTGCACGATGGCGACCGGTGCGAGCCAGGCCGTTTCGAGCGTGAGACCGCTCACGGCATCCACGGCTGGGCCCACGCGCTTCTTGATGAGCCCGTACAGCCCGAAGGAGAAGGCGAGCACGAGTGAGATCCACGGCAATGCCCCGTAGTTGAATGCGAGCACCACGACCGCAACGAGGCTCGTGCCCACGGCGATCCACTGCGCAATCCGCAACTTCTCACGCAGGAAGATCACCCCGAGCAGAACCGTGACGATGGGATTGATGAAGTAGCCGAGGGATGCCTCGATCACCTTGCCATCGAGCGTCGCGAAGACGTAGACCTGCCAGTTGACGAAGATGAAGACCGCGGCGAGCCCCATCGTGAAGACGATGCGCGGCTGGCGCAGGATCGCGACGAGCGCCGGCCATTTGCGCGTGACGGTGATGATGATCGCGCAGAACACCAGGGAGAAGAGGATGCGCAGGCCGACGATCTCGAACGCGCCAGAGGGCTGAAGCAGCAGGAAGTAGAGCGGCAGGATGCCCCAGAGCGCATAGGCCGCGACGGCCATCACCACACCCGATCGTTCCGCGGACTGTTCGGGGGATCGCGAGCTGGGCATCATGGGGATGTTACGGCACAAAAGAGAAAGGGCCCATTCCGAGATGATCGGAATGGGCCCTTCGTGAAGAAGTGGTCTTAGTGCGTGACGACCGCGAGCACGTCGCGAGCCGACAGCACGAGCAGGTCTTCCCCGCCGTACTTGACCTCGGTTCCACCGTACTTGGAGTAGATGACCTTGTCGCCGACGGCGATGTCGAGGGGGATGCGGTTGCCGTTGTCGTCGATGCGACCCGGTCCTACCGCGACGACCTCGCCCTCCTGGGGCTTCTCCTTCGCGGTGTCCGGGATGACGAGACCGGATGCAGTGGTCTGCTCGGCTTCGACCTGCTTGATGACAATGCGATCTTCGAGCGGCTTGATGGAGACTGCCACGGTTGACCTCTTTCTTGAAGTACTTCGAAATCTGGAGGGTTAGCACCCTCCTGAGGAGAGTGCCAGATGTAGCTTAGCCGCGCGTTAGCACTCCTGCAAGGTGAGTGCCAATCGACGGCTTGGTACGGTGGGTCGATGGATTCCTCAGAGCTCGTCGAACTGCTCTCCAGTGATGGCCTGAGGCTGCTGGATTCGCTGCCCCAATGGCAGTCGAACTCGGATCTGTTGAAGACCGTGAACGACCTCCGTCGGGCCGGCCACTCTCCCGGCCTCGTGGCAGCGGTGCTCAGCCAGTCGAAGCTGCGCGCAAAGGCAGCGGCCAAGTTCGGGCCTTTCGCCGGGCGGATGCTCTTCACCGAGGCCGGGCTCGAGCAGTCGACCCGTCTGCGGGTAGCCGCCCTTCATGCCGGGCGGTTCCAGGCCGCAGGGCTCCTGCGCATCGCCGACCTGGGCAGCGGGATCGGGGGCGACGCGCTCGCGCTCGCCTCGCTGGATCTCGAAGTGACCGCCGTCGAACTCGATGAGGTGACCGCGGCGATCGCCGCCTACAACCTCGCACTCTGGCCGAATGCCACCGTCGAGCACGCCGACGTGACCACCTTCGATCTCGAGGGCTTCGACGGGGTCTACCTCGACCCCGCCCGACGCACCGCCGGCCACCAGAACACCTCCCGCCTCTCGGACCCCGCCGACTATTCGCCGACGCTCGATTTCGCCTTCGGTATCGCGGACCGGCTGCCCACCGGAATCAAACTCGGACCCGGGATCGACCGCGACCTCATCCCGCCAGAGGCTGAGGCGCAGTGGGTGTCCGTCGATCGCGACGTGGTCGAGCTCGGGCTCTGGTTCGGCAGCCTCGCGCGCCCGGGCATCCGCCGCTCCGCGCTCGTGATCGGCGAGCACGGCACCGCGGAGCTCGCCTCCACCGGCGACAGCACGGATGTCGAGACCGGCACGCTCGGCAGCTACCTGTACGAGCCCGATGGGGCGGTCATCCGCTCCCGACTGATCGGCGACCTCGGCCGGCGCATCGGCGCGACCATGCTGAGCGACGGCATCGCCTACCTCACCTCTGAGACCGCGATCGAGACGCCTTTTGCCGCGTGCTTCCGTGTGGTCGAGACCTTCCCGCTTGACGAACGTCGGCTGAAGAAGGAGCTGGCTGCACGGGGCATCGGTTCGCTCGAGATCAAGAAGCGCGGAGTGGATGTCGATCCAGCGGCTTTCCGGCGCAAGCTCTCCCTCCACGGCCCGCAGTCCGCGACACTGGTGCTCACCCGCGTGGCGGGTCGGCACACCGCTCTCCTGTGCGAGCGAGTCACCTTCCGCGACTGATGACTCGGCACCCCGGCATCGGCCGGTAGCCGACAAAGGGCCCGTCCCCGAAGGAGACGGACCCTGACGGTCGAAAGCGTGCGACTAGTAGTTGTTCGAGTCGAAGGCGCCGTTGGCGCCACCGATGGCGAAGAGGGCGATCCAGCCGATGAGGGCGATGATCGCAATGACCAGGCCGACGATTCCGGTGATGATCGCGGTCATCCAGAATCCCTTGGCCGGCAGACCTTCGCGCTTGCGACCGAGGATTCCGAGCACCAGCGCGGCGCCGGGGATGAAGAGCTGCAGCACCGACCCGACGATCGGGATGAAGACGACCCAGAAACCGAGAAGACCGACGATTCCCGCGATCATTCCGATGAGGCTGAGGGTCTTCTTGGGGCCGACGACACCCGTAGCGGCATAGGCGGGAGGGGCAGTCGTGTAGCCGTCCCCGGCCGGAGGAGCCGGCGGCATCACGGGAGGCGCGACGGGCGGAGTCACGGGCGAGGCTGGCGGCGGTACCGGCGGCACGGCGCCGTTGTCGGGGTCAGTCATGGTTGCTCCTTTGAGAACGTTGTCTGGGTCAGGCGATTCACAGCATTTCACCGCCGTGGTGGCATGTCAAACAGCGTTGCGGTGAGCCCGGCGCTCGAGTCAGGCTTGGATGACCGTGACCGGCAAGGTGGAGTCGGCCCCGAACGACAGGGCGGAAGGCCCGTGGCCGGCCTCGATCAGCCTTGCCGCGATGGCCGCGATCATCGCTCCGTTATCGGTGCAGAGGGCCAGCGGGGGGATCCGCAGCTCGATTCCCGCAGCCGCACAGCGCTCCGCCGCGACCTCTCGAACCCGGGCGTTGGCGACGACTCCGCCGCCGAGCAGCAGCCGCGGTACGCCGAGGTCCCGGCAGGCCGCGACCGCCTTCGTGAGCAGCACATCGGTGACCGCCTCACGGAAGCTCGCCGCGACATCCGCCACGGGCACCTCTTCGCCCGCATCACGCTTCTGCTCCACCCAGCGCGCCACGGCGGTCTTGAGCCCCGAGAAGGAGAAGTCGTAGCGATGCTTCGCCATGTCTTTGGGTTGGCTGAGCCCGCGCGGGAAACGGATCGCCTTCGGGTCACCGCCCATCGCCACCCGATCGATCTGCGGGCCACCGGGATAGGGCAGCCCGAGCAGACGAGCCACCTTGTCGAAAGCCTCGCCGGCGGCATCGTCGATGGTCTCGCCGAGAAGTTCGACATCGGAGATCAGGTCGCGCACGTGCAACAACGACGTGTGACCACCCGACACCAGCAGTGCGATGGTCGGAAGCTCGATGTCCGTGCCGTCGTCTCGCAGAACATCGGCACCCACATGCCCCACGAGGTGATTGATGGCGTAGAGCGGCTTGTCGAGGGCGACAGCGAGCGCCTTTGCCGCTCCGACACCCACCATGAGGGCACCGGAAAGGCCCGGCCCGCTGGTCACGGCGATGGCGTCGAGCTCGGCGAGCGTCACTCCGGCCCCGGCGAGCGCCGCCGTCAGGGCCGGAGTCAGCGCCTCGAGGTGGGCACGGGCGGCGATCTCGGGCACGACTCCCCCGTAGCGGGCGTGCTCGTCCATCGAGGAGGCGATCACGTTGGCGAGCAGGGTCGTGCCGCGGACGATGCCGATCCCGGTCTCATCACAGCTCGTCTCGATGCCCAGCACGAGAGGGCCGCCGGTCACTGTCCGACCGCCGGTCGAGTGACGGGCTCTGGCACGTCGAGCCGCATCACGATCGCATCCACGCCGTCCGGTTGGTAATAGCCCACCCGCACCGCTATCTCCTCGAATCCGAGACTGTCGTAGAGGCGTTTGGGACCAGGATTGTCTGCGCGCACCTCGAGGAACACTTCTTTCGCGCCGCGCTTGCGTGCCTCGCCGATCAGCGCGTTCATCAGCGCTCGACCGAGCCCTCCCCGGCGAGCGGTCTCTGCCACGGCTATGGTCTGGATGTCTCCCTCGAGGGCACCTCGGGGGGCGAACAGCCCGGCGTAACCGTCGAGCTCTCCCGGGAATCCCAGCCTGTCGGCCACGAGGTAATAGCACTGCGGATTGCGCAGATCGCTGAGCATCGCGTCACTCGACCAGGCGTCGGTGCCGAATGTGCCGGTCTCGAGCTCCATGATGCGGGCGAGGTCTTCCGTCGTCGCGACACGCAGTTGCCAGCTCACTCAGCTCACCCGCTTCGGACCGGCCGAGACCGTGGCATCCGGTGCCCGCAGGTAGAGCGCCTCAGCACCGGCGAAGGCACGCTTGTGCAGGAACAGGCCCTCGGCGAGCAGACCGGCGGATGCGGCGGACACCTCGGCCGCATCGATCCGCTCGTAGTCCTCATAATCCGCCACCGCCAGGGACAGCTCATCGGGGCGGCACAGTCCCGGTTCCTGCGCGCGCACCGGAAGTCCTACCGAATCGACGCCGGAGTAGGCGGAGAAGTAGACCTCGCGTCGACGGGCGTCCGTGACGACGAGCAGCGGGCCCGTATTGCCCGCCGCGAAGTGACCCCAGGCGACCGCATCGTGGCTCACCACACGCACGAGCGGACGGGACGCCCCGAAGGCGAAAGCCTGGGCGGCGGCGATCCCCACCCGCAGGCCGGTGAACGGACCAGGGCCCATGCCCGCGGTGACTCCGGAGAGCTGGTCGATCGCAATGCCGGACCGCTCGATCGCGAACAGGATCGCTTCGCCGATCACCTCGGCATGGCGCCGGGTGTCGGAATCGTTCACTTCCGAGAGGATGCCTCGGTCCCGGTCGACCACGGCGACACTCGTCCCGGCGGAGGTGTCGATGGCGAGCAGCATCAGTCCAGCCTAAGGTCGCGCCAGCGTGCGCCGTGCCCGGTGATGGTGACGATCCGCGGCTCCACCGGTTCGTCCCCGTCCGCGACGTCGGCACCCGCGCCGGTCGGCCGGCGGATGTCGATCTCGATCCAGTGTTCGGCGACACCGTCCAGCATCCCGGCCGCCCATTCGACCACCACGATCGACGCCGACCAGTCGATGTCGAGATCATCGAGCTCGGCCGCACTACCGAGCCGGTAGGCGTCCACGTGCACGAGGGGGGCGCCTTCGACGAGCCGCCGATGCGTGCGAGCGAGCACGAAGGTGGGACTCGTCACCGATCCCCGCACACCGAGCTGTTCGCCGAGACCACGGGTGAAGGTGGTCTTCCCGGCCCCCAACTCGCCGTTGAGCGCAACCAGGTCGCCGGCCTTCAGCTCGAGGGCGAGACGGGCCCCGAGCTCGGCCATGTGTTCCGGGGTGTCAATCTCTAGCTGCATAGGTCCACTCGATCCGGCCGCCGAGGCGCGTGACGATCTCATAGTTGATGGTGTCGGCGGCTCGTGCCCAGTCGTCCACGGACGGCACCCCGGTCCCGGGATCCCCGAACAGCACCGCGCGGTCGCCCACCGCGACCTCGTCGTCGCCCACGTCCACCACGAACTGGTCCATCGCGACGCGGCCGGCGACCCGGTACTGGCGACCGTTGATGGACACCGGTCCGCGCCCCGATGCCTGGCGAGGGATGCCGTCGCCGTACCCGAGGGGCACGAGCGCAAGGCTCGTCTCGACGGGCGTGCGGTAGTCGAAGCCGTACGACACGCCGGTGCCCGCCGGGGCGCGCTTCACGGAGACGATGCCCGCGCTCAATTCGAGCGCCGGACGGAGCCCGAGATCGGCGGAGCTCGCGTCGTCGAAAGGTGAAAGGCCGTAGGTGCCGATTCCCACCCGCACCAGGCCGAATCGCGCGGAGGGCACCCTGAGCGCTCCGGCGGTCGCGGCGAGATGGCGCAGTTCGGGAGTGAGCCCTGCCGACAGCGCATCGGCGATCGCCCGCTCGAAGGCCGCGACCTGGGCGAGATCCTCCCCCTCTCCGGCATTGGCGAGATGACTCCAGAGCCCGCGCACCCTCAGCCGCCCGGCACGCTCGTGCTCGGCGGCCGCCTCGAACAGCGGGCGCCAGTCGGACTCCACGGCGCCGTTGCGACCAAGGCCGGTGTCCACCTTGAGCTGCACGGAGGCGGTGCCCGCAGCATCCGCCACCCGGTCGAGCTGCTGGAGGTAGTGCACTCCGAGGTCGATGTCTGCGGCGATGGCGTCGTCGAAACCGGCTTCGGGGCCGTGCAACCAGGCGAGGATCGGCGCATCGATGCCCGCCGCGCGCAACTCGAGCGCCTCGGCGATGTCCACGACGCCGAGCCAGTCCGTGCCGGCGGCGATCGCTGCGCGCGAGACGGCCACGGCACCGTGGCCGTAGGCGCGCGACTTGACGACGGTCATGAGCCGAGCATCCCCGATGTTGCCGCGCAGCACGCGGATGTTGTGGGCCACCGCGTCGAGATCGACACGCGCCTCGCGAAGCGGCCGGCTCATGAAGCGCCCGGACCCTCGGCGATCACGTAGGCGATCGCGACCCCGGCATCGTGGCTCATCGACAGGTGGATGGCGGAGATCCCCCGCGCCGCGACGATGTCGGCGAGAGAGTTGTAGACCTCGATCGAGGGATTACGAAGGCCATCCGAGACGACGGCCATGTCGTGCCAGCGCACCCCGGTGGAATCGCCGATCGCCTTGATGACGGCCTCCTTCGCCGCGAACCGCGCGGCCATGGAGCTGAGCGATCTTCTGGCCTCCCCGTCCCACTGTTCGCTCTCGGCGAACAAGCGGGTGAGAACTCCCGGTGTTCGGGTGGTGGCGCGCTCGAAACGGGCGAGATCGACGACATCCACACCGATGCCGATGATCATTCCGATGCCTCCCGGGTGTTACTCGAGCGAGTTACTCGACCGTGACCGACTTAGCCAGGTTGCGGGGCTGGTCCACGTCGAGCCCCTTGGCCGCGGCGAGTTCCATTGCGAAGATCTGCAGTGGCGCAACGGCGAGCAGCGGCTCGAACAGCGTGGAGGCGAGCGGGATGCGGATCACGGTGTCGGCATAGGGCAGCACCGAGACATCCCCCTCTTCGGCGATGGCGAGGATGCGAGCACCGCGGGCGCGGATCTCCTGGATGTTCGACACGACCTTGGGATGCAGCGAATCCTTCGCGCGCGGGCTCGGCACGATGACGAAGACGGGCTGGCCCGGCTCGATGAGCGCGATCGGACCGTGCTTGAGTTCACCGGCCGCGAAACCCTCCGCATGGATGTAGGCGAGCTCCTTGAGCTTGAGCGCGCCCTCGAGCGCCACGGGGTATCCCGCGTGACGGCCGAGGAAGAGCACGGAACGGGTGTCCGTCATCCAGCCCGCAAGCTGGGTGATCGCGTCGTGCTGCTCGAGCACGGTCGCGAGCTGGTCGGGCAACGCCTGGAGCTCGTCGAGCAGGCCCGCGATCTCTACCGCAGAGAGCGTCTGGCGCACGCGGGCGACGTGCAGGCCGAAGAGATACAGCGCGGCGACCTGAGCGACGAAGGCCTTGGTGGATGCCACGGCCACCTCCGGTCCGGCGTGCGTGTAGATCACGGCGTCGGATTCACGGGCGATGGTGGCGCCCTGGGTGTTGCAGATCGAGAGCGTCTTCGCCCCGGCCGCAACCGCATACTTCACGGCCATCAGGGTGTCCATGGTCTCACCCGACTGGCTGATCGACACGACGAGAGTGCGGGCGTCGATCACCGGATCGCGGTAGCGGAACTCGTGCGAGAGTTCGACATCCACGGGGATGCGTGCCCACTTCTCGATCGCGTATTTACCGAGCATCCCGGAATAGTTGGCCGTGCCGCAGCCGAGGATCACGATGCGGTCGATGTCCCGCAGGGCATCGTCGCCGAGGCTGTCGAGCTCGTGCAGTCGCACCGCTCCGTCGGCGATGCGGCCGAGCAGGGTCTTGGCGATAGCCTCCGGCTCCTCGCTGATCTCCTTGGCCATGAAGCTCGACCATCCACCCTTCTCGGCTGCAGAGGCATCCCAGGCGATCTCGAATTCTTCGGTCTCGACCGGGTTACCGAGGAAGTCGGTGACCGTGACGCTGTCGGCGGTGATGGTGACGAGCTGGTCCTGGCCGATCGCCATGGCGCGACGGGTGTGCTCGACGAAGGCCGCGACATCCGACCCGAGGAAGTTCTCGCCATCGCCGAGGCCGATCACCAGGGGCGAGTTCCTTCGGGCGCCGACGACGACTCCGGGCTGGTCTTTGTGGAGCACGAGCAGGGTGAACGCACCGTGCAGCCGATCGACCACGTTGCGAAGAGCGACAGCGAGGTCGCCCGTCTTCTGGTACTCGATTCCCACGAGCAGCGCCGCGACCTCGGTATCGGTCTCGCTGGTGAAGACGGTGTCGGGGTGGGATGCGAGAAGCTCGGCCTTGAGTTCGGCGAAGTTCTCGATGATTCCATTGTGGATGAGTGCGAGTTTGCCGTCATCCCCGAGGTGAGGGTGCGCATTCTGGTCGTTGGGGCCACCGTGGGTCGCCCACCGCGTGTGCCCGATGCCGGTGGCGCCGTTCGCCATCTCGCGGCCATCCAGATCGTCGATGAGTACCTGCAGCTTGCCCGCCCGCTTGCGCGTATGCAGCACGCCCTCTGGGTCGATCACGGCGATCCCCGCCGAGTCGTAGCCGCGGTATTCGAGTCGACGAAGGCCCCCCAGCAGTACTTCGATACTCTGGTTGCTGCCGACGTAGCCCACGATTCCACACATGAAACCCGATTTTACGGCACCGGCCGAGGCATATCCGCCGGGTCGTCGGCACACCGGGTCTCCGGTAGCCTGAATTCCTATGTCCGACAAGGCCCATTCCGCCGCGGCCCACTCGACGTCCGCCCACTCCACACCGTTCGTCGAAATCGAGCGTGCCGACTGGGCGGCCCTCGCGCCGACAACCGAGCTCCCGCTTTCGCCGACCGAGATCGTGGGTCTGCGCGGCCTCGGCGACCGCCTGGACCTGAGCGAGGTGACCGACGTCTACCTCCCTCTCAGCAAGCTCATCAGCCTCTACGCGGTGGGCGCTCGCCAACTCCATCGCGACACGAGTCGTTTTCTCGGGCGCGATTCGCCCGCAACGCCCTTTGTGATCGGGGTCGCTGGATCCGTCGCGGTCGGCAAGTCGACCAGCGCCCGGCTGCTGCGTGAGCTTCTCTCGCGCTGGGAGGACACCCCCCGCGTCGAGCTCGTGACCACCGACGGGTTCCTGCTTCCCAACGCGGAACTCGAACGGCGCGGCCTGATGGAGCGCAAGGGGTTCCCCGAGTCCTACGATCGCCGCGCGCTGCTCCGCTTCGTCACGAAGGTGAAGAGCGGAGCGGAGGAGGTGCGAGCCCCGTTCTATTCGCACCTCAGCTACGACATCATCCACGACGCCGAGATCGTGGTGCGGCGGCCGGACATCCTCATCGTCGAGGGCCTGAACGTGCTGCAGCCGCCGTCATCCGGGCACGGTCTGGCGATCAGCGACCTGTTCGACTTCACCGTCTATGTGGATGCTCGCACCTCCGACATCGCGCGCTGGTACGAGGAGCGATTCCTGAAGCTCCAGCAGGGCGCGTTCACCAACCCCAAGTCCTACTTCCACCGCTTCGCGAGCCTGAGCCACGAGGAGGCGGTGGCTCGCGCCGCCGATATCTGGAAGCGCATCAATGAGCCGAACCTGGTGCAGAATGTGCTTCCCACGCGCTCTCGGGCGGACCTCGTGCTGCGCAAGGGAGCGGATCACGCCGTGAACAGTGTTCTCTTGAGGAAGATCTAGCGGAGCCATCCACCACGGTGTCGGTTCGGGTGTGCGGCAGGCGACGGTCGAACAGTCACTCGATGTCGTCTCCTCCTCCGAAAAGAGCACCTATTGACGGCTGGGCGAGCCGGGGAGATACCCGACGCAGAGGTCTTCCCGCACGCCGGCACTTTTACCGCGGCGAAACGTCACCAACGGTCGCCTCTTTCGCGCGATCGAGCACATATTGACGGCCGGACACAGGTAGCCGGGAGACCGTGGCGGGGCGGGCGCTTTCTGCCACTGAGCGGATTCCTCGCGTAGACGCCGCCCGTGACGCCGACGCCGACCACGACCACGACCACGACCACGACCAAGCACGGTCAATCGCCACTAACTGTCGAAATCGTCGCGCGAGGGAGCACCTTTCGACGGCTCGGCACCACACCCTCTCGACCGACGGCAGCTAGCCCTACGGAGCCCTGCCACCGCACCATGCCCTGCGGCGAGCGGCGATCATCCGTCACTGACTGTCGCTCCCGCCCCGCGACGGGGCACTTACTGACGGGCGAGACCCCGGCAACGGTCAGCGAGCGAGCTGTTCCCGCACGACCTTAGCCAGCGACTCGGTGATCGCCTGGGCCGTCGCCTGGTCTTCCGCCTCTACCATCACCCGCACCATCGGTTCGGTACCGGACTTGCGCAGCAGCACCCGCCCGGTCTCGCCGAGGCGCGCCTCGGCGGCGCGAACCGCATCCGCGATCACCGTGTTCGTCGCCAGACCGTGGTGATCCACCCCGCGCACGTTGATCATGACCTGCGGATACACCGTCATCACCGCGGCGAGCTCCGCCAGCGACTTACCGGTGCGTGCCATCTCGGCGAGCAGGTGGAGTCCGGTGAGGATGCCGTCGCCGGTTGTCGCAAACTGGCTCATGATCACATGCCCGGACTGTTCACCCCCGAGGCTCAACTTCTTCTCGGTGAGAGTCTCGAGCACGTAGCGGTCGCCGACGGAGGTCTGCAACAGGGTGATGCCGTGCTCGGCCATCGCGACCTTGAGGCCGAGGTTAGACATCACCGTAGCGACGAGAGTGTCTTCCGCGAGCAGGCCGCGCTCCTTCATGGAGACCGCGAGGATCGCCATGATCTGGTCGCCGTCCACGATCTGGCCGAGGTGATCGACGGCGAGGCACCGATCCGCATCCCCGTCGTGGGCGATGCCAACATCGGCGCCGTGTTCGAGCACCGCGCGGGCGAGATTGTCGAGGTGGGTGGAGCCGACTCCCTCGTTGATGTTGTATCCATCGGGATCGGAACCGATCACCGTGACGGTGGCGCCCGCGTCAGTGAAGACCTCCGGGGAGATCCCGGCGGCGGCGCCATTGGCGCAGTCGAGCACCACATGGATGCCCTCGAGCCGGTGAGGGAGCGTCGAGAGCAGATGGAGCACGTAGCGATCTTCGGCATCCGCGAAACGACGGATGCGTCCGACCTCGACCCCGGTCGGAGCAAGCTTCTTCTCCGCAAGCGCGGCTTCGATGCGGTCTTCCACTTCATCGGGCAATTTCGTGCCGCCCACCGCGAAGAACTTGATCCCGTTATCGGGAGCCGCATTATGGGATGCCGAGATCACGACGCCGAAATCGGCCTTGATATCCGAGATCAGGAAGGCCGCAGCCGGTGTCGGGATGATTCCGGCGTCGAGAACATCGACGCCGGAACTGGCGAAACCGGCCATGACGGCCGCCGCGATGAACTCACCGGAGACCCGGGGATCGCGCGCGACGACGCCCACCGGCCGTCGCCCGGAGGCTCGACGACCGTCGGCGAATCGTCCTTTACCGAGCACCACGGAAGCGGCCTGGGCAAGCCCGACGGCCAGCTCTACCGTGATGACGTCGTTCGCTAGACCCCGAACGCCGTCGGTGCCGAAGAGGCGAGGCATAGAAAGCGGGTCAGTTGCAGCGCGTTAGCGCTTGGAGAACTGAGGCGCCTTACGTGCCTTCTTGAGTCCGGCCTTCTTGCGCTCCTTGACGCGAGCGTCACGGCTGAGGAAGCCGGCCTTCTTGAGGGCCGCACGGTTGTTCTCTTCATCGATCTGGTTGAGCGAACGCGAGATGCCGAGACGCAGAGCGCCGGCCTGGCCCGAGGGGCCACCACCGGTGATGCGGGCGATCACGTCGTAGCTGCCGAGCAGATCGAGGATCTTGAACGGGTCGTTGATGAGCTGCTGGTGCAGCTTGTTGGGG